>NZ_LBDA02000070.1 GCF_000980885.2 Streptomyces malaysiense | reverse complement strand
CCACCCTTTCAATCTCAGCGTCATCTACTGCCGTCAGACACCCCAGAGGCCCCATCGGAAACAAATCCGATGGGGCCTCCGTAATTTCACTTGATGGCACCTAATCGATCAGCGCCGTCAAAATCCAGACTTCATATTCCTCAGTTGTCACTCCGCATGAAACGCGGCCGTCGAGGGACATCGCAACAAACTCCGGCTCTCCTTCCATGGACCCAAGTCGCTCAGCAAGCCTCATCGACTTGGTGCGTCGGACGTGTGCCCATGGGGCATTCGCTGCACCCACACCAGCCACGCTGATGAGAAAGTCACCTCGATCTCCAAATAGTCCAACTTCCTCGGACAGTCGCACCCATTGATCCTGCACCTCAGAAAGATGAGTATTCGCATCTCGGATGCGAACCCTAACTGCAGGCTTGGCCCCACCGATGATAATTGGACGCCACGCCGCCATAGGCTCCGGGACTTCCGCCAACCATGCACTATCCAGGACGTCAAGGCCCGCCGACTCCAGCAATGACCTGCGTGCTTCGAGATCCAAGAAACTCACCCGATCGATTCATAGTACATGTGGTGCGAGCCTTCCACCGGGGAATATCGCTCAAATTCGGAGGCCATATCCCAGCCGAAGTTGACACCATCGCGAGTCGGGTCTGTTTTCGGCTGTCCCGCATGGAAGTGAGGGAATGGTGCATTTGGATCATTGGTGTGCTCGGCGATTAGACGGGATCCACCCTCCGTTTCAAACTGTTCGTAGATCCCATGCGCACCCGGATTTGAATCAAACCTATAGCCAGGCATCCCGCGCTGGGTCACATCGTCACCAACCGTCCATACCGAATCCGGGACTGCGTCAGATGGAATTCCTGCCCGACTGTACGCCGCCGCCTTCGCTTCAGACCGTGTCGCAAAAGTTTGATTATCCGGACCGCACCCGTTGGAATTGTGGACCAGGATCGGCGTGCCGCCCGCCAGCACATAGTACGTGTGGAGTTGCTGGACGGTGAGATTCCAACGGTTTGCAGTGCCCGGCGTGATGTGGGTGGTGACGACGTGGACATGGCCGTTGGCGGCGGTGTTGAGGGCGTCGCCGATGTGCAGTCGGCCAGCGGGGAGCCAACTTCGGGCGGTGTCGTCCCAGAAGGGGTGGTTGGCAGTGGTGTGAAGGGTGGCGGTGTGGCCGGTCTTGGTGCGGATCGTTACGTCGAGCAGGTCGTGGTCGTGGTTGATCCATACGTGCTGGACGGTGCGGGGGCCTCGGTGTTTGCCGGTGGTCGGGTCGCCGGCTTCCACCTTGTCGCCGGTTTTGACCGCGGCGATCGCCTTGGTCTTGCCGTGCGCCATCAATACGCGGGTTGACGGGCTGAAGCTGCAGCGGCCTTCTCCGGTGCCGGAGGCGCCGGTGGCGGGCTCGCTGGGAGCTGCGGCGGTTGCTGTGGCTTCTTCGGTGGTTTGGCTGACGACGTTTTTGACCTCGGCTGCGGCTGCGAGGCCGTCTTGGGCGTTGCTGGCATCGGCCACGGCCGCGGCGGCTGCCCCGGGGGCATCGCCTCCGTCGCTGACTGCCATTGTCGCAAGGACTACCGCTGCTGCGGCGCCCTTGTACGCGTCCGTGTTGGGGTTCGCGTGCAGGGCATGCGCGGTCACGTGGCGTGGCTGTATGTACATCGGTGGACCTGCGATGCCCGGGACCATGCCATTCGCCACGTCATGGGGCACGTTGCCTATCGCCCAGGCGGGGTTGTATTGCTCGACGAGGTTGATGACTTCATCGAGCGCCCCGGCTATGGCGTCGCGGAGTGTGCCCGACGTCGGCGGCCCGTTTTCTGCCATCTGCTGGGCTTCGCAGACGTCGCCACCGAACTTCGACGCGACGTTGCAGACGGGCCCGCCGGCCGGAGCTGCTGTGGTGTCTCCGCTGGAGGTCGTGGTGCCGCCGTGCCAACTCGGGTCGGTGGGTGAGGAGCCGCCAGTACCGCCGGTTGGGGGTCCGCCGAGCACATCTCCCGGCAGGAACAGGCCACTGGGGTCGGACTTGCTGGCTGGGTCGTCGCCGGCGTAGGAGTAGCCGCTCATCTGGTTGGGGTCGCCGGCCTCCATCAGGGGGTCGGCAGTAAGGAAGCGGCCCTGGACGGGGTCGTAGTTGCGGGCGCCGAGCAGGTCGAGGCCTGTGGTGGGATCGGCGGGTTTGCCGAGGTAGCCGTGGTTGTCGGCCCAGGTGGGCGGCTGCGGGCCGCGTGGGTTGCCGTAAGGGTCGAAGTAGCGGCGGGTGACGGCCAGGTTCGACGCGGCGATGTCTTCCGTGGCGGTGTTCTGGGCGTTGGAGACCTCGTAGCTCAGCTTGCCGTCGGAGGAGCGTACTTCGGTGATGCCGTCTGGGCCGGGGTAGTACCGCTGGCCGGTGACGGTTCCTGCGCTGGTGTTGAGGGTGAGCTGTTCGGCGCCGCCGAAGAGGTAGAGGATCTTGCTGGTTGGTGTGGTCTGGAGGAGTAGGCTGCCGTTGGCGTCGTAGAGGTAGCTGGTGGTCTGATTCTTGCCGCCGGACGGTGTGGTTACCGAGGCGGTCCGGCCTTCGGCGTCGTAGGCGAGTGTCTGGGTGGTGCCAGGCAGGACGGTGCCCATCGTCACGTTCGTCCAGCGCTGCGCCTGTGTCCCGTTGCACGTCCAGATCTGCAGTTGTGTGCCGTTGGTGGTGGAGGCTGACGGATCGTCCAGGCATTTGCCGGACGTTGTGTTGACCAGCGAGCCGTTCGCCCCGGCCTTCCACTTCTGGCTGGTACCGCCGTTGCAGGTGGAGAGGTCGGTCTTGTTGCCGTTGGCTGTTCCGCCGCCGGATACATCGAGGCACTTGCCGAGCACGCGTACCGTGCCGTCGGTTCCGATCGTCCACTGCTGTCCGTCGGATCCGTTGCAGGTCCACAGGTCGATCTTGTTGCCGTCTGTGGTGGCGGAAGAGGAGTCATCGACGCACAGCTTGGTGCCCGAACGGGTCAGGCCGGAGACGAGCGGGCCCGAGGTGGTGACCGTGCGTCCGGTGGTGTTGCCGGCTCCGTCGTCGTAGTGCGGCGTCATCGTCGCCGTGCCCTTGGGGCCGGTGGTGGTGACTTTGGTTGCGGCGTTCGCCAGGGTGGCGGGGGAGGTGCCGCTGCCCGGGTAGGTCGCCTTCTGGGTGACGTCGTTCGCGGTGTTGCCGGTGGTGTCGTGCTGCACCTGCTGGGTGCGGTCACCGAGTGCGTTGTATGTGTAGGACTGCCAGTACGAGGCGGGGCCGCCGATGGTGGAGGCTGCGGGGGTGCTGGTCGTGCATCCGCCGGTGCTGCCGGCGCTGGCCTGGCTCAGCCCTGCGGTGTCGGTCCAGGCCGTCGTCAGCCGGTTCAGGTGGTCGTAGGTGAAGCACTGGGTGTCCGTGGTGCCGCCGGACTGGGCATCGGAGACCGCAGTGACGTCCCCTGCCTGGTTGTAGCGGTAGCTGGTGACGTCGAGCGCGGAGGTGGAGCTGGTCTGCAGGTTCACCGTGGACTGCGTGACTCGGCCGGTGGCGGCGTCGTAGGAGAAGGTCGGCTCGACCTGTTCCCCGTACAGCCCCCATCTGGTGTCGGTCACCTGGCCGAGTGGGGTGTAGTCAGTGGTGTCGAGGTAGGTTCCGTTGCCGCCGAAGCCGTCGAGTAGGCCTTGCAGGTCGTAGCCATAGCCGACGGTCTCGGTGGGAAGGCCGCCGTCCGCTTCGTAATCGGTTTCGGAGAGCAGCCCCATGACGGGGGTGTATCTGTACTTGACGGTGTAGGTGTTGGTCGTGCTGCCGGTGTTGTTGCTGGGGAATCCGGTCGATGCCGGGATGGTGGTGGAGGCGCCGGTGGGCCGGTAGTCGGTGGTGTAGCCGGTGATGGCTTGCGTGTAGGCGTCTCCGCCGGCGCCGCCTATGTAGCGGGTCGACGAGGTGGGGTATCCCTTGGCCAGGGTGTCGTAGGTGAACGACGCGAGTTGCTTGCTCGGGTCGGGGGTCGCGGTCCATGCACCGGAGTACTCGGCGGTCTTACGGTCCAGGACGTCGAAGGCGTAGGAGAGTGTCTGGCCGCGCGCGTCGGTGGTCTGCAGGAGGTTGCCGAGATTGTCGTACTTGTCGAACGTCGTGGTGCCGGTGTCTGGGTCGGTCTGCTTGGTCTCCTGGCCCAGCAGGTCGTAGCTGTAGGTCCACTTGTTGCCCGCGTTGTCGCTCATGGTGGCGACCTGCCCGACGGGGGTGTAGGTGTAGTTGGTGACGACCGCGTCGGATGCCTTGCCGGTCGGCGTGGACGTGTCGCTGTATGTCCAGGTCGCGGTGGTTTGGCCGAGGGCGTTGGTGAAGGCCGAGGTCGCCGTGCCACCGGGTGCCGGGGTGATGTCGGTGCGGTCGATGCCCGGGTAGGCGGTGGTGGACTGCCACTGCTGCGTTCCCTGGGACCACAGCTGGGTGGCGATCGGTCGTCCTTGCCCGTCGCGGACGGTGACCTGCTGTGAGGGCACCTGGTTGTCGTTGGCGACCCACATGGTGGTCGTCGGGGCGGTGCTGCTCTCGTAGTAGGCGCTGTTGGTCTTCCGCGCCCAGCCGTGGCTGTCGTAGAAGGTGTCGGAGATCAGCCGTCCGGACTGGTTGTTGGCGGTCGTGGACTGCGTCTGGCGCAGCTGCAGCATGCCATCGTAAATGTTGATGGCAGTGCTGTAGTTGCTGTCGTCACGCAGGGTTTTGGTGGTGACGGTGGGGGGTGCCGTGCCGTTGACGGTGTAGGTGAAGGTTCTGCTGGCGCTTTGTGAGGTCGAGCGTCCCGGCAGCCACAATGCGGTGCGGCGCCCGAGAGCGTCGTAGTCGATGGTGGTGGTGCGGCCGTTGGGGTCCGTGCTGGTCATCGTCAGGCCGCGCAGCGGATCCATGACCGCGGTCGTGGACCAGTCGTAGGGATGGGGATTGGTGGTGACGACCTTGGTCGGAAGCTGTCCGGTGGTGGGGGTGAAGGTGGTTTTGGTGGTGTTACCGGCTGCGTCCTGGACCTGGATGGCGCGCCCGTAGGAGTCGTGGGCGATCGCCTGGGTCGTGCGGTAGGCGGGGGCTCCGCCGCTGTAACCGGTGATGGTTTGGGTGGCTGTCAGATCGCCAGTGTTGCTCAGATGGCCGAACGTTCCCGGGTTGGTGACGGTACCGTCGCCGTCGTAGAGCATCCGCTTGTCGGAGATGGTGCTGCTGCCACCAGGGGTGGTGCTGCAGGGGCCGGCGACGGTGAGGATCTCGTCCGGGTAGGAGAGCATCATAGGGTTGCCACTGAGCGGGGTGGCGTAGCTGGTGGTGGCGCACTTCTCCTGGGAGGCCACGCTGACGTCGCCCTTGGCGTCGATGGTGGTGGGCAGCGCGTTGCTGTTGTAGGACGTGTCCGTCTCGGCTTCACGCCAGTTGCCGTTCGCGAGCAACCCGTAGGTCCGCTGCTGGCTGCTCTTGATCATGCGGGCGACGACGGCGGGCAGTGCGGACCCGCTGCTGTGGGTCGCGGTGGTGGTGAACGACTGCGGTAGGTAGATCTGTTTGGCATTCACGCTGCCGTCGGCTCGCGTGTAGGTGTCGGCCTCCAGCGGGGTCCCGCTCAGCCAGTCGCTGTCGGTGACGATATCTCCGACGCTGTCCGTCACGCTGACCGAGCGCTTGGATCCGTCCGCGCGGACGTCGCCGTCCATGCCCTGCAGGTATGTGGTGGTCTTCTGTGTGATCGGGTCGGGCGCGGTACCCGTGGTGACGGTGACGGTCCGGTAGCCGCGGAACTGGTCCCACGTGCGGTAGGTGTCGTCGGTCAGTTCGGAGTCGTCGCGATGCCAGGCCGGACCGGAGTATGTGTAGTTGGTGACCTGCATGGGCGAGCCCGTACCGGTCGCATCGGAGATGCCGACCGTCTGGACCCGGGTCTTGTTGAACCAGTCGGAGACAGGTGTGACGCCCCCAGGGACGGTCCAGTACACGTTGTAACAGGACCTCGTGTCGGCATCGGGCGCCGACGGCATCGTCTTGTTCAGCCGGGAGCAGTCCGGGTCGCTGTAGGAGACGGCGATGGACTGGCCGGTTTCCGTGGTGAGGGAGGAGATCCGCGGGTGGAATAGCGGCGGTTCGTTGCCGCCGTCGACCCGGTTGTCGATCTCAGTGCCGAGGAAGCTGACCTTCGGTTGCGTGATCGCGCTGCTGCTGCCACCGCCCCTGGTGTCATCACCGGTGTGCTGGATGGAGCTGAGCCACATCACCGACTGCAGTTCGCCCTCGTCGGCCGCGTCCTTGCCGGACTGGCCCGTGACCGGGTCAACGGTGCCGCCTGCGTCGGAGTAGGTCTGGGTCAGCTGGTAGGTGTCGACGTCCGTGAGGGTGCCGCCGATGTTGACCTGGGTGACGACCGAGTCCAGCCGGTCGGTGGACCAGAAGGACGGGGCCGTGGTCAGGCAGACGTTCGACCCGGTACCGGAGGTGGTGTCGGTCGATGCGCAGTTCAGGTCGTAGGGGACGTCCGGCCAGTTGGTGGCGGTCTTGTCGTTGAGGTTCGCGTACGAGCAGTCGGTGAATGTCGACGAGGTCTGGCAGCGCTGGGCCGTCTTGAACAGCACGCGCGCGCCGGGCTTGCTGCCGGCGGTCTCGTCCGTCAGTTGGTAGCCGTAGTCGATCTCGGTCAGGTAGCCGCCGCGGACATACTTGGTCAGTGCTCCGGAGCCGCCGGAGGCGGCCACTTGGCCACCACCCCGGTCGTAATGGTTGATTTCGGTGGCGTAGGTGTAGCGCTGAACGTTGGTGTGCGGGTCGACCACGAAGTCGAGATTGAACCGGTAGCCCATCGTGCACTGGGAGTCCTTGCCCTGACCGGAGTCGTAACAGGGGTCTCCTGACTTGGGGCTGTAGACCGGCTCGCCCCAGGCGCTGTTCGTGGCTGCGTCCGAGGTGGTGCCGGGGGCGTGGTTTCGTCCGAAGTAGTAGGCGGTGCCGTCGGTCGTGGTGACCTTGAAGTACTCGCCATTCCACAGGCCGTTGTCCGCCCCGCCGAGTTCCTCGATCTTGGTTCCGTCGTCGCCCTGCAGGTGCCAGGTCTGGGTCTCCTTGGGCGTGGAGGCGTTGCTGGAGTCGTCGCGGACCAAGGTGCCGGAGTGGCCGCCCAAGGACAGGGTTGCGAGCCAGCCGCCCCAGCACAGGTCGGCGGAGTCGCTGATGCCGTCCTGCTTGCACGGCTTGTAGGAGCGCTCGATGAAGCCGGGCGAGTACGACCAGCCGTCACCGATCCACGACGACTGGGAGTTGCGGGCTGAGGTCTCTCCGTCCTCGGACTGGGAGTCGTAGGAGAAGGCGACGGAAGGGGCCGCACCGCCGAGCGAGGGTGGCACGGCGACCGGGTAGGAGTAGGTGAACGCGCCGGTCCCGTTGGCGCTCCAGCTGCCCGAGGGGTTCAGGCTGGTGGCCGAGTAGTCGCCCTGCGAGCCGGAAGTCCCCGAAATCGCCTCGACAGCGGTCATCGGTGTCACCGAGGCGGAGCCGGCCCTGGCGTCGTGGAGGATGCCTGTGCCGGTCGTGCCGGAGGTCGTGGGACGGGGCAGGTTAAGAGTGGCCGTGAGTCTCTTGGCGACCGGGTTGTTGGTGGAGGCGAGCGGGGTGCGAACCCGGCAGGCGGGCTTCTGGGGCGTCGTCAGGATGCAGCCGGGTACGGACACCAGGTGCAGGCGGGAGGCGAACCCGCCGCCGTACGCCTTGTCGAGGGCGGAGTAGTCGAGGGTGACGGAGACTCGGCCCGTCGACGCGGCACTGTCGGCGCGTGCGAAACCGACCAGCATGCCATCGACTCCGACCGCCTGGGCCTGGGCACGGCCGGCCAGCTTTACGCGCACCGCGGCCGGCGCGCTCGGGGTCGCACCACGCTTCCTCACCGGTTGCCTGGCCGGAGCGACCCACACCGGCAGCTTGCCGGCCCGGACGGTGCGAGCCGCAGGATCACCTGCGGCCTTGTGCCTCGCTGCTGAGGTGGCAGCGGAGGACTTGCTGCTCCGGGCCAGAGCGATGGTGCTGCTGCCGGCTTGCGGCCACGCCGGGCGGGCGGCCCGGTAGGTCCGCAGCGGCTTGGGGGTCTTCGGTGTTGCGGTCACGCGTCCGCCCAGGGGGTGCCCGGCGACGCTGCGCGTCTTGTACGTCGGCCCCGCGCTCCACAGCTTGCCGTTGTAGTGATACTCCGGCAGCCCCTGCGCCACGGCCATCGGCACGATCAGCGCAGTGGTGGCAATGGTCGCCGTCGCCGCCGTGAGGCCATGCCCCCACATCCGTCTGCGTGCGGCTATGAACCAACGCAGCCCAGAACCCACCGTGAAGCCCCCCTGATACCGAGCGCCCCAAGGTGAAGGTGGAGACGAGAACCTGTGATGGCGCGGTGATGGTCAACCGCAGGAACATTATTGATCGCCCGTCAGTTCGGCAATAGCCTGTGCCGGCGGTCCCGATGGGACCCGTGGGCCCGCTTGTGTCACCCGACTCGACCGCCAACACCGGGCTCACCATGGGGGAAATACGTCCAGACCACCCGCCACCGCGGGCGTCGCTTCTGCCTGCTGGGACGCGACGCCTTACCTGATCCATACCTTGAAGGGATTCCCATGGGGGGGAAGAACACATCAGCGCCGCAGGCGATGGCGCACAGCACCGCACCAACTGACCGCCCTTGCCATCCTTGCGGCGCTGGTCCTCGGGGGAGCCCCCACCGCCGCCGCGAAATCCAGCGACCCTGTCCCCGGCAACCCGACCCAGAGTGCTCTGCTACAGGCTCAAGCAACCGGCAAATCCGTACCCGTCGACTCGCTGACGAGCGAAACGTCGGCAACCACGGCCAATCCGGACGGAACACTGACCACGACCGAATACGTCGAGCCGGTGCGGGTCATGAAGAGCGACGCCTGGGCAGCAGTGGACGCATCGCTCGTGAAGGACTCCGACGGTTCGTTCAGCACAGCGGCGACACCCAACCGCGTCACGCTCTCGGGAGGTGGCAGCGGTCCTCTTGTCAGCCTGACGGGCCCGGCCGGCCACAGCCTCTCCCTCTCCGTACCCTTCACCTTGCCGACACCGACCATCAACGGCAACACCGCGCTGTACGCATCGGTCCTGCCCGGCGTCGATCTCGACACCACCATCAGCGATCAGGGCGGCTTCAGCGACGTGCTGATCGTCCACGACGCCACGGCCGCCGCCAACCCCCAACTGCGCCGACTCACCCTGGCAGCGACCACCCAAGGACTCACCCTCGCCGGTACGACTGAGGGCGGGATGACCGCGAACGCGGCAGACGGCACCACCGCCTACACCAGCAGTGCCCCCATGATGTGGGACTCTGGCACCGCAACGACCAGCCTTCGCACCGCGTCACTGCGCTCGAACGACCCCGCGGGCCCCAGCTCGCCCGCCGACGGACCGGCACCCGGGGCCGACGTCGCGCCGGTGACCATGACGACCAGCCGCGACGGCCTCACCCTCACCCCCGATCCGTCCATGCTCACCGGCACGAGCACCACCTGGCCGGTGTACATCGACCCGGGCGTCGCCCCGAGCGAGACCACCAGCCACTACTTCGAGGCCCAGAAGGGCTGCAACTCCTCATCGGCCAGCTCCCATGAGTACGACTACCCGCAACGCTACGGCGAAGGAGTCGGCTATCAGCGCTACGCCTCGACCAACGGCGACTGCATCGGCGCCCAGCGCACGTTCTACCAGCTGAAAACCAGCAACCTCAACAGCAGCATGCACATCATCTCGGCGTACATGCATGTGACGGAGACCTACGGCGAAGCCTACGGCTGCTCGCACACCGCCCCCCTCACTCTCAAATGGACCAAGGGCATCTCTTCCGGTATGTACTGGGACACCCAGCCGAGCGCCCTCTCCACCATTGACACGGCAAACCCGTCCAGCGCCTACAACGGTGCCTACGCGAGCCAACCCACATCCTGCGGCGACCAGGACGTCCGCTTCACGGTCACCAGCAAGATCGCTGACGTCGCCAGGACCAACGCCGACACCTTCACCGTGGGCCTGTACGGCAACGAGGACTCCTCCGCCAGCGACATCGACTTCATGCGGTTCTCCACCAACCCCTACATCACCACCACCTACGACATCCCGCCAGACACCCCGACCGACGAGGCCACCACGCCCGAAGCACAAAACCCCTCCGGCGCCAACTGCGGCAGCAGCACCCGCGGATGGCTCGGCAGGACAACGCTGGACGGCAACACCAGCGACATCACGCTCAACGCCAAACTGAAGTCCAACATCAGCGGCGAGAACGTCAAGGCCGACTACACCGTCTGGGACGATCAAACCGCCAACAGCAGCGGAAACGCCACCACTGTCGCAACACCCAGCAGCGGCTACGTCGCCTCCGGTACCACGGTGCTCATCAACATCAAGACAACCGTGGAGGACGGCCACCAGTACGGATGGCAGGTCCGTGCCTACGACGGCACTCTGAATTCCGGGTGGAGCAGCCCGTGCGGCTTCAAGGTCGATTTGAGCCCCCCGTCCCAGGCCACAGTGACAGCGTCGAGTGCAGTGTTCCCGCCATCCGGAAGCGGCCGGACACCCACCGGATACGCGGGTCAGACCAGCAGCATCACCGTGGTCAGTACCGACCCCGTCCCCACCGGATGCACCCGCGGAAGCTGCCTGTCCAGCGATGTCTGGCGCTTTTGCTACGCACTGGACGTGCAACCAGCAGTCAACTGCCCCAACTACGTCACCGCGACGGACAACTCCAGCGGCACCCCCAGCGCATCGATCCCGCTCCACCCGACCACGTGGGGCACCCACACCCTCTACGTCGAAGCCCGAGACCACGCCGGCAACACCCAGGCGCTACCGACCACCTACACCTTCTACACCCCCTGGTACCCAGCCACCAAGGTCACTGCGGGCGACCTCAACGGAGACGGCGTACCCGATCTGCTCGGCACCACCAAGACCGGCGACCTCACGCTCCTGCCGGGCAACACCGACCCCGGCAACTCCCCCACCCTTGCCTCCACAGCGTCCCAGAGCCCCGACGGCAAGACCGGCTGGAACCACTATCTGATCACCCACCGCGGCAGCCTCAAGCAGGACGGCCTGGATGACCTGTTCGCCTACAACAAAGACAGCCACAACCTGTACGTCTACAAAAACGACGGCGCCGTCACCGCCGGCACCCCCGGCCACTTCACCAACACCGCGGACGTCTACGGCCCCCTGACCAGACCCCAGTGCCTCGCCACCGCGGACAACACCGACAACTGCAGCACCTACGATGCCACCGACTGGCGATCGGTGACCCAGATGATCGCCCCCGGCGATGTCTACGGGACTGGTCACCCCGATCTGATCACCATCGAGAACAAGCAGCTCTGGCTCTACAAGGGCTCAGCTCAGGACAGCAGCTACTTCGGCCCCGCCACCGACGGCACCGCCCGCACCACACCCGTACTGCTCGGCACCGGCGACTGGTCCCACTTCACACTCATCGCACCCGGAACCGTCAGCAACACCCCCACCCTCTGGGCCCGGGACAACGACACCGGAACCATCTACACCTTCCCCCTCACCATGGACAGCAACGGCCTGCCCCCATTGCTGACAGCGCCCACCTCTTCCACGCTGACGCCCGCGCTCACCGCCTCCAAAGGCACCAGCCTGTGCGCGGACGACTACCACGCCGCCACTCGGAACGGCAACAGGATCCAGATCTACGGCTGCAACAACACTCTCGCCCAGTCCTGGACCCCCGCCGCAGACGGCTCGATCCGCGTCCTCGGCAAGTGCCTGGACGTCACCCACGGCGACACCGCCGACGGCACCCCTATCGACCTCTGGTCCTGCAACGGCACCGGCGCCCAACAATGGACGCTCGGCCCCAACCACTCACTGGTCAACCCCCAGTCGGGCAAATGCCTCGACGACCCGAAAGCCTCCACCACGACCGGAACACAACTGCAGCTGTACTCATGCAACGGCACCGGCGCCCAAAGCTGGACCACCAGCACACCGGGCAATTGGTATGCCAACCGAGCCACCCCGCTGCCCGTCACCCTTCCACCCAATGACTACCCGACCGTCACCGCGCCCGGGAACATCAACGGCACCGCCGGCGGCTACTCCGGCCTCTACACGACGACACCAGCCGGTGCACTCATTGAGTACCCCGGTACCGCCCCGGACACGAACGGCGTGGCCGCCTTCGGCTCGCCCGTGACGGTCGGCTACTACAACACCGCGAGCGCCTCCTGGCCCCTGAACGACGCCACCGGCGCCAGCGCAGCCGATGCCATCGGCACCAACAACGCAACGCTCAAAGGGACAGCCACCTGGGCCAACGACTCACGCCGTGGAACCGTCCTCAGCCTGGACGGCACCACCGGGTACGCCGTGAGCAACTCCAGCGCACTTCAAACAGGAACGCACACCGATCCTGCAGACGGAACCACCACTGACAACGACAGCTTCAGCGTGTCCGCGTGGGTCAAACTCAACAGCCTGACCGGCAACTCCGATTTCGTCTCCCAGTCCGACAGCGCCGGCAACGCCAACGCCTTCCAGCTGTACTACTCCTCGGGCTCGCACGTCTGGGCATTCGACCGCCACGACGACGACACCACCGGCACCAACTTCACCGCGGTATACGGCTCCAAGGCCACCACCGGAACATGGACCCACCTCGTCGGCGTCTACGACGGCCCGAGCAACACTCTCAACCTCTATGTGAACGGCGTCCTCACCGCCTCCAAAACGTTCGCCGGCACCCCCTGGGACACAACCGGCCCCGTCCAGATCGGCCGATCACTCAACCAAGGCTCCTACGGTGAATGCGCCAACGCGGACATCAGCGCCGTACAGCTCTACAACACCGCAATCCCGCCCGCCGAGGTGAGCGCACTCGACTACGATCAGACCCCCTACACACAACTCAGCTAAACACCCACACCACCGGGCCCCGACTCTCCCAGAGCCGGGGCCCGCTCCGGTTCTCACAGGCCAGCGGCCAAGAACGGCAGGAAGACATCCGCCTTCCAACGCGGACCGGCGGCCCTCAGAGGCTGTTGTCTTTCCGTGCTTGAGGACGGCGTTTTCGCTGGTCGGGCGTAGGGCCGACGATCCTGTGGGAGTGGTGGTCTGTTGTGTCGCCGCTGCTGTGGAGGTCATGGATGCCGTCGGTCGTGGGGCTGCTGGAACAGCGCGAGCTCGTCGCTCGCCGTCGTGTGGACGAGCTGCGGGAGGAGGCCGACCGTATCCAGGCTGAACTGGCCGTGGCCGAGCGGGACTGGAAGGAATGGGCCATCGCTCGTTCGCGGGTGGGCGAGGTGCTTGCCCCGGCGGACGAGACCGGGCATGGCCACGGCCAGGCCGACCGGACAGCACCGACCGCCGATGGGCAGGCCAAGGAGGCAACGCCGGAAGCGGCGAAGACGAAGTCGCAGGTGCCGGTGTGGCGTGAAGGGCTTGCGTGGTCGGCGTTGCCGGCGGACTACCAGCGCATTCTCACAGTACTCGCGGACCGTGCCCGGCTCGGGCAGGGGCCGGTGACCTGCCAGGAGATGGCCGCCGCCTTCGGTATGGACGTGGTTCCGGCGCGGGTGGAGGCGCTGAGGTCGAAGGCGAAACGCCTGGTCGCGCGCGGTTGGCTGGCCGAGCCGGCACCGGGCCGGTTCACGCCCGCCCGCGGGGTGAACGGGCCAGGCGGCGGGTCATGAGCAGGGTCATCGACCAGTAGATCATCGCCTCGGCGCTGGTGGTGCGGCGTTCGAAGTCGCGTGCCAGGCGGCGACTTCGCATCAGGTGGGCGAAGAGACGCTCGACGATCCACCGCTTGGGCAGCACCACGAAGCCACGCGTGTCGTCGCTGCGCTTGACGATCGCCAGGACCAGGGCGAACGCGGCCAGGCAGTGCTCGACGAGGCTGCCGGTGTAGCCGCCGTCGGCCCAGATGATCTCCAAGCAATGGTGGGCGTCGGCGACTTGGTGCAGCAGGACCTGGGCGGCGGTGCGGTCGCCGACATCCGCGGCGGTGACCATGACGCCGAGCAGCAGACCGAGGGTGTCGACCACGACGTGCCGCTTGCGCCCGTTGATCAGCTTGCCGCCGTCGAAGCCACGGCTGTCCGATCCGACGACGGCGTCCGCCTTGACCGACTGCGAGTCGATCACGCCCGCCGTCGGCTCCGTGTCCCGGTCCAGGCGCTCACGGACCTGCGCGCGCAGCCGGTCATGGAACTCCTTGACCAGGGCGTTCTCGCACCAGCGGCGGAAGAAGGCATACACCCGGTCCCACGGCGGGAAGTCGGCCGGCATGGCCCGCCACTTGATCCCGTTGTCCACGGGATACCGGATGGCGTCCAGCAGCGCGCGGTGGCAATACCCTTCCGGCCGGCCGCCCCGCCCGCGCATCCAGCCCGGCACCGGCAGCAGCGGCCTGGCCTCGGCCCACTCACCGTCCGTCATGTCCGACGGGTACCGGCGCTGCCGCTCGGGACGGTCAGCCGCGTTGCCGTACAGGTGCGCGAGGCAATCACACGATGGAGCGGCCGAGTTGGACTGCCCGGCCATCGACACGGAAGACTGCGGCACCGGGGCCTCCTGTTGCTCTATGGATTCGACACCCACGAGCTGTTCAGGAGGTCCCTTCCTCATGCCCCCGCCACGGCAGGATCACCCGACCGGGAACCCGCGTTCGACTGCCACCACTCAAGATCGAAAAGACAACAGCTTCTCAACCTGGACCACCTGCCGTCGCTGCGGCGCGATGTCCTCGCGCACCTGGCGACCGGCACGTTCGTCGCGAAGGCGGAGAACGTGATCTTGCTTGGCCCGCCCGGGATCGGCAAGACCCACCTGGCGATCGGGCTCGGGGTGAAGGCCGCCCACGCCGGCTATTCGGTGCTGTTCGACACCGCCAGCAACTGGATCGCCCGGCTCCAGGCGGCTCACCAGGCCGGGCGTCTGGACGCCGAGCTGAAGAAGATCCGCCGCTACAAGTTGATCATCATCGACGAGGTGGGCTACATCCCCTTCGACCAGGACGCCGCGAACCTGTTCTTCCAGCTCATCGCGTCCCGCTACGAACAGGGCTCGGTGATGGTCACCTCGAACCTGCCCTTCGGGCGGTGGGGAGAGACCTTCTCCGACGACGTCGTGGCCGCCGCGATGATCGACCGCCTGGTCCACCACGCCGAGGTCCTCACGCTCACCGGCGACTCCTACCGGACCCGTCAGCGGCGCGAACTTCTCGCGAAGGAGAACCGCGCCAGCCGCGACTGAGCCGCCGCGGACAGCCGGTCCGGTTCAGATCGACCACCAGCAATACAGGTGCATGTCGGCTGACCAGGCACGCTGGGCGAGGCCCGCCAGGGCCTCAAGGACATCGAGCGCGTTGGAGGCGTCGACCTTACTCTGCTGCAGTTCGGCGGTCATCGACCACGGCTCGGCGACACGTTCCAGATCGGCTCGTGTCGCCTCGGCGAGGGCCTCGGCCAGGGTGTCCGACACGCTGATGATGAAGCGGCCTTCGTCTTCTGGGGAGGACACCAGCTGCCCGGCCCGCGGGCGTCGGCTGGCTTCCTCATAGGTGCAGTCCGTGAGGATGGCTTCGAGCTGGGCGATGGCGACGACCGGATCGATGTTCTTGAGGAAGACCACGTCGAGCGCAGCATCAGACGGCCCTCCGGCCTGCTCGGCCACCGCCAAAGCTACTTGGTCGTCAGCAGCAGAGAAGTAATCGCACATCGTCATGGCGACGAGTCTCGCATCCATGGCCGACAGCCCCGCTCGTCCGGAGCAAGGTCAGCAGACCCGAGTCGCCGACCACAAAGGGGTCAATTTTCGGAGACCCACACGGGGTCAAAATTCAGAGACCGTTGACACGAGGGACCATCCCCGCGGGCGCGGGGAGCAGCGGTGCCATCACGGCGAGAGGTGCGAAGTCGAGGGACCATCCCCGCGGGCGCGGGGAGCAGTCCGGCGCGTCCGGCACCGGCAAGAGCTGGTCGGGACCATCCCCGCGGGCGCGGGGAGCAGGAGCGGATCCCCTTCACGTCCGTGCCGACGTTGGGACCATCCCCGCGGGCGCGGGGAGCAGCGCCACGCATCCCGCCTGGATGCACGACGAGCCCTGGTACGGGGGACCATCCCCGCGGGCGCGGGGAGCAGACTTCCTGACCTGCGGCTTTATCGCTCCACGGACACGTTTCCCTTAACTTTTACAGATTCCGACAAAAGCGCCATAACGACTCCCCTTCTCTAGCGGGGCGGTACGCCAACATCGTAGGCCTCACCGTCCCGAACCGTCCGGCCACGCCCGCGCCGCCCACACCGCCCTCGCACCACGTCGGGCAAGCCGGTTCCCGGAACCAGGCGCCGGCCGGTCTGTGTTGGTGCCGTCGAGCTTTCCCATGCGAGGCCGACACCCAGCTTGGTTCCCGGACGGCAGGTCGGGCACGACTCGGCCCCGATCAACGCGTCCGCGAGCACAATCCCGGGCCTGCTCCGCACTGATCGCCAAAGGTTTCCGCCTGCCTTGCCGGATCGTGCATGTGCCGACGTGCACGACGACCGGCAAGGGATCCTCTGGGCCGAGCTTCGGCTCCATCAGGTACTCGGCCGACGGGCGCCGTCTCGCGCCAGGCGGCTGTGCCGGGCGGCCCAGGCCCTGGCCCGAGGAGCCTGTGTGAGGGCTTTGCGGACCTCGTCGCGTTGGAGCCGCAGGTAGATACCTATGGTCTCGGTCTCGGCGATCTGCCGCTCCAAGTGTCTCAGGATCGTCCGGCGGGGCGGGTCAGACGGCAGGTCGGGCATGACGGGGAGCGTGCAGCGCAGCCCGCGCTCGCGCGCGTTGGCCCCGCCAGTACGGGTGGAAGAGCACCTGCGCCGAGAGCCGGGGCAGGCGACGCCGCAGTTCGGCGCGCGGGTGTGCCGCGAGCTGCCGGTAGGTGGCGTGCCACTCCTCGTGGGCTCGGGTGAGGTCATCGGGAATCGGCCGCATGGCCGGATACAATCATGTGTTCGAATTTGTGCTCCAGTCGCCGCGTGACGGTTGCCGAAGGACGGGCTGCCGGACGGACGCCGGTCCGCAACGTCGACGCCGCCCGTTTGCTCCATAGCGGCCGGGCCTCGCGGCCGCAGCGTGGCCGTCCACGCGTTCGCCGGTAGCTCCGGGTCGGTGTAGCCGGCGGGTCCGGGGGCCGCGGGCCTGCCTCGGCCGGTGGCACGGAGTTGCGGACGTCAGCTGGCCTCGTCGCCGTAGGTGTAGGGGTATACGGCGGTGTAGTCCTTCTCGGGCTTGGCCGTGTCCGCGGCGTACTCGGCTCGTGCCTGCCGGTCGGCTTCGCTGATGTCCGGATGCACGGAGGGAGTCTGGGGGGGCGGGCCAGAGCTGGATCAGGTGTCTTTCCCCGTGGTCGCCGATGCCCGGTTCGGGGTCGTCGGCGTGGCAGTAGAGGCGCACGCGGACCCAGCCGTCATTGGCGGCGGCCGCTGGTGCCTCGAGGGGCGGTTGTTCTTCGGGCCATGCGTCCCAGAAGTCGCCCTGTCCGACGGTGGCGAGGCAGAGTGTAGGGCTGTCGGCGAGCAGGCTCATCTCCTCCGCCGGTTCCCAGGCGTCACCGGGTTCGGCATCGGGGAGGCTGTCGTGCATCTGGATGGTCATCTGCAGGGGGCCGGTGTCGGTGGTGGGCAGGACGACGGCGGTGGCGTCCGTGGCTGGGCCGCAGCGCCATCCGAACGGCATCTCGGTCGGGAAGTCGTAGTCGTCGTCGAAGCCGATGAAGTAGCCGTGTTCGCCGAGGTCGACGGTGAAGGTCGCTTCGCGGATCAGCATGGGGATCCTCCTTCAACGGAGAGGGTGCCCCGCTCCCGGGGATGTCGGGAGCGGGGCACCTGGGCCGGCGTGAGTCTAGGCACGTTCAGGCGATCACGTGGCCGGTACCAGGCTCCAGTCGGCCAACTACGGTTCTGCCGTTACGGAGTTCTCCCCGGCATGGGCAAGGAGGGCCTTGTCGGAAGTGGGACAGGGCTGATCGCGGGACCGCACCCAAGCCGGTGTCGGCGTGCGGTCAGGAGGCTCCGGTCGGGCAGGCATCAAGTGCGGGGGCGCACGGTCTACTTGGCGCTGACCCGGGTGTGGACGCTCGCCGAGTCCAGGTGGTGAGTGTCGGGAGACCGGTAGGCGACGTACCAGGTGCCGGTGCTGGTGTCCCGTGCACTGAGGCTGTACTGGCCGCGGGCATCGGTGGTGGCGGTGGACATGAGGTACGAGGAAGTGCTGCCGGCCGGCTGGAACCACAGGCGCACGGTGGCGTGGCCGTATGCGTGCCATGTTCCTGCGGAGGACTGCTGGAGGGTCCCGGAGAAGGCCAGCTTCTGGTTACGGCTCGCGTGCGTGGTGCTCGGCCTGGCGCCGGTGATCCGGGTGGGGGTGCGCCAAAGGTGCACCGCCTTGCCGGTGACGGGCAGCCAGTCGCGGCTGCCGGGGAAGAAGACGCGCCAGTAGCCGTTGGCGTCGCTGTCGCGGCGGACGTCGCAGAGGAATTCGTCTTTGCCCAGGCCGTGGCGTCCGACCGTGGTGGTGGCCGTGTTGTGCCAGGTTCTGCCGTCGGCGGAGTACTGCACCTGGAGCGTGGTGCCGGCAGGCGGGCCGGCCGGTCCGAGGGCGAGATGGCCGGCGATGAGGCCTTGTCCCGTGGCGTCCTGGGAGATGCTGAGGCTGGTGAAATGGGCTCCGGGCTGGGGGATGTGGACGCGGGTGTCTTCCGCCGGGCTCTGCTGGAGGAAGTCCGTGGCCTCGGTGCGGACTTGGTAGGCCCCGGCCTGGGAGATCGGGATGCTGAACGCTCCCTGGTCGTCACTGAAGCCGCTGGAGATCCAGTCGGAGCCGGCCTGTGGGCCTGACAGGTCGACAAAGGTGCGGGGAGCGGGTAGCCAGGCGTCGCCGACCTTGCGCTCCACGACGCCGGTCACGGTGGTCGTGCCGCCGGCGGGGAGATTGATCTCCGGCGGCGAGGTGACCTGGATCCGGGTGGGTTCGGAGGCGGGGAGGTCGGGCTGGAGGAGGTAGGAGTACGCGTGGGTGTGGGTCCAGCTGTCCTCGCGGCCGGGCTCGTACGCCACGGAGGTCTGGATTGCGCCGTTGGCGTCGAACGAGGCCGTGAAGGTGCCGTCGGCGCCCGTCGTCACCTTCGGCCAAGGGAAGTCGATGTTCCCGCCGATGGTCACGGTGGCTCCCGGAAAGGGACTGACCTGGCCGGTGCCCGGGTCGGTAAGAGTGAGGGCTCCATGGACGGTGACGGTGCGGTGGTCGAAGTCGAAGTCAGGCGGGACACTCTGTGTGTACTGGCTGAAGTGGACGATCTGCTGGTACTCCACCGTTCCGGCGGCGGGCAGTGTCACGTCGTAGCCGTGGTCGTCGCGGACGTCCAGCGCGACGCGGTAGGCGCCGAACGCGGGCAGTACGACCGGGCTCGTCGCCCGCCACGTCCCCCCGGCCAGGTACTCGAAGTCCGTCACCGTGAGCACGGGCGGCGCGTCCGCGGGCGCGTTCAGCGGGTAGAAGCGGGCGGTGAGCGATGTGACGGCCGCGCCGTTGCCGGACGAGCGTGCGTAGACACGGAAGTTGGCGTGATCGTTGGTGTAGTCGAACGGGTTGGCGGCCGCCCAGGGCAGACCCGCCACCGGCTTGGTGAGTATCACCGGCCCCTGTCCGTCCGGCGTGGTGGGGGCGCCGCCTGCTGCGGGTGCTCCCGTGGTGTCGGCCGGCGGCGTGTCGGCGGCGGCCACGGGCGTAGGGCTGGGCGCCGTGGGCCCGGCCAGGGCCTGGGCCGGCAGGGCCAGTGTGGCGAGAAAGCCGGCCGCGACCGACGTGGAGATGAGCAGGCGTGGTCTCACGTGGAAGTTCCCCCGGACAGTCAGTCGCTGATCTGTCATGTGCAGATCGACAGCGCATCCTATCGTCCACCGCCGGTGGTCCCGTGGGCCATGCCGGACAGCAGGCCGATGGGGCGTGGGAGAACTGGTGCAGTCGCGCGGCCTGCGGGGCGACACCGCCGCTGAGGTGGCCCGCCCGCAGCTGGATCACTCGGCCGTGGTGCGGACCGGGCGGCCGGGCCGCGCGGCACACCGCCGCGGTGCGGCCGGGGCCGTACCGGATGAGGTGGTCCCGTGGCCCTCACCGGTCCGCCCAGGCGGCTCTGCAGTCCGCGGCCGCCCAGGAAGCCCGGCACCGTGAGCAGATCCGCCCTGTTCCTGTCATGTCAGTCACCTGTCAGCGGCCCGTGGCACTCTCTTTCACGTGCACGACCCCGAACCTCACCGGAGTCGGGAGCGAGGAGAGGTGCCCGGAGTGGTTGATCGGGGACCAGCGAGCACGCCTCAAGGTCGGATCCTTTCGGGGGTCCACGCAGGTTCGAATCCTGCCCTCTCCGCATCACGCGGCACGCCGCTCACCGGGAAGCACCCGGTGAGCGGCGTGCCCATGCCGTGTAGCGGGCGCGACCGTGCTGTCAGTAGTGCTGTTTCCGGTAGACGCCGTCGGTGTCGGCTCCGTGTCGAGTCTCCATTCGAGCCGGGGCGGTTCATTCCTTGTCACGGCTCTTGTCATGGCTCTTGAGGTTGCGACCTGCGCCGCTGGGTGACTTCAGGTAGGCGTTCTCCGCCTCTGCGCTCTGCCACTTGGCGTACAGGTACGTGCACGCCGAGATGGAAGCTCCAAGGGCGGCAAGGGTCACGCCCTGAGTTACTACCAGACGCTTGGTGAGCTTGGAGAGCTTGCCTCCAGCTGGTGGGGCCTCGCTCTTGCAGATGCCGACATGGCCGGTCTCCAGTGAGTGCCGCTGCAGTTCTTCGAGACCGTCAGCCTGGAAGGGGCATGCGGTGCACACGTATTCGGTCATCAGTTGATCCCCCTAACGGAATGTAGATTCCCACAGACTGAGTGCGTCCGCGCACCACTTGGCCATCCTCTAGCCCGGAGCTACCCGGAGGACAAGCAATTCCGGCAGCGAGGCCCCCGGGCGTGCTGGGCGATCCGGGGGTGCAGGAGGCGCGGGCCCGGGTGGAGACGGCGGAGACGGAACTCGGGCTGGAGCTGTGTGCCCGTCTCCAGCCGTTCCAGGACCGCTACGACCAGGACGTGGCGGAGGGCGACGCGGACCGGCTCACCCGGGCCTGTGCGGGCAAGCACGGCCGCTGGGGGCGGATCTGCGTCCTGCCCGACGGACACGAGACCTCGATGGAGGAACCGCACTGGGGCCTCAACAGCGAGGGCCGGCCAATCGCGTGGGGGGGCAGCGCACCTGACGACTGGTGAGCGGCGGTGAAACCGGCGGACAGGACCCCGGGGCGCACGAGCGGCCCGGGGTCCTTCGCTGTCCAGGACCAGCGGCGCCGCGCCCAGGCCCTACACGCACTGGGGTGCGATGCCCGAGGGTTAGGAGCTGGGGCATCGCACTGGTGTGCGTGTAGGCCCTGGGGTCTTGGGGTCTTCCCCTGGCGAACTACTTTGCAGCGGGGGCGGGATCGGTGAACGAAATCGGCTTGCCGATGGCGCGGGCATAGTCGATTTCCCTGCTCGTGGACTCGCCGATGTACCCGCCAGGGTTGACGACCAGAACCCGGTCTGCCAGGTCGATCTTGCGCAGGTGGAGGGCGTCCAGCGCCTTCTTCTGCTTGTCGGTGATCAACTCGTCTGCTTCGCCTGGCGCGACAACGATGACGCCGGCGAAGGTCAGATCACGATTCGCCGCACGCATCTCGTCCACGAACCGGGTAGAGCCGCAGATGCAGACGATTTCAGGCCGGTCGGGCACAGCTCATCCCTTCGCTCGAACGGGACACCGCCAGCGTGCAGGTTGGTACTGCATCAGTGTTGGCCGGCCGGTCAGCCGTCGGCTCGTTCCTTCTCGATCGCATTCATCCTGCGGACCATGTCGATCTGTGCGCGGATCATCGTGTCGAACAGGACCTCCGGATCGCCGTCGGGTCCGGCGCTCGCAGCCAGCAGCGAGGCGACTTGGCTGGCGAGGACAGTGACCACGTCGGCCGTCCCCACCGGGCCGCGGACCTCGATCAGTTTGCGCACGGCGTCGTCGATGCGGTCCATGGCCTCCTCGCCCTGGAGGAACAACCCGAGCCGGTCGGCGAGAAACATGCGGACGACCGCCACACCGTCGGCCAGGGCGGTGTCCACGTTGAAGTCGGCGCGGGCCTTCTCCGACTCCTTGAGCACGGCCGGAATCGTGTACGTCCGCTGCTCCGGGATGAGGCCCTCCTTTCGCCACTTCGCGTACGGAATGGGGCCGACGGCGTCACGGCGTGCACGGTGTTCGTTGGTCGGGCGGCCGCCCGCGGTGCGGCAGGCCCGCCCTGCGGCTGTCTTGCAGGTCGGGCATTCGACACGGCGCATCCACGAACGCACGAGATCCATCTCGGCGTCGGAGCGGAGGTGGCGTCGCCACTCGCCGCCCCACGGGATGCTCTGCGATCCGTTCTCCACGCCCATTGGCCCCCCTGGGTCCGGTGGTGTGTGCCGTCTTGCCTGCCGTGAAGCTGACCGTACCTGCGGTGGCGCCCCTCAGCGGTCGATCGGGGGAATGCCGTCCAGGCCGCTCTCGGAGAGGATCTGTTGGACCGTGTCGTCCAGGGTGCTGGCCGCGTCGATGACGGTCTCCAGGCCGTTGGGGAGCAGGTCCTTCTCTCGATACCAGTCCCGTAGGTGGCCCTCGTTGACGTGCGCAAGGTACTCGGCATCTGCTTTCGTCGCGTGCCGGAGCACCGTCTCCTCGAAGGGCACGTGGAGGTAGTAGCACCGTGTGACGCCCTGGTGGGCGCGCACCAGGTCCTGGAGCATCGTGCCGTAGCGGTCGGCGTACAGGATGCCCTCCAGGACGACGTGGAAGCCGTTGTCCAGGGCGTAGCGGGCGGTGAGGTCGATCAGGCCGATGTTCGCAGCCCCGGGCCGGTCGCGTTCGCGCAGCACGATGCGGCGCAGGTTGTCCTGGGCGACGATGGCGAGGTTGCGGCCGAACTTCTCGCGCAGGCCGGCCGCGACGGACGACTTGCCCGAGGCGCTGTTGCCGCGGAGCACGATCAGGCGCGTGTCGCTGGTCCCCACGGTGCCGTGCGCGGCCTCAGTCACCCGCGGCTGACCTGGATGCGGTTCTCGTGGAAGTGCTCCCAGTCCATGACCAGGCGGAAGCGGCGGTGGGCCTCCGGTCGCTCCGCGTCGGCCGGCTCCTCGCCGCGCTGGACACGGGCGTCGCCGGATTTCACGAGTTCCGCGAGAGCGAGCCGGACGTCGTCGACGTCCTGGCCCGTAGCTGCTGCCAGCCGGTCCAGGGAGGTGAGGGTCTCTGCCGGTTCACCCAGATCGTCGACCAGGTGGTCGCTGAGGGTGTCGAGCAGCGGGCCGGTGCGCATCGTCCAGCGGATCGAGTCGAGGCGCTCGGTGAGTTCAGGGTCCAGGGGCAGCAGGTCGCCGGGCAGCGGCAGCGCGGCGGGCATCGACCATCGGGTACCGTCCGGCGTCTCCTCGCGGCGGGCCAGGCCCCACGTCAGGTACAGCTCGGACAGATCCCGCACGGTGGTGGGCACCGGGAAGCCGGCGGTCGTCAGCATGGTGCTGAACTGCTCCCAGCGGGCCGCCTCGCATGCTTCGCGGCCCTCCGGCGCGGCCTCGTAGTCCCATTCCTCATCCGGCCAGGAGAAGGTGAGCGCGCCGTCGAGGTCGCCGCCGATCATGTCCCAGTGCCCGTCGAAGAGCTCGTGCACCAGGTTGTCCAGTGAGCCGGTGAAGCCGGGCTGGCATGCCGTCCCGAAGTCGTCCCGGGCGAAGCCCTCGCCTCGGCGGTGCTGGTGCGTGGGGTTGCTCTTCAGCGGTCCGGAGACGGTGACCTGGTGTTCGCGGGCGGCTTGTTCCAGGTGGGGCAGGGAGGTGTAGCCGGCGTCGACCAGATGCTCGGCGGGCAGCAGCCCGCGACGTGCCAGGCGGGTGTGGATGCCGGGCAGGACCTGGCTGTCGTGGGTGGTGGCCGCGGTAGTGGCGACATCCGTGATCACGTTGGGGCCGTCGGCAGCACAGGTCTCGGTCAGATGAGCGGCGAACCCCTTCCAGCTGATGATGTGCCCGTGCCGTGCGTAGCGGGCCGAGGTGTCGTAGGGCGAGACGATCGCCCTCGACGACGGCGGCAGACCCGCCCCGCCTTCCTTCTCGGCGGTGCGCCAGCGCAGGCGCCCTGCGGCATCACGGTGGTAGTTCTGCGCCATGATCTGCCGCAGGGCCTGGACACGAGGACCGGACATGCGGTCCGCTCCGTGCCGGTGGAGGTGTTCGCGGAGCCGGACGGCGTCGTTTCCGGTGGCAAGGATCCGAGTCATGGGCTTGGTGGGGTTCTTCCCCAGGCGGACCGGCCGACCGTAGCGAAGCCCCCAGTCCTCGTCGACCAGCTCGTCGAGCAGATGAGGGGACGTGCCGCGGCGACTTCTTCGAGTGCGGCGCGGACCGCCTCGGTGATCAGCTCCAGGCGGGACAGATCACGCACCGCGGCCAGGACATGGGTGGAATCGGTGCGCTGAGTGATGCGCTCGCGCACCAGGCCGGCCTCCTTGAGACGGGCCAGCGCGAGGTCGAGGAGGCGGTCGGCACGGCCGTCTTCAGCGAGACGATCGCGGAAGTCGGCCAGCGCGCTGTGGTGGAATCCGGGATCGTCCAGCTCCATGGCCATCGCGTACTTGAAGTCGATGCGGCAGCACACCGCCTCGGCGGCCTGCCGGTCCGACAGACCGAGCAGGAACTGCAGCACACAGACGGTGGCCAGCTGAGCGGGCGAGAGCCCCGGACGCCCGTCCCTGGGGTACCAGTTCGCGAAGTCCTCGTCGCGCCACAGTCCGTTTAGCCGGTCCCGCACCCATATCGCCGTCGTGCCATCCGGGTTGCTCGCCCGTGCGACCTGTTCGGTCAGAGGCGGGACTTGCTCACCAGAACGGGGGCGCAGGGACAACGGGCACCTCGACAGCTTCATCGGTCAGCGGAACTACCTGAGCATGCCCGTCGACCATGCTGCCGCATCGGAAAACATCAAGATCCCCGACAGAGTCAAGCTCAGAGGGCGGTTCGCAGGTTGATGCCCTGTTTCGGGTGAGGGCGAGGCCGTGCTGGCCGGGTCAGGGGCCGAGTTCTGCGATGATGGCGCCGCGCAGGAGGTGGCGGGAGCGTTCGAGGGTGAGGGTGCCGCTGAGCCAGCGTTTGCTGAGTCCTTCGACGAGGGCGGTGAGCCGATGGGCGGCGTCGTCCGGTGAGATGTCGGGAGTGGCGCGGCCGGTCTGCTGGGCGCGGTGGATCAGGTCGCTGGTGTAGTCGTTCCAGCTGTCGGTGGTGGTGCGGAGCTGGTCGCGCAGTTCGGGCTGGAAGACGGCGGTGGAGCGCAGTTCGCCCCAGGCGGTGCTGTTCTCGACGACGGCGGGGGTGTCCTGGAGTTCGAGGAGCAGCATCTCTTCCAGGTGGCCGCGGGGATCGGTATCGGGGTCGCTGGTGGGCTGGGTGTAGTGCTCGGCTCGGGTGTTGATGAAGTCGAGTGTGCGGGCGAGGAGACCGGCCCGGTCGCGGAAGTGGTAGTAGATCAGCGAGGTCGACACGCCGGCCTCCTCGGCCAGCTCTTCGACTCGCAGGCCCCTGATGCCGCGCTGCGCGATGACACGGGCGGCAGCTTCCAGGATGGCGGTGCGGCGGGCGGACACGGTTCGCTCCCTAGAAAGGTTCCAGGCGGTGACGGAGGCAATGCTACCGTCTCACCCTGACTGAAATTTCAGTCAGGAATTGTTCCGGTCCGGGATGGGAGCCGTGTCATGAGGAGACCGAACCGCCGAAGCGTGCTGAGGAGCGGTGTGGCTGCTGCGCTGGCCGCCGCGGGGCTGACAGCCTGCGCCCAGGGCCAGGAGAAGGAGTCGGGCCGGCCGTCGGCCGGGACAGAGGAGAGCGCGGTGCCCATTCGGAATCAGGCCGAGCTGTTCATGCCGGCGGAGACCCGCGAGCATGTCCGCACGTTCATGTCCTGGCCGCCGCTGGACTCGGTCTGGGATGACATGGCCGACGACGTCCAGCGCGACATCGCGGGCATTGCCCGGGCGCTGGCCGAGTTCGAGCCTGTAGTCATGCTGGCTGCCCCGGAGGAAGTCAAGGCCGCCCGCCGGGCCTGCGGCTCCGGAGTCGAGGTGATCGCGGTACCCACCGACGACCTGTGGATACGCGACAGCGGCCCGACCTTCGTCCAGGGCCCGAAAGGCCTCGAGGGCATCGACCTGCACTTCAACGGCTGGGGCGGCAAGCAGGAACACGAGCACGACGCGAAGGTCGCCCGCGCCGTCCTGGAGTACGCCGGCGTCCCCCGCGTCGACGCGCCGCTGGTGGGAGAGGGCGGCTCACTGGAAGTGGACGGCCACGGCACCCTCCTGGTCACCGAGAGCTCTTTGGTCAACCCCAACCGCAACCCCGACCTGAGCCGCGACGAGATCGAGAACTCCCTCAAGAACCTGGTCGGCGCCGACAAGGTGATCTGGTTCAAGGGCGTCAAGGGCCAGGACATCACCGACTACCACGTCGACTCGCTGGCCCGCTTCGCAGAGAACGGTGTCGTCCTGCTCAGCCGCGCCTGGGCCGGCGACGGACCCGACGTGTGGACCCGCGCCTACGACCAGGCACGCGGTGTCCTGGAGAGCACGACCGACGCCCGTGGAAGAAGGTTCGAGATCATCGACCTCCCCGAACCCGACCCCACCCGGCTCGGCCGCCGCGGGGAGGACTTCCTCGGCTCCTACGCCAACTACTACATCGCCAACGACGCCGTCCTCATCCCCCGCTTCGGCGACCGCAAAGCCGACCAGCAGGCCGCCGCCGTCATCGGCGACCTCTACCCCGATCGCGAGGTCGTTCAGCTGGAGATCCACACCGTCGCCGAAGGCGGCGGTGGCATCCACTGCGCCACCCAACAGCAGCCCAAGGGAGTGTCATGAATCAGGTGTGATCTTCCCCGAAGGAGTCACCTGATTCATGACACTCCCATTGTGACTGAGTGTCTCAGGTGGCGAGTTGAGCGTCAGCCGGTCCTCACCCGTGTGCTCGGCTGGTGTGATGTCGGCGCGTCCGCGTCGCTGTCAGACGGGCGACCGCCTGTCGGGCAGCCTCGCGGTGATCTGGGCGGGGCGCCGGTACGCGAGGGCCAGCCAGGTCGCGGCCGGTGAGCGACTTGGCTTCGACTGCGGTCCAGTCGGCGCGGCGCACCACGGCGATGTGTCCTTCCTCGTGGGCCTGTCCGTCCTTCCAGTCGTCAGGTGGCGCCATCAGGACACGGAGGTCCTGATCGCTCAGCCACTCCAGCCCGAGGACCTGGCGGCCGAGGTGGTGCTCGATGAGCGACAGGGCGGTGCCGGTCTCCAGGTGGAGGAGCAAGAGCTCTCCCTCGAAGTAGTAGCCGCCGTCGTACTCGCCGGATCCCACGGCGAGCAGGGGAAGGGTCGGGTGGAAGGCCATCGCGTTCACGGGGTGCTGCGAGTGCAGCAGCAGCCGGCGGCGGGCGCGGTCGGTGACGTGGAAGACACCGACCGTCTTCGCCTCGTCGTACTCGTGCGCGCCCGCCACGGCGACCATGCCTCTCCGCTTGTCCGCCACGGCCAGGACGGGATCGCCGACCTCGGCGAAGGGGTCGTCGGAGCGGTCGCGGTCGGCGGGAGACGAGGTCATGCCGAGGATCCTCGCAAGGTTCCCGCTGGAGTGGGTAGCCAGGCCCTCCTTACAGCCCTGGCCGCCCACGTAGCTCAGCTCGCCAACTCAACGACTCACTCGCCAACTGAGGCACTCAGGCCATTGTGACTGAGCGCCTCAATTGGCGACTTGAGCGCATCGAGGCACAAGGTGGCGCGGCCTTCCGCGCAGTCGCGCCGCGACCTGGCTGCGCAGCACCTTCCTCGGCCACCTCCGCGCCGCCCAAGGCTTTTCGCCCACGAGCACCCGGGGGCACGGGGCAGGTGCGGTTGGTGTCTCAGTGGGTGGCGGTGGTGGCCGTGGGCGGGGTGAGCAGGGCGGCGATCAGGCGGTTGGCAACGGCCGGGGAGCCGCCGTTGTCGGCGGTGGAGGTGCCGACGGCGTAGACGGTGCGCAGCTTCAGGTCGCGGGTGGCGAAGACGCCGCTGGCGTAGCCGATGTCGTGCCCGGTCTTGCCCCACAGGACGGTACCGTCGGGCAGCGTGACGCTCTTCAGACCAGCGCCGTAGCAGGCCGTGCCCTTGGCGGTGCCGGTGTCGCAGTCGCTGCCGTCCGCGTAGTGGAGGGGGCTGCCGGCGCTGTCGAGCGGGACGGCGAACATCTCGTAGAGCTGCTCGGGGTCGAGCAGTCGGCCGCTGAACAGGGCGCTGATGAAGTGGTCGAGGTCGGGGGCGGTGGAGATGACGGCGGTGGCGTCGTCGCCCTGTTCGCTGACGTCCACGGGCCGACCGGTGGAGTCGATGACGTAGCCGTGCAGGGCCGGCCGGGGCATCCGGGTGTCGCCCTCGGGGACGGATGTGTGGTTCAGGTGGAGGGGCCGGATCACCCGGCTGGTCACCTCGTCGCCGAAGGAGTTGCCGGTCACCTGCTCGATGATCTTGGCGGCGATGCGGTAGCCGAGCGAGCTGTACTCCTGCTTGCTGCCTGGGGTGAAGTGGAGGGGCGGAGTCGAGCCGTCCGCCGGGTGCAGGCTGGAGTGGATGACGTCGTCGAGGGTGAAGTAGTCGAGGTGTTCGCCGATAAGCTGGTCAGCGGTGGGGTTTGGGATTCCCGCCTGCATGTCCGGCAGGCCGCTGGTGTGGTTGAGCAACTGCCTGACGGTGATGGGCTGGTAGCTGTCGGGCAGGAGGCCGGGCAGGTAGTATTGGACGGTCTGGTCGAGGTCGAGCTTCCCCTCGGCAGCCAGCTGAAGGGCCACCGTGGCCTCGAATGCCTTGGAGATGCTGCCGATGTGGAAGTGCGCGTCGGGTGAGATCGGCCGACTGGTGAAGGCGTCCGAGGAACTGCCCCGCCAGATCTGGTCCGGGGTGCTGACCCGGGCCAGCTGACCACCCGCCCGGTCGCCGGGGTGCAGGCCGACCGCCGCGTCGAGGGCCGTCCTGTTGAGCCCGGAGGCACCGATCGGCGATGCGCTCTGCGTGGCGGCAGCCGCCTGGACCGCCGGCGCACCAGCGGCCAGGGCCGGAGCGGCTGTGGCGGTGGTGGCAACCAGCGCGGCGGCCAGCGCCAGCAGGGTGAGGCGTCGCTTGAAGGCATTCATCGGTCTACTCCAGGTGAGCACGTCGGACGCCGGTCGGACGTCCTCGATCATGGTGTCGTTCGACCAGCCGACGGTGCATCGGGAATCACCCCGGCTTCGGCCCTGGGTCATCCCTGACTCCTGGTCAGGGTCAGCCCCGACCAGATCCACGCCGCCCGCCACCCCGACCTGCGGAATCTGCCCCCCGCAGGACGCCCACCACCGCGAGCTGAAGGCACTACTCGATAACCACGCCGACCAACCCGCCATCGTCATCGATGCCGCACGCTCAGCTCGCCAACTCAACCGCTCATCCGCCAACTGAAGCGCTCAGTCACAGGAGCCCGCTCGCCGCTCTGAACCGCCCCGGGTTCGGTAGAGATCTCAGATTGTGGTGATGACCTGGGGTTTCTTGAGTTCGGTGTAGTAGTCGGCTTCGTATTCGACGGGCGGGATGTGCCCTATCTCACCGTGGAGTCGGCGGTGGTTGTACCAGTCGATCCACTCGGCAGTGGCCAGCTCGACCTGGGAGAGCGTCTTCCAGGGGTGCTGGGGCTTGATCAGCTCGGTTTTGAACAGGCCAATCGTGGACTCCATCAGGGCGTTGACGCTCCTATAGTTGTCAATTCGCTGCGAAGGTTGGCTGGGGGGCGGGTCGGAGCAGGTGGTAGACCTCGCGGATGACGTAGCGTTTCACGCAGCGGATGATCTCGCGTTTCGTCTTGCCCTCGGCCGTGCGACGGGCGACGTAGTCGATCGTGGGCTGGTGAAACCGCATCCGGACGATGACGGTTCGGTAGATCGCGGCGTTCAGCTGTCGGTGGCCGCCGTGGTTGATGCGATGCCTGCCGCTGGTCATGCCTGAGCCGGTAGGTATGGGAGCGATTCCCGCGAGCTTGGCGAGGGCAGCCTCGGACTTGATCCTTTCGGGGTTGTCGCCGGCGACGACGAGGATCTCCGCGGCGGTGTCCACGCCGATGCCGAACGGCTCGAGCAGCTGTGGAGCGGTCTTTTCGACCAGGTCGGCGATCATACGTGTCAGTTCCTTGGCCTCGGCGTCCAGGTACTGCCAGCGCTTGGCGAGCGTCCGCAGGGTGTGACGCAGTGCGTCCTCGGGTTCTTCCAGGCGGCGGGGGCGCAGGGCTGCCAGCTGCCGCGCCAGGGTGATTTGTGTCTTGCCCGCCGTCTCATGGCGCAGGGTGTCCGGGGCGTGGACCAGCATCGCCTTGATCGTGACCATCGCTGCGGCGCGCTGTTCAACGGCCTGATCATGGGCGACCTTGAGTCGGCGGATCATCTCGGCTTCGCCGTCGGCGCTTTTCGGCGTGGCGGTCGCGAACCCGGCAAGCACGGCCCGGGCGGCGTTCTCGGCGTCCAGGGTGTCGGACTTGCCGTTCATGCGCCTCAGTCGCCGGTCCGGACGGCCGGCCTCGACCACCTTGTGGCCTTTCCTGCGCAGGAACGACGTCAGTGTGGCGCCGTAGGAGCCGGTTCCCTCGATCCCGAACGCCAGGATCCTGCCGAACGAGGTTGCCCAGTCGAGCAGCTGCTGGAATCCGCCGGTGTCGGTGGGAACGGTCAGGGTGGCCAGGATCCCGCCGATCGTGTCCATCACCGCTGCGACGTGTATGTGCTTGTGTGTGTCTGAGAAGCTGTTGTCTTTCCGGACGT
>NZ_LBDA02000007.1 GCF_000980885.2 Streptomyces malaysiense | reverse complement strand
CCGAGACGACCACCCGGCTCCGGCCCGTCCCTCCCGGCCCCCCTGCCGCCGCCGCGAACACGCCCGGCCCCGGACCCGTTTCCGGAACTCCCACGGGCGGTTCTGCGAGCGGTCACACGGGCCGTCCCACGGGCGGTCCCGCGGGCGCGCCGGCGCATCCGGCGCGGCCCGCGACCCGGTGGCACCCCCAGCCGCCCACCACGCGCGCCCCCGACCCCGCCCGGCCGGGGCGGAGCGCCGCCCGGCCCCATGTCACCTTCGGGGAACCCGACCTGCTCCGTACGCGCGGGCGGGGCCGCGCGGTCGTCGCCGGGGTCTGCCTCGTGCTCGGGATCGGGCTCATCGGCGGTGCCGTGGCCGGGAGCTGGATCGCGGGGGACCACGGGGACGGCGCCGCGCAGGGGTTCGCCGCGGCCGCGCCCGCGTGGCACAGCGTGCCCGTCGACACCTTGTTCCCGCCGGTCGTGAAGGGGGCGGGCGCCGGACCCGGCGGGGCGGACCGGACCTGGACACGGGTCGCCGTCGCCCCGGACGGCGGATGCGCCGACGCCTTCGACCCGCTGCTGTGGAAGGTCCTCGCCGGCACCGGCTGCCGACGGCTGCTGCGCGCCACCTACACGGACGCCACCCAGAGCTATTTGACCACCGTCGGCCTGCTGTTCACCAAGGCCGACCCCGCCGGGATGTCCGCGCTCGCCACCCGTTTCCGCACCCAGCACCTCGCCGAACGCCCCGACCTGATGCCCCGTCCGTACGCGGCCGGGAACACCCCCGCCGCCCGCTTCGGCGACGACCAGCGCGCCACCTGGACCATCTCGGTGCGCACCGACGCCCCCGTGGTCGTGTACGCCGTCTCCGGCTGGGCGGACGGCCGGAAGGTGGACACCCCCCAGCCCGCCGCCGACGCCGTACGGGCCGGCGCCACCACCGCGCAGGCCCAGTCCGGCCTCGGCGACGAGGCACAGGGGCTGTCCGGACAGATAGCACGGGGGCTGCGCCAGGCCGTCGGCTCCGCCACCACGAACGCCGTGAAGAGACCCACATGAAGCGTGCCCGCGGGGCCGCGGTGAGCGCCCTGCTCGCCGGCGCCCTCACCCTGCTGCCCACCGCCGCCGCCCACGCCGACGGCATCCGTGCCCAGCAGTGGGGCCTGTCCGCCCTCCACCTCGACCAGGCCTGGCACGCCACCCGGGGCCGGGGCGTCACCGTCGCCGTCCTCGACACCGGCGTCCAGGAGGACCACCCGGACCTCGTCGGCAACGTGCTGCCCGCCAAGGACATGATCGGTTTCGGCGCCCGGCCCGGCGACCGCACCTGGGGACGGCACGGCACCGCCATGGCCGGGATCATCGCCGGCCACGGTCACGGACCCGGCGGCTCCGACGGCGTCATGGGTGTCGCCCCGGAGGCGAAGATCCTCCCCGTACGGGTGATCCTGGAGGACAGCGACCCCGCCCGCGCCAAGGCCCGCACCACGCGCGGCACCGCCCTCGCCGACGGCATCCGCTGGGCCGCCGACCACGGCGCCGACGTCATCAACCTGTCCCTCGGCGACGACTCCGCCTCCGCCCATCCCGAACCCGGCGAGGACGAGGCCGTGCAGTACGCCCTGAAGAAGGGCGTGGTCGTCGTCGCCTCCGCGGGCAACGGCGGCGACAAGGGCGACCACGTCTCCTACCCGGCCGCCTACCCCGGCGTCGTCGTCGCCACCGCCGTGGACCGCTACGGCACCCGCGCCGCCTTCTCCACCCGCCGCTGGTACGCCGCGGTCAGCGCGCCCGGCGTCGACGTCGTGATCGCCGACCCCGATCACAAGTACTACGAGGGCTGGGGCACCTCGGCCGCCTCCGCCTATGTCTCGGGCGTCGCCGCCCTGGTCAGGTCGGCCCACCCGGGGCTGAGCCCGGCCCAGATCAAGACCCTCCTGGAGGACACCGCCGACGACCCGCCGGCCGGCGGCCGCGACGACTCCCGGGGCTTTGGCACGATCGACCCGGTGGCCGCCCTCGCCGCGGCCGACCGTCTGGAACCGGAGAAGCTGAGCCCGGCGTCGTACCCCCGCAGGTACTTCGGCCCCGGCCCGGACGCGCCCAGGGCGACCGCATCCGCCGCCGACTGGGCGGCGCCCCTCGCGGGCAGCGCCGGCGGGGTGCTGCTGGTGGTGGGCGTGATGCTGTGGCGCGGCCGCAGGCACCCCTTCTGAGGCGGGTACCGGCCCGCCGCCCGGCCGGGCCGCCTCCCCCGATAGGGTCGGTGACCGTGGCGAACAAGAACATCCCCGACCCCGGCTACTCCGACGACGACGGCTCCGCCGACCCCCGGCTCGGTGCCGCGCTCGCCGCGTGGGCCGAGGACCGCACCGCCGTCGGACCGGTGCTGGAGGCGCTGAAGGGCGCCCGGCTGCTGGTGCCCGTCGTCGCCGTACTGGGCGAGGTCGAGGAGGACGAGAACGGGCTGCGTCGCGAGAAGACCAGCGACATGGCCGTACCCACCCTGAAGGCGGGCGGCCGCACCGCGCTGCCGGCCTTCACCTCCACCGACTCCCTCGCCCGCTGGGACCCCGAGGCCCGTCCGGTCGCCGTGCCCCTGCACCAGGCGCTCCAGGCCGCCGCGCACGAGAAGGCCGACACCGTCGTGCTGGACCTCGCGGGACCGGTGCCGTTCGAGCTGACCGGGCCCGCGCTGCTCGCCCTCGCCGAGGGCCGTACCAGCACCGACCCGCTCGCCGACCCGGCCGTGACCGGGGCCGTGCGTGCGGCGGTGGCGGCCGAGCCCGCCGTGCGGCGCGCCCACCTGGTGCCCGGCCCGGCCGACGGCACCCTCGCCCTCGTCCTCGACCCGGCCGCCCCGCCCGCCGGGACCGCGCAGGCGATCGCCGGCCGGCTCGCCGCCGACGAGACACTGAGGGCCCGCCTGGTGCGCGGCCTCGACCTGGCACTGCTGCCGGCCGGGACGACGCCTCCGGGCGAGCCCCTGTACGTGAAGGAATAGATCAGCCGTAGACCGGGCCGGTGTACTTCTCGCCCGGCCCCTGGCCCGGCTCGTCCGGGACGATCGAGGCCTCACGGAAGGCCAGCTGGAGCGACTTCAGGCCGTCGCGCAGCGGGGCCGCGTGGAAGGAGCTGATCTCGGTCGCGCCGCCGTCCAGCAGACCGGCGAGGGCGGTGATCAGCTTGCGGGCCTCGTCCAGGTCCTTGAACTTGTCGCCCTCCTCGCTGAGCCCGAGCTTCACGGCCGCGGCGCTCATCAGGTTGACGGCGACCGTCACGATCACCTCGACGGCGGGGACCTCGGCGATATCGCGGGTCATCGCGTCGAAGTCGGGGTTCTCGGCAGGGGTCTCACTCATGCCCCACACCCTAAGCGGCCCGTCGTCCTCCTGATGACGCCCGCCCGATTAGCCCTTGTCAAGCCATCCTGCTAATCTGGTGGGCGACCGGCCGGACGTAGGTACGCACCTTTCGCTCGGCCCACAAGTGGAGGCTCCGATCTCCCACCCGATCCGTCCCCCGGGACGGCGGGTCTCCGGTCAGGCGGCCGCCATCGTTCCGTACGGACGATGGAGTCGCCCGATTCGCGCCCCGCGTTCACCGCGGCGGTGCTCCGGTAGTGAGGAGCCCCGCCTGTGATCGTCCGGGGCATTTTTTGTGCTTCGGCGCGGTTGGTCTGACGAACACAGACGTTACGCGGCAGTCCGCCAGGCCGTCGCGTGGTGCTATCGAGGAGGATCCATCAGCGCCGAGCCCCGCATCAACGACCGGATTCGCGTTCCCGAGGTGCGACTTGTCGGTCCCAGTGGCGAGCAGGTCGGCATCGTGCCGCTCGCGAAGGCACTGGAGCTTGCGCAGGAGTACGACCTGGACCTGGTCGAGGTGGCGGCGACCGCCCGTCCGCCCGTGTGCAAGCTCATGGACTACGGGAAGTTCAAGTACGAGTCGGCCATGAAGGCCCGTGAGGCGCGCAAGAACCAGGCGCACACGGTCATCAAGGAGATGAAGCTCCGGCCGAAGATCGACCCGCACGACTATGACACCAAGAAGGGTCACGTCGTCCGGTTCCTCAAGCAGGGCGACAAGGTCAAGATCACGATCATGTTCCGTGGTCGCGAGCAGTCCCGGCCCGAGCTGGGCTACCGACTGCTGCAGCGTCTCGCGGAGGACGTCCAGGACCTCGGGTTCGTCGAGTCGAACCCGAAGCAGGACGGCCGCAACATGATCATGGTCCTCGGTCCGCACAAGAAGAAGACCGAGGCGATGGCCGAGGCCCGTCAGGCGCAGGAGGCCCGCAAGGCCGAGGCGAAGGCGAACCCCGGCAAGTCGCAGAACCCGGCCGAGGCTTCGCCCGAGGTACCTGTCGAGGCCGAGGCGTCGTCCGAGGAACCTGCCGAGGCGTGATCCCGGGGAGCCGTACGGCTCCCGAGGATGTAACCGAAACAAGAGCGACGCTCCACCGTGCCCGGTTTTCGTGACCGGGCACCGGAGCGCCACCGACGAGGAGAGAACGGCGCTATGCCGAAGAACAAGTCGCACAGCGGTGCCAGCAAGCGCTTCAAGGTCACCGGCTCCGGCAAGGTGCTCCGCGAGCGCGCCGGCAAGCGCCACCTGCTTGAGCACAAGTCGTCCCGCGTGACGCGTCGCCTCACCGGCAACGCCGAGATGGCCCCGGGCGACGCCGCGAAGATCAAGAAGCTTCTCGGCAAGTGACGCGGCGGCGCTCGTCGAGCGCCGTGCGTCTGGACCGGGACCCAATCGTTTCCGGGTCGTGTGAGGACACCCACGACCCCGCTACAAGGAGTTAACAAGTGGCACGCGTCAAGCGGGCAGTCAACGCCCACAAGAAGCGCCGGGCGATCCTGGAGCAGGCCTCCGGCTACCGTGGTCAGCGTTCGCGCCTGTACCGCAAGGCCAAGGAGCAGGTCACCCACTCGCTGGTCTACAACTACAACGACCGCAAGAAGCGCAAGGGCGACTTCCGTCAGCTGTGGATCCAGCGCATCAACGCCGCTGCCCGCGCCAACGGCATGACCTACAACCGCTTCATCCAGGGTCTGAAGGCCGCGAACGTCGAGGTCGACCGCAAGATCCTGGCCGAGCTGGCCGTCAACGACGTGAACGCGTTCGCCGCGCTCGTCGAGGTCGCGCAGAAGGCGCTGCCGTCGGACGTCAACGCGCCGAAGGCCGCGTGACGCCGCGCCGGCTCCAGCCGTCGTAATACCGGGACCCGCAGGCTGTATGGCTTGCGGGTCCCGCTGTTGAGGCCCCGGCGTTCCCGGCCGCGGGTTTCGTCGTGGTCGCTCGGCAGTTCCCCGCGCCCCTTCGGGGACGCGACACCATCAGGACTCCCCGGAAAGTGAAGAAGAGCATGGTCCCCGTCGGCCCCGAGCTGATCTCCTCCCGTTCCGCCCGTGTGGCCGCGGCCCGGCGGCTCGCCAAGCGGAACTTCCGGGGCAAGGACCGGCTGTTCCTCGCGGAGGGGCCGCAGGCCGTGCGGGAGGCGGCGGCGCACCGGGACGGCGGGCAGGCGACGCTCGTCGAACTGTTCGCGACGGTGGAGGCCGCGGAGCGCTACGCCGACATCGTCGGCGCCGCCCGTGCCGTCGGCGCCCGGGTGCACCTCGCCGCCGAGGACGTCATCGCCGACATCTCGACCACGGTCACCCCGCAGGGGCTGGTCGGTGTCTGCCGGTTCCTGGACACCCCGTTCGAGGACGTCCTCGCCGCCCGCCCCCGGCTGGTCGCCGTGCTCGCGCACGTGCGCGACCCCGGCAACGCGGGCACCGTGCTGCGCTGCGCGGACGCCGCCGGGGCCGAGGCCGTCGTCCTCACCGACGCCTCCGTGGACCTGTACAACCCCAAGGCCGTACGCGCCTCCGTCGGCTCCCTGTTCCACCTCCCGGTCGCCGTCGGCGTCCCCGTGGAGCAGGCCATCGAGCGGCTCAAGGACGCCGGCGTGCGTATCCTCGCCGCCGACGGCGCGGGCGACCGCGACCTGGACGAGGAGCTGGACGGGGGCACCATGGGCGGCCCCACCGCCTGGGTGTTCGGCAACGAGGCCTGGGGGCTGCCGGAGGAGACCCGCGACCTCGCCGACGCCGTCGTGCGCGTGCCCATCCACGGCAAGGCCGAGAGCCTGAACCTGGCCACGGCCGCCGCCGTCTGCCTGTACGCCTCGGCTCGCGCGCAGCGCGCCCGCGGAGGGTGCCGTTCCGTCACCCAGAGCTAGTAGGGTGGCCAGCTCGGGGCCCTGCGCCGTATGAGAGGTGGGGTACGGGGATGAGTGTGGCCGGCACGAGCACCGGGCCTGAGGGACGGGACACGTGGGACGCGCCCGCGTCCTCGTGCGGTGCGGGCGGACTCGCCCCCGACCAGCTGCCCGACGGACTGGTGGTCGCCGACGAGCGGGGACGCGTCGTCGGGTTCAACGCGGCCGCGGAGCGGATCACCGCCGTCCCCGCCGACGAGGCCCTCGGCCGGCCGCTGGAGAAGGCGCTGCCGTTAGAGGACCTGGAGGGGCGCCGCTGGTGGCAGCTCACCGACCCCTACGGGGGTCTCTCCACAAGGACCCGGCAGCCCGAGCGCAATCTGCTGCTGCCCGGCGGCCGGGAGGTGCTCGTCACCGCCCGGTACGTCCGCACCGCGCCCCTCGGCCCCGTGCACCGGCTGATCATCTGCCTGCGGGACACCGAGGCCCGCCGCCGCACCGAGCGCAGCCACGCCGAGCTGATCGCCACCGTCGCCCACGAGCTGCGCTCCCCGCTGACCTCCGTCAAGGGTTTCACCGCCACCCTGCTCGCCAAGTGGGAGCGGTTCACCGACGACCAGAAGCGGCTGATGCTGGAGACCGTCGACGCGGACGCCGACCGGGTCACCCGGCTCATCGCCGAGCTGCTGGACATCTCCCGGATCGACTCGGGGCGCCTGGAGGTGCGCAGGCAGCCCGTCGACATAGGGGCCGCCGTCTCCCGCCACATCCAGGCGTACGTCGCCGCCGGACAGAGCGCCGGACGCTTCCTGCTGCGCATCGAGCAGCCGCTGCCCGATCTGTGGGCCGACCCCGACAAGATCGACCAGGTGCTCAGCAACCTGCTGGAAAATGCGGTGCGCCACGGCGAGGGAACCGTCACCATCGACATCACGCCCACGGCGTCCCCCCGCGAGGGCGAGGAGGCCGGCACGTCGGTCACGGTGAGCGACGAGGGGTCCGGCATCCCGGAGGAGTCCATGAACCGCGTCTTCACCCGCTTCTGGCGGGGCAGCAAGCGCGGCGGCACCGGACTCGGGCTGTACATCGTCAAGGGCCTCGTCGAGGCCCACGGCGGGACCATCACGGTCGGCCGCGCCCGCGGCGGCGGCGCCGAGTTCCGATTTACGTTGCCCGTGAGCGCCCCGGCGTATCTCGCCTAGCGGCCCGCGGGCTCTTCGTACAGCTCCACCCCGTTAGACTCGGCCTTTGGCACCTTTGTGTCCTTCACGCGGCCCTCGCGAGTCGAGACGAGTCGGTGACGGGGACCATCCGCCAGCCAATCGGAAGCACGGGAAGAGATGTCGGCACCCAATAAGTCGTACGACCCTGTCGAGGTCGAGGCGTTGAAACCGGAAGAGATCGAGCGCATGCGGGACGAGGCGCTCGCCGCCTTCGCCGCCGCGGACTCCCTCGACGCGCTCCATGAGGCCAAGGTCGCCCACACCGGCCCGGCGTCCGCGCTCTCGCTCGCCAACCGCGAGATCGGCGCCCTGCCCCCGCACGCCAAGGCCGAGGCCGGCAAGCGCGTCGGCATGGCCCGCGGCGCGGTCAACAAGGGGCTCGCCGCCCGCCAGACCGAGCTGGAGGCCGAGCGCGACGCCCGGGTGCTCGTCGAGGAGGACGTCGACGTCACGCTGCCTTACGACCGCGTCCCGGCCGGTGCCCGGCACCCGCTGACCACGCTGTCGGAGCGCATCGAGGACATCTTCGTTGCCATGGGCTACGAGGTCGCCGAGGGCCCCCAGGCCGAGGCCGAGTGGTTCAACTTCGACGCCCTGAACATCGGCCCCGACCACCCGGCCCGCGGCGAGGCCGACACGTTCTTCGTGCAGGGTCCGGACGGCGGCGCCGAGTCGGGTGTGGTCATGCGCACCCACACCTCGCCCGTGCAGATCCGCTCGCTGCTCGGCCGCGACCTGCCGGTTTACGTGATCTGCCCCGGCCGCGTGTACCGCACCGACGAGCTGGACGCCACGCACACGCCCGTCTTCCACCAGGTCGAGCTGCTCGCCGTGGACGAGGGCCTGACCATGGCCGACCTCAAGGGCACCCTGGACCACATGGTCCAGTCCCTGTTCGGCGAGGGCATGAAGACCCGGCTGCGCCCGAACTTCTTCCCCTTCACCGAGCCGAGCGCCGAGATGGACATGCTCTGCTACGTGTGCAAGGGCGAGTCCGTCGGGAACCCCGACCGCCCCTGCCGCACCTGCTCCAGCGAGGGCTGGATCGAACTGGGCGGCTGCGGCATGGTCAACCCGCGGGTGCTCACCGCCTGCGGTGTCGACCCGGAGAAGTACAGCGGCTTCGCCTTCGGGTTCGGCATCGAGCGGATGCTGATGTTCCGCCACAACGTCGAAGACATGCGAGACATGGTCGAGGGTGACGTCCGGTTCACCCGGCCCTTCGGGATGGAGATCTGATGCGGGTCCCGCTTTCTTGGCTGCGGGAGTACGTCGACCTGCCGGCCACCGAGACCGGCCGTGACGTCCAGGCCAAGCTCATTTCGGCCGGTCTGGAGGTCGAGACCGTCGAGCAGCTCGGAGCCGACCTCAAGGGCCCGCTGGTCGTCGGCCAGGTGCTGACCATCGAGGAGCTGGAGGGCTTCAAGAAGCCGATCCGCTTCTGCACCGTCGACGTCGGCCAGGCCAACGGCACCGGTGAGCCCCAGGAGATCGTCTGCGGCGCCCGCAACTTCGCGGTCGGCGACAAGGTCGTCGTGGTGCTGCCCGGCGCCACCCTGCCCGGCGGCTTCTCCATCGCCTCGCGCAAGACCTACGGCAAGGTCTCGCACGGCATGATCTGCTCCAGCGACGAGCTGGGCATGGGCGAGGACAGCACCCACGGCATCATCGTGCTGCCGCCGGAGACCGAGCCGGGCAAGGACGCCATCGGGCTCCTGGAGCTGGTGGACGAGGTCCTGGACATCGCCGTCACCGCCAACCGCGGCGACTGCCTGTCCATCCGCGGCGTCGCCCGCGAGACCGCCATCGCCTATGGCCTGCCGCTGCGCGACCCCGCGCTGATCGACGTGCCCGCGCCCAACGCGTACGGCTACCCGGTCCAGGTCTCCGACCCGTTCGGCTGCGACCGCTTCACCGCGCGCACCGTCACCGGTCTGCGCCCCGAGGCCCGCTCGCCGCTCTGGCTCCAGCGCCGGCTCCAGAAGGTCGGCATGCGCCCGATCTCGCTGGCCGTCGACATCACCAACTACGTGATGATGGAGCTGGGCCAGCCGCTGCACGCCTACGACCGCTCCTCGGTCCAGGGCCCCATCGGCGTGCGCCGGGCCGAGGAGGGCGAGAAGCTCGTCACCCTGGACGGCGTCGAGCGCGAGCTGCACGCCGAGGACCTGGTCATCACCGACGAGCGCGGCCCCATCGGCCTCGCCGGCGTGATGGGCGGCGCCAACACCGAGATCGCCGACCACGGCGAGGACGCGGAGAACGCGACCACCGAGGTCGTCATCGAGGCGGCCCACTTCGACGCGATCTCCGTCGCCCGCACGGCCCGCCGCCACAAGCTGCTGTCCGAGGCGTCCCGCCGCTTCGAGCGCGGGGTGGACCCGGCCGCCGCGGCCGCCGCCGCACAGCGCACCGTGGACCTGCTGGTGCTGCTCGCGGGCGGCACCGCCGAGGCCGGCGTCACCGAGGTCGTCGCGCCCTCCGCGCCGCGCACCGTCACTGTCCCGGCGGACCACCCGGACAAGGTCGCGGGCGTCACCTACGGCCGCGAGACCGTCGTGCGCCGCCTCCAGGAGGTCGGCTGCGACGTCTACGGCCAGGACGAGCTGATCGTCACCGTGCCGTCCTGGCGGCCCGATCTGACGGACCCGAACGACCTCGCCGAAGAGGTCATCCGCCTGGAGGGCTACGAGAACCTGCCCGCCACGCTGCCGGCGCCCCCGGCGGGCCGCGGTCTGACCGCCCGCCAGCGGCTGCACCGCCGCATCGGCCGCGCGCTGGCCGGCGCCGGCTACGTCGAGGCGCTGAACTACCCGTTCCTCGGCGAGCAGGTCTTCGACCAGCTCGGCCTGGACGCGGACGACCCGGCCCGCCGGGTCGTCAAGCTGGTCAACCCGCTCAGCGACGAGGAGCCCGCGCTCCGTACGACGCTGCTGCCGGGCCTGCTGGGCGCGCTGCGGCGCAACACCGGCCGCGGCGGGCACGACCTGGCCCTGTTCGAGACCGGTCTGGTCTTCCACCCGCGCGAGGAGCGCCAGGCCGCCGGGCACCTGCCGGTGGACCGGCGTCCCACCGAGGAGGAGATCGCGGCGCTGAACGCCGCGCTGCCCGAGCAGCCGCGGCACGCCGCCGTCGTCCTCACGGGCGCCCGTGAGCAGGCCGGCTGGTGGGGCAAGGGCCGTCCGGCCGACTGGGCCGACGCCGTCGAGGCCGCGCGCACCGTGGCCCGTGAGGCCGGTGCCGAACTCGTCGTGCGCAAGGGCCGGTACGGCCCCTGGCACCCGGGCCGCTGCGCCGAGTTGCTCGTCGTGGCGGACGGCGCCGAGCGGGTCGTGGGTCACGCGGGCGAGCTGCACCCCCGCGTCGTCAAGGCGCTGGGCCTGCCCGAGCGCACCTGCGCGATGGAGCTGGACCTGGACGCCCTGGAGGAGGCCGGCGACGGCGTCCCGATGGCGCCGGGCATCTCCTCCTTCCCGGTCGCCACGCAGGACGTCGCCCTCGTGGTCGACAAGCCGGTGCCGGCGGCCGAGGTCGAGGCCGCGCTGCGCGCCGGTGCCGGTGAACTGCTGGAGGCCATCCGGCTGTTCGACGTCTACGAGAACGCCGAGCAGCTGGGCGAGGGCCGTAAGTCGCTGGCGTACGCGCTGCGCTTCCGCGCCCCCGACCGGACGCTGACGGTGGACGAGGCGTCGGCGGCCCGGGACGCGGCCGTCGCCCTGGCCGGCGAGCGCACCGGAGCCGTGCTGCGCGGCTGACCGTCGTAACGCGGGGCGCGCCCGGCCACGGACCTCCGTGGCCGGGCGCGCCCGTGTCCGGCCACCCGCGTCGTCGGGCATGGCGTGCGCTGGTGCATAAATGCACTCCCACCTGCGCTTTCTCACTCGTTCGAGTGGTCATCGGAGGTGATCCAGTCCTCCCGGGCCATGGCGTCGACAGAATCGGACCGGCCTTTCGGGGTCGGTCCGTCCGCTCTGTCAGGGACTCTCCATGGGGGACAGAGGCATGATCCGCATCAAGGCACGGGCACCCACCGCACGAGGCGCCGTGCTTCCCACTCTCTGGGGCGCGCTCGCCGTCGCCTACAAGTTCGGCTGCCCGCTCGCCACACAGGAGCGGCTCGGCGCCCGCATCGCCGCCAGCGTCGTGTTCTTCGGCGTGGGCATCGGACTGCTGGTCCATGTGCGGCGCGCCCTGCTGCGGGAGCTACGGCTGGCCCGGCGGGCGGCGCGGGTGGCGCAGGGCGTCGTACTGCGGCCGCCGCCCCCGCGGCTCGACGGACTCGGCGTCGCCGCCGCCCAGTTGTCCGCGGACCGGGGCGCGAGCGTCGGGGGCGATCTGTACGAGGTCATCGCCACCGAGCACGGGGTGCGGGTGGTGATGGGGGACGTACGCGGGCACGGTCTGGACGCCCTCGGTACCGTCGCCGCCCTCCTCGGCAGCTTCCGCGAGGCCGCCCACGACGAGGCCCGGCTCGACGGCGTGCTGCGCAGACTGGAGCGGGCGCTCGCCCGGCATCTGCGGGAACGGGCCCGCGCCGAACACCCCTCGACCGGCGGTACCGCGGACCCCGACCACCCCGTGGCCGAGGAGTTCGTCACCGTCCTGCTGCTGGAGATCGGCCGGGACGGCGCGCTCGGCGCCCTCAACTGCGGGCACCCCTGGCCCTACCGGCTCACCGGCACCGCCGTCGAACCCCTGACCCGCGCCGAACCGCTGCCCCCGCTGGGCCCGTTCCCGCTCCCGGCCGACCTCGCCCCGCACCGCTGCCGGCCGTTGCTGCCCGCCGAGTCGCTGGTGCTGTTCACCGACGGCGCGGAGGACGCCCGGGACGCCAGGGGCCGGTTCTTCGCCCTGCCCGACGCGCTGCGCACCGCCGTACGGGACCAACCGGCCTCGCCCCAGCGGGTGCTGCGGACCCTCTTCACCGCGCTGCTGCGGCACACCGGTGGCACCCCCACCGACGACGTGGCCCTGCTGGTGCTGCGCAACGAGCGGGGACCGGCGGCGAAGGCGCGGGAGCCGGCCCGGCCGGCCACCACCACGCACGGCTGATGGTTCCCGCCAGACCACCGCTGTCGGAGGGGGAGCCGGTGGCCTGGCGGGCCTCCCGAGGAGGACCACCAGTGAACCGGCCCGGCCACGCTCCGCGACAGCGCGCGCACGCCCCGGATGCGGGCATTCGGTTCACACCCCGTGTGAAGGCACAGCCACTACGCTGACGGAACCAGGTACTCGGGGGTCGACTCCATGCAGCCCAACACTCTCCTTGACGCCATCCTGGACGAGGCGGGGATCTCGCACGCCGGTCTCGCCGCCCATGTGAACCAGGCAGGGCGCCGACGGAGCCTCGCGCTCCGCTACGAACACACCGCCGTGGCGCGGTGGTTGAAGGGCCAGCGGCCGCGCGGCCAGGTGCCCGACCTGATCTGCGAGGTACTGGCCGCCCGGCTGCACCGCCCCGTCACCCTGGACGACATCGGCCTCGGCGTGCCCGGCCGTCCCGGCACCGCGTCCGCCGGCACCCTGTCCGGCTTCGTGGAGCGGGCCACCGCCCTGTGGCGCTCCGACGAACAGCAGCGCCCCCATGTACTGGGCGCCCCGGCCGTCACGGGCACCCCCGCCGTGATGCCGGTATGGGAGTGGGAGAACCCGCCGGAGGACACCGATGTCTCCCGGGGCGGCAGACACCGGGTCACGGCGGCCGACATCGAGACGCTGCGCGCGGCCCGCGCCCACTACGAGCAGATGTACCGCAAGGCCGGCGGCATCGCGACCCGCACCCGCATCGTCGGCTTCCTCAACGCCGAGGCGGCACCCCTGCTGCGCGGCAGCTACACCGACGCCACCGGCCGCCAACTGCACCGCGCCACCGGCGGGTTGGTGGCCGTCGCCGGGATCTGCGCGTACGACTCGGACGCGCACGGACTCGCCCAGCGCTACTTCCACCAGGCGCTGCGGCTGGCGAAGGCCAGCGGCGACCGGGGACTCGGCGCCTACGTCATAGCGCTGCTGGTCAACCAGTCCCTGTTCATGCGGGAGTTCCGGCAGGCGGTGGCCTTCGCGGAGGCCGCGCTGCGCGCCGCGGGACGGCACATCACCCCCGCGCTCGCCTCCGACCTGTACGCGATGCAGGCCAAGGCGTACGCGCATCTGGGCGACGCGGGCAGTGCCCTCGCCTGCATCCGGCGCGCGGAGAGCGCCGCCGAACGCATCCGGCGCGGCCATGAACCCGACGAGACCGGCTATGTGCAGCCCGGTCTGGTCAATGTGCAGGTCGCCGAGGCGCTGCTCAGCCTGGGTGAACTCGCCGCCGCCCGGGAGCACGCGGCGGCCGCCGTGGACAACCCCGCCCACGACCGGGGCCGGGTGCACCGGCTGGCCATGCTCAGCACCATCGAACTGCGCCAGGGCAACGCGGAGAAGGCCGTGGTCACCGCCGTGCAGATGGCCGAGCAGGCGCGCGGCATGGAGTCCCAGCGGCTGCGCGACCGGCTGCGCGCGGTGCGCGAACACCTGGCGCGCTGTGGCTCGCCCGGCACCACCGAGGCCGCCGAACTCATCGACGGGGCGCTGCGCGTGCCCCTGTAGACGCCCTGTGGGCGCATGGCCACTGCTGCGATATTGCCACCTACCCCCCGAAAGGTGGCAGAACCATGCAGTGGACGAAACAGAACGAGCAAAAGGTGTATGAAAACCGCTGGTTCAGCGTCAATCTCGCAGATGTCGAGCTGCCCGACGGCCGGCATCTGGACCACTTCCTCATCCGGATGCGTCCGGTGGCCGTCGCCACGGTCGTCAACGAGGCCAACGAGGTCCTGCTGCTCTGGCGGCACCGCTTCATCACCGACAGCTGGGGCTGGGAACTGCCCGCGGGTGTCGTCGAGGACGGCGAGGACATCGCGGGCGCGGCCGCCCGGGAACTGGAGGAGGAGACCGGCTGGCGGCCGGGGCCCCTGCACCACCTGATGACGGTGGAGCCGTCCAACGGACTCACCGACGCCCGGCACCACATCTACTGGTCCGACCGGGGCGAGTACCTCGGGCACCCCGTGGACGACTTCGAGTCGGACCGCCGGGAGTGGGTGCCCCTCAAGCTCGTCCCCGATCTGATCGCCCGTGGAGAGGTCCCGGCCGCCAACATGGCGGCCGCGTTGCTGCTGCTGCACCACCTCAGGCTCGCCGAGGGCTAATGGGCGCGCAGCGCTCCCCAGATGGTCACCACGAGCGCGCCGAGCGCGGTCAGCGCGGCGAGCGAGGGCAGCGGCCAGCGCGCGTGTTCCAGCGAGACCATGCGGGAGTTCAGCTCGTCCAGCTCCTTGGCGGTCTCCTCGGTGCGATGGCCGAGCAGTGCGAGTCCGCCCTCGACCCGGGCGTAGGCCACGTCCAGTCGGCGCCGTAACTCTGCGAGTTCTCCATGGACCACGGGATGCTCCGGATCGCCGGTCAAGGGTCCACTCCTTTCCGTAGTCGAACGGGGGGTTCCGCGCCCCCTTGCATGCGCATGAAGAGTGAACTCGCCTGGTGGTCGCGTGGGGAGCGTGTGCGACGGGCGTCCGCGGGCCCGGCGCGCACACGGTGTGCGAAATGGATGTGCCCGGCACCGAATCCGGTGCCGGGCACGTCTTTTCGTAGCTGAGCGTGATCAGCCGTAGGTGTAGAACCCCGAGCCGGTCTTGCGGCCGAGCCGGCCCGCCTCGACCATGCGCTGGAGCAGCGGGGGAGCGGCGTACAGCGGCTCCTTGTACTCGGCGTACATCGAGTTGGCGATGGAGACGATGGTGTCCAGGCCGATCAGGTCGGACAGCTTCAGCGGGCCCATCGGGTGGGCGCAGCCCATCTCCATGCCGTTGTCGATGTCCTCGCGGCTGGCGATGCCCGACTCGAACATCCGGATCGCGGAGAGCAGGTACGGCACGAGCAGCGCGTTCACCACGAAGCCGGAGCGGTCCTGGGCGCGGATCGCGTGCTTGCCGAGCGTCTTCTCGGCGAAGACCTGGGCGCGGCTGATGGTGCCCTCGCTGGTGGTGAGCGCGGGGATCAGCTCGACCAGCATCTGCACCGGGGCCGGGTTGAAGAAGTGGATGCCCACGACATGGTCCGGGCGCGAGGTGGCGACCGCGAGCTTCACCAGCGGGATGGAGGAGGTGTTGGAGGCCAGGATCGCGTCCGGCCGGGTCACCACCTGGTCGAGGACCTGGAAGATCTCCGTCTTGACGGCCTCGCTCTCCACGACCGCCTCGATCACGAGGTCCCGGTCGGCGAACTCGCCGAGGTCCGTGGTGAAGCTGAGCCGAGCCTGGGTGGCGTCCCGCTCCTCCTCGGAGATCTTGCCGCGCTCGGCCGCCTTGGACAGGGAGTTGTACAGCCGGGTACGGCCGATCTCCAGGGCCTCGCCGGTGGTCTCGGCGACCTTCACGTCCAGGCCCGCGCGGGCGCACACCTCGGCGATGCCCGCGCCCATCTGGCCGCAGCCCACGACTCCGACGCGCTCGATGTCGGTCACATCGTCCCCTTCGCTTCTCCGGCTTGCTGGCAGACCTCCGGGTTTCGGCGCCTGCTCCGATCGTGCACGTTACCGCGAAGTATCGATGATCGATCGTCTGGGTGCGGGCATTCTTGGCCACGGAGACCATCCGTGACCGAGCGGATCCGGAACGTGGAGGAAAGTGACCGATGGGACCCATCTCACGCCGGGCTTTCACCCTGTCCGCGCTCTCGGCGCTGACCACCGCCGGATGCGGTGCGGCGACCGGGCCGCATCCGGCGCCCGAGGCGCGGACGGCCTCCCCGGCAGGACACGGGACGGCCGGTGCCGAGGGCGCCACCGGTGCTCCCGGCACCCGCGCGGCCACCGAGATGCGGGGCGTGTGGATGGCGACCGTCGAGAACCGGGACTGGCCCTCGCGCCCCGGCCTGACCGCCGCCGCGCAGGAGAAGGAGCTGATCGCGCATTTCGACCGGGCGGTGCGCGAGCGGCTGAACACGGTGCTGCTCCAGGTGCGGCCCACCGCCGACGCCCTGTGGCCCTCGCCGTACGAGCCGTGGTCCCGGTACCTCACCGGCACCCAGGGCCGCGACCCCGGCTGGGACCCGCTGGGCACCGCCGTGCGCGAGGCGCACGCCCGGGGGCTCCAGCTGCACGCCTGGTTCAACCCGTACCGGATCGCGAACCACACCGACCCGGGCCTCCTCGCCGCCACCCACCCGGCGCGGGTCCACCCCGACTGGGCGGTGCCGTACGGGGGCAAGCTCTACTACAACCCCGGCCTGCCCGACGTGCGCGCCTTCGTCCAGCGGGCGATGCTCGACGCGGTCGCCCGCTACCCCGTCGACGCGGTCCACTTCGACGACTACTTCTACCCCTATCCCGAGGACGGGGAGACCTTCGCGGACGACGACGCCTACGAGCGCCACCGCGGAGCGTTCACCAGCCGGGCCGACTGGCGCAGGGACAACATCGACCGGCTGGTCAAGGAGATGGCGGCGGGCATCGAGCGGGTCCGGCCCGGCACCCGGTTCGGGATCAGCCCCTTCGGGGTGTGGCGCAACGCGTCGACCGACCCGCTCGGCTCCGACACGGACGCGGGCGCCCAGACGTACGACGACCTGTACGCCGACACCCGTACCTGGGTCCGGGAGAACTGGATCGACTACGTGGCGCCCCAGCTGTACTGGGAGATCGGCGCCGACGGCGCGGACTACGCGACCCTGCTGGACTGGTGGGCGCGGGTCGCCGAGGGCACCGGGACGCGGCTCTACATCGGCGAGGCCCTCTACCGGGCCGGGGCGGCCGGCGCCGACGGCCGGCCGGCGGCCTGGCAGGACCCGGCGGAGCTGTCCCGGCACCTCACCCTCGCCGCCCGCCGTCCGCAGGTGGGCGGGCACATCTTCTTCGCCGCCCAGGACGTGGCGAGCGATCCGATCGGGGCGATGCGCCGCGTGGTCGCGGACCACTACGCGCGGCCGGCCAGCCCGCCCCGGTGACCCGGTGAACCGCCGGGCTACCGCTGCCGGTCCTCCTTGTGCTTGACCTGGCAGTCGGGCCCCGGCGACATGATGGCCTCGTGCCCGTCGGTGAAACGGACCCGGTAGGGCGGACTGCCTTCCTGACCCATCACTTCGACGACTTCGGACTCCTGGTCGTGTTGGCCGACCACCCTGCCGTGCTGGACAAGCCGGTCGCCCTTGGATGCGCGCATCTGCAGGCCCTCCTCAACGATCACGACCGCTGGGTGACGGCGATGCACACGAGCACGGCGACGGCGGTAAGGGGAGCGGCCGCCGTGTAGTGCTCGCCCAGCAACAACGCCGACCACACCAGTGTGAGCAGGGGCTGAGCCAACTGCAACTGGCTCGCCCTGGGGACCCCGATGGCCGCCATCCCCCGGTACCAGACGACCAGCCCGAGGAACTGCGACCCCAGGGCCACCCACAGCAGTCCGGCGATGCCGTGCGCGGTCACCCGGAACGGCTCGTACGACAGCGCCAGCGCGGCGGCCGGCAGCGTGAGCGGCAGGCACAGCACCAGTGCCCAGCCGATGACCTGCCAGCCGGGCATCACCCGGGCCAGCAGCCCGCCCTCGGTGTACCCGGCGGCGCACACCAGCAGGGCCGCGAACAGACAGCCGTCGGCCGCGGTGAGCGCGCCCCCGCTCTGCACGGCCGTGAACGCCAGCACCGCCAGCGCGCCGGCCACCGCCGCGAGCCAGAACCGGCGCGAGGGACGATGGCCGGTGCGCAGCGCCGAGCAGACGGCCGTGGTCAGCGGCAGCAGGCCCACCACGACGGCCGCGTGCGCGGTGCTGGAGGTGCGCAGCGCGAGCGTGGTCAGCGTGGGGAAGCCGAGCACCACACCGAGCGCGACGACGGCGAGTCCGCGCAGCTCGCGCCGCTCGGGCGGCCGCACCCGCAGGGCCAGCAGGGCGCCGCCCGCGACCAGTGCGGCCAGGACGCTGCGCACGGTCACCAGCGTCCAGGGGCCGAAGCCCTCCAGGCCCCAGGCGGTGGCCGGGAAGGTGAGGGAGAAGGCGGCGACGCCGAGGGCGGCGAGTGCGGTGCCCAGCGTCCGGCGCTCCGGTCGGGGAGCGGTGACCGCTATCGGGCCGGATCCAGTAGCGCTACTCTGTGTCTTCATGCAAGAGCGTAGCAGTGTGAGTGAACTGGCGGAACAGCTGCGAAGGGAGTTGGATCGCTACTCACTAGGTGGAAAGCTGCCGTCCAGCCGGGCTCTGGTCGAGCGGTTCCGGGTGAGCCCGGTGACCGTCTCGCGGGCGCTCGCCCGGCTGGCCGCCGAGGGGCTGGTCGTCACCCGGCCCGGCGCGGGCGCCTTCCGGGCCCGGCCGCGCACCCCCGAGGCGCCGGCCGGGGACACCTCCTGGCAGGAGGTCGCGCTGAGCGCCGACGGCGCCGCCGACCTCGTACCGCGCACGGTGGACGCCACCGGGGTCACCGTCTCGCTCGCCGCCCCGCCGCCCGGGGTGCTGGAGTTCAACGGCGGCTATCCGCATCCCTCGCTCCAGCCCGAGCGGGCCATGGCGGCGGCGCTCGCCCGCGCGGGGCGGCGGCCCGGCGCCTGGGGGCGGCCGCCGCTGGAGGGGCTGCCGGAGCTGCGCGAGTGGTTCGCGCGCGAGATCGGCGGCGCGGTCACCGCGGCCGAGGTGCTGATCGCGGCGGGCGGCCAGTCCGCGCTGTCCACCGCCCTGCGCGCGCTCGCCCCGCCCGGCGCCCCGGTGCTGGTCGAGTCGCCCACCTACCCCGGCATGCTGGCCCTCGCCCGCGCGGGCGGGCTGCGCCCGGTCCCGGTGCCGGTGGACCGCGACGGCGTACGGCCCGAACTGCTCGCGGACGCCTTCCGGGCCACCGGCGCCCGGGTGTTCGTCTGCCAGCCCCTCTTCCAGAACCCGACCGGCGCGGTCCTCGCCCCCGGCCGGCGTGCCGAGGTGCTGGGCATCGCCCGCGCGGCCGGCGCCTTCGTCGTGGAGGACGACTTCGTACGCCGCCTCGTGCACGCCGACGCCGGCCCGCTGCCCCGCCCGCTGGCCGCCGACGACCCCGACGGCGTGGTGGTGCACGTCGGCTCGCTGACCAAGGCGACCTCGCCCAGCTTCCGGGTGAGCGCGCTCGCCGCGCACGGCCCGGTCCTCGAACGGCTGCGCGCCATCCAGGTGGTGGACTCCTTCTTCGTGTCCCGCCCGCTCCAGGAGGCCGCTCTCGAACTCGTCGGCTCACCGGCCTGGCCCCGCCATCTGCGTTCCCTGTCAGCGGAGTTGAAAGAGCGCCGGGACGCCATGACGAGCGCGCTCGCGCTGCGGCTGCCCGAACTCGCCCTGACGTACGTCCCGTCCGGTGGCTACCACCTGTGGGCGCGGCTGCCCGACGGCACCGACGACGACGCGTTCGGCGCCGCCGCCCTGCGCGCGGGCGTGGCCCTCACCCCGGGCCGCCCCTATTTCAGTGCCGAGCCCCCGGCGCCCCACGTCCGGCTGAGCTTCGCGGCGGTCGCGGGCCTCGGGGAGATCACGGAGGGGGTACGGCGGCTGCGCGCGGCCTGCGACGAGGTGCTGTAGGGGGCGGTACGGCGGGTCACCGGGCGCCGTGGGGGCGCCGGGGGGGCGATCGATCAACTCCGGGGTCCACGACACGACACCGCCTCCGGCGCGCAGGTCGCCTACGCGCACTGGGTCCGCGAGAGGCTGGGCTCACGCCGCTGGAACACCCCGGGACATGAATGATCCGCCGCTTCGGACGAGCGGCGGCTCGGCGCCGGCATCTCACAGGTGGAAAGCCTTGACCAGCGCCCCGGACGGCCCCACCATCACCGCATGCCACTGAGGGTGACGTTCGTCGCCGCCGCGCGCAGCGCGCCGCTGCTCGCGGAGCGGTTCGAGGACGACCGGCCGCTGGACCAGGCCGACTGGGACGAGGTGCGGCGCGCCGCTGGCGAGCTGCTGCCGCTGGCCGCCGCCGAACTGCGCTACTGCTCCCCGACCCGGCGCAGCCGTGCCACCGGCGACGCCCTCGGCTTCGCCCCGCTGGCCCAGCTCGCGCTGCGCGACTGCGACATGGGGCGCTGGCGCGGGCTGACGCTCGGCGAGGCGATGGCCCGGGAACCGGCGGCGGTGGACGCCTGGCTCGCCGACCCCCGGGCCACCCCGCACGGCGGTGAGTCCCTGCTCGCCTTCATCTCCCGGGTCGGCGGCTGGCTCGACACCCGCCCGGCCGACGACGGCGTCCGCGTCGTCGCGGTCGCCGAGCCCGCGGTGATCCGCGCCGCCCTCGTCTACGCCCTGAAGGCCCCGCCGGCCACCTACTGGAACCTCGGCATCCGCCCGCTGTCGACCGCCACCCTCCTGGGCGGCGGGGGTCACTGGAACCTTCGCTTCGAGAGCCCGGCGGTGCGGGCGAACCGGCCCTGAACGGCACGCTTTTCGCAGGTAGTGGAACGTCACCTGGAAAACACCGGTGAACAACGTTCAGGAAAGGTCGTGTTTCCCGGCCGGACATCAAATCCATGAATTCCAGATGTTGTTCGGTGTAAAACGCATCAACTCCTCCCGGAAGCACAACCGATCGGAATGCTGTCCCGTCTAGGTTGGCGAAATCCAAGGTGAATTCACTGGGGGTCTGCCGACCGATGGACCAATCGACCGTGCCGGGCGCGGGACGCCGGGCCGCCGCGGCGCTCGCCGCCCTGGTGGCGGCCGTGGCGCTGTGCGCCGGTGATCTGCTGGCCGGCGACCGGCCCTTCGGCCCCCGCACCCGCAGCGTCAATGACCTGGGCAATCAGTACGTGCCCCTGCACGCCCACCTCTGGGACCTGCTGCACGACAGGGCGGACGGCGGACTGCTGGTCAACTGGCAGTCCGGGTACGGTGCCGGCTTCCTGCCGGACTTCGGCACCTACCTCGCCAGCCCGTTCGCGCCGCTCGTCGCGCTCTTCCCGCGCGACCGGATCGACCTCGCGGTGTACGTGATCACCGTCCTGAAGATCGCGAGCGCCGCGGCCGCCATGGCCTGGCTGCTGCTCCGGCTGCGGCCCGGCCGCTGGTGGGCGGCGGCACTGCTCGGGGTGTCGTACGCGCTGTGCGGCTGGACGCTCGCCGCGGACCACAACACGATGTGGCTCGACGGGCTGATCGCGCTGCCACTGCTCTGCCTGGCCGGCGAGTGGGCCCTCGCCGGACGGCGCCGGGTCCTCGGGGTGCTGATCGTGACGCTCGCCTGGACCGCCGACTTCTACACCGCCTACATGGCCACCCTCGGCGCCGGACTCGTGCTGCTGGTATGGCTGCTGCTCGCCGCCCCACCGCGCCGGCAGGCCCTGGCCGCCGCCGGCCGCGCCGTACTCGCCGTCGCCCTCGGCACGGGCCTCGCCGCCCCGCTGCTCGCGGTCGTCTACCGCGGCACCGAGCACGCCTACCCGGGCCGCCTCGCGCGCTTCCACCCGGTGCCGGCCGAGAACCTGCTGGCCCGGCTGTTGCCGGCGACGTACGACTTCAGCTCCCCGGCGCTCTACGTCGGCACCACCACCCTGCTCCTCGCCCTCGCCCTGCCCTTCCACCGGGCCGTCCCCGGCCGCGTCCGCGCCGGCTGGAGCGCGCTGGTGCTCGTGGTGGCCCTCTCCCTGCAATGGGCGCCCACCAGCCTGGCCTGGCACGCCTTCGCGATCCCGCAGGGCAGCTCCTACCGGCAGAGCTTCGTGCTGTGCGGGCTGCTGGTCATCGCCGCCTGGCACGCGCTGTCGTACGGCCCGCCGGGGCTGCCCGCCCTCGGGGCGGCCGCTGCCCTGTTCGCTCTGGTCGCCGTCGTCGCGAGCGGCACGGATCTGGTCCACGCGCACACCTGGCCCGTGCTGCTACTCGGCGCCGCCGGGGCCCTCACCGGGCTCGTCCTGCTGCGCCGCGCCGGGGAGCGGGGACGGCTCGCGCTCCTGGCCGCGCTCGTGCTGCTCGGCGCGCAGGCGGGGGAGAGCGCCGCCAGTGCCGCCGTGGCGAGCGGGCTGCGCCTCAAGCACCTGGACGACTACGCGCCCTGGGGCGAGCGGCAGCGGCTCCAGGCCGCCGCGATCGCCCGCGCCGACGGCTGGCCCCGCTACCGCACCGACCCCGGCCGTGAACAGACCGTCGCCAACGACCCGTTGGCGGTCGGCGGACAGGGCGCCGCCTACTACAGCAGCCTCACCTCCGACGTCCTCACCCGCACCCTCACCGCCCTGGGCGGCGGCTGGACCTCGGGCGGCCGGGGCGTGCAGAGCCTCGACAACGCCGTCACGGACGTGCTCTTCTCCGTCGGCGCCCGGGTGCACAGCCCGCCCGACCCGCACCGGACCCACCTGCCCGAGGACACCGCCGCGCCGACCGTCACCCGGCGGGACGTGCCGCCCCTGGTGACCGTGCGGTCCGACCCCGACGAGGCGGCCTTCGGCCCGTCGCCGTACCGCAACCAGGAACTGCTGCTCGGCAGCCGCGTCTACACCGTGCCCCGCGTCACCGTGCGGGGCGACGACGGAACACCCGCGCCCGGCCGCCGGGTCGGCTCCGGGAACGCGCTGACCGGGCCGACGGTCGGCGCCCGCTGCCCGGCGGGCACCCAGGTGTACCTGGCCGCCCCGCACTTCTCCGGCACCGCACGGCTCGCCCGGGGCGCGGACGGCACCGCCCGGTTCCACTACGACCGCGGACGCGCCCTCGCCGCCATGGAGCCGCTCGGCCGCGTCCCCGCCTCCGGGCGGGTACGGATCGATCTGGTCCCGGACCGGCCCGGCCGCATCCCGTCCGGCGCCGTCGGCTGCCTGGACACCGCCCGTCTGGCCACCGCCGCCGCCCGTCTCAGGGCCACCGGCGCCACCTCGGTCACCGTCTCCGACGGCACCGTGCGTGCCCGACTCCCCTCGGGGAGCAGGGGAATCGCCGTCCTCGCCGTCCCCCGCACCGCCGGCTGGCGCTGCGCCGCGGGGGACGGCCCGGCCCGCCCCGCCCGGCAGTACCACGGACTGATCGCCGTCCCCCTGGACGGCACCGGGACCAACCTCACCTGCACCTTCCACCCACCCGGCCTCCGGCTGGGCACGGCCGTCGGCCTCGCCTCGCTCGCAACGCTCCTCCTGCTCACCGCGGTGGCCGCCGTCCGCCGCCGACGCGTCCCGACACCCGCCCCGACCGCACCGCCGGCACCGCGCGAGCGCGTGACCGCCGCGCCCTGACCGAGATCCGACCGCGCCCGACCGCGCCCCTGGGGACATCCGCCATGCTGATATCGATCGTCACGCCCTGCTACGACGAGGAAGCCGTCCTGGAACGCTTCCACGAAGCCGTCCAGAAGGTCTCCGACGAACTGCTGCCGCTCGGCCACGACATGGAGTTCGTGTACGTCGACGACGGCAGCCGCGACCGTACCCTCTCCGTCCTCGAACGCCTCGCCGCCCGCGACCAGCGGGTGCGCTACGTCTCGTTCAGCCGCAACTTCGGCAAGGAGGCCGCCCTGCTGGCCGGGCTGCGGCACGCCGGCGGCGACTGTGTCGTGGTCATGGACGCCGACCTCCAGCACCCGCCCGAGCTGATCGCCCGCATGGTCCGGCTGCGCGAACAGGGCTACGACCAGGTCATCGCCCGCCGCACCCGCATCGGCGACCGCCTCACCCGCACCCTCGCCGCCCGTCTCTACTACCGTCTCGTCAACCGCCTGGTCGACGTCGAACTCATGGACGGAGTGGGGGACTTCAGGCTGCTGTCCCGCCGGGTGGTGGACGCGGTGCTCGGGCTGACCGAGTACAACCGCTTCTCCAAGGGCCTGTTCGCCTGGGTCGGCTTCCCCAGCACCACCTTCGCGTACGAGAACGCCGTGCGCGAGGCCGGCCGCAGCTCCTGGAACCTGCGAGGACTGCTCGAATACGGCCTGGACGGCGTCCTGTCCTTCAACAACCGTCCGCTGCGCGCCGCCCTCTGGCTCGGCGTCAGCCTGCTGCTGTGCGCCGGTCTCTACACCGCCTGGATCGTGATCGCCGCGCTGCTGCACGGGGTGCGGACGCCCGGATATGTCACCATCATCACCGCGGTCACGGCCCTCGCCGGTGTCCAGATGGTCATGCTGGGAGTGATCGGGGAGTACACCGGCCGCATCTACTACGAGGTGAAGGGCCGCCCGCACTTCCTGGTGAAGGCGACCAACGTGGAACGGACGAAGGACCTCATTCCTTGATAGCGCGACAGATCATCACCTTCGCCGTGGTCGGCGTGCTCAACACGGCCGTCTACTACGGCCTCTACCTGCTCTTCCTCACCTGGCTGCCCTATCTCGCGGCGCATGTTCTGGCATTCGCGCTGAGCATGGTCGGTTCCTTTTTCCTCAACGCGCGGTTCACCTACCGAATCCGTCCGACGTGGCGGAAATTCCTGCTGTTCCCGCTGACCAACGCCGCGAATTTCGTGATCACCACGGTGGGCGTGTACGTGATCGTGGACGTCCTGCGCGCCGGCAGCCGCCTCGCCCCGCTGCTCGCCTCGGCGGCGGCGATCCCGATCACCTTCGTGGTGTCCCGCTGGATCATGCTGCCGGGGGCGTCCCCGCGGGCGGCGGACTGACCGCGGGTGGACGAAGACGCGGGTCAGGACGGGGCGAGCACGCAGAACTCGTGGCCCTCCGGGTCCGTCAGACAGGTCCACGGGACGTCGCCCTGGCCGAGGTCGAGACCGGTGGCGCCGAGGGACTGCAGCCGGGCCACCTCCGCCTCCTTCTCGTCACCGGGGCGGGGGAGCAGGTCGAGGTGGACGCGGTCCGGCGCGGTCCTCCCGTCGGGCGTGCGGAGGAATTCGAGGTAGGGGCCGGTGTCCTCGGGGGAGCGGAGCACCGCGAGGCCGTCGGTCACCTCGCGCGCCGTCCAGTCCGTCGCCGCGCCCCAGAACCGGGCCATGGCGCGCGGATCCGCGCAGTCGACCACCACCGCGGCGATCGGCCCGGTGTCCCGGTAGACCTCGCGGGGCTCCAGCACGCAGAACTCATTGCCCTCCGGGTCGGCGAGGCACCGCCAGGGGACATCGCCCTGCCCCACGTCGACGGGCGTCGCGCCGAGTTCCGTCAGACGTGCGACCAGCTCCGACTGGTGGTCCGGGGAGGTGGTGGCGAGATCGAGGTGCGTACGGTTCTTCACCCCCGGCTTGGCTTCCGGGACGGGCACGACGTCGATGCCGAGGAGTACCGGGTCCGGCCAGAGGAGACCGCCGCCGGGCCCGACATAGGTGGTCACGCCCGGGTGGTACGCCCGCCACCCGAGCGCCGCGGCCCAGAACCCGCCCACGGCCCGGGGGTCGAGGGCCTTGATGTTCACCTGGACGGGTCGCAGTGCCATGCCGGCGATCCTATGCGGCCCCGTCCGACGGCGTCCGGCGTCGGACGGGGCGGCCGGCCGCCACTCCTACTCGGTCGTGTGCGTCGGGTAGACCTGGACGTCGGTGTAGGCGCCCTTGACCGCCCCCGCGCCCGCGGGCCACTTCAGGCTCACCGTGTGGGTCTCGTTCGGGGGCGTCACCAGGATGCCGGTCGGGGACGTGAGGCTCTTGCCGCTGCTGTCGATGTCGTAGGCGAGGTCGAAGACGGCCGCGTCGCCGGGCTTCAGGACGGTGACCCGCGGCTGGGCGTGGCCCCGCTCGATGGGGCTGGAGGTGTGGTCGGCGTCCTTGATGTCGACGCCCGGGAAGCCCGTCGCCGAGCAGGTGGCGGAACCCCGGTTGACCATGGTGATGTCGATCCTGCCGGAGGTCTTGTCGGGCGCGGCGTTCGTGGCGTCGATGGCCAGGTCCGCCGTCCTGCAGAACGTGATCTTGCCTCCGGTCGCCGTCCCGCCGCCGGACTTGCCGCCGGAGCCGGAGGACGACGCCGGCCGACCGGCCCCCGAGCCGCCCTGCGCCTGCGAGCCGTCGCCGGAGGGCGGGGAAGTCGAGGACGCGGCCGGGGAGGAGTCCGTGGGCGCGGAGGGGGCCGAGGACGAGGAGCCCTTGGAGGACGTGCCCTTCCCGGAGTCGTTGCCGCAGGCGGTGAGCGAGAGGGTGGCGGCGATACCGACGGCGGCGAGTGCGGTGATACGAGCGGTCTTCACGGTGTTTCCCCCAGAAACGGCGCAATGCGCGTGGTCGGAGATATTTGTATCCCGCAGCCAGCTACAGGCGGTTCTCCGCGCTGTCCGCGTTCTGTCACGGACCCGGAGCGGCCCTCGGCCCGGCCCGGAGCGGGGGCCGCTCCGGGCGCCCTCGCTCTCCCGCATACTCATTGCATAAACGTGCATTGATGCGTATAGTCATGCCATCCAGAGGAGGGTGGACATGGCGGTACGTGCGGCGGTTGCCGGGGCGAGCGGGTACGCGGGCGGAGAGGTCCTGCGGCTGCTCCTCGCGCACCCCGAGGTCGAGATCGGGGCCCTGACCGGGAACTCCAACGCCGGGCAGCGACTCGGGACGCTCCAGCCGCACCTGTGGCCGCTGGCCGGGCGGGTGCTGGCCGAGACCACGGCCGACAGTCTCGCGGGGCACGACGTGGTCTTCCTCGCGCTGCCCCACGGGCAGTCCGCCGCCGTCGCCGAACAGCTCGGCCCGGACGTGCTCGTGATCGACATGGGCGCCGACTTCCGGCTGAGGGACGCGGCCGACTGGGAGAAGTTCTACGGCTCCGCGCACGCCGGCACCTGGCCCTACGGCCTGCCCGAGCTGCCCGGTGCCCGCACCGCGCTCACCGGGACCAGGCGGATCGCCGTACCCGGCTGCTACCCCACCGCCGCGACCCTCGCCCTCCTCCCGGCCTACGCGGCACGGATCGTCGAGCCCGAGGCCGTGATCGTCGCCGCCTCCGGCACCTCCGGCGCGGGCAAGGCGCCCAAGCCGCACCTGCTGGGCAGCGAGGTCATGGGCAGCATGTCGCCGTACGGCGTCGGCGGCGGTCACCGGCACACCCCCGAGATGATGCAGAACCTCGGCGCGGTCGCGGGGCGGCCGGTCACCGTCTCCTTCACCCCGACCCTCGCCCCGATGCCCCGCGGCATCCTCGCCACGTGCAGCGCGAAGGCCGTCGCCGGAGTGAGTGCCCAGGCCGTGCGCGCCGCCTACGAGAAGGCGTACGCCGACGAGCCCTTCGTCCACCTGCTGCCCGAGGGCCAGTGGCCCGCGACGGCCGCCGTGCACGGTTCCAACGCCGTCCAGGTGCAGGTCGCGTACGACGAGGCCGCGGGCCGCGTCATCGCGATCAGCGCCATCGACAACCTGACCAAGGGCACCGCCGGCGGTGCCGTCCAGAGCATGAACCTCGCCCTGGGTCTCGCCGAGACCACCGGGCTTTCCACGATCGGAGTCGCACCGTGAGCGTCACGGCAGCCAAGGGATTCCGGGCGGCCGGTATCGCCGCCGGGATCAAGCAGAACGGCAACCCCGACCTGGCCCTCGTGGTCAACGACGGGCCCCGCCGTGCCGCCGCCGGCGTCTTCACCGCCAACCGTGTCAAGGCCGCGCCGGTCCTGTGGTCCGAGCAGGTCGTCAAGAGCGGCCAGGTCTCCGCCGTGGTCCTCAACTCCGGCGGCGCCAACGCCTGTACGGGACCCAAGGGCTTCCAGGACACCCACGCGACGGCCGAGAAGGCGGGTGAGGCCCTCGGCCGCGGCGCCATCGAGGTCGCCGTCTGCTCCACCGGCCTCATCGGCGTCCTGCTGCCGATGGACAAGCTGCTCCCCGGCATCGGCACCGCCGCCGCCCAGCTGTCCGAGCACGGCGGCGAGAAGGCCGCCATCGCCATCAAGACCACCGACACCGTGCACAAGACCTCGGTCGCCACCGGGGCCGGCTGGACGGTCGGCGGCATGGCCAAGGGCGCCGGCATGCTCGCCCCCGGCCTCGCCACCATGCTGGTCGTCATCACCACCGACGCGGACGTGGACGACGCCACCCTGGACAAGGCCCTGCGTGCCGCCACCAGGGTCACCTTCGACCGCGTCGACTCCGACGGCTGCATGTCCACCAACGACACCGTGCTGCTGCTCTCCTCCGGCGCCTCCGGCGTCACCCCTGGGTACGACGCCTTCGCCGAGGCCGTACGGCAGGTCTGCGACGACCTCGGCCGTCAGCTCATCGGCGACGCCGAGGGCGCCAGCAAGGACATCAGGGTCGAGGTCGTGGGCGCGGCCAGCGAGGCGGACGCCGTCGAGGTCGGCCGCTCCATCGCCCGCAACAACCTCCTCAAGTGCGCCATCCACGGCGAGGACCCCAACTGGGGCCGTGTCCTGTCCGCGATCGGCACCACGGGCGCCGCCTTCGAGCCGGACCAGCTCAACGTCGCCATCAACGGTGTCTGGGTGTGCAGGAACGGCTCCGTCGGCGAGGACCGCGACCTGGTCGACATGCGTTACCGCGAGGTCCACATCGTGGCCGACCTCGCCGCGGGCACCGAGACCGCGACGATCTGGACCAACGACCTGACCGCCGACTACGTCCACGAGAACAGCGCCTACTCCTCATGACCACGACCCGTAAGCACACGGCCCTGCCCAAGGCGCAGACCCTCATCGAGGCGCTGCCCTGGCTGACCCGGCACCACGGAAAGATCGTCGTCATCAAGTTCGGCGGCAACGCCATGGTGGACGAGGAACTGAAGGCCGCCTTCGCCCAGGACGTCGTCTTCCTGCGGCACGCCGGACTCAGGCCGGTCGTGGTGCACGGCGGCGGCCCCCAGATCAGCGCCGCCCTCGACCGGCACGGCATCGTGAGCGAGTTCAAGGCGGGCCTGCGGGTCACCACCGCGGACGCCATGGACGTCGTACGGATGGTGCTCGCCGGACAGGTGCAGCGCGAGCTGGTCGGCCTGCTCAACCAGCACGGCCCGCTCGCCGTCGGTCTCACCGGCGAGGACGCGCACACCATCACCGCCACCAAGCACCTGCCCCGGATCGACGGGGAGCCGGTCGACATCGGGCGGGTCGGCGAGATCACCGCGATCGACACCGGCGCCATCGAGGCCCTGCTCGCCGACGGCCGCATCCCGGTCGTCTCCTCCATCGCCCGCAGTCAGGACGACGGTCATGTCTACAACGTCAATGCTGATACGGCGGCTGCGGCACTCGCTGCGGCCCTTGGCGCCGAAACTCTCATGGTCCTCACCGATGTCGAGGGCCTCTACGAGGACTGGCCGCACTCCGACGAGGTGATCAGCCGCCTCACCGCGACCCAACTGGAGAAGCTGCTCCCGGAGTTGAGCTCCGGCATGGTGCCCAAGATGCAGGGCTGCCTGCACGCGGTGCGCGGCGGCGTGCACACCGCCCGCGTCATCGACGGCCGGGTGCAGCACTCCATCCTGCTGGAGATCTTCACCGACGAGGGCATCGGCACCATGGTCGTGCCCGACGAGCCCGAAGGGGACGCACAGTGACGGGGCACCAGAGCGGCAACCAGGACCTGGCCCAGCGCTGGCAGGGCGCGCTCATGAACAACTACGGCACCCCCCGCCTGCCGTTGGTGCGCGGCGCGGGCGCCACCGTGTGGGACGCCGAGGGCCGCGCGTACACCGACTTCGTCGGCGGCATCGCCACCAACGCGCTCGGCCACGCCCACCCGGCGGTCGTGGACGCCGTCAGCAGGCAGATCGCCTCCCTGGGCCATGTCTCCAACCTGTTCATGGCCGAGCCGCCCGTCGCGCTCGCCGAACGGCTGCTCCAGCTCTTCGGCCGCGAGGGCCGGGTGTTCTTCTGCAACTCCGGCGCCGAGGCCAACGAGGCCGCCTTCAAGATCGGGCGGCTCACCGGGCGCACCCATGTCGTCGCCACCGAGGGCGGATTCCACGGCCGTACGATGGGCGCCCTCGCGCTCACCGGGCAGCCCGCCAAGCAGGACCCCTTCCGGCCGCTGCCCGGCGATGTCACCCACGTCCCCTACGGCGACGCCCAGGCCCTGGCCGCGGCCGTCACCGAGCAGACCGCCCTGGTGATCGTCGAGCCGATCCAGGGCGAGAACGGCGTCGTCGTGCCCCCGGCCGGCTATCTCAAGGCCGCTCGTGCCATCACCGCCGCCACCGGCGCACTGCTGGTCCTGGACGAGGTGCAGACCGGCGTCGGCCGCACCGGCACCTGGTTCGCCTACCAGGCCCATGAGGGCGTGCTGCCCGACGTGGTCACCCTCGCCAAGCAACTCGGCGGCGGACTGCCGCTCGGCGCCACCGTCGCCTTCGGCCGCGCCGCCGAACTGCTCCGGCCCGGCCAGCACGGTACGACCTTCGGTGGCAACCCGGTCGCCTGCGCCGCGGGCCTCGCCGTCATCGGCGCCATCGAGGACGAGGGACTGCTGGAGAACGTGAAGCGGCAGGGCGAGCGGCTGCGCGCGGGCATCGAGGCCCTGGGCCACCCGCTGGTCGACCATGTCCGGGGCGCGGGCCTGCTCCTGGGTATCGTGCTCACCGGGCCGCGCGCGCACCAGGTGCAGCAGGCGGCCCAGGAGGCCGGGTTCCTGGTGAACGCCCCCGCCCCCGACGTCGTACGGCTCATGCCCCCGCTGAACCTGCGCGACGACGAGGCGGGCGCCTTGCTCCAGGCGCTGCCCGGCATCCTCGACGCCAGCGGGGACGGACGATCCGGAGAATGAGACGACGATGAGCCAGGCGCAGGAGCAGGAGCAGCAGACAGGTGCCGGGCCCGCCGTGCCGCAGACGCGCACCGCGCGGCACCGCCGGATCGTGGACATCCTCAACCGGGAGCCGGTGCGCTCGCAGAGCCAGCTGGCCAAGCTGCTCGCCGACGACGGGCTCACCGTCACCCAGGCGACGCTGAGCCGGGACCTCGACGAGCTGAACGCGGTCAAGATCCGCAACAACGACGGCGACCTCATCTACGCCGTGCCCAGCGAGGGCGGCTTCCGCACCCCGCGCGCCCCGCTCGGCGAGTCCGCCAAGGAGGAGCGGATGCGGCGCCTGTCCCAGGAGCTGCTGATCTCCGCGGAGGCCTCGGCCAACCTGGTCGTGCTGCGCACCCCGCCCGGGGCCGCCCAGTTCCTCGCCTCGGCCATCGACCAGGCCGAACTCCACGACATCCTCGGCACCATCGCGGGCGACGACACGCTGCTGCTGATCAGCCGCGAGCCGACCGGTGGCCAGGCCCTCGCGGACCATCTGCTCAAGCTCGCGCAGAACGGCCACTGAGCCGCGCGCCGACCGGCATGCGGGTCGCCGCCCCGCGGCGGACAATGGGCAGGTCATCCTCCGCGACGGCGGACCGGGGGCGCCCGGGACGGCAGCGCCCCGGCGGCCAATCCCCCGGGGGCCGTCGGCCGTATAAAGAGGTGTGTCGGGTTTGCGGTTCCCAGTGGGGCGCCTCCCGGACGAGGCTCTGCTGTCCGGGCTGGCCACCGGAGACCAGGAGCTGGCCGTCGTCTTCGTACGACGTTTCCAGCACCGGGTCTTCGGTGTCGCCATGGCCGTCACCCGGGACCGTCAGCTCGCCGAGGACGTCGCCCAGCAGACGTTCGAACGCGCGTGGCGGCACGCGCAGATCTACGACTCGCGCCGTGGATCGGTCACCACCTGGCTGACCACCATCGCGCACAACCTGGCCATCGACGCCGTACGCGCCCGGCGCACCGAGCCGGTGGCCCCCGAGGACCTCGACGCCCTCCTCGGCACCGTCACCGAGACCCCCGAGCGCTGGGCGCTGGCCGACGAGGCCTCCGCCCGGCTGCGGGCCGCCGTCTCCCGGCTGCCCCGCGAACAGGCACGGGCCCTGATGATGGCCGGCATCTACGGAATGACCGCCCAGCAGGTCGCCGACGCGGAACAGATCCCGCTGGGCACCGCCAAGACCCGCATCAGAGCGGCGATGGGCAAACTGCGCACCACACTGTCGGCTCCGGATCGAGGCGGTCATGTCCAGTGACGCGAACTGCGAGAAGCTGCGCGATATCGGCGCCGAGCTGGCGCTGGACGTGCTGCCCGGACGCGAGCGCGCGGACGCGATCGCCCATCTGGACAGCTGCGCGGACTGCCGGGAGTTCGTCCGCCAGCTCACTCTGGTCGGCGACCGGCTGATCGGCCTGCTGCCCTGCCAGGAGCCCCCGCTGGGCTTCGAGAGCCGGGTGGCCCGCAGCCTCGCCCAGCAGGCGGCCGCGGACGGGCGCACCGCCACCCGCGCCCCGGCGTTCCCCGTCCTGCGCGGGCGCGCGCGCCGGGCCCGCATCCGGCTCGGGGCGGCCGCGGCCGGCCTCGCGGTGGTCGCCGGGTTCGCCGGCTGGGGCATCGGCACCGCCGTGCAGACGGTCACCGCCGCGCCCCCGCGCACCATGGAGTCCGAGCCCATGCTGGTCGGCGACATGACCGCGGACTCGACCGCCGGGTCGCCCATCGGTGAGGTCTACGCCCACCCCGGCAGCCCCGGCTGGATCTTCGTGACCGTCGACCTCGCCGGGCACGGCAGCGCGTACAGCGGCCGGGTCAGCTGCGTGCTGGAGCGTTCCGACGGTACGACCGTGCGCGTGGGCGACTTCACCGTACGCAACGGGCAGGGCCACTGGGGAGCCCAGACGCCCGTAGACGCGAACTCGATCTCCGGTGCCAGGCTGACCTCCGCCGACGGCACGGTCCTCGCCCGCGCCCACCTGCAGACCGGGCACGTGCTGACCCGGGACACGCATGCGCCGTCCCAGCAGACATGAGGACGGCCACGCGGGCGGCGACGGTCACGACAGCACGGTGCCCGTGTTCAGCCGGTGCAGCCGGGCGTACGTCCCGTCGCGCACCAGCAGATCGCCGTGCGCGCCGTCCTCCACGACCCGGCCCCGGTCGAGCACCACGATCCGGGTGGCGTCGCGCACGGTGAGCAGGTTGTGCGAGATGACGATGGTGGTCCGCCCGGCCATCAGCCGGCGCAGCGGCTCCATGATCCGCCGGCCGGCGCCCGCGTCGAGCCCGGTGGTCGGCTCGTCGAGCAGCAGCACGGGCGCGTCCCTGATCATCGCGCGGGCGATCGCGAGACGCTGGCACTGGCCGCCGGACAGGGTCCGGCCGTGCTGGCCGACGACGGTGTCGTAGCCGTCCGGGAGCCGCTCGACGAACTCGTGCGCGTCCGCCGCGCGCGCCGCCGCGACGATCTCCGCCTCGGACGCCTCCGGGCGGCCGTAGGCGATGTTCTCCCGCACCGTGCCGTGGAAGACCAGGGTCTCCTGGAGCACCACCGCGACGCTCTCGCGCACATCGGCGAGGCGCAGTTCGCGCAGATCGGTGCCGTCGAGCCGGACCGCGCCCCGGTCGGGGTCGTAGAACCGCAGCTGGAGCCTGGCGGCGGTGGACTTGCCCGCGCCGCTCGCCCCGACCAGCGCCAGCGTCTCGCCCGGCGCCACCTGGAACGACACGTCCGCGAGGGCCCAGGGGGTGGTGCCGGGGTAGCGGAACCAGACGCGGTCGAACTCCACCGCCCCGCGCGCCCGGCCGAGGGGGCGGGCGCCGGCGCGCTCGGTGACCTGCGGCCGCTGGTCCAGCAGTTCGATGATCCGCTCGGCCGAGGCGGCGGCGGAGTAGAAGGTGGTGCCGAGCCCGGACAGACCGTGCACGGGGCTGTACATCTTGCCGATCAGGGCGAGGAAGACCAGCAGCCCGCCCAGCGTCAGCTGGCCCTGGGAGAGCTTCCAGGTGCCGAGGCCCAGCACCGCGAGTCCGCCCGCCACCTCGATGATCTCCACGAGGGGTGCGTACAGGGACCGGATCCGCGTCGAGGCCATCACCGCCCGGAACCGGCCCACGCTCTCCCGCTCGAACCGGCGCGCCTCCCAGCCCTGCCGGTTGTAGGCCTGCACGAGCGCGACATTGCCGAGCACCTCCTCGGCGATCGCGCTGAGCGAGCCGGTGCGCCGTCTGCGCTCCCGGGAGGCGTCCTTGATCAGCCGCGAGAAGTGCCGGGCGGCGCCCCAGAACAGCGGCACGATGACCAGTGCGAGCAGGGTCAGGTCCCAGCTCAGGTAGAACAGCAGGCCGACGAACACGGCCAGTTGGAGCACGTAGTACAGGGCGTCCGCCACGCCGGACAGCAGGAAGGTCTCGACCGCGTCCACGTCCCCTGTGACGCGGGAGAGCACGTCGCCGAGCCGGCGGCGTTCGAAGAAGCCGAGGGACAGGCCCTGCAGATGCCGGAAGACGTCGCCGCGCAGGGAGAGCAGGAAGCGTTCGCCGACCCAGGTGGACATCATCTCGTCGGCGAAGCCGAGGACGCCGGAGCACAGCATCAGCCCCAGGTAGGCCGGGGCGAGCCACAGAAAGGGGCGCAGGTCCCGGGGAACCAGCACCTGGTCCACGACGCCCTTGAACAGCCACAGCTCCGCGGCGTCGATGACCGGTCCGGTCAGGCTGAGCAGCAGCAGCGGGGCGAGCCAGCGCCGGTTGCCGCGGGTGTAGGGCCAGAACCGGCGGAAGACCGCGCGCGGGGAGACCACGGGCGCGGCCGCGACGATGTCGCCGGATGCCTCGGGGGTGCCGGAGGAGGGACCGTCCGGGTCTCCCCAGGACAGCAGACGCCGCAGGACTTGCGCCATGGGATGCGTTCCTCGCGCAGCGGCCGGGCGGACCGGGTCCTCCGGGCCCCGGTCCGCTCAGCCTGTGGGAGTCGGTCAGTAGCCGCCGTGGCCGCCGCGGCCGCCGCGGCCGTGGCCACCGCGTCCGCCGTCGCGACCGTGGCGGTCACCGTGACGGTTCCCGTGGTCGTGACGGTCGAAGGCCTCGAAGCGGTCGTTGTCGTGGCCGCGGCCGTGACCACGACCGTCGCCGCAGCCACCCTTGGGCAGCAGACTGCTGAAGATAGCCATAGCGTTCCTCCTGGAAAATTCGCTGCACCCTGGGTACGTCCGAGGACCGGACTCGGATGGCTTCTCAGCGAGAAAATTTCCCTTTCAACCCATTTTTCACGCTATGTACGCCGCCAGTCCCTCGGTGTGGAGCACCTCGCCGTCCGCCGTGAGCAGCAGTCCCTCGGTGCCGGGCAGCGACTCCAGCCATTTCAGCCCCGCCGCCGCCCCCCGGGCGAACGCGGCCGTGGCCCAGCAGTCCGCCCAGGTCAGTCGGGGTGCCACCACGGTCACCGCCACCAGGTCCGTGACCGCGGGCCGCCCCGTGTGCGGGTCGACGACATGGGCGCCCCGCTCGGCCGTGCCCGATGTGGCCACGGCCAGGTCCTCCGCCCCCGCCGCCGACACCACCGCGGTGAGCCCGCCCGGCCGCAGGGGATCCGCGATCCCCACCCGCCAGGGCCGCCCCGGCTCCGGCACGCCCAGCGACTGCACGTCACCGCCGCCGCCGACGCTGACCCCGGTCACCCCCGCCACCGCGGCCAGCCGCCGGGCCGCCCGCTCCACCGACCACCCCTTGACGATCCCGGTGGGATCCGGCACCCCCCGGTAGCGCGCGCTGAACCATCCCTCGCTCACCCGCTCCGCCTCGGCCGCCAGCGCCAGCACCCGCGCGACCTCCGGCGGGCACTGCTCCACGGTCAGCTCACCCCGGGCCAGCCGGGAGACCTCGCTGTCCGCGCGATAGGTGCTGAACACCGCGTCCACCTCGTGCAGCCGAGCCACCGCCTCCCGGAGTGCCGCCCGCACCGCCCCGCTCTCCCCGCCCCGCACGTCGAAGGAGAAGACGGTCCCCATGACCTCCTCCGCGTGCCGCACGCCCTCACCCATGGACCTGGTCCAGGGCGGACTGGAGGGACTGCCGGTAGCCGGTGCTGGTGTACGTCGCGCCCGAGACCATGTCGATCTGCGCGCTCTGCGCGGCCAGCGCCTCGCGCCGCAGCTGGGGCAGCGCGTAGCTGTTGATCTCCTGGTCGCGCGGGTTCTCCGTGGGGTACTGGAGAGCCGTCACCTCGGTGAGCCTGCCGCCCTTGACGGTCACCCGTACCTGCACCGGGCCCCAGCGGGTCTGCACGGTCTCGCCGGTGGCGGTCTTCGCCGCACCGCCGGTCGCCGGGGCACCGCCGGGCGCCGAGGAGTCCCCCGGTGCCGGGGAGGCGCCGGACGAGGCGGGCGCGCTCGCGCCGCCCCGGGGTGCCTGTGCCGAAGCGCCCAGGGCGAGGCTCGGGCTGGTGTGCGGCTTCAGGGACAGCAGCAGCACCACGGCGGAGACCGTCGTGGCGCTCGCCAGCACCACGCGGCGCAGCGGGCGGTTCTTCCTCAGTGCGTGCATGACCTCTGCCTCACAGCTCGAACGACTCGTGGTGGATGCGGCGGTCCGGCGAACCCGCCGCGCGCAGGGCCTCGTACACGTCCTGGGCGAACCCGTGGGGCCCGCAGATGTAGACGTCACGGGCCGGCAGATCGGGGAAGCGCGCCCGCAGCGACTCCGCGGTGATCCGGGGCCGCTCGCCGTGCGGACCGTTCAGCGCGTACAGCACCGTGGCGCCGCGCCACCGCGCTATCTCCTCCAGTTCGCCGCCCAGCGCCAGGTCCTGCGCCGAGCGCGCCCGGTACAGCAGCGTGACCTCGCCGGGCAGCGTCTCGAACAGGGCCCGCAGCGGGGTGATGCCGACGCCGGCCGCGATCAGCAGGGACCGCCCGCCGGTGGCCCGGTCGGCGGTCAGGGCGCCGTAGGGGCCCTCCACCCACACCCGGGTGCCGGGCCGGAGCGTGGAAATCGCCGTGCTGTGGTCGCCCAGGGCCTTCACCGTGATCCGCAGCAGGTCCGGGCGCGGCGGCGCCGACAGGGAGTACGGCGTGGACGTCCAGGCCATGCCCTGGGCGAGGAACCGCCACCGGAAGAACTGCCCCGGCCGCGCCCCCAGCAGGTCGAGGTCCCGCCCGCGCACCACGACCGAGAACACCCCCGGCGCCTCCTGGTGCACCGACTCCACCCGCAGCCGGTGGCGCCGGTTGAGCCGGATCGGCGCGAGGAAGCGGTACCGGACCACGAGCGCCGCGACCCCGAGGTACAGCACGTACCAGGCGGCGTTGGCCACCGGCCGGCCGTTGAACTGTTCGCCCAGCGACACCTGGTGGAAGAAGGCCAGGAACACGGCCGCGTACGTGAGCAGGTGGACGTAGTACCAGAACTCGTGCCGGATGCGCCGCCGGGCCGCCCGCGCCGAGGTGACGCCGACCGCGAACAGGATCAGCGTGCCCGCGGTGGCCTTCAGCATGTCCGGGTAGTCCAGCACCACGGTGACCGTCTCGTGCCACAGCGACGCCCGGTCCTGCGCGGCGTAGCCGGCCAGGATCAGCGCGATGTGCCCCACCAGCAGGCACACCGTGTACCGCCCGGCCATCGCGTGCCAGCGGGCCACCCGGTCCGAGCCCACCCGGTTCTCCAGTGCCGGCACCCGCGCCATCAGGCCGACCAGCACCGCGCAGGCGTATCCGCACAGCAGCCCGGCGAGCCGTCCCGCGCCGGTCAGCCAGCCCGCCGCGCCGACCACGGAGGCGGTGTCCGCCCACCACAGCGCGACCGTGGCCGCCGCCCCCGCCCACAGCACCGCCAGCAGCGGCCCCGCGGGGGAGCGCCGCGCGGTCGTCCGCCGCCGGGTAGGCGCCGCCCGTCCCATGTCCACCGCTGTCATCAGTGCCGTTCCCTTCGTCGGCCGACCGGGTCGCCGCCCGGCGGAGCCACTGTGCGGGACCCAGCTCTGAGGCACCTCTGAGAAGGGGCCCGCGGCCGGTTCTCTGAGGGCTTTCTCACAGAGGTCTCAGAGAGTTCTCACAAACCGCCCTGACCAGGCAGTACGGCACCCGGCCGAGCGCACTCAGAGGAAACTCAGAGCCGCCGCGGCGACCAGCCGCCGCGCCCACCCGCGATGCTGGGAGGCGCGATGAACACGACCCGTTCCGGCCGACCGGCCCTCACCCGCCCTGACGGCACCGCCCTGCGCGTCCTCGTGGTGGACGACGACCCGGACCTCTCCGAGGTGCTCACCGGCGCCCTGCGCTACGAGGGCTGGCAGGTGCGTGCCGCCGCCGACGGCGCCGCCGCCCTCGCCGCCGCGCGCGAGCTGAGGCCCGACGCCGTCGTGCTGGACGTGATGCTGCCCGACATGGACGGCTTCACCGTGCTGCGCCGGCTGCACGAGACCCAGCCCGAGGTGTGCGTGCTCTTCCTCACCGCGCGGGACGCGGTCGAGGACCGGATCGCCGGGCTCACCGCGGGCGGCGACGACTACGTCACCAAGCCCTTCAGCCTGGAGGAGGTCGTGGCCCGGCTGCGCGGACTGCTGCGCCGCGCCGGCATGGCCCGCCGTCCGGAGCCGGAGGAGGACCCCGGGCTGGTCGTCGGCGACCTGGTGATGGACGAGGACGCCCGCGAGGTGACCCGGGCCGGCGAGCTGATCGAACTCTCGCCGACCGAGTTCGAGCTCCTGCGCTTCCTGATGCGCAACCCCCGGCGCGTCCTCAGCAAGGCGCAGATCCTCGACCGGGTGTGGTCCTACGACTTCGGCGGCCGTGCCCATGTGGTCGAGCTGTACATCTCCTACCTGCGCAAGAAGATCGACGCCGGCCGGGAGCCCATGATCCACACGGTGCGCGGGGCCGGGTACGTACTGAAACCGGTGACCGGGTGAGGCCCGGTCGCCTGCTCGCCCGGCTGCCCCGCTTCCGCACCCTGCGGGCCCGGCTCACCTTCGGCCTGGTGGTGCTGCTCGCGGTGAGCTGCGCCGCGGTCGGGGTGGCCGCCGTGGTCGAGCTGAACGGCTTCCTCACCCAGCGCCTGGACGAGCAGCTCGCCCAGGTCGGTACCCGGTTCCCGGAGAGCCTGGAGCACCACGGCCAGCTGCCCGACGACCACGACGGGGACGAGACGGCCGACACCCGCCGGATGGCCACCGGCACCTTCGGTGCCTGCCTGCGGCGCGGCGTCGTCACGGACAGGGGCCTCATCCGCTCCGGCGACCTCTCCGTCGACCTGAACATCGCTCTGAGCGCGCGGGACGCCGAACGCCTCGCCCGGATCCCGGACGACGGCCGCCCGCACACCGTCGAACTCTCCGCCCTGGGCCACTACCGGGTCGTCGCCACTCCCGGCCGCGACGGCGACGTGCTGATGGCGGGGCTCCCGCTGAAGCCCGTCGAGGCGGCCGTGCACCGCCTGGAGGTGGTCGCCGGGATCGTCTTCGGCCTCGCCCTCGTGACGGCCGGGGTGAGCGGCGCCCTCTGGGTCCGCTGGTCCCTGCGGCCCCTCGGCCGGGTCACCGCCACCGCCACCCGGGTCGGCGAACTCCCGCTCGCCAACGGCGTGGTGGCACTGCCCCCGCGCGCGCCCGTCGCCGACCCGCACAGCGAGGTCGGCCAGGTCGCCACGGCCCTCAACGGCATGCTCGGCCACGTCGAGGACGCGCTCACCAAACGGCACGCCAGCGAGGAGCGGCTGCGCCGGTTCGCCGCCGACGCCAGCCATGAGCTGCGCACCCCGGTCGCCTCGGTGCGGGGCCACGCCGAACTGGGCCTGCTGCACCCGGGCCCGGTGCCGCCGGAGGTCACCCGGGCGCTGGAGCGCATCGCCGCCGAGTCCTCGCGGATGGGCCTGATGGTGGACGACCTGCTGCTGCTCGCCCGCCTTGACGCGGGGCGCCCGCTGGAGCGCGGCCCGGTCGACCTGACCCGGCTGGTCCTGGACGCGGTCACCGACGCACGCGCCGCCGGTCCCGGCCACGGCTGGGTCCTGGACCTCCCGGAGGACCCGGTCACGGTCACCGGCGACGCCCACCGCCTCCACCAGGTGCTGGCCAACCTGCTGGCCAACGCGCGTCTGCACACACCGGCCGGCACCAAGGTCACCGTCACCCTGGACCCCCGGCCGGGCGCCGTGCTCCTCTCCGTCCACGACGACGGCCCCGGCATCCCCGAGGACCTGCGCTCCGGCGTCTTCGAACGCTTCACCCGAGCCGACCACCGCCGCCACGGCGACACGACCGCCACGGGGGCCGGACTGGGACTGTCGATCGTGGCGGCGGTGGCGGAGGCGCACGGCGGGACGGTGGCGGTGCAGAGCGCGCCGGGGTCCACGACGTTCACGGTGCAGTTGCCGGCCGGGTGAGGGCCAGGTGAGCGGGCCGGGGCGCGGCGGCCTCAGTACCGGCTGACACCGGTGGCGCCGCCGGACGTCCCGATGACGATGTGCGGCGACTGTCCGGGCGCCACCCACTGGAGGATCCGCCGCATGGAGTCCTCCGGCACCGACACACAACCGGCTGTCGCCCCGGCCCCGTTGACGTGCAGGAAGATCCCGGCCCCCCGGCCCCGCACCGGCCGGTGGTAGTTGAACCCCACGACGAGCCCGTACGCGTACTGCCCGCCGTACGCGCTCAGGTGCTCCGCCTCCGAGGCCCGGCAGTCGCCCGGCAGCGGATCCGTCCAGCGGTTGTACGACGAGGAGGCGTTGTCCTGGCACCACCAGGAGCTCTCCTTCACCGCCCGGTACGAGATCCTCGTGCCGGCCGGCGCCGCCTCGACCCCGAATCCGAACGGAAGGTCGTACAACCCGGTCGGCGTCGTGTCCGTCCCCTGTGTGCGCGAGTCCCCCTCGGTCAGCCCTTTCGCCCCGAACCGCGCCGGCGCGGAACCGGCCCGCGTCCAGGTGCCGCCGCGCAGGTCCCACCAGGTGACCGTGCCCGTCGTGGAGGTGGTGCCGGGCGCCTGCGCGATGATCAGCTGGGTGCCGCCGCCGGTGTCCGCCAGCCGCGCGGGCAGTGGAGCCGGTACCGGCCCGCGCGGCGCGGGCGCGGCCCCGAGCAGGCCGAGCACGGAGACGGACACGAGGCTGGCGACGACACCGGGGCGCATGCTCAGACGCTAGACGGGGGCAGCGGCAACGGCAGTCCGGGCAGTCCGTCCAGGCTCCTGGCGATGTGCTCCTTCCCGGTGAAGCAGTCGTTCAAGAGGCGTCGTCCTCCCGCGCGAAACGCCGCTCGTGCAGATCGCGGTCCTCCTCGTACGCCGTGCGGGGGACGGGGTACCCGCAGGTGTCCCGGATCAGCTCGGCGTGCACGACGATGACCGCGCGCAGCCCGTGCGAGCGCGCGTCGGCGCCGGGGAAGCGGGCGAGCAGGCCGGGCGGGCGCGGGTCGTCGCGGAAGACCGGCTCGCCCCGGCCGTGCACCCGCACGGCGTTCGGCGGGCCCTCGACGGACCGTCCCCGGAACTCCGCCGGCTGTCCCGGGATATCCGTGTCACCCGGAGGGGTGATTGACGAATCATGCGGAACCCTGCATACTCATGCATGTCAGCGAATGCACTGTGAGGAGAAAACCCGTGACCGAGCGCGTCGTACTCGCCTACTCAGGCGGTCTGGACACCTCCGTCGCCATCGGCTGGATCGCCGAGGAGACGGGCGCCGAGGTCATCGCCGTCGCGGTCGACGTCGGCCAGGGCGGCGAGGACCTGGACGTCATCCGCAAGCGCGCCCTCGCGTGCGGTGCGGTCGAGGCCGAGGTCGCCGACGCCAAGGACGAGTTCGCCGACGAGTACTGCCTCCCGGCGATCAAGGCCAACGCCCTGTACATGGACCGCTACCCGCTGGTCTCCGCCCTCTCCCGGCCGACGATCGTCAAGCACCTCGTCGCCGCCGCCCAGAAGCACGGGGCCACCACGGTCGCCCACGGCTGCACCGGCAAGGGCAACGACCAGGTCCGCTTCGAGGCCGGCATCGTCGCCCTCGCCCCCGACCTGAAGTGCATCGCCCCGGTCCGCGACTACGCGATGACCCGGGACAAGGCGATCGCCTTCTGCGAGGCCAAGCGGCTCCCGATCGCCACCACCAAGAAGTCCCCCTACTCCATCGACCAGAACGTCTTCGGACGCGCCGTCGAGACGGGCTTCCTGGAGGACATCTGGAACGCCCCGATCGAGGACATCTACGAGTACACCTCCAACCCCGCCGTCGCGCGCGAGGCCGACGAGGTCGTCATCAGCTTCAAGCAGGGCGTCCCGGTCGCCATCGACGGCAAGCCGGTGACCGTCCTGCAGGCCATCCAGCAGCTCAACGAGCGCGCGGGCGGCCAGGGCATCGGCCGGATCGACATGGTCGAGGACCGCCTGGTCGGCATCAAGTCCCGCGAGGTCTACGAGGCCCCCGGCGCGATCGCCCTGATCACCGCCCACCAGGAGCTGGAGAACGTCACGGTCGAGCGCGAGCTGGCCCGCTACAAGCGCCAGGTCGAGCAGCGCTGGGGCGAATTGGTCTACGACGGCCAGTGGTTCTCCCCGCTCAAGCGCGCCCTGGAGGGCTTCATCGACGAGGCCAACCAGCAGGTCGACGGCGACATCCGGATGACCCTGCACGGCGGCCGCGCGGTCGTCACCGGCCGGCGCTCCGAGTCGTCCCTGTACGACTTCAACCTCGCCACCTACGACACCGGTGACACCTTCGACCAGGCGGCGGCCAAGGGCTTCATCGACATCTACAGCCTGTCGTCGAAGATCGCCGCGCGGCGTGATCTCGCGGGCCGGGCCTGACGCGGCTCCGCTCCGACCCCTTACGGGTCCCCCTCGCACGCATCCGCCTGACAGCCGCCTCCCCACCTGCAAGGGTGGGGAGGCGGTGGCACAGAGACATCTTCCGAGGAGCAACGCAGTGAGCAGCAACAGCGGTGACGTACGGCTCTGGGGCGGCCGTTTCGCCGACGGTCCCGCCGAGGCCCTGGCCAAGCTGTCCGCGTCCGTCCACTTCGACTGGCGGCTCGCGCCCTACGACATCGCCGGCTCGCGCGCCCATGCCCGCGTGCTGCACAAGGCCGGACTCCTCACCGAGGACGAGCTGGCCCGCATGATCGCCGGGCTCGACCGGCTGGAGGCGGACGTCGCCGACGGCTCCTTCACCGGCACCATCGCCGACGAGGACGTGCACACCGCCCTGGAGCGCGGTCTGCTGGAGCGCCTCGGCCGGGACCTCGGCGGCAAGCTCCGCGCCGGCCGGTCCCGCAACGACCAGGTGGCCACCCTCTTCCGGATGTACCTCAGGGACCACGCCCGGATCATCGGCGGCCTGATCGCCGATCTCCAGGAGGCCCTGATCGGCCTGGCCGAGGCCCACCCGGACGTGGCGATGCCCGGCCGTACCCACCTCCAGCACGCCCAGCCGGTGCTCTTCGCCCACCATGTCCTCGCCCACGTCCAGTCCCTGTCCCGGGACGCGGAGAGGCTGCGCCAGTGGGACGAGCGCACGGCGGTGTCGCCGTACGGCTCGGGCGCCCTCGCGGGCTCCTCGCTCGGTCTGGACCCGGAGGCGGTGGCCGCCGACCTCGGGTTCGAGCGCGGCAGCGCCGCCAACTCCATCGACGGCACGGCCTCCCGGGACTTCGTCGCTGAGTTCGCCTTCATCACCGCCATGATCGGCGTGAACCTCTCCCGGATCGCCGAGGAGATCATCATCTGGAACACGAAGGAGTTCTCCTTCGTCACCCTCCACGACGCGTTCTCCACCGGCTCCTCGATCATGCCGCAGAAGAAGAACCCGGACATCGCGGAGCTGGCCCGGGGCAAGTCCGGCCGCCTGATCGGCAATCTGACCGGTCTGCTGGCCACACTCAAGGCGCTGCCCCTCGCCTACAACCGCGACCTCCAGGAGGACAAGGAGCCGGTCTTCGACTCCTGTGATCAGCTGGAGATCCTGCTGCCCGCCTTCACCGGCATGATGGCCACCCTCACCGTCCACCGTGAGCGCATGGAGGAACTGGCCCCGGCCGGCTTCTCCCTCGCCACCGACATCGCCGAGTGGCTGGTGCGCCAGGGCGTTCCCTTCCGGGTGGCCCACGAGGTCGCGGGGGAGTGCGTCAAGGCCGCGGAGGCCGAGGGCAAGGAGCTGGACGAGCTGACGGACGAGCAGTTCGCCAAGATCTCCGCCCACCTCACCCCCGAGGTCCGCACCGTCCTGAACGTCCCCGGCGCCCTGGCCTCCCGGGGCGGGCGCGGCGGCACGGCCCCGAGCGCGGTGGCGGTGCAGCTGGCCGAGGTGAAGGCGGACGTGGCGGCGCAGCAGGAATGGGCGCGGGCCGTGAAGTAGCGGTGCGGCAGGGGCACCGGGCGGCGGCGCGTGCGGCCGCCCCCGCGCGGGCGCGAGCGGCGACGGCCCACCCGCGGCCGCGCGACAACCGCGCGCCCCGGGCTCCTGGGCGATTCGCGGGGCCTCGCGGGTTACGTTGGTCGGAAGCCGAACCGGAGCCGACCCAACGGAGCCCGCGATGCCCTTCGCCCGTCTGGCGACCGCCACCACCCCGACCTGTCACATCGGCCTCGGTCTCGCCGCCGTCGGTCGCCCCGGCTACATCAACCTCGGCCGGGACGGCGACCTCGGCGAGGACCGCAGCGTCGAGGCGCTGCGCACCCGCACCCATGAACTCCTCGACGCCGCCTACGCGCAGGGGGTCCGCTACTTCGACGTCGCCCGCTCCTACGGCCGTTCGGAGGAGTTCCTCGCCCAGTGGCTGGCGGCCAACCCCGGCGCCGACGACGTGGTCGTCGGCAGCAAGTGGGGCTACACCTACACCGCCGACTGGTCCACCGACGCCGAGCGGCACGAGGTCAAGGACCACACGGCGGCGACGTACGAGCGTCAGCGCGCCGAGACCGACGCCCTGCTCGGCGACCGGCTCGACCTCTACCAGATCCACTCGCTCACCCCGGACAGCCCGGCCCTCACCGACAAGGAACTCCACGCGAGGCTCGCGGAGGCCGCGGCCGGGGGACTGACCATCGGGTTCTCCACCAGCGGCCCCCGGCAGGCGGACACCGTCCGCGCCGCCCTCGCGGTGACGGTCGACGGCGAGCCCCTCTTCCGCACCGTCCAGTCGACGTACAACATCCTGGAGCACTCGGCCGCCCCCGCCCTCGCCGAGGCCCATGACGCCGGCCTGACCGTGATCGTCAAGGAGGGCATGGCCAACGGCCGGCTCGCCGGTCCGAACGCCCCCGAGGCCCTGAGGTCGATCGCCGCCGAGGAGGGACTCGGCTGCGACGCCGTCGCCCTCGCCTGGATCCTGCGCCGGCCCTGGGTGGGCGTCGTCCTCTCCGGCGCCGCGACCCTGACCCAGCTCTCCTCCAATCTGCACGCCCCCGCCGTCGACCTGGACGCGGACCGGATGACCCGCCTCGCCACGCTCACCGAGGAGCCGCGCGCCTACTGGGAGCGACGCGCGCAGCTGCCCTGGCACTGAGCGAAAACGCCCACCGGTCGAGAGCCTTCACCGGTCGAGAGCCCTCACCGGTCGAGAGCCCCCCGGCCGAGGGTCGCGCCGACCCCTCTGACCAGCGACGATGAGTCGCGCATGGCCATAATGAGACAAGAATGTCTCACATGGGTTATCCTTGTTTCATGGCCCTGGACCGAGACCACGTACTGCGCAGCGCCGCCGCCCTGCTGACCCGTAAGTCCACCGCGACCATGGACGAGGTCGCCAAGGCCGCCGGGATCAGCCGGGCGACGCTGCACCGGCACTTCGCCGGACGCGACGCGCTCGTCCGGGCGCTGGAGGCGCTCGGTATCGCCGAGTGCGAGGCGGCGCTGGACCGGGCCCGCCCGGAGCAGGGGTCCGCGACCGACGCCGTACGCCGGCTGGTCCGTGAGATCCAGCCGGCCGCGGGACTGCTCGCCTTCCTGTACGGCGAGAGCCAGCTGTGGGAGGGCGACCGGCAGAACGACGGCTGGCAGCGCCTGGACAGCCGGATCGGCGCCCTGTTCCAGCGCGGACAGCAGGACGGCGAGTTCCGCATCGACCTGACCCCGGTCTGGCTCACCGAGGCGCTGTACGGCCTGACCGCGTCCTGCGCCTGGGCCACCCTGGACGGCCGCGTGGCCGCCCGCGACTTCCCGACCATGGTCGCCGAGCTGCTGCTCGGCGGCGCTCTACGGAGAGAGGAATCATGACCAGCACCGTGCGGCCGGCGAGCGTGACGGAGGCGGAGAAGCGTCCGGGCCGCTGGCTCGCGCTCTGCGTCCTCGTCCTGGCCGTGCTGCTGGTGGCCGTCGACGCCACCGTCCTCGGCCTGGCGACCCCCTACATCAGCGAGGACCTGCACCCCTCCGGCACCCAGCTGCTGTGGATCGGTGACGTCTACTCCTTCGTCATCGCCGGCCTGCTGGTCTCCATGGGCAGTCTCGGCGACCGCATCGGCCGCAAGCGGATCCTGCTCTGCGGCGCCACCGCGTTCGGCGCGATCTCCGTGCTCAACGCCTATGCCACGACACCGGAGTTGATGATCCTGGCGCGGGCACTGCTCGGTGTCGCGGGCGCGACCCTGATGCCGGCCACCCTCGCCCTGATCCGCAACCTCTTCCACGACCCGCGCGAGCGCAGTCTCGCCGTCGGCATCTGGGGCGCGACGGCCTCGGCCGGTACGGCGGTCGGCCCCATCGTCGGCGGCTTCCTGCTGGAGCACTTCTGGTGGGGCTCGGTCTTCCTGATCAACCTGCCGGTGATGGCGGTCCTCGTCCTGGTCGGCATCCGCACCCTGCCCGAGTCCCGCAACCCGAACCCGGGCCCCTGGGACCTGGCCAGCGTGCTGCTGTCGCTCCTCGGCATGATCGGCCTGGTCTACGCCGTCAAGGAGGCGGCCACCCACGGCTTCTCCTGGCCCACGCTCGGCGCGGGTCTGCTGGGCGCGGGCGCGCTGTACGGCTTCGTGCGCCGTCAGCTGACCATGCCGGCCCCGCTGCTGGACATGCGGCTGTTCCGGCACCGCGGCTTCAGCGGCGCGGTGCTCGCCGACCTGCTGACCGTGCTCGGCATGTCCGGGCTGGTCTTCTTCCTCTCGCAGTACCTCCAACTCGTCCAGGGCCGCCACCCGTTCGAGGCGGGCCTCGCCGAACTGCCCGCCGCCGTCGGCGCGGTGGTGGCCGGACTGGTCGCGGGCAGCGCCGCCCGGCGCTTCTCGGTCCGCTCGGTGGTCTCGGCCGGCCTCGCCGCGGTCGGCCTGTCCCTGGCCGCGCTGACCTGTCTCGGCCAGGGCACGGGCTACCCGGTGCTCGGCGCCGCCCTGCTGGTGGTGGGCGTCGGCGCGGGCCTGTCCTTCACGGTCACGGCCGACGTCATCCTGTCCAGTGTCCCCAAGGACCAGGCAGGTGCCGCCTCCGCGGTCTCCGAGACGGCCTACGAACTGGGCGCCGCCCTCGGCATCGCCCTCCTCGGCTCCATCGTGACCGCCGTCTACAGCGGCTTCCGGGGACCGGCCGGCACCCCGCCGGGCGCGCACGACTCGCTGGGCGCGGCCGTGGAGGCGTCGGCCGGCCTGCCGCCGCGGACGGCCGAGTCCCTCCTGGACGCGGCCCGTGACGCGTTCGTCCACGGCCTCCACCTGGCCTCGGGCGCGGGCGCGGCGGTCCTGCTGGGCACGGCGGTCGCGGCATGGTTCCTGCTGAGGGGGCAGCGGCTGGAGAACGCCGGGTGAGCACCTCCCACCCGGCGGCCGCTCACCGCTTGTAGCCGAGCACCGTCATCATCCCGCTCTCCGAGTGGTACTGGTTGTGGCAGTGCAGCATCCACAGTCCGGGATTGTCCGCGTCGAACTCCAACACCAGCTTGCGGTGCGGCAGCACCAGGGCCGTGTCCTTGCGCGCGCCCACCGCGTCCAGCCCCGTCATCGCGAAGGTGTGCCCGTGCAGGTGCATCGGGTGCCACATGTCCGTCGCGTTGATGAGGGTCAGCCGCACCCGCTCCCCGGCGTGGATCTCGTGCCGCTGGCGGACGTCGTACGGCTTGTGGTCGAAGCCCCAGTCGAACTTCCGCATGCTGCCGGTGATCTTGATGCGCATCTGGCGGTCGGGGTGCCGCTCGGGCAGGGCCACCGAGTCGGCCGGCACCAGCCGCCGCGCGGGGACGCACTCGCCGTCCAGTTCCCGGGGGCGGACGTCCGGGGCGGGAAGGCTCTTCCCCTTGTCGGTGCGCAGGACCGCGAGCGCGCCGCCCTTCTTCCCCTCGGCGAGCGCCACGAGCGGGAAACAGCCGTCCTTGGCGGTCACCAGCACGTCGTACCGCTCGGACATCCCGAGGAGCAGGGCGTCGGTCTTCGTGTGCCGCACGGGGTAGCCGTCGGTGTGCGTGACCGTCATGGCGTGGCCGCCGAGCGAGACCCGGAAAGCCGTCTCCGAACCCGCGTTGACGAAGCGCACCCGGATGCGCTCGCCGGGACGGCAGCGGAACTCCTGGGGCTGGTGCGGCAGCCGCCCGTTGGCGAGGTAGTACGGATAGTCGACGCTGCCGCCCTCGCCGTGGAGCATGCGGCTGTGGGAGTCGTGCAGCACCCGGTTCGGGCCGCCCCCGGCCTTCGCGGGCGACGACGACTTCGCCTTTGCCGACCGGCTCGGGCTCGGGGAGGGGCTCCCGCTCGCGTGCGGGTGCTCCGGGCCCATGCCCATGCCGGCCATCCCGGAGCCGCCCGGCTTGAGCTGTTCGAGCACGCTGTCGGGGGTGGAGCCGTCCACGCCGTCCAGCCAGTCGTCCAGGACGACGATCCACTCCTTGTCGTAGGCGAGGGTCTCCTTGGGATCGTCCACGACGAGCGGCGCGTACAGCGCGCGGTCGGGCTGCATCCCGACATGGGAGTGGAGCAGATACGTGCCGGGGTGCTTCACGGTGAACCGGTAGCGGAAGTCCGTGCCGGCCGCGATCGGCCGCTGCGTCAGGTCCGGGACGCCGTCCATGTCGCAGCGCAGCCGCACCCCGTGGGAGTGCAGCGTGGTGGTGGTCGGCAGCCGGTTGGCGAACGTCATGTCCAGGACGTCGCCCGCGGTCACCCGGACCAGCGGCCCCGGCACCGTGTCGTTGTACGCCCAGGTGCGCACCGAGCGCCCGCCCAGGTCGAGCTTGGACTCCGCGGCGGTGAAGTGGTAGCTGCGGACGCGGCCCGCCCCGCGCTTCCGCTCGGCGGCGAGCACCTCCGGGTCCGACGGGTTGACGTACCCCTTGGGACCCGCCGGCACGAAGTTCCCCTCGATGCCCGCCCCGAGGGGACCGGTGTCCGGGTGGTGCGGACCGGAGCGGGTCTCGGGCCCCGAACCGGAGCCGCACGCCGCCAGGAGACCCGCGCCGACGGCTGCGATCGGGACACGGAGGAGGGTTCGCCGCGAAGGTGTATCCATGTCTGCATGAGACATGTTCTGTGGATCATGCGCTCGGGGGCGTAGGCCGAATGCCCCTGCCCCAGGGCAGATTCACACCGGCAGACGGACGAAAGCGGGCCGCCCCGGTACCACCGGAACGGCCCGCGGCCATCTGCTGCGCCGGACTCAGGCGGCCTTCGCCTTGGTGGCGTACATGTCGACGTACTCCTGCCCGGACAGCCGCATGACCTCGGCCATCACGGAGTCGGTGACCGCGCGCAGCACATAGCGGTCGCGGTCCATGCCGTCGTAGCGGGAGAACTCCATCGCCGGGCCGAACCGGACGGTGACCTTGCCGGGCCGCGGGATGCCGTTGCCGCCGGGCTGGAGCTTGTCGGTGCCGATCATGGCGAACGGCACCACCGGCGCGCCGGTCATCAGGGTCAGCCGGGCGATGCCCGTACGCCCCCGGTACAGGCGGCCGTCGGGGGAGCGGGTGCCCTCCGGGTAGATCCCGAAGACCTTGCCCTCCTCCAGGATCCGCCGGCCCGTCATCAGCGCGGCCACACCGCCGTTCGCCCCGTCCCGGTCCACCGGGATCATGCCGACCCCGGTGAAGAACCACGCCATCAGCCGGCCCTTGAAGCCCTTGCCGGTGACGTACTCGTCCTTGCCGATGAAGAACACCTGACGCTTCGTGACGATCGGAAGCACGATCGAGTCGATGAAGGTGAGGTGGTTTCCGGCCAGAATCACCGGCCCGTCCCCGGGGATGTTCTCCACGCCCTCCACCTGTGGGCGGAACATCAGGCGCATGATCGGTCCGAGCACTGCCTTGATGAGGCGGAAGCGGGACAACGGGTCCTCCGATGTCAGGGAGCGGTATGAATCTGTGGGTCACGGTCTGTGCAGGTGAGGACATTACTCGCGGCTCCGCCGGGAACGCACATCGGGGACGGGCCGTTCACCGAGGTCTTACGAAGTGTTGACATGGGTTTACCTGCGGTGACGTGCGGCGGACGGCGTGTGACGCCCTTGTGCCGATGTGACGGACATCGCTCCCTCCGTCCCCGTACGCGACAGCCCGTCACCTGCCCGCACACACGGGCCATACGCAGGCACCCGCGAGTTCGACGCGAAGCCGCCCTTCTGTCATATGCGCGCCCCTACGATCTCCCGGACTGATGAGCATCGGACCGATGAGCGAAGAAGACAGAAGACGGCAGGAGGCCGCCATGGGAACCGAGCGTACGAACGAGACGCAGCCACAACCGCAGGCCACGGGACGGCGGGCGCTGCTCGGCGCCGCGATGCTGGGCGCGGGCGGCGCGGTCCTCGGACTGTCCGGCACCGCACGGGCCGCCGAGGGTCCCGCGGCGAAGCGCACCGCGCGCGGGCTCAAGGGGCTGCCGGTGCCGACCATCGTCGGCCACCGCGGTGCCAGCGGCTACCGCCCCGAGCACACCTTCGGCTCCTACGAGCTGGCCCTCGACCTCGGCGCCGACATCGTGGAGGCCGGCGACCTGTGCCCCACGAAGGACGGCCACCTGGTCTGCCGTCACGAACCGGAGATCGGCGGCACCACCGATGTCGCGGACCACCCCGAGTTCGCCGGCCGCAGGACCACCAAGGTGCTCGACGGCGTCCCCACCACCGGCTGGTTCACCGAGGACTTCACCCTCGCCGAGCTGAAGACGCTGCGCGCGATCGAGCGCATCCCGGCCAACCGGCCGCACAACACCCTCTACGACGGCCGCTGGGAGATCCCCACCTTCGAGGAGGTCCTGCACTGGCAGGACGAGCAGACCCGCAAGCGCGGCAAGCAGGTCTGGATCTATCCCGAGACCAAGCACCCCACCTACTTCCGCAAGCTGGGCCTCGCCCTGGAGGAGCGGGTGGCCAAGCTGCTGCGCAGGCACGGCAAGGACACCCGCAACTCCCCGGTGATCCTGCAGTCGTTCGAGCCCACCAGCATCCAGAAGCTGAACCAACTGGTCGACAACCCGCTCGTGGTGCTGCTGTCCACGGCCGACAGCCGCCCCTGGGACTTCGTGGAGGCGGGCGACCCGCGCACGGTCGCCGACCTGATCACCCCCAAGGGCCTGCGGGAGATCGCCGGTTACGCACAGGGCATCGGCCCCACCCTGGACCTGGTCATCCCCAAGAAGGCGGACGGCTCCCTCGCCGAGCCCTCCACCCTGGTCTCCGACGCGCACCGGGTGGGCCTGATCCTGCACCCCTACACGATGCGCAACGAGAACCCCTTCCTGCCCACCGAGTTCCGCGAGGGCGGCGCGGCCGACGGCTACGGCGACCCCTTCGGTGCCTTCAGGACGTACTTCGCGACCGGCATCGACGGCGTCTTCACCGACAACGCCGACACCGGCGTCCTGGCCCGCGCCGACTTCCTGGGCTGACCCGCGCGCCTCCCCGCGCGCCGGCCCGCGGTCTCCCGGAAAGCCCCGGTCCGCCGGGGGCCACGGGGAGTCGGCTATGTCACAGGCGGTCCCCGCACGGCGAAGGTTGCCTCCCGCCGAGCGCGGGGATAGGAGTGTGGGGGAACCACAGGTGATCAGGTGAGCGGGAGGCGTGCGCACATGGGCATGAGCGTGACCATCTCGGTGGCGACCGGACAGGACGCGGAGGAGATCTTCCGCCTCCAGTACCTGTGCTTCCAGAGCGAGGCGCAGCTGTACGGCAACTACCGCATCGACCCGCTCGTCGAGACCCTCGACGCCGTCCGCCGCGAGATCGGCGTCGACTGCGTCTTCGTCGCCCGGCTCGGCGACGAGGTGATCGGCGCCGTGCGCGGCAGGATCGCCGAGGACGGCTCCGCCGCCATCGCCCGCCTCTGCGTGCACCCCCGCCTCCAGGGCCACGGGATCGGCGCCCGCCTGCTGCGCGCCGCGGAGGCCGAGCTGGCCCAGAAGCGCGGTGCCACCCTCTTCCGCCTGCAGACCGGCCACCGCAGCGAGGGCAACCTCCGCCTCTACCGCCGCGTCGGCTACGAGCCGGTGGGCAGGGCGAGGGGAACGGACGGGGTCGAACTGATCGTGCTGGAGAAGCCGGCGGTCACCTATGTGGCCACGGCCTGACCGGCGGACCGCCTACGCGGCACGGGCGGCGGTCTCCCGCGAGCGCGCCTTGCGCAGCCAGTACATCGCGGAAACGGGCAGCAGCACGGGGATGAACACGTAGCCCATCCCGTAGTCGGACCACACGGTGGAGTCGGGGAACGCCGAGGGATCGAGCAGCGTCCACGTGCCCACGAGCAGCACACCCGCCAACTCGGCCCCGCAGCAGACCAGCGCCGCCCGCCGTGCCGTCTCCCCGCCGCGCACCAGCGTGTACGTGATGAACGCGTACACCAGGCCGGCGACCGCGGACAGCGCGTACGCCAGCGGCGCCCGCTCGAAGTCCGTCGCGATCTGGTACACGGAACGGGACACCGCGCCGACCACCATCACGCCGTAGAACCACACGAGCAGCATTCCCGGCCCGCTGATCAACCGGGCCGGCTTCTCCTCGGCCGTCGTCATCCTCAGCCTCCCCAGATGTCGAAGAGCCGGACCTGGAGCACGGCCAGCACCACGCCGCCCGCCGCGGCCGTCACCGAACCCCACCGGGTCCGCTCGGCCAGCGACATGAACCCCGCGGCCGGCACACACGCGAACGCGCCCAGCAGATACGCCACGAAGATCGTGGTCCCCTGCTCCGGCTTCCCGCCCCGCGCCAGCTGCACGATCCCGATCACCAACTGGATCACGGCCAGCAACGACACCACGGCCATGCCGATGAAGTGCCAGTCCTTCGTCGGCTGGTCACGATAGGCGGCCCAGCCGCACCACGCGGCGAGCAGCAGCGCGGCGACCCCGGTCACCAGCGTCAGGACAGTGAGCATGCGGTGACCTTATTACGGCGGAATCGGGCCGACGGCGCCGACCCCGCCGTACGCCGCGGTCGCCCGGCCTCCCGCGGGCCCGCCCCGGAGCCCGGTCCGCAGACCGCCGGGCGGGCTCGCCCGCGTACCGTGGCGTTGGCCACAGTCCGCCGGCCGGGGAGCCCGGCAGGGATCTCGCCGCGGACGATCTCGCGGCCTTGCGCGCACTGGTCACCGGCCGGGGAGCGGAGATCCCCGGCCGCGCCCCGGGGTGTCCGCCGCCGTCCACTATGCGGACAGCGGTCACCGCTCCCCGGCGGGCTTCTGCTTTACTGGGCCGCATGACCACGACGAACAGCCGCATCCCTGCGACCGGGGCGACCATGACGCCCGGTGCTGTTTGTGTGTGTCCGTGTCGAATGTGCGCCTTCTAGAGGGCCCCCGCACCACCTGAGCCTCGCGCCCCGAAGCGAGAGCCGCGGCCCGTCCCGCGCCCGCACCCCGGGCGTGCGCGACCCGAGGGCCGCCGCGCGCACACGCCGTTCTCCCCGCTTCACCGCCACCCGGGAACCGTGCCGCGTACCCCCATGAACGCACGCAACGCACCCGTGTCCGGGCACACCCGCGCCCGCGCACTCGACAGTGACGGAAATCCTGTGATCACCACATCGGGCCTGACCAAGGTCTACCGCTCCCGCGGCCGCGAGGTCACCGCCCTCGACGGCGTCGATCTCCATGTCCGCGAAGGCGAGGTCTACGGCGTCATCGGCCAGTCCGGCGCCGGCAAGTCCTCGCTCATCCGCTGCGTCAACCTGCTGGAACGCCCCAGCTCCGGCACCGTGACCGTCGCCGGGCAGGACCTCACGGCGCTGGCCGGCCGCGGTCCGCGCGCCGGCCGGGAACTGCGTCAGGCGCGCAGCCGGATCGGCATGGTCTTCCAGCACTTCAACCTGCTGTCCTCGCGAACCGTGCAGGACAACGTCGAGCTGCCGCTGGAGATCCTCGGCACGTCCGGGAAGGAACGTTCCCGCAAGGCGCTCGAACTGCTCGACCTGGTCGGCCTCGCCGACAAGGCCAAGAGCTACCCCACCCAGCTCTCCGGGGGGCAGAAGCAGCGCGTGGGCATCGCCCGCGCGCTGGCCGGCGACCCCAAGGTGCTGCTCTCCGACGAGGCCACCAGCGCACTCGACCCGGAGACCACCCGCTCCATCCTCCAGCTGCTGCGCGACCTGAACCGGCAGCTCGGCCTCACCGTCCTGCTCATCACCCACGAGATGGACGTGGTCAAGTCGATCTGCGACTCCGCCGCCCTGATGGAGAAGGGCCGGATCGTGGAGTCCGGCACGGTCAGCGAACTGCTGGCGACCCCCGGCTCCCAGCTGGCCGCCGCGCTGTTCCCGGTGAGCGGCGAGCGCACCGGCACGGACCGCACCGTCGTCGACGTCACCTTCCACGGCGAGGCCGCGACCCAGCCGGTCATCTCCCAGCTGTCGCGCACCTACAACATCGACATCTCGATCCTCGGCGCCGCCATCGACACCGTCGGCGGTCTCCAGATCGGCCGGATGCGCATCGAACTGCCCGGCCGCTACGAGGACAACGTGGTGCCCATCGGCTTCCTGCGCGAGCGGGGACTCCAGATCGACGTCGTGGGCCAGGAGGCCGCACTGGTGAAGGAAGGTGCCAAGTGACCTGGTCCGAGATGCAGCCCCTGCTGTCCGACGCGTGTTCCCAGACGTTCGACATGGTGCTCTGGTCCACCCTGATCGCCGTCGTCGTGGGCCTTCCGCTCGGTCTCCTCCTCGTCCTCACGGACCGCGGGGGGCTGCTGCAGAACGTCGTCGCCAACAAGGTGATCGGCCAGGTCGTGAACGTCGGCCGCTCGCTGCCGTTCATCATCCTGATGGTCGCCCTGATGAGCTTCACCCGCTGGGTCACCGGGACGACGATCGGCACCGCCGCCGCGGTCGTACCGCTCGCCATCGGCGGTATCCCGTTCTTCGCCCGCCTGGTCGAGACGGCCGTGCGCGAGGTGGACGGCGGGCTCGTGGAGGCCGTGCAGTCCATGGGCGGCAACACCTGGACCGTCGTCCGCAAGGTGCTGGTCCCCGAGTCCCTGCCCTCCTTGATCGCCAGCACCACCACCACCGTCATCGCCCTCATCGGCTACTCCGCCATGGCCGGCACGGTCGGCGGCGGCGGCCTCGGCGACCTCGCCGTCCGCTACGGCTACCAGCGCTTCGAGACCGAGCTGATGTGGATCACCGTCGGGATCCTCGCCGTCGTCATTTCCCTCATCCAGTTCGCCGGCGACTTCGCCGCCCGCGCCCTGCACCGCCGCGGCGGCCGTTCCGGCCCCGCGCCCAGGCTGCGGCTGCTGAAGGCCAAGGAGGCCAAGGGACCGGACCCGGCAGAGGTCACCGAGGCCGCGTAAGCACCGGCCGGGACGCGTGGAGACGACTCCGCCGGACGGCCGGCCCCACGGTTCACCGTCGTCCGTCCCGCACCGGCCCCCCCCGCACCGGACCACCACCCCTCGACGAGGCGCTTCGCGCCGCACCCCGATCCGGGGCAGCACCACCACAAGGAAAGGCACTTTTCGTGCGTAACACCGCCAAGCTCACCACCGCCGTCCTCGCCGCCGGGGCCCTCGCCTTCGGGCTGACCGCCTGCGGCTCCGGCAACTCCTCCGCCTCCCACGACTACAGCGGCCCGCTGGTCGTCGCCGCCAGCCCGGTCCCGCACGCCGAGATCCTGAACTTCGTCGAGAAGAACCTCGCGAAGAAGGCCGGGCTCGACCTCCAGGTCAAGGAGTTCACCGACTACATCACGCCGAACACGGCGACCGAGGACGGCTCGGTGGACGCCAACTACTTCCAGAACCAGCCGTACCTGGACGACTTCAACAAGAAGCGCGGCACCCACATCGTGCCCGTGGTCACGGTGCACCTGGAGCCGCTCGGCCTGTACTCGCACAAGGTCAAGAAGGCGGACGAGCTGGGGAGCGGTGCGACCGTCGCGGTCCCCAACGACGCCGTCAACGAGGGCCGCGCACTGAAGCTGCTCGCCGACAACGGGCTCATCACCCTCAAGTCCGGTGCCGGCAACGACGCCACCCCCGAGGACATCGCCGAGAACCCGAAGCACCTCCGGTTCAAGGAGGTGGAGGCGGCCCAGACCCCGCGCTCCCTGGACGACGTGGACGCGGCGGTCGTCAACGGCAACTACGCCATCTCCGCGGGCCTCAAGCCCGCCAAGGACGCCCTCGTCCTGGAGTCCGCGAAGAACAACCCCTACGGCAACTTCCTCGCGGTGAAGAAGGGCAACGAGAACGACCCCCGGGTCAAGAAGCTCGCCAAGCTCCTCACCTCGCCCGAGGTCAGGAAGTTCATCGAGGACAAGTACCAGGGCTCGGTCATCCCCTCCTTCTGATCCGGCCACCGCGCGCACCGCGTCGCGACCCACGGGGTCCACTCCCTCACCGGGTGTGGACCCCGTTGTGCGTTTCAGTGGTTTCATGCTGCATGCTGGGCAGTTCAGCGGGCCCGTTTCACGGCCCCGCTGTCACTCGAGTTCTTCCGAAGGTTACGGAGCGGCGCATGACGAGCACCTTCCCCAACATCTCCATCAGCACGGAGCGGTTGGTGCTGCGCCCCCTCGACGAGGACGACGTGTCCGCCATGGCCGAGATGATGAACGACGAGCAGGTCGCCGCCTGGACCGACGTGCCCCAGCCGTTCACCGAGGCCGGCGCCCGGCACTGGATCACGGAGCACGCGCCCGCGGAACGCGCCGCGGGCCGCGGTCTCGACCTCGCCGTCACCGAGTTCCTCACCCAGCGCCTGGTCGGCATCGTCCGGCTGACCAGGACGAACTGGAACATCCGCGCCACCGAGCTGTCGTACATCGTCGCGCCCTGGGCCCGCGGCGAGGGCTACGCCTCCGAGGCCGCGCTCGCCACCGCCCGCTGGCTCTTCGGCGACCAGCGCTTCGAGCGCGTCGAACTGCGGACCGCCGCCGACAACACCGCCTCCCAGCAGGTCGCCCAGAAGATCGGCTGCATCAGCGAGGGCGTGCTGCGCAACGCCTGCATAGTCCATGTGCGCACCGAGGACGGCGGCTGGGCCGATCTGCGCACCGACTTCATCGTGTGGAGCCTGCTGCCGGAGGACCTGGAGGGCGCCGACGAGCAGCTCGCCGACACCAGCGGGTTCACGTCGTACGCCGACTGGAACTGATCCCCGCCGCCGCGGCCCGTCGCCCGCGACGCCGCGCGACCGGGTAGCCTCACCAAGCCCGCCTTCGGGCTCTGCACCCCTGACGACCTGCGAAAACCTGGAGATGGACGACGATGGCCGACCGGGTCACGGTGATCGGCTGGGACGGCTCGCCGCTGACCGACGCGGCACGCTCCGCCCTCGGCGCCGCCACCCTCGTGGCAGGCGCGGCCCACCACCTGGCACTGCCCGAGGTCCCGCCCGCCGCCGAACGCATCCGTCTCGGCAGCGTCTCGCTCGCGGCCCGCCGCATCGCCGGCCACCGGGGCACCGCGGTCGTGCTCGCCGACGGCGACCCCGGCTTCTTCGGCGTCGTACGCACCCTGCGCGCACCGGAGTTCGGCCTGGAGGTGGAGGTCGTCCCGGGCGTCTCCTCCGTCGCCGCCGCCTTCGCCCGAGCCGGCATGCCCTGGGACGACGCCCAGGTCGTCGTCGCCCACCCGCGCACCCTGCGCCGGGCCGTGAACGTCTGCCGCGCCCACACCAAGGTGGCCGTGCTCACCGCACCGGGCGCCGGCCCCGCCGAACTCGGCCTCCTCCTCGCGGGCGTCCACCGCACCTTCGTCATCTGCGAGGAACTGGGCACCGAACGCGAACAGGTCTCCGTCGTCACCTCCGACAAGGCCCCCGACCACACCTGGCGCGACCCGAACGTCGTCATCGTCATCGGCGGCCCGGTGGGCGCGACCGGGGACGGCGGCTGGATCGCCGGCCGCGACCCGGGCACCGGCCCGCGCGGCTGGGTCCAGCCCGACGAGGCGTACGGCGACGGCGTCGCGCTCGGCGAGGGCGAGACCGAGCTGCTGCGCGCCGCCCAACTCGCCCGCCTCGGGCCCCGGGTCGGCGACCTCGTCTGGGACATCGGCTGCGGCTCCGGCGCGTTCGCCGTGGAGGCGGCGCGCGCCGGCGCCGCCGTCATCGCCGTCGACCGTGAACCGGCCGCCTGCGCCCGCGCCGACGGCGCCGCCCGCCGTTACGGAGTCCAGCTCCAAGTGGTACGCGGCAGCGCCCCGCACGTCCTGGAGGACCTGCCCGAGCCCGATGTGGTCCGGGTCGGCGGCGGGGGAGCGGCCGTGGTCTCGGCGGTCGCCGACCGCCGCCCGCAGCGCATCGTCGCCCACGCCGCGACCCGCGACGCGGCCGAACTCGTCGGCCGCGACCTGACCGAGCACGGATACCGGGTCGAGTGCGCCCTGCTCCAGTCCGTCGAACTCGACACCCGCGCCTGGCGGGAGACCGAGCGGAACGTCGCGTTCCTGCTCAGCGGGGTGCTGTCCGATCGCCCCGTGATCCGGTAGTCGTACCGCGCGCGGTAGGCTGGCCGATCGTTGTACCGCACCGGTGGCCCGGAACTTCGTTCGCCAATGTCCGGAACGCACGCCCGTCTTGGGCCGGGCGCGGTACAGCGAACCCGTGGACGCGCAACGTGGCGTAGTCCACAGCGGCCTGTCGCGGATCATGCTGTCGCGACGGCGCAACGACCGGGACAATGCCACTGAATGGCTTTGTCGCCTTTTCCGGCGGGTCGTTCGTGCCGCTGGGCACGGACGCTCGTTCTTCACTATGGGCGGTCGGTGTGCCGTTCCGGGTGAGCTGGTCGTAGGAGCACTAACCGATTGGGCGAGGGGTACGCATGACCGACACCGGCCAGGTCCCGGGCGAGGGACAGCCGGAGAGCGCAGGCATGGTGGAGCAGCCGGGCGTCACCGCGCACGGCGGCGCGTACACCTATCTCTCCGAGGCCCCCGCCGAGGACGAAGACCTGCTGCTGCCGGGCGCCCAGGGCGCATGGGGCAACGAGGTGCCGCCGCCCGCCCCCGAGCCGGTGGTCGAGACGCTGCACGAGGCCTCCGGCCGCGACACGGGTTCCGTGGACCTGAGCGGCGTCCGCCTCCCGTCCGCGCAGGAGACGTCCGTGCCGCGCCGCCCCCTGCACCTCGGCCCGCTCATCCCCGACACCTCCGCCGGCCCGGTCCGCACCCTCGCCGACCGCGGCCCCGAGTACCTCGACGCCCAGCCCCTCCGGGACATGGGCCCGCAGACCGCGGCCCCCTGGGGCGCGGCCGCGGCGGGTACGGCCGTGGCGGCGCCGGGCGCCGGCCAGGTACCGGGAGCGGCGGAGGCCGCCCCGGCCGCGGTCCAGGCGCCGGGCGTGGCGGAGGCCGGACAGGCCGCCGTCCAGGTGATCGGTGTGCCGGTTGCCGCCGCCGAGGCCGTGCCGGTCGCCGTCGAGGTGCCGGAGCAGGCCGCCGAGCAGGCCGCCGAGGCGCCGGGCACGGCTTTGGACGCTGTCGCCGCTCCCGAGGCGCCGGTCGCCGCGGCCGAGCCGGTCGTCGCGGAGGCGCCCCGGGCGCCGGTCGCCGAGGCGGAACCGGTCGCCGAGCGGGTGCCGGACGCGGAAACGGTTGATCCGGCGCCGGTGGGGACGCCGGACGCCGATGGCGCGGCCGCCGGGCAGGCGGCCGCCCCCGAGCAGGTCGTACCGGGCCAGGACGGTCCGCGGCCCGTCGACGGTCAGGGACCGGACGTCTCCCGGCAGCCGGTGGCCGCCGGCGCGGTGGCGCCGGCCGAGGAGAGCGTGCCGGTCGCCGTGGAGCCCGTGCCGACGCCGGACGTCCAGGCCGCCGAGGCCGCCGGAGCGGCCGCTGTCGTGCAACAGGTCCAGCTGGTCCAGCAGGTTCCCCAGACACCGGTCGCCGAGGCACCGGTCGCCGAGGCATCGGTCGCCGCGGAGGCAGTGCCGGAGGCCGGTGCGCCCGTGCGGGCCGAGGAGCGGGTTCCCGGTGCCGCCGTGCCGGCCGCCGAGGCCGCTCAGCCGGTCGTCGCCGAACCCGTCGCCGTCGAACCCGTCCAGGTGCCCCAGCCTGCCGAGGCCGTCGCCGCCCCTGCCCCGGACGCCCACCAGGTCCCCGGTGCCGTGGCTCCCGCCGTCGAGGCAGCCCGGCCGGTCGAGCCGGTCACGGCCGAGCCCGTCGCGGTCGCCGAGGCCGTCGAAGCGGGCGAGGCCGTACAGGCCGCCGAGCCGGTCGAACCCGTCGTCGCCGAACCCGTCGTCGAGCCCGTCGCCGCCGAGGCGGCCCTGACTGCCGAGCCCGTGGCCGTCCCGGTCGCTCCGGCCCAGCCGGCCGAGGCCGTCGCCGCCCCCGCCCCGGAGGCCCCCCAGGTCCAGGTCCCCCAGCCGGTGGAACCCGTCGGCCAGGACGCGCCGGCCGTACCCGGCGTCCCGCAGCAGCCCGCCGCGCCGCCGGAGCCCCAGGCCGAGGCGCAGGCGCTGCCGCCGGCTCAGGACCCGGCGGTCCAGGCGGCTCCCGTCGCCGCGCGGGTGCCGGCCGGTGACCCCGCCGCACCCGTCCCCCAGCAGCCTGTCGAAGCCGCCCCGGCCCCGGTCGCCGCCGAAGCCGCGCAGCCGCAGCCCGCCGACGTGGCCGCGACTGCCGAAGCCGCGCAGCCGCAGGCCGCACCGGCCCCCGTCGCCCCCGCGCAGCCGCAGCCCGCCCCGCCCGCCGAGGACCCGGCCCAGCAGGGCTCCGAGCCGGTGGACGCCCCCGTGCGGCCCGCTCCCGCAGAGCAGTCGCCCGAGGTTCCCCCGGAGCCGGCTCCCGGGCCGCCGCTCGGAGAGTTCGTGCCGGTGGAGGGACAGGTGCCGAGCGCGCCGCATCTCGCGCCGACCCCGCCACACCCCCTCGTCCCGCCCGCGCAGGGTCCCGCGCCGCAGGCCGCCGTGCCCGCGCCCCGGGAGGCCGAGGCCGTGGCGCACACCGAGACCGCGGAGCCCGCCGCCGAGCGGGCCGAGAGCCCGGCCGAGGCGGCGCCCGCGCCGCAGGCCGCCGGCCCCGCCGCCCCGGGCTACGACGACGCCGAGCGAGAGGCCGTGCTCAAGGTGATGCGGGAGCGCCGCGACATCCGCAACGGCTTCCGTAACGACCCCATCCCGCACGAGGTGCTGCTCCGCGTCCTGGAGGCCGCGCACACCGCGCCCTCCGTCGGTCACTCGCAGCCCTGGGACTTCGTCGTCATCCGGTCCGCCGACACCCGGCGCACCATGCACGAACTGGCCGTCCGCCAGCGCGAGGCGTACGCGAAGTCGCTGCCCAAGGGCCGGGCGAAGCAGTTCAAGGAACTGAAGATCGAGGCCATCCTCGACACCCCGGTGAACATCGTCGTCACCGCCGACCCCACCCGCGGCGGCCGGCACACCCTGGGCCGGTACACCCAGCCCCAGATGGCGCCGTACTCCGCCGCCCTCGCCGTCGAGAACCTCTGGCTCGCCGCCCGCGCCGAGGGCCTGGGCGTGGGCTGGGTCAGCTTCTTCGAGGAGCGCGAGATGGTGCGGGCCCTCGGCCTGCCCGAGCACCTGGAGGTCATCGCCTACCTGTGCGTCGGGTACGTCGACGAATTCCCGGACGAGCCCGAGCTGATGCAGGCGGGCTGGTCCAAGCGGCGCCCCCTGTCCTGGGTGGTGCACGAAGAGACGTACGGCCGCCGCGCCCTGCCCGGAGAGGAACCCCACGACCTGCTTGCCGAGACCGTCGCCCAGATCCGCCCGCTCGACGCCAAGGCCCTCGGTGAGGCCTGGGAGCGCCAGAAGCGCATGACCAAGCCGGCCGGCGCGCTCGGCATGCTGGAGATCATCTCCGCGCAGCTGTCGGGCCTGTCCCGGCAGTGCCCGCCGCCGATCCCGGAGCCCGCGGCCGTCGCCATCTTCGCGGGCGACCACGGCGTGCACGCCCAGGGTGTCACCCCCTGGCCGCAGGAGGTCACCGGCCAGATGGTGGCCAACTTCCTGGGCGGGGGCGCGGTCTGCAACGCCTTCGCCGCCCAGGTCGGCGCCGAGGTGTGCGTCGTGGACGTCGGCGTGGCCGCCGACCTGCCCGCCACCCCGGGCCTGCTGCCCCGCAAGATCCGCGGCGGCACGTCCGACATGACGGCGGGGCCCGCGATGAGCCGCGAGGAGGCCAAGGCCGCCATCGAGGTCGGCATCGAGACCGCGCGCGACCTGGTCGCGGCCGGGAACAAGGCGCTGCTCACCGGTGAGATGGGCATCGCCAACACCACCGCGTCCGCCGCGCTGATCTCCGTCTTCACCGGCACCGACCCGGCCGAGGTCACCGGTCGCGGCACCGGCATCAACGACGAGACGCTGGCCCGCAAGACCGAGGTGGTCCGGCGCGCCCTGGAGCTCCACCAGCCGGACCCGGCCGACCCCATCGGCGTCCTCGCGGCCCTCGGCGGCTTCGAGCACGCGGCGATGGTCGGCCTGCTGCTCGGCGGCGCGTCCCTGCGCACGCCGGTCATCCTGGACGGTGTCAGCGCCGGTGCCGCGGCCCTGGTGGCCCGTGCCATCGCCCCCGAGGTCCTCGCGGCCTGCATCGCCGGTCACCGCAGTGCCGAGCCGGGCCATGTCGCGGCACTCAACAAGCTCGGCCTGCGCCCCCTGGTCGACCTCGACCTCCGCCTCGGCGAGGGCACCGGTGCCCTGCTCGCCCTGCCGCTGGTGCAGAGCGCGGCGAGGGCGATGCACGAGGTGGCCACGTTCGACTCGGCGGGAGTCACCGAGAAGTAGGTGCCGCGGCACCGTGCTTCGGGCGCGGCCCGGTGGGTGGTCGCGCCCACCCACCGGGCCGCCCCCGCCCACCTCCCGGACACCTGTCCCGCCGACGCCTCCGTCCACGTAAAATCCGCACGTCAGGGCCACCACAACGCCCCCGGAGGAGCCATGGCCGAACACCCCGCCTACCCCGTAGGTCTCCGCCTCTCCGGCCGCCGTGTGGTCGTCCTCGGCGCCGGACAGGTCGCCCAGCGCCGCCTGCCCGCCCTGATCGCGGCCGGCGCGGACATCGTCCTGGTCTCCCCCGGGGCGACCCCCTCGGTCGAGGCGATGGCGGACGCGGGTGAGATCACCTGGCACCGGCGGCGGTACGAGGACGGCGACCTCGCCGACGCCTGGTACGCCCTCATCGCCACCAGCGACCCCGCCGCCAACACCGCCGCCTCCGCCGAGGCCGAGCGGAACCGCGTCTGGTGCGTCCGCTCCGACGACGCGGACCAGGCCACCGCCTGGACTCCCGCCACCGGCACCAGCGAGGGCGTCACGGTCGCCGTCCTCACCACGGACGCCCGCGGGCGTGATCCCCGGCACACCGCCGCCATCCGCGACGCGGTCGTCGAGGGCCTGCGCGACGGCACCCTCGTCGCCCCCCACCACCGCACCCGCACCCCCGGCGTCTCCCTGGTCGGCGGCGGTCCCGGCGACCCCGATCTGATCACGGTCCGCGGCCGCCGGCTGCTCGCCGAGGCGGACGTCGTCATCGCCGACCGGCTCGGACCGCGCGACCTGCTCGCGGAACTGCCCCCGCACGTCGAGGTGATCGACGCGGCGAAGATCCCGTACGGCCGTTACATGGCTCAGGAGGCCATCAACGACGCGCTGATCGAGCACGCCAAGCAGGGCAAGTCGGTCGTACGGCTCAAGGGCGGCGACCCCTTCGTCTTCGGCCGGGGCATGGAGGAGGTCCAGGCGCTCGCCGAGGCCGGCATCCCCTGCACCGTCGTCCCCGGTATCTCCAGCTCCATCTCGGTGCCGGGCGCGGCCGGCATCCCGGTCACCCACCGGGGCGTCGCCCACGAGTTCACGGTCGTCAGCGGCCATGTCGCCCCCGACGACGCGCGTTCGCTGGTCGACTGGCCGTCGCTGGCCAGGCTCACCGGCACCCTGGTGATCCTGATGGGCGTCGACAAGATCGGGAAGATCGCCGAGACGCTCGTCGCGCACGGCCGGTCCCCCGAGACCCCGGTCGCCCTGGTGCAGGAGGGCACGACCGCGGCGCAGCGCCGGGTCGACGCCACCCTCGCCACGGTCGCCGAGACCGTACGCGCCGAGGACGTGCGGCCCCCGGCGGTCATAGTGATCGGCGAGGTCGTGGCCGAGGGTCCCGCGCAGGCGGTCTGGCCGAATACCCCCTGATCGCATGTAACCTCGGGTAACGCACCCGTACCCAGCCGTTGGCACCACACCCAGGACAAGGCAGTATCACCCTGTGGCCGATCTCATCACCGTCGAGGACCCCGACGACCCGCGCCTGTGCGACTACACGGATCTGACCGACGTCGAGCTGCGCCGCAAGCGCGAGCCCGCCGAGGGCCTGTTCATCGCCGAGGGCGAGAAGGTCATCCGCCGGGCCAAGGAAGCCGGCTACGAGATGCGCTCCATGCTGCTCTCGGCCAAGTGGATCGACGTCATGCGGGACGTCATCGACGAACTCCCCGCGCCCGTCTACGCCGTGAGCCCCGAACTCGCCGAACGCGTCACCGGCTACCACGTGCACCGCGGCGCCCTCGCCTCCATGCAGCGCAAGCCCCTGCCGACCGCCGCCGGACTGCTCGGCTCCGCTCGCCGCGTGGTGGTCATGGAGTCGGTCAACGACCACACCAACATCGGCGCCATCTTCCGCTCCGCGGCCGCCCTCGGCATGGACGCGGTCCTGCTCTCGCCCGACTGCGCCGACCCGCTGTACCGGCGCAGCGTCAAGGTGTCGATGGGCGCGGTGTTCTCGGTGCCCTACGCCCGCCTGGAGAACTGGCCCAAGGGCCTGGAGCAGGTCCGCGAGGCCGGCTTCACCCTGCTCGCCCTCACCCCGGACGAGAAGGCCCGCAGCCTGGACGAGGCCGCTCCACACACGATGGACAGGGTCGCGCTGATGCTGGGCGCCGAAGGCGGCGGCCTGTCCACGCAGGCCCTGGTCGCCGCCGACGAATGGGTCCGCATCCCGATGTCCCACGGCGTCGACTCACTCAACGTGGGCGCGGCGGCCGCGGTCGCCTTCTACGCGGTGGCGACGGGACGACCGCGGTCCTGAACGGAACCCTCCCGCGCTCCGGCGCCGCGGTGCGCGGGGAAGGACCCGTAGGGGTCGTCGTACGGCCGTTCGTCGTCAGCCGCCCGTGAGCCGCCGGCCGGCGTCCGCTGGGACTGCCGTACGCCGTTCCCCGTACTCCCGCCGGACCCGTCGCCCAGACCCCGGGCCGGGCCCTGGCAGCCCTGGGCCAGGGCGATGCCGAGGGCCACGAGCAGGGTCACCACGAAGAACACGGTCAGCCGCTGACGCAGCAGGCGGGGGTTGGCCGGGCGCAGACCGGTCTTCGTGGAGCGCGGCGCCGGGCGCCGCGCGCCGCCGCGGGTGCCGGGACGGCTGCCTCCGGTGGAACGCGGGCCACCGCCCCGCTGCTCGGGGGCGGGCCGCGCCGCACCCGGACGGGAGGGGGTGCCGCCACCGCGGGAACCGCCCCGCGAGGGCACCCCGCCCCGGGGGGCCGCGCCGCGCGGCAACGGTGTGCCGGGAGCCTGGCGGCGCGCGGCGCGCTGCGGGTCGGGGTAGGTGTCGACGAGCCGCCCGGTGGGCCGGTCCGCCTCCGCCGCGCGCGGGGAGGGCGGCCGTACCTCGGTCAGCCCCTGGGCCTCGCGGGCCGCGATCTCCTTGAGCCGCAGCGACAGTTGGAGGGTGCTGGGCCGGTCCTCGGGGTTCTTGGCGAGACAGGCCCGGATCAGCGGGGCGAGCGCGTCGGGCACCCCGTGCAGATGGGGCTCCTCGTGCACCACCCGGTACAGCATCACCTCCGAACTGCCGTGTCCGAAGGGGGAGTCGCCGGTCGAGGCGTAGGCGAGGGTCGCGCCCAGCGAGAAGACGTCGGTGGCCGGGGTGACGGCCGCGCCGCGCACCTGCTCGGGGGCGAGGAAGCCGGGGGAGCCCACGGCGGTGCCCACGTGGGTGAGGGTGGAGGCGCCGGTGGACCAGGCGATGCCGAAGTCGATGATCCGCGGCCCCTTGGGGGACAGCAGGATGTTGGAGGGCTTCAGGTCCCGGTGGACCACCCCCGCCTCGTGCACCGCGACCAGGCCCTCGGACAGCGCCGCGCCGATCGCCGCCGCGTCGGCCGCGAGGAGCGCGCCCTCGTCGGCGACCCGGTCGTGAAGCGAGGGCCCGGGGACGTACTGGGTGGCGAACCAGGGACGGTCGGCCTCCAGGTCGGCGGCCACCAGCCGGGCCGTGCAACCGCCCCGGATGCGACGGGCCGCGGAGACCTCGCGGGCGAACCGCGAGCGGAACTCCTGGTCCTCGGCCAGATCGGGCCGGATCACCTTCAGCGCGACCCGCTGGCCCTTCCTGTCGGAGCCGAGGTAGACCACGCCCATCCCGCCCGCGCCGAGCCGTCGGTGAAGCCTGAACGAGCCGACGACGCGCGGGTCCTCGCGCCTCAGGCGCATCATCGCCATGTTCATCCCCGCTGCCCGGTCCCTCTGACGTGGCACAGCTTACGTTTCCCGGGCCGCCCGCGCGCAGAGGCCGCGCCCTCTCGGCGCGACGGATTGTGCGCGCCGCGCCGGTGAGGTGAGACGCGGTCAGGGCCACCGCCGCCGGAGCCCTCTTGACTGTCCGTCACCCTCAACCCGGTTTGTCCGAAGGGGCGTTGACCCCGCCGCGACCAGGGGCCACCTTCCTCTCCTCGCGTCCCGCGACCCGTCGCGGACGCCCCGTCCCGCCTGCCGTCGGCCGCCGCCCGAAGCGCGCCCGGCACCCGCTCCATGACCGTACCGAGTGATCGAAGTCACGCGTTCCGGCGTGCTGCCCGCATCCGACATGCCCGACACGGCGGGCGCCCCCTCGGGGAAGACCCCGAGACCTGGGTTCGGGTCTCCACCCAGGGGAGTAGACCGCGGCCGGGGGCTCATCCTCCGGGAGGCCCGCCAATCGGTACGAGGGCATGACGCCCGGTGCGGGCCCCACGCCTAGATTTGAGGTCAAGCGGCGGGTGCAGCGCTCGTCCCCCGAGGTCGGACACCCGCCGCTGTGAAGAAAAGCTGCAAGGACAACACCAGACGGTCAGGAGAGGGGCCATGGCCCACCCGGCACCGCGACGTTCCACGTTCGCACCCCGCCGAGCGGGCCGCCGCCACCCCTTGGTGGCGACGCTCATGGCCCTTCCCCTGGCGGCCCTGCTCCTGCTCGTCTTCGACGGCTGGGAGACGGTGGCCGCACAGGCGTCGTCCGTGGGTGCGATGCTGGGGCGCTGAGCGGCGACCCCAGGCCCGAAAGAGCGGTTCGGGCGGGGACATCCACCCATGAAACCCCGTGGGGACGGGGGTGCGGCGGACGGCACATATGCCGGCGCAGCTGGGGAGCTGCGCCGGCATCGCCGTCCCCGGGGTGCGGTCCGGCGTCCGGTGCGCGCCCGTGGGCGGCTGGTCACGCGGTTCCCCGCGCCCCCGCGGGACGCTCCCGCACCGCGACCGGCACCCCGCCCCGACCGTCCTGCCCCTCTCCCCGCCCCGACCACCCGAGGCCCCGTGACCATCCTCCCCGCGCTCACGGCACACGTCCGCGCCGACGGCACCCCCGCCGCCCCCACCACGCTCGCCGACCGGCCCGACGCCACCGTCCTCCGCCTCGGGGACACCGTCGTCAAGGCCCACGCCCCCGGCACCGACCCCGCCCAGCTGGCCCGCCGCCTCGAAACGGCCGCCCGGCTCCCCGGCATCCTGCTGCCGCCGCTCACCCCCGCCACGGAAGTACTGCGCGACCGCCTGATCACCTCCTGGCCGTACGGCACCCCCGTGGACCCCGGCAACCCCGCCGCCCCCTGGGAATCCGTGGCCGGCCTCCTCGCCCGGCTGCACCACAGCACCCCCGGCCCGGCCCTGCCCCCGATGCGCGGCCCCGCCAAGGCCGCCCGTGCCGTCACCCGGCTCCGCGCCGTCCGCCACGCACGCCTCCACCCCGGCGCCCGTCCCGTCCTCGACGCCTGGGCCGCCCTGCCCGCCTGGGCCCGCGCCGAGGCCCCGATGCCCGGACCCGCCGCCCTCTGCCACGGCGACCTCCACCTCGGCCAGCTCGTCCGGCATCCCGCCCCCGACGGCCCCTGGCTGCTGATCGACGTGGACGACCTGGGGCTCGGCGCACCCGCCTGGGACCTCGCCCGCCCCGCCGCCTGGTTCGCCTGCGGACTCCTGCCGCCCGACGACTGGACCCGCTTCCTGACCGCCTACCGGGCGGCGGACGGCCCGGCCGTCCCCGCGGCCGGCGAACCCTGGCCCGCCCTGGACGTCCCGGCCCGCGCCCTCACCGTCCAGACGGCCGCCCTGGCGATCACCAAGGCGGCCGCGGCGGACCGTCCCCTGGACACGGTCGAACAGGCCGTCGTCGACGCCTGTGCCCGCATGCCCGCGCGGTGACCCGGGGCCCTGCCCGCGGTCGTCGCAACCGCACGCGGAGAAACGGAGTCTGTGCTGGGGAGCCACCAAGCAGTACCGACCGGCGAGGAGTTGAGCCGACGATGCATTGTCCGAAGTGCCACGCACCCATGCAGACGTACAACCGCAGCGGCGTCCAGATCGAGCAGTGCGGCGGGTGCCGCGGCATCTTCCTCGACTACGGCGAGCTGGAGACGCTGACCCGGCTGGAGTCCCAGTGGTCCAGGCCCGTCCCGCCCGCCCCGCAGGGCTACCCCGCCCCGTCCGCGCCCGCCTGGGGCGCCCCGTACGGCGGCCACGGCGGTGGTCACCACGAGCACGGGCACCACGGTCATCACGATCACCACCGCCGGAGCTTCACGCACATGCTGTTCTCCAGCTGAGGCCCACGCGGAAGCCCCCGGCCGTGGAAACGGCCGGGGGCTTCTCGGTGTGTGGACGATACTGGGATTGAACCAGTGACCTCTTCCGTGTCAGGGAAGCGCTCTCCCGCTGAGCTAATCGTCCGGGGACGGTGATCCGGGGATCACGGTCAGTGCGCGATACTGGGATTGAACCAGTGACCTCTTCCGTGTCAGGGAAGCGCTCTCCCGCTGAGCTAATCGCGCGGGTGTGGACCTTCGTGAGATCCGGGATCTCCGGACGGACCGGTGATCCAGTGGACGATACTGGGATTGAACCAGTGACCTCTTCCGTGTCAGGGAAGCGCTCTCCCGCTGAGCTAATCGTCCTTGGAGGTGGAGACGGGATTTGAACCCGTGTAGACGGCTTTGCAGGCCGTTGCCTCGCCTCTCGGCCACTCCACCAGGAGTGTAGGGGATCGGGATGACCCCTTCTTCCTTCGAGCGGACGACGAGGCTCGAACTCGCGACCTCAACCTTGGCAAGGTTGCGCTCTACCAACTGAGCTACGTCCGCTTGTCGTTTCGGTCCGCTTCCGCGTCCCGGCGACGTGTTGAACTCTAGCGGATTCCCGGGCCAGTACAAAAACGCGTTTGCGCAGCGTGCTGCGGTAGGCCCGGCGGACCCGGTGGTCAGGGCCCCCTCCGGGACGTCCCCGGGTCACCTCCGGGACACCCACCTAGACTCGGGCACGTGCTCCACCATGCTCCCGGCCTCCCCCCGCTGGCCCGCTTCGGCGACCGGCTCGCCACCGGCCTCCTCGATGTCACCAGTGACCCCGCCGCCCTGGAGTCCACCGGCTTCTGGGCCGTGTGCGCGGACTTCGAGGGCCGTCTGACCTGCGCACGCTTCGCGGACGTACGACACGCTCCGGTGCCCGCCCCGGCGCCCGGCGCCTGGCACGGCCCCGCGGTGGGGGACTGGGCCACCTCCCTGGACCACGCCGCCTACACCGCGGCCGTCCGCCGCATCCGTGCCCACATAGCGGCCGGCGAGGTCTACCAGGCCAACCTCTGCCGGGTGCTCAGCGCGCCGGTCGCCCCGGACGCCGACGTGGACGCCCTGACCGCTGTGCTGGCCCGCGGCAACCCGGCGCCGTACGCGGGCACGATCCGCCTGCCCGCGCACGGCGTGGAGATCGCCACCGCCTCCCCGGAGCTGTTCCTGCGCCGGTCCGGCCGCACCGTGGAGTCCGGACCCATCAAGGGCACCGGCCGCACCGAGGCGGACCTGCTGGAGAAGGACTACGCCGAGAACGTGATGATCGTGGACCTGGTCCGCAACGACATCGGGCGCGTCTGCGCCACCGGCAGCGTCACCGTCCCCGATCTGTGCGTCGTGGAGAAGCACCCCGGCCTCGTCCACCTCGTCTCCACCGTCCGCGGCGAGCTGCGCGCCGGCACCGGCTGGCCCGAGCTGCTCGGCGCCGCCTTCCCGCCCGGGTCCGTCACCGGCGCGCCCAAGTCCAGCGCCCTGCGGATCATCGAGGCCCTGGAACCGGTGCCGCGCGGCCCCTACTGCGGCGGCATCGGCTGGGTGGACGCCGACCGGGGCACCGCCGAGCTGGCCGTGGGCATCCGTACCTTCTGGATCGACCGCGCCGACGGCGTCCTGCGCTTCGGCTCCGGCGCCGGCATCACCTGGGGGTCGGACCCGGAGGGGGAGTGGCAGGAGACCGAACTGAAGGCGTCCCGGCTGCTCGCGGTAGCGTCGGGGTCGTACGAGGCGAGTGGAGAGGCGTGCGCATGAGGATCTGGCTGGACGGCGGGCTGCGGGAGGCGGATTCCGCCCGGGTCTCCGTGTTCGACCACGGGCTGACCGTCGGCGACGGCATCTTCGAGACGGTGAAGGCGGCCGAGGGGCGCACCTTCGCGCTCACCCGGCACCTCGACCGGCTGACCCGCTCGGCCCGGGGCCTCGGGCTGCCCGACCCCGACCACGACGAGATCCGCGAGGCGTGCACCGCCGTGCTCGCGGCCAACCCGATGCCGCTCGGCCGGCTGCGGATCACCTACACCGGCGGCCACGGCCCGCTCGGCTCCGACCGCGGTGAGCACGGTCCGACCCTGGTGGTCGCCCTCGGCGAGACCGCCCGCCGCCCCGACAGCACGGCCGTGATCACCGTCCCCTGGACCCGTAACGAGCGCGGCGCCCTGACCGGCCTGAAGACCACCTCGTACGCCGAGAACGTCGTCGCCCTCGCCCGCGCCCACGAACAGGGCGCCTCCGAGGCCCTGTTCGCCAACACGGTCGGCCAGCTGTGCGAGGGCACCGGCTCGAACGTCTTCGTCGTCCTGAACGGCGAGATCCACACCCCGCCGGTCTCCTCCGGCTGCCTCCCCGGCATCACCCGCGCCCTCGCCGTCGAATGGACCGGTGCCAAGGAGACCGACCTCCCGCTCGACGTGCTGGACCGCGCCGACGAGATCTTCCTGACCTCGACCCTGCGCGACGTCCAGGCGGTGCACCGCCTGGACGACCGCGAACTCCCGGGCGCACCTGGCCCGGTGACCGCCAAGGCGATGCGGATCTTCGAGGAGCGGGCGGGGGCGGACCCCGACCCGCGGTGACGCGGCGACCGGTCGGCCGCCGCGGGCACCGCGATCACCGTCCGGAACCGGCGAACGGACTGACTCGGCCCGTGCCGTGGGTAGAACACGTGTGATGACCACGACCCTGCGGCCGGCCGAGCCGCTCCGACAGCACCCCGACGGCACGCGTTCGCGCCGCTACCAGGTGTGCGTGAACAGCCGTCCCGTCGGCGAGATCCGCCTCGGCACCTCGCCGGTCCTCGGGGACACGGTGGCCCGCGTCGACGAGCTGCGGATCGCCGAGGCCGACCGCCGCCGCGGCCGGGGGACGATCGCCGCGCTCGCCGCGGAGGAGGTGGCGCGCGGCTGGGGCTGCCGGCAGATCGAGACCGTGGTACCGGTGGCCGCGGCCGACAGCGCGCTTCGGCTCTTCGACGCCCTCGGCTACACCCTCCGCAACCGGGGCATGGAGAAACGCCTCGACGCCGGCCCGCCCGCGCTGCCCCCGGACATCCTCGAACGGCCCATGACCGAGGACGAGTTCACGGCATGGCGGGCACGCGAGCACGAGCGCCACGCCCGCGCCTGGGCCGAGCGGGGCGTCCCCGAGGCCGCCGCCCGCGCCAGGGCCGGCGACGACCAGGCCCGGCTGCTGCCGCACGGGCTCGCGACCGAGGGCATGCTCCTCAGCGTCCTGGAGCGCGCGGGAACCCGGGTCGGCACCCTGTGGCTGGCCCTGCGGGAGGACACGGCGTACGTGTACGACGTCCGGACCGACGCGGCCGAGCGCGGCCGGGGGTACGGCAGGGCCCTGATGCTGCTCGCGGAACGCCAGGCACTGGCGGCCGGCCGGCCGCTCATCGGCCTCAACGTGTTCGCGGGCAACACCCCGGCCGAGCGGCTGTACGAGTCGCTCGGCTACGAGACGGTGACGTACTCCCTGTCGAAGCCGCTGCTGTAGGCGGGCCGGTGCCGCCCGGTGTCCGCCGCCCGGTGCCGCTCCCGCCCGCGGCCACGCCCGCGCGGGCGTGGCCGACGTCCCGACCCGCGGGGAGCCCTCGGTCGTCCCGCCCGCCCGTCGCGGGAGTCCTCAGCCCTTCTGCCCGCCCAGCAGCCGGTCCGCGATCTCCTCGATCCGGGCGCGCAGCCCCTCCTGGCTCTTCCCGCCGTCCAGCCGCTCGCCGCCGATGACGTACGTCGGGGTGCCGGTCACGCCGATCGCCTTGCCCTCGGCCTGGTCGGCGTCGACGATCAGGATGTGCCGGCCGTCGATCAGCGCGGTGTCGAACTCCTCGGCGTCCAGGCCGAGCTCACGGGCCACCTCGACCAGCAGGGGTTCTCCCTCACGGCCCAGCTCGTCGACCCGCGCCAGGACGGCCTCCACGTACGGCCAGCCGTCGCCCTGCGCCAGCGCCTCCTCGACGGCCTGCGCGGCGGCGAAGGCGTGCTTGTGCCGCTCCAGCGGGAAGTGCCGCAGCCGTACGTCCAGCCGGTCGCCGTAGCGGGCGCGCAGGGCGCGCACGTCGTCGAGGGCGGTGCGGCAGTCGGGGCACTGGAGTTCGCACCAGACGTCGAGGACGACGGCGTCGGCGGGCGCGGGGGAGGAGTCGCTCATGCGCCCAGTCTTCCAGGCGGGGCACGACCGCCCCAATCCGGACCCGGGCACGGGCCGCGCGGGTCCCCAGGGGGCCGGGACCCGCGCCTCCCGCGTCCTCGGCCACGGCACCCGAGGAGGAGGCGACCCGGAGATCACCCTGATCTGTGGCCCGGACCGTGGCCCCGCACGGGCCGGGCGGTGCAGGATGGAAGGGACGAAGCGCACACGGCGTGCCGTGGTGCCGCTTTTGCCGTACGACCCGCCACCCCGCCGAGCCCGCCTGGAGGACCGGATGATCGCCGAGACAGTCTGCTCCGCCGTGTCCGCGGCGGGCCTGGGTATCGCGGTGGTCACGGCCTACCGCAGACGTTTCCTGGCGGCGGCCCGCATCGCGGCCTACGCGCTGGTGCCGGTCGGCCTCGTGATGACCGGCGTCGTGGGCTGGCTCTCGGACACCGCCTTCAGCCCCACCGCCTGGGCCGGCTTCGGCGTGCTGGCCGCGGCCTGGGCGCTGTTCGCCGCCACCCGCGCGGTGGAGCGCCGCAGGGGCCGCGCGGGCGCCGACGCCGAACACGCCGCGGCGGCCGGTACCGCTGCGGCCCGCCCGGCCGCCACCGCACCCGTCTCGTCCGCCCCGGCCCTGCGCCGGGGCCGGGGCAAGGGACAGGAGCCGGGGCAGGTCCAGGGCGAGCGGCCCGCGTCCGGTGACGACTTCAGCGACATCGAGGCGATCCTCAAGAAGCACGGCATATGACAGTCACATGACTCGCCGGATCGTCACAGTGGGTCCGCGGACGTCCGGAATCGTTCACCAGCCGAAGCGAGCCGGAAGCAAGATCATGGGATTCGGCGAACTCCCGCAAGATCGTGCGTCTTGATCGCTCGCGGGGTTCCGTTTGCGCCATCATCGGCCGCGAGATGCTGGATACGACACAGAGCGAGGCCGCGCCGCCGAAGGACGAGCCGCGCGGGTGCCTCTTCGCCCTTTCCCAGCCACCGCTGATGATCTTCCTTGCGGTGATCGGGTGTCTGATCCTCATGGCTGCGCTGCACGATCTGCTGTTGCTGTGAGCCGTACACGTCCGTCCCGGCGCCACCCGCCGGGACCGACGTCGCCCCGAGGACCGCCACCGCCGAGGACGCGGGCGCCGGTCCCGGCCGGATCCCTCGGTGCCGGGCGGAAACAGGTCAGCCGGTCGCTTCCTTGCGGCGCGCCCGGTAGGCGGCCACGTGCAGCCGGTTGCCGCAGGTGCGGCTGTCGCAGTAGCGGCGGGAGCGATTGCGGGAGAGGTCCACGAAGGCGCGGCGGCAGTCCGGGGCCTCGCAGCGGCGCAGGCGCTCCTCCTCGCCGGCGACGACGAAGAAGGCCAGGGCCATGCCGCAGTCGGCGGCGAGGTGGTCGGCCACCGAGGAACCGGGGGCGTAGTAGTGGACGTGCCAGTCGTAGCCGTCGTGATCGGTCAGCCGCGGGGTGGTGCTCGCCGCCGCGACCAGCTCGTTGATCAGCCCGGCGGCGCTCCTGGAGTCCGGGGCCGCGAAGATCGCCGCGAACCGCGCCCGGACCGCCCGCACGTCCGAGAGATCGGCCGAGGAGACCACGCCGACATCGCTGATCTCGTGGTTCCGTACGAATTCCGCGAGGGCCGGGACGTCGGGCAGCCCCTCCGGCGCCGCCTCGTCCTCCGGCGCGGTGTTCACCAGGTCCACCACGGTGTCGAGGGCGCACCGGGTGTCATGGGTGATCAGCACGTTTCGCTCCCTGGCCTGGGGGTCGGGCAGGCGCCCGCCGATGCTGGCCGATGGTAGCGACATCGCGCCCGCCGCACGGGCCGTGTCCGGCCCCGGCCGCCGGTGGAACGCCGCCGGGGGCCCCAGAGGGTCCCGGAAGCCGCCGTACGCCCGCCCAGGGCCGCCGCGGCGGCACGCGGCCGGGCGCGCGGACGGACCGACGCCGTTCCGTGAGCGCTCACGGTGACGGCGCCGGCCCGTGCCGTATGCGGTTGTCCTGGCCCGAGCCGTCTCCCCGAGTGGACGGCGCCGGGCTGCTCGGAAGGGCGGGCTAGCTTTCCGCCAGGATGTGGGAGAGCTCCTGGTCCAGATCGAAGTGCCGGTGCTCCGTGCCGGGCGGCACGGCGGCGTCGGTTCGCTTCAGGAAGGACTCGAGGGCCCGTGCGGGCGCCTCGAGCAGGGCCTCCCCCTCAGGGGAGCTGAGGGCGATGCAGACAACGCCCTGACCGTGGCTGCGGGACGGCCAGACGCGGACGTCTCCGGTTCCGGTGGGCCGGTGCAGCCCCTCGGCGAGGAGGTCGCGGGCGAACACCCACTCGACGGTCTCCTCGGCTCCGGTGTGGAAGGTGGCGTGCACGGCGTAGGGGTCGGCCGTGTCGTACCGCAGGCCTGCGGGGACAGGCAGGGAGGACTCGCTCGACACAACGAGGCGCAGGTGCAGCTCGCAGCTGACCGTGGTGTTCATAAGCGCCAGGGCCTTTCGCTCAGTGTGCGCTCGGGGATTCGCACGTCGGCGAAATCGACATGCCACCTACGGTGCCGTTGTAAACCCCTCTGAGGGTTTTGCGTGCGTTTACGACACTCTTCCGGCCGAGAACTCGTACCGGATCTACGACCATTCCGGTGATGTGAATCACTCGGGTAGCGTTGTCGGTGTGAATACGGGGAGTGACGAACCTGGGCTCGGGTCGCGGGCGCCCGAATTCATCAGGGCGCGCCGGGTGCTGCACCGCGGCTGGCAGGCCGGCGTCTTCGCGATCGGACTCGCCGTCGTGGTCGCCGGCGTCGCCATGCTCGCGCTGCCCGGACCCGGCTGGGTGGTGATCTTCGCCGGCATGGCGATCTGGGCGACCGAGTTCGTCTGGGCCCAGATCGTGCTCCGCTGGACCAAACGCAAGGTCACCGAGGCGGCACAGCGTGCCCTGGACCCCCGGGCGCGCCGCCGGAACATCGCGCTGACCGCGATCGGAGCGGTGATCATCCTGGTGCTCGGCTCGATCTACCTGTGGCGGTTCGGGCTCGTGCCGCCCTGGCGGGCCAAGGACGGGTGAGCCGCTCGCACCGCCGCGCGCGCACCGGCGGGCCGCTGGTCGAAGGCACCGCCTGACATGGGGTAATGTTCTTCCTGTGCCCGGGGCGATTAGCTCAGTGGGAGAGCGCTTCGTTCACACCGAAGAGGTCACTGGTTCGAACCCAGTATCGCCCACCCCGGACCGACGGCCCATCCGCGAAAGAGCGGCTGGGCCGTCGTCGTATTCCAAGGCCCGTGACGAACCGTCACCCGGCGGGAGAAGTTCCGGTCGCGCGTAACTGGCCAAATCTCCGCGGGTTTTCCGGAAAGCCGGGGATTTTCCCGCGTGCGGCACCGGGAGTGCCGAATTCCGGGTGGGCCGACACCCGTGAGCGGTAAGCGTTCTGAGTGCCGGTCAGCGGACGGCGGGGGCGCCCGTCCGGGTGCGGGCAGACTCGGCGCATGGACTGGAACCACTACCGCTTCCGCAGCCCGTGGCGCCTGCCCGTGCCGCCCGCCGCCGTCTTCGCCGTGCTGGAACGGCCGGAGGACTACCCCCGCTGGTGGCCCCAGGTGCGCTCGGTGATCCGGCTCGACGACGCCACCGGCGTCCTCACCATCCGCTCGGCGCTGCCCTACGCCATGACCTTCACCGCGCACGAGCGGCGCCGCGATCCCGCCGCGGGGATCCTGGAGATCGCCATGAGCGGCGACATCGAGGGCTGGGCGCGCTGGACCGTCACCGCCGCGGGTCCCGGGACGCTCGCGGTCTACGAGCAGGAGGTCGACGTCCGCAAGCCCCTGCTCCGGCGCCTGGCCGTACCCGCCCGCCCGCTCTTCCGCGCCAACCACCGCCTGATGATGCGGGCCGGACGGCGCGGACTGCTGCTCCGGCTGCGAGCGGTTTGAAGGATCGGCCTCGGGACCTGTATTGTTCAGTGCGTTCCCGGGCGATTAGCTCAGTGGGAGAGCGCTTCGTTCACACCGAAGAGGTCACTGGTTCGAACCCAGTATCGCCCACCGGGAGAGGGCCGGTCCGCGACAGCGGACCGGCTCTTCTGCTGCCGAGGGTCCTCGCGCCGTCCGGTCCCCGGCCACTCGCTCGGGCGCCGAAGGTCCTACGCCGCCGCCGGCATCTCCGGCCGCAGCGGCCACTCCGTGTCGACCGTCTCGTCCGAACCGTTGCGGGCGAACCAGGACTGGAGACCACGGGCCTGCGCGGCGTGCCAGTCGGCCTGGAGGGTGTGCAGTTCGGCGGGGGAGAGGCGCTCCAGGCGGGTGGCGAAGCGGCGCCCCAGCGCGCGGACCACCTCCAGCGCGGCCAGCGCGTCCGCCGCCGCGTCGTGCGCCCCCTCCAGCTCCACGCCGTAGTGCGCGCACAGGTCCGTCAGCGTGCGGCGCCCCTTGCGATAGCGGTCCAGATGCTTGTCCAGCACCCGCGGATCCAGCACCCGCAGCGGCACCGACGGGAACCACCGCTCCAGCGAGGACGCCCGGTGCCGGCGCAACTCCCGGTCCAGCAGCGTCAGATCGAACGGCGCGTTCATCACCACCAGCGGACGCCCCCGCGCCGCGTGCTCCGCCAGCTGCTCGGCTATCTCGAACATCACCGGAGCCGGCCAGCGCCCGTTGCGCTGGAGGTGCTCCTCCGTCAGCCCGTGCACCGCGGTCGCCCCCGCCGGCACCGGGACCCCCGGGTTCACCAGCCAGCGCGAGACGCGGGGCAGGGTCTCCGGCGCGTCCTGGACGACGACGGCGGCCGACACGATCCGGTCGGTCTCGACGTCCACGCCCGTGGTCTCCGTGTCGAAGGCGGCCAGCGGCCCCTCGTACCAGTACGTCATGCCAACCAACTCCTCGATCATGCACGGCAGATGACGTCCCGTCTTCTGCCTGTTTGGTGATACCCGGGCCGTTTGCGCCGTACGCCGCCGGGAGACAACAGGAGTACGGGTCTTTGCAGTTCAGCAGCCCGCAGCGGGGAAACTCTTGGTTCGGAAGGCTGTCGGTCATGGCCACTCTGCAGCCCGAGCGCGGCGGGCTGCTGCCCGAGCGCACGGGCACCGTCCGCGGCTCGCTCGCCACCACCGCCTGCATGGAGACGCTCCAGGTCGGCTATCTGCACGCGGTCGCCGCCGCGGCCGGCTGCTCGCTGTCCCAGCCCTTCCCGGACAACGGCATCGACTGGCACGTCAGCCACAGCGCGCCCGGCCACACCGTCGACGACGAGGTCACCATCAAGGTCCAGCTGAAGGCCACGTACCAGATACCGCCCCACCCCCCGGGCCGTACCTTCTCCTTCACCCTCGACAACGACCATCTGCGCAAACTCGCCCGCACACCCGTCTCGGTGCACAAGATCCTCGTCGTGATGCTGGTCCCGCGCGCCCAGGGCGACTGGCTGCGCGCCGGCCACGACCGGCTCGACCTGCGGCACTGCTGCTACTGGGTCAACCTGGCCGGCCACCCCCTCACCGGCCGGACCCGGACCACCGTGCGGATACCGACCACACGCATCTTCGACGACCGGGCGCTGTGCGAGATCATGACCCGCGTCGGGACGGGAGGCAGACCATGAGGATCCGTCCCCACGAGGAGCCGGTGCCGCCGCGGGCACATCCCGACGCCCTCCCGTGGCACCGCCCGCCGGACCCCGCCGGCGTCGACCCCGCGATCCTCGCCGCCCTGCTGCGCCGGCACGGCTGGCAGCGGCGCGGCGGAGCCGCCGGACGCTACGGCCGCTGGACCCCGCCCGGCCCGGCCGGCGCCGGCACCAGCCTGCTCGTGCCCGAGAGTCGCGCCTACCCCGACAGCGACGACCTCCTCGCCGAGGCCCTGGACGCCCTCGCCCGCAGCGACACCCCCGCCGCCCGCGAGGTGCTGATCTGCCTCGCCGTACCCAGCGACGAGATCCGCTGGTGGCGCGAGACCCCGAGCGGCCCGGCGGGCGCCGCCTCCTGGGGGCACGAGGAGCAACTGCGCGACGCCGGACGCCAGTTGCTGCTCGCCGCCGCGCTCGCCACCCGCGCTCGGGCCGGCTACCACGGTGCCCGCCACCGGCGCGCCGCCACCGCCCTGCTCGACCATGTCCTCGTCGGCCCCGCCGCCGAGGACGGCCGGCTGACCGCCTTCGCCCCCGTGGCCGTCGCCCGCCCCCTCGCCGTCCGCCTCCACCAGGCCCTGCACGCCGCCCGCGAGGCCATCGACTACCGGCGCGCCACCGGCGGCATGGACGCCTTCGCCGGAGCCGTCGAGGCCGGCGTCAGCCGCGAACTGACCGAGGCGATCGGCGCGCTGGTACGGGGCACCGAGGGGGCCGGGGTCGCCGTCGCCTGGGCACCCGCCGCCGGTGTCCCCGAGGGCTGCGCCCCGGGCGCCGAACCCGTGGAGTTCTCCCCCGGCGACCTGCCCGTGCTGCGCGAGGCCGCGGCCCGCTACCTGCACGAGGAGCCCTCCGTGCCCGTGCGGATCACCGGCGCGGTGGTGCGCCTGCGCCGCTCGGGTCCGCGCGGCGAGGGCACCGTACGGCTGCGCGTCCTCGCCGGCGCCGAGGTGCCGCACGTCCGCGTCACCCTGGACGAGGAGGACTACCGCATCGCGGGCCACGCCCATCTCGTCGGCCTCCCGGTGCGGGTGCGCGGCCGGCTGGAGCGGCGCGGCGGCTTCCGCAGGCTCACCGGCGCCTCCGGGGTGGTACCCGTACAGGTGGACGAGGCCGAGCGGGACCGGCTCATGAAGTCCCTGCAGGAGAACCTGGACTTCTTCGAGGAGGCCTGCGGGGAGGAGTGAGGGGCCGGGGACCGACCGTAATCGTTTCGCGGTCGGCGCCCTCGGGTCGGTACGATCGCCTGTGCGCGCGCTCCTGGTATGGCGCCGCATCCACCTTCAGGCAGGAGAGACCGGTGTCAGACGTCCGTGTGATCATCCAACGCGATTCCGAGCGGGAAGAACGCGTGGTGACGACGGGCACTACGACCGCCGACCTCTTCGCGGGCGAGCGCTCGGTCGTCGCCGCGCGCGTGGGCGGCGAGCTGAAGGACCTCGCGTACGAACTGTCCGAGGGCGACGCGGTCGAGGCCGTCGAGATCGCCTCCGAGGACGGCCTGAACATCCTGCGCCACTCCACCGCGCACGTCATGGCCCAGGCCGTGCAGGAGTTGTTCCCCGAGGCCAAGCTGGGCATCGGTCCGCCGGTCAAGGACGGTTTCTACTACGACTTCGACGTCGAGAAGCCGTTCACGCCCGAGGATCTCAAGGCCATCGAGAAGAAGATGCAGGAGATCCAGAAGCGCGGGCAGAAGTTCGCCCGTCGCGTCGTCACCGACGAGGCCGCCCGCGAGGAGCTGGCAGGCGAGCCGTACAAGCTGGAGCTGATCGGCCTCAAGGGCGCCGCGTCGCACGACGACGGCGCGGACGTCGAGGTCGGCGCGGGCGAGCTGACGATCTACGACAACCTGGACGCGAAGACCGGCGAGCTGTGCTGGAAGGACCTCTGCCGCGGTCCCCACCTGCCCTCCACCCGCCTCATCCCGGCGTTCAAGCTGATGCGCAACGCGGCCGCCTACTGGCGCGGCAGCGAGAAGAACCCCATGCTCCAGCGCATCTACGGCACCGCCTGGCCGTCCAAGGACGAGCTGAAGGCGCACCTGGAGTTCCTCGCCGAGGCCGAGAAGCGCGACCACCGCAAGCTCGGCGCCGAGCTGGACCTCTTCTCCGTCCCCGAGCAGATCGGCTCCGGCCTCGCCGTCTTCCACCCCAGGGGCGGCATCATCCGCCGCACCATGGAGGACTACTCGCGGCGTCGCCACGAGGAGGAGGGCTACGAGTTCGTCTACACCCCGCACGCGACGAAGGGGAAGCTCTTCGAGACCTCGGGCCACCTGGACTGGTACGCCGACGGCATGTACCCGCCCATGCAGCTCGACGAGGGCGTGGACTACTACCTCAAGCCCATGAACTGCCCGATGCACAACCTGATCTTCGACGCGCGCGGCCGCTCGTACCGCGAACTTCCGCTGCGCCTCTTCGAGTTCGGGACCGTGTACCGGTACGAGAAGTCGGGCGTCGTGCACGGCCTCACCCGCGCCCGCGGCTTCACGCAGGACGACGCGCACATCTACTGCACCCGTGAGCAGATGTCCGAGGAACTGGACAAGACGCTCACCTTCGTCCTCGGGCTGCTGCGGGACTACGGTCTGACCGACTTCTACCTGGAACTGTCCACCAAGGACCCGGAGAAGTTCGTCGGCTCCGACGAGGCGTGGGAGGAGGCGACCGAGACCCTGCGCCAGGTCGCCGAGAAGCAGGGCCTGCCCCTGGTCCCCGACCCGGGCGGCGCCGCGTTCTACGGCCCGAAGATCTCCGTCCAGGCCAAGGACGCGATCGGCCGCACCTGGCAGATGTCGACCATCCAGCTCGACTTCAACCTGCCCGAGCGGTTCGACCTGGAGTTCACCGGCTCCGACGGCACCAAGCAGCGCCCGGTCATGATCCACCGCGCGCTGTTCGGCTCCATCGAGCGCTTCTTCGCGGTGCTCCTGGAGCACTACGCGGGCGCCTTCCCGGCATGGCTGGCCCCGGTGCAGGCGCTCGGCATCCCGATCGGCGACGCCCACGTCGAGTACCTGGAGAAGTTCGCCGCGACGGCCCGCAAGCAGGGTCTGCGCGTCGAGGTGGACTCCTCCTCGGACCGCATGCAGAAGAAGATCCGAAACGCGCAGAAGCAGAAGGTGCCCTTCATGGTCATCGCGGGCGACGAGGACATGTCGAACGGTTCGGTGTCCTTCCGCTACCGCGACGGCTCCCAGGAGAACGGCATCCCGGTCGACGAGGCCATCGCCAAGATCGCCAAGATCGTGGCGGAGCGGGCCCAGGTCTGACCCTGGCCGAGAAGGGCCCCCGGCGGACTTCCGTCCCCGGGGGCCCTGGCCTGTACGGGTCCCTCACGCCATATGCTGCGTAGCATGACGAGTGAGCCGGAGCAGCAGATCGGCGTGGGGACGCAGGACGCGTTCCAGCGCCTGTGGACGCCTCATCGGATGGCCTACATCCAGGGCGAGAACAAGCCGAGCGGCCCGGAGGCCGGAGACGGCTGCCCCTTCTGCTCGATCCCGGCCAAGTCCGACGAGGACGGTCTGATCATCCGTCGCGGCGAGCACGTCTACGCCGTTCTCAACCTGTATCCGTACAACGGCGGCCATCTGATGACCGTGCCCTACCGGCACGTGGCCGACTACACGGAGCTCACCGGGCCGGAGACCATCGAGCTGGCGGAGCTGACCAAGCAGGCGATGACCGCCCTGCGCACGGCGTCCGGGGCGCACGGCTTCAACATCGGCATGAACCAGGGCGCGGTGGCGGGCGCCGGCATCGCCGCCCATCTGCACCAGCACGTCGTGCCCCGCTGGGGCGGCGACACCAACTTCATGCCCGTGGTCGGCCACACCAAGGTCCTCCCGCAGCTCCTCGCCGACACCCGGAAGATGCTGGCGGACGCCTGGCCCGCGTAGTCCCGCGTGCCCCGGGACACGTAGAGGGCGCCCCCTTGCCCGGGGACGCCCTCTACGTGTCCATGACGCGCTACGCGTCGTACAGGTCCGCCTTCCTCGGCGACGGATCCTGGATCGCCCCGCTCAGCACCGAGGAGCGGCTGCCGAACTTCTCCGTGTCGACGCCGTGTTCCTTGAGGACCTTGATCGCGGCCGAGTGCACGACCCGCAGTACCGGGGTGGCCGCGCGCAGCGCGTCGTCGGCCATGAAGCGGTGCTTCCACGGCTGGTCGGCCCAGGCGTGCCGCAGGCCGAACGGCTCGGGCAGGCCCAGCGAGCCGCCGAGCCAGTTGAGCAGCGGCGGGTACCAGGCCAGCGGGGCGCGCACGGCGAGCCGTACGACCTCGTCCGTGGTCATCAGCGGCAGGTTGATCTTGCGGGTCTCCCAGAACCGGAAGGTCTTGGCGACCTCCTTGGTCCGGCCCTCCGGCTTGCCCCAGAACAGCCCGTTCACCGGGCCGAGCGCATGGCCGGTGACCTCGATGCGCAGCGTCTCGTGCAGCACGGTGACCGTGATCATCATGGTGATCACCAGCTGACCGTCCCACAGCGTCCACTGCACGCCCAGGTAGTGCCGGTCGCCCTTGCCGAACTGCTGCTTGTTGCAGATGTCCTGTATGGCGTGCGGCTTGACCTGGAAGGCCTCCACGTCGGAGCCCTCGGGCCGGGACACCGCCCCCGCGCCCTCCGGGACCGGGGTGACGATCCAGTGCTTGACCGACGGCTTGGGGAAGCCCCCGGTGTTCAGCGGGCCGCGCTCCAGCAGGGCCAGCTGGTCATGGATCGCGCGGATGACGTCCCAGCTGCGGAACGGATGGATCTCCCGGCCGGGGTCGGCGGACACCAGTTCCTCGGCGAGCTGCCAGGAACCCCAGCGGGTGCCCATGCCGAGTATGCCCTTGGGGCCCGCGTAGAAGACCGAGTTGGACTGCTGCTCGGCGGTGAGCCGGGCCAGGGACTCGCGCAGCGCGTCGGCAGCGGTCTGGTCGGGGCCGCGCGGCACCGCCTCGGGCACCTTGATCCCGACGCTGCTTCCCGACAGCAGGCCGTCCCACCGGGCCCGCAGGTCCTGGGCGGTGCGCTCGCAGATCCGCTTCGCCAGATACCAGCCGATGACGGGCAGCACCACGGCCGCCCGCGCGTACCACCCCCAGAATCCGCCGAACGGCATCTTGACCAGGAACAGCACGGCCAGCAGGCCCACGCCGAGCAGCAGGACGGTGGCCAGGGTGCCGGCCCGTTTGTCGTCCCGCCCGGCGACGAAGGCGCGCAGCTGGAAGACGAGCAGCCAGGCGAGCAGCCCCGGCAGGAAGAGCACGCCGCACAGGACCGTCACGAGCGTCAGCCGGTTGTCGCGCTCCCGGCGGATGTTGTTGGCCGCCAGACAGTGCTCGACCACGAACTGGGGTTCGGAGCCGAACGACTGGATGAGCGGCTTGCGGCCGGCGCCGAGCATGCGGTCCACCACGGCGCGCGAGAAAGCCTCGCCGAGGTTGGGCCTGAACAGTGCGATCCTGCCGCCCGTGACGGAGGACTGGTGCCACTCGTTGTCCGCGTCCTTGATCTTGTCGACCGGGCCGTCCCGGTAGGCCGCGGAGGCCAGCGCGGCCGTCGCCGCCTGCTGGCCGTCGCCGGAGACGGGCACCTGGGGCCCGTCCCACTCCGTTCCAAACGACATTCCCGCCCCCATCGCCGCCGGTGTCGCTCCTGCGGCCTTCCCGGCTTCCCTGCCCCGCACACCTGTCGGGCCCGTCGGCGTACCGGAACCGGACGGCCGGCGCGGGACGTGCCCAGGTGATCAGCGTATCCGCCGGCACCGTCACACGGAGGGCGGACGGCCGAAGCCGCCCGCCCCGGAATCCGGGAACTACCCCTCGTCCCCGCCCTGTTCGCGGATGCGTTCGGCGATCTGCGCCGGCATCGGCTCGTGCCGCGCGTACGCCCGGTCGAAGCGGGCCGTGCCGTGAGAGAGCGAGCGCAGGTCGACGGCGTAGCGGCCGATCTCGAACTCGGGGACCTCGGCCCGGATCAGCGTGCGTCCGGCGCCCACCTGTTCGGTGCCGAGCAGCCTGCCCCGGCGGCCCGACAGGTCGCTCATCACGGCGCCCACGTAGTCGTCGGGGACCAGGACGCCCACTTCGGCGACCGGCTCCAGCAGATGGATCCTCGCGTCGGCCGCGGCCTCGCGCAGGGCGAGCGCGCCCGCGGTCTGGAAGGCGGCGTCGGAGGAGTCCACCGAGTGCGCCTTGCCGTCGAGCAGGGTGACCCGCACGTCCACCAGCGGATGTCCGGCGGCGACGCCCTTGGCGGCCTGGGCGCGGATCCCCTTCTCTACGGACGGGATGAACTGGCGCGGCACCGCGCCGCCGACCACCTTGTCCACGAACTCGATGCCGGAGCCGCCCGGCAGCGGTTCGACCTCGATCTCGCAGATGGCGTACTGGCCGTGCCCGCCGGACTGCTTGACGTGCCGGCCGCGCCCGGTGGCCCGGTTCGCGAACGTCTCCCGCAGGGAGACCTTGTGCGGTACGACGTCCACCTGGACGCCGTAGCGGCCGCGCAGCCGTTCCAGCGCGACGTCCGCGTGCGCCTCGCCCAGGCACCAGAGCACCACCTGGTGGGTGTCCTGGTTGTGCTCCAGGCGCATCGTCGGGTCCTCGGCGACCAGCCGGGACAGCCCTTGCGAGAGCTTGTCCTCGTCGGCCTTGCTGTGCGCCTGGATGGCGACCGGGAGCAGCGGGTCCGGCATCTGCCAGGGCTCCATCAGCAGCGGGTCGTCCTTGGCGGACAGCGTGTCCCCGGTCTCGGCGTGGCCGAGTTTGGCCACGCACACCAGATCGCCGGCGACGGCCTGGGTGAGGGGCCGCTGCTGTTTGCCGAAGGGCATGGACAGGGCGCCGATCTTCTCGTCGACGTCGTGGTCCTCGTGCCCCCGGTCGGTCAGGCCGTGCCCGGAGACGTGCACCGTGCGGTCGGGGCGCAGCGTGCCGGAGAAGACGCGGACCAGGGAGATCCGGCCGACGTAGGGGTCGGAGGCGGTCTTGACGACCTCGGCGGCCAGCGGCCCGTCGGTGTCGCACGGCTTGAGCTCGCGGGCCTTTCCGTCGGGGGTGGTCACGCCGGGCACCGGGTGCTCGAACGGGGTCGGGAAGCCGCCCGTGATCAGGTCGAGCAGTTCCACGGTGCCCAGGCCCTGGCGGGCGCCGTCCGCGGCGGGGGCGGCCGCGAGCACCGGGAAGAACCTGCCCCGGGCCACGGCCCGCTCCAGGTCCTGGATCAGGGTCTTGATCTCGACCTGCTCACCGCCGAGGTAGCGGTCCATCAGGGTCTCGTCCTCGCTCTCGGCGATGATCCCCTCGATGAGCCGGTTGCGGGCCTCGTCCAGGTCCGGCAACTGGTCCTCGCCGGGTTCGGACTCCTTGCGCTCCCCGCTCGAGTAGTCGGACAGCTTGCGGGAGAGCAGCCCCACCAGGCCGGTCACGGGCGCGTGCCCGTCGGGGCCCTCGGCGCCGCGCAGCGGCAGGTAGAGGGGCAGGACGGCGTCCGGGTCGTCGTCGCCGAAGGCCTCCGCGCAGATCCGGGTGGTCTCCTCGAAGTCGGCGCGGGCCGCCTCCAGGTGCGTGATCACGATCGCGCGGGGCATCCCGACGGCCGCGCACTCCTCCCAGACCAGGCGGGTGGAGCCGTCCACGCCGTCCGAGGCCGAGACGACGAAGAGGGCCGCGTCCGCGGCGCGCAGACCGGCCCGCAGTTCCCCCACGAAGTCGGCGTATCCGGGGGTGTCCAGAACGTTGATCTTGATGCCGTCCCAGGCGAGCGGTACCAGGGACAGCTGGACGGAGCGCTGCTGGCGGTGCTCGATCTCGTCGTAGTCGGAGACGGTGCCGCCGTCCTCGACGCGGCCCGCCCGGTTCACCGCCCCGGCGGTCAGCGCGAGGGCCTCCACCAGGGTCGTCTTGCCCGATCCGGAGTGGCCGACCAGCACCACATTCCGTATGGACGCGGGTTGGTCGGCCGTCAGAGCCCTGCCGGCGGCCCCGGGGTGTGTCTGAGTCTTGTCGCCCATGATCCTGCCTCCCGTGCACGGTGAGGTCATCGGGGCGCGGACGCGCGAACCGCGTGCTGCGGCGGCTTCGGCGACGCCCGCGGTTATTCGAGCTTTCCACTCCCGTCACGCCGCGTCCATACGACGGACCCGATCCCGCCGCCGGCGCCCCGCACCGGGTCGTACGGTTCCCCGTGCCCGCGTTCCCCGCCGGGTCGTACGGTTCCCGCGCCGGCGGTCCGCGCGGGGTCGTAGGAACCGCTTCCCGGGGTCTTCGCGCGAGCCCGGCGCACCACCGCGGCGCACGGACCGCGGGTGCCCGCCCGCCACGCGTACGCGCGCGTGGCTACGATGGGCCAGCCGGCGGCCATCAGGGCCGCGGCGACACCGACCGTCGGGAAGGCCATGCTGAACAAGTACGCGCGTGCATTCTTCACGCGTGTCCTCACACCGTTCGCCGCGTTTCTCATCCGACGGGGGGTGAGCCCCGACACGGTCACGCTGCTCGGCACGGCGGGCGTGGTGGCGGGCGCGCTGGTCTTCTATCCCCGGGGCGAGTTCTTCTGGGGCACGGTCGTGATCACCCTGTTCGTCTTCTCCGACCTGGTCGACGGGAACATGGCCCGCCAGCTGGGCCGCTCCAGCCGCTGGGGCGCCTTCCTGGACTCCACCCTGGACCGGGTCGCCGACGGCGCGATCTTCGGCGGCTTCGCCCTCTGGTACGCGGGGCAGGGCGACAACGACATGATGTGCGCGGTCTCGATCTTCTGCCTGGCCAGCGGCCAGGTGGTGTCCTACACGAAGGCGCGCGGCGAGTCGATCGGGCTGCCGGTCGCCGTGAACGGGCTGGTCGAGCGCGCCGAGCGGCTGGTGATCTCGCTGGTCGCGGCCGGTCTCGCGGGTCTGCACAAGTTCGGTGTGCCGGGCATCCAGTGGCTGCTGCCGGTCGCCCTGTGGATCGTGGCCGCGGGCAGCCTGGTCACGCTGATCCAGCGGGTCGTCACCGTGCGCCGCGAGTCCGCCGAGGCCGAGGCGGCCGCGCGGGACGCGAGCGGGGCGGCGAAGTGAGCGTTCCGGACCGGCTCAGCGACGCGCTGTACGGCGCGGGCTGGAGCACCGTCAAGAAGCTCCCGGAACCCGCCGCCGCCCGTCTGGGGCGGACCGTCGCCGACCTCGCCTGGAAGAAGCGCGGCAAGGGCGTGCTGCGCCTGGAGGCGAACTACGCGCGCGTCGTGCCGGGCGCGAGCCCCGAGCGCCTCGCGGAGCTGTCCCGCAAGGGCATGCGCTCCTACCTGCGCTACTGGATGGAGTCCTTCCGGCTGCCCGCCTGGAGCCCGGAGCGGATCAGGGCGGGCTTCGACCCGAAGGACATACACCACCTGACGGAGGGCCTCGACGCGGGCAAGGGCGTGATCCTCGCCCTGCCGCACCTGGCCAACTGGGACCTGGCCGGCGCCTGGGTCACCACGGAGCTGCGCACCCCGTTCACCACGGTCGCCGAACGCCTCAAGCCCGAGACGCTCTACGACCGCTTCGTCGCCTACCGCGAGGGTCTCGGCATGGAGGTGCTGCCGCACAGCGGCGGCTCCGCCTTCGGCACCCTGGCCCGCAGGCTGCGCGACGGCGGCCTGGTCTGCCTGGTCGCCGACCGCGATCTGTCCGCCTCCGGCGTCGAGGTCGACTTCTTCGGCGAGAAGGCCCGGATGCCCGCGGGCCCCGCCCTGCTCGCCCAGCACACCGGCGCCCTGCTGCTGCCGGTCACCCTCTGGTACGACGACTCGCCCGTCATGCGCGGCCGGGTCCACCCGCCGATCGAGGTGCCCGGGTCGGGTACCCGCGCCGAGAAGGCGTCCGTCATGACACAGGCCCTGGCCGACGCCTTCGCCACCGGGATCGCCGAGCACCCGGAGGACTGGCACATGCTGCAGCGGCTGTGGCTTGCCGACCTCGACCCCGCGAAGGGACCCTCGTGAGAATCGGGATCGTCTGCCCGTACTCCTGGGACGTGCCCGGTGGCGTCCAGTTCCACATCCGCGACCTCGCCGAGTACTTCATCCGCCTCGGCCACGAGGTCTCGGTGCTGGCCCCGGCCGACGACGACACCCCGCTGCCGCCGTACGTCGTCTCGGCGGGCCGCGCGGTCCCGGTGCCGTACAACGGCTCGGTGGCCCGGCTGAACTTCGGGTTCCTGTCGGCCGCGCGGGTACGGCGCTGGCTGCACGACGGGGCCTTCGACGTGGTGCACATCCACGAGCCGACCTCGCCCTCGCTGGGCCTGCTCACCTGCTGGGCGGCGCAGGGCCCCATCGTGGCCACCTTCCACACCTCCAACCCGCGCTCCCGGGCGATGATCGCCGCGTACTCCATCCTCCAGGCCGCCCTGGAGAAGATCAGCGCCCGGATCGCGGTCAGCGAGTACGCCCGGCGCACCCTGGTCGAGCATCTGGGCGGGGACGCGGTGGTCATCCCCAACGGCGTCGACGTCGACTTCTTCGCGAGGGCCGAGCCGAAACCCGCGTGGCAGGGGGAGACTATCGGCTTCATCGGCCGGATCGACGAGCCCCGCAAGGGCCTGCCCGTGCTGATGAAGGCCCTGCCGAAGATCATGGCCGCCCGGCCCGGCGCACGGCTGCTGGTCGCGGGCCGCGGCGACGAGGAGGCGGCCGTCGAGAACCTGCCCCGGGAACTGCGTTCCCGGGTGGAGTTCCTCGGCATGATCAGCGACGAGGACAAGGCCCGCCTGCTGCGCAGCGTCGATGTCTACGTGGCGCCCAACACCGGCGGTGAGAGCTTCGGGATCATCCTGGTCGAGGCCATGTCGGCGGGTGCCCCGGTGCTCGCGTCCGACCTCGACGCCTTCGTCCAGGTCCTCGACCAGGGCCGGGCGGGGGAGATCTTCGCCAACGAGGACGCCGACGCGCTCGCCGACGCCGCCGTACGGCTGCTGGCCGACCCGGAACGCCGGGCCCGCCTGCGCGCCCACGGCAGCGCCCACGTACGGCGCTTCGACTGGTCCACGGTCGGCGCGGACATCCTCTCCGTCTACGAGACGGTCACGGACGGCACGACGGCGGTCGCGGCGGACGAACGCTCGACGGGTCTGCGGGCGCGGTTCGGACTGGCGCGGGACTGACGCCTTTCTCTGATCAGGCCGGCCGGCTCCGGGCAACGGCACCCTGCCGCTGACCCGAGCGGGGTCCGGTGGGAACGGAGGCCCCCGGGTCCCCGCGCCCGCCGCGGACCGCCGCCCAGGGCCTCCGCCGCGGGCCTTCCGGCGCGCTTTCGGCGGGGCCAGGGGGTGCCGATAGCCTTCCCGCGTGACCGCAACCCTCATCTGGATCCTCGTCGCCCTCCTCGCGATCGGCGTCTACCTGAGCTGGACCGCAGGACGCCTGGACCGGCTGCACGTACGGATGGACGCCGCCCGCGCCGCGCTCGACGCCCAGCTGCTGCGCCGTGCCTCCGTGGCCCAGGAGCTCGCCACCTCCGGGGTGCTCGACCCGGCCGCCTCGATCGTGCTGTACGAGGCCGCGCACGCCGCCCGGCAGGCAGAGGAGGAGCAGCGGGAGGTCGCCGAGAGCGAGCTGAGCCAGGCCCTGCGCGCGGTGTTCGCGGAACCGGACCAGGTGGAGGCCCTGCGCGAGGCGCCCGGCGGCGAGGACGCGGTTCATGAACTGGCCGAGGCCGTGCGCCGGGTCCCGATGGCCCGCCGTTTCCACAACGACGCCGTGGGCGCCGCCCGCCGGCTGCGCGAGCACCGCAAGGTCCGCTGGTTCAGGCTGGCCGGCCACGCCCCCTTCCCGCTGGCCTTCGAGATGGACGACGAACCCCCCGCCGCCCTGGTGGAACGGGTCGCTTGACCGCCCCTCACCTGGCATTCCCAGCGAAAACGAGCCACCGGCTTTCCATTGGCCCTTGCTGTGGCCTGGTCCGCTCGCGTTTCCTCGGTGCAGCAGAGAACCCTCTTTCACTTCAGTGAGGTCGCCCGTGTCCACCACCGAGAACCAGGCTCCCGAGACCGGCACCGCCCGCGTGAAGCGCGGCATGGCCGAGCAGCTCAAGGGCGGCGTCATCATGGACGTCGTCACCCCGGAGCAGGCGAAGATCGCCGAGGACGCGGGCGCCGTCGCCGTCATGGCCCTGGAGCGGGTCCCGGCCGACATCCGCAAGGACGGCGGCGTGGCCCGTATGTCCGACCCGGACATGATCGAGGGCATCATCGACGCCGTCTCGATCCCGGTCATGGCCAAGTCCCGCATCGGCCACTTCGTCGAGGCCCAGGTCCTCCAGTCCCTCGGCGTGGACTACATCGACGAGTCCGAGGTGCTCACCCCGGCCGACGAGGTCAACCACTCGGACAAGTGGGCGTTCACCACCCCCTTCGTGTGCGGCGCCACCAACCTGGGCGAGGCCCTGCGCCGTATCGCCGAGGGCGCCGCGATGATCCGCTCCAAGGGCGAGGCCGGCACCGGCAACGTCGTCGAGGCCGTGCGCCACCTGCGCCAGATCAAGGGCGAGATCGCCAAGCTGCGCGGCTGCGACAACAACGAGCTGTACGCCGCCGCCAAGGAGCTGCGCGCCCCCTACGAGCTGGTCAAGGAGGTCGCCGAGCTGGGCAAGCTCCCCGTGGTGCTGTTCTCCGCCGGCGGCGTGGCCACTCCGGCCGACGCGGCCCTGATGCGCCAGCTCGGCGCCGAGGGCGTGTTCGTCGGCTCCGGCATCTTCAAGTCCGGCGACCCGGCCAAGCGCGCCGCCGCCATCGTGAAGGCGACCACCTTCTACGACGACCCGAAGATCATCGCGGACGCGTCGCGCAACCTCGGCGAGGCCATGGTCGGCATCAACTGCGACACCCTCCCCGAGACCGAGCGCTACGCGAACCGCGGCTGGTAAGCACAGGTCCACAGGTATCCGAACCCCATGAACACTCCTGTCATCGGTGTCCTGGCGCTCCAGGGCGACGTACGGGAGCACCTCATCGCCCTGGCCGCGGCGGACGCCGTGGCCAGGCCGGTGCGGCGCCCCGAGGAACTCGCCGAGGTGGACGCGCTCGTCCTGCCCGGCGGCGAGTCCACCACCATCTCCAAACTGGCCGTGCTCTTCGGCGTGATGGAGCCGCTGCGCGCCCGGGTGCGCGCCGGCATGCCCGTCTACGGCACCTGCGCGGGCATGATCATGCTGGCCGACAAGATCCTCGACCCGCGCTCGGGCCAGGAGACCATCGGCGGCATCGACATGATCGTGCGCCGCAACGCCTTCGGACGCCAGAACGAGTCCTTCGAGGCGGCGGTCGACGTGCGCGGCGTCACGGGCGATCCTGTGGAGGGCGTCTTCATCCGCGCCCCCTGGGTGGAGTCCGTGGGCGGGGACGCCGAGGTGCTCGCCGAGCACGGCGGCCACATCGTCGCCGTCCGCCAGGGCAACGCGCTCGCCACGTCGTTCCACCCGGAACTGACCGGCGACCACCGGGTCCACGCACTGTTCGTCGACATGGTGCGCGCCACCGCCGCCGTGGAGTCCTTGTAGGATCTCAGGCGTTCGTTCATAGATGGGTAACGCGAAGGAGACAGGCAGATGTCCGGCCACTCTAAATGGGCTACGACGAAGCACAAGAAGGCCGTGATCGACGCCAAGCGCGGCAAGCTCTTCGCGAAGCTGATCAAGAACATCGAGGTCGCGGCGCGCATGGGCGGCGTGGACCTCGATGGCAACCCGACGCTCTACGACGCCGTCCAGAAGGCCAAGAAGCAGTCGGTTCCGAACAAGAACATCGACTCCGCGATCAAGCGCGGTGGCGGTCTCGAGGCCGGCGGCGCCGACTACGAGACGATCATGTACGAGGGTTACGGCCCGAACGGCGTCGCGGTGCTCATCGAGTGCCTCACGGACAACCGCAACCGCGCCGCCTCCGACGTGCGCGTCGCCATGACCCGCAACGGCGGCAACATGGCCGACCCGGGCTCGGTGTCGTACCTCTTCAACCGCAAGGGCGTCATCATCGTCCCCAAGGGCGAGCTGACCGAGGACGACGTGCTCGGCGCCGTCCTCGACGCCGGTGCCGAGGAGGTCAACGACCTCGGCGAGTCCTTCGAGGTGCTCAGCGAGGCCACCGACCTGGTCGCGGTCCGCACCGCCCTCCAGGAGGCCGGCATCGACTACGACTCCGCCGAGGCCAACTTCGTCCCGACCATGCAGGTCGAGCTGGACGAGGAGGGCGCCAAGAAGATCTTCAAGCTGATCGACGCCCTGGAGGACAGCGACGACGTGCAGAACGTCTTCGCCAACTTCGACGTGAGCGACGAGGTCATGGAGAAGGTCGACGCGTAACGCGTACGGCTGACCGACCGGGCCGACGGGACACACCCCGTCGGCCCGTCGCGTTCTCGGGTGCCGGTGCGCGCGTCGACGGGGGCGTTGGTGCGCGGCGTTGTCAGTGGCACCCGATAGCCTGCACAAACAGGTGATCGAGCGGTCGGAGGGAGGGGCCCGTGCGGGTACTGGGGGTGGACCCGGGACTGACCCGGTGCGGGATCGGCGTGGTCGAAGGGGTCGCGGGGCGTCCGCTCACCATGATCGGCGTCGGCGTCGTCCGCACCCCCGCGGACGCCGAGCTCAGCCGCCGGCTGCTCGCCATCGAGCAGGGCATCGAAGCGTGGCTGGACGAACACCGGCCCGGGTTCGTCGCCGTGGAGCGCGTCTTCAGCCAGCACAACGTACGCACCGTGATGGGCACCGCCCAGGCCAGCGCCGTCGCCATGCTGTGCGCCGCCCGCCGCGGCATCCCCGTCGCGCTGCACACCCCCAGCGAGGTCAAGGCCGCCGTCACCGGTTCGGGTCGCGCCGACAAGGACCAGGTCGGCGCCATGATCACCCGGCTGCTCCGGCTCGCCGAGCCCCCCAGACCCGCCGACGCGGCCGACGCCCTCGCCCTCGCCATCTGCCACATCTGGCGCGCCCCCGCCCAGAACCGGCTCCAGCAGGCCGTCGCCCTGCACACCGCCCACGCAAGGAAAGGCCGTACGGCATGATCGCGTTCGTCAGGCCAAGGACTCGCGGATACGCCACCGGAGAATGATCGCCCACACCACTCCAAGGGGCATGACCATCTGTCGTCCTCGCCTGGGCATGACGTGCGAGGAGGGCCGTGCCCGGCGGCACGGCCCTCCTGTTCGATCAGCTGCCAGACGGTCAGTCGATTTCCTTGATGGAGCCGGTGTGCTTCAGGTGGCCCTTGCCGTCGGCCTTCACGGTGGCGGCGCGCATGTACTCGACCTTGCCGTCCTTCCACCAGATGTTGATCGTCGCCGTCCTCTTGCACGTGTTGTGGAAGTAGACGGTGGTGGTGGAAATGCCGTCACCGTAGGAGTAGTTGAAGCACCCGGTGGTGCCCCTCGTCAGGCCGGACGAAGCCGTGGCTGCCTGCGCGGGAGTCGCGATGGCCATGCCGGCCAGCAGCACGGAAGCGGTCACGGCGGCCTTCGCCATGGAGCGCATGTGGTTCCCCGATTCTCTGTCACTTGGTCATGAGCGAGCGTTCGCCCGCTCGTAGCCGAACGGCGGTTACTCGCTCGACTGTTCGAGAAGTTATAAGTGATCAAGCGCGTGAAGCAATGAAGAATCGGCCGTAAATGTCCGACTTATCGCAACTTGTCAAGCGACTCTCGTGTGGTGAGCCATGATCCTTTACCCGTCCTTTGATCTTCAAGGCGCGCGACGCGTTGTCGGTGGCACCCAATAACCTGGCACAACGGCGGGCCCCGGAAGGCCCGAGTCGACACGGAGAGGTGGTGGAACGTGGTACGCGTACCCGGGGGCGTCCGTCGGTGCTCACGATGCGGCGTCGCCAGGCCGTTTGCCTCCCACCCCCCTGTCGTCGCTCCGTTCATCACCCGCACCACGAAAGGCCGTACGGCATGATCGCGTTCGTCAGCGGCACCGTCGCCGCGCTCGCCCCCGACGCCGCGGTGGTGGAGGTCGGCGGTGTCGGCATGTCCGTCCAGTGCACCCCGGACACGCTCTCCGCGCTCCGCGTCGGCCGGCCCGCCACACTGCACACCTCCCTGGTCGTGCGCGAGGACTCGCTGACCCTGTACGGCTTCGCGGACGACGACGCCCGCCAGGTCTTCGTCCTGCTCCAGACCGCCAGCGGTGTCGGCCCCCGCCTCGCCCAGGCCATGCTCGCCGTGCACTCCCCGGACGCGCTGCGCCGAGCCGTCGCCACCGGCGACGAGAAGGCCCTCACCGCGGTCCCCGGCATCGGCAAGAAGGGCGCCCAGAAACTCCTTCTGGAGCTTAAGGACCGCCTCGGCGCGCCCGCCGGCACCGCCCCCGCCGTCGGCGCCCCGGTCACCCAGGGCTGGCGCGACCAGCTGCACGCGGCCCTCATCGGCCTCGGCTACGCCACCCGCGAGGCCGACGAGGCCGTGACCGCCGTGGCCCCGCAGGCCGAGGCGGTGGGCGGCACCCCGCAGGTCGGCCGGCTCCTGAAGGCCGCCCTCCAGACCCTGAACCGCGCCCGCTGACCCCCACCCCTGTTGAGGCACACCACATGAACTGGGACGACACGGCCGACACGCCCGCCGAGCGACTGGTGGGCTCCGCGGCCGACCGCGAGGACCAGGCCGTCGAGGCCGCCCTGCGCCCCAAGGACCTCGGCGAGTTCATCGGCCAGGAGAAGGTCCGCGAACAGCTAGACCTGGTGCTGCGCGCGGCCCGCGCGCGCGGCGCCACCGCCGACCACGTGCTGCTCTCCGGAGCCCCCGGCCTCGGCAAGACCACCCTGTCGATGATCATCGCGGCCGAGATGGGCGCCCCCATCCGCATCACTTCCGGCCCCGCCATCCAGCACGCCGGCGACCTCGCCGCGATCCTCTCCTCCCTCCAGGAGGGCGAGGTGCTCTTCCTGGACGAGATCCACCGCATGTCCCGGCCCGCCGAGGAGATGCTGTACATGGCGATGGAGGACTTCCGCGTCGACGTCATCGTCGGCAAGGGCCCCGGCGCCACCGCCATCCCCCTCGAACTGCCCCCGTTCACCCTGGTCGGCGCCACCACCCGGGCCGGCCTGCTGCCGCCTCCGCTGCGCGACCGCTTCGGCTTCACCGCGCACATGGAGTTCTACGGTCCCCGCGAACTGGAGCGCGTCGTGCACCGCTCCGCACAGCTCCTGGACGTCGGCATCGAGGGGGACGGCGCCGCCGAGATCGCGGGCCGCTCCCGCGGCACCCCCCGTATCGCCAACCGCCTGCTGCGCCGCGTCCGCGACTACGCGCAGGTCAAGGCGGACGGCATGATCACCCGGGACATCGCCGCGGCCGCCCTCGCCGTCTACGAGGTCGACGAACGTGGCCTGGACCGGCTGGACCGCGCCGTCCTGGAGGCTCTGCTGAAGCTTTTCGCCGGCGGTCCCGTCGGCCTGTCCACCCTGGCCGTCGCGGTGGGGGAGGAGCGGGAGACCGTCGAGGAGGTCGCCGAACCCTTCCTGGTCCGCGAGGGACTGCTGGCCCGCACCCCGCGCGGCCGCGTCGCCACGCCCGCCGCCTGGACGCACCTCGGACTGACCCCGCCCGGCTCCGCCACATCGGGAAACGGACAACCGGACCTGTTCGGGGCGTGACACCGCCGCCCCCGGGTGCCGCTCCGCTCGGGCAGTGGCCCGGTGCGGAACCCAGGTGCCATGCTGGGCGTTGTTCCATGTGCGCGGACTCGCTTAGACTCCGCCGATGCCGCCCTTGCGGGTGGCGCCGACACAGCCCCATCCCCGAAAAGGCCGCTCTCCGTCGCGGTCGCGCGAAGGAAATCCCGTCCCGTGAATCCGTATACCCTTCTCCCGTTCATCGTGCTCATCGCGGCCATGTTCCTGATGACGCGCTCTGCCAAGAAGAAGCAGCAGCAGGCCGCGCAGATGCGCAACGAGCTGCAGCCCGGCTCCGGTGTCCGCACGATCGGGGGAATGTACGCGACGGTCAAGGAGATCAACGAGGACACCGTCCTCCTCGACGCCGCTCCCGGCGTGGACCTCCTCTTCGCGAAGAACGCGATCGGCGCCGTCCTCACCGACGACGAGTACAACCGCATCGTGCACGGCATCGAGCACGACCTGAAGTCCGACGCCGACATCGTCCCGGACGACGCCTCCTCCCTCACCGAGACCGACGAGACCGACGGACCTGCCGCCGCTGCCGCCGCCTCCGACGACAAGATCGACCTCGGTAAGAAGGACGCCGACGAGGACACCGCCGGCGAGTCCGAGGCCGCCGGGGCCCCGACGGAGGACGAGCCGAAGAAGACCGACGGCGATTCCGACGCGAAGTAGTCACGCCCCGGTGGTGCGCGAGACGGCGTGATCACGCCCCCGCGCACCACCGGGCGCGTCTGTTTCCCGCACGGGGAGCCCGACACCATGTCATGGCCGCCGAGCGCCGACCGGGCGCCGAGCGGCCCGAGAGGGAGTACGAGAAGGTGGCAGCACCTAAGAAGGGCCGGAGCTCGAGCGCCCAGGGCAAACCAGGGCGCTCACTGGCCCTCATCCTGATCGCCATCGTGGCGCTCACCGGAGGGATGTTCGCCTCAGGGCACACCACCCCCCGTCTCGGTATCGACCTTGCCGGCGGCACCAGCATCACGCTGACGGCGGTCAACCAGCCGGGCCAGCCCAACGCGATCAACAAGACCAACATGGACACCGCGGTCGACATCATGAACCGCCGTGTCAATGGTCTCGGTGTGTCGGAGACGGAAGTCCAGACCCAGGGCGATCGCAACATCATCGTCAATATTCCGCGTGGCACGAACTCCAAGGAGGCGCAGCAGCAGGTCGGCACCACCGCCAAGCTGTACTTCCGTCCCGTTCTCCAGCGGGAGCCCCAGGGCGCAACCGGCCACCCCACCCCGAGCAGCAGTTCGGGCAAGAGCGGCAGCCCCTCTCCCGGTGCCACCGGCAGCCCCTCGCCGAGCGCGTCCACCGGGTCCGGCAAGCAGAAGGCCACCGGATCCGACACCCCCTCGGCCTCTGCGACCGCTCAGGGGCGTGCCGTCACCGACGGGTTGAAGAAGACCTCGCCGACGCCGTCCGCGACTGGCTCCGCGTCTCCCACGGCCACCTCGCCCTCGCCGTCCCCGTCCGGGAGCACGGGCTCCAGCGACCTCCAGGCGCGCTACGCAAGCCTCGACTGCACCAAGCCCTCCGCGCAGAACAGTGCAGGCCAGGGCGCCAAGCCCGGCGAGCCGACCGTCGCGTGTGGCAAGGACGGCAAGATCTGGAGCAAGTTCCTGCTCGGCCCCGTCTCCGTCGACGGCCAGGACGTCAAGAAGGCACAGGCCGTCTTCGACACCCAGGGCGCGAGTGGCTGGCAGGTCCAGATGACCTTCGACTCGAAGGGCGCCAAGAAGTTCGCGGACATCACGGGCCAGCTGGCGCAGAAGACCTCCCCGCAGAACGAGTTCGCGATCGTCCTCGACGACCAGGTTGTCTCGCACCCGTTCGTCCAGACCGCCATCAGCGGTGGCCAGGCCGAGATCTCTGGCAGCTTCAACCAGCAGGACGCCCAGAGTCTCGCCAACATGCTGTCGTACGGCGCGCTCCCGCTGTCCTTCAAGGAGTCCAGCGTCACCACGGTGACCGCCGCGCTCGGCGGCCAGCAACTGCACGCCGGCCTGCTTGCAGGCGCGATCGGCCTCGCCCTGGTGATCATCTACCTCGTGTTCTACTACCGCGGGCTGTCGCTCATCGCCGTGGCGTCCCTGATGGTCTCGGCGATCCTCACCTACGTGATCATGTCGCTGCTCGGCCCGGCCATCCACTTCGCGCTGAACCTGCCGGCCGTCTGCGGAGCCATCGTCGCCATCGGTATCACCGCGGACTCGTTCATCGTGTACTTCGAACGCATCCGGGACGAGATCCGCGAGGGCCGCTCGCTGCGCCCCGCCGTCGAGCGTGCCTGGCCGCGCGCCCGGCGCACCGTCCTGGTCTCCGACTTCGTGTCGTTCCTCGCCGCCGCCGTCCTGTTCATCGTGACCGTCGGCAAGGTCCAGGGCTTCGCGTTCACGCTGGGTCTCACCACCCTGCTCGACGTGGTCGTCGTCTTCCTGTTCACCAAGCCGCTGATGACGCTGCTCGCCCGCCGCAAGTTCTTCGCGAACGGCAGCAAGTGGTCCGGACTCGACCCGAAGAGCCTCGGCGTCAATCCGCCGCTGCGCCGCACCCGCCGTCCCGCCGGCCCCACCGCCGGCCCCGCCGACCCGAAGGAGGCCTGAGCGATGTCGAAACTCGGCTCCATCGGCGCCCGGCTGCACCGCGGTGAGATCAGCTACGACTTCATCGGCAAGCGCAAGATCTGGTACGGCGTCTCGATCCTGATCACCATCACGGCCATCCTCGGCCTGGCGGTGCGCGGCCTGAACATGAGCATCGACTTCCAGGGCGGCGCCGTCTTCACGACGCCGACCAACATGAGCGTCTCGATCGCTCAGGCGGAGTCGTACGCCAAGGACGCCTCCGGCCACGAGGCCGTCGTGCAGAAGCTCGGCAACGGCAGCCTGCGCATCCAGGTCGCCGGCCTGGACACGGCCCAGTCGGACAAGGTCAAGCAGAACCTGGCCAAGGACCTCAAGCTCGACCCCGAGAAGCTCGCCGCCGACCTGGTCGGCCCGAGCTGGGGTCAGCAGATCGCCGACAAGGCCTGGGAGGGCCTGGTGATCTTCATGGTCCTCGTCGTGATCTACCTCGCCATCGCCTTCGAATGGCGCATGGCCGTCGCGGCCCTGGTCGCGCTGATCCACGACATCACCATCACGACCGGTATCTACGCCCTGGTCGGCTTCGAGGTCTCGCCCGGCACGATCATCGGTCTGCTCACCATCCTCGGTTACTCGCTCTACGACACGGTCGTCGTCTTCGACAGCCTCAAGGAGCAGACGAAGGACATCACCAAGCAGACCCGCTTCACCTACAGCGAGATCGCCAACCGGTCGATCAACGGCACCCTGGTCCGCTCCATCAACACCACGGTCGTCGCGCTGCTGCCGGTCGCCGGTCTGCTCTTCATCGGCGGCGGCTTCCTCGGCGCCGGTGACCTCAACGACATCTCGCTGTCGCTGTTCGTCGGCCTCGCGGCCGGTGCGTACTCCTCGATCTTCATCGCCACCCCGCTGGTCGCCGACCTCAAGGAGCGCGAGCCCGCGATGAAGGCGCTGACCAAGCGGGTCATGGCCAAGCGCGCCCAGGCCGCTTCGGAGGACGGCCGCGCCACGGACGGCGGCGACGCCGAGGACGCCGCGCCCGCCGTGGTCGGCCCGCGCAACCAGCCCTCCTCCCGCGGCCGCGGCCGCGGCCGCCAGGCGGGCAAGCGCCGATGACCGACATCCAGGAGCTGCTGCTCAGCCGCATCCGTGACGTCGCGGACTACCCGGAGCCGGGTGTGATGTTCAAGGACATCACCCCGCTCCTCGCGGACCCCGCCGCGTTCACCGCCCTGACCGACACGCTCGCCGTCACCACCATCCTCGCCGAGCTGGGCATGGACCCGGCGACGCTGATGGCGGGCCTGCTGCACGACACCGTCGAGGACACCGAGTACGGCCTGGAGGACCTGCGCCGCGACTTCGGCGACGTGGTCGCCCTGCTCGTCGACGGCGTCACCAAGCTGGACAAGGTCAAGTTCGGCGAGGCCGCGCAGGCCGAGACCGTGCGCAAGATGGTCGTCGCCATGGCCAAGGACCCCCGCGTCCTGGTCATCAAGCTCGCCGACCGCCTGCACAACATGCGCACCATGCGCTACCTCAAGCGCGAGAAGCAGGAGAAGAAGGCGCGCGAGACCCTGGAGATCTACGCGCCGCTCGCCCACCGCCTGGGCATGAACACCATCAAGTGGGAACTGGAGGACCTCGCCTTCGCGATCCTCTACCCCAAGATGTACGACGAGATCGTCCGCCTGGTGGCCGAACGGGCGCCCAAGCGCGACGAGTACCTCGCCATAGTGACCGACGAGGTCCAGTCGGACCTGCGCGCCGCCCGCATCAAGGCGACCGTCACCGGCCGCCCGAAGCACTACTACAGCGTCTACCAGAAGATGATCGTCCGCGGTCGCGACTTCGCGGAGATCTACGACCTGGTGGGCATCCGTGTCCTGGTCGACACGGTCCGCGACTGCTACGCCGCCCTCGGCACCGTGCACGCGCGATGGAACCCGGTCCCCGGCCGGTTCAAGGACTACATCGCGATGCCCAAGTTCAACATGTACCAGTCGCTGCACACCACGGTGATCGGTCCCAACGGCAAGCCCGTCGAACTCCAGATCCGCACCTTCGACATGCACCGCCGCGCCGAGTACGGCATCGCCGCGCACTGGAAGTACAAGCAGGAGGCCGTCGCCGGCGCCTCCAAGGTGCGCACCGACGCGCCCAGGACCGCCGGCAAGGACAAGGACGCCATCAACGACATGGCGTGGCTGCGGCAGTTGCTCGACTGGCAGAAGGAGACCGAGGACCCGGGCGAGTTCCTGGAGTCCCTGCGCTTCGACCTGTCGCGCAACGAGGTGTTCGTCTTCACGCCCAAGGGCGACGTCATAGCGCTCCCGGCCGGCGCCACCCCGGTGGACTTCGCGTACGCCGTGCACACCGAGGTGGGCCACCGCACCATAGGAGCGCGGGTCAACGGCCGCCTCGTACCGCTGGAATCCACCCTGGACAACGGCGACCTGGTCGAGGTCTTCACCTCCAAGGCGCCCGGCGCCGGACCCTCCCGCGACTGGCTCGGCTTCGTCAAATCGCCCCGGGCGCGCAACAAGATCCGCGGCTGGTTCTCCAAGGAGCGCCGGGACGAGGCGATCGAGCAGGGCAAGGACGCCATCGTGCGGGCGATGCGCAAGCAGAACCTGCCGATCCAGCGCATCCTCAACGGCGACTCCCTGATCACGCTCGCGCACGAGATGCGCTACTCGGACATCTCCGCGCTGTACGCGGCGATAGGCGAGGGCCACGTCTCCGCGCAGAACATCGTCCAGAAGCTGGTGCAGGCCCTCGGCGGCGAGGAGGCCGCCACCGAGGAGATCGACGAGACGGTCCCGCCGTCCCGCGGCCGCCGCAAGCGGCGCTCCAGCGCCGACCCGGGAGTCGTCGTCAAGGGCGTCGACGACGTATGGGTCAAGCTGGCCCGCTGCTGCACGCCCGTGCCCGGCGACCCGATCATCGGCTTCGTCACCCGCGGCAGCGGCGTCTCCGTGCACCGCAGCGACTGCGTGAACGTGGAGTCGCTGTCCCGGGAGCCGGAGCGCATCCTCGACGTCGAGTGGGCGCCCACCCAGTCCTCGGTCTTCCTGGTCGCCATCCAGGTCGAGGCCCTGGACCGCTCCCGCCTGCTGTCGGACGTCACCCGAGTCCTGTCCGACCAGCACGTGAACATCCTCTCGGCCGCCGTCCAGACCTCCCGCGACCGCGTCGCCACCTCCCGCTTCACCTTCGAGATGGGCGACCCCAAGCACCTCGGGCACGTCCTGAAGGCCGTACGGGGGGTGGAGGGCGTGTACGACGTCTACCGCGTGACCTCGGGACGCACCCGGTCGTAACCGCCCGGGGCCGTGGTGCCCCACGGCACGGAGAAGGGCCCCGTACGCGCGTACGGGGCCCTTTCACACCGGCAACAGGAGAATCAGCCGCCGAACTCCTGCAGGCCCTTCAGGGCCTGGTCCAGGAGCGCCTGGCGGCCCTCCAGCTCCTTCTGGAGCTTGTCGGCCCTGGAGTTGTTGCCCTGGGCGCGAGCCTGGTCGATCTGCGCCCCGAGCTTGTCCACGGCGGCCTGGAGCTGACCGGTCAGACCCTCGGCACGCGCCCGCGCCTCGGGGTTCGTCCGGCGCCACTCGGCCTCCTCGGCCTCCTGGATCGCCCGCTCCACCGTGTGCATCCGGCCCTCGACCTTCGGACGCGCGTCCCGCGGGACGTGGCCGATGGCCTCCCAGCGCTCGTTGATCGAACGGAAGGCGGCACGGGCGGCCTTCAGCTCGCCGATCGGCAGGAGCTTCTCGGCCTCCTCGGCCAGCTCCTCCTTGAGCTTGAGGTTCTCCGCCTGCTCCGCGTCCCGCTCGGCGAACACCGAGCTGCGCGCGGCGAAGAACACGTCCTGGGCGCCGCGGAAGCGGTTCCACAGGTCGTCCTCGTGCTCGCGCTGGGCGCGGCCCGCGGCCTTCCACTCCGACATCAGATCGCGGTAACGGGCCGCCGTGGGACCCCAGTCCGTGGAGCCCGACAGCGACTCGGCCTCGGCGACCAGCCGCTCCTTGATCCGACGAGCGTCCTCGCGCTGCGCGTCCAGCTGCGCGAAGTGCGCCTTGCGGCGCTTGGAGAACGCCGACCGGGCGTGCGAGAAGCGGTGCCACAGCTCGTCGTCGGACTTCCGGTCGAGGCGGGGCAGCCCCTTCCAGGTGTCCACCAGCGCCCGCAGCCGCTCACCCGCGGCCCGCCACTGGTCGGACTGCGCCAGCTGCTCCGCCTCGGCGACCAGGTCCTCCTTGGCCTTGCGGGCCTCGTCGGACTGCTTGGCCCGCTGGATCTTGCGCTCCTCGCGGCGCGCCTCGACCGTCTCCACGAGCTTGTCCAACCGACCGCGCAGCGCGGCCAGATCGCCGACCGCGTGATGCGCGTCCACCTGCTCGCGCAGATGGCCGATGGCGGTCTGAGCGTCCTTCGCCGACAGGTCGGTGGTCCGCACTCGCTTCTCGAGGAGGCCGATCTCGACAACCAGGCCCTCGTACTTGCGCTCGAAGTAGGCCAGCGCCTCCTCAGGGGAGCCGGCCGCCCAGGATCCGACGACCTGCTCGCCGTCGGCCGTACGCACGTACACGGTCCCCGTCTCGTCGACGCGGCCCCACGGGTCGCTGCTCACAGCGCCTCCTCCACATGATGCCTGCGGGGTGCCTCAGCGCCCCGGGCATCGACCACAGTTTCGTCACGGCCAACATAGGCGACCAGCGGGTTCCCTGTCCGCATCCAGCGCGACCGAAATTCCACCGACGACCTTGATCGACCTCAGGACTTGGTGACCGTCGCCTTGTTGATCACAACGGTCGCGTTCGGGGCACCGTCACCCTGACCGGTGCTCTCGCCCGCCGCCGCGATCTTGTTCAGCACCTTCATGCCGGACGCCGAGATCGTGCCGAACGGCGTGTACTGGGGCGGCAGCGGGCTGTCCTTGTAGACCAGGAAGAACTGGCTGCCGCCGGTGTGCTTCTGGCCGGTGTTGGCCATCGCCACCGTGCCCGCCGGGTAGGTGTTCTTCTTCAGGCTGGCGTCCTTCAGGTTCTCGTCCGGCAGCGTGTAGCCGGGGCCGCCCATGCCGGTGCCCTGCGGGTCGCCGCACTGGAGCACGTAGATGCCCTGCGTGGTCAGCCGGTGGCACTTGGTGTGGTCGAAGAAGCCCTTGCCCGCGAGGAAGTCGAAGGAGTTGACCGTGTGCGGGGCCGCCGACGTCTTCAGCGCGACCGGGATGTCACCGCACGTCGTCGAGAGGTCCAGCGTGTACTTCGCCGACGTGTCGATCGACATCGCCGGCTCCTTCTTCCAGCTGAGCTTCTTCACCGAGCCCGCCGCCGGCTTCTGGCACGGGTCCGGCGCCTTGCTGGGCTTCGCGGACGCGCTCGGCGTCGTCTTCGCACCTGCGTCGGTCTTCTTGTCGTCGCCTCCCAGCACGTGGGTCGTGTAGAGCGCCACACTGCCGATCACGATGACGCCCAGTACCGACGCGATCGCGGAGTTGCGCACGCGGGCCCTGCGCCGCGACTCGGTGCGCCGCTGCTGCTGCCGCAAGAACTTCTCCCGGGCGAGCTGACGCCGCCGCTGCTCCTGGCTGACCACCGGGTTCTCTCCTCATGCGTGTCGTGTGTCGAGCGGTACGCGTGCGTCCGCGTGGGCCGACCACTGCGTGTAGCCCCGTACCGTATATGGGTTCGCTGAGGAAACGGCAGCGCCGGTAGGCTCTGGGTGCGGCCGAGGCCGCCTTGTCGCCACCTGTCGGACCGAGAAACGAAGGACGATCGTGCTCATTGCCGGGTTCCCCGCCGGGGCCTGGGGGACGAACTGCTACCTCGTCGCCCCCGCCGCCGGTGAGGAGTGCGTGATCATCGACCCGGGCCACCAGGCCGCCGACGGAGTCGAGGAAGCGCTGAAGAAGCATCGGCTCAAGCCCGTCGCCGTCGTCCTCACCCACGGCCACATCGACCATGTGGCCTCGGTCGTCCCCGTGTGCGGCGCCCATGACGTGCCCGCCTGGATCCATCCCGAGGACCGCTTCATGATGAGCGACCCGGAGAAGGCGCTCGGCCGCTCGATCGGCATGCCCCTCATGGGCGAGCTGACCGTGGGCGAGCCCGACGACGTCCGGGAGCTGGCCGACGGCGCGAAGCTGGGGCTGGCCGGGATGGAGTTCTCCGTCGCGCACGCGCCGGGCCATACCAGGGGGTCGGTGACCTTCCGGATGCCCGAGAGCGCCGACGTGCCGTCGGTGTTCTTCTCCGGGGATCTGCTGTTCGCCGGCTCCATCGGACGCACCGACCTGCCGGGCGGATCCATGGCGGACATGTTCGCGTCGCTGGCACGGGTGTGCCTGCCGCTCGACGACTCCACCGTGGTCCTGTCCGGCCACGGCCCCCAGACGACCATCGGCCGCGAGCGCGCCACCAACCCCTATCTGCGGGAAGTGGCGGCCGGCCAGGGAGCCCCCGCGGCTCCCCGACGAGGAATGTGACGAGAGAGCTTCCGTGAGCACCTTCCAGGCCCCCAAGGGCACCTACGACCTGATCCCGCCGGACTCCGCGACGTACCTGGCGGTCCGCGACGCGATCGCCGCCCCGCTGCGCAACTCGGGCTACGGCTACATCGAGACCCCCGGCTTCGAGAACGTGGAGCTGTTCGCGCGCGGTGTGGGCGAGTCCACCGACATCGTCACCAAGGAGATGTACGCCTTCGAGACCAAGGGCGGCGACAGGCTCGCGCTGCGCCCCGAGGGCACGGCCTCCGTGCTGCGCGCGGCCCTGGAGGCCAACCTGCACAAGACCGGCAACCTCCCGGTCAAGCTCTGGTACTCGGGCTCGTACTACCGCTACGAGCGCCCGCAGAAGGGCCGCTATCGCCACTTCTCCCAGGTCGGTGCCGAGGCGATCGGCGCGGAGGACCCGGCGCTGGACGCCGAGCTGATCATCCTGGCCGACCAGGCGTACCGCTCGCTGGGCCTGCGTGACTTCCGCATCCTGCTCAACAGCCTGGGCGACAAGGAGTGCCGGCCGGTGTACCGGGCCGCGCTCCAGGACTTCCTGCGCGTCCTGGACATCGACGAGGACACGCGCCGGCGCGCCGAGATCAACCCGCTGCGCGTCCTGGACGACAAGCGCGAGTCGGTGCAGAAGCAGCTCACCGGCGCCCCGCTGCTGCGGGACTACCTGTGCGACGCCTGCAAGGCGTACCACGAGGAGGTCCGCGAACTGATCACGGCGGCGGGCGTGGCCTTCGAGGACGACCCGAGGCTGGTCCGCGGCCTGGACTACTACACCCGCACCACCTTCGAGTTCGTGCACGACGGCCTCGGCTCGCAGTCCGCGGTGGGCGGCGGCGGCCGCTACGACGGCCTGTCCGAGATGATCGGCGGCCCCGCGCTGCCCTCCGTCGGCTGGGCCCTCGGCGTCGACCGCACGGTCCTCGCACTGGAGGCCGAGGGCGTCCGGCTGGACATCCCGTCCACCACGTCCGTGTACGCCGTGCCGCTCGGGGAGGAGGCCCGCCGCGTCCTGTTCGCCAAGGTCACCGAGTTGCGCAAGGTGGGCATCGCGGCGGACTTCGCGTACGGCGGCAAGGGCCTCAAGGGAGCCATGAAGAACGCCAACCGCAGCGGCGCGCGCTACACCCTGGTGGCCGGCGAGCGCGACCTGGCCGAGGGAGTCGTCCAGCTCAAGGACATGGAGTCCGGCGAGCAGAGCGCGATCGGCGTCAACGAGATCGTGGCGGAGCTGGAGTCACGGCTCGGCTAGCCGCCGTCAGCGAGCGGGGGAAGGGCGCCGGGGACATCCCCGGCGCCCTTCGCCGTCGCTCCGGCACCCGTGCCCCCTGAGCGGCAACAGGACGCCGACGCCGGGCACGGCGCACGCCGGGAGACCCGGCGGAGGATTCACGCGGGTCGCGGCCGGGGGCGTGCGGGGCCGTGACCTTCGGGGGCCGGTGAGACGGAACCGGCCAGATCTCGCCGGGGGCCGGGGGCCGGGGGCCGGGGGCGCCGAGCGCGCCGGCGTCGGGCCGGGGTGGCGGCGTCGGCTGGGGGAGGGGGCCTCGGCCGTCCCGGTGAGTGACCTTCCGGGGCCGCGCGGGCGTGGTGCCGCACGGCCCCGGCGGCCGTCAACACCGCGGACGCTGATTCGTCCTGCCGGAGGATTCCCTTCCGGGACCGCCGGGCGCGGTCCTCCGCCGCCGGGTCCCCGCCGAGCGCCGGGACCTCGCCGCCGTTTTGGGAGTGGTCGTCCCGGGCGGTCCCCACCGTGCCGCTGCCGCCCGCGCCATGGGGTCCGAGCAGGTCGAACACCGCGCCGCGCCGGACGCCGGGAACCGGGCCGTCCACCGTGGTCACGTCCACCCACCGCTCGCGCGGACTCCGCACGTTCACCGCGAATTCGTTCGCGTGTGCTGTCATGGCCTTGATGCTCCGGCCAAAACCGTGCGGTCCGTGACCATCGGGCGGACGTCCTTATGTCCGTCGAACGGTGGACACACAGAAGGGTGCGGCACAATGGCCGGTGCCCGAAGTTGGTCCAACTCTCAAGTGACGGAATCGGCGTGATGAGCAAGACGACAGTCAACGACGTCTCCGCGGTGTCCGGTCCCGACCGCCCCGCCGACGGCCGCACCGCGGGCGGCAGCCGCGCCTTCGCCCTGCTGCTGGTCATCACCGGCGCGGCCGGACTGCTGGCCGCCTGGGTGATCACGCTCGACAAGTTCAAGATCCTCGAGTACAAGGTCGCGGGCAAGACCTTCACGCCCGGCTGCAGCGTGAACCCGGTGGTCTCCTGCGGCAGCGTGATGGAGAGCAAGCAGGCCGCCGTCTTCGGCTTCCCCAACCCGATGCTCGGCCTGGTCTGCTACGGCATCGTGATCTGCGTCGGCATGAGCCTGCTGACCCGCGCCCGCTTCCCGCGCTGGTACTGGCTGACGTTCGACTTCGGCACCCTCTTCGGCGTCTGCTTCGTCACCTGGCTCCAGTTCGAGTCCCTGTACCGGATCAACGCGCTGTGCCTGTGGTGCTCGCTGGCCTGGGTCGCCACGATCACCATGTTCTGGTACGTCACCTCGTCCAACATCCGCAACGGCTTCCTGCCCGCCCCGCGCTGGCTGCGCTCCTTCCTGGGCGAGTTCACCTGGGTGCTGCCGCTCACCCACTGCGGCATCATCGCCATGCTGATCCTGACCCGCTGGGGCAGCGCCCTCTGGGCCTGAGACCCCGTTTTGCGGCCCGGTCCCGGCACGGGGCCGGGCGGCATTGTCAGTGCCGTGACTTAGGGTTTCAGCGTGGAACCCGACCTCTTCACCGCCGCAGCAGAAGAACGCCAGGAGAAGGACCCGGCGGCCAGCCCCCTGGCGGTGCGCATGCGCCCGCGCACTCTCGACGAGGTCGTGGGCCAGCAGCACCTGCTCAAACCCGGCTCACCCCTGCGCCGCCTGGTCGGCGAGGGCTCCGGCGGCCCCGCCGGACCCTCCTCGGTGATCCTCTGGGGCCCTCCCGGCACCGGCAAGACCACCCTCGCGTACGTCGTCTCCAAGGCCACCAACAAGCGCTTCGTCGAGCTGTCCGCGATCACCGCGGGCGTCAAGGAGGTGCGCGCGGTCATCGACGGCGCCCGCCGCGCCGCCGGCGGCTTCGGCACCGAGACCGTCCTCTTCCTGGACGAGATCCACCGCTTCAGCAAGGCCCAGCAGGACTCCCTGCTCCCCGCGGTCGAGAACCGCTGGGTGACCCTGATCGCGGCCACCACCGAGAACCCCTACTTCTCGGTGATCTCCCCGCTGCTGTCCCGCTCCCTGCTGCTCACCCTCGAACCCCTCACGGACGACGACGTACGCGGCCTGCTGCGGCGCGCCCTCGGCGCCGAGCGCGGCCTGAAGGGCGCGGTCACCCTCCCCGAGGACACCGAGGAACACCTGCTGCGCATCGCCGGCGGCGACGCCCGCCGCGCCCTGACCGCCCTGGAGGCCGCCGCCGGGGCCGCCCTCGACCAGGGCGAGAGCGGGATCTCCCTCGCCACCCTGGAGCAGACCGTGGACCGGGCGGCGGTCAAGTACGACCGCGACGGCGACCAGCACTACGACGTCGCCAGCGCCCTCATCAAGTCCATCCGCGGCTCGGACGTGGACGCGGCCCTGCACTACCTCGCCCGCATGATCGAGGCCGGCGAGGACCCCCGGTTCATCGCCCGGCGCCTGATGATCTCCGCCAGCGAGGACATCGGTCTGGCCGACCCGAACGCGCTGCCCGTCGCGGTCGCCGCCGCCCAGGCCGTCGCCATGATCGGGTTCCCCGAGGCGGCCCTCACCCTCAGCCACGCCACCATCGCCCTCGCGCTCGCCCCCAAGTCCAACTCCGCGACGACCGCGATAGGCGCCGCCCTCGACGACGTCCGCAAGGGCCTGGCCGGCGCGGTGCCGCCGCACCTGCGCGACGGCCACTACAAGGGCGCCGCCAAGCTCGGCCACGCGCAGGGGTACGTATATCCGCACGACCTGCCCGAGGGCATCGCCGAGCAGCAGTACGCCCCGGACGCGATCAAGGACCGCGAGTACTACGCCCCGACCCGTCACGGCGCCGAGGCGCGGTACGCGGACGCGGTCGACTGGACCCGCAAGCACCTCGGTCGCCGGCGGTCCTGAGCAGCCTGTAGAATGCTCCGAAGCGCCCAGTCCCGTGCCGTCAGAGCGGGACAACGGGCCGGAGATCCCGTCCTTTCGGGGACGGACTCCAGGAGCGTCGCGCACCGTCGAACGGTGTCGCGGGCAGCCCACCACCACCCGGAGCCCGGGAGCGGTCGGTGGGCCACTCGCGTGCTGCACGTATGTGCCCAGATCAGGGAAGCGGCTGCCCAGCGGGTCCCCAGCGGACCGGCGGGTCTTCCCGGCTGCGGATGCGACCTCCCGAAACCTCTGGCAAGCCGAACACTACGAAACGAGATTGAGACAGTGGCGAACCAGTCCCGCCCCAAGGTCAAGAAGTCGCGTGCCCTCGGCATCGCGCTGACCCCGAAGGCCGTCAAGTACTTCGAGGCCCGCCCCTACCCGCCGGGTGAGCACGGCCGCGGCCGCAAGCAGAACTCGGACTACAAGGTCCGTCTGCTGGAGAAGCAGCGCCTGCGCGCTCAGTACGACATCTCCGAGCGCCAGCTGGTCCGTGCCTACGACCGTGCGTCCAAGGTCCAGGGCAAGACCGGTGAGGCCCTGATCGTGGAGCTGGAGCGCCGCCTCGACGCGCTGGTCCTGCGTTCGGGTCTCGCCCGCACGATCTACCAGGCCCGCCAGATGGTCGTCCACGGCCACATCCAGGTCAACGGCCAGAAGGTCGACAAGCCGTCCTTCCGCGTCCGTCCGGACGACGTCGTGCAGGTCCGCGACCGCTCCAAGGACAAGACGCTCTTCCAGATCGCCCGTGAGGGTGGCTTCGCCGCGGACGGCGAGACCCCGCGCTACCTCCAGGTGAACCTCAAGGCCCTGGCGTTCCGCCTGGACCGCGAGCCGAACCGCAAGGAGATCCCGGTGATCTGCGACGAGCAGCTCGTCGTCGAGTACTACGCCCGCTGATCCCAGCCCCGGCGCAGCACCGCACTCCGGACCGCCGTCCTCCCCGTCCCGCTGGGCGGGGGAGGCGGCGGTTCCGCGTTCTCCGGGCTCGGGGCGGGGCGGCGGCCCCGCGTTCGCCGGGCCGTGCCGCCCGCCAGGGCGAGAGAGTTCCTAACGGCCCTTCCCCGCCTCGCAGCCCCCGCCCGTGCGCACCGCGTCCCATCGCCGCGCCCCGCGCGGAGCCGGTACCGAGGCCGGCGGCCGGATCCCCGCCCGGCCCAGCGCCCGGTTCACCGCGGCCTCCCGGTCCAGGCGCCCCCCGCGTCGTACGTACTCCTCGTAACGGGCGTCGCCGAGCGCCCCGCGGGCGGCTGACTCGCACTGGGCGTGCGGGGCGTTGTAGTGCGCCGAACCGAAGAGCGGAAGGCCCACCGAGGGCCACAGACGGGCGGCCGCGCCCTGGAGGACGGCCGCCTCGGCGGCATCCCCCTCGGTCGCCGTCACCAGGGCGAGCAGTTCGAGGGTCAGCACCGAGCCGAGCAGATCGTCGAAGGCGTGGGCGTTGCGCAGGCACTCGGTCAGCAACTCCCGCGCCCGCGCCGGCGAGCCCTCCCGCCAGGCCGCGTACGCCAGGACGTACAAGGCGTACGACCGTGCCCAGCGCTCCCCGCGCTCCTCGCACACCCGGCGCACGTCCTCGCACAGCCGTACCGCCTCCGGCAGATCCCCCTGGAAGGCGCGCGCCATCGCCAGCTCGACGCGCCCCATGAGCACGTTGCTGTTCAGCTCGCCGATCTCCCCGTAGCGCGCGAGCGCCGAGCGCAGCAGCGTTTCTGCACGCGGCAGATCGTCCGTGACCAGCGCCAGACAGCCGGTGCGGTGTTCCGCGTAGGCCAGCGCCATCGCGTCCGCCGACCGCTCCGCCCGCTCCCGGCACGCACGCAGCGCCCGACGCGCGGGCCCGCTGTCGCCCTGGAGCACCGCCACGTACCCGAGCACCCACAGCGCCTTCAGCCGGGACCGCTCGTAGCCCGACTCCAGAGCCACGCTCCGCTCCAGCCAGCGCCGGCCCTCCGCCAGCCGCCCGCAGCCCACCCAGCAGAACCACAGCGACCCCGCCAGGTACTGCCCCAGATGCGCCTCCCCGGGCTCGCCGAGGCTGAACTCCATCGCGGCCCGCAGGCTGGGCAGCTCCACCGCCACCCGCGCCGCCACCTCCCGCTGCCGGGGCGAGAACCACTCCAGTTCGCACCAGGTCGCCAGGCCCACGTACCAGTCCCGGTGCCGCCGCCGCAGCCGCGCCGCGTCCCCGGTCGCCTCCAGCCAGCCGGCTCCGTAGTCCCGTACGGTGTCGAGCATCCGGTAGCGCGAACCCGCCTCGGTCTCCTCGCGGACGATCACCGACTGGGCCAGCAGCTCCGAGAGCACGTCGAGGATGTCCGTGTCGGGCAGCTCCGCCCCGCTGCACACGTATTCGACCGCCTCCAGGTCGAAGGTCCCCGCGAACACCGTGAGCCGTGCCCACAGCAGCCGTTCCGCCGGGGTGCACAGTTCGTGGCTCCAGCCGATCGCCGTGCGCAGCGTCCGGTGCCGGGGCAGCGCGTCACGGCCGCCGCCGGTCAGCACCCGGAACCGGTCGTCCAGCCGGTCCAGCAGCTGCGCCGCGGACAGGGCCCGCAGCCGGGCCGCCGCCAGCTCCAGCGCCAGCGGGATGCCGTCGAGCCGTGCGCACAGCTCCCGCACCTCGGGGCCGTCGGACACCGCGATCCCCTGCTCGCCGGCCCGGTCCGTGAGCAGCCGCACCGACTCGTCCGCGCCGAGCGGCGCCAGTGGGAACAGCCGCTCGCCCGCGAGGCCCAGCGGGCGTCGGCCCACCGCCAGCACCCGCAGCTCCGGCAGCCCCCGCAGCAGCTGTGCGACCAGCGCCGCGGTGGCCGCCACCAGATGCTCGAACCCGTCGAGGACCAGCAGCGTCGGGCACGCGGCCAGCTGCTCCAGCACCGTCTCGCGCGGCGCCCGGGTGGTGTGGTCGGTCAGCCCGAGGGCCTCCGCCACCTCGTACTCCACGAGCTCCGGGTCGTGCGCCGCCGCCAGCTCGACCCAGCCGTGCGCCGTGTCCCAGCCGGCGACGACCCGCGCGGCCAGCCGGGACTTGCCCACCCCGCCGGGCCCGGTCACCGTCACCAGCCGGGCCGACCGCAGGGCCGCGGCGAGCCGCGCGGCCTCCGCCGCGCGTCCGACGAATCCGGTCAGTTCGAGGGGCGGCTCGCCGCCGGCGAAAGGTTCTGGGCACTGAGGACCTCGCATGGGACACGGAGCGTACTGAACCGTGTTCATTCCGTACAATCGCTTCCCGTAACTCCACCGTTCCCGCCGGTAATCCGGTACGGAGCGTCCGCCCCGGCGCGATAGGCTCGGGACACGACTTTTCCGATGCTCAGGCACGTTTCAGGGAGCGGGTGCGCACAGTGTCCGGTGGCGAGGTGGCCGGGATCCTGGTGGCCGTCTTCTGGGCGATCCTGGTCTCCTTCCTCGCGGTGGCCCTCGCGAGGGTGGCCCAGACGCTCAAGGCGACCACCAAGCTCGTGGCGGACGTGACCGACCAGGCCGTCCCGCTGCTCGCGGACGCATCCCAGGCGGTGCGTTCCGCGCAGACCCAGATCGACCGGGTCGACGCGATCGCCACCGACGTCCAGGAGGTCACCTCCAACGCCTCCGCGCTGTCCACCACCGTCGCCTCCACCTTCGGCGGTCCGCTGGTCAAGGTCGCGGCCTTCGGCTACGGCGTCCGCAGGGCGCTCGGCGGCCGCAAGGAGGAGGACGTGCCCGGGAATTCGGCCCGGCGTACGGTGATCGTGGGCCGCACGGTCCCCGCCGCACGACGCAAGCGCAACCTCCGCGGGAAGAGGGACTGAGACCGAGCCATGTTCCGTCGTACCTTCTGGTTCAGCACCGGCGTCGCCGCCGGCGTCTGGGCCACCACCAAGGTCAACCGCAAGCTGAGGCAGCTGACCCCCGAGAGCCTGGCCGCGACCGCGGCCAACAAGGCCCTGGAGACGGGTCAGCGCCTGAAGGACCGCGCGGTCGGCTTCGCGCTCGACGTCCGCGACAACATGGCCCAGCGGGAGGACGAGCTCCAGGAGGCCCTCGGCATCCAGGACGACGCGCTCCCGGCGCCCCGGCGGCTCACCGCCATCGAGTACACCCCGAGCACCGACCGCACCAACCCGAAGTACATCGAATCCCCGATGCACTCGTACAACCGGAATGAGGACCACTGATGGAGTCGGCCGAGATTCGCCGCCGCTGGCTGAGCTTCTACGAGGAGCGCGGTCACACCGTCGTCCCTTCGGCGTCGCTCATCGCGGACGACCCGACTCTGCTCCTCGTCCCGGCCGGCATGGTTCCCTTCAAGCCCTACTTCCTGGGTGAGGTCAAGCCGCCCTTCCAGCGCGCCACCAGCGTGCAGAAGTGCGTGCGCACGCCCGACATCGAAGAGGTCGGCAAGACCACCCGCCACGGCACGTTCTTCCAGATGTGCGGCAACTTCTCCTTCGGCGACTACTTCAAGGAAGGCGCCATCAAGTACGCCTGGGAGCTGCTCACCAGCCCCCAGGACAAGGGCGGTTACGGCCTCGACCCCGAGCGCCTGTGGATCACCGTCTACCTGGACGACGACGAGGCCGAGCGGATCTGGCACGAGGTCGTCGGCGTGCCCAAGGAGCGCATCCAGCGCCTGGGCAAGAAGGACAACTTCTGGTCCATGGGCGTCCCCGGCCCCTGCGGCCCCTGCTCCGAGATCAACTACGACCGCGGCCCCGAGTTCGGCGTCGAGGGCGGCCCGGCCGTCAACGACGAGCGGTACGTGGAGATCTGGAACCTCGTCTTCATGCAGTACGAGCGGGGCGAGGGCACCGGCAAGGACGACTTCGAGATCCTCGGCGACCTGCCCAGCAAGAACATCGACACCGGCCTCGGCCTCGAACGCCTCGCCATGATTCTGCAGGGCGTGCAGAACATGTACGAGATCGACACCTCGATGGCCGTCATCGAGAAGGCCACCGAGCTGACCGGCGTCCGCTACGGCGACGCCCACGACTCGGACGTCTCCCTGCGCGTGGTCACCGACCACATGCGCACGTCCGTGATGCTCATCGGCGACGGTGTCACCCCGGGCAACGAGGGCCGCGGCTACGTGCTGCGCCGCATCATGCGTCGCGCCATCCGCAACATGCGTCTGCTGGGCGCCACCGGACCGGTCGTCAAGAGCCTGATCGACACCGTGATCGCCATGATGGGCCAGCAGTACCCGGAGCTGATCACCGACCGCGAGCGCATCGAGAAGGTCGCCCTCGCCGAGGAGAACGCCTTCCTGAAGACCCTGAAGGCCGGCACCAACATCCTGGACACCGCCGTCACCGAGACCAAGCAGTCCGGCGGTGGCGTCCTGTCCGGTGAGAAGGCCTTCCTGCTCCACGACACCTGGGGTTTCCCGATCGACCTCACCCTGGAGATGGCCGCCGAACAGGGCCTCGCCGTGGACGAGGAGGGCTTCCGCCGGCTGATGAAGGAGCAGCGGGAGCGCGCCAAGGCCGACGCCCAGGCCAAGAAGACCGGCCACGCCGACCTCGGCGCCTACCGGGAGATCGCCGACAGCGCCGGTGCCACCGACTTCATCGGGTACGCCGACACCGAGGGCGAGTCCACCATCGTGGGCCTGCTGGTCGACGGCGTCTCCTCGCCCGCCGCCTCCGAGGGCGACGAGGTCGAGGTCGTCCTGGACCGCACCCCGTTCTACGCCGAGGGCGGCGGCCAGATCGGCGACACCGGCCGGATCAAGGCCGACTCCGGCGCCGTCATCGAGATCCGCGACTGCCAGAAGCCGGTCCCGGGCGTGTACGTGCACAAGGGCGTCGTCCAGGTCGGCGAGGTCACGGTCGGCGCCAAGGCCCAGGCCTCCATCGACGTGCACCGCCGCAAGGCCATCGCCCGCGCCCACTCGGCCACCCACCTCACCCACCAGGCCCTGCGCGACGCCCTCGGTCCGACGGCCGCCCAGGCCGGTTCCGAGAACCAGCCGGGCCGCTTCCGCTTCGACTTCGGCTCGCCGTCCGCCGTGCCGACGGCCGTGATGACCGACGTCGAGCAGAAGATCAACGAGGTCCTCGCCCGCGACCTCGACGTGCACGCCGAGGTCATGGGCATCGACGAGGCCAAGAAGCAGGGCGCCATCGCCGAGTTCGGCGAGAAGTACGGCGAGCGGGTCCGTGTGGTGACCATCGGCGACTTCTCCAAGGAGCTGTGCGGCGGCACGCACGTGCACAACACCGCCCAGCTGGGCCTGGTGAAGCTGCTCGGCGAGTCGTCGATCGGCTCCGGTGTGCGCCGTATCGAGGCCCTGGTCGGTGTGGACGCCTACAACTTCCTCGCCCGTGAGCACACGGTCGTCAACCAGCTGACCGAGCTGCTCAAGGGCCGCTCCGAGGAGCTTCCGGAGAAGGTCTCCGTCATGCTCGGCAAGCTGAAGGACGCCGAGAAGGAGATCGAGAAGTTCCGCGCCGAGAAGGTGCTCCAGGCCGCCGCCGGTCTCGCCGACTCGGCCAAGGACGTGCGGGGCATCGCCCTGGTCACCGGCCGGGTGCCGGACGGCACCACGCCGGACGACCTGCGCAAGCTGGTCCTCGACGTGCGGGGTCGCGTCCAGGGCGGCCGGGCCGCCGTGGTCGCCCTGTTCACGGTGAACAACGGCAAGCCGCTGACGGTCATCGCCACCAACGAGGCCGCCCGCGAGCGTGGTCTGAAGGCCGGTGACCTGGTGCGCACGGCCGCCAAGACCCTCGGTGGCGGCGGTGGCGGCAAGCCGGACGTCGCCCAGGGAGGCGGCCAGAACCCGGCCGCCGTCGGGGAGGCCGCCGAGGCCGTCGAGCGTCTCGTCGCCGAGACCGCCAAGTGATATCCGAGTAAGGAAACGGTCGGAAATGCGCAGAGGACGTCGGCTTTCGATCGACGTCGGGGACGCCCGGATCGGGGTCGCCTCGTGCGACCCCGACGGGATCCTCGCCACTCCGGTGGAGACGGTCCCCGGCCGGGACATCCCCGCCGCCCATCGCCGGTTGCGTCAACTGGTTGCGGAATATGAGCCGATCGAGGTAATCGTCGGTCTCCCTCGTTCCCTCAAGGGGGGCGAGGGCCCCGCCGCCGCCAAGGTCCGCGCCTTCACCCAGGACCTCGCCAAGGGCGTCAAGCCGGTGCCGGTCCGCCTCGTGGACGAGCGGATGACGACCGTGACGGCCACGCAGGGACTGCGGGCCTCGGGGGTGAAGTCCAAGAAGGGCCGGTCCGTCATCGACCAGGCCGCGGCCGTGATCATCCTCCAGCAGGCCCTCGAATCCGAACGGGTGTCAGGTAAGCCACCCGGCGAGGGCGTCGAAGTGGTCATCTGATCGCGATACGGTAACGTTCCGCGCGATGCGACGGCGTTCGAACAGCCGACGCACAGCAAGAGGCGGAACGGAAGCCGGCTCCCGGTCGCGTGACCGTGGGCCTCGCGGCTCTAGGGGATCGATGACCGAGTATGGCCGGGGCCCAGGCTCCGAACCGTGGCATCCGCAGGACCCGTTGTACGGGGACGGCGGATGGGAAGGGCAGCAGGCCTACGCCGGGCATCAGGCTGCCTACGGCGGCCTGTCGCAGCAGCAGTACCCGCAGCAGCCGCAGCAGCAGTACGGCGGCGAGTGGGCCCAGGGCCCGCAGCCCGGTTACGACGGTCAGCAGTACCCGTACCACGACGGCCAGGTCCATCCCCCGTACGACCCCCACTACCAGGGCCAGTACCCGCAGCACCCGCAGCAGCCGGGCCATCCGCAGCAGCCCGGCCACCACCAGGGCGGCTGGGACGCGACCGGCACCCACGGCCAGGTGCCCTACGCGGCCGACCCCGGTGACCCCTACGGGCAGCAGCCCGTCGCCTACGGAGCCGAGCAGCCCGACCTCTACGGCACCGAGGACGCCTACCCCCCGCCGGAGCCTCCCGGCCGCAGGCGCCCCGAGGCCCGGCCGGACCCGGACGCCCCCGCCGACGACGAGGAGGAGGAGCACGCCTTCTTCGCGGGCGGCGGCGATGACGACGAGGACGGCGAGGAGTACGAGCTGGCCGGCCGCCGGGAGCGGCGCGGCGGCAAGGGCAGGAAGCCCGTCAAGAGCAAGAAGCGCCGTACCGGCTGCGCCTGCATGGTCGTCGTCCTGGTCTTCGGCGGCGGCCTCGGCGGTGTCGGGTACTACGGCTACAAGTTCTACCAAAATCGTTTCGCCCCGGCCCCGGACTACGCGGGCGACGGCACCGGCGTGACGGTGACCGTCGAGATCCCCAAGGGTGCCGGCGGCTGGGACATCGGCCGGCGGCTGAAGGAGGCCGGTGTCGTCAAGAGCGCCGAGGCCTTCGTCCACGCCCAGGGCACGACACCGGGCGGCGACTCGATCCAGGCCGGCGCCTATCTCCTGAAGAAGGAGATGTCCGCCGCGAGCGCGGTGCGCATGATGCTCGACCCGAAGAGCCAGAACAATGTCGTGGTGACGCCGGGCGAGCGTAATTCCGCCGTTTACCAGGCCATCGACAAGAAGCTGGAAATGGCCGCCGGCAGCACCGAGAAGATCGCTAAGAAGGACCACACCGGTCTCGGAGTTCCGTCCTGGGTGCGGAAGAGCCCCACGATGAAGGACCCGCTGGAGGGCTTCCTCTTCCCGGGCACCTATCCGGCCGCCAAGGGCATGAAACCGGAGGCGATCCTCAAGCAGATGGTGGCCCAGGCCAAGGAGCGGTACGCCGCCTACGGCCTGGACGCGAAGGCCAAGTCCCTTGGTCTGCATGACGGATTCGAGCTGGTCACGGTCGCGAGCCTGGTCCAGGCCGAGGGCAAGACGCACGACGACTTCCGCAAGATGGCCGAGGTGGTCTACAACCGTCTGAAGCCCACCAACACCGAGACGAACCAGCTGCTCCAGTTCGACTCGACGTACAACTACGCCAAGGGCACCAGCAACATCCATATCTCCGAGAAGGAGATCAACAGCAACCAGAGCCCGTACAACACGTACACCCACAAGGGCCTGCCGCCCGGTCCGATCGGCAACCCCGGCGAGGACGCGATCAAGGCGGCCCTGAATCCGACCCACGACGGCTGGATCTATTTCGTCGCGACCGACGGTACGACCAATACCGAATTCGCCAAGACCTACGAAGAATTCCAGCAGCTCAAGGACAAGTTCAATGCCACCTCGGGCAACTGACGCCCGCCGGGCCGCCGTGCTCGGAAAGCCCATCGCCCACTCCCTCTCCCCGGTGCTGCACCGGGCCGCCTACGCCGAACTCGGGCTCACCGACTGGTCGTACGACCGGTTCGAGGTCGGCGAGGCGGAGCTGCCCGGATTCTTCGAGAAGCTCGGGCCCGAGTGGGCGGGGCTGTCGCTGACCATGCCGCTGAAGCGGGCGGTCATCCCGCTGCTGGACGAGATCAGCGAGGCCGCCGCCTCGGTGGACGCGGTCAACACGGTCGTGTTCGGCGCGGACGGCCGCACCCGGGGGGACAACACCGACATCCCCGGCATGGTCGCCGCGTTGCGTGAACACGGCATCGAAGAGGTCGGGTCCGCCGCGATCCTCGGCGCCGGCGCCACCGCCTCCTCCGCGCTCGCCGCGCTGTCCCGCGTCTGCACCGGGGAGGTCGTCGCCTATGTGCGCAGCGAGCCCCGCGCCGCCGAGATGCGCCAGTGGGGCCGCCGCCTCGACGTGGACGTCCGTACGGCCGACTGGTCGGACGCGGCCGAGGCGCTGCGCGCCCCGCTGGTGATCGCCACCACCCCGGCCGGCACCACCGACGCCCTCGCCGCCGCCGTGCCCGAGCGCCCCGCCACCCTCTTCGACGTGCTCTACGAGCCCTGGCCCACCGAGCTGGCGGCTCGCTGGTCCATGTGCGGCGGCGCGGTGGTCGGCGGCCTCGACCTGCTGGTCCACCAGGCCGTCCTCCAGGTCGAGCAGATGACCGGCCGCGCCCCGGCGCCGCTGGAGGCCATGCGCCGGGCCGGGGAGCAGGCCCTCGCCGCCCGCTGAGCGGCCGCGTCCGGCACGCGTCCCGTCCACCGGGCGCCCGTACCCCGTCCGCTGGCTGGACCGGGCACCGGACACCCGCCGCGGACGTGGGAGGATCGGACATGGCGGACCGGGGTCGCGCATCCGGTCACGCCGTCGGCGCCCGCGGGGAACGCGTGGGCCGGGCAGTACCGGGCGCGAACACTGAGGAGCACCGTTGAGCAGGCTGCGTTGGCTGACCGCGGGGGAGTCCCACGGTCCCGCACTTGTGGCGACGCTGGAGGGCCTTCCCGCCGGCGTACCGATCACCACGGAGATGGTGGCGGACCACCTCGCGCGGCGGCGGCTCGGCTATGGCCGCGGTGCGCGGATGAAGTTCGAACGGGACGAGGTCACCTTTCTGGGTGGTGTCCGGCACGGGCTGACCCTGGGTTCGCCGGTCGCGATCATGGTGGGCAACACCGAGTGGCCCAAGTGGGAGCAGGTCATGTCGGCCGACCCGGTCGCAGCCGAGATCCTCGACGGGCTCGCCCGCAACGCGCCGCTGACCCGGCCGCGGCCCGGCCACGCGGACCTGGCGGGCATGCAGAAGTACGACTTCGAGGAGGCCCGCCCGATCCTGGAACGCGCCTCCGCCCGTGAGACGGCCGCCCGGGTGGCGCTGGGCGCGGTGGCCCGCTCGTACCTGAAGGAGACGGCCGGGATCGAGATCGTCTCCCACGTGGTCGAGCTGTGCTCGGTGAAGGCCCCGGCCGGGGTGTACCCGACACCGGCCGACGTGGAGAAGCTGGACGCGGACCCGCTGCGCTGCCTGGACCCGGACGCGTCCAGGGCGATGGTCGAGGAGGTCGACCAGGCCCACAAGGACGGCGACACGCTCGGCGGCGTGGTCGAGGTGCTGGCGTACGGCGTGCCGGTCGGGCTGGGCTCGCACGTGCACTGGGACCGCAAGCTCGACGCGCGCCTCGCCGGTGCCCTGATGGGCATCCAGGCGATCAAGGGCGTGGAGATCGGCGACGGCTTCGAGCTGGCCCGGGTGCCGGGCTCGCGGGCGCACGACGAGATCGTGGGCACCCCGGAGGGCATCCGGCGGGTCTCCGGCCGCGCGGGCGGCACCGAGGGCGGCCTGTCCACGGGCGAGCTGCTGCGGGTGCGGGCCGCCATGAAGCCGATCGCCACCGTGCCGCGCGCGCTGCGGACCGTGGACGTGACCACCGGCGAGGCCGCGCAGGCCCACCACCAGCGCTCCGACGTCTCCGCGGTGCCGGCCGCGGGCATCGTGGCCGAGGCCATGGTCGCGCTGGTCCTCGCGGACGCGGTGGCGGAGAAGTTCGGCGGCGACTCGGTGGGCGAGACCCGCCGGAACGTCCGCTCGTACCTCGACAACCTGCGGATCCGATGAGCGGGCCGCGTCTCGTCCTCGTCGGCCCGATGGGCGTCGGCAAGTCCACCGTGGGCCGGCTGCTGGCCGAGCGGCTCGGCACCGGCTACCGGGACACCGACGACGACATCGTGGCCGCCGAGGGCCGGGAGATCTCCGAGATCTTCGTGGACGACGGCGAGGAGCGCTTCCGGGAGCTGGAGAAGGCGGCCGTGGCCACCGCGCTCGCCGAGCACGAGGGCGTCCTCGCGCTCGGCGGCGGCGCGGTCCTCGACCCGGACACCCGCGCGCTGCTCGGCCGGCACCCGGTGGTCTACCTCTCCATGGACGTGGAGGAGGCGGTCCGGCGCACCGGTCTGAACGTGGCCCGCCCGCTGCTCGCGGTCAACCCGCGCAAGCAGTGGCGCGAGCTGATGGAGGCACGCCGCCACTTGTACGAGGAGGTCGCCACCGTCGTCGTACAGACGGACGGCCGCACCCCCGAAGAGGTCACCCGAGCAGCGCTGGACGCAGTGGAGTTGAAGAAGGCATGAGCGAGGCAGTCACCCGGATCCAGGTCGCGGGCACCGCGGGCACCGATCCGTACGAGGTGCTGGTCGGCCACCGGCTCCTGGGCGAACTGGCCGGGTTGATCGGCTCCCGGGCCAAGCGGGTCGCGGTGATCCACCCGGAGGCGCTGGCCGAGACCGGGGACGCGCTCCGCGCCGACCTGGCCGATCAGGGCTACGAGGCGATCGCCGTCCAGGTGCCCAACGCCGAGGAGGCCAAGACCGCCGAGGTCGCCGCCTACTGCTGGAAGGCGCTCGGCCAGTCCAACTTCACCCGCACCGACGTCATCGTCGGCGTGGGCGGCGGCGCGACCACCGACCTCGCCGGGTTCGTGGCCGCGACCTGGCTGCGCGGGGTGCGCTGGATCGCCGTGCCGACCACCGTCCTCGCCATGGTGGACGCGGCCGTCGGCGGCAAGACCGGCATCAACACCGCCGAGGGCAAGAACCTGGTCGGCGCCTTCCACCCGCCGGCCGGTGTGCTGTGCGACCTGGCCGCGCTGGAGTCCCTGCCGGTCAACGACTACGTCTCCGGGCTCGCCGAGATCATCAAGGCCGGCTTCATCGCCGACCCGGTGATCCTCGACCTGATCGAGGCCGACACCGAGGCCGCGCGCAGCCCGCGGGGCCCGCACACGGCCGAACTGATCGAGCGCTCGATCCGGGTGAAGGCCGAGGTCGTCTCCTCGGACCTGAAGGAGTCCGGCCGCCGCGAGATCCTCAACTACGGCCACACGCTCGGCCACGCCATCGAGAAGAACGAGCGCTACAAGTGGCGGCACGGCGCCGCGGTCGCGGTCGGCATGCACTTCGCCGCCGAACTCGGCCGTCTCGCGGGCCGGCTGGACGACGCGACGGCCGACCGGCACCGCGCGATCCTCGAAGCCGTCGGTCTCCCGCTGCACTACCGCTACGACCAGTGGCCCAAGCTGGTCGAGAACATGAAGGTCGACAAGAAGTCCCGCGGCGATCTGCTGCGCTTCATCGTCCTCGACGGCCTGGCCAAGCCGACCGTCCTGGAGGGTCCCGACCCGGCGGTCCTGCTGGCCGCCTACGGGGAAGTCGGCGAGTAGCCCCGCGTCTTCGCAGGTCGCGCCATCTTTTTCGGCGCGGCGGGCACTTCGGATCGTCCCCGGCCGTTTCACCGAACGACGGCCGGGGACGGTACCGTTCGCGGAGGAGCGGGGCCCACCCCCGCCGCCTGCACCCCCAACTGCCTGTACGAGACGGAGTGGCAACGGATGCAGCACGCAGTGGGATCTCCGCTGCCGCCGCCCCATCAGCCGGGGCACCAGCCGCACACCGGCTGGCCGTCGGCCGCCCAGCCCCCGGGCGAACCCCCCGCGCCGGGCTCCGCCCCGCCCCCGGGCTTCCCGCCCCCCTCTCCCGGCGTCCCCCCGGGCCGGCAGTCACCGCCGGTTCCGCCCGCACAGGCACCGACGGCGTATCCCGGGCCGCACCCGCAAGCGCGGCCGCCGGCCCCGGCCCGGTCCGCCGCCCCCGGGCACCCGCCGCCCCCGGCACCCGACGGCACCGGTCATGTGCACCTGCCCCCGGGCGCCCCCTTCGGTGTGCCGACCCCGGCGCCGACCGCCACCGCGGTGCCCGATCCGACGACCACCACGCTGGCCGTCCTGCTGATCGGACCCGCCGGCGCGGGCAAGACCAGCGTCGCGAAGTACTGGGCGGACCACCGCCGCGTGCCCACGGCCCACGTCAGCCTGGACGACGTCCGCGAGTGGGTCCGTTCCGGCTTCGCCGACCCCCAGTCCGGCTGGAACGACCACTCCGAGGCCCAGTACCGGCTGGCCCGCCGCACCTGCGGCTTCGCCGCGCGCAACTTCCTGGCGAACGGCATCTCCTGCATCCTGGACGACGCGGTCTTCCCGGACCGCCCGGTCGTCGGCCTCGGCGGCTGGAAGCGCCACGTCGGCCCCGGCCTGCTCCCGGTCGTCCTGCTGCCCGGCCTGGACATCGTCCTGGAGCGCAACGCGGAGCGCTCCGGAAACCGCCGCCTCACCGACGAGGAGGTCGCCCGCATCCACGGCCGCATGGCCGGCTGGTACGGCTCGGGCCTCCCGATCATCGACAACTCCCAACTGGACGTCCCCGGCACGGCGCGGGTCCTGGACGAGGTCCTGGCGAGGGCGATAGCGAGCCCCCCGAACTGGTGATCGCGGGGGAGCCGGCCCGTTTCGAGGGGCGCGGGGCCGTGTCGTACGCGGTTTCGCCGCGCGGGTGTACTCGATCACGCCCCGCCCGCACCCGGCCGCGGAGCGGAACGCCTCCGCGAACCCCACTCGGCCCCCCTGAATCGGCACAAACCGCATAAAACTCCTACGCTCATCTCATGTCAGAGGTGTACGCGAACCGCCGATCCCGCCTCCGGGACCACTTCAACGCGGCCGGCACCGCGGCAGCGCTCGTCACCCGCCCCGCCAACGTGCGCTACCTCGCGGCCGCCGCCCCGCACGGCGCCGTGCTGCTCCTCGGCAGCCGCGAGGACCTCCTGGTGTGCGCGGTCCCGCCCGACGACCGTCCCTTCGAGGGCCGCCCGGACGACTCCCTGCGGGTGCAAATCCTGCCCGCGCGGGACGGCGACACCGCCGTGACCGCCGCCGGCCTCGCCCGGGGCCAGGGCGCGGACTCCCTCGCCGTCGAGGAACACCATCTGACGGTCGCCCGGCACCGGGCCATCGCCGCCGCCGCCCCGGCCCTGCGCCTCGCGGACGTCGGATGCGCCGTGGAGCAGCTCAGGATCGTCAAGGACGAGGAGGAGATCTCCTGCCTGCGGATCGGCGCCGAGATCGCCGACCAGGCCCTCGGTGAGCTGCTGGAGTCCATCCTTGTCGGCCGCACCGAGCGGCACCTTGCCCTGGAGCTGGAGCGCCGCCTGGTCGACCACGGCGCCGACGGCCCGGCCTTCCCCACCTCCGTCGCCACCGGCCCGAACTCCGGCCGCCGCGGCCACCGGCCCACCGACCGGCGAGTGGAGGAGGGCGACTTCCTCTCGGTGTGCCTCGGAGCGACCTACCGCGGCTACCGCTGCGAGATCGGCCGTACGTTCGTCATCGGCACCTCGCCGGCGGACTGGCAGATCCAGCTGTACGACCTGGTCTTCTCCGCCCAGCGCGCCGGTCGCGAGGCGCTCGCCCCCGGCGCCGCCTACCGCGACGTGGACCGCGCGGCTCGCCATGTGCTGGACTCCGCGGGCTATGCGGAGGCCCTTCCGCCGCTCACCGGTCACGGTGTCGGACTCGAAATCGACGAGGACCCGCAGCTGGCCCCCGCGGCCATGGGTAAACTGGACGCTTGCGTGCCGGTCACCGTCGAACCGGGGGTCCACCTCCCGGGCCGGGGCGGTGTCCGGATCGATGACACGCTCGTCGTGCGCCCCGAGGCGGACGGCGGACCCGAGCTACTCACCATCACGACCAAGGAGCTGCTCGCGCTGTAGCGCGTGACCCGGGGTCGTACGTCAGTCCAGGAGATTCCGCAACCGTGGCTTCCACGAACGACCTCAAGAACGGCCTGGTGCTCAAGCTCGAAGGCGGCCAGCTCTGGTCCGTCGTCGAGTTCCAGCACGTCAAGCCCGGCAAGGGCCCGGCCTTCGTGCGCACCAAGCTCAAGAACGTGCTCTCCGGCAAGGTCGTCGACAAGACCTTCAACGCCGGTGTCAAGGTCGAGACCGCCACTGTCGACAAGCGCGACATGCAGTTCTCGTACATGGACGGCGACTACTTCGTCTTCATGGACATGGAGACCTACGACCAGCTGATGGTCGACCGCAAGGCCGTCGGCGACGCCGCCAACTTCCTCATCGAGGGCTTCACCGCCACCGTGGCCCAGCACGAGGGCGAGGTGCTCTTCGTGGAGCTGCCCGCCGCCGTCGAGCTGGTCATCCAGGAGACCGAGCCGGGCGTCCAGGGCGACCGCTCCACCGGTGGCACCAAGCCCGCCGTCCTGGAGACCGGTCACCAGATCCAGGTTCCGCTCTTCATCACCACCGGTGAGAAGATCAAGGTCGACACCCGTACGAGCGACTACCTCGGCCGGGTGAACAGCTAACCGTGGCTGCCCGCAACACGGCCCGCAAGCGCGCCTTCCAGATCCTCTTCGAGGGCGACCAGCGCGGCGCCGACGTCCTGACGGTCCTCGCCGACTGGGTCCGGCTCTCCCGGTCCGACACCCGGCAGCCGCCGGTCAGCGAGTACACGATGCAGCTGGTCGAGGGGTACGCCGAGCACGCCCGGCGCATCGACGAGCTGATCGCCCAGTACGCGGTCGGGTGGACGCTCGACCGGATGCCGGTCGTGGACCGCAACATCCTGCGGCTGGGCGCGTACGAGCTGATCTGGGTGGACGAGACCCCGGACGCCGTCGTGCTGGACGAGATGGTGCAGCTGGCGAAGGAGTTCTCGACGGATGAGTCGCCCTCGTTCGTCAACGGCCTGCTGGGGCGGCTCAAGGAGCTGAAGCCGTCGCTCCGCCGGGCCTGACCGGAAAGACCGCCTGGAGGGGCGCCGGGCACCTGTCCTCGGACAGGGCCTCGCGCCCCTTCGGCGTGGGTGCCCCGGCCCGCGCCGGGACGCCGGCCGGGGCAGTCTTACGGAAACGCCGCCGGGGTGGCCCGAACCGTCTGGTTCGGGCCACCCCGGCGACACGTTTCTGCTCGCTTTCGCGCTGAGCCCTACGCCGTCACGCCTCTTCGTGCGTGGCCACCGCGCGGCGGGCGTCCGCGTCCAGGACGCCCCAGCTGATCAGCTGCTCGGTGAGGACGGAGGGGGACTGGTCGTAGATGACGGCGAGTGTGCGCAGGTCGTCCTGGCGGATGGAGAGCACCTTGCCGTTGTAGTCGCCGCGCTGGGACTGGATGGTCGCCGCGTAGCGCTGCAGGGGGCCCGCCTTCTCGGCCGGCACCGTGGCCAGCCGCTCCAGGTCGAGGACCAGCTTCGGCGGCGGCTCGGCGGCACCGCCGGGCGTGGTGCCCGGCAGGAGCTCCTGCACCGGGACGCCATAGAAATCGGCCAGCTCGGCAAGGCGCTGCACGGTCACGGCACGGTCGCCGCGCTCGTACGAACCCACCACCACGGCCTTCCAGCGACCCTGGGACTTCTCCTCGACACCGTGGAGGGAAAGGCCCTGCTGGGTGCGGATGGCCCGGAGCTTGGCCCCGAGCTGTTTGGCGTATTCGCTGGACATATAGCTCCCCGGACACTGTGTCGACGCGGCCGGCTGTCTTCCCGCCGCGCGTTTTGGTAACTCACTGTGAGGTTACGCAGCGTGATTCTTCTGCGTCAAGCCGAATGGGCCACCCCGACGCTTCCGTGGTAGTCATGGCGCGTTGGGCCAAGGGGGTGAACCAGAGCGGTCCCTGCGACCTGCTACCGTGGATGGCGCAATTCCGACGTCCTTTAAGGTCCGTCCCGTGAGGCGGAGAAGGAGGTCCGTTTTCTATGGACACGCACGCCCATCTGTCGGCAAGCGATGCCCGGCCCGTTCTGGAGGGCCCCGACATCGCACGGGTACTGACCCGTATCGCCCACGAGATCGTCGAGCGCGCCAAGGGCGCCGACGACGTGGTTCTCCTCGGCATTCCCACCCGGGGCGTCTTCCTCGCCCAGCGGCTGGCCGCCAAGCTCGAGCAGATCACCGACCGCGCCATCCCGGTCGGCTCCCTCGACATCACCATGTACCGCGACGACCTGCGCATGCATCCGCCGCGTGCGCTGGCCCGCACCGAGATCCCCGGTGACGGCCTCGACGGCAAGCTGGTCGTCCTCGTGGACGACGTGCTCTTCTCCGGCCGTACCATCCGCGCCGCCCTCGACGCCCTGAACGACCTCGGGCGCCCGCGCGCGGTCCAGCTCGCGGTCCTCGTCGACCGCGGCCACCGGGAACTGCCGATCCGCGCCGACTACGTCGGCAAGAACCTCCCCACGTCGCTGCGGGAGACGGTCAAGGTCCAGCTCGCCGAGGAGGACGGTCGCGACACCGTGCTGCTCGGTGTGAAGCCGGCCGACCAGTAGCAAGCCGGGCGCACCAGGGTCGCTCCGGCGTACCCACCCGCGCCCGGGTTTGCCTCAATCCTCCCGAACTGCCCTACGGAGCCTGACAGATGCAGCGTCATCTCATCTCGGCCGCCGACCTCACCCGCGACGACGCCGTCCTGATCCTCGACACCGCCGAGGAGATGGCCCGGGTCGCCGACCGGCCGATCAAGAAACTGCCGACCCTGCGCGGCCGTACCGTCGTGAACCTCTTCTTCGAGGACTCCACGCGTACCCGGATCTCCTTCGAGGCCGCCGAGAAGCGCCTGTCCGCGGACGTCATCAACTTCTCCGCCAAGGGATCGAGCGTCTCCAAGGGCGAGTCCCTGAAGGACACCGCCCAGACCCTGGAGGCGATGGGCGTCGACGCCGTCGTCATCCGGCACGGCGCCTCCGGCGCGCCCTACCGCCTGGCCACCTCCGGCTGGATCGACGCCGCCGTGATCAACGCGGGCGACGGCACCCACCAGCACCCCACCCAGGCCCTGCTGGACGCCTTCACCATGCGCCGCCGCCTGGTCGGCCGCGACGCCGGCCTCGGCCGGGACCTGGCCGGCAAGCGCGTCACCCTGGTCGGCGACGTCCTGCACAGCCGGGTCGCCCGCTCCAACGTCGACCTGCTGCACACCCTCGGCGCCGAGGTCACCCTGGTCGCCCCGCCCACCCTGATCCCGGTCGGCGTCGAGTCCTGGCCCTGCGAGGTGTCGTACGACCTCGACAGCACGCTGCCCAAGTGCGACGCGGTGATGATGCTGCGCGTGCAGCGGGAGCGGATGAACGCCGCCTTCTTCCCGACCGAGCGCGAGTACTCCCGGCGCTACGGCCTCGACGGCGAGCGCATGGCCAGGCTGCCCGAGCACGCCATCGTGATGCACCCCGGCCCCATGGTGCGCGGCATGGAGATCACCGCCGAGGTCGCCGACTCCGACCGCTGCACCGTCGTCGAGCAGGTCGCCAACGGCGTGTCCATCCGCATGGCCGTCCTGTACCTGCTGCTCGGCGGCAACGAGCCCGCCGCCGCCCCCATCCGCACTGAGGAGAAGTGACCGACATGAGCAAGATCCTGATCCACGGTGCGAAGGTGCTCGGCGGCGAGCAGCAGGACGTGCTGATCGACGGCGAGACCATCGCCGCCACCGCCCGGCAGGGCGGGATCGACTGGAGCGCCACCGGCGTCAGCGCCGAGGACGTCGAGGTGATCGAGGCCGAGGGCAAGGTCCTGCTGCCGGGCCTGGTCGACCTGCACACGCACCTGCGCGAGCCCGGCCGCGAGGACTCCGAGACCGTCCTCACCGGCACCCGCGCGGCCGCCACCGGCGGCTACACGGCCGTGTTCGCCATGGCCAACACCTTCCCCGTCGCCGACACCGCGGGCGTCGTCGAGCAGGTCTGGCGGCTCGGCAAGGAGCACGGCTACTGCGACGTCCAGCCCATCGGCGCCGTCACCGTCGGCCTGGAGGGCAGGAAGCTCGCCGAGCTCGGCGCCATGCACGAGTCCGCCGCCGGGGTCACCGTCTTCTCCGACGACGGCAAGTGCGTGGACGACGCGGTGATCATGCGCCGTGCCCTGGAGTACGTGAAGGCGTTCGGCGGCGTCGTCGCCCAGCACGCCCAGGAGCCGCGGCTGACCGAGGGCGCCCAGATGAACGAGGGCGTCGTCTCCGCCGAACTCGGCCTGGGCGGCTGGCCCGCCGTCGCCGAGGAGTCGATCATCGCCCGCGACGTCCTGCTCGCCGAGCACGTCGGCTCCCGCGTCCACATCTGCCACCTGTCGACCGCCGGCTCCGTCGAGATCGTCCGCTGGGCCAAGTCCCGCGGCATCCAGGTCACCGCCGAGGTCACCCCGCACCACCTGCTGCTCACCGACGAGCTGGTGCGCACCTACAACCCCGTCTACAAGGTCAACCCGCCGCTGCGCACCGAGCGCGACGTCATGGCGCTGCGCGAGGCCCTCGCCGACGGCACGATCGACATCGTCGCCACCGACCACGCCCCGCACCCGCACGAGGACAAGGACTGCGAGTGGGCCGCGGCCGCCATGGGCATGGTGGGTCTGGAGACCGCGCTGTCGGTGGTGCAGGAGACCATGGTCGACACGGGTCTGCTGGACTGGGCCGGCGTCGCCGACCGGATGTCCGCCAAGCCCGCGCGGATCGGACAGGCCGCCGGACACGGCCGTCCCGTCTCGGCCGGTGAGCCTGCCAACCTCATCCTGGTCGACACGGCATACCGTGGCCAGGTGGACCCCGCGGGCTTCGCCTCGCGCAGCCGCAACACCCCCTACCAGGGGCGCGAGCTGCCGGGCCGTGTGACGCACACGTGGTTGCGGGGCAAGGCCACGCTCGTCGACGGGAAGCTCACGTGACACCTGTAATCCTGCTGGCCGAGGCGGAGAAGTCGGCCCCGGTCACCGACTGGCCGGCGCGCATCGGCTGGCTCGTCGGACTCCTGCTCTTCATCGCGCTCGTCTACTGGCTGATGCGCGAGGGCTGGAAATGGCGCGCCACGCTCCAGAGCGACATCCCGGAGCTGCCCGGCGTGCCCGAGGACCCCGGCCCGGTGAGACTGGCCATGAGCGGCCGCTACCACGGCTCCACCACCGCAGGGCAGTGGCTGGACCGCATCGTGGCCCACGGCCTGGGCACCCGGAGCCTGGCCCGGCTCACCCTCACCGACGCGGGCCTGGAGGTCGAACGCCCCGGCGCCGACGACTTCTTCATCCCCGCCACCGCCCTGCGCGAGGCCCGGCTCGACAAGGGCATCGCCGGCAAGGTCCTCACCGAGGGCGGACTGCTGGTGGTGACCTGGGCGCACGGCGACAAACTGATCGACTCCGGCTTCCGCTCCGACCACGCGGCCGAGCACCCCGAATGGGTCGACACGCTCAACCACATGATCAACGACACGGAAGGCGCACGATGACGACCTCCACCAGGGGAGCCGCGAAGACTCCCGCCGTACTCGTCCTGGAGGACGGCCGCATCTTCCGCGGCCGCGCCTACGGGGCCGTGGGGGAGACCTTCGGCGAGGCCGTGTTCTCCACCGGCATGACCGGCTACCAGGAGACCCTCACCGACCCGTCGTACGACCGCCAGATCGTCGTCGCCACCGCCCCGCAGATCGGCAACACGGGCTGGAACGACGAGGACGACGAGTCGGGCCGCATCTGGGTCTCCGGCTACGTGGTCCGCGACCCCGCGCGCGTGCCGTCCAACTGGCGTGCCAAGCGCTCCCTGGACGACGAGCTGGAGCGCCAGGGCGTCGTCGGCATCTCCGGCATCGACACCCGCGCCCTCACCCGCCATCTGCGCGAGCGCGGCTCCATGCGCGCCGGCGTCTTCTCCGGCGAGGCGATCGCCGCCGAGCCGGAGCTGCTGGCCCGCGTGCAGGCCCAGCCGCACATGAAGGGCGCGAGCCTCTACGAGGAGGTCGCCACCAAGGAGGCGTACGTCGTCCCCGCGGTCGGCGAGAAGAGGTTCACCGTCGCCGCCGTCGACCTCGGCATCAAGGGCATGACCCCGCACCGGATGGCCGAGCGCGGCATCGAGGTGCACGTCCTGCCCGCCACCGCCACCGCCGAGGACATCTACGCCGTCGGCCCCGACGGCGTGTTCTTCTCCAACGGCCCCGGCGACCCCGCCACCGCGGACGGCCCGGTCGCCCTGATGACCGCCGTCCTGGAGCGCAGGACGCCGCTGTTCGGCATCTGCTTCGGCAACCAGATCCTCGGCCGCGCCCTCGGCTTCGGCACCTACAAGCTGAAGTACGGCCACCGGGGCATCAACCAGCCGGTCCAGGACCGTACGACCGGCAAGGTCGAGGTCACCGCGCACAACCACGGCTTCGCCGTCGACGCGCCCCTCGACCGGGTCAGCGACACCGAGTTCGGCCGTGCCGAGGTGTCCCACGTCTGTCTGAACGACGACGTCGTGGAGGGGCTCCAGCTGCTCGACCAGCCCGCCTTCTCCGTCCAGTACCACCCCGAAGCGGCGGCCGGCCCGCACGACGCCGCCTACCTGTTCGACCGCTTCGTTTCCCTGATGGAGGGCCAGCGTGCCTAAGCGCACCGATATCCAGTCCGTCCTGGTCATCGGCTCCGGCCCGATCGTCATCGGCCAGGCCGCCGAGTTCGACTACTCCGGCACCCAGGCATGCCGCGTGCTCAAGGCCGAGGGCCTGCGCGTCATCCTCGTCAACTCCAACCCGGCGACGATCATGACCGACCCGGAGGTCGCCGACGCCACGTACGTCGAGCCGATCACCCCCGAGTTCGTCGAGAAGATCATCGCCAAGGAGCGCCCCGACGCCCTGCTGCCCACCCTGGGCGGCCAGACGGCCCTGAACACCGCCATCTCGCTGCACGAGAACGGCGTCCTGACCAAGTACGGCGTCGAACTGATCGGCGCCAAGCCCGAGGCCATCCACAAGGGCGAGGACCGCGACCTCTTCAAGGACGTCGTGGAGGAGGTCCGCCGCAAGACCGGGCACGGCGAGTCCGCCCGCTCGGTGATCTGCCACACCATGGACGACGTCCTCAAGGGCGTCGAGACGCTGGGCGGCTACCCGGTCGTCGTACGCCCCTCCTTCACCATGGGCGGCGCCGGCTCCGGCTTCGCGCACGACGAGGAGGAGCTGCGCCGCATCGCCGGCCAGGGCCTCACCCTCTCGCCGACCACCGAGGTGCTCCTGGAGGAGTCCATCCTCGGCTGGAAGGAGTACGAGCTGGAGCTGATGCGCGACAAGAACGACAACGTCGTGGTCGTCTGCTCCATCGAGAACTTCGACCCCATGGGCGTGCACACCGGTGACTCCATCACCGTCGCGCCCGCGATGACGCTCACCGACCGCGAGTACCAGATCCTGCGCGACATCGGCATCGCCGTGATCCGCGAGGTCGGCGTCGACACCGGCGGCTGCAACATCCAGTTCGCGGTCGACCCCGCGGACGGCCGCGTGATCGTCATCGAGATGAACCCGCGCGTGTCGCGCTCCTCGGCCCTCGCCTCCAAGGCGACCGGCTTCCCGATCGCGAAGATCGCTGCCAAGCTGGCTGTCGGCTACACCCTGGACGAGATCCCGAACGACATCACCCAGGAGACGCCGGCCTCCTTCGAGCCCACGCTCGACTACGTGGTCGTCAAGGCGCCCCGGTTCGCGTTCGAGAAGTTCCCGCAGGCCGACTCCACGCTGACCACCACCATGAAGTCGGTCGGCGAGGCCATGGCCATCGGCCGCAACTTCCCCGAGGCCTTCCAGAAGGCGCTGCGCTCGCTGGAGAAGAAGGGCAGCCAGTTCACCTTCGTCGGCGAGCCCGGCGACAAGGAGGCCCTGCTGCGCGAGGCGGTGCGGCCCACCGACGGCCGGATCAACACCGTCATGCAGGCCATGCGCGCCGGTGCCACCCCGGAGGAGGTCTTCGAGTACACGAAGATCGACCCCTGGTTCGTGGACCAGCTCTTCCTCATCAAGGAGATCGCGGACGAGCTGGCCGAGGCCGCCGAGCTGACCGGCGAACTGCTCGCCGAGGCCAAGCGGCACGGCTTCTCCGACCAGCAGATCGCCGAGATCCGCGGCCTGCGCGAGGACGTCGTCCGCGAGGTCCGGCACGCGCTCGGCATCCGCCCGGTCTACAAGACGGTCGACACCTGCGCCGCCGAGTTCGCCGCCCGGACGCCGTACTTCTACTCCGCCTACGACGAGGAGTCGGAGGTCGCCCCGCGCGAGAAGCCGGCCGTCATCATCCTCGGCTCCGGCCCCAACCGCATCGGCCAGGGCATCGAGTTCGACTACTCCTGCGTCCACGCCTCCTTCGCGCTGTCCGACGCCGGGTACGAGACCGTGATGGTCAACTGCAACCCGGAGACCGTCTCCACCGACTACGACACCTCCGACCGGCTGTACTTCGAGCCGCTCACCCTGGAGGACGTCCTGGAGATCGTGCACGCCGAGCAGGAGGCGGGCCCGGTCGCCGGTGTCATCGTCCAGCTCGGCGGCCAGACCCCGCTCGGCCTCTCGCAGGCCCTCAAGGACAACGGCGTGCCGGTCGTGGGCACCTCCCCGGAGGCCATCCACGCCGCCGAGGACCGCGGCGCCTTCGGCCGCGTCCTCGCGGAGGCCGGCCTGCCCGCCCCCAAGCACGGCACCGCCACCACCTTCGGCGAGGCCAAGGCCATCGCCGACGAGATCGGCTACCCGGTCCTGGTCCGGCCCTCGTACGTGCTCGGCGGGCGCGGCATGGAGATCGTCTACGACGAGACCCGCCTCGCCGCCTACATCGCCGAGTCCACCGAGATCAGCCCGTCCCGCCCGGTCCTGGTCGACCGCTTCCTGGACGACGCCATCGAGATCGACGTCGACGCGCTCTACGACGGCGAGGAGCTGTACCTCGGCGGTGTCATGGAGCACATCGAGGAAGCCGGCATCCATTCCGGCGACTCGGCGTGCGCCCTGCCCCCGATCACCCTCGGCGGCTTCGACATCAAGCGGCTGCGCGCCTCCACCGAGGCCATCGCCAAGGGCGTCGGCGTGCGCGGTCTGATCAACATCCAGTTCGCGATGGCCGGCGACATCCTCTACGTCCTGGAGGCCAACCCGCGCGCCTCCCGTACTGTCCCCTTCACCTCGAAGGCGACGGCGGTGCCGCTCGCCAAGGCCGCCGCCCGGATCTCGCTCGGCGCGACCGTCGCCGAGCTGCGCGCCGAGGGGCTGCTGCCGAAGCAGGGCGACGGCGGCGAGCTGCCGCTGGACGCGCCGATCTCCGTCAAGGAGGCCGTGATGCCCTGGTCGCGCTTCCGCGACATCCAGGGCCGTGGTGTGGACACCGTCCTCGGCCCGGAGATGCGCTCCACCGGCGAGGTCATGGGCATCGACTCGGTCTTCGGCACGGCCTACGCCAAGTCGCAGGCGGGCGCCTACGGGCCGCTGCCCACCAAGGGCCGCGCGTTCATCTCGGTCGCCAACCGCGACAAGCGTTCGATGATCTTCCCGGCCCGCGAGCTGGTCGCCCACGGCTTCGAGCTGATGGCCACCTCCGGCACCGCCGAGGTCCTCAAGCGCAACGGCATCAACGCCACCGTGGTGCGCAAGCAGTCCGAGGGCACCGGCCCGAACGGTGAGCGGACCATCGTCCAGCTCATCCACGACGGCGAGGTCGACCTCATCGTCAACACGCCGTACGGCACCGGCGGCCGCCTCGACGGCTACGACATCCGCACCGCCGCCGTCGCCCGCTCCGTGCCCTGCCTGACGACCGTGCAGGCGCTCGCCGCGGCCGTCCAGGGCATCGACGCCCTCAACCACGGCGACGTGGGCGTCCGCTCGCTCCAGGAACACGCACGGCATCTGACCGCCGCCCGCGACTAGCAGCCCCGAGGGGGACACCGGAAACGGTGTCCCCCTCTTCATGAGGACCCCCCGGTGCTCATGAGGACCCCAGAGGACTTCCCCACGATGTACAAGCTGTTCTTCCGTCTGGTCTTCAAACGGATGGACCCCGAGAAGGCCCACCACCTCGCCTTCCGCTGGATCCGGCTCGCCGTGCGCGTCCCGGTGCTGCGCACCTTCGTCGCGGCCGCCCTCGCGCCCCGCCACAAGGAGCTGCGCACCGAGGCGCTCGGACTGCGGATGCACGGCCCGTTCGGCCTCGCGGCCGGTTTCGACAAGAACGCCGTGGCGATCGACGGGATGTCGATGCTGGGCTTCGACCACGTCGAGATCGGCACGGTCACCGGCGAGCCGCAGCCCGGAAACCCCAAGAAGCGCCTGTTCCGCCTCGTCGCGGACCGCGCGCTGATCAACCGCATGGGCTTCAACAACGACGGCTCGCTGGCCGTGGCGGCCCGCCTGGCCACCCGTGAGCCCGTCTTCAGGACGGTCGTCGGCGTCAACATCGGCAAGACCAAGGTCGTCCCGGAGGCGGATGCCGTCGCCGACTACGTGAAGTCCGCCGAGCGCCTCGCGCCGTACGCCGACTACCTGGTCGTCAACGTCTCCTCGCCGAACACGCCCGGCCTGCGCGACCTCCAGGCCGTCGACCACCTGCGCCCGCTGCTGACCGCCGTCCGCGAGGCCGCCGACCGCACGGTCGCCAACCGCCGGGTCCCGCTCCTGGTGAAGATCGCCCCGGACCTCGCCGACGAGGACGTCGACGCCGTCGCCGACCTGGCCGTGGAGCTGGGCCTGGACGGCATCATCGCCACCAACACCACCATCGCCCGCGAGGGCCTCGGCCTGAGGTCCCCCGCCGCGCTGACCGGGGAGACCGGCGGCCTGTCCGGCGCGCCCCTCAAGGCGCGCTCCCTGGAGGTCCTGCGCCGCCTGTACGCGCGTGTGGGCGACCGGATCACCCTGGTGGGCGTCGGTGGCGTCGAGACCGCCGAGGACGCCTGGCAGCGCATCCTGGCCGGCGCCACGCTGGTCCAGGGCTACAGCGCCTTCGTCTACGAGGGCCCCTTCTGGTGCCGCGCGATCCACAAGGGCCTCGCCGCCCGCCTGCGCACCAGCCCGTACGCCACCCTCGCCGACGCGGTCGGCGCCGATGTGAGGAAGCCCGCATGACTTCGCTGGAGCCCTTCGGCGCCCGGCTGCGCCGCGCCATGGACGAGCGCGGCCCGCTGTGCGTCGGCATCGACCCGCACGCCTCCCTGCTCGCCGCGTGGGGCCTGGACGACGACGTGGCCGGACTGGAGCGGTTCAGCCGTACCGTCGTGGCGGCCATGGCCGACCGGGTGGCCGTGCTCAAGCCGCAGAGCGCGTTCTTCGAGCGGTTCGGCTCGCGCGGCGTCGCCGTCCTGGAGAAGTCGGTCCAGGAGGCGCGCGAGGCCGGCGCCCTGGTCGTGATGGACGCCAAGCGCGGTGACATCGGCTCGACCATGGCCGCGTACGCCGAGGCGTTCCTGCACAGGGACGCCCCGCTGTTCTCCGACGCGCTGACCGTCTCGCCGTACCTCGGCTACGGCTCGCTGAGACCGGCCGTGGAGCTGGCCAGGGAGAACGGCGCCGGGCTGTTCGTGCTGGCGCTGACCTCCAACCCGGAGGGCGGCGAGGTGCAGCACGCGGTGCGCGCCGACGGCCGGGGCGTGGGCGCGACCATGCTGGCCCACCTGGCGGCCGAGAACGCGGGAGCGGAGCCGCTGGGCTCCTTCGGCGCGGTCGTCGGCGCCACGCTCGGCGACCTGTCCGCCTACGACCTGGACATCAACGGCCCGCTCCTCGCGCCCGGCATCGGCGCCCAGGGCGCGACCCCGGCCGACCTCCCGGGGGTCTTCGGGGCGGCCGTACGCAATGTCGTGCCGAACGTCAGCCGGGGCGTGCTGCGGCACGGACCCGACGCCGGGGCGCTGCGCGCGGCGGCCGAACGCTTCGCCGAGGAGATCCGGGCGGCCGTCGACGGAGCCTGAGGCACGCCTTCGGGTGCTCGGTCGGGCGGACCGGAGTCGGCTTGAGTGTGAATACATCCTCAAATCAAGGGCAGTATGTCTGAAATGTCCGGCCTGACGGAGGCTGACCAGGACTTTTCCGCTGTTCTCGCTGACTCTGGCGGACTTGGCCGCTAGTCTCCGAGCGAGGGTGAACGGGCAAGCGTGTTGCTCGTGGCTCCCCAGGTGTGGGGCGACTAGGTTCCTCACCGGTCCGTATCCGACAGTTCGACATCCGAGGTGACGTAGGCGTGGCTCTTCCGCCCCTTACCCCTGAACAGCGCGCAGCCGCGCTCGAAAAGGCCGCCGCGGCTCGCCGGGAGCGGGCCGAGGTCAAGAATCGACTCAAGCACTCCGGCGCCTCCCTGCACGAGGTGATCAAGCAGGGTCAGGAGAACGACGTCATCGGCAAGATGAAGGTCTCCGCGCTGCTCGAGTCCATGCCGGGCGTGGGCAAGGTCCGCGCCAAGCAGATCATGGAGCGTCTGGGCATCTCCGAGAGCCGCCGTGTGCGGGGTCTCGGCTCCAACCAGATCGCTTCCCTGGAGCGTGAGTTCGGCAGCACCGGCGCCTGAGTCCGGCCCCGCGCCGGACCGGGAGTCCCGGGCACCCCGGGATTGCTGGAATAATCGCTGCATGGCTGCAACATTCCGGGGGACGACCCCCGAGCCCCCGGACGTACGTCCGCGGCTGACCGTGCTCTCCGGCCCCTCGGGGGTCGGCAAGAGCACGGTCGTCGCCCATATGCGCAAGGAACACCCCGAGGTCTGGCTCTCGGTGTCGGCGACGACCCGCAAGCCGCGCCCCGGTGAGCAGCACGGAGTCCACTACTTCTTCGTCACCGACGACGAGATGGACAAGCTGATCGCCAACGGCGAACTGCTGGAGTGGGCCGAATTCGCCGGCAACCGGTACGGCACGCCCCGCGCCGCCGTCCTGGAGCGGCTGGAGAAGGGGGAGCCCGTCCTGCTGGAGATCGACCTCCAGGGCGCCCGTCAGGTCCGTGAGTCCATGTCCGAGGCACGGCTGGTGTTCCTGGCTCCGCCCTCCTGGGAGGAACTGGTGCGCAGGCTGACCGGCCGGGGCACCGAGTCGCCCGAGGTCATCGAGCGCCGCCTGGCGGCGGCCAGGACCGAACTGGCGGCCGAGCCGGAGTTCGACGAGACCCTGGTCAACACCTCCGTCGAGGACGTGGCCCGCGAGCTGCTAGCCTTGATGGACGTTGTGTAATCGTGACTCTGATCACGATCATTGATTCTTTTCCATCCATCGGAAGGTAGAGCGTGTCCTCTTCCATCACCGCGCCCGAGGGCATCATCAACCCGCCGATCGACGAGCTCCTCGAGGCAACCGACTCGAAGTACAGCCTCGTGATCTACGCGGCCAAGCGTGCTCGCCAGATCAACGCGTACTACTCGCAGCTCGGCGAGGGCCTCCTCGAGTACGTGGGTCCGCTCGTCGACACCCACGTGCACGAGAAGCCGCTCTCGATCGCCCTGCGCGAGATCAACGCCGGTCTGCTGACCTCCGAGGCCATCGAGGGCCCCGCGCAGTAAGTACTTCCGGGGCTCGCCCAGTGATTCGAGGGCTCGCCCGGTAGTACGTTCAGACCGCAGATGGTTTTATCCACAGGCCCGGCAGCCATGCTGCCGGGCCTGTGGTGTGTCATGGGTGTTGCAGGTTTTCCGGACCGAGGAGACATGGTGGACAAGCCGAGGGTGGTACTGGGGGTCAGCGGTGGCATCGCCGCCTACAAGGCCTGTGAGCTGCTGAGAAGGTTCACCGAGTCGGGCCACGACGTGCGCGTGGTGCCGACCGCTTCCGCGCTGCGCTTCGTCGGCGCCGCCACCTTCTCCGCCCTGTCCGGCAACCCCGTCGCCACCGAGGTCTGGGACTCCGTGCACGAGGTCCCGCACGTCCGCATCGGCCAGCACGCCGACCTCGTCGTGGTCGCCCCCGCCACCGCCGACATGCTCGCCAAGGCCGCCCACGGACTCGCCGACGACCTGCTCACCAACACCCTCCTGACGGCCCGCTGCCCCGTGGTCTTCGCCCCTGCCATGCACACCGAGATGTGGGAGCACCCCGCCACCCAGGAGAACGTGGCCACGCTGCGCCGCCGCGGCGCCGTCGTCGTCGAGCCGGCCGTCGGCCGCCTCACCGGCGTCGACACCGGCAAGGGCCGGCTGCCCGACCCGGGCGAGATCTTCGAGGTCTGCCGCCGGGTCCTCGCCCGCGGCGTCCGGGAGCCCGATCTGCGCGGCCGCCATGTCGTGGTCTCCGCGGGCGGCACCCGCGAGCCCCTGGACCCGGTGCGCTTCCTCGGCAACCGCTCCTCGGGCAAGCAGGGCTACGCCCTCGCCCGCACCGCCGCCGCCCGCGGCGCCCGGGTGACGCTGATCGCGGCCAACACCCACCTGCCCGACCCCGCGGGCGTGGACCTCGTACGGGTCGGCACCGCCGTCCAGCTGCGCGAGGCCGTGCTGAAGGCCGCGGCGGACGCGGACGCCGTCGTCATGGCCGCGGCCGTCGCCGACTTCCGCCCCGCCGCCTACGCCACCGGCAAGATCAAGAAAAAGGACGGCCAGGAGCCCGAGCCCGTCGTCCTGGTGCGGAACCCGGACATCCTCGCCGAGGTCTCCGCCGAACGGGCCAGGGCCGGACAGGTGATCGTGGGCTTCGCCGCCGAGACCGACGACGTCCTCGCCAACGGCCGCGCCAAGCTCGCCCGCAAGGGCTGCGACCTGCTCGTCGTCAACGAGGTGGGGGAGCGCAAGACCTTCGGATCCGAGGAGAACGAAGCCGTCGTACTGGGCGCCGACGGCAGCGAGAACCCCGTGCCGCACGGGCCCAAGGAGGCCCTCGCCGACGTCGTCTGGGACCTCGTCGTGGACCGCCTCGGCTGACCCCGGCGCGGCCGGCCGGGCGAATCCGGGGACGGATTCAGGCCATGCTCAAGTCGGGTACCGCTACCCTGGCCAAGGTCGTCGGGCATTGTGCACAATGCCCGTGCCGCAGGTCACAGCGCTCCCGAGAGGCGAGACAGTGGCCCATCGGCCGAGCGCGACCGATAAACTGTCGAAGGTCGACCGGGCGCAGCCCCGCGTCGACTGCAAATGATCAGCCAGCAGCCGCTGCAACCACAGGGAGCGTTGTGTCCCGTCGCCTGTTCACCTCGGAGTCCGTGACCGAGGGTCACCCCGACAAGATCGCTGACCAGATCAGCGACACCATTCTCGACGCGCTTCTGCGCGAGGACCCGTCCTCGCGGGTCGCCGTGGAGACGCTCATCACCACCGGCCTGGTGCACGTGGCCGGCGAGGTGACCACCAAGGCGTACGCGGACATCGCCACCCTGGTCCGCGGCAAGATCCTGGAGATCGGCTACGACTCCTCGAAGAAGGGCTTCGACGGCGCCTCCTGCGGCGTGTCGGTGTCCATCGGCGCCCAGTCCCCGGACATCGCGCAGGGCGTCGACACCGCGTACGAGTCCCGCGTCGAGGGCGACGAGGACGAGCTGGACAAGCAGGGCGCGGGCGACCAGGGCCTGATGTTCGGTTACGCGTCCGACGAGACGCCGACCCTGATGCCGCTTCCGGTCTTCCTGGCGCACCGCCTGTCGAAGCGGCTGTCGGACGTCCGCAAGAACGGCACCATCCCCTACCTGCGCCCCGACGGCAAGACGCAGGTCACCATCGAGTACGACGGCGACAAGGCCGTCCGCCTCGACACGGTCGTCGTCTCCTCGCAGCACGCCTCCGACATCGACCTCGAGTCGCTGCTGGCCCCCGACATCCGCGAGTTCGTGGTGGAGCCGGAGCTGAAGGCCCTGCTGGAGGACGGCATCAAGCTGGACACCGAGAACTACCGTCTGCTGGTCAACCCGACGGGCCGGTTCGAGATCGGTGGCCCGATGGGTGACGCGGGCCTGACCGGCCGCAAGATCATCATCGACACGTACGGCGGCATGGCCCGCCACGGTGGCGGCGCGTTCTCCGGCAAGGACCCGTCCAAGGTGGACCGCTCGGCCGCGTACGCGATGCGCTGGGTCGCCAAGAACGTCGTGGCCGCGGGCCTCGCCTCGCGCTGCGAGGTGCAGGTGGCGTACGCGATCGGCAAGGCCGAGCCGGTGGGTCTGTTCGTGGAGACCTTCGGCACGCACAAGGTCGACACCGACCGGATCGAGAAGGCGATCGACGAGGTCTTCGACCTGCGTCCGGCCGCGATCATCCGCGACCTCGACCTGCTCCGCCCGATCTACGCCCAGACCGCCGCGTACGGCCACTTCGGCCGCGAGCTCCCCGACTTCACCTGGGAGCGTACGGACCGCGTGGACGCCCTGCGCAAGGCCGCGGGCGTCTGATCCCGCACCGCGTGACGAGGCCCGGCTCCCCTTCGGGGGAGCCGGGCCTCGGTGTTCTCCGGGCGGGGTTCGGTGCGCGAGCCCCAGCCGGACCCGGCGCCGCGCGCGGTCGGTCTCCAGGACCCTGACCCGAAGCTCCTGCCCGGGAGGAAGCCGTACCGCGCCTCGTCCTCGCGGGCCGGTACCGGATTCAGCGGTGGGCGCGGACAAGGGGTGTCCACGGTGAGGCCGCCGGGCGCTCACGGGGTGAGCGGGTCACGGCTCCTTCCGGGCGTCAGCCCTCGCGGGTCCGAATCGCGACCGGGACGATCGAGGGCCGGCCCGGCACCCCGGGGCGTTGTCAGTCGGGTTTGGTAAGAATGCAAGCGTGAGCAGCGAGAACGGGGGGCCCCGGGCGGACGGGGGAGGCGGGGCCGAAGGGGCGCCGCCGGAGCAGCTTGCGCTCATCCGGGAGAGCGTGCGCAAGGCCGGGACGCCCCGGGCCAAACCGCGGACCTGGCGGGGCGCCGCGCTCGCGGAGCGGCTGCCGGTCGCCCGGGTGCTGGTCGACAAGGGCGTGCTCCACCTCGACCGCTACTTCGACTACGCGGTCCCCGCCGAACTGGACGAACAGGCACAGCCCGGCGTACGGGTGCGGGTGCGCTTCGGCGCCGGACGGCACCGGGTGCGCGAGGGCCGCCGCGAGGGCGGGGGCCTCATCGACGGCTTCCTGATCGAGCGGCTGGCCGAGTCCGACTACTCCGGCCCCCTCGCCGCGCTCGCCCAGGTGGTGTCCCCCGAGCCCGTGCTCGACGAGGAACTGCTCCGCCTCGCCCGCGCCGTCGCCGACCGGTACGCGGGCAGCCTCGCCGACGTCCTCCAGCTCGCCGTACCGCCCCGCAGCGCCCGCGCCGAACGGCGGCCCTCGCCCGCGGCCCTGCCGTCCCCCGAGGCACCCGACCCCGGCTCCTGGACGCGGTACGAACAGGGCGGCGCCTTCCTGCGGACACTGGCCGACGGCGGCGCCCCCCGGGCCGTGTGGCACGCGTTGCCGGGACCGCGGTGGAGCGAGGAACTGGCCCGCGCCGTCGCCGCCACGCTCGCCTCGGGGCGCGGCGCGCTCGTCGTCGTACCCGACGGACGGGCCGCCGCCCGCGTCGACGCCGCCCTGACCGACCTGCTCGGCAAGGGCCACCACGCCCTGCTCACCGCCGACGCCGGGCCCGAGAAGCGGTACGCGCAGTGGCTCGCGGTACGGCGCGGATCCGTGCGCGCGGTCGTCGGCACCCGGGCCGCCATGTTCGCGCCCGTACGGAACCTCGGGCTCGTCGCGATCTGGGACGACGGCGACGACAGCCACAGTGAACAGCACGCCCCCCAGCCGCACGCGCGCGACGTCCTGCTGCTGCGCGCCACCCTCGACAGGTGCGCCTTCCTGCTGGGCGGCTTCGCCTGCACCGTCGAGGCGGCCCAACTGGTCGAGAGCGGCTGGGCGCGCCCCCTGATCGCCGGACGGGAGCAGATACGGCGGTCCGCGCCCCTCGTCCGCACCGTCGGGGACGAGGATCTCGCCCGCGACGAGGCCGCCCGCGCCGCCCGGCTGCCCACCCTCGCCTGGCAGACGGCCCGCGAGGGGCTGCGGCACGGACCGGTGCTGGTCCAGGTGCCGCGCCGCGGGTACGCCCCGCGTATGGCCTGCGACCGGTGCCGGGCGCCGGCGCGCTGCCCGCACTGCTCCGGGCCGCTCCAGGGCCAGGAAGCGGGCCTGCCGCGCTGCGGCTGGTGCGGGCGTGCGGAGGGCGGCTGGCACTGCCCCGAGTGCGGCGGCTTCCGGCTGCGCGCCCAGGTGGTCGGCGCCCGGCGCACCGCCGAGGAACTGGGCCGGGCCTTTCCCGCCGTACCGGTACGCACCTCGGGGCGTGAACACGTACTGGACACCGTGCCGGACACGCCCGCCCTGGTGGTGAGCACCCCGGGCGCCGAACCGGTCGCCGAGGGCGGCTACGCGGCGGCGCTGCTGCTGGACGGCTGGGCCATGCTCGTACGACCCGATCTGCGGGCCGGTGAGGACGCGCTGCGCCGGTGGATCGCGGCGGGGGCGCTGGTCCGGCCGCAGGGCGAGGGCGGCACGGTGGTCGTGGTGGCCGAGCCGACCCTGCGGCCCGTCCAGGCACTGGTGCGCTGGGACCCCGTGGGACACGCGCTTCGGGAACTGTCCGAGCGGGCCGAGCTGGGCTTTCCGCCGGTGTCCCGGATGGCTGCGGTGTCCGGGACGGCGGAGGCTGTCGCGGAGTTCCTCGCCGCGGTCCGACTGCCGTCGGACGCCGAGGTGCTGGGGCCGGTGCCGGTGCCGTCCGCCGCGCCCGGCGGGCCCCGAAGGCCCGGGTCGCCGCCGCCCGGTGAGCACTGGGAGCGGGCTCTCGTACGGGTCCCTCCGGGCAGCGGCTCGGCACTGGCATCCGCCCTGAAGACCGCGCAGGCGGCGCGGATGGCACGGGGGAGCGGGGAGGCGGCGCGGGTGCGGGTGCGGATCGATCCGCCGGACATCGGGTGAGCGCCGGACACCTGGGGCCCGGCAGGGTGCGGGAGCCCGGGGGAGAGGGCCTGTGAACTCCGGGCCCCGTCCCGGGGTTTCCCGGCGGCCTGGCCGTGGGGCCCGTTCCAGGGACCTGTGGACCCGTTCCCGGGCACCGTCCTTGGGCCTGCCGCTGGGACTCCCGCTGAGGCCCGGTCCTGGACCCGAGGCCCGGTCCTGCTGAGTCCTGGTCCTGGGCCCGGCCCTGGGCCTTGGCCCCGAGGTCCGGCCCAGGGGCCTGACCGAGGTGGCGGCCTTCCCGAGCCCTTCCTGGGCCCTCCCGGAGGCGTGCCCGGGGGTCCCGGGAGGGCGGGCGCGGTCAGCCGTTGCGCGGGCCGGGGAATGCCGTCGGGCGGGTGTCCTCCCGGAGCGTGGGGCTGCCCGCGGTCGGCTGGGTGGGCATGGAGCGTGCGGCGGGGACCGTCGGTACCGGCATCGTGGGCAGCCCGGCGTTCACATTGAGCGTGCGGGTGCCGGACGGCTCCGGGGCACGCTCGGCCTCGGCGGCCGCCTGGGCCGCGGCACGACGGGCGCCGTAACGGCGGTGCACCGCCTGCTTGGTGACGCCGAGCGCCGAGCCCACCGCGTCCCAGGAGAAGCCGAGTGAGCGGTCGAAGTCCACGGCGGCCGTGACCAGGGTCTCGACGCTGTCCCGCAGTTCCTGGGCGAGGCGGACCGTCGGGGCGGGGGCGCGTCCGTAGACGACGAAGCCCGTGGACGGGCCGGTGCGGCGCGGGCGGTAGACGTTGCCCAACTGGGCGGTGAGCGTGCGCAGTGCGTCCACCTGCCGGCGGACCCGCTCGATGTCCCGCACCAGCAAGTGCAGGCTGGCCCGAGCCTGGGCGTCGTGGGTTGCGTGGTCGGCCATGAACAAGCCTCTCGAACCGGCGTTGAAAGGGATCGGGCGGCCTAAGCGGCCCTATGTGGTCAACTCTTTCTTGACCAACGCGTATGCGCTCCGCTGGTCACGGGGTGGGGGCGTACGGGCATATGCGTACGCCGTCGGTCCATCCGCGCGCCGCCCCCGATTCCGGTCGGCCCGCGCGTCGGGTGGGTCGATCGCCCCGGTGCTCCGCGCGGTCCCGGTTCCCGGGCGGTCATAGACTGGTGCGCCGCCCGTCCGATCTCCGCCCGAGAGGCCCGATCCCGCCCATGAAGCTCGTCTTCGCCGGTACCCCCGAGGTCGCCGTTCCCGCCCTGGACGCCCTGCTCGCCTCCGGGCGGCACGAGGTGGCCGCCGTCGTCACCCGGCCCGACGCCCCCGCGGGCCGGGGCCGCAGGCTGGTCGCGTCGCCCGTGGCCGAGCGGGCGCAGGAGGCCGGCATCGAGGTGCTCAAGCCGGCCAAGCCGCGCGACCCCGAGTTCCTGGCGCGGCTGACGGAGATCGCCCCGGACTGCTGCCCGGTCGTCGCCTACGGCGCGCTGCTGCCCCGCGTCGCCCTCGACATCCCGGCCCACGGCTGGGTCAACCTGCACTTCTCGCTGCTGCCCGCCTGGCGCGGCGCGGCGCCCGTGCAGCACGCGCTGATGGCGGGCGACGAGATCACGGGCGCGTCCACCTTCCTCATCGAGGAGGGCCTGGACTCCGGGCCGGTGTACGGGACGGTGACCGAGGAGATCCGGCCCACCGACACCAGCGGCGACCTGCTCACCCGGCTGGCGTTCGCCGGGGCCGGGCTGCTCGCGGCGACCATGGACGGCATCGAGGACGGCACCCTGAAGGCCGTACCGCAGCCGGGCGAGGGCATCACCCTCGCGCCGAAGATCAACGTCGAGGACGCCGAGGTGGACTGGGCGGCACCGGCGCTGCGCGTCGACCGGGTCGTGCGCGGGTGCACCCCGGCGCCCGGAGCCTGGACCACCTTCCGCGGCGAGCGGCTCAAGCTCATCCAGGTCGCCCCCGTCCCGGAGCGGACCGATCTCGCCCCGGGCCACCTCGCCGCGGGCAAGAACAGCGTGCACGTGGGCACCGGCTCCTACGCCGTCGAACTCCTCTGGGTCCAGGCCCAGGGCAAGAAGCCGATGCGCGCGGCGGACTGGGCCCGGGGGGCGCGGATCGGCGAGGGGGAGATCCTGGGCGGCTGAGTCCGGCTGAGTCCGGTTGGGGGCTGGCCGGGAGTGAGCCGGCCTCCGGGCCGGAGCCGGAGCCGGGTCCGCCCTCCCGCGTACCCGGCGGCCCGAGCGGCCGGGAGCCCGGCCGCTCGGCGCCCGCGGCCACCCCCGATTCCTCGCCCAGGGTCTCGGGCGCCCCGGCCTGTCCCGGGGCGCGAATGCCCGCGCGAGGGGATGCCTGATCCCTCAGGGCGCCGCGTCGAGCGGCAGGACGCGTCGGAAGACGACCATGGCCCGGCCGGGGCCGTCGTAGTCGTCGACGGTCCTCGCGTCGAATCCGAGGCGGCGGTGGAACGCGATCGATCCGGCGTTGCCGGGTGAGGTGATCGCCTTCAGCCGCTGTGCGCCCTGACGGTGCGCGGCATCGGCGAACGCCGCGTACAGACGACGTCCGAGACCGGTGCCGCGGGCGTCGTCGCGGGTGGCGATCAGGTGTACGTAGCCGGTGCCGGCGGGGGTGACGAACCCGATGACGTACCCATGGATCCCGTCCTCGGCTCGGGCCACCAGGCAGGTCTCGCCGAACTCCCGCACCAGCGCCGAGAGGTGCAGGGCCCGCAGGTCGCGTTTCCCCCAGTAGCGGTGGTGATCGGCGAGGACCTGGTGGATGTCGGCCGTCCCGGCCGGGGTGATCTGTGCGCGCATGACACGGATCATGGCAGGCGTCCTGCCCGTCCCGGCGGCGGAATTCCTCCCGGGCGGCGGAATCCCCGCCGGGCCCCTCCCGCCGCCCTCTCTCCACCCCCGCACCTGCGGCCGTCCCTCTCGACGTAGGCTTGGCCGCATACCCCTTTTCACCTCCGGAGCACCTTTTTCGTGAGCGAGCAGTCACGGCGGGGTCACAAGCCCGCCAAGCCCTACCGGCGTCCCAAGAAGGACCCTGTCCGCATCCTGGCCTTCGAGGCGCTGCGGGCGGTGGACGAGCGGGACGCGTACGCCAACCTCGTGCTGCCCCCGCTGCTGAGGAAGGCACGGGAGAAGGACGACTTCGACGCGCGGGACGCCGCGCTCGCGACCGAGCTGGTGTACGGGACGCTGCGCAGGCAGGGTACGTACGACGCCGTGATCGCCGCCTGTGTGGACCGGCCGCTGCGCGAGGTCGACCCGCCGGTGCTGGACGTGCTGAGCCTCGGCGCGCACCAGTTGCTCGGGACCCGGATCCCGACGCACGCCGCCGTGTCCGCCACCGTGGAGCTGGCCCGGGTCGTGCTGGGCGACGGGCGGGCCAAGTTCGTCAACGCGGTGCTCCGCAAGATCGCGCAGGACGACCTCGACGGCTGGATCGCCAAGGTCGCGCCGCCCTACGACGAGGACCCCGAGGACCACCTCGCCGTCGTGCACTCCCACCCCCGCTGGGTCGTCTCCGCGCTGTGGGACTCCCTGGGCGGCGGGCGGGCCGGCATCGAGGAACTGCTCGCGGCCGACAACGAGCGGCCCCTGGTGACGCTGGTGGCCCGGCCCGGCCGGGCCACCACCGAGGAACTGCTGCGCGAGGAGGCCGCGGAGGCCGGGCGCTGGTCCCCGTACGCCGTGCGGCTGGCCGAGGGCGGGGAGCCGGGCGCGGTCGAGGCGGTGCGCGAGGGCCGCGCCGGGGTGCAGGACGAGGGCAGCCAGCTGGTCGCCCTCGCGCTGGCCAACGCGCCTCTGGAGGGGCCGGACACCAAGTGGCTCGACGGCTGCGCGGGACCCGGCGGCAAGGCCGCCCTGCTGGGGGCGCTCGCCGCCGAACGCGGTGCCGTGCTCCTCGCCTCGGAGAAGCAGCCGCACCGGGCCGGTCTGGTGGCCAGGGCGCTGGCCGGCAATCCGGGGCCGTACCAGGTCATCGCGGCGGACGGCACGCGGCCGCCGTGGCGGCCCGGCAGCTTCGACCGGGTCCTGGTGGACGTGCCCTGCACCGGGCTCGGCGCGCTGCGCCGGCGGCCCGAGGCGCGCTGGCGCAGGCGGCCCGAGGACCTGGACAATTTCGCTCCCCTCCAGCGCGCCCTGCTGCGCACCGCGCTCGACTCGGTGCGCGTCGGCGGCGTCGTCGGCTACGCCACCTGCTCCCCGCACCTCGCCGAGACCCGGGTGGTCGTCGCCGATGTGCTCAAGCAGTACCCGGACGCCGAACTTCTCGACGCCCGGCCGCTCCTGCCCGGGGTCCCCGCGCTCGGGGAGGGCCCGGACATCCAGCTGTGGCCGCACGTGCACGGCACCGACGCGATGTACCTCGCGCTGATCCGCAGGACCGCCGGCTGACGGGCGCGAGGAGCGGCCGCGCGGTTCCCGTCTCACCGGGTGCGTCGGCTTCGTCGCCGTGTGTTGTCCACAGGCGCGAGCGGATCGTCCGATGAACAACGGATCAGTATGATGAGCGGTCTCGCCTGTGGACGGGCGCGAACATCAGTGCCTCGGACATGGCAGTCTTGGGGCATGGCCGCGCAGATCAACCCCAGCATCCTGTCCGCCGACTTCGCACGCCTCGCGGAGGAGGCCAAGGCTGTCCAGGGCGCCGACTATCTCCACGTCGACGTCATGGACAACCATTTCGTCCCCAACCTCACGCTCGGCGTGCCGGTGGTGGAATCCCTGGCCCGTGCGACGGACACCCCGCTGGACTGCCACCTGATGATCGAGGACCCCGACCGCTGGGCTCCCCGGTACGTGGAGGCGGGGGCCTCGTCCGTCACCTTCCACGTGGAGGCGGCCGCCGCCCCGGTCCGTCTCGCCCGCGAGATCCGTGCCAAAGGTGCGCGCGCCTCCATGGCGCTCAAGCCCGCGACGCCGATCGAGCCGTACGAGGACCTGCTGCCGGAACTCGACATGCTGCTGGTCATGACCGTCGAGCCGGGCTTCGGTGGCCAGGCCTTCCTCGACATCATGCTGCCGAAGATCCGCCGTAGCCGGGAGCTGATCGCCAAGCACGGCCTCCAGCTCTGGCTCCAGGTCGACGGCGGTGTCTCGGCGTCCACGATCGAGCGGTGCGCGGAGGCGGGCGCCGATGTGTTCGTGGCCGGCTCGGCGGTCTACGGGGCGAAGGACCCGGCGGAGGCGGTGCGTGCCCTGCGCGCCCAGGCGGACACGGCCACCGCCAAGGCGTCCTGGGCATGCGACCACTGAGCCACGGCTACGTGAACGGTTGAGAGAACGCCGTCCATCAGGGCGGATCAGTCGCGCCGGATCTGCAAGGATGAACGGCGAATCCAGAGTGTGAACAGCAGTGAGGAGATCGCCGTGTCGGGTATGTCGGCGGGCCGGTCAGCCATGCGGATGGGACCCGCTGAGCTGGTCCAGGCGGCGGCCATGGCCCGCCGCTTCTACCTCGAGGGCAAGTCCAAGATCCAGATCGCGGAGGAGTTCGGCGTCAGCCGCTTCAAGGTGGCCCGGGTCCTGGAGACCGCTCTCGAACGGGATCTCGTACGCATCGAGATCCGTGTACCGGCCGAGCTGGACGCCGAGCGCTCCGACGCGCTCCGCGCCCGCTACGGCCTGCGGCACGCCGTCGTGGTCGAGTCCCCGGCCGAGGCCGAGGAGACCCCTGACCCGGAGAACCTCGGCGAGGTCGCCGCGGACCTGCTCGGCGAACTGGTCAACGAGGGGGACGTGCTCGGGCTGGCCTGGGGCCGGTCCACCATCCACATGGCGGCCGCGCTCGACCGGCTGCCGCCGTGCACGGTGGTGCAGCTGACGGGTGTGTACGACGCCGGCACCTCCGAGCGCGGCTCGGTCGAGGCCGTCCGCCGTGCCGCGCAGGTGTCGGGCGGCGACGCCCACCCGATCTACGCGCCGATGCTGCTGCCGGACGCGGCCACCGCGGCGGCCCTGCGCAACCAGACCGGGATCGCCCGTGCCTTCGAGTACTTCGACAAGGTCACGGTCGCCTGCGTCTCCATCGGTTCCTGGGAGCCGGGCATCTCGACGGTGCACGACATGCTCAGCGACGAGGAGCGGGCGCACTACGCCTCGCTCGGCGTCGCCGCCGAGATGGCCGCGCACCTCTTCGACGCCGAGGGGCGCCGGATCGGGCGGGACCTCGGGGAGCGGTGCATCACCGTCAAGGCGGACCAGCTGCGCCGTATCCCGGAGGTCGTCGCGATCGCCGGCGGTCAGCGCAAGGCGTCCGCGATCGACGCGGTGCTCCGCTCCGGGCTGGTCACCAGCCTGGTCACGGACACCTCGGCCGCGGACTACCTGATGACCGCGGGCCCGGCGCCGAAGCCCGCCCTGAGCCGTCAGGACCCCGACGGCCAGTAGGACGGGCGGTGCGGGGGCCGGAGGCGGTCCCTGTGCGCCGTGTGCCGCCCTGCCGCCGGGACCGCGGGCCCGACGGCAGGGCCGGGATGCCGCCGGGGCGGTGACGGTGGCCGGCGGCCGGGCCGTTCGGCGCCCCGCGGCCGGGCACCCCCGGTCGGAGCGCCGCCCTGTCGTCGTCCTGTAGTTCCGTCGTCCTGCCCGCTACCGTCGTGGCAGCATCATCCGCATGCCGTCGTCGCCCCGCTCCCTCCCCCCGACGCCCGAACGGTCCCGTTCCCGGACGCCCGGCCGGCCCTCCTTCCGGCCTCTGTCCCGGCTCATCGCCGGGCTGCTCGTCGTCCTCGCCGTCCTGCTGGCCGGGTGCTCCCCGACCGCGCCGACCGGTAGCGGCACGAGCGGGACGCCCACCGGCGCGTCCGCCGGATCCGTCGCCACCCCGGGCTGGGCCGAGGGCATGGCGACCGTGCCCGAGTCGCGGCTGCCGGCCGAGGCGCGGCGGACGCTGGCGCTCATCGACCGGGGCGGGCCCTACCCCTACGCGCGGGACGGCATCGTCTTCGGGAACTTCGAGCGGCACCTGCCGAAGCACCAGCGCGGTTACTACCACGAGTACACCGTGCGGACACCGGGCTCGCGCGACCGCGGGGCCCGGCGCATCATCACCGGGCAGGGCGGGGAGTTCTACTACACCGGTGATCACTACAACTCGTTCCGGGCGGTACTGAGATGACCGAGAACCTCACGGACCGCCGGGTCGTCGCCCTGGACCTCACCGGGGTCACGGACAAGTCCGGCCTGATGGACGCCGTGGCACGCGCCCTGCGCCTGCCCGACTGGTTCGGCCGGAACTGGGACGCGCTCCTCGACAGCCTCTGCGACCCCTCGGTCTGGCCGCCCGAGGCGGGCGGACGCGGCCTGCTGCTCGTCGTCACGGGCTGGGAAGCCTATGCACGGACCCGGCCCGACGAGTGGCGCGTGGCCCGCGAGGTCTTCACCGAGGCGACCGAACGCCCCGCACCCCTCACCGTGGCCCTCGCCCTGGCCTGAGGGCACTCGGGGCGGCCCCTTCGGCGGTGGCCGGCGTCAGCCGGGCCGCCACTTCGCGGGGGCGGCCGAACGGGCCGACCGGGTGCCCGGGGCGCGCCGCCCCGTGAACGTCGCCGCGAGCCCCCGGGCGGATCGGCCCGGGACCCCACGGACCTCCGGCGGGTCCATGACCCGGTACGTCCGGACGGACCCGGCGAGGCGGCGGCCGCGGCGACGGCGCTCCTGGAGCGGGCGCGGCGCCGAGGGCCGACCGGACGCGCCGCACGGCGCCCGCGAGGCGTTCCGGCGCGAGACGCCCGCCGCGCCGCGCGGGCCGGGCGCGCGGCCTTCGGCGGATCCTCCGAAGCCGGGCCGGCCACGCTGGAGGTTCCGCCCGGGGACGGTCGGCGCCGGGCCATGGGAGAATGAAGTACGTGCTCTTTTTCCCCTGGCGCACCCGTCGGGGGGTCACCTCTGAACGACTGGGATGTGCGGCACGTGCGTTTCCTCAATGACATCCGGCCCACGTACGACCTGACGTACGACGACGTGTTCATGGTGCCGAGCCGCTCCGCGGTGGGCTCCCGGCAGGGCGTGGACCTCAGCTCGCCGGACGGCACGGGAACGACCATCCCGCTCGTCGTCGCCAACATGACCGCCATCGCCGGCCGCCGTATGGCCGAGACCGTGGCCCGCCGCGGCGGCCTCGTGGTCATCCCGCAGGACATCCCGAACGATGTGATCATCGACGTGGTGTCCTGGGTGAAGAGCCGCCACCTGGTGCTGGACACCCCCATCGTGCTGGCCCCGCACCAGACCGTCGCCGACGCCCTCGCGCTGCTGCCCAAGCGGTCGCACAACGCGGGCGTGGTCGTGGACGACGAGCGGCGTCCCGTCGGTGTCGTCACCGACGCGGACCTCTCCGGTGTCGACCGCTTCACCCAGCTCGAAGTGGTCATGTCCAAGGACCTGCTCCTGCTGGACGCGGACATCGACCCCCGCGAGGCCTTCAACACCCTCGACGCGCACAACCGCCGCTACGCCCCGGCCGTCGACAAGGACGGCAGGCTGGCCGGCATCCTCACCCGCAAGGGCGCCCTGCGCGCGACCCTCTACACCCCGGCCGTGGACGCGAACGGCAGGCTGCGCGTCGCCGCCGCCGTCGGTATCAACGGCGATGTGGCGGGCAAGGCCAAGGAACTGCTCGACGCGGGTGTGGACACGCTCGTCATCGACACCGCGCACGGCCACCAGGAGTCGATGATCAGCGCGATCAAGGTGGTGCGGGCGCTCGACCCGCGGGTGCCGATCGTCGCGGGCAACATCGTCTCCGCCGAGGGCGTCAAGGACCTGATCGACGCGGGCGCGGACATCATCAAGGTCGGTGTCGGCCCCGGCGCCATGTGCACCACCCGGATGATGACCGGCGTGGGCCGCCCGCAGTTCTCCGCGGTCCTCGAATGCGCCGCCGAGGCGAAGAAGTACGGCAAGCACGTGTGGGCCGACGGCGGCGTCCGCCACCCGCGCGACGTGGCCATGGCGCTGGCCGCCGGCGCCTCGAACGTGATGGTGGGCTCCTGGTTCGCCGGTACGTACGAGTCCCCGGGCGACCTCCAGCACGACGCGAACGGCCGCCCGTACAAGGAGTCGTTCGGCATGGCGTCCGCGCGCGCGGTGCGCAACCGCACCTCGGAGGAGTCGTCCTACGACCGTGCCCGCAAGGCGCTGTTCGAGGAGGGCATCTCCACCTCGCGGATGTTCCTCGACCCGGCCCGCCCGGGTGTCGAGGACCTGATCGACTCGATCATCGCGGGCGTCCGCTCCTCCTGCACCTACGCCGGTGCCGACTCGCTGGAGGAGTTCGCCGAGCGGGCCGTCGTCGGCGTCCAGAGCGCGGCCGGGTACGCCGAGGGCAAGCCGCTGCACGCCAGCTGGAGCTGATCACGCGCTCTTCGGCCCCCGCCGCTGCCGGCGGGGGCCGTCGGCGTCCGGCGACCGGAGCACGGTGTTCCGTCACGTGACGTACCGTGGACGCGATGATCACCCGTCAGCAGCCGTCCGCGGGCCTCGGCGCGCGCCTGCTGCGCCGCAAGCCCGTGGAACTGCTGGTCGCCGGGGGCGGCCACGGCGGGGGCGGAACGCTGCGGCGCGCCCTCGGGCTGTGGCAGCTGACCATGATCAGCATCGGTGCCACCCTCGGCACCGGTCTCTTCGTGGTCCTCGGCGAGGCCGTCCCCAGGGCGGGCCCCGCCGTCATCCTGTCCTTCGTGCGAACTGCTGCGCGGCACGGTCGGCTTCACCTTCCCGGCCGCCCTGTCCGCCCCGCCGGGTCACGGCGGCGTCTTCAACCTGCCCGCCCTGCTCGTCGTACTGCTCGCCATGGTGTTCCTGCTCGGCGGCGTCGGGTGCACCCGAGGAGCGGCACGCCGCGGGCCAACACCGTCATCGTGTCCCTGTTCTGCGGCGTCCTCGCCGCCGCGGTCCCGCTGGGACAGCTGGCCGACGCCACCAGCATCGGCACGCTGTTCGCCTTCGCGCTCGTCAATGTGGCGGTCGTGGTGCTGCGGCGGACGCAGCCGGGCATGCGGCGCACCTTCCGGGTGCCGCTGTCGCCGCTCCTGCCCGCGCTCGGCTTCTTCTTCTGCGTGTGGCTCATGGCCAGCCTGTCCACCGCGACCTGGACGGTGTTCGGTGTCTGGCTGGCGGCCGGGCTCGTGTTCTACTTCGTATACGGCTTTCGCCGGTCCCGTCTCGCGAAAAAGTAAGTGAACCACCCGCTGTGTTGAACGATCTCGACGAACGCATCGTGCACGCCCTCGCCGAGGACGCCCGCCGCTCCTACGCGGACATCGGGCAGATGGTCGGACTGTCCGCGCCGGCGGTGAAACGGCGCGTGGACCGATTGCGGGCCACCGGAGCGATCACCGGGTTCACCGTGCGGGTGGACCCCGCGGCGCTCGGCTGGGAGACCGAGGGGTACATCGAGATCTACTGCCGCCGGAACACGTCGCCGGAGACGATCCTGCGGGGCCTGGAGCGGTACCAGGAGGTCGTGGCGGCGTCGACGGTCACCGGGGAGGCGGACGCGATCGCGCAGGTCTTCGCCTCCGACATGCGGCACTTCGAACGGGTCCTGGAGCGGATCGCGGGCGAGCCGTTCGTGGAGCGGACGAAGTCCGTGCTGGTGCTGTCGCCCCTGCTGCGGAGGTTCTCCTCCGGGGCGCCGGGATAGCACTCGGCCCGCGGCGCCCTGCTCCGGCCCCGGGTCCGTCCCGCCTTCTCGCGCTTTCCCGCGTCCCTCAGGGGCGTCCTAGTCCGCCGTCTTCCGCGAGAGCGCGTTGTTCCCGATCGAGTTGTGCACGCTGAACGTCACCGCGTCCGGGCGGTAGCGGTCGTCGGACCATTCCACCGGGCGGCCCTCCCGGGTCGTCGTCACGCGGCGGACGCGCAGGAGGGGGCTGGTGCGGCGGACGCGGAGCAGTCCGGCGTCGCGCGCACCGCAGGCCACCGCGTCGATGATGTGCTCGCCGTAGGCGAAGACCAGGCCGGTCTCGTCGTACAGGCGCTGGGTGACGGAGGGGCAGTCGGGATCGATGGACTCGACGGCGGGGGAGATCCAGTCGGCGTAGACCGTGCGTTCGAGCAGGACCGGGTCGCCGTCCAGGCCGCGCAGCCTGAGGACGTGCAACACGGGTGTGCGCAGCGGGAGCTGGAGCCGGGCGGCGTCCTCGTGGGTGGCCGGGCGGTAGGACTGCTCGACCACGTGCCCGGTCGCCTCGCGGCCCATCGCGCGGGCCCACTGGGCGAAGCTGCGCAGCTCCTCGAAGCTCTGGCTGCGGCGGCTCGCGAGGACGACGCGGCGGGCACCCTGGCGGGAGCCGATCAGCCCCTCCGCGGTGAGCGCGGCGACGGCCTGGCGGACCGTCCCGCGCGAGACGCCGTAGTGGGCGGCCAGCTCCGACTCCGAGGGCAGGCGGCCACCGACCGTGTACTGCTCGCGGTCGATCGCCCGGCGCAGCTCGTCGGCGATCTCCTCGTGTCGCGCCGTCATGCTTCCCCTCTGCGTAGGCGGCTGTGCACAGCGTGACCAGCCTAATCGACGTTTCACAGTGTGCCGGGCGGGCCGCAACTGTGCAGGGAATCGGCGGCTCATGTTCCCTCCGTGTTCACGGACAGGACACCGGGGGCGGGCGTACTGAGGCCGACTTGTTCAGACAAGTTTGTCGAGCGGGTCCGCAATCCCCCGTAGCACCTCACCCTCGTGCTCCCCCTGGAGAGACCGTGAAGTTGTCCCTGCCGAGAAACGCCGCGCTCGGCGGCTCCCTCGCCGTCGTCGCCGCGCTCGCGCTGAGCGCCTGCGGCGCCGCCCCCGACAACGCGTCGACCACCACCAAGGACGGCAAGAGCGCCGCCACCGCCACCTCCGCGGCCGACTTCGGCGGCATGGACGCCCTCGTCAAGGCGGCCCGGAAGGAGGGCTCGCTGCACATCATCGCGGTGCCCCGCGACTGGGCCAACTACGGCGCGATCATCGACGCCTTCCAGAAGAAGTACGGCATCAAGATCCAGGACGAGAGCCCCGACGGCTCCAGCCAGGACGAGATCAACGCCGTCACCTCCCGCAAGGGCCAGGACCGCGCCCCCGACGTCCTGGACCTCGGCAGCTCCTTCGCCCTCAGCGCCGCCCAGCAGGGCCTGCTCGCCCCCTACAAGGTGGCCGCCTTCGGCGACATCCCGGCCGGCCAGAAGGACCCGCAGGCGCGCTGGTACAACGACTACGGCGGCTACATCTCCATCGGCTGCGACGCCAAGCGCGTCAAGGTGTGCCCGACCACCTTCAAGGACCTGCTCAAGCCCCGGTACAAGGGCCAGGTCGCGCTCAACGGCAACCCCACCAAGTCCGGTTCGGCCTTCGGCGGCGTCTACGCGGCGGCGCTCGCGAACGGCGGCTCCTTCGGCGACATCCAGCCCGGCCTGGACTTCTTCGCCGAGCTGAAGAAGAACGGCAACTACACGCCGGTCGAGTCCACCCCGGCCACCGTGGAGAAGGGCGAGACCCCGATCTCCATCGACTGGGACTACCTGAACGCCGGTTACGCCGACGAGTTCAAGTCCAAGGGCCTCGACTGGAAGGTGGCCGTCCCGAGCGACGGCCAGTACGCCCAGTACTACTCCCAGGCCGTCACCAAGGACGCCCCGCACCCCGCGGCCGCCCGCCTGTGGCAGGAGTTCCTGTACAGCGCCGAGGGTCAGAACCTGTGGCTCAAGGGCTACGCCCGCCCGGCCCTGATGACCTCCATGCAGTCGGCCGGCACCCTCGACAAGACCGCCGCCGCCAAACTGCCCCAGGTCACCGGGTCGGCTTCCTTCCCGACCGAGGCCGAGCAGAGCAAGGCCAAGACGGTCATCGCGCAGGGCTGGGGTAAGGCCGTCTCCGGATGACCACCGCCCTCCCCCGTACGGACGTGGCGCCCGTCGCTTCGGCGAAGCGGCGGCGCCGCGCCCCGGGCTGGCTGGCCGTGCTGCCGCTGCTGGTCTTCACCGCCGTCGCCTTCGGCCTGCCCGCCCTCGCGATCCTCGACGGCGCCTTCACCACGAAGGACGCCACCACCGGCGCCACCTCCTACACCGGCGCCAACATGACGGCCTCGCTGCACGGGGCGTACCTCACCGCCCTGCTCGGCAGCGTCAAGCTGTCCGCGATCTCCGCCGTGCTCGGCGCCCTGTTCGGACTGCCGCTCGCCCAGGCCGTCGCGAGCTCCCGCTCCCGCGCGCTGCGCGAGGCCGTGCTGACCGCGTCCGGTGTGCTCGCCAACTTCGGCGGCGTTCCGCTGGCCTTCGCCTTCGTCGCCACCCTCGGCAACGCGGGCGTGCTCACCCTGCACCTCGGTCTGAAGGACAGCGGCTGGGACCTGTACAGCTTCTGGGGACTGGTCCTCGTCTACCTGTACTTCCTCATCCCGCTCATGGTCCTCACCATCACCCCCGCCCTCGACGGCCTGCGCGTCCAGTGGCGGGAGGCCGCGCTGAACAACGGCGCCACCGGCACGCAGTACTGGCGGCACGTCGCCCTGCCCGTGCTCGCGCCCTCCCTGCTCGGCGGATTCGTGCTGCTGTTCGGCAGCGCCTTCGCCGCCTACGCCACCGCCGCCGCGATGGTCGGCAGCGCGGTCCCGCTGGTCACCCTCCAGATCGCCGACGCCCTGTCCGGCAACGTCCTGGTCGGGCAGGAGAACGTCGCCCTGGCCCTCAGCCTCGACATGGTCCTGGTGGCCGGCCTGGTGATGGCCGTGTACCTGCCCCTGCAACGCCGGAGCGCCCGATGGCTCGACGCCTGACCCCCTGGCGGTGGGCCGTCCTCGGCCTCGCCGCCCTGTACTTCCTGGTCCCGCTCGCCGCCTCCGTGATCTTCACGGTGGACGACCCCGGCGGCATCAGCTTCGACGCCTACACCAAGATCCTCTCCACCGGCGGCTTCGTCTCCAGCCTGCTGCTGTCGCTGGAGCTGGCCGTGGCCACCATCGTGGTCGTGCTGCTGCTGATGGTGCCCGCCGTGGTCGCCCTCAGGCTCGGTGCGCCCCGGCTGCGCCCGGTGGTCGAGGTGGTCTGCTCGCTGCCGCTGGTGGTGCCGCCGATCGCGTTCGTCGCGGGCATCGTCACCGTGCTCAAGTGGGGCCCGGACCATCTGTCCCGGACCCCGCTGTTCCAGACCTTCGTGGCGATCCAGAACCCCAACTTCCCCGTCGTCCTGGTCCTCGCCTACGTCGTGATGGCGCTGCCCTTCGTGTACCGGGCGCTGGACGCGGGCCTGCGCGCCATCGACGTGCGCACCCTGGTGGAGGCCGCCCGCAGCTGCGGCGCCTCCTGGCCCAAGGCGCTGCTGCGGGCGGTACTGCCCAATCTGCGCGGGGCGCTGCTGAACGCGTCCTTCCTCACGCTGGCGCTGGTCCTCGGCGAGTTCACCGTCGCCCAGCTGCTCGGCTACCAGCCCTTCGCCGTATGGATCTACAACGTCGGCAGCGACCAGGCCCAGATGTCCGTCGCCGTGTCCGTGCTCAGCCTGCTCGTCACCTGGGCCCTGCTCCTCGCGCTCGCCGGCGTCGGCGGCGGACGCAACCGAACCGCTCCTTCCCGGGGATGACCACACACCATGACCGCCACCACACTTGAGAAGACCGCCACCGAGCAGGCGGCGACCGTCGAATTCCGCGGCCTGCGCCGCGAGTTCGGTGCCACCGTCGCCCTCGACGGACTCGACCTCACCGTCCGGCCGGGCGAGTTCCTGGCCCTGCTCGGCCCCTCCGGCTGCGGCAAGACCACCGCCCTGCGCATGCTCGCCGGGTTCGAACACCCCGACTCCGGCGCGGTGCTGGTGGACGGCCGGGACATCACCCAGGTGCCGGCCCACCGCCGCGACGCCGGGATGGTCTTCCAGTCGTACAGTCTCTTCCCGCATCTCGACGCCATCGACAACGTGGCCTTCGGGCTGCGCATGCGGGGTGTCCGGGCTGCCGAACGTCGCGCCAGGGCTGCCGAGTTGCTGGAACTGGTCGGCCTCGGCGACAAGGGTGAGCGCTTCCCGCACCAGCTCTCCGGCGGCCAGCAGCAGCGCATCGCGCTCGCCCGTGCCCTCGCCCTGCGCCCCCGCGTCCTGCTGCTCGACGAGCCGCTGTCCGCGCTGGACGCCAAGGTCCGGCTGAGCCTGCGCGAGGAGATCCGCCGGCTCCAGCAGGAACTCGGCATCACCACGCTGTTCGTCACCCACGACCAGGAGGAGGCCCTGTCGGTCGCCGACCGGGTCGCGGTGATGCGCGCCGGCCGGCTCGAACAGTGTGCCGAACCGGCCGAGTTGTACGGCCGTCCCGCCACCGCCTTCGTCGCCGAGTTCGTCGGCACCATGAGCCGGATCCCCGGCGAGCTGAAGGACGGCACCGTCGAGGTGCTCGGACAGCGGCTGCCCGCCGACGGCGAGGCGGCGGACGGCGCGGTGGACGTCCTGGTGCGGCCGGAGAACCTGCTGGTGCGGGCCGACGAGCGGGGCGGCGCCCGGGTCGTCGCCACCGCCTTCCTCGGCGCGGTCGTCCGGCTCACCGTACGGCTCGCCGACGGTACCGAGGCCAAGGCCGACCTGCCCGCGCACGAGGCCGCGGGCCTGGGCGCCGGAGCCGCCGTCACCGCATCGCTGCCGGAGCGCCCCGTGCTCGTGGCCGCCCGCACCGAGAACTGAGGACAGACCCCACGTGACCACCCCCCACAACTCCCGGCTCCCGCTCCAGGCAGTCCTGTTCGACATGGACGGCACGCTCGTCGACACCGAGCGCCTGTGGTGGGAGGCGGTCGAGGCCGTCGCCGGCCGGCCGCTGACCGAGGCCGACCAGCCGGATGTGCTCGGCCGCCCGGTGGAACACACCGCCGACTGGCTCGCCCGCACCACCGGGCGGCCCGCCCGGCACCTCGCAGCCGGACTCCACCGCGAGTTCGCCGACCGGGTCCGCACCGGGATCGTGCCCCGCCCCGGCGCCCTCGCCCTGCTGGCCGCGCTGGCCGCCGAGGGTGTCCCGACGGCCCTGGTCACCGCGTCCCCGCGCGCGGTCGCCGACGTCGTCGTCGAGGCCCTCGGCACCCACCGGTTCGCGGTCTCCGTCACGGCCGACGACACCGCCCGCACCAAGCCCGACCCCGAGCCCTACCTCGCCGCCTGCCGTGCGCTCGGCGTCGAGCCGGCGGCCTGTGTGGCCGTCGAGGACACCGCGACCGGCGTGGCCTCCGCCGAGGCCGCCGGGTGCGCGGTGCTGGCCGTGCCCTCCCTCGCCCCGATCGGCGCCGCGCCCGGCCGCACCGTGCGGGACAGCCTGGCCCCCGTCACCGTCGAGGAGCTGAGGGCCATGACCGCACCCGCCCTGACCGTCATGAGCTGGAACCTCTGGCTCGGCGGCGCGCCGATCGACGACCACCGGGCCAAGCAGGTCAAGGTGATCCTGGACAGCGGGGCCGACGTCGTCGGGCTCCAGGAGACCGCGGGCACCGCCGCCCAGGAACTGGCCGAGGCCCTCGGCTGGCACCACCACCGGGCCGGCGAGAACCTCGGCGTCATCAGCCGCCACCCGATCACCGCCCGCTTCGGCGACCCGGACGTCGGCTTCTACGGCGCCGCGGGCGTCCGCGTCCAGATCGCTCCCGGCCGCGCGGTCGACGTGTGGACCGCCCATCTGCACTACACGCCGTACGGGCCCTACGAGTCCGCCTTCGACGGGCTGCCGGCGGCCGAGCTGATCGCCCACGAGGAACTGCGGCTCGCCCAGATGCGCGAGGCGCTGGAGCGGATCGAGAAGGCCTCCGAGGAGGGCGTCCCGGTGGTCCTGACCGGCGACTTCAACTGCCCCTCGCACCTGGACCGGCCCGAGGTGGCGTGGCCGGTGACGAAGGCCGCAGAGGAGGCGGGGCTCGCCGACTCCTACCGCCAGACTCACCCCGACCCCCTGGCGGTCCCCGGACACACCTGGTCGCCGATCCACCCGGTGCACGAGGACGGCAGCGGGCGGCCCGAGCCGCAGGACCGGATCGACTACGTCCTGCACCGGGGCCTGAACGTGCGGAGCGCGCGCACCGTGGTCACCGGTGACCCCCGCCCTTGGCCGGACGTGGCCGAAAACGAATGGCCCTCCGACCATGCGGCGGTCCTCGCTTCCTTTGCGTTTCCTCTGAGCTGACCTGGGGATACCGGGGGTCGGCGTTGCGGTTCGAGGTGACCGTCCCGTAAGTTGTGCGAGCTCTCTACTGACTGGTAATACCGGTAGGTCCTCCATGCGCTGGTCCCTCGGCCGTACCACCACCGTCCGCACCCGGATCGTGGCGCTCGCGCTCGCACCGGCCGTCGCCCTGATGGCGCTGTGGGGCTTCGCCATGGTGTCGGTCACCGCGGAACTGCGCGCGCTGATCCGCGTCCAGGGGGTCTACCACGACTTCGGCACGCCCGTGGACACCGCGGTCGGGCAGATCCAGATCGAGCGCCGGCTGTCCGCCGCCTACCTGGGCGCCGGCGGCCGGGACGCCTCGGGGGCGGGGCAGCTGCTGGGCCAGCAGCGCCGCACCGACCAGGTGGTCGACGCGATGCGGCAGGCGGTCCGGGACGGCGACCGGAGCCGGCTCACGGCGCGCCAGCGGCAGTCGCTGGACGCGATGGTCACGGCCACCGACCGGCTCGACGGGCTGCGTCAGCGCGTGCTCACCCGGAAGATCAGCTGGGACCAGGCGGTCGAGCAGTACAGCGCGCTGGTGGAGCCCGGCTTCGACGTGGAGTCCACGCTCACCGCGCTCCAGGCGGGGCAGCTCGCCCGGGAGAGCCGGACCGTCCTCGAACTGGTCCGGGTGCGCGAGTTCGTCTCCCGCGAGGACGCGCTGGTCGTCGGCGCGCGGGCGGCGGGCACCACCCTGACCCCGGGCCAGTACGCCGCGCTCACCCAGACCGTCGAGGACCGGCGCGTCTTCCAGCAGACCTATGTGCCCGACCTGCCCGCCGACTCCCGGGCCCTGTTCGAGAAGTTCCAGAACGGCGCGCTGTACCGCTCGCTGGACCAGGGCGAGGACGCGCTGCTGCGGGCCGGGGCGGGCGGGGCGTCGCGGGCGGTCGCGGCGGACAGCTGGCGCTCGACCGCCGACCGGATCGTCCGCCAGTACCGCGACCTGTGCACCGAGGCCGCTGACAACTCCGCCGCGCGCGGGCGGGCGTTCGCCTACCGGGAGCTGACGAAGGCGGCGATCGCCGGTGGCGCCGGACTGGTCGTCGCGGGGCTGTCGCTGTGGTTCGCGGTGCGCGGCGCGCGGCGCATCTCGCGCCGGCTGGAGGCCCTGCGGGACGCCGCCGATGTACTCGCCGGGCGACAACTCCCCGATGTGATGCGCCGCTTGGGCGCCGGTGCGGAGGTGGACGCGGTGGCCGAGGCGCCGCCGCTCGCCACCGCCGAGGACCGCGACGACGAGATCGGGCAGGTCGGCCGGTCCTTCAACACCGCGCGCCTGGCCGCCATCGAGGCCGCGGTGAAGCAGGCGACCCTGCGCCGGGGCCTGTTCGCGGTGCTGCTCAACATCGCGCGGCGCAACCAGGCGCTGGTGCACCGGCAGCTGAAGCTGGTGGACACGCTGGAGCGGCGTACCGAGGACCCCGACGTCCTGCGCGAGCTGTTCCGCATCGACCACCTCACCACCCGTATGCGGCGGCACGCGGAGAGCCTGATCATCCTCTCCGGCGCGGCGCCCGGACGCCGTTGGCGCCGGCCCGTGCCCATCGCGCGGGTCGTCTCCTCGGCGGTCGGCGAGATCGAGGACTACGCGCGGGTGGTGGTGCCGCCGATGCCGGACACCGGGATCGCGGCGGACGCGGTCGCCGACGTCGTCCACCTCTTCGCCGAACTCCTGGAGAACGCCACGGTGTTCTCGCCCCCGCACACCCAGGTGACGCTGCGCACCGGGCGGGTCGGCGGCGGCTTCGTGCTGGAGATCGACGACCGCGGGCTCGGCCTCGACGCCGAGGCCCACGCCCACGCCGAACGCACCCTCACCGACCCCGACGCCTTCGACCCCACCCGCCACGACCGCCTCGGCCTCTACGTCGTCGGCCGCCTGGCCGCCCGCCACGGGATCGAGGTCGCCCTCCGGGACTCCCCGTACGGCGGTACGACCGCGGTGGTCCTCCTCCCGCGGACGATCCTGGCGGAGGCCGTGGAGACGGACACCCGACCGGGCACCGAACCGCCGGCCGGGGCCACCGGGGCACGGCCCGAGCACACGGGAGCCGAGCACGGGGGAGCGCGCGTTCCGCTGCCGCCCGAGGAGCACGGCGAGGCACGACCGCTGCCGTCACGGCGGGGGAACGACTCGGTGAACGGCGGCCCGGCCTCGTCCTGGGCCCCGGCGACGGGGGAGTCCGGTACGCCCGGGGGCGGCGCCGAAGGCCCGATGCCGTCCGGGCGGCGGGCTTCGTCCGGGGGCGCGGGTCCGGTCGAGCCGGGTGCCGGGCGGGATGCTGCGGGGCCTGAGTCCGTGCCGTCCGGGGGGCCGGTTTCGTCCGGGGCCGGTGCCGGGTGGCAGGCGTCTTCCGGGCGGCCGGCCTCGGTCGAGCCGGGTGCCGGGCGGGACGCGGCGGGGTCCGAGCCTTCGTCGGCCGGGGGGCCGGGTACGTCCGGAGCCGGGTGGGGAGAGCGGTCCGAGCGGCCGGGTACGCACGAGTCGGGTGCCGGATGGGGTGTGCCGTCCGAGCCCCTGCCGTCGAGGCGGGGGCCGGGTACGCCCGCGTCCGGCGCCGTGCCGGGGGCGCCGTCCTCCCGGGCGGGGGCTCCGTGGCGGGGAGCGCCCGAGCCCCGGCCCGCGGCGGGGCCCGGCGTGCCCGGATCGCCGGTGACACCGTCGCCGGATGCCGACGCCGCCGCGCGGACGCCGTCGCCGGGCGGTTCCACCTGGCCCGCGCGGCCCGGGTCCCTGCCCACGAAGGGCTCCGACCCGTCCGGGGCCGGCGCCGCGCGGCAGCCTCCGCACCCCTCCCCGCCCGCCCCCGGTGCCACCGACGTCGTGCCCGCAGACCCCGGGAGCGCCCCTCTCCCGCCCCTCCCCGCCAGGCGCGCCGGCGTCCCGTCCGAGCCCCCGGCCGACGGTGCCGCCCCCAGCCTCCCCACCCGTGTCCGCCAGGCCTCCCTCGCGCACCAGTTGCGCGACGAGCCGCGGGCCCAGGCGGAGGACGGCCGGCGGGAGGTCGGCGCCGACGAGATGCGGGCGATCTTCGGCGCGTTCCAGCGTGGGCTCGACCAGGGGCGCAAGGGGATGCCCACGCGGCCCGCGGCCGGCGCTGACGACACCGTGAACACCCATGTCGACGAAGGGACGGACACCGACGATGCACGGTGACGACCAGACCCGTGACCAGCCCGCCGCACCCGCCGGAACACCCGGCACCGACCTCGGCTGGCTGCTGGACGACCTCGTGGCGCGCACCGACCACGTCCGCCAGGCCGTGCTGCTGACCGCCGACGGCCTCGCGCTGAGCAGCTCCGAAGGCATGCCCCGGCAGGACATCGAGCACCTGGCCGCCGTCTGCTCCGGCTTCCACGCTCTCGCCCGCTCCGCGGGGGAGCGGTTCACCGCAGGCGAGGTCCGCCAGACCATGGTGATGCTCGACGATGCCTACCTGTTCATCACCCCGGCCGGGCACGGCAGCCGGCTCGCCGTGCTCAGCGAGGCCGGCACCGACGTCGGCCAGCTCGCCCACGAGATGGCCCTGCTGGTCCGCCGCCTCGGCAGTCATCTGGACGCGGCAGCCCGTGCCACCCCATGATCCCGCCGTGAGCGACGAGCACTGGTACGAGGACGAGACCGGGTCGATGGTGCGGCCCTACACCGTGACCCGGGGCCGCACCCGGCCCTCGGACCGGCATTCCATCGACCTGATGTCCCGGGTCACCGCCGTGGAGACGGCGGACGCGACGGAGGCCGGTGTCGACCACGCGAGCGCCGCCCTGCTGGAGCTGGTACGGCGCGGCCCGCGCCCGGTCGCCGAGCTGGCCGCCGACGCCGACCTGCCCCTGACCGTGGTGCGGGTGCTGCTCGGCGACCTGGCCGAGGCGGGCCTCGTCCGCGTCACCGCGCCCCGCCGCGACCCGGCCGGCGGTCCCGGCGCCGACCCCGGGCTGCTCCGGGAGATCGTCGACCGGCTGCGCGAGATCTAGTGTTTGTAACAGCCATGTAGGGGACCGGCGTTCGCCGGAACCCCTGATCCACCCCGGCTGTCTCAGGGAACAGCACGTCAGCCGTAGTTCTAAGGGGAATCATGCGCGTCCAGAAGATCTCGCTGCTCGCCGTCGCGGTCGTCGCGGGCCTGTCGCTCACCGCCTGCGGGAGCAGCGACGACAACTCCGGCGGCAGCGACTCGTCCTCGCCGAGCAGCACCGCCTCGGACACCTCGGGTGCGCAGGGCTCCGGCGGTGACGGCGGCACCGGCGGCTCGACGGGCTCCACCGCCTCCTCGGGGTCCGGCTCCACCGGCCAGAACGGCGGCGGACCGGGCTCCGCGAACGGCCCCACCGGCTCCGGTCGCGCCTCCGGCACCGGCTGCACCACCGCCCACCTGGCCTTCAGCACCTCCGGCGGCATGGGCGAGGGCGAGCTGATCGTCAACATGAAGAACACCGGCTCGGCCAACTGCACCCTGCACGGCTTCCCGGGCGTCGACCTGAAGGGCAAGGACGGCACGGTCAGCGCCTCCCGCAGCAAGCTCGCCGCCCCCACCGTCACCCTCCAGCCGGGCGCCGAGACCCGCTTCACCCTGCACTACCCGCCGAACAACTCCGGCGGCTCCGGGGAGACCTTCACCCAGCTCGTCGTCACCCCGCCGAACGAGACCCACTCCACGACCCTGAACGCCGGCATCAACGTCCCCGTCACCGACGGCAGCGGCCCCGGCATCACCGTCGACCCGGTCGGCACCGGCAAGTAGCGCGGGCCCCGAAGCGCACGGGGGCGCCCGCACAGCGCCCCCAGGCGGCACTCCGGCGCGGTCGCGCAACGAATCGCCGCCCCGCCGCCCTCGCACGCAACGAACCGCGCACCGGCGCGCAACGGCTGCTCCTTGTCCGGCCGAGCGCGCCGACCGTACCGTCTATCTGACCCCGAACCCCCTCCGTGACCGGTGAGGTAGACGCATGCGCACCGCCCTGCTCCAGAGCTCCGGCCACCCCGGCTCCGTCACCGAGAACCTCGCGGTGCTGGACGAGGCCGCGGGCCGGGCCGCCGCCGCGGGCGCCGCGCTGCTGACCGCACCCGAGATGTTCCTCACCGGTTACGCGATCGGCGACGAGATCGGCCGCCTCGCCGAGCCCGCCGACGGCGCCTGCGCCGCCGCGATCGCCCGGACCGCCGTCCGGCACGGAGTCGCGATCGCCTACGGCTACCCCGAGCGCGACGGCGACACGGTCCACAACTCCGCCCAGCTGATCTCCGCCGACGGCACCCGGCTCGCGAACTACCGCAAGACCCACCTGTTCGGCTGCTTCGAGCGCGACCACTTCACCCCGGGCGAGCGCCAGGTCGTACAGGCCGAGCTGAACGGCCTCACCGTCGGCCTGCTGATCTGCTACGACGTCGAGTTCCCGGAGAACGTCCGGGCCCACGCCCTCGCCGGCACCGACCTGCTGCTGGTCCCGACCGCGCAGATGCACCCGTACCAGTTCGTCGCCGAGGCCATGATCCCGGTGCGCGCCTTCGAGAACCAGATGTACGTCGCGTACGTCAACCGGGTCGGCCAGGAAGGGGAGTTCGAGTTCGTCGGCCTCTCCGTCCTCGCCGGTCCCGACGGCGTCCCGCGGACCCGTGCGGGACGCGCCGAGCAACTGGTGTTCGCCGACGCCGACCCGGCCTTCCTGGCCGCCTCCCGCGAGGCCAACCCCTACCTGAAGGACCGTCGCCCGGAGCTGTACGGCTCCCTGAGCTGACCCGACGCTCCCCCGGCCCGACCTCCCCCTCTCCCAGTTCTTCCCCGCAAGGAGTCCGTACCCCATGACGTCCACGGTGCCCAACGCCGTCGAGCACACCGACGGGCAGCAGCCGCCGATCACCATGTTCGGCCCGGACTTCCCCTACGCCTACGACGACTACCTCGCCCACCCGGCGGGCATCGGCCAGATCCCCGCGACCGAGCACGGCACCGAGGTCGCCGTCATCGGCGGCGGCCTGTCCGGCGTCGTCGCCGCGTACGAGCTGATGAAGATGGGCCTCAAGCCCGTCGTCTACGAGGCCGACCAGCTCGGCGGCCGGCTGCGCACCGTCGGTTTCGAGGGCTGCGACGAGGAACTCAACTGCGAGCTGGGCGCGATGCGCTTCCCGCCCTCCTCCACCGCCCTGCAGCACTACATCGACCTGGCCGGCCTCACCACCCGGCCCTTCCCCAACCCGCTGGCCGAGGCGACGCCGTCCACCGTCGTGGACCTCAAGGGCGAGTCGCACTACGCCGTCACCGTGGACGACCTGCCCCAGGTGTACCGGGACGTCGCCGACGCCTGGAACAAGTGCCTCGAAGAGGGCGCCGACTTCTCCGACATGAACCGCGCCATGCGCGAGCGGGACGTGCCGCGCATCCGCGAGATCTGGGCGAAGCTGGTCGAGAGGCTCGACAACCAGACCTTCTACGGCTTCCTGTGCGACTCCGAGGCCTTCAGGTCCTTCCGGCACCGGGAGATCTTCGGCCAGGTCGGCTTCGGCACCGGCGGCTGGGACACCGACTTCCCCAACTCCATCCTGGAGATCCTGCGCGTCGTCTACACCGAGGCCGACGACCACCACCGCGGCATCGTCGGCGGATCCCAGCAGCTGCCGCTGCGCCTGTGGGAGCGCGAGCCGGCGAAGATCGTCCACTGGCCCCACGGGACCTCGCTCGGCTCCCTGCACCCGAACGGCGAGCCGCGCCCGGCAGTGACCCGGCTGCACCGCACCGCGGGCAACCAGATCACCGTGACGGACGCGAACGGCGACATCCGCACCTACAAGGCGGCGATCTTCACCGCCCAGTCCTGGATGCTGCTGTCCAAGATCGCCTGCGACGACTCGCTCTTCCCGATCGACCACTGGACCGCCATCGAGCGCACCCACTACATGGAGTCCAGCAAGCTCTTCGTCCCGGTCGACCGGCCGTTCTGGCTGGACAAGGACGAGGAGACGGGGCGCGACGTCATGTCGATGACCCTCACCGACCGCATGACGCGCGGGACCTACCTCCTGGACGACGGTCCGGACAGGCCGGCCGTGATCTGCCTGTCGTACACCTGGTGCGACGACAGCCTGAAGTGGCTGCCGCTGTCCGCGAACGAGCGGATGGAGGTCATGCTGAAGTCGCTCGGCGAGATCTATCCGAAGGTCGACATCAGGAAGCACGTCATCGGCAACCCGGTGACCGTCTCCTGGGAGAACGAGCCCTACTTCATGGGCGCGTTCAAGGCCAACCTGCCCGGCCACTACCGCTACCAGCGGCGCCTGTTCACGCACTTCATGCAGGACCGGCTGCCCGCCGACAAGCGGGGCATCTTCCTCGCCGGCGACGACATCTCCTGGACGGCCGGCTGGGCCGAGGGCGCCGTCCAGACCGCGCTGAACGCGGTCTGGGGCGTCATGCACCACTTCGGCGGCCGGACCGACCCGACCAACCCCGGTCCCGGCGACGTCTACGACGAGATCGCGCCGGTGGAGCTCCCGGAGGACTGACCGGGCACCGGCCCGGGACGGCGGGGCGCGGGCGGCCGGTCGGACTCCGGCCGCCCGCGCCTTCTCGAACACCTCGGCGGCGACGTCCGTCAGCTCCGCCGGGTCCCGCGCGGTGCCCTGGAGGTCGAGGAGGATCTCCTCCGGACCGGCCTCCGCGTACTCCGCCAGGTCCTGGACGATCTAATCGGCGCCGCCCTGGAACGGGCGGCGGCCGGCGCCCTCGTGGCCCTCGCGCCGTAGCTCGGCGTTCACCCGCGGCACCGTGCGGATCGGCTCCGTACGGCCCCGCTCCCCGGCCAGTTCGCGCAGCTGCCGCCACTGCTCGGCGACCCGCAGGCCGCCCGTGGCCACCGGTGCCGTCGGTGATCTCGTCCAGCACCGCGCCACGCTCCTCGAAGGGCCGTACGCCCGCGGCGGCGTACCCGTCCAGGGACCAGCCGGTGTCGAGGCCCGCCAGTACCCGGCCGCCGCCGGCCGCGTCGAGCGCGGCCGGCGCCCTGGCCGGCTGGAACGGCGGATGCGGCGGCGCCACCAGCACGCCGGTGCCCGGTTTTGCGCGCTCGGTGGCCGCCGCGGCCGGGGTGAGGGTGACCAGCGGCTTTGCCACCGACCGGGAGCGGTCGGGCCAGGGCGGGCCGTCGATGCCGTACAGCCCCTGGGCGGCGGGCTCCGGGAACAGGGCCCGCCCGATCGGGCTGTCTCAGAGCACGGGCTCTTCGGGGGCGCGCGCGGTGCCGCCGCTCGCGTTCTCCCAGCACGCGAGCGGCGTCAGCAGCATCCTGCCCGCGAACCCCACCGCCGCGTCCAGCCGTTCGGTGAACTCCCCGGCGATCTCGGGGCTGTGCCGCAGCGCCCACAGGGCACGCGCCGCCGCCCAGGCCGCGTCCCGGGCGCGCTCCAGGCTCCAGGCGCCCAGCAGATGGGTGAGCGGGTCGGCGAGCTGGAGCAGGTCGGGGCCCGGCATCAGATCCTCGCGTACCCGCTCCTCCAGGGCCGTGAGGATCTCGCCGACCTGGTCGAACTCGTCGGCCAGATCGGCGGGTTCGCAGCCGACGGTGCGGCAGGCGTCCACCACGGCGAGGGCCAGGTCGTGCCCGATGTGCGCGTTGACGCCGGCGAGCGCGAACTGGAGCGGACGGACATGGGGATGGTGGCGCAGCTGGAACAGCGGTCGCCAGCAGGCGGGCGGTCGCAGGCCGGCCTCGGCGGCGTCGATCGCGGTGAGGTACCGGTCGGCGAAGCGCACGTCCAGCGCCGCGGCCGCCCGCGGATCGGGGAACTCCCCGGCGCCCAGGCGGCGGTCGATGTCCTCGGTGACGGTGAGGTACACGCGGTTGAAGACGGCGACGCCGTCCCGCTCGGGCAGGACGGCGGCCAGCGCCCGCATCCGGGAGACCACGGAGCCGACGGGGCCGGTGGTGCCGGCGGGGCCGATGGCGGGGGACGACTGCGACATGGGGGAAGGGTCGCAGCCCGGGTCCGGCCGACGCGCCGACCGGCCCGGTGCGTCGCCGGAACGGGGGAACGGGTCTCCACGACCCGGGGGGAACGTGCGCCTACGACCCGGCGGTCGGGGACTCCGGGTCGTAGCTGGAGGTGCCCTCGTCCAGCAGCGGCTCCTGCCGCTTGAGGTGGGCCGGGGCGAAGGCGCGCAGCGCGTGGTAGCCGGTGATGACGACCAGGGTGCCCAGCGCGATACCGCTGAGGGAGAAGTTGCTGGTGAACTTCATGCTGACGTTGCCCACGCCGATGATGATGCCCGCGGCGGCCGGCACCAGGTTCAGCGGATTGCGCAGGTCCACCTTGGCGTTGAGCCAGATCTGCGCGCCGAGCAGGCCGATCATGCCGTAGAGGATGACCGTGATGCCGCCGAGCACACCGCCCGGGACGGCGGCCACGATCGCGCCGAACTTCGGGCACAGGCCGAACAGCAGGGCGAAGCCCGCGGCCGCCCAGTACGCGGCGGTGGAGTAGACGCGGGTCGCGGCCATCACGCCGATGTTCTCGGAGTAGGTGGTGTTCGGCGGGCCGCCCACCGCGGTGGACAGCATCGAGGCGACGCCGTCGGCCGAGATCGCCGTACCCAGCTCGTCGTCCAGCGGGTCGCCGGTCATCTCGCCGACCGCCTTGACGTGGCCCGCGTTCTCCGCGACCAGTGCGATGACGACCGGCAGCGCGACCAGGATCGCCGACCACTGGAAGGACGGGCCGTGGAAGTGCGGCAGACCGATCCAGTCGGCCTTGGAGACGCCGGAGAGGTCCAGGCGCCAGTGGTCGGTCAGCCTGCCGTCGCCGCCCACGGAGTGGATCTTGCCGAAGACCCGGTCGAAGACCCAGGAGATGCCGTAGCCGAAGATCAGCCCGAGGAAGATCGCGATCCGGGACCAGAAGCCCCGCAGACAGACCACCGCGAGCCCGGTGAACAGCATCACCAGCAGCGCCGTCCACTGGTCCTGCGGCCAGTAGGTGGAGGCGGTCACCGGGGCCAGGTTGAAGCCGATCAGCATCACGACCGCGCCGGTCACGACGGGCGGCATGGCCGCGTGGATGATCCGCGCCCCGAACTTCCGCACCGCGAGGCCCACCAGGAACAGCACCGCGCCGACGGCGAGGGTCGCGCCGGTCACCGTGGCGCTCGTACCGCCCTGCGCGCGGATGACGGCGGCCACGCCCACGAAGGACAGCGAGCAGCCGAGATAGCTGGGCACCCGGCCCCGGGTGGCGAGCAGGAAGATGACCGTGGCGACGCCGGACATCATGATCGCCAGGTTGGGGTCCAGGCCCATCAGTACCGGTGCCACGAAGGAGGCGCCGAACATCGCGACCACGTGCTGGGCGCCGAGGCCCACCGTCCGGGGCCAGGACAGCCGTTCGTCGGGCCGTACCACTGCTCCGGGCGCGGGAGTCTTCCCGTCACCGTGCAGTTTCCAGCGCACGCCGAGGTCCATGGTGGGGTTTCGCTTTCTGTGGTGCGTCCGGGCAGCCGTGAGGGCCGGGGGAGCGGGGTTCGTCCGCACCATTGTCGCTGGTCGTCGGCACCCTCCGCGCACGCCGTCCACGCGGGGGCGTCCCGGAAGGCGTGCTGAGCGGTCGCTTAGTATGTAGGACCGTACGCCCCGGGGATCACCCCCGACCGCCTTGTCCAGGAGCCCCGCCGTGACCGTCGAAGCCCCCTCCGCCCCCGCCGTCGGCCACGGCCGGCTGATCCCCGTCACCGTCCACTTCGACGACCTCGACGCGCTCGGCCTGCTGCACAACGCCCGCTATCCGCTGCTGGTCGAGCGCGCCTGGACCGAGCTGTGGCACGAGCACGGCATCCGCTTCGACGGCGACTGGGTTGCGGCCGGGGACGCCTGCAACGCCGTACGCGAACTGCGCATCGGCTACGAGGCCCCGGTCACCAGCCCCGGCCGCTACGCCGTGCACCTGTGGCTGGAGCGGCTCGGCGACACCGGGCTGACCTACGGCTTCCGGTTCTGCTCGGCGGACGGCTCCGAGACCTACGCCCGGGGCGCCCGGGTGCTGGTGCGGCTCGACGCGACCACCCTGCGCCCGGCGCCGTGGAGCGACGGCTTCAGGGCCGCGGCCCGGGAACTGCTGCGGCCCGCGGACTGACCTCCCGCTCGACACCGCGCTCGGCGGAGCGCAGTACGCCCGCGCACGCCACGAGCCCGCACGCGAGCGCCGTCACCACGCCGAACGAGACCACCAGGCTGGTCGCCTGGGCCACCCCGCCGATCAGGCCGGGCGCGATCAGCCCCGAGGTGTAGGTGATGGTCGCCACGCCCGCGATGGCCTGGCTGGGGTTGGGCCCGGCGTGCCCGGCGGCGGCGAAGCACAGCGGTACGACGACCGCGATGCCCAGTCCCGTCAGGGCGAAGCCGCCCATCGCCACCGCGGGCCGCCCGGCGAGGACGACCAGCAGACCGCCGAGGACGGCCAGGACACCCCCGGCCCGGACCGTGCGCACCGCGCCGAACCGGTTCACCACCGCGTCCCCGGCGATCCGGGCCACGGCCATCGTCAGCATGAAGGCGGTGGTCGACGCCGCCGCGAGGCCGGCCGAGCCGTCCAGCCGGTTCCGCAGGAACACCGCCGACCAGTCGAGGCTCGCGCCCTCCGCGAACACCGCGCAGAAGCCGACCATGCCGATCAGCAGCGCGGAGCGGGGCGGCAGCGCGAACCGGGGCGGGGGCTCCTCGTCGGCGGTCGGCCGGATGTCCGGCACCCAGGCGCAGGAGAGCACCCCGAGCAGGGTCAGGACGGCCGAGGCCAGCAGGAAGTGGGTGCGCGCGTCGACGCCGAGGTGGGCGGCGAGGGTGCCGGCGGCCGAGCCGGCCAGGGCGCCCGCGCTCCACATCCCGTGCAGGCCGGACATCACCGACCTGCCGAGCCGCCGTTCCACCTCGACGCCGAGCGCGTTCATGGCCACGTCCGCCATGCCCGCGCAGGCGCCGTAGGTGAACATCGCGAGGCACAGGACGGGCAGGTTCGGCGCGAGGGCGGGCAGGACGAGTGAGAGGGTCCACAGGGCGATCAGTCCGCGCAGGGCGTCGCGGCTGCCGAAGCGGTGGCTGATCCGGCCCGCGAGCGGCATCGCGCAGGAGGCGCCGAGCGCGGTGAAGGCGAGCGCGAAGCCCAGCCGGCCCGTGCCGAGCGAGGCGTGGTCCTGGACCCAGGGCACACGGGTCGCGAAGGAGCCGGTCACGGCGCCGTGGACGGCGAACACGGTCGCGACGGCGTACCGCGCGCGACGCACCCCCCTCATGTCCTCCATGACTGCGCTCCTCCCCGGGAGTTGGTGCGCCGTAAACTATCAGGGACCCTGCCTGATAGATAGCGCTCAGCGCGCGCGGGCCGGCCCGGCGGGCGGGCCGGGACCGACCGGGCGCCGCTCTGCCGATGTGGAAGGATCCCCGCCATGCCCGCATCACCGAGCACCGCCCGGGTCATCAACGACCGGTTGGCCCTGGGGCTCCTCCAGGAACAAGGCCCGCTGACCGCAGGGCAGTTGAAACAGCTGACGGGACTGTCCCGGCCGACCGTCGCCGACCTCGTCGAACGACTCGGCGCGGCCGGCCTGATCGACGTCGTGGGGGAGTCCGGCGCGACGCGCCGGGGCCCCAACGCCCGGCTCTACGGCATCGCCGCCGACCGCGCCCACCTGGCGGCGCTCGATGTGCGCACCGAGGGGGTCGTCGTGCTGGTCGCCGACCTGGTGGGACGGGTACTCGCGGAGGCGTCCGTGCCGATCGGGGGGGACACCGGGACCGGGCCCGCGGTGCAGCGGGTGGTGGCCGCGGTGGCGGGCGCCATGGGGCGGGCCGGCGTCGACGGACTGCACACGGTCGGCATCGGCGCGCCGGGCCTCATCGACCCGGCCACGGGTGACCTGCGCGACTCCGCGGGGCTGCCCGCGTGGCACCGCAGCCTGTCCGCCGCCCTCCAGGAGCGACTGCCCGGGGCCCGTGTCACGGTGGAGAACGAGACCAACCTCGCCGCCCTCGCCGAACAGCGCGAGGGCGCCGCGCGCGACCGCGACACCTTCGTCCTCCTCTGGCTCGGCCACGGCACCGGCGCGGCGGTCGTCCTCGACGGCACCCTGCGCCGCGGCGCCTCCGGCGGCACCGGCGAGATCGGTTTCCTCCCGGTCCCGCGCACCCCCACGGTGCCCTCCGCCACGGACTGCTCGGGCGGCTTCCACACGTTGGCGGGGGCGGCGGCGGTCGTGGCCCTGGGGGCGGAGCACGGCCTGCCGGCGCCTTCGGCGGCGGACGGGCCGGGGGCGGCGGAAGTGGTGCGGGTGGCGGTGGAGAGGATGCTCGCGGCGGCCGACGGGACCGTGGACGCGTCCCGGCCGAAGCCGCGGGGGCGGCAGCCGTCCGAGTCGGCGGCGGAGGGCGCCGACCACCGCTTCCTCACCGCCCTCGCCGACCGGATCGCCATCGGCGTCGCCTCCGTCGTCGCCGTCCTCGACCCCGGTTGCGTGGTCCTCGGCGGGGAGATCGGCCGGGCCGGCGGCGAGGTCCTCGCCGGACTCGTCGCGGAGCGGCTGCGCCGGATGTCCCCCCTGTCCACCGAGGTCCGCGCCGGCGCCCTCGGCGGCTCCGCCGTCCTGCGCGGTGCCCTGCTGACCGCCCGCGACCGGGCCCAGGACACCCTGTGGTCCGACCCGCCGCGGCCACCGCTCCCGTCGTAGCCGCCGGCCGGTGGCGGCCGGTCGTGCGGAACCGGGTCCGGCCCAAGGGGGGCGAGGGAACCGATTCGGGGGCGGCGCGGGTCCGGGTGGGGATCGGAGGGGGTGGTGGAGGCCGGTTCGGGGTCGCGCCCGGGGTCGTGAGGCGGGGTCGGAGGTGTCGGGTCCGTCGCTCCTGCCTGTGCCCGGCCGGGCAGTTGCCGGACGGTGCCGGGACCTGTCCCCGCCGGCGTCGCGCGCCGGTCGTGTCGCTGCGGTCCGTCGCGTCGCCGCCGCCGGGTACCCGGCCGCTTCTTCGTCCCGGCCCCGGGGGTCGCTCGCGGTCGCCGCGCCCGGAGCCGGTCCGCGTCGCGCCCGTCCAGGGGGCCGGACATGGGGCGTCGCCCCGGTTCCGGACCGCTGGCGACCCGGCGGCGGGCAAGGGCCGTCGTCACCGCCGCCGGGCCCGATCGGCACCCTAAAAGGACTAGACCATTAGGGTCAATGGGGATGGAGGGGCCAACGCGAGCCGAGCGAAAGGGAGTTGCGGGCGAATGCCCCCGGGCCTGTGGAGGGGGGCACGGAGTGTGAGCGAGCCCACACGGACCCCCTGTCGGCGCGGCCGCCCGGCGTGGCACACTGGCCGTGTACCAGAAGCAGCGCACTCCGGGGTCGGTGAAAGTCCGAACCGGCGGTTACAGTCCGCGACCCGGTCGCCTCCAGCGACCGGTTGACCAGGTGAAATTCCTGGACCGACGGTTAAAGTCCGGATGGGAGGCAGTGCGCGGCGGGCGGGCATGCGTTCCGTGTGCGCGCCGCCGTATCCGGTCGCGTCCGTACAGGACGGGTCCCGTTCGGCGACGTCCCGATCGTGTGCTCATCCGTAGATTCTGTCGTCCGTCGACAGGCCCCGGAGTCCGTGCCCCATGAGGCAGGAGGACCCGGGAAGTGTTCACCGGAATCGTCGAAGAGCTGGGTGAAGTCACCGCCGTCGAGAATCTCGGCGACGCCTCCCGTTTCCGGCTCCGCGGACCCGTCGTCACCGACGGCGCCCGGCATGGCGACTCCATCGCCGTGAACGGGGTCTGTCTCACCGTCGTCGACCACGAGGGCGACGAGTTCACCGCCGACGTCATGGCCGAGACCCTGAAGCGCTCCAGCCTGGGCGCGCTCGGCATCGGCTCCCGCGTCAACCTCGAACGCCCCACCGCCGTCGGCGCCCGCCTCGGCGGACACATCGTGCAGGGCCATGTCGACGGCACCGGCGAGGTCCTGGAGCGCACGGTCTCCGACCACTGGGAGATCGTGAGGATCTCCCTGCCCGCCGACCTCGCCCGCTACGTGGTCGAGAAGGGCTCCATCACGGTCGACGGCATCAGCCTCACCGTCGTGGACGCCGGCCCGGACCACTTCACGGTCAGCCTCATCCCCACCACCCTCGCCCTGACCACGCTCGGCGTGAAGCAGCCCGGCGACCCGGTCAACCTCGAAGTGGACGTCATCGCCAAGTACGTCGAGCGGCTCCTGACGACGGGCCGGGCCGACACGAGCGGACAGGAGGCCGGCCGGTGAACTCGCTCAACACCGAGGCGTTCACCCTCTTCGGACAGCACATCCTGTGGTCCGACATGACCGGAAACATCCTCGGCCTGATCGGACTCGTCCTCGGCTGGCGCCGCTCCCTGTGGAGCTGGCCGGTGCAGTTCGTCTCCGGCCTCGTCCTCTTCGCCGCCTTCTACGGCCACCTGACCGGCAGCGCCGGCAAGCAGGCCGTCGTCATGGCGGTCGCCCTCTACGGCTTCTGGCAGTGGAACCGCGGCCGGAGCGGGGCCGGTGACGGCCACATCTCCCCCCGGTTCGCCACCTGGCGCGAGCGCGCCACCCTGACCGGCGCCGCCGCGATCGGCACCGTCGCCGTCGCCCTGCTGTTCACCGCGTTCCCGGAACTCTCCTGGGACCCCTGGCCGGACGCCTACATCTTCGTCGGCACCGTCGTCGCGATGTACGCCCAGGCCAAGGGCATGGTCGAGTTCTGGTTCGCGTGGCTGCTCGTCGACGTCGTCGGCGTCCCCCTCAACTTCGCCAACGGCTACGCCTTCTCCGGCTTCGTCTACGTCATCTACGGCGCGCTCGTCCTGTGGGGCATGCGCGACTGGTGGCTGCGCTCCCGCAAGAGCCCGCGGCCCGTTCTGGAAGGAGCACCGGCATGACCTCGGCCACCCCGCTCTACGACCCCTACTCCTACTCCTACGAAGGCGACGACATCGAGGAGTTCACCCTCGACTCCGTCGAGCAGGCCGTCGCCGACATCGCCGCCGGCCGCCCCGTGATCGTCGTCGACGACGAGGACCGGGAGAACGAGGGCGACCTCGTCATCGCCGCCGAGAAGGTGACCCCCGAGATCGTCGCCTTCATGATGAGCGAGTGCCGGGGCCTGGTCTGCGCCCCCATGGAGGCGGCGGAACTCGACCGGCTGCGGCTGCCGCAGATGGTCGAGGACAACACCGAGTCGATGAAGACCGCCTTCACCGTCTCCGTGGACGCCTCCGGCGCGCACGGCGTGACCACCGGCATCTCCGCCGCCGACCGCGCCACCACGCTCCGGCTGCTCGCGAGCGGCACCGCCGGGCCCGCCGACTTCGTGCGCCCCGGCCATGTCTTCCCGCTGCGCGCCCGGCCCGGCGGCGTCCTGGAGCGCAACGGCCACACCGAGGCCGCCGTCGACCTGGCCCGGCTCGCGGGGCTCCGCCCGGCCGGCGCCATCGTGGAGATCGCCGGCGAGGACGGCCGGATGCTCCGGCTGCCCGAGCTGATCCCCTTCGCCCGCAAGCACGGTCTGACGATCATCTCCATCGAGGACCTGATCGCCCACCGCCGCGGCACCGAGCCCACCGTCCGCCGCGAGGCCGCGACCCGGCTGCCCACCCGGCACGGCGTCTTCACCGCGCACGGCTACCGCTCCACCGTCGACGGCGTCGAGCACGTCGCGCTCGTCCACGGCGAGATCGGCACCGGCGAGGACGTCCTGGTCCGTATGCACTCCGAGTGCCTCACCGGCGACGTCTTCGGTTCGCTGCGCTGCGACTGCGGCCCCCAGCTGGACAGCTCCCTGGCCCGCATCCAGGAGGAGGGCCGCGGCGTCGTGGTCTACCTGCGCGGGCACGAGGGCCGCGGCATCGGCCTGCTGTCCAAGCTGCGCGCCTACGAGCTCCAGGAACAGGGCCGCGACACGCTGGACGCCAACCTGGAACTCGGCCTGCCCGCCGACGCCCGTGACTACGGGGCCGGCGCCCAGATCCTCGCCGACCTCGGCGTGCGCAGCGTCCGGCTGATGACCAACAACCCCGACAAGGCCGACGCGCTGGAGAGCCACGGTGTGAAGGTGGCGGGGCGCGAGCCGATGCCGGTCCAGGCGGGCGAGCACAATCTGCGCTATCTGCGCACCAAGCGGGACCGGATGGGTCACGACCTGCCCTGGCTGGACACCCCGGCCACCTGCCCGAACCAGTAGAACCAGCAAGCAAGCGAAGCCAGTCGAACGAAGGCACTTAGGAGAGACGTGAGCGGCAAGGGTGCACCGGAACTGTCCGTACGCAACGCCGGCGACCTCAGGGTCGCGGTCATCGCGGCGCAGTGGCACGAGAAGGTGATGGACGGTCTGGTGAACGGCGCCCTGCGCGCCCTCGGCGAACTGGGGATCGACGAGCCGACCCTGATCCGGGTCCCGGGCAGCTTCGAGCTCCCGGTCGCCGCCAAGGTGCTGGCCGCGCGCTACGACGCGGTGGTCGCCCTCGGCGTCGTCATCCGCGGCGGCACCCCCCACTTCGACTACGTGTGCCAGGGGGTCGCCCAGGGCCTCACCCAGGTCTCCGTGGAGACCGGCGTCCCGGTCGGCTTCGGGGTGCTCACCTGCGACACCGAGGAGCAGGCCCTGGACCGGGCCGGCATCGAGGGCTCCAGTGAGGACAAGGGCCACGAGGCGGTGATCGCGGCGGTCTCGACGGCCGCGACGCTGCGTTCGGTATCCGAACCCTGGCACTGAGGCGCCGGCCGGAGCGCGTAGGGTAAGGACCACCATGTCCAAGAAGACGTTCGAGGAGCTCTTCACCGAGCTCCAGCACAAGGCCGCCCACGGCGATCCCGCCACCTCCCGCACCGCCGAACTGGTCGGCAAGGGGGTCCATGCCATCGGCAAGAAGGTCGTCGAAGAGGCCGCCGAGGTCTGGATGGCCGCCGAGTACGAGGGCGAGGAGGCGGCAGCCGAGGAGATCTCCCAGCTGCTGTACCACGTCCAGGTGATGATGGTCGCCCGCGGGATCTCCCTGGACGACGTCTACGCCCACCTCTGACCGAACCGCCGCGCTCCGCCGCGGTACCCCGCACCCCCCTCACACCGCAAAGGAAGCCGTCCTCATGCTGCGCATCGCCGTCCCCAACAAGGGTTCCCTGTCCGGCCCTGCGGCGGACATGCTGCATGAGGCCGGCTACCGGCAGCGGCGCGAGTCCAAGGAGCTGCGGATCGTCGACCCGGGCAACGAGGTCGAGTTCTTCTACCTCCGCCCCCGCGACATCGCCATCTACGTCTCCTCCGGCCGCCTCGACATCGGCATCACCGGCCGCGACCTGCTGGTCGACTCCGGCGCGGACGCCGAGGAGATCCTCCCGCTGGGCTTCGCCCGCTCCACCTTCCGCTTCGCCGGCAAGCCGGGCACCGCCGGCGGCGTCGAGGAGCTGAAGGGCCGTACGGTCGCCACCTCGTACGAGGGCATCGTCGCCCGGCACCTCGCCGACAGCGGCGTCGACGCCTCCGTCGTCCACCTGGACGGCGCCGTGGAGACCGCGATCGAGCTGGGCGTCGCCGAGGTCATCGCCGACGTCGTGGAGACCGGCACCAGCCTGCGCAACGCGGGCCTGGAGGTCTTCGGCGAGCCGATCATGAAGTCCGAGGCCATCGTGATCCGGCGCACCGGTGCGGACGTGGAGGAGCCGAAGGTCCAGCAGTTCCTGCGCCGCCTCCAGGGCGTCCTGGTCGCCCGGACGTACGTGATGATGGACTACGACTGCCGGGTCGAGCAGCTGGAGAAGGCCGTCGCCCTCACCCCCGGCCTGGAGTCCCCGACCGTCTCCCCGCTGCACAACGAGGGCTGGGTCGCGGTCCGCGCCATGGTCCCCGCCAAGGAGGCGCAGCGGATCATGGACGACCTCTACGCCATCGGCGCCCGCGCCATCCTGACCACGGCCATCCACGCCTGCCGCCTCTGAGGGGTACGTGATGTCCGACCCGACCGCGCTGCCGACCCTTCCCGTCACCTTCCGGCCGGGTCACACCCGGGCCATCCTGCTCACCGCCGCCGCGGCGATCTTCCTCACCCTCTCGGGGGTCGCCCTGCTCCTGGACGGTCTCGGCCCGGGGGAGCGGATGAGCTTCGTGGTCACGGGGGCGCTGATCTTCTGGGTGCTCGCCCGGCTGGCCCGGGTCAGGGTCGTGGCCGACGAGAGCGGCGTCACCGTCGTGAACATCGCCGGCAAGCGGCGCCTGGACTGGGCGGAGATCCTCCAGGTGAACCTCCGTCCGGGCGATCCCTGGGTGTTCCTCAACCTCAGCGACGGCACCAGCCTGCCCGCGCTCGGCATCCAGCCGGGCATCGCCAGGAAGCGGGCGATCGCCGACGCCAGGGCGCTGCGGGCGCTCGCCGAGGCCCGCTCGGCCGTTCGCCCGGGGGCGGATCAGGGCTGACTCGGGGCCGACTCCGGGTCTCCCACCCTGCCCGTCCGGCCCTCGTCTTGATTAACCTGGTGGGCGGAGGCCGAGCCGATCGCGCCTTCCGCCCCTGTGCGCCGCCCGGTGCCAGGGGTTCCTGCAACCCGAGGAGTGAATCCCTCCGGCGATGGACGGATCGTCCTGTAGTACCTGCGCCGCCCCCACCCGACATATCGGGGAGGCGGCGGCATCGTGACCACCCCCCTGCTGCTCCTCGCAGCCGCGTTCGTGCTGATTCTGGCCAACGGATTCTTCGTGGCGGCCGAATTCGGCCTGGTGACGGTCGAGCGCCCCGAGGCCGAGAAGGCCGCCGCCGACGGCGACAAGCGCGCCCGTACGGTCGTGGACGCGCTGAAGGAACTCTCCTTCCAGCTCTCCGGCACCCAGCTCGGCATCACCATCACCTCCCTGGTCGTCGGCATGCTCGCCGAACCGGCCCTGGGCCGGCTGCTGAGCGTCCCGTTCGGGGCGCTCGGCCTTCCGGACGGTGTCGCCTCCGGCGCCGCCGTGCTGGTCGGCATGCTGCTGGCCTCCGCGATCCAGATGGTGATCGGCGAACTGGTGCCCAAGAACTGGGCGGTCTCCCGGCCGCTCCAGGTCGCGCGCTTCGTCGCCGGACCCCAGCACCACTTCTCCCGCCTGTTCCGGCCGGTGATCGCCGCGCTCAACACGGTCGCCAACCGGCTGGTGCGCGCCCTCGGCGTCGAACCCGCCGACGAACTGGCCTCCGCCCGCACCCCCGGCGAACTGGTCTCCCTGGCCCGGCACTCCGCGCGGGCCGGTGCCCTGGAACAGGACACCGCCGACCTGTTCGTGCGCACCCTCTCGCTGGGCGAGCTGACCGCACAGCACGTCATGACCCCGCGCGTGAAGGTCAGCGCGCTCCAGGACTCGGCCACCGCCGAGGACGTGGTCAACCTCACCCGGGCCACCGGGCTGTCCCGCTTCCCCGTCTACCGCGAGAAGATCGACGAGATCGTCGGCATGGCCCACCTCAAGGACGCCCTCGCCGTCCCGGCGCGCGACCGGCTGCGTACCCCGGTCGGCCGCATCGCCCGCCCCGCGCTGCTGGTCCCCGAGACCCTGCCCGTCCAGCCCATGCTGGCCCGGCTGCGCAGCGAACAGCCCATCGCGGTCGTGGTGGACGAGTACGGCGGCACGGCCGGCGTGGTCACCCTGGAGGACATCGTCGAGGAACTGGTCGGCGAGGTCCGCGACGAGCACGACGCCAAGGACGTGCCCCAGCTGACCGCCGCCCCGCCCGAGGACGGCAGGCCCGCCTGGGACGTGGCCGGCAGCTGCCGGGTCGACGTCCTCCAGCGCATAGGCCTGGACGTGCCCGAGGGGCCGTACGAGACCGTCGCGGGACTGGTCGCCGACCTGCTCGGCCGGATCCCCGTCCCCGGCGACCGGGCCGAACTGCCCGGCTGGCGGCTCGCGGTCCGCCAGGTCGGCCACTACCGCGCCGAACGGGTCCGCCTGGTCAGGACGGCCCCGGCGGCGAACATCGCGGAGGCCGTCCGATGAGCGTGCTCCAACTGGTCCTCGCCGCGCTCCTGGTGCTGGCCAACGGCTTCTTCGTGGGCGCCGAGTTCGCGCTCGTGTCCGTGCGCCGCAGCCAGATCGAACCGCTCGGCACCGCCCAGGCCCGGCAGGTGCTGTACGGCCTGGAGCGGCTGCCGCAGATGATGGCCGCCGCGCAGTTCGGGATCACCCTGTGCTCCCTGACGCTCGGCGCGGTCGCCGAGCCGACCGTCGCGCACCTGCTGGAGCCGGTGTTCGAGGCGCTCCACCTCCCCGACGGCGTGATCCATCCGCTCGGCTACGTCATCGCGCTGGCCGCGGTGGTCTTCTTCCACCTGGTCATCGGCGAGATGGTGCCGAAGAACCTCGCGATGGCGGCGCCCGAGAAGGCGGCGCTGTGGCTCAGCCCCGGTCTGGTCTGGTTCGCCCGGGTGTGCAAGCCGATCACCGTGTCGCTGGGCGCCGTCGCCCAGGCCGTGCTGCGGCTGTTCCGGGTGGAACCCAGGGACGAGGTCGAGGCGGTCGTCACCAGCGAGCAGCTCAACCGGCTCCTGGAGGACTCCGGACAGGCGGGCCTGCTCGACCCGGAGGAGATGGAACGCCTGGAGGACGCCCTGGAACTGGGCTCCCGCCCGGTCACCGACGTCCTGCTGCGCCGTGAGTCCCTGGTCACGGTGACGCCCGCGGTCACCTCCGGGGAGATCGTGCGGCTCACCGCGCGCACCGGGTACTCCCGCTTCCCGGTCGCGGCGACGGAGCAGGGCGCCTTCATGGGGTACGTCCACGTCAAGGACGTACTCGACCTGGAGGACTCGGAGCGGGCGGTGCCGCAGAACATCTGGCGCCCGATGACGACCCTGCGGGCCGAGCTCCCCCTGGACGACGCCCTCACGGTCATGCGCCGCGCCGCCACGCACCTGGCCCAGGTCGCCGACGCGTCCGGCAAGGTGCTGGGGCTGGTGGCGCTGGAGGACGTCCTGGAGATGCTGGTGGGCGAGGTGCGCGATCCCGCGCACCGGGAGATCGCCGACATGCGGCTGACGGAACCGAGGGTCAGCGGCGATTCGGAGCAGGCGCTCGCCACGTAGCGGTGGTGCGGGGAGCCGCGCGGCCGCGGCCCGGCGGCGGGCCGCCCGCTCGGCTCCCCGCGCTCCCTCGAGGCGCCTACGTGGGCGACGGGTCCTGCGGCCCCCGTCCCGACAGCACCTCCCCGTACGCCTGCATCAGGTCGGCCAGCCGCAGCGTCGCCAGGTCGTCCCGGGACAGCGACCCGGCGTAGGTGGACAGCCGCAGATCACGGTAGGCGCAGCTCTTCTCGTACAGCGTGCGCAGGAACCGCCCGTTGCCCAGCTCGTCGATCCACCCCTGCTCGACCACGTGCCCGGCGATCGACCGCAGCTCCTCCAGCGCCTCCTCGTCCCACTGGTCCCCGTTCTCCGCGGCCAGCACCTTCCCGATCTCGGTGAGTTCCCCGGGCCGGTACGAGGGGAAGTCGACGCGGCTGGTGAAGCGGGACGACAGTCCGGGGTTGGCCGCGAGCAGCCGGTCCATTCCCTCGGGATACCCCGCGAGGATCACCACGAGGTGGTCCCGGTTGTCCTCGGCCCGCTTCAGCAGCACCTGGAGCGCCTCGTCCCCGTACGCGTCCCCCTTGCCGTACCCGGAGTTGGAGAGCGAGTACGCCTCGTCCACGAACAGCACCCCGCCGATCGCGGAGTCGATCAGCTCGTTGGCCTTCACCGCCGTCTGCCCGAGGTACTCGCCGACCAGATCGGCCCGCTGCGCCTCCACGAGGTGGTCCCCGCCGAGCAGCCCGAGGGCGTAGAAGACCCGGCCGAGGATGCGCGCCACCGTCGTCTTGCCGGTCCCGGACGGCCCGGAGAAGACGAAGTGCCGCTTCGGCGGCTGCACGGGCAGCCCCTGCCCGGCCCGCAACCGTGCCATGTTCAGCTGTGCGGACAGCGCCTTCACCTGGCGCTTGACCGGTTCGAGCCCGACCATCCGCTCCAGCTCGGCGAGCGCCTGTTCGAGCAGCGCGGGATCGGTGGGCCCGGTGGGCAGGGGCGAGCCGGGCGTCCCGCCCCGGTCACGGACCCCCGGCTCGGAGACGGCCGGCAGCGGGCCGGTCGGCAGCTCCGGCTCCGGCAGCCGCAGGTCCCGCCCCTCGGAGCCGAGGAACGGATCGAACCCGTCGGTCCCGTCCACCGCGTCCTGCCCGGCGCCGGTCAGCGTGATCGCGGCGAGGCCGGCCGCGTCGTCGTACCCGTCCCCCTCGGCGATCGCCGCGAGCCGCGCCGAGGTGTCCATGAAGGCGGGGTCCACCCGGTGCACGGCCCGGTAGAGGGGGAGCGCGGCGGCGGAGCGGCCGGTGCCCTCGTGCGCCCGCGCGAGCCAGTAGCGCAGTTCTTTGCGCTGCGGCTGCTCGCTGCGGCATCGCATCAGCGCCGCCGACAGCAGCGGTTCGGCCTGGCCGTACATCTCCAGGCGGACCCTGGCCATGCCGCCGAACAGCCCGGCCTCTATGCCGAGCAGGGGATCGTCCAGCAGCGGATCGGTGTGCCGTACCAGCTGCTCCCAGTCCTTGACCAGGTAGGAGCGGCAGGCGTGCAGAAAGCGGACCTGGGGATCGGTGTCGACCGGGGGCAGCCCGGCCAGCGCCCGGTCCAGCTCGGGCACGTGCCGTCCGTCCAGCCAGTGCGAGGCGTGCGCCAGCAGCAGATCGCGCGGGCTCTCCAGCACCGGCTGCACCCACCAGCCCAGCCAGTACCAGGAGTTGATCGTACGGCGGTGCCGGGTGCGCTGTTCGCCGAAGCGCTCGCGGTGCCGGAACATCCGCAGCAGCGCGGTGGTGGTGTCGACCCGGAGCGCGTGCAGTCCGAGCCAGCCGTCCGCCATGCCCGGGTCCATCCGCACCGCGGCCCGGAACTCCTCCTCCGCCTGCGGATAGGCGCCCATGGTGTAGGCGTCGACCCCGCGCAGCCAGGCGAGGTCGGCCGGGGCCTCGGGGCCCTGCGTGCCGAAGTCCATCACGTCCCCCACAGACCGTGCCCCCGTGGTTCACCGCCGGACGGTCGCCCGGCGGCCGCCGCGGCCGAACCGCCGTGCCGCGGACCGGAGTTGCAGGTGCGCGAGGCTGTTGCCGAAGGTCGCACCAAGGGCATCGTACCCGCGCGGGTACCGCGTGCCGAAGGGTGCGGCACCAGCCGTTCGGCGAGGTGGGGGCGGAAGGGTTCCGGACGCTTCGGTGACCGAAAGTGATCGGATCGGCGCGCAACGGGCCCGGAAATCGGTGCGCGGGCAGAACGAAGCCCCCGATCACGGGGGAACAACCGGGGGCTTCGCGTCTTCGGGCGGCTTCGAATCGCCGCACATTGAGAACGTAAGACCTGTACGACCCCCGGGTCAAGCGAAGTTGGGGCACTTCGGGAAGTTGGCCGACAAGAGCCTTCACATTTTCACCACATGGGAGTGGAGCCATCACTATGGGTCACTCCTTGGCCCGATCCCCGGTGTCGCGCGGGCCCCGGCAGCACCTCGTACCCCTGGTCGGCCTGGCGCACCAGAAGCCCGGCGTGGGGGCGGGTGGGGTCATCGGCGAAGTGCGCGCGCTCGGCCTCGACCCAGCCGTCCCAGAACTCCCGCTGGGCGGCACCGTCCCGCAGCCGGCCGCGCGCCCAGGACTCCTCGCGGGGCAGTTCCATCCACAGCAGTTCGGCCAGGAACGGCCGCAGTGCGCGGCGGCCCGCGCCGACGCCCTCCAGCAGGATCACCGGCTCGGGCGGCAGTGGGAGCGCCGGTCCGAACGCGCGGGCGTTCCAGTCGTAGGGGAGGTAGGCGGCGGCCTCGCCCCGGGACAGCGGCTCGATCACCTGCGCCGTCAGCCGGTCGGTCCACGCGAACAGCCGCTCATGGCTGGCGATGTCGTCGAGATGGAGCACCGGCGCCCCGCCCAGCGCGGCGGCCAGCCGCCCGGCGAAGGTGGACTTCCCGGAGCCCGCGTGCCCGTCGACGCCGATCAGCCGGACCGGCCCGAGGGAGGGCGGGAGCCCGCGAAGGTGGTCGGCGAGGTGCTGAATGACGATTCCCGAAGGTGTGACGCGGTGCGGGGGTTTTCCGGAATGAGTCTAGTAGTGGCGCATGACGGCCGGGCCGCCGAGGGTGCCCCGCGAAAGAAAGTTACCTCTTGAACCATCGCTCGTCCGGGCCCTCCGGCGCACTTCCATAAACATTCTCGAATCGCTGACCGATATGTCGAATTCGGCGTTCCGGGGGTCCGCCGTGCTGAGTAAGGTGCCTCCTGCGCTACCGCGAGAAGCGGCGGCCGGGGACACGGGACACGGTACGGGGACAAGGCAGGGGACATGGCCGCGGAGTTATTCGAAGGGCAGTATGTGTGGCATCCGGCGGCCGACGACCGAGTCCTGGCCGGCGTTTGCGTCGATGTCCGCGCGGGCCGATATCGGCACGCGTACGAGGCGCTGGCCGAGACGCGTCAGGACTTCGCCCTGCGTGCCCACCGCTCCCTGGTCCTCGCCTCCGAGGCGGCCGGCACCGACCTGGTCGAACGCTGGCTGGACGAGGAGCCCTCGCCCGAGGCAGCCCTCATGTGGGCCCGGGTCGCCGTCCAGCGCGCCCTGCGCGCCGCCGACGGCCACGACGACCGTGCCGAGGCCCTGGAACGCATAGCGCTCGCGGCCTGTGAGCGGGCCGCCGCCCTGGCCCCGCGGGACCCCACCCCCTGGGTCGCCAAGCTCGCCATGGCCCGGCTGCACCGGCTGCGCGACCCCGCCCCGCAGGGCCTGCTCACCGCACCGCCCGGCCCCTGGCGCCTGTTCGCGCACATCCTCACCCTGGACCCGTGGCACCGCGAGGCCCACCACCGCTTCCTCTCCGCCTTCTTCGCCCGGCACGGCGGCTCGGTCAACGCCGCCTGGGACGTGGCCGCCTTCCTCAGCCAGCGTGCGCCCGCCGACTCCGCGCTGCGCCTGCTGCCCCTGGTCGCCCTGGTGGAGGGCTACAACCCGACCCAGCTGCTCGCCGACCGTGTCTGGGAGCAGCCCCAGTGGCGCGCCACCGCGATCGCGATCTACCACAACTGGCTTCCGGCGGTGCCCGGTTACCGCTTCACACCGGTGCTCGACCTGGCCTACCTCGCGCACGCGCTGGTCATGGGCCAGCGCGAGTTCGAGGCCCGCGCGGTCTTCACGGCGATGGGCCCGTACGCCTCACGCATGCCCTGGAGCGCCTTCGGTGACCCCGCCGAGCAGCTCTCCCGGGCGCGCCGCGCCTGCGGACTGCCCGTACCCGGGCCCGCCTGACCCCCTTTGCTCGTCACCCGTCCCCCCTCATCGAGAGCCGCCCCGAGCGCTCGAGAGGCACGAGAGAAAGGCCGATCTGTGTCAGAACGGATGTCCGCTCCCCGGGCCAGAGCCCGCGCCGGAGAAGACGCGGTCGTGCTCGACGACGACGCGACCCTGCACGCGATGGGTTATCCGCGGAAACTCACCCGCCGGTTCAAGGCGTTCGACAATTTCGCGATCTCCTTCACCATCATCAATATTCTTTCGGGTATCTTCTCGTCCTTCGGATTCGGTATGAACGCGGGTGGCCCCCGCATTCTCGTGTTCGGCTGGATCGGTGTCTCGATCATGGTGCTGCTCATCGGCGCGGCCATGGGCGAGGTCGCCTCCGCCTATCCGACGAGCGGTGCCCTCTATTTCTCCGCCGGTAAACTCGCCAAGCGGCACAAGGGCGCTTGGTCCTGGTACACGGGCTGGTTGAACTTCGTCGGACAGATCGGCGGCACCGCCGCCACCGGCTACGCGGCGGCCACCTTCATCCAGGCCTTCGTGCAGCTCCAGTGGCCCTCCTACCAGCCGACCGTCCACCAGACGGTGCTGATCACAGCCTTGATCATCGTGCTCCAGGGGCTCGCCAACACCTACACGGTCCAGCTCGTCGCCGTCCTCAACCGTATTTCGGTGTGGTGGCTGCTGATCGGACTCGTCGTGATCGTGGGCGCACTCATAGTGATACCGGATCACCACCAGTCCGCGTCGTTCGTCACGCATTTCGAGAACAACACCGGCTTCACGAGCGGACTTTACGGTGGCATGCTCGGTCTGCTGGTCACCAGCTGGACGTTCACCGGCTTCGACGGCAGCTTCCACATGTCCGAGGAAACGGTGCGGGCCACGGTCAACGCGCCCAAGGGGATCACCCGCGCGATCGGCTATTCGGCGATCACCGGTCTCATCCTGATGCTGGCACTGGTCTACAGCATTAGGGACTACGCCGAGGAGGCCGCGGGCGGCGCGCCGCCCGTCCAGATCCTGATCGACGGCCTCGGCCTGACCACCGCCAAGGTCATGCTCCTCATCGTCATCGGCGCGATGCTCTTCTGCGGCCTCGCCAACCTCACCAGCAACACCCGGCAGATCTTCGCCTTCTCCCGCGACGGCGCGATGCCCGGCTCCCGGCTGTGGCACTCGGTCTCGCCGCGCACCCGTACTCCCGTCAAGGCGGTCTGGCTCGCGGTGGCCTGCTCGCTCGCCCTCATCGTGCCCGGCTGGTGGTCGCACACCGCCTTCACCGCGATCGTCAGCGTCAACGTGGTCGGTCTGTTCCTCGCCTACGCCGTCCCGATCTTCCTGCGGCTGCGGCTCGGTGACGCCTTCGAGCCCGGCCCGTGGAACCTGGGCCGCTGGAGCAAGCCGGTCGGCTGGCTCGCCGTGATCTGGATCGCGCTCAGCAGCGTCCTGTTCATGCTGCCGCAGGCGTCCCCGATCACCGTGGACTCCTTCAACTACGCCCCGATCGCGCTCGCCGTCGTCCTGCTCGTGGCCACGGTCTGGTGGTTCGCCACCGCCCGCCGCCGTTTCCAGGGCCCGATCAGCTACGGCCGTCCCGACGAGATCGCCGCCATGGACCTCGTCTGACCTGGTCCGGTCCGGTCCGGTCCACCGGTCCGTTCCGGCCCGCACGCGTCCAGGCCCCGGCCCCGGCACCGCTTCCGCGGTACCGGGGCCGGGGCCCTCGTCCCTCCCGCGCCCGTACCGCCACCGGACGAGACCAATATTCATTGGCGCGGCATCCGCCCAAGTGCTGGCCGGGGCCCCGCGGCTGCTCCATAGTTGGCGCACGACGTGCACATGATCCAGCCATGACTCCGGACACCTGGGGGTAATCGCGCCCATGAGCAGAGCCCAACAGCCGTCCCGCAGGACCGTACTGACCGTCGCGGTGGCCGCCGCGATGGCCGGCGCCGCCACGCCCGCCGCGGCCGCCGCCCAGCGGGGGACCGCCACCGCGCGGGCGCTCGTCGCCGGGGAGCACGGTCCGACCGGGGCCCGTCCCATCGACTACCACGCCTGGACCACCTACAGCGAGTGGCGTACGGGCACCGCCCAGGGCGCCCGCGCGGTCTCCGGCCCCCGCCCCGGCGTGGTCATGGGCGCCCCCGCGGGCACCGTCGACTACACCGACCCGCACACCGGCACCACCGCGGCCTGGGAGTACGCCACCTGGACCTCCCCGCGGTACCGGCTCACGGTCCCCGCCACCGAGGTCGTCTCCTCCTGGAACGCGCACACCCCCGACGGCACCTGGCTCCAGGTGGAGCTCAGCGGGACGTACTCGGACGGTGGCGACACGCCCTGGTACGTGATGGGCCGCTGGGCGGCCGGCGACCAGGACATCAAGCGGACCTCGGTGGACGGCCAGAGCGACGGCAGGAGCAGCATCTGGACCGACACCTTCGCCATCGACGACGCGAGCACCGGGCTGCGCCTCGTGTCCTACCGGCTGCGCCTGACCCTCTACCGCAGGCCGGGCACGCTGCTCACGCCGACGGTGTGGCGGCTCGGCGCGATGGGCTCCGACATCCCCGACCGCTTCACCGTCCCGGCCTCCACGCCCGGCCTCGCGCAGGAACTGGTGGTGCCGCGCTACTCGCAGGAGATCCACAAGGGCCAGTACCCGCAGTACGACAACGGCGGCGAGGCGTGGTGCAGCCCGACCTCCTCGCAGATGATCGTGGAGTACTGGGGCGGCCGGCTCACGGCCGACCAGCTGTCCTGGGTCGACCCGTCCTACGCCGACCCGCAGGTCGACGCGGCCGCGCGCTTCACGTACGACTACCAGTACGAGGGCTGCGGCAACTGGCCGTTCAACGCGGCCTACGCGGCGACCTTCGAGGAGCTCCAGGGCGTCGTCACCCGGCTCGCCTCGCTCACCGACCTGGAGACGCTGGTCGCGGCCGGCATCCCGGCCATAACGTCCCAGTCGTTCCTGAAGACGGAGCTGACCGGGGCGGGTTACGGCACGTCCGGACACCTCATGACGGTGATCGGCTTCACCGCGGACGGCGACGTGATCGCCAACGATCCGGCCTCGCCGGGGGACGACGCGGTACGGCGGGTGTACCGGCGCCGGGAGTTCGAGAACATCTGGCTGAGGACGAAGCGGTACAACGCCACCGGCGGGGTGTCCTCCGGTACCGGCGGGGTCTGTTACCTCTACTTCCCGGCCCGTCCGAGCGCCCACCAGCGCAAGGCCCTGGCCGCGGTGGGTGTGAGCTGACCGTGTGAGCAAGCTCATCGCCGCGTACGCCGTCGCGGGTGGCAAGGTGGACGGACGGGTGGGGGAGACCGCTCTGCACGTCCGACCTCTGTGAGTACCAGCATGACCGCACACTCCGCCACCGCCACCCGCGTCCGCACCGGCGGTCCCCGCGACGACAGGCCCGAGATCCTCGAACACGTGCTGGGCTGGGTGCTGGTCGTGGTCACCGCGATGCTGGTCACCCGGCTGGGCCTGCTCTGAACCCGGCGCCTACTCCAGGGACTTGATCAACCCCGGTGCGTTGCCGTGCTGGAGGGCCCCGTCCCGGCCCCCGCTGACGGCCCCCGCCCCGACGAGCAGCGCCGCACCGATCACGGCCGCACACACAGCCGAGACCAGCGTCCGCACCCGGAACCCCTGGGAATGCCGCATCGTGCCTCCTCGCATCCGTGGGAGAAACACCCGCACGCGCCTGACGCGCCGGTCCAGCACCGTAGGAGGACTAGACCAGTAGGTCAATGTCCGGGGAGCTGTTTCCGGCCGCCGGGCTGTCCCATGATCGCGGACCCGCCTCCTTCCTCCCGCGCCCGGCCGCGGCCGGGCCGGGCGTTCGGCTGTCCGGGCGTCGCGGGCTCCGCCGGCTCCCGGGTACGGCCGTCCGGGGTCCGGGCCGGGTGCTCCCGCGCCCCGGCTCCCGCCGGACTCCTCACACCCCGGCTCGGCCGCCGGGGTCCCGTGGTGCCCCCGGCCGCCCCGGGCCCCGGGTTCGTTCCCGGCCCTCCGCGCCACCGGCCCCGCCGGTGTCCCCATCCGCCCCGGAGGGCGCGCCGCGGCACCCCCGTCCGGCGCCCGGCTGGAATGTTCGAGTGAGCGGTCGTTAACTGGTGACGGGAGTCCGATGTTCGGGCATACTCAGCGCAGCCGCTGGTCAGCGGGCTTCCGTGATCCGGAGTGCGCACCGTGGCCGTAACGGAACGATCAGGCGGAGCCGCCCTGACCCGTGGGCCGTGCCGCCGGTTCCCCACCAGGGAGGAGACCGACGCCATGTCCGACCGCGACCCGCAGCCCGTGGAGCGTCATCTGCCGACGGACGAGGCGAGGGACCTGCTCGCCCTCGTCCGGGAGATAGCCCGGCGTGAGATCGCCCCGAAGGCCGCCGAGGAGGAGGACGCGGGCCGCTTCCCACGCGAGGTCTTCACCCTGCTCTCGGAGTCGGGCCTGCTCGGCCTGCCGTACGAGGCGGAGCACGGCGGCGGTGACCAGCCCTACGAGGTCTACCTCCAGGTGCTGGAAGAGCTCGCCGCGGCCCGTCTCACCGTCGGTCTCGGCGTCAGCGTGCACACCCTCGCCTGCTACGCGCTCGCCACCTACGGCACCAAGCAGCAGCAGGTCGAGCACCTCCCGGCGATGCTCGGCGGCGGACTCCTCGGCGCCTACTGCCTGTCCGAACCCGCCTCCGGTTCCGACGCCGCGTCCCTGCGCACCAGGGCCGTGAAGGACGGCGACGACTGGGTGATCACCGGTACCAAGGCATGGATCACCCACGGCGGCATCGCCGACTTCTGCACCGTGATGGCCCGCACCGGCGAGGACGGCCCGCGCGGCATCACCGCCTTCCTGGTGCCCGGTGACGCCCCGGGCCTCGGCGCGGCCGCCCCCGAGAAGAAGATGGGCATGAAGGGCTCGCCCACCGCCCAGGTCCACCTCGACGGCGTCCGCGTCGGAGACGACCGCCGCATCGGCGAGGAGGGCCAGGGCTTCGGCATCGCCCTGTCGGCCCTCGACTCCGGCCGCCTCGGCATCGCCGCCTGCGCCATCGGAGTGGCCCAGGCCGCACTGGACGAGGCCGTCGCCTACGCCGCCGGACGGCAGCAGTTCGGCCACCCCATCGCCGACTTCCAGGGCCTGCGCTTCATGATCGCCGACATGGCCACCCAGATCGAGGCGGGCCGTGCCCTCTACCTCGCCGCGGCCCGGCTGCGCGACGCCGGCGAGCCGTTCGCCAAGCAGGCCGCCATGGCCAAGCTGCACTGCACCGACACCGCCATGAAGGTCACCACGGACGCCGTGCAGATCCTCGGCGGCTACGGCTACACCGCCGACTTCCCGGCCGAGCGCTACATGCGCGAGGCCAAGGTGCTCCAGATCGTCGAGGGCACCAACCAGATCCAGCGGATGGTCATCGCCCGTCACGTGGTGGGACCCGAAGCCCGCTGAACCAGTCCGTGCTGAACTGACCCGTACGCACCGTCGGCGCCGCCAGCCGCACCCACTCGGGGTCCTGGCGGCCCGGCAGGGTACGGCCGTGAGCCGCCCAGGCGCGCAGCAGTTCGCGGTAGATGGGCGGGTCCTGCGGAGCGGCGGACCGGTCCGGCACCGCGGGGCGCGGCACGAAGACGCGGAGCCCGCGCCCGGTGGCCGGGTACAGGGGTGTCATACCCGTGAGAACGCGGCATCCGGCGGGCAGGTCACCGCACGCCCGAATCGGGCGTCAGTCCAGGGCCGTCCGGCGCCGGACCCGGTCCGGCGCGCGGGTCTCAGGCGGCCCGGCGGCGCATCTCCGGCACCCGCATCGGGCGCGAGCCCGGACCGCCGACGTGCGAGAAGGGCTGCGTCCGCCAGTCGAGGCCCTGGGGGAGCGTCAGCAGCAGGGCGGTGTCCTGCTCCTGCGGAGTGACCGACTCGTCCGCGGGGCGGGCCTCGGCGGCCGTACGGCCCGTACCCGCGCACACGGTGAGCCCGAACGGGTTCCACGGCGAGGCGCACAGCGCGTGCTCCGGCAGGATCTCCTCGTCCGCCAGCAGCGCGATCGGCTGCGCGCAGTCCGGGCAGATCACCCGGTACATCTCCAAGGTGTCGTAGGCGTCCAGCTCGTCCTCGAAGGCGTCGGGTCCGACGCCCTCCGGCTCGGGCTCGACCACCGGCTGCTGCCGCTTGGACGCGGATCGACCAGGGCGCTTGACACTCTGCATGGGATTCTCCCCCTAAGGCTGGGCCGTGAAAGGCTCGGCGGCCACGACCACAGCAAGCACTTCCCGTCCGCTCTCGGCGGTAATCACGAGAACATCACGGAGCCTGTTCGAACGGTGTGGCGTTCGTCACATGTCGTGGGCGGATGACCATACTGCCGTCCATGGAAGGCCGTCGGCTGTCCGAGGAGATCGAACGCCCTGTAGGTTTTGGCGCCATGGAGGAGCTGGACCGTCAGATCGTGCAGCTGCTCGTCAAGGACGGGCGGATGAGCTACACAGACCTGGGCAAGGCCACGGGCCTGTCCACGTCGGCCGTGCACCAGCGGGTGCGCCGGCTCGAACAGCGCGGTGTCATCCGCGGCTACGCCGCGGTGGTCGACCCGGAGGCCGTCGGGCTGCCCCTCACCGCGTTCATCTCGGTGAAACCGTTCGACCCCAGCGCCCCCGACGACATCGCCGACCGCCTCGCCGGCGTTCCCGAGATCGAGGCCTGCCACAGCGTCGCCGGCGACGAGAACTACATCCTCAAGGTCCGCGTGGCGACCCCGCACGAACTGGAGGAGCTGCTGGCCAGGCTCCGCAGCCTGGCCGGGGTGTCCACCCGTACGACGGTGGTCCTCTCGACACCGTACGAGGCCCGTCCGCCGCGCGTCTGACGGCGCCCCGCCCGCGGCGGGCGCCCCTCCCGGCGGCGGTGCCCGCCGCCCCAGGTGCGGGACCGCCCGCCGTCCGGGAGAAACTGTCGCCTATGAGCGACCGCACCCTCCTTCTCCGCAACGGCGACGTACACAGTCCCGCCGATCCCTTCGCCACCGCGATGGTCGTGGAGGCCGGCCATATCGCCTGGGTCGGCTCGGAGGGCGCAGCGGACGCGTTCGCCGACGGGGTGGGGGAGGTGATCGACCTCGACGGCGCGCTGGTGACCCCGGCCTTCACGGATGCCCATGTGCACACCACGGCCACCGGCCTCGCGCTGACCGGTCTCGATCTGAGCGCCGCACCCTCCCTGGCGGCCGCGCTGGCCCTGGTCCGGGAGTTCGCCGCCGCCCGGCCCGGGGACCGCGTGCTGCTGGGCCACGGCTGGGACGCCGCCCGCTGGCCCGGCGGCCGGCCGCCGACGCGCGCGGAACTGGACGAGGCCACCGGCGGGCGCCCGCTGTACCTCTCCCGTATCGACGTGCACTCGGCCGTCGTCACCACCGCTCTGCTGGACATGGTGGGCGGCGACCTGCCCCGCACCGACGCGCCCCTCACCCGGGACGCCCATCACGCCGTACGCGGCGCCGCCTTCGCCGCCGTCACCCCCGCCCAGCGCGAGGAGGCCCAGCGTGCCGCGCTGGCGCACGCCGCCTCCCTCGGGATCGGCTCGGTGCACGAGTGCGGCGGGCCGCAGATCTCCTCCGAGGACGACTTCACCGGCCTGCTGGAACTCGCCGCCGGACTGCCCGGACCCCGGGTCCTCGGCTACTGGGCCGAACGGGACGTCGACAAGGCCCGCGAGCTGGGCGCGATCGGCGCCGCGGGCGACCTCTTCGCCGACGGCGCCCTCGGCTCGCACACCGCGTGCCTGCACGAGCCGTACGCCGACGCGGACCACACGGGCACCGCCTACCTGGACACCGACGCCGTCGCCGCCCATGTGATCGCCTGCACCGAGGCGGGCCTCCAGGCGGGCTTCCACGCGATCGGCGACGCCGCCGTGTCCTTCGTGGTCGACGGGGTGCGCGCCGCCGCGGAGAAGGTCGGCCTGGCCCGGATCCGGGCCGCCCGGCACCGCGTCGAGCACGCCGAGATGCTCAGCCCGCAGACCGTGGCCGGCTTCGCCGAGCTGGGCCTGATCGCCTCCGTGCAGCCCGCCTTCGACGCGCTGTGGGGCGGCGAGGACGGCATGTACGCCCGCCGGCTCGGCGCCGGCCGGGCCCGCACCCTCAACCCCTACGCCGCCCTGCTGCGCTCCGGCGTCCCGCTGGCTTTCGGCTCCGACAGCCCCGTCACCCCACTGGACCCCTGGGGCACGGTCCGCGCCGCCGCCTTCCACCACACCCCCGAGCACCGGGTCTCCGTGCGCGCCGCCTTCACCGCGCACACCCGGGGCGGCTGGCGGGCGATCGGCCGGGACGACGCGGGCGTCCTGGTGCCCGGTGCGCCCGCCGACTTCGCCGTCTGGCGCACCGGCGAGCTGGTGGTGCAGGCCCCCGACGACCGGGTGGCCCGCTGGTCGACCGACCCGCGCTCGGGTACCCCCGGGCTGCCCGACCTCACCCCGGGCGGCGAGCTGCCGCGCTGCCTGCGCACGGTGGTGGCCGGCCGGACGGTCTTCGTACGGCCGGGCGAGTGATCTCCGGGGGTGGCGCGGCGGCCGCCCTGCGCCCCGGCCGCCTCGCGCGACCTGCACATCCTCCGCATCGCTGCCAGGTGGCGCGAAGGATACGCAGGTCAGGGGCCTGTTGACAGTCGGGCGCGGAGGGCCGGTAGGTTCGTCCGAGTCCACCACCGGACGCCCGACCGGGAAGCGTTCGCGCACCTCCCCGCCGCGCCGCTGGGTCAGGGACGGAGCCCCGCACCGGGGCACCGCCACTGGCAGCCAGGCTCAGCGCCCGCGCCGGCGGGGAAGCGTTCCAGCCGGTCGGCCAGGTGTGACCCCGGGTGGGGCCCGGCCTCAGTAGACAACGGCTCTCGGTCGATCCGCAGCCAGCGGGTCCCAGGTCGGCCCGAAGGGCGCCGGGCCCCCATCCGCAGCCCGGGGGAGGCAACCCATCCGGGTTCGGAATCATCCGAACAGTCGTAAGAGGAAGGGAACGTGTCGCAAACAGGCCGGGAACATCCCGAAAAGCACGTTCTTACCCCACTCTTGTGCAATCGACACCACCATACGTACGAGCTGTCACGTCCACCCAGGCGGCGGCCACTATGGTGGACGCCTGCGTACGACCAGAAGGGGCAGCAGTGAACGACGGCGACGGGACCCTCGCGGCCAAGGCCCAGGGGAGGCAGTTCGGTCCGCTCGGCACGGCCTTGGTGATCATCCCGACCTACAACGAGGCGGAGAACATCAAGACCATCGTCGGCCGGGTGCGCAAGGCCGTCCCCGAGGCGCACGTGCTGATCGCGGACGACAACAGCCCCGACGGAACCGGCAAGCTCGCCGACGAGCTGGCCGCCGAGGACGAGCACGTCCAGGTGATGCACCGCAAGGGCAAGGAGGGCCTCGGCGCCGCCTACCTCGCGGGCTTCCGCTGGGGTCTGGAGCACGACTACGGCGTGCTGATCGAGATGGACGCCGACGGCTCCCACCAGCCCGAGGAACTGCCCCGGCTGCTCACCGCCCTCAAGAACGCCGACCTGGTGCTCGGCTCCCGCTGGGTGCCCGGCGGCCGGGTGGTCAACTGGCCCAAGTCCCGCGAGTTCATCTCCCGCGGCGGCAGCCTCTACTCCCGGCTCGCCCTCGATCTGCCGCTGCGCGACATCACCGGCGGTTACCGCGCCTTCCGCGCCGAGACCCTCAAGGGGCTCGGCCTGGAGGAGGTCGCCTCGCAGGGCTACTGCTTCCAGGTCGACCTCGCCCGCCGTGCGGTCAAGGCCGGCTATCACGTGATCGAGGTCCCGATCACCTTCGTGGAGCGCGAGCTGGGCGACTCCAAGATGAGCAAGGACATCCTGGTCGAGGCGCTGTGGCGGGTCACCGCCTGGGGCGCGGGGGACCGCGTCGCCAAGCTCACCGGCAAGGACAGGCACACCCCGTAGCCCCTTATCCGGCGCTGAGCCGGAGCCAGGCACACTGGGGGTATGACGACTGGCGCTCCGACCTCCCCGTACACCGCCCGGCCCCGGCGCTCCCGGCTGCGCAGGTATCTGCCGCTGGGCCTCGCCGTGTGGCTGGTGCTGGAGATCTGGCTGCTCACCCTGGTCGCGGGCGCGGCGGGCGGCATGACCGTGTTCCTGCTGCTCGTGGCCGGTGCGGTGGCCGGCTCCGTGGTGATCAAGCGGGCGGGCCGGCGGGCCTTCGAGAACCTCAACGAGGCGCTCCAGCGGGGCGGCTCCCCCAAGCGCGGCGAGGGCAACGGACTGACGATGCTCGGCGGCCTGCTGCTGATCATCCCGGGCATGATCTCCGACCTCCTGGGCCTGCTCCTGCTGCTGCCGCCGGTCCAGAAGGCCGTGAGCCGGATCGCGGAGAACACGGTCGGGAAGCGGCTGCGCGCCGCCGCCCCGGGCAGCCTGGGCGACGCCTTCCAGCAGGCCCGTATGCACCGCCCCGACGGCAAGGTCGTGCAGGGCGAGGTCGTCCGTGAGGAGCGCGCCGAGCGTCCCGGACCGGACGAGCGGCGGCCGCCGCTGACCCGCTGACGACCCCGCGGGCCCGCCCCGGCCTCCACGGAACACAGCAGACCGCGGGCGCCGTACGTCCTTGAAGGACGTACGGCGCCCACGGTCTCGTGTTTGTGCGCTCGCGGCTTGCCCGCTATGCCGACTTGCGGCTGTCCCGGGGATGCACGGCGATGTTCATCGCCCCCGAACGCAGCACCGCCAGGCGCTCCTCGAGGACCTCTTCGAGCTCCTCGCGGGTGCGCCGCTCCATCAGCATGTCCCAATGGGTGCGCGCGGGCTTGGCCTTCTTCTCCTCCGGGCCGTCACCGTCCACCAGGAGTGCCTGGGCCCCGCAGACCTTGCACTCCCACTCCGGCGGGATCTCCGCCTCGACCGAGAAGGGCATCTCGAACCGGTGCCCCTTCTCACATGCGTACTCCACGGCCTGGCGCGGGGCCAGGTCGATGCCGCGGTCCGTCTCGTAGCTGGTCACCACGAGGCGCGTACCGCGAAGAGCTCGCTCACTCATGAATCGTGCCTCCCGGGCTTGTCGCCCACAGGACAGGTGTCGCTGTCGTCGTCATCCGGTCAACGTCCGGTCGGCGGTAAAGATTCCCGTTCCGGGTCATGCGTCGCCGTCGTAGCCGCCCCTTGTTCTACCCACAGGCGCCCGGTTTGTCACATCTACTAGCAGATGTCACCCAGCGTTTCGGCATCTTTGACGCGCAGTAACGGTACGCCTGGCAGGCCAAACGCGTACACTACCGCCCTTTCGCGCCGAGTGCTAAATCGGCACTAGACCTTGTCGGGTACCGGGTTCCCCGCCGCGGCGATCGCACGCCGCACCGGGACCCGGGCGAGCAGCGCGAACCCGATGACGAAGAAGGCCACCAGGGAGATGATCGCGGAGCGGTAGCTACCGGTCAGCTGGTACGTCACGCCGAACAGCATCGGGCCGAGCCAGCTCATCCCGCGGTCGCTGAGCTCGTACGCCGAGAAGTACTCGGCCTCCTTGCCCGGCGGCACCAGGTGGGAGAAGAGCGAGCGGGACAGCGCCTGGCTGCCGCCGAGCACCATGCCGATGCCGGCGGCCAGCAGGAAGAAGAACACCGGCGCCTTCGCGGGCAGGAAGTACCCGGCGGCGAGCGTGATCGTCCAGGCCACCAGCGAGCCGAGGATGGTGCGCTGGGCGCCGTACGTCCGCGCCAGGCGGCCCATCGCCAGGGCGCCCGCCACGGCCAGCACCTGCACCAGCAGCACGGCCACGATCAGCGTGGACTGCCCGAGCCCCAGCTCCTGGGAGCCGTAGACCGAGGCCTGGGAGATGACGGTCTGGATGCCGTCGTTGTAGATCAGGTACGCCAGCAGGAAGGACAGCGTCAGCGGATGCCGGCGCATGTCCCGCGCCGTCGCCGCCAGCTGCCGCAGCCCCGTCGAGGGGACCCCGTCCGCCGGGGCCCCGCCCGCCGCCCGCGCCCGCCGGTCGCGCAGCAGCCGCAGCGGTACGAGGGTGAAGGCACCCCACCACAGGCCCGCCGAGGCCAGGCAGATGCGCACGGCCTGGCCCTGGCTCAGGCCGAAGGAGTCGTGCGCCGAGTACAGGACCAGGTTGGCGACGAGGACCATGGAACCCGAGCCGTAGCCGAAGGCCCAGCCGCGGGAGGAGACCGCGTCGCGTTCCTCGGGCGGGGCGATCTGCGGCAGGTAGGAGTTGTAGAGCATCGCGCCGACGGCCGCCGAGGCGTTGGCCACGACGAGCAGCACCCCGCCCAGCAGATACCGGTCTCCGTCCAGGAAGAACATGCCCGTGGTCGCCGCCGCGCCGGTGTACGCCGCCGCCGCGAGCAGCGGCTTCTTGCGGCCCGTGCGGTCGGCCGCGCTGCCCGCCAGCGGCATCGCCACGACGGCCAGGATCACCGACAGGGACACCGAGTAGGCGAAGTACGACCCCGCCCGTACCGGTATGCCCAGCGGGTGCACATAGCCGCCGGAGTCCGCCGCGCGCTCGGCGACCGAGGTGAGATAGGGGCCGATGAACACGGTCAGGACGCTCGCCGAATAGACGGAGCACGCCCAGTCGTAGAAATACCAGCCTCTTTGCTGGCGCCGGAGGTCGGCGGTCTCGTCCGCCACCCCCGCGCGCACGGTGTCGATCCCCATCGTGCCCTCGCTTCCGCTCCCCTGCGAAGGCAAGGGCGGGCGGTGCCGGGTCGGTTCAGACCCAGACCCCGCGCTCCTCCATGACCTCGCGCAATGTGTCGATGTGATCGGTCATGATGCCATCCACGCCGAGGTCCAGCAGCCGGTGCATACGTGCCGGTTCGTTGATCGTCCAGACGTGGACGTGCAGCCCGCGCGCGTGGGCGGCGCGGACGAAGCGGGCGTCGACCACCGGGACGCCCGACTGGGTCTGCGGCACCTGCGCGGCCACCGCGGAGCGGCGCGGCGCGGCCGGCAGTCCCCAGGAGCGGAGCCGCAGGCTCAGCACCCCGCCGGTGCCCAGGGAGGTGGCCAGGCGGGGGCCCGCCAGCCGCTGGGCGCGCAGCACCCGCGCCTCGGAGAACGAGCCCAAACAGACCCGGTCCCAGGCGCCGGTGCGCTCCAGCAGGTCCAGCAGCGGCCGCAGCGCGGGCTCCGCCTTGACGTCGATGTTCCAGCGGACCTCGGGGAAGGTCTCCAGCAACTCCTCGAACAGCGGCACCGGTTCACGGCCGCCCACCCGAGCCCGCCGGACCTCGGCCCAGGGCAGGTCGGCGATGCGGCCCGCACCGTCGGTGACCCGGTCCAGGGTCGTGTCGTGGAAGGCCACGAGCCGGCCGTCGGCCGTGGCGTGCACATCGGTCTCGATGTAGCGGTAGCCCAGCTCCACGGCGCGGCGGAACTGCGCCGTGGTGTTCTCCACCCCGTCGGCGGCTCCGCCGCGATGGGCGAAGGCGATGGGGCCCGGGTGGTCGAGGTAGGGGTGGCGTATCGCGGTGGTCACCGACGCAGTATCGCTCCGCGGGGTGTCCTTTCGGCAACGATCGTGCTGCCGCTCGATGCCGGGGGCAGCGCGAACACCCGCAGGAAGAACTGGGCCAGCGGGCCGATGGACAGCGCGTACAGCACGGTGCCCACGCCGATGGTGCCGCCCAGCGCGAACCCGGTGGCCACGACCGTCACCTCGATCACCGTGCGCATCAGCCTGATCGAGCGCCCGGTGCGCTGGTGCAGGCCCGTCATCAGCCCGTCGCGCGGGCCCGGTCCGAAGCGCGCCGCGATGTACAGGCCGGTGGCCGCGCCGTTGAGCAGGACGCCGGCGAGCATCAGCGGGACGCGGACGAGCGGCGAGTGCGCCGGGGGCAGCAGCGCGAGCGTGCCGTCGAGGGCCAGGCCGATGAGGAAGACATTGGACACGGTGCCGAGGCCGGGGCGCAGGCGCAGCGGGATCCAGAGCAGCAGCACCGCCGCGCCCACGGCGATCGACACCTCGCCGATGCTCAGCCCGGTCCGCCGCGCGAGCCCCTGGTGCAGCACCCCCCAGGGCTCCAGGCCCAGCCCCGAGGCGACGAGCAGCGCGGAGCTCACGCCGTAGAGCGTCAGTCCGGCGTAGAGCTGGACCAATCGGCGTCCTGTATGTCCGGGAGCGGACACGGCATACCCCCCTGGGTAGTGGTAGTGGCCTGACGCGTGTCACTCTGTGGCTTGGAAGGAAACTCCATCCATGGCCAATCTGGGGAAGGTGGACTGATCTCATGGCGCAGTGGACCTCGGCAGTGGGGGCCGCGCAGCTCGCCCGGCTGCTCAACTCCCAGCAGGAACGGCCGGCCGGGCCCGGCAGCCGCCGTCCGCCCGCCTACCGGGCGCTCGCCGACGGCATCCGGCTGCTGGTTCTGGAGGGGCGCGTCCCGGTCGCCGCCCGGCTGCCCGCCGAACGCGAACTGGCCCTCTCCCTCTCGGTGAGCCGCACCACGGTCGCGGCCGCCTACGAGGCGCTGCGCGGCGAGGGCTTCCTGGAGTCCCGGCGCGGCGCGGGCAGCTGGACCGCGGTCCCGGCCGGCAACCCGGTGCCCGCGCGCGGCCTGGAGCCGCTGCCCCCGGAGGCCCTCGGCTCGGTGATCGACCTGGGCTGCGCCTCCCTGCCCGCGCCCGAGCCCTGGCTCACCCGCGCCGTGCAGGGCGCGCTGGAGGAACTACCGCCCTACGCGCACACGCACGGCGACTACCCGGCCGGGCTGCCCGCCCTGCGCGCGATGATCGCCGAGCGCTACACCGCGCGCGGGATCCCCACGATGCCCGAGCAGATCATGGTGACGACCGGCGCGATGGGCGCCATCGACGCGATCTGCCACCTCTTCGCGGGCCGCGGCGAGCGCATCGCGGTGGAGTCCCCGTCCTACGCGAACATCCTCCAGTTGATGCGCGAGGCCGGCGCGCGGCTGGTGCCGGTCGCGATGGCGGAGGGGCTCGCCGGGTGGGACATGGACCGCTGGCGCCAGGTCCTGCGGGAGGCCGCGCCCCGACTCGCCTATGTGGTCGCCGACTTCCACAACCCCACGGGCGCGCTGGCCGACGAGGACCAGCGGCGCCGTCTCGTGGACGCGGCCCGCGCGGCCGGCACGGTGCTCGTCGCCGACGAGACGATGAGCGAGCTGTGGCTGGAGGAGGAGCTGGGGGAGGGGCGGATGCCCCGCCGGGTCTGCGCCTTCGACACCGCGGGCTCCACGGTGATCACGGTCGGCTCGGCCAGCAAGGCGTTCTGGGCCGGCATGCGGATCGGGTGGGTGCGGGCGGCACCCGACATCGTCCGCAGCCTGGTCGCGGCGCGGGCGTACGCCGACCTGGGGACGCCGGTGCTGGAGCAGCTGGCCGTCAACTGGCTGTTCAGCACGGGGGGCTGGGAGCAGGCGGTCGCGCTGCGGCGGGCGCAGGCACGGGAGAACCGGGACGCCCTCGTCGCCGCGCTGCGCCGGGAGCTGCCGGACTGGGAGTTCGAGGTTCCCCGAGGCGGCCTGACCCTCTGGGTCCGCGCGGGCGGCCTGTCCGGCTCCCGTCTCGCGGAGATGGGCGAACGCACGGGCGTCCGCGTCCCCTCCGGCCCGCGCTTCGGCGTCGACGGCGCGTTCGAGGGGTACGTCCGGCTGCCGTTCACCGTTGGGGGAGCGGTGGCGGAGGAGGCGGCGGTACGGCTCGCCGCGGCGGCGCGGCTGGTGGAGACCGGAGGGACGGGGGCGGCGGCGGAGTCGCCGCGGACGTTCGTGGCGTAGCGGGCCCCGGAGGGCGCGGGTGAGCCGTGCGATCAGCGGTGCCGCACCCGCGCCTGCGGACTACTCCGCCGCCACCGGCTCCGCGGGAACCCGCTCGGGCTTGCTCAGGTCGATCGGCTCGGGCGGCCGCGCGGCCCTCGGCGGCAGCAGATCCAGCACCGCCCGCCGGTCGCCCTCGCTCGTCGCGTCGTCGTACGGATCCGGTGTCCTCGGCACCTGGAGCCGGTGCACCGGCCCCTGGCCCAGCCGCGCGTACCCGCGCCCCGGCGGCATCTGCGCCGGCGGAGTCGTCCGCGGCTCTGCCCCCAGCACCGCCGCCGCCTGCCGCGCGGACGCGGGGCCGAGGGCGACCCGGGCCCGGGTGTGCTGCCGTACCGTGTCGCTCAGCGCGTCGAGGCCGTCGTACTGCTCGGCGACGACGACGGTCACGTTCGCCGCCCGCCCGTGCCGCAGGGGCACCTGGAGCAGGTCCTGCGGGTCCTCGCGGTCGTCCACCCGCGCGAGGTGCGCGAAGACGCTCGGCCGGTCGAGGAGGATCCACAGGGGGCGCCGGGTGTCGGCCGGGGGCGGGTCACCCGCCTGCCGGGCGAGGTTGATCGCCACCAGCCGCCGTTCCGTCTCCCGCGTGGCCCACTCCAGGCTCGCCAGCGCCCCCGGCAGCGCGCACTCCACGGCCGGCACCCCGTCCCGGCCGGTCAGGCACGCGTACTCGCCGGTGCCCCCGCCGTCCACGATGAGGACGTCGCCGTGCTGGAGCGCCTGGAGGGCGAGGGAGCGCAGCAGCGTGGACGTGCCGCTGCCGGGCTGGCCGACCGCCAGCAGGTGCGGCTCGGTGGAGCGGGTGCCGGTGCGCCAGACGACCGGCGGCACGTCGCGCTGCTCCTCGTAGGGGTCCCCGTAGTCCCCGAAGGAGAGGGGGAGGGTGCGCTGAACCTCGCTCGGGTCGGTGAAGCCGAGCACGCTCTCGCCGGGCGCGGTCACGAACCGCTGGGCCACGATGTCGGCGGGCAGCGGCGGCAGGACGGTCACGGCGAGCTGGTTGGCCTCCTCGTCCCACCCGAAGCGGTACTCGCGCCCGCGCCCCGCCTTCGCGGTGAGCACCTGCTCGACCCGCGCGCGGGCCTCGGGCTCGCCGTCCGGGAAGTACGCGGGATAGCGGAGCACCAGCTGCCCGACGCGCCCCGCGTCGTCGAACTCGTGCGCGGTGAAGGCCTTCTCCCACTCCCCGCCGTGCGCGTAGAGCGGCGCGGGGTCCTCGGGGACGGAGAAGTAGGGCACCAGCGCGTCGTACAGCACCTGGAGCCGCTCGGTCCGGGATTCGTCGGGCCTCTCGGGGGCGGGCGGGGTGCGGTCGCGGCCCAGCCAGGCCGCCGCCGCCATCACGGTGACGACGGCGAGCAGCGGTCCGTACGGGGCCAGCGCCACCACCAGGACCACGCAGGCCACCAGGAAGAGCAGTGGCCCGCGCCGGTCCTTGGGGGTGGCGGCCCACCTGCCGCGCCCCGCCGAGGCCAGCAGGCGCAGCCCGCGGGACAGGGTGATCAGCGGATGGAGGACGTCGGTGGCGCTGTCGGCCGCCGTCCGGGCCAGCTCCCGGCTCCGGGCCAGCTGCGTCCGCGCGAGCTGCGCGCCGTCCTTGCTCAGAATGCGGGGGAGTGGGCGCCGGGCCACTGCTGTCTCCTGGTGGTGCGTGCGGGCGGGGCGTCGTGCCGGACCGGCGTCAGAACTTGATCCCGCCCAGGAGGCTGGCCAGGCTCTCCCCGCCGGCCTTGATGCTCGGCGCGATGGCCGTGTTCGACAGGTAGAACCCGAACAGCGTCGAGATGCACGCGTGCGATCCCTTGAGGCCGTCCTTGCGGAAGTAGAGGAACACGACGGTGCCGAGCAGGACGACGCCTGACATGGAGAGGATCATTTGGGTGCCTCCTGGTGTCGAAGGGGACAGTCACCATCAGTACTTCCAGGATCACAGCATGTGTCTATACGACAAAGAGCGCAACTGGGTGAATATCGTGACTATTCGCCCGTATGGTGGAGCCAATGCGGGGCTGTTGAGCAGGGCACTTGCGGACGGGCCCGCCCGTAGCGATCTTTACGTCGGGCACAACGGGTGATGTGAGGCACGAGCCAGTACCCTTGCGGTTCACCTGAACGGTTGTAATGAGAGGCGGTCCGGCCGATGAGCGAAGCCCCCGACCCCGAGGTCGTGGAGCTGGCGACCAAGATCTTCGATCTGGCCCGGCAGGGGCGGACCGAGGCACTCGTGGCGTACGTCGACGCGGGCGTTCCGGCCAACCTCACCAACGACCGCGGGGACTCCCTCGTGATGCTCGCCGCGTACCACGGGCACGCCGCCGCGGTGCGCGCGCTGCTCGCCCGGGGCGCCGAGGCGAACCGCGTCAACGACCGGGGCCAGACCCCTCTCGCGGGCGCGGTCTTCAAGGGGGAGACGGAGGTCGTCAAGGCCCTCCTGGAGGGCGGCGCCGACCCCGCCGAGGGCACGCCGTCGGCCGTCGACACCGCCCGGATGTTCGGTCGGGCCGATGTGCTCGAACTGTTCGGCGTCAGCTGACACAGGGCTTCTGACCAGCTAAGAAACGGAAAACGGGGGAGGCGGTACAGGGCCGCCGGAAATACGGTCGCGGCAGCACACACCGCGGGTCATCATGACGACGTGATTCACGGACGCGATGGCTGGGCAGGTGTTGCCGCACCGCGCGGACCGTGATGCGGTCCGCATGGGCCACCGACGAGAGGCAGAGAGAAATGGGTTGCAGCAAGCAAGAGACGGCGGGCGCTCCGACGTTGTGTCACACGGCCAGGTAGTGCGTGTTCCCCGGTTGCGTCGACGCTTGATGTGAGGCTGTTTCCCATGTTCGATCCGGTCATAGCGCCCAGCGGTACGCTGCTCGGCCTGCTCCAGCGGGGCCGCGGCGACGGCACGCTGCACGCGCTCACCGCCCCCCGCGCGGAAGCGCTCGCGGCCCTCAACCACTGCGTGCTGCGCGATCCCCGCCACGACTGGCAGGTGGAGAACCGCTCCCTGTACTACGCCCGGCTCTTCCTCGACCTGAGCGGCGAGCTGGACGCCGTCGAGGCACACCTCTTCGACCCCGAGGACCACCTGGAGACGGACGAGTCCCGCACCGGCCTGGCCCTCGCCGTGCTCGGCCACCTCGCCTCGTACGGCCGCCGGGACGCCCTCGACCTGCTGCGCCGGTACGCCGCCCAGGGCGCCAACTGGGCCTGGGCGCTGGACGAACTGGCGCTGCGCGACGACGACGCGGGGCTGCGCGCCCTCGCGGTCCCCGTGCTCGCCCGGTTCCCCGCCGACCCCGAGGGCGAGGCCGAACTGGCCACCGCCGTGCGCGACGCCTTCGAACCCCGGCCCTGGCGGCTGTGGGCCGAGGACCCGCGCGACGGCATCGGCGCCCGGGTGCGCGCCGCCCACGAAGCCGGATGCTTCGACCGCTGGCAACGGCAGATGCGGCCGGCCGGGCCCCGCCCCGGCTGGAGTGTGCGCGCCGTCTTCGAGTGGGCCCAGCAGGGCCTCGACCGCGGCGCCGCCCGCCATGTGCCCGCCGCCCGCTGTCTGGTCGCCGTGGCCGGGCCCGAGGACCGGCCGGAGATCCTCCTGGCCGCCCGCGCCGGCACCGACGGGGCCCGCTGTACGGCGCTGCGCTATCTCGCCGACAGCAACGATCCCGAGGCGCTCGACCTCGTCGAGGCAGCGGTCGCCGACGGCACCGCGGTCGTCGTGGAGGCGGCCGTCGACGCCTTCGAACGGATGCGCAGTGTCGCGGCCGTGGACCGTGCGCGCCGCTGGGCCCAGCGGCCCGACGTGCTCGGCGCCGCCGCAGGCCGGGTCCTCGCCTGCCGCGGTGGTGCCCAGGACAGCCCGCTGGTGCTCGGCGCCCTGCGCGAGGCCGTGCGCGGCGAGGGTCCCGACGCGCCCACGCTGTGGACCCTGGTCGACGGCGCGGGACGCCTCGGCATCGCCTGCGCGGCGCCGGTGCTGCGCCACGTCTACCGCGAGACCGCCTCCTCCCACCTCCGCGGCCGGGCCGCCCGTGCCCTCGCCGCCACCGATCCGTCCTTCGCCGCCGGCTTCGCCGTCGAATGCCTCTGGGACTGCGAGGAGACCACCCGGGAACTCGCCGCCCGCCACGCCGAGACCGGCGACAACCGGGTCGTCGAACGCCTCCGCCGCCTCGCCGCCGACCCGGCCGAGGAGGACGAGGTCCAGACGGCGGTCCGCAGCCGCTTCGGGCCGGACATGTCGGCGGGCTGACGCGAGGCCGGCGAGGCCGCGTACGCGACGCGCGCCGGCGCACACGACCCGGCGCGTCCGCCCGCGGAGCACAACGCTCATGGGACGTTCCCCGGGCGGAAAGATCGACGTTGACGCGGCCACGCCCGGTGCGGCGACAACACCCGTATGCGTGTCGTCATCGTGACCGAATCCTTTCCCCCCGATGTGAACGGCGTGGCCCACTGCGCGCTCCAGACCGCCCGGCACCTCGTCGACCGCGGTCACCAGCCACTCGTCGTCGCCCCCGCACCGTCCCCCCTGTCGTCGGCCTCGCTCGAACAGGGTGGCGCCCCCGGTGGCCGCGGCACGGACGCCCCGTGTCCGGTCGTCCGCGTCCCCTCCCTCCCGCTCCCCGGCTACCCCCAGGTCCGCGTCGCCCTTCCCAGCAGGCGGCTGGCCGCGGCCCTGGTGACGCACCGGCCCGATGTGGTGCACCTCGCCAGTCCCTTCGTGCTCGGCGCCCGCGGGATGGCGGCGGCCGCCCGGCTCGGCCTGCCCGCCGTGGCCGTCTACCAGACCGACCTCGCCGGTTACGCCCGCACCTACATGGGCGCCGGAGAGGCCGCCGCCTGGCGCCGGATCCGCTCCGTGCACGCCGCCGCCGACCGCACCCTCGCCCCCTCCAGCGCCGCCCTGGGCGATCTGGAGACGCACGGGGTGCCCCGGGTGCGGCTGTGGCCCCGGGGCGTGGACACCGTACGCTTCCGGCCGGACCGTCGTGACGGGGAACTGCGGCGGGAACTCGCTCCGAACGGCGAACTGATCGTCGGCTACGTCGGCCGGCTCGCCCCGGAGAAGCACGTCGAACTGCTCGCCGGGGTCTGCGCCCTGGACGGCGTCAGGCTCGTGGTCGTCGGCGACGGACCCAGCCACGCCCACCTGACCGAGGCGCTGCCCGGCGCCGCCTTCCTGGGCCGCCGTACCGGCGACGAACTGGCGCGGATCTTCGCCTCGCTGGACGTGTTCGCGCACACCGGTCCGTTCGAGACCTTCTGCCAGACCGTGCAGGAGGCCATGGCCAGCGGCGTCCCCGTCGTCGCGCCGGCCGTCGGCGGGCCGCTGGACCTGGTCCACCACGGCCGCACCGGACTGCTCGTGCCGCCGCGCGACGCCGAGGCCGTCCGCGACGCCGTGCGCGCCCTGGCCGGGGACCCCGCGCGCCGCGCCGCGTTCGGCGCCGCCGCTCGCACCCTGGTCGAGGACCGCACCTGGGCCGCCGTGGGCGACCGGCTGATCGGACACTACGAGGACGTGCTCGCCGGGCGCCGGACGGCGGTGGCGGCATGAGCGCCCGGCCGCTGCGCATCGTCCGGCTCGCCAACTTCGTCGCGCCCGCCTCCGGGGGGCTGCGCACCGCCCTGCGCGAGCTGGGCAGGGGCTTCCTGGCGGCGGGCCACGAACCGGTGCTGATCGTGCCCGGCGCCCGGCACACCGACACCGACACCGAGCAGGGCCGCGTCATCACCCTGCCCGGACCGCCGCTCCCCGGCACCGGCGGCTACCGCGTGCTGACCGGCAAGCGCCGCCTCGCCGCCCTCCTGGAGGACCTCGGACCCGACCGGCTGGAGGTCTCCGACCGCACCACCCTGCGCTGGACCGGCCGCTGGGCCCGCCGGGCACGCGTGCCCGCCGTGATGGTCTCCCACGAGACCGCCGACGGCGTGCTGCGCACCTGGGGCCTGCCCGAAAACCTGTCCAGACGAGCCGCGGACGCCCTCAACACCCGTACCGCGCACGTCTATTCGCGGGTGGTGTGCACCACCGAGTACGCCGAGCGCGAGTTCGTCCGGATCGGCGCGCGCAATGTCGTACGCGCCCCCCTGGGCGTCGACCTGACGGCCCGCCACCCCGCACTGCGCGACCCGGGCGTGCGCACGCGGCACGCGCGCGGGGGAGAGGCTCTGCTGGTGATGTGCTCCCGGCTGTCCGTGGAGAAGCGTCCCGGCACCGCCCTGGACACCCTGGAGGCGCTGATACGACGCGGACGACCCGCGGTGCTGGTGGTCGCGGGGGACGGGCCGCTGCGGGGCCGGCTGGAGCAGCGCGCCCGGGAACGGGGGCTGCCGGTGACCTTCCTCGGCCACCTCTCCGACCGGGCCGCGCTCGGCGCGCTCCAGGCCGCCGCCGATCTCGCGCTCGCCCCCGGACCCGCCGAGACCTTCGGGCTCGCCGCCCTGGAGGCGATGGCCTGCGGCACGCCCGTGGTGGCCAGCGCCTCCTCCGCGCTGCCCGAGGTCATCGGGACGGCCGGGGCGACCGCGGCCGGCCACGGGGAGGCGTTCGCCGACGCCGTCGAACTGCTCCTGGACCGGCCCGAGGCCGAACGCCGGGAGGCGGCACGCGCGCGAGCCGAGTGCTTCGGCTGGGGCACGGCGGTGGAGGCGTTCCTCGCCGCCCACGACGCGCAGGTGCTGGACCGCGCCGAGGGCCGCGGGGACGGCCGCGCCGGCACCCACCGGGGCGTTCCGGAGGGCGTGGCATGAGACCGGTCCGCTTCGTCGCCCTCGGGGACTCGCTGACCGAGGGCGTGGGCGACTTCACCGAGGCCGGCCCCCGGGGCTGGGCCGCGCTGCTCGCGCCCTCGCTCGGCGCGGGCACGGAGTTCACCAACCTCGCGGTCAGCGGCGCGCAGACCCGGGACGTGCTGGAGCGGCAGACGCCGGCCGCTCTCGCGCTGCGCCCCGATCTGGTCGCGGTGCTCGTCGGCGTCAACGACACCCTGCGGCACACCTTCGACGTCCACGCGGTCGCCGCCCGCCTCGACCAGGTCTACGCGGCCTGCGCCCGTGCGGGCGCCACCCTGCTGACCGCCTGCCTGCCCGACCCCGGGGCGATGCTCGGCCTGCCGGGCGCCCTGGCCGCCCCGCTGGCCCGGCGCCAGCGGGCGGTCGACGCGGTCGTGCACGCCCTGTCCGACCGGTACGGCGCGGTGCACCTGCACGCGTCCGACGGCGGCTGGATCGCCGACCGCGCCCTGTGGAGCGCGGACCGGCTGCACCCCGGCGAACGCGGGCACCGCCGGCTGGCCGCCCGCTTCCACGCGCTGCTCACCGAAACGGGCCACGCCACCGGCCGACCCCCCTCGCAGGAACCGGAGTTCCCCGCGCCGACCCGCACGGCGAGCCTGCTGTGGCTGGCCACCGCGGGCACCGCGTGGGCGGCCCGCCGCTGCCGGGACCTGCTGCCTCAACTCCTCTCCCTCGCCACCGAGGAACTCCGCCACCGCGCCCGTGGCACCACGGCCCACCTCGACCTGCGCATGACGACCACGGTCTCCGCCGCGCTCGCGGCCTTGCCGGCGCCTCGTCCGGCCCCGCGGGATGAGGTGGAGCGCCGCACGAGCCGGCTGGGGGCGGAGGCCGGCTGAGCGGTCGTCCGTGGTTCGCGGGTGTGGAGAGGGGGGCCTTCGGTGCTGTCCCAGGGGTGCGCTGGGGAAGATGCTCATGGCCCGCTGAGGCCGGGTGCTGGGATGCGTCGCGGCCCGTGGCCCGTGGCGTGGTCGGCCGACCGGTCAGCGGCGGCCCGTCGGAACGAAGCGGAGCGGGGTTCCCGGTGCCGCCTGGGCCGCTGCCGGGAGGTCGGGTGGGTGCACCACGGCGATCACCGGATAGCCGCCGGTGGTCGGGTGGTCGGCGAGGAAGACCATCGGGCGGCCGTCCGGCGGTACCTGCACGGCGCCCAGCACCATCCCCTCGCTGGGCAGTTCGCCCTCCCGGGCGCGTTCCAGGGCGGGGCCCTCGGTGCGCAGACCGATGCGGTTGCTCGCCGGGGACACCCGGTAGGCGCGCGTGGTCAGGTCGCGGCGTCCGCGTGCCGTGAACCAGTCCGCGCGCGGGCCCGGCGTCACCCGGAGCACCAGTTCGGCCGGCGGGCCCGGCCGCGGGGCGGTGTCCACGCGTGCGGGCGGTGCGGCCGGGAGGCCGAGCGGCAGCACCGTGCCCTCGGCGAGCGGGGCCGGGCCGAGTCCGGACAGCAGGTCGGTGGCGCGGCTGCCGAGCACCGGCTCCACGGTGATGCCGCCGCGCACGGCGACGTAGCTGCGTACCCCCGCCGACACCGCGCCCACCTGGAGGAGTTCACCGGCGGGCAGCACCACGGGCGCGCCCCACGCCGCCGGGCGGCCGCCGACCGCCACCGGGCACGGCGCCCCGCCGACCACCACGGTGACCGTCGAGCGGGAGCGCAGCGCACACCCGTCCAGCGTCGTCTCCAGGACCGCGGCGTCCGGCCCGTTCCCGGCCAGCCGGTTGACGAGCGCCGCCGCCGGCGGATCCAGCGCGCCGGAGCGGGGCACCCCGAGATGTGCGTACCCGGGCCGCCCGATGTCCTGCACGGTGGTCAGCAGGCCGGGCCGTACGACGACGAGGGCACGGTCGCTCATGGCCCCTCCACCGGCGCGAACCGCACCCGCGTGCCCGGGGACAGCAGCGCGGCCGGGTCGCGGGTGTGGTCCCAGAGCACCGCGTCGGTGGTGCCGATCAGCTGCCAGCCGCCCGGCGAGGTGCGCGGGTACACACCGGTGTAGGGCCCCGCGAGCGCCACCGCGCCGGGCGGGACCGCCGTGCGCGGAGTGGCCCGGCGCGGGACGGCGTAGCGGGCCGGGAGCCCGGTGAGATAGCCGAAGCCGGGCGCGAACCCGCAGAAGGCCACCGTGAACTCGGTGCCCGCGTGGATACGGACCACCTCCCGCTCGGACACCGCCCAGTGCGCGGCGACGGCGGCGAGGTCGGGGCCGTCGTAGCGCACCGGGATCTCCACCGGGGGGCGCGCCGGGGGCTCGGGCGACTCCCCTTCGAGCGAGCTCAGTTCGGATGCCCAGCGGGCCGGGTCGGGCAGCCCGTCCAGCAGGACCGTGCGCGCGGCCGGCACGATCTCGCGCACGGTCAGCGTGCCCTGCACGCGGCGCCGCAGCAGCGCCGCGTGCAGGGCTCCCGCCTCCTCGGCCGAGTCGGCCTCGATGAGCAGCGCCTCCCGGCCGGCCGGCAGCGCCCTCATGCGAAGGCCTCCACCCGCACGTCCGCCCCGACCAGCCGGGCCCGCACCCGCCGGGCCAGCTCCACCGCGCCGGGCGTGTCGCCGTGCAGGCACAGCGAGCGGGCGCGCACCCGGACCCGGGCGCCGGAGAGCGCGGTGACCGTGCCGGAGACCGCGAGCCCCAGCGAGCGCCGCACCACCGCCTCCGGGTCGGTCACCACCGCGCCGTCCCGGCCACGCGGCACCAGCGTGCCCTCGTCGGTGTACGCGCGGTCCGCGAACGCCTCCGGCACGGCCGGCAGGCCCGCCTTGCCGGCCAGCGCCAGCAGCCGGGAGCCGGGCAGGCCGAGGACCGGCAGCGCGGGGCCGGCGAGGAGCACGCCGTCGATCACCGCGTCCGCCTGCTCCTCGTCCCGCACCACCCGGTTGTAGAGCGCGCCGTGCGGTTTGACGTACGCCACCCGGGCCCCGGCGGCGCGCGCGAACACCTCCAGGGCCCCGATCTGGTAGGCGACTTCGGCCGTCAGCTCGGCGGGTGGCACCTCCATCGCGCGCCGCCCGAACCCGGCGAGGTCCCGGTAGGAGACCTGGGCGCCGATCGTCACCCCGCGTTCGGCGGCCAGCTCGCACACCCGGCGCATGGTGGCCGCGTCCCCGGCGTGGAAGCCGCAGGCCACGTTGGCGCTGGTGACGACGGACAGCAGCTGCTCGTCCTCGGTGAGCCGCCAGCGGCCGAAGCCCTCGCCCAGATCGGCGTTCAGATCGATCGTGGTCATGGTCGTTCCGTGCCTCCGTGTGTCGGACCGGGTCGGACCGGGTCGGATCGGGTCGGGTCGCATCGGGTCGGGTCCGGCGCGGTGGCCGGTCGGGGTCAGCCGACGCCGACCAGCCGGTACTGCTCGTCGCGGGCGTCGGTCAGGAACATCTGGCCCGGCGCGTGGGTGATGGCGAACGGCGGCCGGGAGGCCGTCACCGCCGCCTGCGGGGTCACCCCGCACGCCCAGAACACCGGGATGTCGCCCTCCTCCATGACCACCGGGTCGCCGAAATCCGGCCGGCCGAGGTCCGCGATGCCGAGCGCCGCCGGATCCCCGCAGTGCACGGGGCCCCCGTGCACGGCCGGCAGCAGACCGCTCTCCCGGATCGCCGCCCCGAGCCGCTCCGGCGGCACCGGCCGCATGGACACCACCATCGGCCCGCTCAGCCGGCCCGCCGGACGGCACGGGCGCCCGGTGACGTACATCGGCACGTTGCGGCCCTGCTCGACATGGCGGATCGGCACCCCCGCCCGGCTCAGCGCCCACTCGAAGGTGAAACTGCATCCGAGCAGGAACGCCACCAGGTCCCCGCGCCAGTGGGGCCGGGCGTCGGTCGGCTCGGCGACCAGCTCGCCGTCCCGCCAGACCCGGTAGCGCGGCAGATCGGTGCGCAGGTCGGCGCCCTCGGCGAGCACCGTCGTGGCGGAACCGGCGTCGGTGACGTCGAGCACCGGGCAGGGTTTGGGATTGCGCTGGCAGAACAGCAGCATGTCGTAGGCCCAGTCGGCGGGCACCGCGATCAGGTTGGCCTGGGTGTGCCCGGCCGCGACCCCGGCCGTGGGGCCGGTGAGACCCGCGCGGAACCGGGCCCGCGCGGCCCGCGGGCTCCAGCCGGGCGCCCGCTCGTCGAGCGTGGTGACGGGACGGTCCTCGACGCGCCGCACCCGTGTCATGCCAGCTCCTTGCCGCGCGTCTCGGGCAGCCCGAGCAGCGCCAGCGCCGCGATCCCGTAGCCGACCGCGCCGAAGACCAGCGCGCCGCCGACGCCCCAGCTGTCGGCAAGGAAGCCGACCAGGGTGGGGAAGACCGCGCCCACCGCACGGCCCGTGTTGTAGGTGAAGCCCTGTCCGGTACCGCGCACCGCCGTCGGATACAGCTCGCTGAGGTAGGAGCCGAAGCCGCTGAAGATGGCCGACATGCAGAACCCGAGCGGGAAGCCCAGCACCAGGAGCACCGTGTCGGCGCCGTGCGGGATGTGCGCGTACGCCAGCACGCACACCGCCGACAGCAGCGCGAACAGCCAGATGGTGGCGCGCCGGCCGAGCCGGTCGGTGAGGTGGCCGCCGGTCAGGTAGCCGAGGAACGCGCCGGAGATGAGGAGGGCGAGGTAGCCGCCGGTGCCGACGACCGACAGGCCGCGGTCGGACTTCAGGTACGTCGGCACCCAGGTGGCCAGCGTGTAGTAGCCGCCCTGCACGCCCGTGGACAGCAGGCTCGCCAGCAGCGTGGTGCGCAGCAGGCCCGGGGCGCCGGCCCGGCCCGGCCGGAAGATCGCGGTGAACGAGCCGCGGCGCGGGTCCTGTTCGCGGGCCGCGAGGGCGACCGGTGCGTCGTGCACCCGGCGCCGCACCCACAGCACCAGCAGCGCGGGCAGCGCGCCGGTCCAGAACATCACCCGCCAGGCCAGGTCGTCGCCGGCGAAGGAGAAGACCAGGGTGTAGACGACGGCGGCCAGCGCCCAGCCGACCGCCCAGGAGCTCTGGACCGCGCCGAGCGTGCGGCCCCGGTGGCGGGCGGAGGCGTACTCGGCGACCAGGATCGCGCCGACCGCCCATTCGCCGCCGAAGCCGAGACCCTGGAGCGCGCGGAAGACCAGCAGCGTCCCGAAGTCGGGCGCGAAGCCGCAGGCGACGGTGAACACCGCGTACGTGAGCACCGTGATCACCAGCGCCCGGACCCGGCCCACCCGGTCGGCGAACACCCCGGCCAGGGCACCGCCGACCGCCGAGACCACCAGGGTGACGGTGGTGAACAGCCCGGTCCGGCCGCTGTCCAGGCCGAAGTGCGCGGAGAGCGCCACCATGCTCAGCGGCAGCGTGAAGTAGTCGTAGGAATCGAGGGCGTATCCGCCGAAAGCCCCGGCGAACGCGCGCCGCCCGTGCGGGCCGAGGTCGCGCAGCCAGCCGAACGCGCCGTCCTGAGCGGTGTGTTCGAGCGCGGTCGCGGGGGCGGGGGGAGGAGGGGTCGTGCTCATGGGCACCTCGCAGAGGGGGACGGAGGGTGCGGTGAAGTGAGCCGTGTCGAGCACCGTAGAGGATCGTTCAACGATCCTTCAATACCCGTGTTGTCTCGTCCCGATGACTACGCTTGAATTCCGGGCATGGCAGAGCAGCTGGCGGGACTGGCCGACGACCGCGCCCTCCTGGGCCGCACGAGCACGGCGGAGAGGGTTTCGGACATCCTCAGGAGCCGGGTCGCGGACGGGTACTTCCCGCCCGGCACCCGGCTGTCGGAGGACAGCATCGGTGGCGCGCTCGGCGTCTCCCGCAACACCCTGCGCGAGGCGTTCCGGCTGCTCACCCATGAACGACTCCTCGTCCACGAGCTCAACCGGGGCGTGTTCGTGAGGGTCCTGACCGTCGAGGACGTCGAGGACATCTACCGCACCCGCGCCCTCGTCGAGTGCGCCGTCGTGCGCGGCCTCGGCGAGCCGCCCTACCACCTGCGGGGGCTCTCCGACGCGGTCACCGCGGGCGGGACGGCGGCCGCCGAGGACGACTGGAAATCGGTGGGTACGGCCAACATCCACTTCCACCGGGAACTGGTCGCCCTCGCCCGCAGCGCCCGCACGGACGAACTGATGCGCAGCGTCTTCGCCGAACTCCGCCTCGCCTTCCACCTGGTGGACGACCCGCGACGGCTGCACGAGCCGTACCTGACGCGCAACAGGGAGATCCTGGACGCGCTGGAGGCGGGGGAGCGGGGCGCGGCGGAAGAACTGCTGGAGACCTACCTGGCGGACTCCTCGGAGCGGGTGGTGGAGGTCTACCGCCGCAGGGTCGGCGAGGACGGCACCCCGTGAGGGGCGCCGGGCCGTGCCGGCCCGCGGCCGCGCCGCGGCGCGCCGGCACCCGATTCCCGGCCCGCGTCCCCGTCGGCCTACCGGCAGAGCGTCTCGTTTGGGTAGATGTCAGACCGAGGACCTACTCTGTGCACCGTGACTTCCGAGACCGTTCCGCCCCAGCTCAGCGCAGCGCAGCGCCCGGCTCCGGGACCCGCAGCCGACGAGGGCCTCGCCCGTCGGCTGCGCGCGCTCGCGTGCACCGCGCCGCTGCACGACCTGGACGCCCGCAAGGGCAGCCTCGCGGGCGAGTACTCGGTGTACGGAATGGCCGAGGTGGCCCTCGCCGCCATCGACCTGGTCACGCTGAACATGGACTTCGACACCGGTGCCGACCACGAGCAGATCGTCGCCCGCCTGATCCCCCGCATCGCCGCCCAGGCCCCGCGGCGCCCCGCCGCCGAGCACGAGCGCGTGGCCCGCTGGGTCCTGGAGAACCTGATCAACGTCGGCAGCGTGGACCGCGGCTTCCGCGCCGTCTACGGCACCTTCGCGGCGGACGGCACCTACGTCCGCCGCGACTACGACTTCAAGCTGATCGAGGAGGTCCCGGGCCCCGGCGGCACGGTGTACCTGCGCACCACCGACGAAGCCGTCAACGTCCTGGTCGGGGCCCTCGACACCGACGTCACCAGCGCCCAGATCGCCGCCGAGGTCAAGCTGGAGGTGCTGATCAACCGGGGCCGGCTCGCCGACGCCCAGCTCGCCGCCGAGCAGGCCCGCTACCGCACGGTGCAGTACTCCGAGACCCTGCGCCGCGCCCTGGACGCCACCCGGCGCAACGTGCGCGCGGTCGACTGGCTGAGCGCCGTGCCCGACATGATCGCCGAGGCCCTGGAACACGTGGCCGACCGCTACCGGCACGAGAACGCGATCCTCACCAACATCCGCAAGGCCCGCGACGAGACCGAGGAGCCCGAGCACAAGCGGCGCGCCGCCGAGCTGGTCGACATCGTCAAGGACTGCATCCGCCGGCACACCCAGCTCCAGTCCCGGCTGCTGGAGGCGGGCCCGCTGTTCCGCGCGGAACAGGACCGGCAGGCCTTCGCCACGCCCGCGAGCACGGCGGGGATAGACCTGTACGGCCATCTGGTCGCCCCGGTGCTGACCCTCCCCGCCGAGCGGGCCACCCGGGTCACGGACGCCTTCTTCGCCCGCGGTACCGGCCTTCGCACGCCCGTCTCGGTGCGGGTCGCCGACCTCGTGGAGATCCTGCTGACCCCACCCGTGGAACGCGAGCACCTGGGCGCAAAGATGCCCGAGCCCGACCTGATCGCGACGCCGGACGACAGCCGGTTCAGCGAGGAGCAGCTGGCCACCGCCATGGAACTGCTCGACCTGCCGGCCGACGCCCCGCGCAGGCTCTCCGGGCTGCTGGCCGAGGCCCGGCGCACCGGCGACCCCGATCTGGCCTACCTGGTCGCCCTGCTCGCGGTGCACGCGGCCAGTCCCGCTGTCGGCACCGCCTACCGGCAGGGCGAGGAGAAACTGCTGTTCGCCGTGGACGACGGCACCGAGCTGGACGACCACGAGTTCGGCGGCGCCGATCTGATCGTCGGCATGGCGCTGCTGGACGCGGCCGGCATGGCGGCGGACCGAGCGGCATGAGCGGCCCGCGGGTGAGCGGCCCGCAAGCAGCATGAGCAAGTCAGAGAGCGACAAGGAGTCAAAGCCGTGAGCGAGCACGTCGAGTGGAGTGACACCGAGGCCCCGGTCCCGCCGGCCACCGCCGCCGTCACCCCCGCCGACGCCGCCGACGCGGCGCGGCTCGTCGCCTACGGGCTCCAGCCCAAGCTCCAGCCCGCCCGCGACCAGGACTACACCGAACTGCTGCGCCGCTACCGCGAGGACCCGGCGTTCGCCCGGCTCGCCGACGCCGTCGCCGCTGGTCTCGGGCTCGTCGTCCTGGAGGTGTCCCCGCGCGCGGGCATGGCCGTGACGGCCGCCGAGGACTCGGTGTTCGCCGTCCGCATGGGCGACTACGCGCGTCGCACCACCGCCGACTCGGGCGACCGCTTCCTGCACGGACTGGCCCACCTCGCCGTCGCCGCCCTCGCGTTCCCGCGCCCCGAGGACCTGGCCGACGACGGCTACATCGGCCGCGTCACGGTCAACGGCGTCGACGCGTTCGTCCGCCAGGCCTGCCGCCGCCTGGAGGAGCGCGCCGAGGAGCAGGGCGAGAACACCGACCCGGCCACCGACGCCCCCGGCCTGGAGGCCGCCTGGCGGATCTGGGCCAGACGCAGCGCCACCGGCGCCACCAAGGACGCCCGCCGGCCCGCCTCCTCCACCACCGGCATCGTCGCCAAGGCCCTCGCCTTCCTCACCGACTCCGGCTTCCTCCAGCGCACCGGCGACGAGGGCGGCGGCACCTACCGCACCACCGCCCGCTACCAGCTCCAGGTCCGCGACATGGCCGGTACCGCCGCCATGGCCGAACTCATCGAGCTGGGCGTGGTCCCGGTCACCGACGGCACCGCCAGCCTGCTGCCCGCCGAGGACACCGACGACCTGGAGCTGGTGGCCGACGCGGGCCTCCCCTTCCACTCCTGACGCGCCCCGCGCCCCCGAACGACCGCACCTTTCACCAGACTTACGAGAGTCCGCCATGTACGAGCTGTCCCGGGTCCGCCTCTACTCCATCGGGCCCGCCGGTGCGCGCTACGCCGACACCGTGCTTGACCTGCGGGGCGTGGGCGAGCCCGTGCCCGATCCGGCGCCCACGCAGGCGGAGTTCTTCGAGGAGGAGCCATCCGGCCCGCCGCGCCGCCCCGCGCCCGCGGGCGTGCTGTTCCTGGAGAACGGCGGCGGCAAGTCCGTCCTGCTCAAGCTGATCTTCTCGGTGATGCTCCCCGGCCACCGCAACACCCTCGGCGGCGCCAGCTCCGGCGTGCTGCGCAAGTTCCTGCTCGCCGACGACTGCGGTCACGTGGCCCTGGAGTGGCAGCACGTGCAGACCGGCGAGTGCGTGGTCGTCGGCAAGGTCAGCGAGTGGCGCGGCCGCCAGGTCTCCAACGACCCGCGCAAGTTCGCCGAGGCCTGGTACTCCTTCCGGCCCGGCCCCGGACTCAGCCTGGACAACCTCCCGGTGGCCGAGTCCACGGCCGTGCGCCCCGCCGCCGAGGGCGCGTCCGGCGCCCAGGGCCGCCGCCGCACCATGAAGGGCTTCCGTGACGCGCTCACGGAGGGCGGCAGGACGTACCCGCACCTGGAGGTGCACTGGGAGGAGATCCACGAACGCTGGACCGAGCACCTCGGCGACCTCGGCCTCGACCCCGAGCTCTTCCGCTACCAGCGGGAGATGAACGCCGACGAGGGCGAGGCGGCCGGCCTCTTCGCGGTCAAGAAGGACTCCGACTTCACCGACCTGCTGCTGCGCGCGGTCACCGACACCCGGGACACCGACGGCCTCGCCGACCTGGTCAGCGGCTTCGGCAACAAGCTCGGCCGGCGCGCCGAGCTGATCGCCGAACGCGACTTCACGGCCGGCTCGGTCGACCTGCTCGGCCGGATCGTGGCGGCCGCCGACGCCCGCGGCCGCGCCCGGGACATCCACGCCGGCGCCGAACGCCGCACCCGTACCCTCGCCCGGCGACTGTCCGCACGCGCCGTGCGGGAACGCGTCCGGGCCGCCGACCTCGCCCAGCGGGTCACCGCCGCCGCGTACTCCGTCACCCACTCCGAGGGCGCCCGCGAACGCAGCTCCCTGATCGCCGCCGAACTGGCCTACCGGCACGCCTCGCTGGCCCTCGCCGCCGCCGAGAAGGCCGCCGCGGCGCAGAAGCGCGAACTGGCCGACGCCCGCACCCTGTACTCCGCCTGGCAGGCCGCCGAGGCCGTGCTGCGCCACCGCGCCGCCGCCGACCGCGTCGCCCGTGTCGCCGCCGCCATCCAGGAGGCCGAACGGGACGCGGCCCCCGCCCTCGCCGCCCGCGCCAAGGCCGCCGTGGACCTCGTACGGGCCCTGCACGCGGCCGCCGGGAGCGCCGAGGACCTGGCCAACGGGGAGGAGGAGCGCTCCGCCGTCCTCCAGGAGGCCGGCGACGCCGCCTACCGCGACTCCACCGCCGCCGCCACGGAGGCGCAGCGCGCCCGCAGCGAGGCCGGCCACCTGCGCCAGCGGCTCACCGAGGTCGAGCAGGAGACCGCCGAGGCGGTCCGCGCCGGCTGGCTGGACGACAGCGCCCCCGACGCCGACCCGGCACGCGCCGCGCTCGCCGCCTCGGACGCCGAGAAGACCGCCGTCACGGCCTGGGACACCGCCCGCGAGGCCGCCCGCGCGGCCACCGAGCACGCCCGTGAGACGGCCGCCGCCGAGTCCCGCGCCGAGCTGACCGCGGCCCGCGCCGCCGACGCCGCGACCGCCGCCGAGCGCTCCCACGACGCCGAGCGCCGCCTCGCTGACGCGCTGGCCGCCGAGGAACGCCTCGCCGAACTCCTCGGCCTGCCCGGCGCGGCGTCCCGCGCGGGTCTGCCCGCCCAGCGCACCGACGAAACCGACGGCGCCCCGCGCCCCGGCCAGGACGGCCTGCCCGCAGGCCCCCTCACCGCCGCGGAACTCGACCGCTGCGCCGACGAACTGCGCGACCTCCTCGACGACGCGGTCGGCACCGCCGAACGCCAGCTCTTCGACCTGCGCACGGCCGCCGCCGACGACTCCCGCATCCTCGGCGCGCTCGGCGACGGCGGACTGCTGCCACCGGGACCCGACGTCCTCGCCACCGTCGAGTTCCTCGGCGAGCACGGCATCCCCGCGCTGCCCGGCTGGCGCTATCTCGCCCAGGCCGTCGACCCGGCCGACCACGCCCGGGTGCTCGCCGCCCGGCCCGAACTGGTCGACGGCGTCGTCATCACCGACCCCGACACCCATGCCCGAGCCCGGGAGGCACTGGCCGACGCCGCCCTGCTGCCGCGCTCCGCCGTGGCCGTCGGCACCGCCGCCGCCCTGCTCGCCCCGACCCCCGCCGGGGACGCCGCCCCGGACGGCGTGTTCCTGGTGCCGCCTAACCCGGCCATGCACGACGAGCACGCCGCCGACCAGGAGCGCCAGGCCCTGCGCGCCCGCGCCACCGAGCGCGACGAGGAGATCCGGGCCCTCGCCGCCCGGCTCGGCAAGGACCGCGAACTCGCCGCCCGGCTCAGCTCCTGGCGCACCGGCTGCCCCGCCGGCCGCCTGGTCGAACTGGCCCGCGCCGCCGAGGAGGCCCGCGCCTTCGCCGAGGAGGCCGAGGCCGAGCTCGCCGAGGCCCGCACCCTGCGCGCGGAGGCCGAGGAGAGCGCCGCCGAGGCCGTCCGGGTCCGCGACGAACGCCAGGAGGCCGCCCAGAAGGCCCGGCGCGCCGCCGACGCCCTCGCCGGACTCGCCTTCCGGCTGCGCGAACGCGCCGGCTGGCAGGCCCGGCTGCGCGAACTCGCCGACGAGGCCACCGAGTCCGAGGCACGCGCCCAGACCTGCCTGGACCGCGCCCGCGCCGCCGACGAGGACCGCCGCGCCGCCCAGCGCGCCGCCGACGACGCCCGCCGCACCGCCCGCGCCCTGCGCGCCGAGCGCGCCGAGATCGCCGGCGCCCCCGACGACGTACCGGTCGAGGAGGCCGGCACGCCCGAGGCGTCGCTGCCCGCGCTGCGCGAGGCCTACCGGGCCGCGTCCCAGGTGTACGAGAAGGTCGGCGTCGGCGCCGACCTGCGCGCCGAGCAGGCCCGCGCCGAGAGCGACGAGAGCGCCGCCCGCGCCGAACTGGACCGGCTCAGCAACAAGGTCCGCACCCGCGCCGAGCAGCTCCTCCAGTCGCCCGACGGCTCCGACGGCCCCTCCCGGCAGGCGGCCGCCGCCCGCGCCGAGGAACTGGTGCAGCTCCTGGAGACCCGCATGTCGAACGCGAGCGAGCAGCTCGGCCGGCTGCGCGGCGAGGCCGAGCGGCACGCCCCCGAGGACGGCGAGGCGCACACCGAGCTGCCCGCGGACCAGGAACCGCGCGACGCCGAGCACGCCCAGGCGCTGCTGCGCACCGCGACCACCGAACTCGCCACCCGCACCGAGGCGCTGGCCCAGGCCCGCGACGCGCACGGCGAACTGCTGGCCGCCCACCGCGCCGCCGAGGACGCGGCCGGTGGCTTCGACGAGATCGCCGCGATGCTCCGCGACCTGCTGCGCGAACAGCCCGGCGAGGAGGAGCAGGAGGAGACCGAGCCGTACCCCGGCGACCTGGAGGAGGCACGGCGGTCCGCCGCCGAGACCCGCCGCTCGCTGCGCGGCTGCGCCGCCGACCTGTCCGCCGCCGAGGCCGGTGTGCGCGAGGCCGGCGACGTGCTGGTCCGGCACGCCAACTCCACGCGCTACGAGCAGGTCCGCACCCCCGCCCGGCAGCAGATCCGCGAGCTGCCCGCCGCCACGCTGCCCGAGCACGCCCAGAAGTGGGCCGACGCCTTCGCGCCCCGACTGCGCGTCCTCACCGACGAGCTGGCCCAGCTGGAACGCAACCGCGACTCGATCGTGGACCGGCTGCGCGGCCTCGTGGAGTCGGCCCTCGCCACCCTGCGCTCCGCCCAGCGGCTCTCCCGGCTCCCCGAGGGGCTCGGCGAGTGGTCCGGCCAGGAGTTCCTGCGCATCCGCTTCGAGGAACCCGACCAGGCCACGCTCACCGAACGGCTCGGCGAGGTCATCGACGAGGCCACCCGGGCCGCCGTCAAGAAGAACTCCGACATGCGGCGCGACGGCATGTCCCTGCTGCTGCGCGGTGTCGCGGCGGCGCTCCAGCCCAAGGGCGTGGCCGTCGAGATCCTCAAGCCCGACGCGGTGCTGCGCGCCGAGCGGGTGCCCGTCGGGCAGATGGGCGACGTCTTCTCCGGCGGCCAGCTGCTCACCGCGGCCATCGCCCTGTACTGCACGATGGCCGCGCTGCGCTCGAACGACCGGGGCCGCGACAAGCACCGGCACGCGGGCACGCTGTTCCTGGACAACCCCATCGGCCGCGCCAACGCGACCTACCTCCTGGAACTCCAGCGGGCCGTGTCCGACGCTCTCGGCGTCCAGCTCCTCTACACCACGGGCCTCTTCGACACCACGGCCCTGGCCGAGTTCCCGCTGGTCGTCCGGCTGCGCAACGACGCGGACCTCCGGGCGGGACTGAAGTACATCAGCGTCGAGGAGCACCTCCGCCCCGGCCTGCCCCAGCAGCCGCAGGCGGGGGAGGCGGTGCACAGCGAGATCACGGCGACGAGGATGTTCAGGAAGCCGGCGGTGAACGCCTGAGGGGCGCGGACGGCAGCCCGCCCGGCACGGCGCGCGCGGTCTCCCCGTGGCCGCCGCTCAGAAGCCGTACCCCATGCGGCGGGACAGCTCCGTGCCCGCCGCGACCATGCGCCGGGACACCTCCGCCAGCCGCTCCGGGGTCAGGCGGTACACCGGGCCGGAGACGCTGATCGCCGCGATCACCTCGCCGTCGTGCGACCGCACCGGAGCGGCCACCGCGGCGAGGCCGGGCTCCAGCTCTTCGACCGTCACGCCGTAACCCCGCTCCGCCACGGCGGCCAGCTCGGTCCGCAGCGTCCCGGCGTCGGTGACGGTGTGTTCGGTGAACCGGTGCAGGGGCCGCCCGAGCAGACCGTCGCGCGCGGTGGGCGGCTGGTGCGCGAGCAGCACCTTGCCGCTGGAGGTGGCGTGCAGCGGGGTACGCCGGCCCAGCCAGTTCTGCGCGGCCACCGAGGCCGTACCCCGGGCCTGCATGATGTTGACGGCGGCGTCCTCGTCCAGCACCGCGAGGTTCACGGTCTCGCCCAGTTCGTCGGCGACCTCGCGGCAGACGGGGACGCCCTCCTGGGAGATGTCCAGCCGCACCGCCACCGCCCCGGCCAGGCGCAGCACGCCGGCGCCCAGGTAGTACTTGCCGCGGTCCTTCGCCTGCGCCACCAGACCCCGGTGCTCCAGGACGCCGAGCAGCCGGAACGCCGTGGACTTGTGCACGTCCAGTTCGGTGGCGATCTCGGAGACGCCCGCCTCGCCGTCCCGGGCGAGGATCTCCAGCACGCTCACGGCGCGGTCGACCGACTGCACCGCCCCGGCCGCCTGCTGCTTCTGCGCGTGGGCCATGGCTGGGCTCCCACCACCTGTCGGCCGGTCCGGAATCTGTCGCGCGCAGCGCCCGTGTCCGCGCCACGCGGAACGTCATCGTACCGAAGTGGCCGATTCCAGTCGGTGTCCGAGCGGGTTCCGGGCGCACCGCGGCACCCGAGGGTTCGCCCCGGGGTCCGGCTCAGGGGTGCGACAGCCGCCCCGTGCCGCCCCGCCGCCGTATCCGCTCCTGCTCCCGCAGCGCCCGCCGCTCCTCGCGCCGGCGCGCCCGCCGCTCGCGGCGCAGCGCGCGGGCCGTGCTGCTGGGCTCGGAGACCACGCCGTACCGCTGGTTCCACACCTGGCGGGTCACCCACACGTCGACCACGGCCCAGGTGGCCACCACGGTGCTCACCACACTGCTGATCACCATGGGGAACGCCGGCCAGGACTCCGCCATGGTGCACAGGAACGCCACCATCGCCTCTATCAGCGTGACCGAGATGATGATCAGCGCCCGCACCGCCGCCGTCCGCACCGGATCGGGCAGCGGATGCCGCCGCGCGGGCTCCTCGACCCACAACGGCCGCTGCTCCCGCCGCACCCCGTACCGCTCCGCAGTGCCCTTCACCGTGTCACTCACTCCCCACCGCCCAAGGACCCCTCGCCCCGGTGCCCGAAGCCCCGACTCCCCAGTAGCTGCCCGGCTTGCGCGGATTTACGCGGCTGGGGCGCGGGACGGGGTCCGCGCGACCCGATCCGCCCCCGACTTCCGTGGAGAAGGACGAACAAAACCCCGCGAAGATTCCCGCCTTGGGAAAAATTCCGGCCAACCGCCGTTCCCCGCCGCGGGGTCCGGCTCCCGGGCGCCCGTCGGAACACGGTGGCAATCTCCCGCAATGCCCGGACAACTCGTCCCGTACCGCCGCCGCTACGGAGGTTCACCTTCCGGACATGCCTTCGAGTTACCTGTATGGCGGTAGTAGGCTCGCGCCGTTTGTTGACGCACATGCGCACCCCCGGCCCGCGGGGGTCGAGCTGGGGGAGGCCATGCGCTTTCGCGGGAAGTCGATCCGCCGGAAGATCGTGGCGCTGCTTCTCGTGCCGCTGCTGTCCCTGACCGCCATCTGGGGTTTCGCCACGGTGGTCACCGGCCAGGACGTGGCCCAGCTCTTCCGGGTCTCCGATGTCATGCAGAACATCGGCTATCCGACCGAGGACACCGTCCGCGTGCTCGAACAGGAGCGCCGCCAGACCCTCGTCTACCTCGCCGACCCGCGCGTCTCGAACTCCCTGCCGGCCCTCCAGCGCACCCGTACCGCCAGCGACCGCGCGATCGCGAAGGTCCGCGAGAACGCGCGCGAGCGCCATCTGCGCCACGGCCTCGGCACCCAGGGCAGCGAACACCTCACCGCCGTCCTGGACGCCTTCAGCGGCCTGGACTCGCTGCGCCACAGCGTCGAGAGCGGCACCATCAGCCGCGCCCAGGCCCTCGACCTCTACAACCGCCTGATCGACCCCTGCTACGCGCTGCTCGCCGGGCTCGACGGCATCGACGACGTCGAGATGGACAAGCAGTCGCACGCCCTGGTCAACCTCACCCGCGCCCGTGAACTGCTCTCCCGGGAGGACGCCCTGCTCGGCTCCTCCCTCGTGGTGGGCCGGCTCACCCGGGAGGAGGTCCGCGAGATCTCCGACCTCGTCGCCCAGCGCACCCTGCTGTACGACATCAGCCTGCCGCTGCTGCCCGCGGCGGAACGCGAACGCTACGAACGGTTCTGGGACAACGCCGGCACCGCCCCGCTGCGTTCGGCCGAGCAGTCCGTCGTCGAGCACGGCTCCGGCACCCCCGACGGTGTCACCGCCAAGAGCTGGGACTCCGCCGCGGGAAGCGTCCTGACCGACCTCGGCACCCTGGACGACCAGGCGAGCGACCGCTTCCAGGACCGCATGCACCCCGTCGCCGTGCGGGTCATCGCCCAGGGCGCGGTCGCGGGCCTGCTCGGCCTGCTCGCCCTGCTCTTCTCCCTCGTCCTGTCCGTCCGGATCGGCCGCGGCCTCATCCGCGACCTGCGCCGGCTGCGCCTGGAGGCGCACGAGGCGTCCGGCGTCCGGCTGCCCGGCCTGATGCGCCGTCTGTCCGCCGGTGAGCAGGTGGACGTGGAGACCGAGGTCCCGCGTCTGGAGTACGACCAGAACGAGATCGGCGAGGTCGGACAGGCCCTCAACACCCTGCAGCGCGCCGCCGTCGAGGCCGCCGTCAAACAGTCCGAACTGCGCGCCGGCGTCTCCGAGGTCTTCGTCAACCTCGCCCGCCGCAGCCAGGTGCTGCTGCACAAGCAGCTCACCCTCCTCGACACCATGGAACGCCGCACCGAGGACACCGACGAACTCGCCGACCTCTTCCGCCTGGACCACCTGACCACCCGTATGCGCCGGCACGCCGAGGGCCTGGTGATCCTCTCCGGGGCGGCGCCGTCCCGGCAGTGGCGCCGCCCCGTGCAGCTGATGGACGTGGTCCGCGCCGCCGTCGCCGAGGTCGAGGACTACGAGCGGGTCGAGGTACGGCGCCTGCCGAGGGTCGCCGTGACCGGCCCGGCCGTCGCCGATCTCACCCACCTCGTGGCCGAACTCCTTGAGAACGCCACGGTGTTCTCGCCTCCGCACACCGCCGTCCAGGTCATCGGCGAGCGGGTCGCCAACGGCTTCACCCTGGAGATCCACGACCGGGGACTCGGCATGACACCCGAGGCGCTGCTGGACAACAACCTGCGCCTCGCCGAGACCCCCGAGTTCGAACTCTCCGACACCGACCGGCTCGGCCTGTTCGTGGTCAGCCGGCTCGCCCAGCGCCAGAACGTGCGCGTCTCCCTCCAGCCCTCGCCCTACGGCGGCACCACCGCGATCGTGTTCATCCCCGACGTGCTGCTCAGCGACGAGGTCCCGGACACCAACGGGATCGGCTTCCGGCTCGACCGGGAGCGCACGGCGAAGAACTCCGGGCGCGCCGCCGGCGGCTCCCGGGCGCCGCTGCCGCTGACCGGTGTGCCCACCACCGTCCTGGACGGGCCGGTGGAACTGGAGGCGCCCGTCGACCTCGACGCCCTGGACGACTTCCCCGGCGCCCTGCCGGACGAGGACAGCGAGCGCGGCGGGCTCTTCCGGCACCGCCGCGCGCTGACCCGCGGCGGTGACGAGGGCCCCGCGCGGGAGTCGGGACACGACGGTCCGGCGGGGGAGCCGAGCGGCGAGCACGGCCCCGTACCGCTGCCGCGCCGCCGGCCGCCCAAGCTGGTCAGCTCGCACGGCAAGCCGGTCACCGGCCGGCGCGCCCACCGCGCCGAGCCCGCCCACGGCGACCCGACGGAGACGGACGACCGCGCGGACGGCCAGGCGTACGGCGCCGGTACGGGCGCGTCCGGCCCGGACCGGGACGCCCGCGGAGCCGGCCGCGAGCCGCACCGGGCCGGGCCGGTGCCCCCGCCGCGCCGGGCGACGGCCGCCCTGCGCCCGGCGGAACCGGCCGACCGCGCCGGGGAGGACGGGCCGGCGCCGGCCGGTGGACCCGCACCGGCCACCGGTCCCGACGGGAGCACCCGCCCCGGCATCCCCTCGCTGCCCCGGCGCACCCGCCCCGCGGTGAGCGCCCCCGGCGGCCCGGACACCCCCGGCGGCTCCGCCCGCGCACCCAAGGACGGCGACGGAGCCGCCGAACCCGGCGACGGCGCCCTGCCCCGCCGGGTGCGGCAGGCCAGTCTCGCCCCTCAGCTCAGGCAGGACCCGGAACGGCGTCCCGGGCGCACCGGCGCGCCCGCCGACCGGGACGCCGACGAGGTCCGCAGCCGGATGGCCTCGCTCCAGCGCGGCTGGCAGCGCGGCCGGGAGGAGAATGCCACGGGCGAGACCGCCCGCACCGGCACAGCACAAGGAACCACTAAGGGGGACGGTCGATGACCGCACCGAAGGCGACCGACCACACGGCGACGGGCGACGGAGAGCTGAACTGGCTCCTGGACGACCTGGTCGACCGCGTCGCGAGCATCCGCAAGGCCGTCATTCTCTCCGGCGACGGACTGCCCACCGGCGTGTCCAAGGACCTGACCAGGGAGGACGGCGAGCACCTGGCCGCCGTGGCGTCCGGCTTCCACAGCCTCGCCAAGGGCGTGGGCCGCCACTTCGACGCGGGTGGCGTCCGCCAGACCGTCGTCGAACTGGACGACGCCTTCCTGTTCGTCACCGCCGCGGGCGACGGCAGCTGCCTGGCCGTCCTGTCCGACGCCGACTCCGACGTCGGCCAGGTCGCCTACGAGATGACGCTGCTGGTCAAGAGGGTCGGCGTGCACCTGGGCGCCGCCCCCCGCACGGGCCTGCCCACGGGCGGGTAGTGGGATGGCATGAGCGAAGACGGTCAGGTGAGCAGCCACTGGTTCGACGACGACGCCGGACCGGTCGTCCGCCCCTACGCCATGACGCGCGGCCGTACCACCAGTACGGCCCAGCACCGCCTCGATCTGATCGCGGTGGTCGTCACGGAGCCCGCCGCCGGGGACCCGGAGACGGATCCGACGCTCTCCCCCGAGCACGTGGACATCGTGGGCCTGTGCCGCGGCACCCCACAGTCGGTCGCCGAGCTGGCCGCGGAACTCGACCTGCCCATCGGCGTCGTCCGGGTCCTCGTCGGCGACCTCGTGCACGCGGAACTCGTCCATGTCACCCGGCCGGTGCCCCCGGCCGAGCTGCCGGACGAGAGTATTCTGCGCGACGTGATCAACGGCCTGCGGGCACTGTGACCGGCGCGGAAGCGGAGTACTGACGTGACAGGCTGGCAGTTCTGGGTCGACCGAGGCGGCACCTTCACCGATATCGTCGCGCGTCGCCCGGACGGCCGCCTGCTCACGCGCAAGGTGCTCTCCGGCAACCCGGCCCGCCCCCACCCCGGGGCCGGCCCGGACCCCGGCACCGGTGTCCGGGGCCACGACCACCGCCCCGCCCCCGACGCCGCCGTCACCGGCATCCGCGCCCTCCTCGGCGACTCCCCGGAGCCCGTCGAGGCCGTCCGCATGGGCACCACCGTCGCCACCAACGCGCTCCTGGAGCGCACCGGCGAACCCACCCTCCTGGTCGTCACCCGCGGCTTCCGCGACGCCCTGCGCATCGCCTACCAGAACCGGCCGCGCATCTTCGACCGCCGTATCGACCTGCCCGAACCGCTCTACGCCCGGGTGATCGAGGCCGACGAACGCATCGCCGCCGACGGCACCGTGCTGCGCGCCCCCGACCTGGAGGCGCTCGCGCCCGCCCTCCAGGAGGCGTACGACGACGGGATCCGCGCCGTCGCCGTGGTCTGTCTGCACAGCCATCTCCACCCCGCCCACGAACGCGCCATCGGCGAACTCGCCACCCGCACCGGCTTCCCCCAGATCTCCCTGTCCAGCGAGGTCAGCCCGCTGATGAAGCTGGTCCCGCGCGGCGACACCGCCGTGGCCGACGCCTACCTCTCACCGGTGCTGCACCGCTACGTCCGCCAGGTGGCCGACGAACTGCGCGGTGTGCGGCTGATGTTCATGCAGTCCAACGGCGGGCTCACCGAGGCGGGACAGTTCCGCGGCAAGGACGCCGTCCTGTCCGGACCGGCCGGCGGCATCGTCGGCATGGCCCGGATGTCCCAGCGCGCGGGCTTCGACCGGGTCATCGGTTTCGACATGGGCGGCACCTCCACCGACGTCTCGCACTTCGCCGGCGCCTACGAGAGGGTCTTCGACACCCAGGTCGCGGGCGTGCGGCTGCGCGCCCCGATGCTCGACATCCACACCGTGGCCGCGGGCGGCGGCTCCGTGCTCCGCTTCGACGGCTCCCGCTACCGCGTCGGCCCCGACTCGGCCGGCGCCACCCCCGGCCCCGCCTGCTACCGGGCCGGCGGCCCGCTCACCGTCACCGACGCCAATGTGATGCTCGGACGGATCCAGCCCGCCCACTTCCCGGCCGTGTTCGGGCCCGGCGGCGACCAGCGGCTGGACGCCGCGCTCGTCCGCGACCGGTTCACCGGCCTCGCCCACGAGATCCACCGGGCCACCGGCGACGACCGCACCCCCGAACAGGTGGCCGAGGGCTATCTGGACATCGCCGTCGCGAACATCGCCAACGCGATCAAGCGGATCTCCGTCCAGAAGGGTCACGACGTCACCCGCTACGCGCTGACCACCTTCGGCGGCGCGGGCGGCCAGCACGCGTGCCGGGTCGCCGAGTCGCTCGGCATCCGCACCGTCCTCGTACCCCCCATGGCCGGGGTCCTCTCGGCGCTCGGCATCGGCCTCGCCGACACCACCGCCATGCGCGAACAGTCCGTCGAGGCCCCCCTGGAGCAGGCCGCCATGCCCGGCGTCCGCGCGGCCGCCGCCGGCCTGGAGGCCGCGGCCCGCGCCGAACTCGTCGCCGAGGACGTCCCCAAGGACCGTATCCGGGTCACCCACCGGGCCCAGCTCCGCTACGACGGCACCGACACCGCCCTCACCGTCGAACTGGCCGGACCGGACAGCATGCGCGACGCGTTCGAGGAGCGCCATCGCGCCACCTACTCCTTCACCCTCGACCGCCCGATCGTCGTGGAGGCCCTCTCCGTCGAGGCCACCGGCGTCACCGCGCCCCCCGATCTGAGCGCCCTCGCCCCGTACGAGGGACGGCCCGCCGCGCCCGAGACCGTCCGCCTGCACACCGGCGGTTCCTGGCGCGAGGTCCCCCTGCACCGCCGCGAGGCCCTTCCGCCCGGCGAGACCGTCACCGGCCCGGCGATCATCACCGAGGCCGGTGCGACGACCGTCGTGGACGAGGGCTGGCGGGCCGCGGCCACCGGCGACGGGCACCTGCTCATGGAACACGCCGCGGTCACCGGGGGTTCCCGCCTGGGCACGGAGACCGACCCGGTTCTCCTTGAGGTCTTCAACAACCTCTTCATGTCGATCGCCGAACAGATGGGCGCGCGGCTGGAGTCCACCGCCCAGTCCGTCAACATCAAGGAACGCCTCGACTTCTCCTGCGCCCTGTTCGACCCGGACGGCAACCTGGTGGCCAACGCCCCCCACATCCCCGTCCACCTGGGCTCCATGGGTACCAGCGTCAAGGAGGTCATCCGCCGCCGGGGCGCCTCGATGCGGCCGGGCGACACCTACGCGGTCAACGATCCGTACCACGGCGGCACCCATCTGCCCGACGTCACCGTGATCACCCCGGTGTTCGACACCGGTGCCCCGGACCCGGGGAGCCGGCCCCGGATCCTCTTCCACGTCGCCTCCCGGGGCCACCACGCCGAGATCGGGGGCATCGCCCCCGGTTCCATGCCCGCCCACAGCCGCACCATCGGGGAGGAGGGCGTCCTCTTCGACAACTGGCTGCTCACCGAGGGCGGCCGCTTCCGCGAGGAGGAGACCCGGCGCCTGCTCACCGAGGCCCCCCACCCCTCCCGCAACCCCCGCACCAACCTCGCCGACCTGCGCGCCCAGATCGCCGCCAACCAGAAGGGCGTCGACGAGGTCCGCCGCATGATCGGCGAGTTCGGGCTCGACGTCGTACAGGCCTATATGCGGCACGTCCAGGACAACGCCGAGGAGGCGGTCCGCCGCGTCATCGACGCCCTGGACGACGGCGAGTACGCCTACGAGACCGACGCGGGCGCCGTCATCCGCGTCCGGGTCCGCGTCGAGAGGGCCGAGCGCCGCGCCACCATCGACTTCACCGGCACCTCCGCGCAGCTCCCCACCAACTTCAACGCCCCCTTCGCCGTCGTCAACGCGGCGGTCCTGTACGTCTTCCGCACCCTGGTCGCCGACGACATCCCGCTCAACGACGGCTGCCTGCGCCCCCTGGACATCGTCGTACCGCCCGGCTCCCTGCTGGCCCCCGAGCCCCCGGCCGCCGTCGTCGCGGGCAACGTGGAGACCTCCCAGGCCGTCACCGGCGCCCTGTACGCGGCGCTCGGCGTCCAGGCCGAGGGCTCCGGCACGATGAACAACGTCACCTTCGGCAACGAACGCCACCAGTACTACGAGACCGTCGCCTCCGGATCCGGCGCGGGCGACGGCTTCCCCGGCGCCGACGTCGTGCAGACCCACATGACCAACTCCCGGCTCACCGACCCCGAGATCCTGGAGTGGCGGCTGCCCGTCCGCCTGGAGGAGTTCGCCGTCCGGCACGGCAGCGGCGGCGCCGGCACCTGGCACGGCGGCGACGGCGCGGTGCGCCGCATCCGGTTCCTGGAGCCCATGACCGTCTCCACCCTCTCCCAGCACCGCCGCGTACCGCCGTACGGCATGGCGGGCGGCGCCCCCGGGGCGCTCGGCGCCAACCGTGTCGAACGGGCCGACGGCACGGTCACCGATCTCGGCGGCAGCGGCTGCGCCGACGTCGGCCCCGGCGACGTACTCGTCATCGAAACCCCTGGTGGCGGCGGCTACGGCCGGCCGTCGCCCGAACCCCAGCAAGCAGGAGAAGTGAACGATGGCCCTCGGGCGTCCTGAGCACGGCAATTTCCCGGTCGAGCCCGTCACGCTCAAGATCCTGGTGGCGGGCGGCTTCGGCGTGGGCAAGACCACCCTGGTCGGCGCGATCAGCGAGATCCGGCCGCTGCGCACCGAGGAGCGGCTCACCGAGGCCGGGCGCCCGGTCGACGACACCAGCGGGGTGGAGGCCAAGGACACCACCACCGTGGCCATGGACTTCGGCCGGATCACCCTGCGCGACGACCTGGTGCTGTACTTGTTCGGCACGCCGGGACAGCAGCGGTTCTGGTTCATGTGGGACGAACTGTCCGAGGGCGCGCTCGGCGCCGTCGTGCTCGCCGACACCCGTCGCCTGGAGGACTGCTTCGCCGCCGTCGACTACTTCGAGCGGCGCGCCATCCCCTTCCTGGTCGCCGTCAACTGCTTCGACGGCGCCGCCCGTTACCCCTCCGAGTCGGTCCGCCGGGCGCTCGACCTGGACGCCGGGGTGCCCGTGGTGCTGTGCGACGCCCGCGACCGGGACTCGGCCAGGGACGTGCTCATCGGCCTCATCCAGCACGCCATGCGGTACACGGCGGAGCACCGCCAGCCGGTCGGCGGCTGAGGCACGGGGCGGTCCGGGCCGGCCGACCGCGCGGGCGCCGCTCACCGCGGGCGCTCGACGGCCGCCGCCCGGCCGGCCCGCGCCGACGCGTCCGCCCCGCCGCCCCGCCGCACCTCATGACCGGCCAGGCCCGCGCGGCCGAGCACCCAGCTCGCCCCGTCGAGCGCCTTGGCCGCCTGTTTCAGCGGCGCCAGCCGGGCGGCGGCCTGGCGGTGGTCGTGCACGCTGCCCGGCCCGCACACCACGGTCGCCAGCGAGAGCGTGACCGGCCACCCGCCCGCCGACCAGGGTGCGTCCAGCACCGCCGCGACCAGCGCGCCGAGCGTCTCCTCGTCGGCCAGCACCAGGAAGTCGTCCCCGCCGATGTGCCCCACCCGCGCCTGCCCGGCGACCGCCCCGGTCAGCGCCCGTCCCACCGAGCGGATCAGCTCGTCGCCCGCGGCGAAACCGGCGCCGTCGTTCACCTTCTTGAAGTGGTCGATGTCCAGCCAGCTCAGCGCGAACGGCCGCCCGTCCGCGATCCGCCGGTCCACCTCGCCGGTGATCGCGTCCGAACCCGGCAGCCGGGTCAGCGGATTGAGCCCGGCCGCCTCCTCCACCCGGCTCTCGGCCAGTGCCCGCACCAGGTCGGCGAGCCTTACGACGCCCACGCACCGCCCGTGCCCGTCCAGCACCGCCACATCGTCGCTGGTCCGGTCCCGGCCGCCGATCGCCACCACGTCCAGCACCTCCCAGCCGGTGGCGTCCGCCCCGACGGTGCGCGGCGCGTCCCCGAGCCGTGCGGCGGGACGGTCGGCGTACAGGGCGTGGCCGTAGCGGCCGGACATCGACAGCAGGAAGCGCGAGCGGTGCACCGACCGCACGGGTCTGCCCGCCTGGTCCACCAGCAGCACCCCGGAGACGTCCGGCGAGCCGGTGAGCAGGGCCCGCACCTGCCCGGCCGACGCCGTCACCGGCAGCACGGCGGCCGGGCGCACGAACTCGCGCACCGGCGGCCCGGCCCTGGGCACGGGGGGCGCGGCGGGGGCGGAGGGCGGCACATAGACGTCCGCCGCGGGGAGCCGGGCCGGCGGCGCGAACAGCTCGCCCTGCGCCAGCTGCGCCCCCGCCGAGACCGCCGCCGCGTACTGCCCCTCGGTCTCCACCCCCTCGACGGCGACCAGGGCGTCCAGCCCCTCGCACAGTGTGCGCATGGCCCGTACGGCGGCCGGCCGGGCCAGCAAGGAGGCGTCCAGCTTGACCAGGTCGGGGGAGAGGTCGGTGAGCAGCCGCAGCGGCACATCGCCGTCCCCGACCCCGTCCGCGCTGATCCGGAACCCCTGCTCCCGCAGCGCGGCCACCGCCTCCAGCAACGCCCGGTGCGGCACATGCGTGTACGGCGGCACGACGTCCAGCGTCACCTCCCAGGGCCCCCGGTCCGCCGCCCGCACCGCGTCGTGCAACGGGGTGAGGCCGCCCAGGTCGGCGAGCGTGGCCGCGAACACGTTCACGTGCAGCGGCAGCAGCCGCTCCTTGCGCATGGCCGCGCGCAGCGCCGACACGGCCAGGGCGCGGTCCAGCACCGGGTCACGGCGGGCCTCGGCCAGGATGTCGCCGGTCTCCGGGCGGGCGAATGCCTCCAGCGCGGCGACCGCGCCCGTCCTCAGGTTCACCAGCGGCTGGAAGGCGAAGCGGAGAGTGTCCGTCCAGGAGTGCACGGGAGCATGATGGCGCCGCGCGTGGACGCCCAGGGTCAGTTCATGAGACGTTCACACAGGATTCCTGGTCGATCACAGAGCGTGGGCAGGCGCGTCGGCCGCCGGCGCGTCCTGCCCCTCACCGCACCGCCACCACGGACGAACCGTGCCCGAAGAGGCCCTGGTTGGCGGTGATGCCCACCCGGGCGCCCTCGATCTGCCGCTCGCCCGCCGCGCCCCGCAACTGCCAGGTCAGCTCGCATACCTGGGCGACGGCCTGGGCGGGGACGGCCTCACCGAAGGAGGCGAGCCCGCCGCTGGCGTTGACGGGTGTCCGGCCGCCCGGTGCCGTCGTGCCCTCCCGCAGCAGCTTCGCCGCCTCGCCCGCGCCGCACAGCCCCAGATCCTCGTACCACTGCAGCTCCAGCGCGGTGGAGAGGTCGTACACCTCCGCCAGGTCCAGGTCCCCGGGGCCGAGGCCGGCCTCCTCGTAGGCGGCGCGGGCGATGGAGGCGCGGAAGGTCTCCTCCGGGGGCTCCACCGCGACCGCCGGATCGGTGGCGATGTCCGGCAGGTCGAGCACCGGGTTCGGGAATCGCGGCGTCACCGTGGAGACCGCGCGGATCCGCACCGGCCGCGCGGCGCCGTGCCGGCGCGCGAACTCCATGGAGGACAGCACCAGGGCGGCACCGCCGTCGGAGGTGGCGCAGATGTCCAGCAGCCGCAGCGGATCGGCGACCACCGCGGAGGCGGCGACCTCCTCGGCGGTGACCCGCCTGCGGTAACGGGCGTACGGATTCAGCGCTCCCATGGCGGCGTTCTTCACCTTGACCAGCGCGAAATCCTCCGGTGTGTCACCGTGCACCGCCATCCGCCGGCGCGCGTACAGCCCGAAGTAGGCCGGGTTCGTGGCGCCCAGCAGCCAAAAGCGCAGCCAGTCGGGGTCGTCGGGCCGGTCCCCGCCCGCGGGCCGGAAGAAGCCCTTGGGCGCCGCGTCCGCGCCCACCACGAGCACCACGTCGGCGAGTCCGGCGAGGATCTGCGCCCGCGCCGCCGCGATCGCCTGCGCCCCCGACGCGCAGGCCGCGTACACGCTGGTGACCCGCGCGCCCTGCCAGCCCAGCGCCCTGGCGTACGATGCCCCCGCCACGTATCCCGGGTAGCCGCCCCGTACCGTGTCCGCGCCGACGACGGAGCCCACGTCCCGCCAGTCGACACCGGCGTCGGCGAGCGCCGCGCGGGCGGCCGCCGCGCCGTACTCCACGAAGCCGCGCCCCCACTTGCCCCAGGGGTGCATGCCCGCGCCGAGCACGGCGACGTCCCCCGTCATGACGCCGCCCCCGTCGGCCGCCAGTTCCACGTCGTCGCGCTCTCCGCCTCGCCGCCGCCGTGCAGCACGCCCTCGACGGCCTCCACCTCCATCCCCACCGCCAGATCGGCGACGGTGATCCCGGGGGCCGCCTGCCCCAGTACCACGATCCGCTCGGCCGCCAGCTCGACCGCGATCAACGCGTACGGTTCCCAGGGGAGTTCCGCGTCGCTCGCGAAGGGGGACGGAGGGCGGTACCGGGCGTCGGTGTACGACCAGACGCGCCCCGTCCGGGACAGCGGGGTCTCCTCCAGGGTGCCGCCCGCGCAGTGCGGATTGCGGCAGTGGACGTCCTCGCGCGGGAAGAAGACCGAGGCGCAGGACGAGCAGCGGGTGCCCAGGAGGCGGAATCCGTCCCCCTCGCCGGTGAACCAGCCGGTGATCACGGGTGTCCTGGTGTGCGGCAAAGCCCCTCCCGACGCAGTGGATCCGGCCTGTCTGACGGAGCGTCAGAAGTCTGCCACGCCCGACGGGAAAAGGGCAGAGCGCGCCCGTACCGGACAACACCACTTTCGGAAGACGTCCTTCCCGTGATCGGATACAGTCCGCGCGTGTCCGAGAATCAGCGACCCATTGCCAACTCCGCCCCGGGATCACACTGTTCCGCCTGCGGGGTGCCCTATGGAGAGGGCGTCACCGGCTGGCCGCGCACCTGCCCGTCCTGCGGCACGGTCGCCTACCGCAACCCGCTGCCCGTGGCGATCGCGCTCCAGCCCGTGTGCGACACCGAGGGCACCGCCCTCGTCGTCATCACCCGTACCGTCGCCCCCGCCCGCGGCGGCACGGCCCTGCCGGGCGGCTACGTGGACGACCGCGAGGACTGGAAGCAGGCCGTCGTCCGCGAGCTGAGGGAGGAGACCGGCATCGACGCCGCCGCCCGCGACGTCCGGCTGGTCGACGCCATGAGCTCCCCCGACGGGCATCTGCTCCTCTTCGGCCTCCTCCCCGCACGCCCGGCCGACGTCCTCCCCCCGTCCGCCCCCACCGCCGAGACCGGGGGCTGGCACCTCCTGCGCCGCCCCGGGGACCTCGCCTTCCCCCTCCACAGCGCCGCCGTCCGAGCCTGGTTCGAGGGCCGCTACTGACCCGCCGGCCCGGCACACCCGGGTACTCGCGGCCCGTCGGC
>NZ_LBDA02000069.1 GCF_000980885.2 Streptomyces malaysiense | reverse complement strand
CGCGCTTCCTAAAACACGGCCTAGGCGGGTGGTGTCTCGGTCCCGTTCCGCCGCGAACCGGGGCGCGTACTCGGCCAGCCGCTCACCGAGCCAGGTTGCAGCCTCCTTGGCTTCCTCCCATGTGCCACGAACGATGGAACGGGGCTTGATCAGCCAGTACGCCGTTTCAAGGGGCGGCAGGTCGACGGTCGGGAACTCTGCCGCGACCTCCCGGTAACGCTGGATCAGTTCTGGCCTGCTTCCGGCCGGGGGCGGCTCAGGATGTGGAGGTCGCCGCAGGGCCTCATTGTCGAAACGCTCTTTCGGGCCGGTCCATAGATAGCCGTGGTGGTGCACCAGTCGTTCCGTTCCGAGGAGTGCCAGCGGGGCCGGACCCAGGGACAGGAGGACCCGGCCCGGCTGGCGGGAGGGGGAGGCTCAGACGTTCAGGCCGAAGCGCGCCGGGTCGATACCGGCCGCGTCCAGTTCCTCCGTGGTGAACCGCAGCGGTTGGGCGTCCGGCCGCTTGCTGTCACCCAGAGCCCAGGCGTCGTCACCGATCCGCGCCAGGGTCACGCACCCTTCGGTGCAGGGGCCGCCGCATGCCTTCACGAACGACGCCCCGTTGATGTCGAGCGCGTACAGATCACTTCCGTCCAGCATCACTGCACCTTCCTGCTCAACTGATCACGGCCATGACTGACCGTCGCCGCCCATACCGGGCGGGAGTTCAGGGATTCCACCGCAGGGGTGGTGTCTCACTCGGCGCGAACGACCATGGCGAACGAGGTCCGGATGCGCCGGAAACTGGCGTGCCCGGACCGGCCCGTGTGGCTCATGCACTCCACGTCGACGGAGGCCGAGTCATCGGCGGGAGTCGCTTTCCAACCGCAGTGCAGACACTCGGCCTCGAACGTCACGTCCGTGTCGGGATGCTCGGTGATCCGGTGCATGACGTACCGCATGGCCGCTCTGACGCTCACAGCCCACCCCTACGGCTCCGCGCGTTGGCTGCGGCGACTCTGCCGCTCAGTCCCGCTGACGGGCTATTCGGCGGGGGCTTGTAGTCAGGACACTTCGGGCTCCCGCACTCACACCGAGGCCAGTGCAAAGCCGAACTCGGCGCCAGGTCCGCGCCTTCGGGGCCAGGGTCGCTCTTCTGCACCATGAGCACGCCGCCGACGCCGAACGCTCCGGAGAGACGGGAGAGGAACTGTCGGGCCTCACTGCTGCCCAGATGATCAGCCGCTTCGGTCCTATGTGCCTTGCTGTCGCTCACCATGGCCCCCATCTTCGGCGGCCCACGATTGCGCCTCTAGCCTGTTTCCTGTTCCCGCAAAAAGTCGTTGCGGATGCTTTCGATCAGATCCCGCATTTCGTCGCCGGCCAGCGCGGCTCGCGCGAATCCTTCGAACTTATCAACGTAGAGACTCACATCTCGCGGGTCCGTAACGACGACTTCGGCATGGACGGTTTCAACTGTCACCATGCGGTCGTCACGGATGACGAAGGCATGATTTGCTATGTCATGTTGCTGAATTCGCAGAGGGACTATCCGGATGTCCACGTGGGAGAGCCGCGAAATGGAGACGATGCGATCAAGCTGAGCGGCCATCATCTGCGCTCGCACGATGCGCCAGCGCAGAACAGGTTCGGTGATGATGAACCGGAGCGACTTTGCGTTGTCGTAGAGAACCGCTTGCCGTTCGAGTCGCCCATTGATCGTTCGCGTGAGTGCGTCTTCACTCAGATTGTGCCGTTGCAGAATGGCCCTGATGTACTCGGGCGTCTGGAGCAGGCCCGGAACGAGCGCGGGTTGAAACAGCCGCAGTACAGACATCTGGGCTTCCAGAGCCTTGGCGGCCTGCTGGCCCTTGTGGACCCCGATTCGCTTGAGCAGGCGCCACGCCGTCGCTTCCGTCGCTGACGCGCGTGCGGCTTCCGCGTACTCCGCTTTGACCTCGTCCGAGACACCGATGGCGGTCAGGATGCGCTCTACGTCCGTCGCGCTGGGTGCCAGCTTCGCATTCTCGATCTTGGACAGCTTGGACGGAGACATGAGGGCGCTGCGGGCCACCGCTTTGGCTTCCTTGCCGGATGCCACTCGCAGCGCCCGCAGCGCGGCTCCAAGCTGTGCTCTGTTCACGTCCCGTACTTGGCCCACCATTCGGTGAACGGTTCCGCGTGCGCGAGAGCCGCATCACGGTACCGCATGAATTCCGCTGTCCGTTCCGGCGGTAGCACTTCCGATCCCAGGTACTTTCCGCTTCCGTCGTAGTTCATCACGGCCACGGATTCGGAGTCGAAGAACCAGAAATCCGGAACGTTCTCCAGGGGGTTGGGTTTGTCGGTGATGTCGAGGATGAAGAACTCTTCACCCCCGCTCACATTCTTGTGGTAGCCCCAGCCGAGTTCGAACCTGAGATAGTCCGTGAGCGGGCGGGACAGGATATGGACCCGGTATACCCGCTTCCCCTTCTCGGTGTGCGAGCGTAGTTCTTCGATCCAGCCCGCGTTGTAGTCCTCCGGCTGTGACTCCCCGGCCAGGAACGCCTGATAGGCGTCGACGCTTCCGGACTTGCTGTAGTCGTCCAGGGTTTCGAGCCGGAACGCCTCGCGCTCGAACGAGTCGAAGAGGTCGCCGAGGGTCCTAGATGAGGTTGTCACGGATGGCCTTCTGGATCAGTTCCATCGGGATCTCGACCAGGGTTTCGTGCGCGGGAATCTGAAGCCCGTGATCGGTCGGCGTCTCGCCCTGTACCAGGAAGGTGCCGCGATCCGTCGCGTAGATCGTCGGGCAATCCTTGATGTCGCACGTGCTGACCAGCTTGGTGACCTTCATGGTCTGGGTTCCCCTCTCCCGTCCGCTGCCAGTACCCCGCATCTGGGTTGATGCTCCCGAGGGCTGGGCGCACTGGTCAAGCGATCACGGTTGACGGAACGGGAAACCGCGTAACCTGCGCCGGGCCTGCTCGTATAGCGCGCGACTGGCGGAGGTGCCTCCAGCGCGACTCCTGCCTGCGCAGACTGCTGACGATCATGGGGAAATGCTGGGGACACCCCCTCTGGGAGGGGTTTTCGTACAGGTCAGGGCCGTATGACCTGTAAAGCACCCAGATCTACGAGGGCACGAACCAGGTCCAGCGGATCGTGATGGCGCGCAACCTCCCGTAACCCGCCGGCGGTACCGGAAGGCGTCCCGCGGGGCGCCTTCCGCGTTCTCGGGGGCCTTACGACCGGTCGGTCACATGCGGGGGCGGGGCGGGCGACGTAGGACGGAAGCACACGGGACCCGGTCCCGGGTCCCCCTGCTCCGAGGAGGAGCCATGGCCCAGCCCGGAACGACGATGCCCGCCATGACCAAGCAGATGCAGGACTGCATCGAGGCCTGCATGAACTGCCACGGCATGTGCGAGGAGACCATGAGCTCCTGCATGCAGCAGGGCGGGCAGGCGCAGATGCAGATCATGCGCGCGCTCATGGACTGCTCCGAGACGACCCGGATGTGCGCCGACATGATGATGCGCCGCTCGCCCATGTCGGGCGAGATGGGCGCGATGTGCGCCAAGGCGTGCGACATGGCCGCCGAGGCGTGCATGTCCATGCCGGACGACCAGCAGCTGATGCGCTGCGCGGAGGCGTGTCGCCGGTGTGCCGAGATGTGCCGCGCGACGGCCGTGTGACCGAGGCGTGACCGCGTCGCTCAAGGGCGCCCCGGCCGGGGTGCCCTTGAGCGTGTGCCCCCGGGTGCGGCAGGGTGCCGGCATGATCACTTCCGGGGCGACCGCGGCCTTCGACGCCGCCGAGCGGGCCATGTGGGCGGGACGGGCGCGGGCGTACGAGGCGAGCTTCGGGCGGCTGTGCGCCCACCCGGTGCCGCGGCTGCTGGAGGCGGCGCGGGTCGCGGGCGGGAGTCGGGTGCTGGACGTCGGCACCGGCACCGGCACCGCCGCCCGCGCGGCACGGGAACGGGGCGCGCGGGTGAGTGCGGTGGACGCCGACCCGGACATGGTGGCGCGGGCCCGCCGGCACGGCATCGCCGCCGAGGTCGCCGTATTGCCGGAACTGCCCTTCCCGGACGAGGAGTTCGACGCCGTCCTCGCCAACTTCGTGCTCAACCACGTGGGCCGCCCGCGCGCCGCCCTCGCCGAGCTGCGCCGCGTGCTGCGCCCCGGCGGCCGCATCGCGCTGACCCTGTGGGGCGCCCGGCGCGGGGCGGGACAGGAACTGCTGGGGCGGGCCTGCGCGGCGGGCGGTGCCGTACCACCGGCGTACCTGCCCCGCCTCGACCCCGCCGAGGACTTCCCGCGCACCCCCGGCGGACTGGCCGCGCTGCTCGCCGAGGCCGGGTTCGACGGGCCCCGGGCCGCCGAGCTGGAGTGGGCGCACCGGGCCGGCGCCGAGGAGTGGTGGGGCGGGGCCGCGGGCGGGATCGCCACCGCCGGGCTGGTCCTCGGCGCCCAGGACGCCGGGACCGTCGCGCGGATACGGGGGGAGTACGACCGGCTGTGCGCGGAGTTCGCCCGGGACGGCGAGGGGCGGCTGGTCCTGCCGCACGTGGCGCTGCTCGCCCGTGCGACGGCCCGGCCGCCCCTGTCGCGCCGTTTCGGCTAGTTGCCGGCGACGGTGACCTTCTGGTCGTTGTTCAGTTCGGTCACCAGCGTCTTGACCTTCGTCTTGTCCCAGACGAGGTTGCCGCCGACGGAGCCGGAGATGGGCATGTTCATGGAGGTGCCGTCACCGCCGTTGACGCTCTTCATGGCCCAGAACATCGAGGCCAGGTTCCACAGGGACATGTCCTTGTCCACGATCAGCGAGTCCAGGCCCGCGCCCATGGTCGGGTAGAACTTGAACGGGTTCAGCACGGTCGCGGGCGTCGCCACCTCGTGGGCCAGGGCCGCCAGGAACTTCTGCTGGTTCTTCGTCCGCTGCAGGTCGGACGCGGCGAAGGCGTGCCGGGTGCGCACGAAGGCGAGCGCCTGCCGGCCGTTCAGGGTCTGCTTGCCGGCCTTGAAGTCGGCGCCGGACCACTTGTCCTTGAAGCCCTTGTCGATGTCGATCTGCACCCCGCCGACCGCGTCCACGATGTTCGCGAAGCCCTGGAAGCCGATCTCCACGTAGTGGTCGATGTGCAGCCCGGTGTTGTACTCGATCGTCCGGACCAGCAGCGTGGGCCCGTCCTCGGCGTAGGCCGCGTTCAGCTTCTCCTGGCGGCCCGTGGCGGGGTAGACCTTCCCGGACGTCGAGCCCTTGTACGACGGGATCTCCACGTTCGAGTCGCGCGGCAGCGAGACGAGCGTGTCGCCGTTGTCGCCGACGTGCAGGATCATCATCGAGTCCGTGCGCTTGCCCTCGGCGGCGCCGGTGTGCAGCTTCTTCTCGTCCGCCTTGGTCATGCCCTCGCGGCTGTCCGAACCGACGATCAGGTAGTTGGTGCCGGACCCCGACTGCGGCCGGTCGATCACCTTGGACAGGTCGACCTCGCGGCGCAGCTTGGAGTCGGCCCAGAAGTAGGTCGCGACCGATGTGACGGTCAACACGGTCACCAAGGTGATCGCGGTCCACTTGATCCGCCGCCGCCAGTTCGGCGCGGGTCTCTGGCCGGGCCCCGGCGTGCCGTCGGGGCCGTGGCCGCCGGGGCCGCCGTAGACCTGGCCGGTGTTGTAACCGCTGTCGTACGCGTCGTCGTAGCCGCCGTTCGCGTACGACGGCTGCTGCGGAACGCCGGCCCCGTACTGCGGTGCCGCCGGACCGCGCCGCACCTGGCGCATCGCGCGTGCGCCTTCGGGCTGCGCGCCGGCGCTGCCGCGTCCGTAGCGGGGGCCGCGCTCGTCGTCGGACCATGCCTCGGGCCAGTCATTCATGCGGACCAGTGTGCAGGGCTGCGCCGTATGGCTTACAAGGCCTGTCGGAAAATAGGGGCGGCGCTGTTGCGAAGCTGACACAAATTCCGCGAATGCGGCTTCGGCATAAGGTAGAGGGCATGACAGACCAGGCCACGGAGCCGGAAGCAGTGGAATCGGAAATTCCGGGCAAACCCACGTCCGCCTCGCGCACCACGCTCAGCCACATCATGACCCACAACGACACCAACCTGCTGGGTACGGTGCACGGCGGGGTGATCATGAAGCTGGTGGACGACGCGGCGGGCGCCGTGGCCGGGCGGCACTCCGGCGGCCCCGCCGTCACCGCGTCCATGGACGAGATGGCCTTCCTCGAACCGGTCCGCGTCGGTGACCTGGTCCATGTGAAGGCCCAGGTCAACTGGACCGGCCGGACCTCCATGGAGGTCGGCGTACGAGTCCTCGCCGAGCGCTGGAACGAGTCCAACCCGCCCACCCAGGTCGGCTCGGCCTATCTGGTCTTCGCGGCCGTGGACGCCGACGGCAAGCCCCGTCAGGTGCCCCCGGTGCTGCCGGAGACCGACCGTGACCGCCGCCGCTACCAGGAGGCGCAGATCCGCCGCACCCACCGGCTGGCCCGCCGCCGCGCCATCCGCGAGCTGCGCGAGCAGCGGGCGGCGGACGGTTTGCAGGACTAGACGGTTTGCAGGACCAGCGGGACCGGACGGGTCCGGGCCGGACCGGACGGGGCGGGGTGCCCGGGGGCGCGTGTCCGCTCAGGCGTTCCCCGAGCACACCACCTCGTTGCCGCGCACCACGCTCGCGGCGCCCTGGTCCTGATGCCCGGGATCCTCGAAGCGCACGGCCCGCACGCCCTTGAAGCCGGCGCCGGCGGTCACCTTCAGCACCGGCCCCTGGCCCGGCGCCGCCCGCAGCTCGCTGCCCGGCAGGGCCGCGGCCAGGGTGTGCGCGGAGCGGTCCCAGCGGGGGTCGTACGTGATGACGGTGGCCGTCAGCCGGGCGGGCGCGGTCACCGGCTGGTGAGTGGTGGCGAAGCCGGTCGCGGCCAGCTCGGTGTCGATCCGCTTGGCCAGTCCGGTCGTGGCGGTGCCGTTCGCCACCTGCACCCGGATGCCCCGGGGGTCCGTCTCGACGGACGTCGCGGCGGAGGCGGGGTGCGGGCGGGCCGCGGTGAGCGGCTTGTCGTCACGCAGCGCCTGGAACAGCTGGGCGGAGCGGGCCGCGTCCCACTTCAGGGTCGAGCCGATGCCCTTGACCGGGTAGTCCATCCGCCCGATGGGGACGGTCGTGAACTCGGAGGACGAGGGCGAGAAGTTCCGCATCGCGCGCCCGAGGTCGAGCAGCTCGTCCGTGCCGAAGCCCACATCGGCGCGCACCGAGCCGAGCACCGCCCGGGTCACGTCGCGAAAGCGCATCGGGTTCAGCAGCACGCCCGAGGACGTCGCCCGCTCGATCAGCGCGGCCAGGAAACGCTGCTGCCGCTTCATCCGGCCCAGGTCGCTGGCCCCGTCCAGGTGCCGCGAGCGCACGTACTGGAGCGCCTGCCCGCCCATCAGGGTGTGCGTGCCGGGAGCGAGGTCGAGCCCGCTGTAACTGTCCTTCAGCGGCGTCGCCGTACAGATCCGGACCCCGCCGAGGACGTCCACGGTCTTCATGAAGCTGGTGAAGTCGACCTCCAGATAGTGGTCGATCTTCACATGGGTCATGTTCTCGACCGTGCGCACGGTCAGCTGGGGTCCGCCCTCGGCGTAGGCCGCGTTCAGCCTGAGCGGATGCGCGCCGTACTTCCGGCCGGTGGCCGGGTCCCGGCGGGCGGGTACCTCGGCGTAGGAGTCGCGCGGCAGGCTCACCACCGTGGCCCGCTCCCGGTCCTCCGAGATGTGCACGACCATCATCGTGTCGGTGCAGTGGCAGGGCTGTCCGCCCAGGTGGAAGGCGCGCCGCTGCCGCTCGGTGATCTTGTCCCGGCCGTCGGTGCCGACCAGCAGGATGTTCATCCCGTGGCCCGCCTGCGGCCGGTTCTTCATGTCCTTGAAGGCGTCGACCCGGGAGATCCCCGCGTCCAGGCTGGTGACCACCGCGTGTCCGATGCCCGCGGAGGCGAGCACCACCACCGACAGCGTGGTCATCGCCCGCACGGCCCAGCGCGGCCGCCGCCGTCGGCGCACGGGCCGCACGGGCCGCACGTGCTGGGGCGGCAGCCGGCGGGGCGGCTGCGGGCGGCGCTGGGGTCGCGCCGGGGACCGGGGCGGGCTGGTCAAGGGACACCTCCGGACGAGGCCGTACGTGGGATCCGTGAGCACAGTAGGCCGATACGATCTCCATCCCGCGTCGGAGCCCCGGCGGCGCGCACCGGTGTCGCCCGTTCGCGGTAACGTGAGGCCCCTATGAACGCCAAGCCCGACGTGCGGTTCCCCGCTGTATCCGTGATCATGCCCGTCCTCAACGAGGAGCGGCATCTGCGCGGGGCCGTCCAAGCGATCCTCGCGCAGGAGTACGGCGGCGACATGGAGGTCGTGATCGCCCTCGGTCCGTCCACGGACCGCACGGACGAGATCGCCGCCGAGCTCGTGGCCGAAGACCCCCGCGTCCACACCGTGCCGAACCCGACCGGCCGCACCCCCGCCGCGCTGAACGCGGCGATCAAGGCCTCCCGGCATCCGATCGTGGTCCGTGTCGACGGCCACGGCATCCTCTCGCCGAACTACATCGAGACCGCCGTACGGCTCCTCGCGGAGACCGGTGCGCAGAACGTCGGCGGCATCATGCACGCCGAGGGCGAGAACGACTGGGAGCACGCGGTCGCCGCCGCGATGACCTCCAGGATCGGCGTCGGCAACGCGGCCTTCCACACCGGCGGCGACGCGGCCCCCGCCGAGACGGTCTACCTCGGTGTCTTCCGCCGCGAGGCGCTGGAGCAGCAGGGCGGCTACAACGAGGAGTTCATCCGCGCCCAGGACTGGGAGCTGAACTTCCGCATCCGCGAGGCGGGCGGCCTGATCTGGTTCTCGCCGGAACTGAAGGTGTCGTACCGCCCCCGGCCTTCGGTGCGGGCCCTGGCCAAGCAGTACAAGGACTACGGCCGCTGGCGCCATGTCGTCGCCCGCTACCACTCCGGCTCGATCAACCTGCGCTACCTCGCCCCGCCGACCGCGGTCTGCGCGATAGCCGCGGGCCTGGTGGCCGGCGTGGCCCTGACCCCCTGGGGCCTGGTGATCCCCGGCGGCTACCTCGCCGCGATCGCCGCCGGCTCCCTGCCCGCCGGCAAGGGCCTGCCCCTCAAGGCCCGCCTCCAGATCCCCGTGGCCCTCGCCACCATGCACATGTCCTGGGGCTGGGGCTTCCTGACCAGCCCGAAGTCCCTGGCCAAGCGGGTCATCGCGTCGCGCAGGCCGGCGGTGCACAGCGCCTGACGGACCCGAGCGCACGGACCGAACGGGGCGGGGCCCCTCCTTCGCGGAGGGGCCCCGCCCCGTTCGGTACCGGTACGGCCCTCACCACCGGTACGGCTTGTACACCTCCATGCAGCCGCCCTTGTCCGCGCCGTTGATGGCGTCGGAGTTGGACGGGATGTCGCCGGCCTTGGGCTTGGACTGCTTCGGGAAGGTCGTGCCGCTGCGCCAGTCGGCGCCGAGCAGCAGGGTGACGCCGGAGACCGAGGTGGTCTGCTTCACCGCGCTCGCCGGCAGGCCCAGTGCCTTGGCCACGCCCTGGGCGTCGCCCTGGAGGTCGGCGCTCGGGTACTCGACCACCGTCTTGTCCTGCGGTGGCGGGGCCGCGGCGTCGGCCGCCGCCCGGCCGTAACCCTTCGCCGCGAGCGCCTCGGCGATGGTGCGGGCCCGGCCGGGGACCGCCGCCTCGGAGGCGGAGCCGGTGCCGTTCTGGACGACGACGCCGAGCCGGGCCGGATCGGTGGAGGGCGACTTCGTCGGCTGGGGCTTGTCCGCGCCCTGCTCGGAGTCCGCGGTCCCGCCGTTCTTGTCGAGCGGGATGTCGTCCCGGAGCATCGCCCAGAGCTTGCCGGCGTCGGTCGTGTTCGGGACGACGTGGTTGTCGGGATCCTGCGGATCCGGGAGGTTAGGCATCGTCAGGCTCGTGATGCGGTCCGACGGCACGGACTTCATCTCCATGCCGAGGTCGTAGAGCTTCTTGACCGTGCCGATCTCCTCGGAGACCTTGAGGGACTTGATGGCAGAGTTGGCCAGGTCTATGAGCCGCCCGGTGTCGGTGAACACGTTCTGCGACTGGAGCGTGCGGAGCATGGAGTTGAGGTACATGTGCTGGGCGCGGGCCCGCATCAGGTCGCTGCCCCAGGCGTGCCGGGTGCGCAGCCACTGGAGCGCCTGCACGCCCTTGACCTTGTGCGTCCCGGCGGTCAGCTTCAGCCCGGAGCCGCCGCGCTGGGCCGCGGTCGGGTGGTCCCAGACGTTCTGCTTCACACAGACGTCGACGCCGCCGATGGCGTCCGCCATCCTCACCACGCCCGCGAAGTCGATCGTCATCCAGTGGTCGATGTAGACCCCGGTGAGGTTCTCCCAGGTGGCCAGCGTGCAGCCGGCGCCGCCCCGGCCGAGCGTGGTGTTGATGATGTCGTTGGTCGCCGGATAGACCTTTCCGGTGTCCGGATCCGTGCACTTGGGGATGTCGACACGGGTGTCGCGGGGGATGCTCACCATCGCGGCGCTCTTGCGGTCGGCGGATATGTGGATGAGCATCTGCACGTCCCCGCGCGGGGGATCGCCGACGCTGCTCTTGCTGCCGCCGAGCTCCAGGTTCTCCGCCGAGTTACGGCTGTCCGAGCCGATCAGCAGGATGTTCAGCGGGGTCTGTCCGGCCGCGTTCGGGGCGGTCTTCCGCGCCTTGGCGTCACCGCTGCTGCGCTCGCCCTTGCTTATGCTGGCGTTCAGATGCCGGTAGTAGAGGTAACCGGCGCCCGCCGTGCCGAGTATGACCACCGCGAGGATCGTCGCCGACCAGCGCAGCGCGCGCCGTCGGCGCCGCCGGGTGGTCTTGGAACCTCCCGGACCGCCCGAACCCCCGGAGCCCGAGCCCCTCTTGCGCCGACCGCCGCCGTGCCGTCCGGCCCCGGCCTCGAGGTCCGCCGTCCGCGGGGTGAGCGCCATCGTGTCATCCACCTCGGCAGCGTCACCTCGCACCTCGCTCTGCGCCACTCTCCCTGCCCTCCCCGCCTTCTACGCCATGCGACGGGCCCGTCCCGCGCCGAGTGGTTAGACGCACGACGGGCCCGCAGGGTTACCTATGAGGCGCACTTAACCTCGTCGGCCGTTGACTTGTCGACCTTCGGCGCCGTGTCCGGAGCGGTGATCGGCGTGCCCGCGCCCTTGAAGTCCTTGCCCAGGGTCAGGGTCATCGCGGGCAGCCCCTGGGAGTTGACGACGCTCGAACCCGGCTTGAGCGCCGAGCCGGGCAGCCCCATCAACGCGGCCAGCTCCCGGGCCTGCGCCGCCTGGTCGGGCGCGTACTCCAGGGTGGTCTTCCGGAGCCCGGCCGACGCGTTGCCCGCGTTCTCCGACTTCAGTACGCCCTCGCTGTTCTGGAGCCAGTCCAGGACCGCCTGCGCGCTGCCCGGTGCCGCCTCGCTGTTGAGGATGCGCACGCGCACGTCGCCGGGCGCGGACCGGGTGCCCTTGAGCCGGGCGGCCTGCGCGTCCTTCGCGGCCTTCTGCTTGCGCTTGACGTCGGTGAAGGAGACGTCGTCCTGTATCGCCCGGAACACCGCCGGCGCCGCCGACTGGTTGAGGACCACCGTCGCGTGGACCTTCTCCGCGGGGTTGTCCACCACCGGCACTGTGGTGAAGGTGATGTTCTTCGGCGGCACCTTCTTGAGCTCCAGCGCGATGTCCTTGAGCGTGTTGATGCTCTTTATGCCGGTGTCGACGGTCAGCGCCTTGGTGGCCGCCTCCGCGAGGTCCATCAGCTTCGAGGGGTTGCTGAGGGTGTCGCCGGAGGACATCTTGCGCATCAGCGAGCCCAGGAACTGCTGCTGCACCTTGATGCGGTCCAGGTCGCCCTGGTTGCCGAAACTGTGCCGGGTGCGCACGAAGGCGAGGGCCTGCTCGCCCTCCACCACCGACTTGCCCGCCGGCAGCTTGAGATGGGACTCCTTGTCGTCCACGGGGTGCGCGACACACACCTCGACACCGCCCACCGCGCTGGTCAGCGTCTTCACCGCGTTGAAGTCGGCCATCATGAAGTGGTCCACGTGTATGCCGGTGACCTCTTCGACGGTGCGCATGGTGCAGCCCGGGTCGCGGCCGTCCTGGCCGAGGCTGGTGTTGAAGCGCACGTTGTCGGTGCCGGGAATGACCTTGCTGCTGCCGTCCGGCTGCTTGGTCGGGCAGTCCGGCACGTTCACGATCAGGTCGCGCGGGATGCTCAGCGCGGTCGCGTTGGTGCGGTCCTTGGAGACGTGCAGCAGGATGTCGGTGTCAGCGTGCCCGACGCTGCCGGAGTCGCCGTAGCCCTCGTTGCCCTTGCCGGTGCGCTTGTCGGTGCCGATGATCAGCAGGTTGAAGGCCTCGTCCTTGCTGAAGCCCTTGGAGCCCGCGTCTCCGACATCGGTCGAACTGATGTTGCCCTCAAGGTGCTTGAGGTACAGGTACCCGGCGGCGCCGACCGCGACCAGCGCGAAGGCCGTGCCGCCGGCGGTCCACGCCAGCACCTTCTTCGCCTTCGACTTCTTCTTCACCGGCCGGCGGCCACGCCGTCCCGGCGCGCCCTCGGGTTCGGTGCCGCGGCGCCGGGAGGTCCTCGGTGGCGGCACGTCCCCGGCCCGCGCCGTGTCCCGGGTGCGGCCCCCGGCCTGGGTGCGGGTCCCGCCCCCCTCGCGCCCGCCGTCCTGCGCGGGCACCGTGCTCATCTCGCGGGTCTCGCCGGGCGCCATGTCGTTGCGCCGGCGGCGCCGGGCACCGTCGCCGTCCGGGGCGGACGGCTTGCGCGGACCGGGAACCGACTGCGTTCCGGAAGGAGGCAGTTGCAGTTCGTATTCGCCGGTGTTCGGATTGAGCACCCACTGGTCTGCGGGATCGATGTTGTCCGCCCGCCCACGGCCTTGCGCGTCCACGGTTGTCCGAATCCTCCGTCGGGGCCACGCGGCGCCTTCCCCCTCAAAGGCGCTCGGGTCTCGCTGAAACAGTGCACGACCCCAGGTCGGACCTCGTGGCCACGTGCACCGGATCGCTCACACTATCCGCCCAGTTCAGCGTCTAGGGACGCCGGTGACAAATCCGTCGTCCCTACAACCGGGCAATCCGCCTCATTTTCCGGGCGGAAGCCGGCGGCCACGGCGCACGCCTCACACGCAGCCCTGCTCGGCGGCCGTGGTCCCGGTGTAGGTGGGCGTGGGGGAAGGGGAACTCGTCGTGCCCTTTTGCGGAGCCGGCGGCTTCTCCGGCGTCCGTTCGGCGACCGCCACCGGCTGGTCCGTGCGCAGCCGCTCGAAGAGCTTCTCGGCTTCGGGCTCGACGAGTTGGTCGCGGTCGGCGTCGTAGACGTACTGCTCCCTCGGCACCGTCAGGAACTGCGTGCGCCGGGTGGGGACGGCGTGCAGCGTCCGCACCAGTCGGTACATGTCGCCCAGGTCCGCCAGCCCCGGATCGGTGGTGAGGGAGGAGGTCGCCGCGTCCAGCACGGCGTACAGCCGCAACGGGTTCAGCAGTACGTCGTTGCCGCGCACCCTGGTGACCAGCGCGCCGAGGAACCGCTGCTGGCGCCGCATCCGCCCGGTGTCGCTGCCGTCGCCCAGCGACTCGCGGGCCCGTACGTAGCCGAGGGCCCGCTCCCCGTCGAGCGTGACCTCGCCCGCTGGCAGCCTGAGCTTCGCCGCCTTGTCGTCGATGGGTTCCTTCAGGCAGACCCGCACCCCGCCGACGGCGTCCACCATGTCCTTGAACCCACTGAAGTCCACGACCACGTGGTGGTCGACGCGGATGCCCGTCAGCTTCTCGACGGTCCGCACCGTGCATGCCGAACCGCCCAGCTCGAAGGCGTGGTTGAACATCGCGAACACCGGCCGGCCCCGGGTGCCGTCGCCCCGGAGGCAGTCCGGGATGTCCACCATCAGGTCCCGGGGGAGGGACACGGCGGTGGCGCTGCGCCGGTCCGCCGCCAGGTGCAGCAGGATCGTCGTGTCCGAGCGCCGGCTGCCCAGGTCCCTCCCGTAGCGGCCGTTGCCGTCGCCGGCCCGGCTGTCGGATCCGATCAGCAGGATGTTCCGCGCCCCGGGCGCCACGACCGCGGGCCGCTCGTGCGCGTACCGGTCGAGCTCGGCGGCCGCCGCGCCGTCGGGCCGGATATTGGCACTGAGCCGGGCGTACGCCGCCCACCCCGCCCCGACGGCCGCCGCGACCAGGATCGCCGCCCCGAGCCCCGCCCCCTTGGCCCACCGCCGCCGGCGCCGCCGCACGAGCCCCGCCCCGGTCGCGGACGACCCGTCGGCGGGGGGAGGTGAGTGGGTCACGGTGCAAGGCCTCGCCGTCGTAGGAGGTGCTCCTCGGTACTCCTACGACAATGAGGCGGAGAGGTGAGGGGAGGCGCCCTGTACTACTCCAAGAGGGGGCACGGCCCTACCCGGGCCGGGCTCATCGCCGTACCGCCGTCACCTTCTCGCTCTCGATCCGCTTCGCCAGCGACTCCTCGTCCAGCCGGTCCAGATTCCGGCAGAGCACCACGGACCCGCCACTGGCCAGCGGCGCGAACAGTCCCGCGCTGAGTCCCTCCCAGGTGTCGTACGGCATCCCCGACAGCAGCCGCGACCCAGGCCCCGTCAGCTCCAGCCCGGCCGAGTCGGCGAGGGCCTTCTGCACGACCTCGGCCCCGCTGAACTCCGCTCCGGCCACGATCAGCGCCGACTCCCCGCCGTACGGCGACGCGAACCGGTCGCCCTGGCCCGGCACCTCCACGGCGTAGTCGAGGAACCCCTGCGGCGGCTGCGGGAACCTGCCGCCGAGCGGCCGCAGGGCCAGCGCCACCCGCTCGCCCCGGCACGCCCGCGCCGCCTCCAGCGCGTCCGGACCGCTGACGGCCACGTCGGCCGCCGCCGGGTCCCCGGCCACGTCCGCGATCGCGCCCACCGAGGCACAGGCCAGCAGCCACACCGCCGTCTGCCAGTGCGCGGGCAGCAGCAGCGCGACCCGGTCGCCGGGTTCCACGGAGAGGTCGCCCTGGAGGAGGTTCGCGGTCTTGGCCACCCAGTTGGCGAAGGTGGCGACCGAGAGTTCGACGCGTTCGCCCGTGGCATCGTCGTAGAAGGTCACCAGCGGGCGGCCGGGATCCGCGGCGAGGGCGGAAGTCAGCAGGTCGGCGGGGGTGCGATCGGTGGCGTTCACCCGGCACAGGGTACGCGCGCGAAGGCGCGCGAGGGGGGCGCGTCTCTCACTGATCTCACACCCGTCTCACGGCAAACCGCGTGGCCGTCACGGCCTCCGTCGCTACGGTCTGCATACACTGACCGGCCGATACGAGTAGAACGAGTCAGTTCGGCCGGTCCCGGCAGGAAGCAGAGACGACAGGTGACAGAAGCGATCCTCCTGGTCGGCGGCAAAGGCACCCGGCTGCGCCCGCTCACCGTGCACACGCCCAAGCCCATGGTCAGGGCCGCGGGCGTGCCGTTCCTCACCCACCAGCTGGCGAGGGCGAGAGCGGCGGGCGTCGAGCACATCGTCCTTGCCACCAGCTATCTGGCCGAGGTCTTCGAGCCGTACTTCGGCGACGGCTCGGCGCTGGGCCTCCACCTCGAGTACGTCACCGAGGAGGAGCCCCTCGGCACGGGCGGGGCGATCCGCAACGTCGCCTCGCGGCTGTGCTCCGGCCCGGACGAGCCGGTGCTGATCTTCAACGGGGACATCCTGACGGGCCTGGACATCCAGGCCCTCGTCGACACCCACCAGTCGTCGGGCGCGGACGTCTCGCTGCACCTGACGAAGGTGTCCGACCCCCGTGCCTACGGTCTGGTGCCGACCGACGGGACGGGCCGGGTCCTGGCGTTCCTGGAGAAGCCGCAGACGCCGGAGGAGATCGTCACCGACCAGATCAACGCGGGGGCGTACGTCTTCCGGCGCTCGGTCATCGACGCGATCCCGGCGGGCCGGCCGGTGTCGGTGGAGCGCGAGACGTTCCCCGAACTGCTGGCCGCGGGGGCGCATCTCCAGGGCATGGTCGACTCCACGTACTGGCTGGACCTCGGCACCCCGGCCGCGTTCGTGCGCGGCTCGGCCGACCTGGTGCTCGGGCGCGCGCCGTCGCCCGCGGTGCCGGGGCGCTGCGGTGACCGGCTGGTGCTGCCGACGGCCCAGGTGGCGCCGGACGCGAAGCTGACCGGGGGCACGGTCGTGGGGGAGGGCGCGTTCGTCGCGCGGGGCGCGCGGGTCTTCGGCTCGACGATCCTGCCGGGCGCGGTCATCGAGCCCGGCGCGGTCATCACCGACTCCCTCATCGGCGCCCGCGCCCGCGTCGGCACCCGCTCCGTGCTCACCGGCACGGTCATCGGCGACGGGGCGGTCGTCGGCCCCGACAACGAGCTGCGCGACGGGGCCCGGGTGTGGTGCGACGCGCGTATCCCGGCGGGTGCGGTGCGGTTCTCCTCCGACCAGTAGGGGAGCGGTGCGACCGGGTCGAGCGGGGCTCGTCCCGGTCGCCGTGTGTGGCGGCGCCGCGGCTCAGAGCGACCCGATGTCCACGCGGGGCATCTTCGGGACGCGCCGGGCCGGTGCCACGCCGCTCAGGAGGATCAGGCGGGCGGCCCGGTGCCGTTGACCGGCGTAGGGCTCCAGCAGACGGAGCATCTCGGAGTCGTCCGCGTGCCGGTCACCCGCCAGCGCCCATCCCACGATCCCCGGCAGATGCAGATCCCCGACCGTCACCTCGTCCGCCGCCCCGTGACTGCGCTGCACCACCTCCGCCGACGTCCACACCCCAACCCCCGGTACGACCTCCAGCCGCGCCCGAGCCTCCGCCGCCGGCATCCCCACCGCCTGCTCCAGCCGCGGGGCCACCCGGACGGCCCGCAGGATCGTGGACGCGCGCTTGTCGTCGACCCCGGCGCGATGCCACTCCCAGGAGGGAACCAGCGCCCACGTCCGCGCCGCAGGCATGACGAACATCGGCCGCTCGCCGAGCCCGGCCGGTCCCGGCGCGGGCTCGCCGAACCGCCGTACCAGCAACCGCCACGCCCGGTACGCCTCATCCGCCGTGACCTTCTGCTCCAGCACCGACGGGATCAGCGACTCCAGCACCAGTCCGGTCCGGGTGAGCCGCAGCCCCGGCCGCCGGTGCCGCGCCAGCGCCACCACCCGGTGCCGGGGCACGAACGCCTCCGGATCGTCGGACGCCCCGAGCAACGCGGGCAGACCGTCGAGCAGCCACCGCGCCCCCGGCCCCCACGCCTCGCCGAGCACCTCACCGCCGTCCGCCCGTACCCGCAGCGTGCCGGGCCCAGCCGGGGTGCGGCAGGCCCGCCACACGGACCCGTCCGCCGTGGCCCGGAACGTCGGATCGCCGGGCCCGCGCCGTAGCGGCCCGAGCACCAGACCGAGATCGAGGGGTCCCTCGGGCACCCACCTCCGCATCCGCGGGGGCACCGCGGCCTGCCGCGGTATCCCGGCCGCACCATCCGTACCGCCCGCGGACACGCCGGTCCGCCCGCCGCGCACCGTCGTGCGCGTGGGCCGCTGAACGAAACGTCCTGCCACGGATCAGATCCTCGGATTGCCGGTGCGGCCGGTGCCGCCGGTGCCGTCCTACGAGACTAGGCCCCCCGTCCGCCTCTCATCGCACCTCGATGAACGACTCCGCGTCCCGCTCGGCCCGAGGCCGCGGCGCCTCGGCCGGATGCCCGATCGCGACCGCGCCCATCGGGTCCCACTCCGGGGGCAGGGCGAGCGTCTCGCGCACCACGTCCCGGCAGAACATCGTGGACGACACCCAGGCCGAGCCGAGGCGCTCCCCGGCCAGCGCCACCAGGAAGTTCTGCACGCCCGCGCCCATGGCGACGACGAACATCTCCCGCTCGGCACCGTCGCGCCGCGCGTCCCCGTAGTGGTGCGAGCCGTCCATGACGAGGCACGGCACCACGAGACAGGGGGCGTCGCGCAGCACGTCGCCTCGCCGGACCCGCTTGGCGACGGACTCCTCGGCCTTGCCGTCCCGGCGCAGGTCGGCGATCCAGGCGTCCCGCATCGCGTCCAGCAGCCGGCCGCGCGACCGCGCCGACTCCAGCAGCACGAACCGCCAGGGCGTGGTGTGGTGCGGTGCGGGCGCCGTCACGGCCGCCGCCACCGCCCGCCGTACCGAACCCGGGTCCACCGGCTCGTCGGTGAACGCCCGCACGGTGCGCCTCAGGGTCACGGCCTCGCGGACCGCCTCGGAGGTGCCGAGCCGGAACATGTCGTCGGCGGCGGCACGCACCAGCGCCCGCGCGCCCGTGCCCGCCTCGCCGCCCCGTTCCACCACCTGGGGCAGGCCGCGCACCACCGCGACCGGCCGCCCCTCGGCCTTGCCCTTGACCAGGTCACCGGCGGCGGCCAGTTCGTCCGCCGTGGCCACCACGGTGGCGCTGAGCGGGTTGCCGTACGCGTCCGTGCCCCCGCGCAGATCGTCCAGCACCCGCACCCCGGCGGCGCCGATCGCCACGTCCGTGAGGCCCGCGCGCCAGGGCCGCCCGAAGGTGTCACTGACGATGACCCCGACCTCGACCCCGAGGGCGTCGCGCAGGCCGTCGCGGATGGCGCGGGCGGACGCGTCCGGGTCCTCGGGCAGCAACAGCACGGTCCCGGCGGGGGTGTTCGAGGCGTCGACCCCGGCCGCGGCCATGACCAGGCCCTGCCGGTTCTCCACGATCCGCAGGGTGCCCCGGCGGGCCACCACCCGCACGGTCTCCGCGTCGATCGCGGCCTCCCGGTCGGTGGCCCGGACGACCCGGCCCTCCGCCTTGGAGACGATCTTGGAGGTGACGACCACCACGTCCCCGTCGGCCAGGGCGGGCTCGGCGACGGCGATCAGCTTGGCGAGGTCGTCGCCCCGCTGTACCTCGGGCAGCCCGGCCGGGGCCCAGACCTGGAACGCGGGACGCTCCGCGCGGTCCACGCTCACGCGCCCCGCACCTCCTCGGCCAGTGTCAGCGCCTCCCGCGCCATCTGCGCGGTCGCGGCGAGGTCGGTCATCATCAGGGGCACGGCCCGGCAGCGGATGCCGTCGGCCTCCACGCGCTCGACCACCGCCGCGTCCACGGTGTCGACCAGCCAGCCGTCCAGCAGGCCCGAGCCGTAGTGCTCGGCGACGGCGGCGGCCGTGGACCGGACGCCGACCGCGGCGAGCACCTTGTCGGCCATCCCGCGCACCGGCGCGTCGCCGACGATGGGGGACAGGCCGACCACGGGCACGCCCGCGTCCGCGATGGCCTCCCGGATGCCCGGGACCGCGAGGATCGTGCCGATGGACACGACCGGGTTGGACGGAGGGAAGAGGATGACGTCCGCCTCGGCGATCGCCTCCAGGACGCCGGGGGCCGGCTTGGAGTTCTCGGCGCCGACCGGGACCACGGCCTCGGCGGGCACGCCGGCCCGCATCCGCACCCAGTACTCCTGGAAGTGGACCGCCTTGCGCTCGCCGTCGACCTCGACGGCCACATGCGTCTCCACCCGGTCGTCGGTCATCGGGATCAGCTTCACGCCCGGCTTCCACCGGTCGCACAGTGCCGCGGTGACCGCGCTCAGCGGATAGCCGGCGCCGAGCATCTGCGTCCGCACGATGTGCGTGGCGAAGTCCCGGTCGCCGAGCCCGAACCACTCGGGGCCGACTCCGTAGGCCGCCAGTTCCTCCTTGAGATGGAAGGTCTCCTCGGACCGCCCCCAGCCCTGCTCCTCGTTGATGCCGCCACCCAGCGTGTACATCACCGTGTCGAGGTCCGGGCAGACCTTCAGCCCGAAGAGGTGGATGTCGTCGCCGGTGTTGCCGATCACCGTGACGTCCGCGTCCGGCGCGGCCTGCTTGAGACCACGCAGGAACCGTGCACCACCGATACCGCCTGCCAGAACCACAATGCGCATGGGAACCAGTCTTGCAGGAGGCTCCGACATCGCGTCAGGCAGTCACCGGACGCGCCTCGCAGGAGAGAGCGGCATGCGCCCCGGCGTGCGCCGCGGGGTGCATGGGCATCTCGGTAAGACCCGGGTAGTAGATGTGCAGGCTGACCGCCGGTTCCAGCGCGTCGTTGACGACCTCGTGCGCGTACCCCGGCGCGAACACGTGTTGCGCGCCGGGCGCGAGCGTCCTGGCACCGCGCCGGGTGTGCTCGGTGAGCGTGCCCTCCAGGACGGTGAGGACGCCGGAGGAGCGCCCGTGGTCGTGCCGTCCGGTGCCCTGCCCCGGCACCCAGGACAGCAGCCAGACCTCGTAACCGGGGCCGGTGCGCAGCCGGTGGTACCAGCGGGTCGTGGCGTCGTAGCGGACCAGTTCCGCCCACTGGGCGCGGTCGGCGGCGATGGCGCGGGCCAGGCCGGCGAACTCGGCGACGGTGGCCGGGTGCTCGCGCGGCGGCTGGAGCAGATGCGGGACTTCGAGCGGGTCACCGGCGATCTGGAGGTCGTTGTCGCTGTTCATGGGGTGTGCTGGTTCCTCGGCGGAGAAGAGATGGGAGCCCGGCGAAAGGGGCTGCGAGGGAAGGACGACCGAGCCGCGCGGGGGCGGGGCGTCGGCGACAGCCGGAGCGGAGACCCGGGAGAAGGAGGAAGGGGCCGGCTCAACAGCTGGAACAGCGACAACAGCTACAGCGGGCCCGGACAGCACCGTGGGACCCGGCGGTGCGGGTCGAGGTGGGTACCGAGTTCGCGAGCATGCCCCCTAGGACAACGGTTCACATCAGTGGTGTCAACTCGATGACCGCCATGTGGGACACATTTCACCTCATCCGGGTCATCTGCCGGGCGTGAGGTTTGCTGCTCGGAGGGCCGGGACACATGGGGCACATCCGAGCGCTCGACGGGCCATGCAACGCGATCGAACGTCAGGACGTCTTCCTTCGTACAGGAGCCGTGCAGGTGCCTGCGGAGCGCGGCGGTCCGGCGGACCCCGGCCGCGTGCCCGGTCGTGCGTCGGGGTTTATGGCGATTTGAACACTTTCCGCACGGCCTTGGTTCCGCAGAGTGAATAACGGGCTCAATAGCAGATCTCGGCTTGACTCGCCCGGAGCAGCACACTTGTAATTTCACTCGTGTCGTTCAGCCGAAATCGGTAACGGCGTACGCACGGGGACGCGAAAGACAGACGAGGGGCGCACATGACCGAGCTGGTGCAGCAACTGCTGGTCGACGACGCGGACGAGGAACTCGGCTGGCAGGAGCGCGCGCTGTGCGCCCAGACCGACCCCGAGTCCTTCTTTCCCGAGAAGGGCGGCTCCACCAGAGAGGCGAAGAAGGTCTGCCTCGCCTGCGAGGTGCGCTCCGAGTGCCTTGAGTACGCCCTCGCCAACGACGAGCGCTTCGGCATCTGGGGCGGCCTGTCCGAGCGGGAGCGCCGCCGCCTGAAGAAGGCCGCCGTCTGACCGCGCACCAGCGCCGCGGGCACCCGGTACATACCCGCGCCATACCCGAGAAAACATCACGAACGGCCCGTGGCCCGTGGGTTATCCACAGGCGGCGGGCCGTCCTCGTGGGCAGCCGATAGTGTGGTCGCTCGTCCGAGACGACCCGCTGTCCCCGCGAGCCCATCGAGGCCCGGGGAACGCAGGTGTCCACCGCAGTCCAGCGAACCGGGGCCCGTACCTCGATGTCCGTGCACAGCCATACGGCAGCCCAAGACCCGGCCGCCGCAGCAGCGTTCGACCCAGCCCGCCAGGCGGCGTTCGATCCGGCCCGCCCACCCGAGTTCCCGCGTCACGTGGTCACCGCCGTGCTCGTCTCCCACGACGGCGCGCGCTGGCTGCCCGACGCGCTCGCCGGGCTGCTCGGCCAGGAACGCCCCGTCCAGCACGCGGTGGCCGCCGACACCGGCAGCGCGGACAGCTCCGCCCAGCTGCTCGGCGAAGCCCTCGGCGACGCGGGCGTGCTGCACCTCGCCCGCCGCACCGGCTTCGGCCAGGCCGTCGAGGAGGCGAGCCGCGCCGTCCCCGTCCTCACCCCGGACGAGCTGCCCTACCTCAAGCGCCCCAGCGGCTGGGACCCGGTCACCCGCACCTGGCGGGACGACGCCTACGACCTCCCCGAACTGCCGTACGGCGAACCGGTCCAGTGGCTCTGGCTGCTGCACGACGACTGCGCCCCCGAACCCGACGCCCTCGCCCAACTGCTCCGGGTCGTCGAGAACGAACTCGAACTGGGCCGCGACGACGTGGCCGTCGTCGGCCCCAAACTCCGCGGCTGGTACGACCGCAGGCAGTTGCTGGAGGTCGGCGTCTCCATCGCCAACTCCGGCCGCCGCTGGACCGGTCTTGACCGCCGCGAACAGGACCAGGGCCAGCACGACCACGTCCGCACCGTGCTGTCCGTCTCCACCGCCGGCATGCTGATCCGCCGCGACGTCTTCGAACAGCTCGGCGGCTTCGACCGCCGGCTGCCCCTGATGCGCGACGACGTGGACCTGTGCTGGCGCGCCCATCTCGCCGGCCACCGCGTCCTGATCGCCCCCGACGCGGTCGTCCGGCACGCCGAGGCCGCCTCCCGCGAGCGCCGCGCCGTGGACTGCGTGGGCCGCACCGCCGCCTCCCCGCACAAGGTCGACAAGGCCGGCGCCGTCCACACCCTGCTCGTCAACACCCGTACCGCCGCGCTGCCCTGGGTGATGCTGCGGCTGGTCCTCGGCACCCTCCTGCGCACCGTCGCCTACCTGGTCGGCAAGGTCCCCGGCCAGGCCGTCGACGAGATCCGCGGTCTGCTGGGCACCCTGCTGCGACCCGAGCGGATCATCGCCGCCCGGCGCCGCCGCGGCACCCCGCGGATCGGCAAGGACGAACTGCGCGCCCTCTTCCCGCCGCCCGGCGCCACCATCCGCGCCACCGTGGAGCAGTTCGCGGGCAACTTCACCGGCGGCTCCGACACCGACGCCACCTCGGCCGGCCGGCACGGCGGCGCCGTGGAGTCCGGGCCCGGCGGCGACGACGCCGACTTCCTGGAGGTCGAGCAGTTCGTCCGCCTCAAGCGGATCGCCCGCAGGCCCGGACCGGTGCTCTTCCTCGCCCTGCTGGTCATCGCCCTGGTCGCCTGCCGCTCCCTGCTCGCCGGCGGCGCGCTCGGCGGCGGCGCCCTGCTGCCCGCCCCGGCGGGCGCCGGTGAACTGTGGTCCCGCTTCGCGGACGCCTGGCACCCGGTCGGCGCCGGCGGCACCCCCGCCGCACCGCCCTATCTGGCCGTCGTCGCCACCCTGGCCACCCTGCTGTTCGGCTCCGCCGGAGTCGCGGTCACCGTGCTGCTGGTCTGCTCGGTGCCGCTCGCCGGATTCACCGCCTACTTCGCCTCCCGGCCGCTGGTCACCTCCCGGCTGCTGCGCGCCTGGGCGGCCATCGCCTACGCCTTCCTGCCCGCCACCACCGGCGCCCTGGCCGGCGGCCGCATCGGCACCGCCGTACTCGCCGTCCTGCTGCCGCTGATCGCCCGCGCCGGCAGCGCCGCGAGCGGCCTCACCAGCCGCACCGGCGCCCCCGGCAGCTGGCGCGCCACCTGGGCGTACGCGCTGCTGCTGACCATCACCACCGCCTTCACCCCGATCGTCTGGCCCGTCGCACTGGTCCTCGGCCTCGGCGTGCTCGTGCTGCGCCGCGCCGGCCTGATCGCCCACGGCCTGCGCCTGCTGGTGCAGCTCGGCACCCCGCTGCTGCTCCTCGCCCCCTGGTCGCTGACCCTGCTGCCGACCGGCTTCCTCAGGGAAGCGGGCCTGGCGTACGGCGCCTCCGCCGCCTCCGCGCTCGACCTGCTCGGCGCCAGCCCCGGCGGCCCCGGCACCATGAGCGGTCTGCTGCTGCTCGGCATCGTGCTCGCCGCCCTCGCCGCCCTGCTGCGCTCCGAGCGGCGGTTGGGCATCCGCACCGCCTGGGCCGTCGCCCTGGTCGGGCTCGTCTTCGCGGTCCTCGCCAACCGGTCCGCCTGGGCCGGACCCGCCACTCTCGTCTACGGCATCGCCCTGCTGGCCGCCGCAGTCCTCGGTGCCGACGGCGCCCGCGCGCGCGTGGCCGAGCAGAGCTTCGGCTGGCGCCAGCCGGTGGCCGCCCTGATCGCGCTCACCGCGGCCCTGGGACCGCTGCTGCTCGCCGCCGCCTGGATGGTCCGCGGCGCCGACGGCCCCGTGCAGCGCCGCGACCCGGCCCAGGTGCCCGCGTTCGTCGCCGAGGACTCCACCACCGGCGACCGGGCGCGCACCCTCGTCCTGGACAGCGACTCCACCGCGCGGGTCAGCTACACCCTGGTGCGCGGCGCCGGCGCCCGCATGGGAGACGCCGAGATCGCCGCCGCCGACGGTCAGAACACACGCCTGGACAAGGTCGTCGCCAACCTGGTCGCCGGCTCCGGCGCCGACCAGGCCGACGAACTCGGCGGCTTCGCCGTGCGGTACGTCCTCGTCCACAAGGGCGCGCCCCGCGACATCACCCGCGTCCTCGACGCCACCCCCGGCCTGGCCCGGCTCAGCCAGCAGGACGGCAACGCCCTGTGGCGCGTCGACCAGGAGGTCTCCCGCGCGGTCATCCTGCCCGCCGGCACCTCGGACGCCGTCGACTCCGGCAGCACCCAGCCGGTCGAGGCCGGACCGGTGGACATCCACACCACCGTCCCGTCCGGTTCCGACGGCCGCGTCCTGCGCCTCGCCGACAGCGCCGCCCCCGGCTGGACCGCCACCCTCGACGGCAAGCCGCTCACCCGCACCACCGTCGACGGCTGGGCCCAGGGCTTCCGGCTCCCGTCCACCGGTGGCCGGTTGGACGTCACCTACGACGCGCCCATCACCCACACCGTCTGGCTGTGGGCCCAGGGCGCGCTCGCCGTCGTCCTTGTCGTCCTCGCCCTGCCGGGCCGCCGCCGCGACGTGGACGACGACCTCCCCGAGGAGGAGCCGCTGCCCGTGCAGGCGGCCACGGGCGAGGGCCGCCGCGCCCGCCGCCTGCGCGCCCAGGCCGAGGAGGAGTCCGCCGAGCGGACGCCCGCGGGGGAAGTGCCCGCGGCGGAGATGCCCATGGGGGAGGTGCCCATGAACGAGACGCCCCCTGAGGAGATCCCGGAGGGGGCCCCGGCCGAGCCCCGGATCCCGCACCAGCAGCCGTACGACCCCTCCTACGACGAGTCGTACGCCACCCCCTACACGGACACCCGGTACCCCGGCTACGGCGACGACGCCTACCAGACGGGCGGTTACGACCAGCAGACGTATCAGGCCGACACCTACGGCACGGCCTCGTACGACCAGTACGCCTACGGCGGCACCGCCGAACAGCAGCCGTACGACCCGGCGGCGTACCAGCAGCAGGTCTACGACCCCGCGTACGACCCCGCCCAGCAGGGCTACGACCCCGCCCAGCCGCCCCATGGCACCGGCAGCGAGCGCCCCGACGGGAGCCAGCAGTGAACCGCACCACCCTGTCCTTGATCGCCGGCACCACCGCGCTGGCCGCCGTCACCGCGGTCGCCGCGCTCGCCACCCCGTCCGCGTCCGGCGCCGCCGCCCCCGGCGCCGCCTCCCACCTGCCCGTGCAGCGCACCGGCCTGCTGTGCCCGGCGCCCAGCGTGTCGGACATCGCGGACACCACGTACACCTCCTTCACGCCCGTCACCCAGGGCGCGCCGAGCAGCGGCAAGGCCCAACTCCAGGCCGCCCCCGTGCAGTCGGTGGACGGCACGGGCGACACCCAGCAGAGCAAGGGCAAGGGCAAGAGCGGCAAGAAGACGACCGCCGGTCAGCCGGCGCTCACCCCGAAGGCGCCCGGCACCCCGGTCACCGGCGACACCTCCGGCGCCGACACACCCGCGCTGATCGGTACCGCGGACGGGAACTTCGCGCCCGGCTGGACCGTGCAGGAGACCACCGAGATCGCCGCCGGCACCGGCCGCGGCCTCCAGGGCGTCACCTGCACGCCCGCGGACACCGAGTTCTGGTTCCCGGGCGCCAGCACCGCGGCGAGCCGTACCGACTACCTCCATCTGACCAACCCGGACGACTCGGCAGCCGTCGTGGACGTCGAGCTGTACGGCAAGAACGGTGCGATCAAGTCGCCGCTGGGGGAGAACCTCACGGTCAAACCGCACTCCAGTGAGCCGATCCTGCTGTCCACGCTGACCGACGAGCGGCAGGACGACCTGACCGTGCACGTCAGCGTGCGCAGCGGGCGGCTCGGCGCGACGGTGCAGGCGCTGGACGACAAGGCGGGCGGCGACTGGCTGGCCGCGGCCGCCGACCCGGCCGGCAGCCTGGTGCTCCCCGGGATCCCCAAGGACGCCACCGACGTCCGCCTGATCGCCTTCACGCCGGGCGACACGGACGCGGACCTCAAGGTCCGCCTCGCCTCGCCCGACGGCCTGATCACCCCGGCGGGCAACGAGGAACTGCACGTCAAGTCCGGCGTGACCACCTCAGCCGACCTCGGCCCGCTCACCCGCGGCGAGGCCGGTTCCCTGGTCCTGACCCCCACCGACCAGTCGGTGCCGGTCGTCGCCGCGCTGCGCGTGGTCCGGGGCAAGGGCGCCGACCAGGAGACCGCGTTCATCCCGGCCACCGGCCCCGTCGGAGCGCGCGCCACCGCCGCCGACAACAGCGCCAAGGGCACCACTCTCGCCCTGACGGCGCCCACCGCCACGGCCAAGGTCAAGGTCACCGCCTCGGCGGGCAGCGGCGGCGGTACGGCGGTCAGCAAGACCTACACGATCAAGGCCGGCACCACCCAGAACATCGACGCCCCGGTCCCCTCCGGCGTCAAGGGCACCTACGCCCTGACCGTCGAACCCCTCACCACCACGCCCCTCTACGCCTCCCGCACCCTCACCTCCACCGACCCCTCCGGCTTCACCGTGCAGACCCTGCCGAACGACAGGGGCCTGGTCCTGGTCCCGAAGGCGAGCGAGGACCTGTCGATCCTCCAGAAGTGAGCGGAAGCGAGAAGGGGCGCGTGACACCGCGCCCCGGCCGCGCCCCCCGTGCCGCCGGGAGCACCCCCTCGGGGGAAGCACCCCGCCGGCGCGGGCGGCCGGGAAAGGCGCGGCGCCGGACCCCGCGAGCCGGGCCTGATCCGAACGAGAGGCCCTAGTCCTCCCCGTACCGCGGATCCACCGTCTCCGGCGTCAGCCCGAGCAGCTCCGCGACCTGCTCCACGACCACCTCATGCACGAGCGCGGCCCGTTCGTCCCGCCCCTTCGACCGGATCTCCACCGGCCGCCGGTACACCACCACCCGCGCCCGCCGTCCCTCCCGCGCCGGCACGATCCCCCCGAGCGGCACCGTCTCGTCCCCCCAGGGGGCGACCGACTCCGGGCCCTCCAGCCGAGGCACCTCCAGCACCAGGAACTCCACCTCGGCGAGCTGCGGCCAGCGCCGCTCCAGCCGCTCCACGGAGTCCTGCACGAGATCCGCGAACACCTCCGCCCTGCTCGCCGCCAACGGCACCTGCGGCGGTGCGATCGGCCCCCGCATGCCCCGCCCGTGACGATCACGGCGACGGGGCCCGGGGCCTGCGGCTCGGGGCGGTACACGGTTGTCCATCACTGGTGAAGCGTAGTCCCCGGCCACCCCGCCCGCCCGGCCGCACGCGCCAACCGGCCACCGGCGATTTCCCGCCGCGGGACGACCGTTCCGGCCGAGGTCGGGCTCATCTCCGCAACCCTCCACGGACCCCCCAAGTCCCCGGAACTCAAGGCGATTGACCGTGTTTGTACTGACTCATGACCGGAAACAGTCCCTCCCGAGCACCCCGAAGCCCCCTCCGCACGGCTCAACAGGGCCTGTTCTCAGGGGTATGTGGGGCGTCTCACAGCACGACACGGGGGAGTGACCTGGTGGAGAGTCGTCGCGGCCCGCTCAAGAGTGCGGTACCGTCCAACATCGTGAGCCCTGTACGTCGCTGTTCGCGCACCGCCTGCGGCCGACCCGCCGTCGCGACGCTGACGTACGTCTACGCCGACTCGACCGCGGTCCTCGGCCCGCTCGCCACGTACGCCGAACCCCACTGCTACGACCTGTGCGCCGAGCACTCCGAGCGTCTCACCGCGCCGCGCGGCTGGGAGGTCGTCCGCCTCCTCGACGGCTCCGCCCCCGCCCGCCCCAGCGGCGACGACCTGGAAGCGCTCGCCAACGCCGTGCGCGAGGCCGCCCGCCCCCAGGAGCGCGCGGCCGAGGCCGGCGGCGGCGCCCGCGCCGCGGACCCCATGGAGGTGGCCCGCCGCGGTCATCTGCGGGTCCTGCGTTCCCCGGACAACTGAGCGCGACAACCGGGCGCCACAACTGACCGGCACCCGTGGGGGAATGAGCGCGGGGACGACGGACGGCACCCGCGGGGGCGTCCCGAGCGCCACCCGTCCCCGCCACTCCTCCTGGTGACGACCGCGCGCCCTGCCGGTGTCCGCACACCTCCCCCTTACCGCGGACGGGTAGTTTGTGGGGGCTCAGAGAACTTCAGGAGGGTTGGCCGTGACTGCTGATCTGTCGCAGATCGTGAAGGCGTACGACGTGCGCGGAGTGGTCCCGGACCAGTGGGACGAAACACTGGCCGGGCTCTTCGGCGCCGCCTTCGCGCAGGTGACGGGCGCGTCGGCGATCGTCGTCGGCCACGACATGCGGCCCTCGTCCCCCGGCCTGTCCCGCGCCTTCGCGCGCGGCGCGGCGGACCGCGGTGCGGACGTGACCGAGATCGGCCTGTGCTCCACGGACCAGCTCTACTACGCCTCGGGGGCGCTGGACCTGCCCGGCGCGATGTTCACCGCCTCGCACAACCCGGCCCAGTACAACGGCATCAAGATGTGCCGCGCCGGCGCCACCCCGGTCGGCCAGGACACCGGCCTCGCGCAGATCCGCGAACTGGCCGAGAAATGGCTGGAGTCGGGCGCCCCCGAGCCGGTCGCCGAGCCGGGCGCCCTCACCTCGCGCGAGACGCTGGAGGACTACGCGGCACACCTGCGCGCGCTGGTCGACCTGGGCACGATCCGTCCCCTGAAGGTCGTGGTCGACGCGGGCAACGGCATGGGCGGCCACACGGTGCCCACGGTCTTCGCCGGCCTGCCCCTGACGCTGGTGCCGATGTACTTCGAACTGGACGGCACCTTCCCGAACCACGAGGCCAACCCGCTCGACCCGGCCAACCTCGTGGACCTGCGGAAGCGGGTCCCGGCGGAGGGCGCGGACCTCGGCATCGCCTTCGACGGCGACGCCGACCGCTGCTTCGTCGTGGACGAGAACGGCGACCCGGTCTCCCCGTCCGCGATCACCGCCCTGGTCGCCGCTCGCGAACTGGCGCGCAACGGCGGCACCGGCCTGATCATCCACAACCTGATCACCTCCCGCACGGTCCCGGAGGTCGTCCGCGAGAACGGCGGCACCCCGGTCCGCACCCGCGTCGGCCACTCCTTCATCAAGGCCGAGATGGCCCGCACCGGCGCGATCTTCGGCGGCGAGCACTCCGCGCACTACTACTTCAAGGACTTCTGGAACGCCGACACCGGCATGCTGGCCGCCCTGCACGTCCTCGCCGCCCTCGGCGGCCAGGAGGGACCGCTGTCCGCGCTCGTCGCCCAGTACGACCGCTACACGGGCTCCGGCGAGATCAACTCCACCGTCGCCGACCAGTCCGCGCGCCTCGCCGCGATCCGCGCCGCCTACGAGGACCGCGCCGACGTCACCCTGGACGATCTCGACGGCCTCACCGTCGCCACTCCCGACTGGTGGTTCAACGTCCGCCCCTCCAACACCGAGCCCCTCCTCCGCCTGAACGCCGAGGCGAGGGACGAGCCCACCATGGCCAAGATCCGCGACGAGGCCCTGGCGATCATCAGGGCGTGACCGGGGCCCCGGACCGCCCCGTCGTCGTCCGGCCCCGCCCTCCGGCCCCGCCCTCCGGCCCCGCCCTCCGGCCCCGTCCTCCCGCCCGGTCGTCCGGCCGAGCCGGACGGCCGGGCCGAGCCGGTACCGCAACCCACGCTCCACCCTCCCCGCAGCGGTACGCTGACCAGCGGTCCGAGAAACCTCGCCCCCGAAGGGACACACCCCATGCCGCTCGAAGCCGGCCTCCTGGAGATCCTCGCCTGCCCGGCCTGCCACGCCCCCCTCAAGGAGCAGGACACCGAGCTGGTCTGCACCGGCCAGGACTGCGGTCTCGCCTACCCGGTCCGCGACGGCATCCCGGTCCTTCTCGTGGACGAGGCCCGCCGCCCCGAGTGACGCGCCCCGGCCCGTCGTACCTGCGAGGACACCGTCGTAGCGCCGGAGACCCTCGCACCCCGTAGCGTCGTAGATCGTCGTAGCCACTCCCCGGCCACCGGAGGCTGCCGCCCATGTTGGACGAATCGCTGCTCGACAGCCCGGAGGGCCTCGCCGAGGCCGACCGCCGGGGCCTGCTGCGCGGTGCCGCCGAGGCCGGCGCCCGCGTCCGTACCGCCGCCCGGCACGCCGTCGAGGCAGGCGTCGGCACCCTCGAACCCGACGGCCGCCCCCGCGCCGTACTGATCGCGGGACCCGGCGCCGCCGCCACCCACACCGCCGACCTCCTCGGCACCCTGGCGGGCCCCGGCAGCCCTGTGGTCCGCCTCGCCCCGAGCGGCGTCGCCCCCGCCGCGGGCGCCCTGCGCTGGGAGCTCCCCGGCTGGGCCGGCTCGGTCGACCTCCTCCTGATCACCACCCCGGACGGCACCGAACCCAGCCTCGCCCTCCTCGCCGACCAGGCGTACCGCCGCGGTGTCGCCGTCGTCGCCGTCGCCCCGGCCGGCACCCCGCTCGCCGAGGCCGCCGGCGGCACCCATGGACTGTTCGTCCCGATGGCGACGGCCCCGTACGACCACGAGGAACCGATCGCCGCGTCCTCGCCCGGTGTCTTCTGGGCCCTGCTGACCCCGCTGCTCACCCTCCTGAACCGGATCGGCCTGCTGAGCGCCCCGCCCGAGGCCCTGGAGAAGGTCGCCGACCGCCTCGACCGGATCGCCGAGCGCTGCGGCCCCGCCATCGTGGCCTACAGCAACCCCGCCAAGACCCTTGCCGCCGAACTCGCCGACGCGCTCCCCGTGGTGTGGACCGAGGGCGCCTCCGCGGGCCCCGCGGGCCGCCGCTTCGCCGCCGCCCTCGCCGAACTCGCCGGCCGCCCCGCCGTCGTCGCCGAACTCCCCGAGGCGCTCGCCGCGCACGGCGCCCTGCTGGCCGGCCCCCTCGCCGCCAGCGCCGACCCGGACGACTTCTTCCGCGACCGCGTGGAGGAGGCACCCGCGCTGCACGCGCGCGTGGTGCTGCTGCGCGACCGTCCGAGCGGCGGCCTCTCCGCCGCCCCCGCCGCCCGCGACCTGGCACTCAGCCACGACACGCCGATCAGCGAACTCGAACCAGAGGAGGGCGGCGAACTGGAGACCCTCGCGGAACTGATCGCCGTCACGGATTTCGCCGCCGTTTACCTGGCGCTCGCTTCCAGGGCCTGATCTGGCTGCGGGCCGCTCCGCACCGGCCCCGGGCCCGCTCTTCCACGGCCCGCACACCACCGCCGCGCCCCGCACGGGTCCGGTCGGCCGAGCAGCGCACGCACGGAAGACAGAGAAGACACATGGACCGCCTCGACAACACCGTCCGCCCCTACGCCTGGGGTTCCCCCACCGCCATCCCGCACCTGCTCGGCGTCGAGCCGACCGGCGAACCCCAGGCGGAGATGTGGATGGGCGCCCACCCCGGCGCCCCCTCGCGCACCGAGCGCGGCACGCTCGCCGAGGTGATCGACGCCGACCCGGAGCGCGAGCTGGGCAAGAAGGCGGTGGCCAGGTTCGGCCCACGCCTGCCCTTCCTGCTGAAGATCCTCGCCGCCGGCGCGCCCCTGTCACTCCAGGTGCACCCCGATCTGGAGCAGGCCAGGGAGGGTTACGACGCGGAGGAGCGCGCAGGCGTCCCGATCGACGCGCCGCACCGCAACTACAAGGACGCCAACCACAAGCCCGAACTGGTCTGCGCCCTCACCGAGTTCGACGGCCTGTGCGGCTTCCGCGAGCCGGCCCGCGCCGCCGAACTGCTCGCCGGCCTCGGCGTCGACTCCCTTGAACCGTTCGTCGATCTCCTGGGCGCCCACCCCGGGGAGGCGGCCCTGCGCGAGGTCCTCACCGCGATCCTCTCCGCGGACCGCGACGAGATGGCCCGCACGGTCGCCGAGGCCACCGCGGCCTGCGCCCGCCTGGGCGGCGACTACGCCCCCTACGCCGGCCTCGCCCACCACTTCCCCGGCGACCCCGGCGTCATCGCGGCCATGCTGCTCAACCACGTCCGGCTCCAGCCCGGCGAGGCCCTGTTCCTGGGGGCCGGTGTCCCGCACGCCTACCTCGACGGCCTGGGCGTCGAGATCATGGCCAACTCCGACAACGTCCTCCGCTGCGGTCTGACCCCCAAACACGTCGACGTGCCCGAACTCCTGCGCGTCGTCCGCTTCGAGGCCCGCGACCCCGGCGTACTGCGCCCCGAGGCCGCGCCGGACGGCGAGGAGGTCTACGAGACCCCGATCGACGAGTTCCGGCTCTCCCGATACGTCCTGGCCGAGGGCGGCACCGCCCACGACCTCACCCGCGACACCTCGCAGATCCTGCTGTGCACGGCCGGCTCCGTCCGCGCGGGCGAGCACGAACTGGGCCCGGGGCAATCGGTGTTCGTCCCGGCCGGCGAGAAGGCCGAGATCTCCGGCGCGGGCACGGTCTTCCGCGCCACCGTGCGTGTCTGGCGGATCGTATGACCGGGGCTGTGGATATCTGACGCCCAGGGGTCCGGCCGGGCTGCGAGAATGACCCACCGGCAAAGGCCGGGCAAAGGCGCAGGGGCCGAGCAGAGACCGAAGGGACAACGCGGACACATGAGCGCGTCAGGCGGTACCAGGGCGATCGTGGCGGCACTCAGCGCCAACCTCGCGATCGCGGCATCGAAGTTCGCGGCGTTCGCCTTCAGCGGCTCGTCCTCGATGCTCGCCGAGGGCGTCCACTCGCTCGCCGACTCCGGCAACCAGTTCCTGCTCCTCATCGGCGGCAAGAAGGCCCAGCGCGAGGCCACCCCGCAGCACCCCTTCGGTTACGGCCGCGAGCGGTACATCTACGCCTTCCTCGTCTCGATCGTCCTCTTCTCCGTCGGCGGCATGTTCGCCATCTACGAGGGCTACGAGAAGGTCTCCCACCCGCACGCCCTGGAGAACTGGTACTGGCCGGTGGGCGTCCTCATCTTCGCGATGCTCGCCGAGGGCTTCTCCTTCCGCACCGCGATCAACGAGTCCAAGGAACTGCGCGGGGCGCTCTCCTGGTCGCAGTTCATCCGCCGCGCCAAGGCTCCCGAGCTGCCCGTCGTCCTGCTGGAGGACTTCGGCGCGCTCATCGGTCTCGTCCTCGCCCTCGGCGGCGTCGGCCTCTCCCTGCTCACCGGCGACGGCGTCTGGGACGGCGTCGGCACCATCTGCATCGGTGTCCTGCTCGTCTGCATCGCCCTGGTCCTGGCCGCCGAGACCAAGTCGCTGCTGCTGGGCGAGGCGGCCGGCCTCGACGTGATCAGGAAGATCGAGGCCGCGACCGTCGACGGCGCCGCGGTCACCCGCATCATCCACATGCGCACCCTCCACCTGGGCCCCGAGGAACTGCTGGTCGCCGCCAAGATCGCGGTACGGCACGACGACACCGCCGCCGAGGTCGCCACCGCCATCGACGCAGCCGAGGACCGCATCCGTGCCGCCGTCCCGATCGCCCGTGTGATCTATCTCGAACCCGACATCTACAGCGAGGCCGAGGCCGCCAAGGGCCCGGACCCGGCGGCGACCCCCGGCGGCCCGAACCCGCACGTCGGCGGGCACTGACCCGGCAGCGCCCACCCCGCCCCGGACCGCTCGGCCGCCTCGCGAACGGCTTGAACCCCGCGGACGCGGACTGTGGGCGACCGGGCGGTCCGGTGTAGCTTGGGACGGAGCCAGACGTCGCTGCTGATGGCGGTCGGGCGGTCCCCACACGGACCGTCCGAGGGAGAGAGGGCCTCCGACGGACTGCGCTGCGCGCACGTGGGCATGCCTGTGTCCTCTTCCCGGGCATCCGTATGTCCGCCGCCGCGCAGACCAGCCGTACCCACCCTCGCCCCGATCCCGAGGAGCAGCTCGTAATGACGACTGTCGACAACCGACAGGACTTCAAGGTCGCCGATCTCTCGCTGGCCGAGTTCGGCCGCAAGGAGATCACCCTCGCCGAGCACGAGATGCCCGGCCTGATGGCGATCCGCAAGGAGTACGCCGAGGCCCAGCCGCTGGCCGGCGCCCGCGTCACCGGCTCCCTGCACATGACCGTGCAGACCGCCGTGCTCATCGAGACCCTGGTCGCCCTCGGCGCCCGGGTCCGCTGGGCCTCCTGCAACATCTTCTCCACCCAGGACCACGCGGCCGCCGCCATCGCCGTCGGCCCGAACGGCACGCCGGACAACCCCCAGGGCGTCCCGGTCTTCGCCTGGAAGGGCGAGACCCTGGACGAGTACTGGTGGTGCACCGAGCAGGCGCTGACCTGGCCGGACAGCCCCACCGGCGGCCCGAACATGATCCTGGACGACGGCGGCGACGCCACCCTCCTCGTCCACAAGGGCGTCGAGTACGAGAAGGACGGCAAGGTCCCCGGCGTGGAGACCGCCGAGTCCGACGAGCACCGCGTCATCCTCGAACTCCTGCACCGCACCATCACGGACGGCTCGCAGAAGTGGACGCAGCTGGCCTCCGAGATCCGCGGCGTGACCGAGGAGACCACGACGGGCGTCCACCGCCTGTACGAGATGCAGCGCGACGGCGTCCTGCTGTTCCCTGCGATCAACGTCAACGACGCGGTGACGAAGTCGAAGTTCGACAACAAGTACGGCTGCCGGCACTCGCTGGTGGACGGCATCAACCGCGCCACCGACGTCCTGATCGGTGGCAAGACCGCCGTCGTGTGCGGCTACGGCGACGTCGGCAAGGGATGCGCCGAGTCCCTGCGGGGCCAGGGCGCGCGCGTGATCGTGACGGAGATCGACCCGATCTGCGCGTTGCAGGCCGCGATGGACGGTTACCAGGTCACGACGCTGGACGAGGTCGTGGACAAGGCCGACATCTTCGTGACCACGACGGGCAACAAGGACATCATCATGGCCTCGGACATGGCCAGGATGAAGCACCAGGCGATCGTCGGGAACATCGGCCACTTCGACAACGAGATCGACATGGCCGGCCTGGCGCAGATCCCGGGGATCGTCAAGGACGAGGTCAAGCCGCAGGTCCACACCTGGACGTTCCCGGACGGCAAGGTGATCATCGTGCTGTCCGAGGGCCGCCTGCTGAACCTGGGCAACGCCACCGGTCACCCGTCGTTCGTGATGTCGAACTCCTTCGCGGACCAGACGCTGGCCCAGATCGAGCTGTTCACCAAGCCCGACGAGTACCCGACCGGTGTGTACGTGCTGCCCAAGCACCTGGACGAGAAGGTCGCCCGCCTCCACCTGGACTCGCTCGGCGTCAAGCTGACGACGCTGCGCCCGGAGCAGGCCGCGTACATCGGCGTCGAGGTCGAGGGTCCGTACAAGTCGGACCACTACCGCTACTGACCGCCCCCGAGCCGCGTCACCGCGTCTCGGCCAGGTCCGCAGTGGCAGGCCCCCGCACCCCCGTGCCGGGGGCCTGCCCCTTTGGCCGGTCGGTCCGGCCTGTCACGCGCCCGTCCGGCGCTCACGCCCCCGGACCGACATACCGCGGCGACGACCCGAGCCCGTCACGACCCAGGACCCCCATGCCCCGCGGCCGCTATTCGCTCCACGATCCGCACGATCACACCCCCCTCGGCGAAGAACACTTCCAGTGCGCCCCCGGCCCGTCCGGCTGGCGCTACGTCTCCCGGCTGACGACCCCCGCCGGCGACCAGCGCGGTTCGGTCGATCTCGCCCTGGACGACCTCGGCCGTCCCATCCGACTCGAAATCCACGCGGGTGGCTGGCAGGTGCGCGGCGCCGCCCTCGACGGCGTCACCTGGGTCCGCACGGACCCCACCGGGACCCACGCCACCGAAGGCAATGCGCGCGCCCACGCCTTCACCGGCACGTCCCCCGCGTTCCTCGTCGCCACCGCTCGTCTGCTGCGCCTCACCCCCTCCTCCGCGGCCCGTGTACGACTCGTCGCCCTCACGGACCCGGTCCTCGCCCCTCGCACCGTGGACCAGTCCTGGGCACTGCTGGACAGCGAAGCACACGCCACTGACAACGGCCCCCTGACCGTGGAGGAATACCAGGTCAGTGACCTGGACACGGGCGAGCAGCACACCGTCCACATCGCCGGCGACGTGGTGCTGGCCGCGCCCGGGATCGAACTGGAGGACCTGGAGTCCCCGCCGTCGGTGTTCCGCTGAGCGACGGGTCACGGCCGCGGCGAGGTCCTCCGGCACCTGGGTGTCCCGGAGGTCCGTCTCGCTCGGGGGCGGCGGGACGGTGTGCTCCGCGCCCCTTCTACGCGGGCGGCGCGAACCCGGTGGCCGGCCGCCCGCCGGGCCGCTCGCCCGACCGCTCCCGCGGGTCGGGCACAACCGAGGGCACGACGGGTGCCTGCGGCTGGACCGGCGCCGGAGCCCGGTACCCGGTCACGCCCCCCGCCCCTTCGTCCGGGCCGGCACCCGGGTCCGCATCACGCCGGGCCGTGGACGGGGCCCCGTCCGCCACGGCACCGCCCGCGCCGAAGGACCGCCGGGACTGCCGCACCTCCCGCGCCTGCCGCTCGTGCACCACGGCGGCCAGGAAGACGGCCGGAGGAAGATCGACGGGCAACGGCGTCCCCGTACGGGCCGCGAGATCCCCGGCGAGCCGCTGCGCCATGGCCGAGGACACCCCGGGATCCAGCTGCCGCATCCGCGTCAGGTACTGCCGCACGGCCAGCCACAGCCCGTCCGGAACCGCCGACAGGTCGAGACCGGCGAAGCGCTGCGCGAGATGCGGCGGCGGAGGCGCGACGAGTCCGGTCCGCCCCACGGGAATCCGTTCCCGCACGACGAGGGTCCCCCCGAACACGTCCCCGAGCCGCCGCCCCCGCGCCGAGACCAGCGACGCGACGGACGCGATCGTCCCGAACGTCATGAGGATCTCGACCACCCCGATCGCTCCCCGCACCAGCGCGTGCCGGAACCGGATCGGCCCACCGTCGTCCCGCACCACCCGAAGCCCCAGCGCCAGCTTCCCGAGCGAACGGCCGTGGCTCAACGTCTCCACCGCGATCGGCACACCGATCGGCACCAGGAGGAACGTCGCGATCCCCAGCGCCATCTGCGCGGCGCTGTCCAGGGAGGACGTCGTCGCCACCAGCACCATGGTGACCGCGGCGTAGGCCACCATCGCGGCCGCCAGGTCCAGCAGCACGGCCAACGCCCTGCTCGGAAACTTCGCGGGCAGCAGTTCGAGCGCCACCGCCTCGCCGGTCAGCAGCTCGCTCACGCCCGCCGTCCTTCCCCTGGTCCGCCTCGTGGGCGGCAAGTCTGCCAAGCTGTGGGCGCATCGCGCGCCAGTGCGACAAGCTGACAGCAAAACACGACCATCGACGACAACCAGTCGGCGACCGGCCAAGGAGCAGGCAGACCCGATGGACCTGGACGTCTTCGTCTCCGAGCACCGAGCCGAATGGGACCGCCTCGACGCCCTGCTCAGTCGCCGGCGCCGCCTCGACGGCGCCGAGGCCGATGAGCTCGTCACGCTCTACCAGCGCACGGCGACCCACCTCTCGCTCGTCCAGTCCAGCGCGCCCGACCCGCAGCTCACCGGACGCCTCAGCCAGCTCGTCGCCCGCGCGCGCAGCGCCGTCACCGGCGCCCGCACCTCCTCCTGGCGCGACGTGACCCGCTTCCTCACCCGCGGTTTCCCAGCCGCCGTCTACCGCGCCCGCCGCTGGTGGATCCCGACTGCGCTGATCTCCACGGCCGTCGCGATCCTGCTCGGCTGGTGGATCGGCGCCCATCCGGAGGTGCAGTCCTCCATCGCCGCCCCCGCCCAACTGCGCCAGATGACGCGTCCCGGCGGTGAGTACGAGACCTACTACTCCAGCCACCCGGCGGCCTCCTTCGCCGCCCAGGTGTGGACGAACAACGCCAAGGCGGCCGCGATGTGCCTCGTCCTGGGCGTCTTCCTCGGACTGCCGGTCCTGTGGATCCTCTTCGAGAACATGCTCAACCTCGGCGTCGGCTTCGGCCTGATGTCCTCGGCCGGCCGTCTCGACACGTTCCTCGGCCTGGTCCTGCCGCACGGCTTGCTGGAACTGACCGCGGTCTTCGTCGCCGCCGGTACGGGCCTGCGCCTGGGCTGGACCCTCGTCGACCCCGGCCCCCGCACCCGGCGCGCCGCGCTCGCGGAGGAGGGCCGGGCCGCGCTGGGAATGGCGATCGGCCTCGCCCTGGTCCTGTTCGTCTCGGGCGCCATCGAAGGCTTCGTGACACCGTCCGGCCTGCCCACCTGGGCTCGTATCGGTATCGGCGTCGCGGCCGAGGCGGCGTTCCTGACGTACGTCTACGTCCTCGGGGGACGCGCGGTGCGTGCGGGCGAGACGGGTGATCTCGACGCGGCGGACCGCAGTTCCTCCGTGCCCGTCGCCGCCTGATGTGCGTCCGGCCCTCCCGAGCTGTTAGTGTCGTCTTCGCCCACGGAGCCCGTTGACACGGGTCGCGTGGGGAGGTAGATTCAAACAGTTGCCTAGAACTGGACACGTCCGGTGGCGACGGCTAGACTCTACTAGCTTCCAAGAAGTCGCTATCGACATTCAAAAGAAGCATCCTCCCGATTACTCAGAAATGAGTGGCTGGTTCAGACCGGCCAAGAACTTCTGATAAAGTCGGAATCGCCGAAAAGGGAAACGCGAAAGCGAGAACCTGGAAAGCGCCGAGGAAATCGGATCAGAAAGATCTGATAGAGTCGGAAAC
>NZ_LBDA02000068.1 GCF_000980885.2 Streptomyces malaysiense | reverse complement strand
GCCGGTGCGGCCGACGCCGGTCTGCACCTCGTCGGCGATCAGTGGGACGGCGCGGTCCGCGGTGATGCGGCGCATCCGGCGCAGCCAGTCGTCCGGGGCCGGGAGCACCCCGCCCTCGCCCTGCACCGGTTCGAGGATCATCCCACCGGGCAGCGGCACTCCGGACTTGGGGTCGTCGAGGAGCGACTCGGTCCAGCGGGCGGCGAGTTCGGCGCCGCGCGGGCCGCCGACCCCGAAGGGACAGCGGTAGTCCTGCGGATAGGGCAGCCGGACGGCCCGGACCTCGGGCGCGCCCCCGGAGACGGCCAGCGCGCCCGCCGTCATGCCGTGGTACGCGCCGGTGAAGGCGAGGACACCGGAGCGGCCCGTCGCGGCCCGGACCAGTTTGAGCGCGGCCTCGACGGCGTCCGTCCCGGCCGGTCCGCAGAACTGCACCCGCGCCCGCCCGGCGAGACCCGGCGGAAGGGTGCGGAACAGCTCGGTGATGAACGCGTCCTTGACCGGGGTCGCGAGGTCGAGGACGGACAACGGGGCCCCGGAGTCGAGGACTTGCCGCACCGCCTCCAGGACCACCGGATGGTTGTGGCCGAGCGCGAGCGTGCCCGCGCCGGAGAGGCAGTCCAGATAGCGGCGGCCGTCCGCGCCCTCGATGGTCAGCCCGCGCGCCCGCACGGGCACGATGGGCAGGGCCCGTGCGTAGGTGCGCGCGGAGGACTCGCGCGCCGACTGGCGCCGCAGGATCCCCTCGTGCACGGCACCCGCCGGCCCGTGCGCTTCTTCCGCCAACGACTCGGTCACGGCCACGGCTGGCTGTCCTCCCGCTGTTAACAGGCGAGTTGATCCACGGGGAACCAAGGACAGGCAGCGGGCCCCCCGCCGCCTACAACCGCTCACCGGGCGCCGGGGTCACGGCCTCGCCCCGGATCGGTACGCCGGTCCGCGCGCCGCTCGTAGCGAAACCGTTGCCGTTCCGGCGGAGGCCGGGGTCGCCGAACGCATAGGGTGTGATGCCGTTCCGAAAGGTCATGGCACCGGCCCGAACTCTCCCTGAGAGGACCGCCGGTGTCCTGGCCGAGCGCCGAAGTTCCGTCACCACACGGGGAGTCACGAGCATGCGATCCATACGGCCGTCGTCCACCACCCGGCGAGGAGGGGGCATCCGCACCCGCCGCGCCTCGACCTCGCTGGCGGCGGTCACCCTCGCCTCGGCGCTGGCGCTGACCGCCACCGCCTGCAACGGCGACGACCAGGCCGGCGGCGATCCGTCCGCCTCCGCGGCCGCGGCCGCCACCGGCGACGGCAAGGTCAGGATCCCGGACGATGTGCGCCAGAAGCTCAAGGAGCACGGGATCGACATCGACAAGTGGAAGAACGGCGCCTGGAAGGACTGGAACCGCAAGGACTGGCTGCGCGAGGCCAACGACTTCATCAACCCGATCATCAAGGGCCTGTGGAACCCGGACCGGATGCGGCACGCGGGCGACCCGGACAAGGGCGTCGACGGCAACGACATCTCCGGTGACCAGGGCGTGACCGACCCGACCCCGCAGCCGGTGAAGGCGCGGCAGGTCGCGGCGCCGTACCACGCCGGCGCGGCCACCTCCGGCAAGGTGTTCTTCGACTCCCCCGAGGGCCACATGGTCTGCTCGGGCACGGTCGTGGAGGACCCCGCGCACCCGGGCAAGTCCAACCTCGTCTGGACGGCGGGCCACTGCGTGCACGCCGGCAAGAGCGGCGGCTGGTACCGCAACCTCGCCTTCGTGCCGTCGTACAACAACGCGGCCCGGTCGGTCGACCAGCTCCAGCACGCCTCCCGCGAGCAGATCGCCCCGTACGGCGTCTGGTGGGCGGACGCGGCGCAGACCTCCCAGCAGTGGATCGACAAGGGCGGCGAGACCGGCGGCGACGGGGCGCCGTACGACTTCGCGGTCATCCATGTGACGCCGGAGCAGGGCAGCGGCGGCAAGTCGCTGGAGGAGACGGTCGGCGGGGCGCTGCGGGTGGACTTCGACGCGCCGGCCGTGCCGAAGGTGGCGCGCATGACGGCCTCGGGCTACCCGGCGGCGCCGCCGTACGACGGTCAGCTGCTGTACCAGTGCCAGGACAAGCCGGGCCGGCTCTCGATGAACCAGGCCGACCCGACGATGTACCGGATCGGCTGCACCATGACCGGTGGCGCCTCCGGAGGCGGCTGGGTGGAGACCGGCTCGGACGGCAAGCCGGCCCTGGTGTCCAACACCTCGATCGGCCCGGTGTCGTCCGGCTGGCTGGCGGGTCCCCGCTTCGGCGACGTGGCCAAGGGCGTGTACAAGTCGGTCAGCGACAAGTTCGCCGGGCGGTGAGCCCCGCGGGAGCGCGAAGGCCGCGGGACCGCCGAGCCGTAGGACGGTCGCGGGACCGCCGAGCCGTAGGACGGTCGCGGAACCGCGGGACCTGACGGCGAAGGCCCGCCGCCCCGAGGGGGTGGCGGGCCTTCGTGCTGCCGTGGGTCAGGTCGCGGAGACCGGCGTGTACGGCGCCAGGTCCGCCGCCAGTTCCTCGTGCACCCGGACCTTGAGCAGGGTGCCCTCCGCGGTGTGCTCCTCGGAGATCACCTCGCCCTCCGTGTGGGCGCGCGCGACCAGCTTGCCGTGGGTGTACGGCACCAGCGCCTCGACCTCGACCTCGGGGCGCGGCAGCTCGTCGTCGATGAGCGCGAGCAGCTCGGCGATGCCCTGGCCGGTGCGGGCCGAGACCGCGATGGAGCGCTTCTCGACGCGCAGCAGCCGCTGGAGGACCAGCGGGTCGGCCGCGTCCGCCTTGTTGATCACGACGATCTCGGGCACGTCGGTGGCGCCGACGTCCCGGATGACCTCGCGCACGGCGGCGAGCTGCTCCTCGGGGACCGGGTGCGAGCCGTCCACCACGTGCAGGATCAGGTCGGAGTCGCCGACCTCCTCCATGGTGGAGCGGAACGCCTCGACCAGGTGGTGGGGCAGGTGCCGGACGAAGCCGACGGTGTCCGCCAGGGTGTACAGGCGACCGCTCGGGGTCTCCGCGCGGCGCACGGTCGGGTCCAGGGTCGCGAACAGCGCGTTCTCGACCAGGACGCCCGCGCCGGTGAGCCGGTTGAGCAGGGAGGACTTGCCCGCGTTGGTGTAGCCCGCGATGGCGACGGAGGGCACCTTGTTGCGCCGGCGCTCCTGGCGCTTGATCTCGCGGCCGGTCTTCATGTCCGCGATCTCCCGGCGCATCTTCGCCATCTTCTCGCGGATCCGGCGCCGGTCCGTCTCGATCTTGGTCTCACCGGGGCCACGCGTGGCGAGGCCGCCGCGACCGCCACCCATCTGCCGGGACAGCGACTGGCCCCAGCCGCGCAGCCTCGGCAGCATGTACTGCATCTGCGCGAGCGCGACCTGTGCCTTGCCCTCCCGGGACTTGGCGTGCTGGGCGAAGATGTCCAGGATCAGGGCGGTGCGGTCGATGACCTTGACCTTGACGACGTCCTCCAGCTGGATCAGCTGTCCGGGGCTCAGTTCACCGTCGCAGATCACGGTGTCCGCGCCCGTCTCGAGGACGATGTCGCGCAGCTCCAGGGCCTTGCCGGAGCCGATGTAGGTGGCCGCGTCGGGCTTGTCGCGGCGCTGGATGACGCCGTCGAGCACGAGGGCGCCCGCCGTCTCGGCGAGGGCGGCCAGCTCCGCGAGGGAGTTGTCGGCGTCCTGCGCGGTGCCGGTGGTCCACACGCCGACGAGCACGACCCGCTCCAGGCGGAGCTGGCGGTACTCGACCTCGGTGACGTCCTCCAGCTCGGTGGACAGACCCACCACGCGGCGCAGGGCCGCGCGCTCGGAGCGGTCGAACTGGTCGCCGTCCCGCTCTCCGTCGATCTCGTGGCTCCAGGCGACGTCCTCTTCCATCAGGGCATCGGCCCGAAGACCCTCGGGGTAGGCGTGCGCCGTGCGCTTGGCGTCCTGGGAAGGGGAAGAAGAGGAGGTCATTGGATCCTTACGTCGATGGGAGTGCCGTGGCGGCGTCGGTACGGCGGCCCGGCCGGACCGCTCGTCGTGGTCAACGCTCGGGTACCCCGGGAGATTCCCGTGTCCCGCGCGGCGCCGACCCGAAGATGGTCGCACGGGGCGGTGCGTCGCGTCACCGTGTTATCGCGGGGCCGGAGCGGCACCGCCGCCCCCGTTTCCGGGGGCCGGGGCGCTGTCCGCCCGCTCACCGGTGGGCCGGCCGCTTGGCCGCCTTCGCGGACTTGGCGGGCGCCTCGTCCGGCTTCCAGTCCGGGTGGCCCGGCATCGGCGGGGTCTTCTCGCCGTACAGCCAGTCGTGCAGGAAGCCGCCGAGGTCCCGGCCGGCGACCCGGGAGGCCAGGGCGACGAAGTCGGCGGTGGAGGCGTCGGCGTCGCGGTGGTCGCGGACCCAGAGCCGCTCCAGTCGCTCGAAGGCGGGGCGGCCGATCTCCTGCCGCAGGGCGTAGAGGGCGAGGGCCGCGCCGTCGTAGACGCTGGGCCGGAAGATGCTGATCTTCTGGCCGGGCTCGGGCAGTCTGGGCCGGGCGGGCGGACCGCCGGAGGCGCGCCAGCCGTCGGAGGCACCGTAGGCGGCCTTCATCCGGTCGACCATCGGCCGGTGGCCCTTCTCCTCCGCGTACAGGGCCTCGTACCAGGTCGCGTGCCCCTCGTTCAGCCAGACGTCGGACCAGGCGCTGGGGCTGACGCTGTCGCCGAACCACTGGTGGGACAGCTCGTGCACCATGACCGACTCGACGTACCACTTGGGGTACGCGGGCTCGGTGAACAGGTTCTTCTCGAAGAGCGAGAGGGTCTGCGTCTCCAGCTCGAACCCGGTGGTGGCGTTCGCCATGATCACGCCGTAGGTCTCGAACGGGTACCGGCCGACCTTGCTCTCCATCCAGGCGATCTGGTCGGGCGTCCTGGCGAGCCAGGGTTCGAGGGTCTCGCGGTCGACGCTGGGGACGACGTCGCGCAGGGGCAGTCCGTGGGGGCCCTCGCGATGCGGCACTGCGGAGCGGCCGATGGAGACCTGGGCCAGCTCGGTGGCCATGGGGTGCCGGGTGCGGTAGGTCCAGGTGGTGGTGGCGCCGGTGCGCCTCGATCCGGCGGGCAGGCCGTTGGCGACCACCGTGTAGGCGTTGGGCGCGGTGACCCGGAAGGTGAACATCGCCTTGTCGGACGGGTGGTCGTTGCACGGGAAGACCAGGTGGGCGGCATCGGCCTGGTTCGCCATGACGAGTCCGTCGGTGGTGGGCACCCAGCCGCCGTCGCCCTTCTGGTCCCCGGCCGGCCTGGGGTCGCTGGTGTGCCGCACGGTGATCCGGACCCAGTCGCCCCGGCGCAGGGGCTGGACGGGGGTGACGACCAGGTCCTCCCCGGCGCTCCGGAAGTCCGCGGGGATCCCGTCGACCTCGACGGAGCGGACGGTGCCGCGCGCGAAGTCCAGGTTGAGGCGGTCCAGGTCGGCGGTGACCCAGGCGTCGATGGTGGTCACGGCCTGGAGCGGCTCGTCGTTGGCGCCGGGGTAGGTGAGGTCCACGTCGTACGACGCGACGTCGTATCCGGGGTTGCCCAGCGTCGGGTACAGCCGGTCGCCGATGCCGAGCGGCACGGGCGGGGCGGCGGCGCCGAGCAGGCACAGGGAGCAGACGGAGGCGGCGGAGGCGAGCAGGACGGCCTTGCGGCGGCGGGGTGCCGTCCGCTGCCGGCCGGCGGGGGCAGGGGTGTCCCGGTGGCGGGGGTTGAGCAGCATGGACCACCGCTACCAGCGCCCGCCCGCCGTACGGCGGCGACGCGCGCCCGGCCCACCCGAACGGATTGCCCGCGGTGAGCGGGTGCCGGAACGTACGGCCCGCCGCTCGCGGGCCGCCCGGACGTACGGCCCGCCGGGGGGACCGGGGTACCGGTGCCCGGTCGTCCGTCAGGGGAGCCTCGGGGCCAGTGCCTGGTGCCGGGTGCGGCTCACGTCGTAGACGCCCGGGACGTCCCGCATGGCGCGCATCAGGGACGGCAGGTCCGCGGCGTCCGGGAGCCGGAGGGTGTAGGTGTGGCGCACCCGCTGCTCGCTCGGTGGCTCCACCGTGGCGGAGACGATGTCGCCGCCCGCCAGCGCGATGGCCTCGGTGAGGTCGGCGAGCAGCCCCCGGCGGCCGAACGATTCGGCGACCAGGGTGACCCGGCACGCGGTGCTCTCCCCCCAGCGCACTCCGATCTCCGTGCGCCCCCGGCTCTTCATGTGCGCCACCGCGGCGCACTCCGCCCGGTGCACGGTCACCACTCCCCCGCGTACCGGGAAGCCGGTGATCTCGTCGGGCGGCACGGGCGTGCAGCATCCGGCGAGGCGTACCGCGGCGCCGGGGCGGTCGGTGCGGACGTCGGCGCTCCGGGGGCGTCCTCCGGGCCGGGTCTCGTGGGCACGACGTTCGCGGAAGTCCGCGTCGGCGCGGTAGCCGGCCGGCTCGTCGGCCGGGGTGCCACCACCGGGGTGCGTGGTCAGCCAGCGCTGGATGGCGATGCGGGCGGCCGGGGTGTGGGCGTGCTCCAGCCACTCGCGGGAGGGCTCCGAGGCGGGGTCCTGGCCCATGAGGAGTTCGACGGTGTCGCCGTCCTTCAGGACCGTGCTCAGCCTGGCCAGGCGGCCGTTGACGCGGGCGCCGATGCAGGCGTGCGCGTCCTCGCCGTACTGCCCGTAGGCCGCGTCCACGCAGCTGGCGCCCTCGGGCAGGCCCAGGGTGCCGCCGTCCGGGCGGAAGACGGTGATCTCGCGGTCCTGGGCGAGGTCCTCGCGCAGGGTCGACCAGAAGGTGTCCGGGTCGGGCGCGGCCTGCTGCCACTCCAGGAGGCGGGAGAGCCAGCCGGGCCGGGTGGGGTCGGCGCGCTCGCCGTCGGCGGGCTCGTCGGCACCGGGGGCGTCGGTGGCGGAGGCGTAGGGGTTGCCGAGCGCGACGACGCCGGCCTCGGCGACCTTGTGCATCTGGTGGGTGCGGATGAGGACTTCGACCACCTGGCCGTCGGGGCGGGCGACGGCGGTGTGCAGCGACTGGTACAGGTTGAACTTGGGAACGGCGATGAAGTCCTTGAACTCCGAGACCACCGGTGTCATACAGGTGTGCAGTTCGCCCAGCACGCCGTAGCAGTCGGCGTCCTCGCCCACCAGCACCAGCAGCCGGCCGAAGTCGGTGCCGCGCAGCTTCCCGCGCTTGCGGGCCACTCGGTGCACGGAGACGAAGTGGCGCGGGCGGATGAGGACTTCGGCGGAGATGCCGGCCTCGCGCAGCACCCCGCGCATCTCCTCGGCGACGGCGGCGAGCGGGTCGGCGGCGCGGGCGGCGTTCTCCGCGATGAGTTCCCTGGTGTGCTCGTACTCCTCGGGGTGCAGGATGCCGAAGACCAGGTCCTCCAGTTCGGTCTTCAGGGCCTGGACGCCGAGGCGTTCGGCGAGCGGGATGAGGACGTCGCGGGTGACACCCGCGATGCGCGCCTGTTTCTCGGGGCGCATCACGCCGAGGGTGCGCATGTTGTGCAGCCGGTCGGCGAGTTTGATCGACATCACGCGCACGTCACTGCCGGTGGCGACGAGCATCTTGCGGAAGGTCTCGGGCTCGGCGGCGGCCCCGTAGTCGACCTTCTCCAGCTTGGTGACGCCGTCGACCAGGTAGCGGACCTCCTCGCCGAACTGCTCGCGCACCTGATCCAGCGTCACCTCGGTGTCCTCGACGGTGTCGTGCAGCAGCGAGGCCGTCAACGTCGTTGTCTCGGCGCCGAGTTCGGCGAGGATGAGGGTCACGGCGAGCGGGTGGGTGATGTACGGCTCGCCGCTCTTGCGCGTCTGGCCGCGGTGCGAGGACTCGGCCAGTACGTAGGCGCGGCGCAGGGGTTCGAGGTCCGCCTCGGGATGGTGGGCGCGGTGCGCCTCCACCACGTGACCGATCGCGTCGGGCAGTCTGTCCCGGGCGGTCGGCCCGAGCAGCGCGGCCCGGCCGAGCCGGCGCAGGTCGATCCTGGGCCGGGACTTCCGGCGCACCGACGCGGGTGCCACCGCGGCCGTCGCGGCCGTGGGCACTACCGGGACCGGGGTCGAAGGGTTCGTGGCCTCCGCACTCATGGGCACCTCCGGCTCGTGGACCGGCGGACGGATCCCCAGGGCATGCGCGGCTCAGGTTGCCGACGCTCCCCCGTCCGTGCCGGTGCTTGATGCTACCGAGCCCACCACGTGCGACAGACCGCCTCTCGCCGAGCGTGAAACGGATCACCCAATCGAGCGACGAAAAGGAGGTTTAAGTTTTGCGCCACCTGCCCTGGCATCGCCCGTGGATTCGATCCGGCCCCGGGCCCGGGAACCGCTGCTCCGGGTGCCCGAGGCCGTTCCGAGGGCGACTTCGGCAGGTCAGCGAAGGGCGTTTTCCAGCCACTCGCCGTCGATCGTGCCTTCGGCGACGATCACCGCGGGGCCGGTCATCTCGATCTGCCCGTCCGGCCGTTCGGTGATGACCAGGCGGCCGCCGGGCACGTCCACGGTGTACGTGGCGGGGGTGCCGGTGACGGCCGGGTCGGCGCCGTCGCGGCGGGCGGTGGCCACGGCGACGGCGCAGGCACCGGTGCCGCAGGAGCGGGTCTCGCCGGAGCCGCGCTCGTGCACCCGCATCGCCACGTGGCGGGGGCCGCGGTCCACGACGAACTCCACGTTGACCCCCTCCGGGTAGGCGCCCTCGGGGCTGACCGGCGGCGGGGTGTACAGGTCGCCCGCGTGCGCGAGGTCGGCCACGAAGGCGACCGCGTGCGGGTTGCCCATGTTGACGTTGCGCGCGGGCCAGCTGCGCTCGCCGACGCGCACCGTGACGTCCCCCTCGGGGAGGCGGGAGCCGCCCATGCCGACGGTCACGTCCCCGTCCTTGGCGATGTGCGCGCGCTTGACACCGCCGCGGGTGGCGATGGCGAGGTCGCCCTCGGCGACATGCCCGGCGTGCTGGAGGTAGCGGGCGAAGACGCGGACGCCGTTGCCGCACATCTCCGCGATCGAGCCGTCGCTGTTGCGGTAGTCCATGAACCACTCGGCCTCGCCGGCCATCCGCCGTGCCTCGGGGTGCGCGGCGGAGCGCACCACGTGCAGTACTCCGTCGCCGCCGATGCCGGCCCGGCGGTCGCACAGGGCGGCCACGGCGGCCGGGGACAGCTCGATGGCGTTGTCGGGGTCCGGCAGGATCACGAAGTCGTTCTCCGTGCCGTGCCCCTTGAGGAAGGCGATCCGCGTGCTCATTCCTCGATCGTACGGGGTCGGTACGACAGCGGTTCGACGGCGACCACGGGGCACGGGCCACGGGGGCTCGGCGGGTTTCTCCGGCGCGGTCAGCGCAGCCGGGCCACGCGCCCCACGGCGAGTACGGCCACCACGGCGACCAGCAGGACGTAGCCGAGGACGACGCGCCAGTCCGGGCGGCGGCCCGAGCCGCGCGGGGGCAGGCCGGGCCAGGTGTAGCCCACGCGGCGGGCGGCCATCATGCCCCAGCCGGCGGCGCAGCAGCAGATCAGCAGGCCGAGCATGGCGATGACCGCGCCGCTGTCGCCGTCGAAGGCGAGCGGGAAGGCGAACATCAGGGAGCCGACGGCGGAGAGGCCCACGATGGGCGCGAGCTGCCAGATGCGCAGCCGGCGCTGCGGGCGCAGCTCGACCTCGACCTCGGGACCGCTGGTGTACATCTCCTCGGGCGCCGGACCGTCCTCGGTCACGCCGTCCGTGCTCTCGTCGGGCCCGTCGTCGGCGAGCCGGTCCTCGGCCTCGGTCACGAGACCGTCGTCGAGGTCGTCCTGGGGACCTTCTCCGAGGTCCTCCCGACGATCTTCCCGACGGTCCTCCCGGAGGTCTTCCCGACGGTCCTCTTGAAGTCCCTCGCCCTGGTCCGGTCGCTCACCCTCGGTGGTGACGCGCTCGGCACCCGGTGCGGTGTCGCGAGGGCCGGCCTCCATCGCCACGCGCCCTCCCAACTAGGACTCCACTTGGTCGATCGAAGCACGATGATGGCACGGCGCCGGAGGCGCCGATGACCGGCGGCGCATCCCGATGCCATCACGTGATCAGGCTGTGACCGGTCGTTCGACCAACGTCAGGGCCTGCCGCGGAAGTTCCCCGCGGTCGGCCGCGGCGCCGCTCAGCCAGTGCACACGGGGGTCGCGCCGGAACCAGGAATCCTGCCGGCGCGCGAAGCGCTTGGTGGCGCGCACGGTCTCGGCACGCGCCTCCGCTTCGGTGCATTCACCGGCCAGCGCCGCGAGCACCTGCTGGTATCCCAGCGCACGCGAGGCCGTGCGCCCCTCGCGCAACCCCCGCGCCTCCAGCGCGCGCACCTCGTCCACCAGACCGTCGTCCCACATCCGGTCGACGCGGCGCGTGATCCGGTCGTCCAGCTCCGGGCGGGCCACGTCGACGCCGATCTGGACGGTGTCGTAGACCGAGTCATGACCGGGGAGGTTGGCGGTGAAGGGCTGCCCGGTGATCTCGATCACCTCGAGGGCGCGGACGATACGGCGGCCGTTGCCGGGCAGGATCGCGCGGGCGGCCTCGGGGTCGGCGGCGGCCAGGCGGGCGTGCAGGGCGCCGGAGCCGCGCAGGGCCAGCTCCTCCTCCAGGCGGGCGCGGACCTCGGGGTCGGTGCCGGGGAACTCCAGGTTGTCGACGGCGCCGCGGACGTACAGCCCGGAGCCGCCGACGAGGATCGGCCAGCGGCCCTCGGCGAGCAGCGCGTCGATGTGGCCGCGGGCCAGCTTCTGGTACTCGGCGACCGAGGCGGTGACCGTGACGTCCCAGACGTCCAGGAGGTGGTGCGGCACGCCGCCGCGCTCCTCGGGTGTCAGCTTGGCGGTGCCGATGTCCATCCCCTGGTAGAGCTGCATCGAGTCGGCGTTGACGACTTCGCCGCCGAGTCGCTGGGCCAGGAAGACGCCGAGATCTGACTTTCCGGCCGCGGTGGGTCCGACGACGGCGATGACGCGGGGGGCGGGGGATGCGCTGCTCACCGCACCAGTCTCGCAAACCTCGCGGCGCGGTCTCGAACGAGTTACGTGACGGAGCCGGCCGCCGGGTCGTTGCCCGAGGTGAGGTGTCCTGTACGGGCCGTCCGACGCGGTGACCCGGGCGGCGTGGCCGTACGCACCGCGTGACGCGGGAAATCGCCCGCGCGAGTACCGTATGGAGTGGATATGGGCATGATTTCACGGCTCCTGGGCAGGTCGAGGACGATTCGGCGGACGTCGGCGGAGGCGGCCGGGGCGGAGGAACCGGAGCCGGCGAGGACGACCGGTGCGCAGGAGTCGTCCGAGGCCACCCAGATCCCCCGGCAGCAGTCCGCCAAGGGCGTCCGCGAATAACCCCCGACGGAAGGTGGACCATGGGTCTGTTCGACAACATGAAGGCCAGGCTCGGCCCGGCCAAGGACAAGGTGTCCGACCTGGCGCGCCAGCACGGCGGCAAGGTGTCGCAGGGCCTCGACAAGGCGGCCAAGGCCGTCGACGAGCGCACCAAGCACAAGTACAGCGACAAGATCCAGGCGGGCACGGGCAAGGCGAAGGACGCCATGGACCGCCTGGCGCAGAAGGACGAGCATCCGGACGGCACGCCGGGCGCCCGGCCGAATCCCCCCGCGCCGCCGCAGGGACCGCCGCCGGCCTCGTGAGCCGGCGGCCGGGCGCGCGTCCCCGCCGGTACGCCAGGGCCTCTCCGGAAGAGAGGTCCTGCTAGGACCAGGTGGCGACCATGTATCCCACGCCGTACGGCGCGTCCTCGTACAGCAGGTCGCCGTCGAGGTCCGCACCCTCGGCGGCGCCGGCCAGGATCTGCCAGGGGGCGCGGCCCGACGACTTCAGGGCGCGGGCGAGGGCGGCGTCCAGGGAGAGCAGGGCGGGGAGGTCGGCCGCGGCCAGGGCGCGGGCGGCCGCGGCGTCGTAGGGGGCCGCGCGTTCGTCCAGGTAGCCGGGGGCCTTGACCGTGCGGCACGCGCTGCCGTCGCCCAGGACCAGCAGGGCCACGCGGTCGGCGCGGCCCCCGAGTTCCCGGCCGGTCCCGGCGCACCGCTCGGGCGCGAGCGTCTCCTCGGCGCCGAGCCCCTCCACCGGGGCGTCCGCCCAGCCGGTCCGCTCCAGCAGCCAGGCGCCGACGGCCAGCGAGGACGGCAGCTCGCGCTCCGCCGCCGCGGCCTGGGCGGCGGCCCCCAGACGGACGTCCAGGTCGACGCCGTACCCCTTGAAGGAACCCCGGGTGCCCTGCGGGAACGTCCCGCCGTCGCCCGGCCCCGCGGGTCCGACGACGACCAGCAGCTCCGGGCGGGCGGCCGCGAGCACGCCGAGCGCGTCCGTGCAGGCCGCGCGCGCGGTGTCCATCTCGGGAGCGGCACCCGCGGCGACCTCGGGCACGAGCAGCGGCGGGCAGGGGCAGACGGCGGCGGCGAGAAGCATGATCGGCAGGGTAACCCGGCACCGCCGCGACCGGGCGGCCCGGGATCCAGGGACCCCCCGGAGCCGGCACGGCTCATGGGGGCGGCCACCGGGGGCCGGCGCCACCTCGGCACCCGGCCTAGGCGCGACCGCTCACGCCAGCCCCCTCGGCACCGGCGTAGCTTCACGACCGGTGCCCCACGAGGGCCGGCGCCGCCTCACCGAGCCGCTCCCGCCGGCCGGGAGCGGCTCGGTCGGTCCGCTCGCTCCCGTCAGTCGCAGCCGCAGCCGCTGGTCGCCGCCAGCAGCGGCGCCGGGACGCCGACCTTCGGCAGGCCCAGCATGACGCCGGCCGGCTCGGCGGCGGCCACGGCCGTGCGCTTCTCCCAGGCGTCGCCGGCGCGCGTACGGCGCACCGCGAGGACCTCGCCCTCGGCGAGCAGGTGGTGCGGGGCGGCGTACGTCACCTCGACGGTGACCACGTCACCGGGCCGCACCTCCTGCTCCGGCTTGGTGAAGTGGACCAGCCGGTTGTCGGGGGCGCGTCCGGAGAGCCGGTGCGTGGCACCGTCCTTGCGGCCCTCGCCCTCGGCGACCATCAGCTCCAGCGTGCGGCCGACCTGCTTCTTGTTCTCCTCCCAGGAGATCTCCTCCTGGAGGGCGACGAGCCGCTCGTAGCGCGCCTGCACGACCTCCTTGGGGATCTGGTCGTCCATGGTCGCGGCCGGCGTCCCGGGCCGCTTGGAGTACTGGAAGGTGAAGGCCTGCGCGAACCGCGCCTCGCGCACGACGTGCAGCGTCTCCTCGAAGTCCGCCTCGGTCTCGCCGGGGAAGCCCACGATGACGTCGGTGGTGATCGCCGCGTGCGGGATCGCCGCGCGCACCTTCTCGATGATCCCGAGGTAGCGCTCCTGCCGGTAGGAGCGGCGCATCGCCTTGAGGACCTGGTCCGAGCCGGACTGGAGCGGCATGTGCAGCTGCGGCATCACGTTCGGCGTCTCGGCCATGGCGGCGATGACGTCGTCGGTGAAGTCGCGCGGGTGCGGGGAGGTGAAGCGGACCCGCTCCAGACCGTCGATGGCCCCGCAGGCGCGCAGCAGCTTGCTGAAGGCCTCTCGGTCGCCGATGTCGGAGCCGTACGCGTTGACGTTCTGACCAAGGAGCGTGATCTCCGAGACGCCCTCGGCGACCAGCGCCTCGACCTCGGCGAGGATGTCGCCGGGCCGGCGGTCCTTCTCCTTGCCGCGCAGCGCCGGGACGATGCAGAAGGTGCAGGTGTTGTTGCAGCCGACGGAGATCGAGACCCAGGCGGCGTACGCGCTCTCGCGGCGCGTCGGCAGCGTGGAGGGGAACGCCTCCAGCGACTCGGCGATCTCGACCTGCGCCTCCTCCTGGACGCGGGCGCGCTCCAGCAGCACCGGAAGGCTGCCGATGTTGTGCGTGCCGAAGACGACGTCCACCCAGGGCGCCTTGCGCACGATGGTGTCGCGGTCCTTCTGCGCGAGGCAGCCGCCGACCGCGATCTGCATGCCGGGCCGGGACGCCTTGCGCGGCGCGAGCCGGCCCAGGTTGCCGTACAGCCGGTTGTCGGCGTTCTCCCGTACCGCGCACGTGTTGAAGACGACGACGTCCGCGTCGCCGTCGGCGTCCTCCGGCGCCCGTACGTACCCGGCTTCTTCCAGCAGCCCGGCCAATCGCTCGGAATCGTGGACGTTCATCTGGCACCCGTAGGTGCGGACTTCGTACGTCTTAGATGATCGAACGTCCACTGCCGGGCTCCGGTCACTGCTGCTGGTCATGCCCTCAAGGGTAGGCGGTCCGCGGAGACCGTCGTCCCGGCGCCCCTGTCCGTCGCACGGCACCCGCCGCGGCGGCGATTCCGGAGGGCCTCCTTCCAGGCGCGTCCGCGGGACTGCCGCTCCGTGGGGCCGGGACCGCGGAGGGTGCGAGGGCCCGGGGTGCGCCCCGCGCGAGGGGAGGGGAGGCGCGCCTTCTGTCCGCGCCGGGTGCCCGTCCGGGTACGCGGCGCGGTCGCCGACCGTGCCGGCGGGCGGACGCCACCTGGCGCGCCGCACGGAAACCCGCTCGATCGAGCTACGCACGGCATCCGGAGCAATGCGGCCGGGTGAGGCGGGCTCCGGAAGCCCCCCGGTGTTTGGGTGAGCGAGGACGGCTCACCACACTGGGAGGACCTCACGGTGGACGATCGGGCAGACCACGCGTGCACGCACCCGGCACGCCCCCCGCGCGGCGGGGCCGCCGTGCGCGGAGCCGGGTGCCGCCGGTGAACGGGGTGGTGGAACTGCTGGCCCAGGAGCCGGCGCAGCTGCTGCCGGCAAGGGAACTGATGGCCTTCAGCCTCGGTGTCCACATCCTGATGGTGCCCTTCGGCGTCGCCCTGCCCTTCATCACCCTGCTGATGCACTTCCGGGCCCTGCGCACCGGCGACCCGGTGGCCTGGCTGCTGGCCCGCCGCTGGTCGGCGGTGATGGCCGTGCAGTTCGCGGTGGGCGTGGTGACGGGGACGGTGCTGTCCTTCGAGTTCGGGCTGCTCTGGCCCGGAATGATGGGACGCTGGGGAGACGTCTTCGGCCTCGGGTTCGGTGTCGAGGCGTGGGCCTTCTTCCTGGAGGCCGTGCTGATCTCGGTGTACCTCTACGGATGGCGCCGCCTGGGGCGGTGGACCCACTTCGCCCTCGGTGTGCCGCTGCCCCTGGTCGCCCTGCTGGGCGCGTTCGGCATCCTGGCCGCGAACTCCTGGATGAACTCCCCCCGGGGTTTCCGGCTCGGCGCGAACGGCGACCCCGTGGGGGTGGACGTGCGCAAGGCCGTGTTCACCCCGATGTTCGGCCCCGAGTACTGGCACTTCGTGGTGGCGATGTTCATGACCGCGGGTTTCGTGGTGGGCGGCGTGTACGCCACCGGTCTGTGGCGGGGGCGGCGGGACCGCTACCACCGGCTGGGCTTCACCGTCCCGTTCACGGCCGGCGCGGTGCTCGCCCCGGTCCAGCTCTTCCTCGGCGACTTCATCGCCCGGTCCGTCTTCCACCAGCAGGCGGTGAAGTTCGCGGCGATGGAGCTGGTCTGGAAGACCGACACGCACGTCCCCGAGTACATCTTCGGACGGCTGAACCCGGACGGCTCGGTCTCCGGCGGCATCAAAATCCCCCAACTCGACTCCGTGCTCGCCGGGTTCCGCCCGAGCACCCGGGTGACGGGTCTGACCTCGGTAGCGGCCGACGACCGGCCGACCGCGAGCCAGGCGACCATCGCGCACACGGCCTTCGACGTGATGGTCGTCCTCGGCAGTCTGCTGCTGCTCCTCGCGCTCTGGTACGCCTGGGCCTGGTGGCGCCACCGCGACCTGCCTCGCTCCCGCTGGTTCCTGCGCGCGGCGGCGGGGGCGGGCATCGCCTGTCTGATCGCCGTCGAGGCCGGCTGGGTGACCACCGAGGTGGGCCGCCAGCCCTGGATCGTCTACGGGTACATGCGGGTCTCCGAGGCGGTCACCGCCACCTCCGCCGGCACCCTGTGGGCGGTGCTGGGGGTGGTCGTCCTCGGCTACGCCACGGTGCTGACGGTGTTCGTCGTCGTCCTGCTGCGGATGCGTACCCGGTGGCGCGACCAGGACGAGCGGAACGGGGCACGGCAGGGCGCCCGGCCCTCCGCCGGCGAACCGCCGGAGAGCGCGACACCCTACGGGCCGCGCCCGCATCGTGTCCCGGGCGGCCGCCGATGACCGCCGATGTCGTCGCCTGGGTGCTGCTGCTGGCCGTGGTCGCCTACGCCTGCGGGGGCGGGGCCGACTACGGCGCCGGGTTCTGGGACCTGCTCGCCGGCGGAGCGCGCCGCGGGAGCCGTCCGCGCGAGCTGATCGACCACGCCATGGCACCGGTGTGGGAGGTCAACAACGTCTGGCTGATCTTCGTCCTGGTGGTCATGTGGACCGGTTTCCCGGTGATGTTCCAGACGGTGTTCACCGTGCTGTGGCTTCCGCTGACGCTGGCCGCCTCGGGACTGGTGCTGCGCGGGGCGGGCTTCGCCTTCCGCAAACCGACCCGGCGGCTCGCCGAGCGGCGCGTCTACGGGGCCGCCTTCGCCGTCGCCTCGGTCCTGACGCCGTACTTCCTCGGCGCGGCGGTGGGCGGTGTCGCCTCGGGCCGGGTGGCACCGGGCGCCGCCGCCTCGGTGTCCGCCTGGACCAACCCCACCTCGGTGCTGTCGGGGCTGATGACGGTGGCCGCCGCCGCCTTCCTCGGTGCCGTCTTCCTGTCCGGGGACGCCCGCGCCTACGGGGCCCCGGACCTGGTCGACTACTTCCGCCGGCGCGCGCTGTGCACGCTGGTGGCGCTGGCGGTGCTGGCCGGCATCGGCCTCGTGCTGACCCGGCATGACGCGCGTTACGTGCACGAGCGGCTGACCGGCGGGGCGGGGCTGGCCCTGGTGTGCGTCGCGGCGGTCTGCGCGCTGGCCGCGGTCTGGCTGCTGGTGCGCGGCGCGCCCACCCAGTTCACCCGGGCCGCCGCCGTGGGCTCCGTCGGGGCGGTGGTCGTCGCCTGGGGCCTGGCCCAGCGCCCCTACCTGCTGCCCACCTCGCTGACCGTGGCCGAGGGGGCGGGCGCGCGGGCCACGATGTTCTGGCTGATGATCGTCTCGGTGGTGGCCGTGGCGCTGGTGGGTCCGGCCCTGGTGCTGCTCTACCGTCTGGAGAGCCTGGGTGAGCTGGTGCCGGACCCGCTGGTCAGTGAGGGTCCGGAAGACTCCACCGGTACGGAGCGATGAGCTGCCGGATCCGGTCGGGCCCCCAGGAGCCGGGGGCGTAGGGCTCGACGGGCGGCGGCTCCCGCAGCAGGGGGGTGGCCACCTCCCACAGCCGTTCGATGCCGTCCGAGCGGGTGAACAGGGACTGGTCCCCCAGCATGGCGTCCAGGATCAGCCGCTCGTAACCCTCCAGCGCGTGCTCCTCGTTGTACGAGCCGGCGTAGTGGAAGACCATCTCGGCGTTCTCCAGCCGCATCGCGGGTCCGGGTTCCTTGGTGAGGAATCGGGCCGTGATGCCGCCGGGATCGTCGAAGTCGATCACCAGTCCGTTGCCGCGCAGGTCGGAGCCGCGGTGGGCGTCCAGCGGGAACATGCGCAGCACCGGCTCGCGGAAGCCCAGGGTGACGAGGTGCCGGCCCTGGGCGAGGGACTTGCCGGACCGCAGGAAGAAGGGCACGCCGGACCACCGCCAGTTGTCCAGTTCGGCGCGCAGGGCCACGAAGGTCTCGGTGTCCGAGTGCGGGTCCACTCCCGGTTCGTCGCGGTATCCCGTGTACTGGCCGCGGACGACGTGGGCCGGGTCCAGCGGCCGCAGGGACTGGTAGACCTTTTCCTTCTCGTCGCGCAGGGCGTGCGCCTCCAGCGTGGTCGGGGGTTCCATCGCCACGAACCCCATGAGCTGGAAGAGATGGGTGACGACCATGTCCCGGAAGGTGCCGGTCCCTTCGAAGAAGCGGGACCGGCCCTCGATCCCGATCTCCTCCGGTACGTCGATCTGGACATGGCTGATGTGGTCCCGGTTCCAGATGGGCTCGAACAGGCCGTTGGCGAACCTCAGGGCCAGGATGTTGTCCACCGACTCCTTGCCCAGGAAGTGGTCGATGCGGAAGACCTCCGACTCGTCGAAGACGGCGTGGAGCGTGGCGTTCAGGGCCTGAGCCGACGGCAGGTCGGTGCCGAAGGGCTTCTCCACGATCACGCGCGCGTTCCGCGCGAGACCCGTGTCCCCGAGCAGCCCGACGACGGAGGCGAAGGCGGCCGGGGGCACGGCGAGATGGAAGAGCCGGCGTGGCCGGCCGCCGAGCGCCTGCTCCGCCGCGCGTACGGCGTCCAGCAGTGGCTGCGGGTCCTCCGGGTCCGCGGCACCAAAGCCGAGCGTCTTCTCGAACGCGTCCCACGCCTCGCCCCGGGGTTCCAGCCGGCTGAACTCGCCGATCGCGTCGCGGGCGTGGGCGCGGAACTCCTCGTCGCCGAGGGCCTCGGCGGCGGGTGCGGATCCCACCACCCGGTAGTGCTCGGGCATCAGCCCGGCGACGGCCAGATGGAAGAGTCCCGGCAGCAGCTTGCGGCGGGCCAGGTCACCGGTCGCGCCGAAGAGCACGATCACATGGGGGTCCGGGCGCCGCTCCGGGGGCGTGGCCGCAGACACGGCCGGGGACGGGTCCGGGTTCGGCTGCGACACGGTTCAGCCCGCCTTCTCGGCGTGCCCGCCGAACTCACCGCGCATCGCCGACAGCAGTTGGTCGGTGAACTCGCCAAGCCCTCGGGAGTCGTACCGCTGGTAGAGGGCCGCGGTGATCACCGGAGCGGGCACGCTCTCGTCGACCGCGGCCAGCACCGTCCACCGGCCCTCGCCGGAATCGGAGACCCGGCCCGCGAACCCGTCGAGCCCCGGCGAGCGGGCCAGCGCGTCGGCGACCAGGTCGACCAGCCAGGAGCCGACCACGGAACCGCGCCGCCACACCTCGGCGACCTCCGCGACGTCGATCTCGTAGGCGTAGGCGTCGGGGTCGCGCAGCGGGGCGGTCTCGGCGTCGACCGACCGGTCGCGCAGCCCCGCGTCGGCGTGCCTGATGATGCTCAGGCCCTCGGCGATGGCGGCCATCATCCCGTACTCCACCCCGTTGTGGACCATCTTCACGAAGTGGCCGGCTCCGCTGGGCCCGCAGTGCAGGTAGCCGTCCGGGGCGGTGCCGGTGGTCGCGGTCCGGCCGGGGGTGGGCTCGGCGGCTCCGGCACCCGGGGCGATCGTGCGCAGGAGCGGGTCGAGGCGCAGGACGGCCTCGCGGTCTCCGCCGACCATCAGGCAGTATCCGCGTTCCAGACCCCAGACGCCGCCGGAGGTGCCGCAGTCCACGTAGTGGACACCACTGGGCGCGAGTTGCCGGGCGCGGGCGATGTCGTCCCGGTAGTAGGAGTTGCCGCCGTCGATCAGGACGTCCTCGGGCGCGAGCAGGCCGGCCAGTTCGTCGACGGTGCGCCCCACCACGCCGGCGGGCAGCATCAGCCAGATGTTCCGCGGCCGGTCGAGCTTGCCGACCAGGTCCTCCAGCGAGGTCGCCGCGGTGGCGCCCTCCTTCTCCAGCTCCCCCACGGCGTCGGCGTCCAGGTCGTACACCACGCAGGTGTGGCCGTCGCGCATGAGCCGGCGCACCAGGTTGGCGCCCATGCGGCCGAGCCCGACCATGCCGAGGTGCATCGGGGTGTCAGTCGGCACGGTCCACCTCCGCGTCGCGCGGGGTGTCCCGGCGGGTGCCGGGGTCCGGGTGGCGTCGCTCGGGCGTGCGCCGGGCGGGGTGCTCGTGAATGGGTGTGGGCATGGTGGCGCTCCTCCGTTCACTGCGCGGCGAGCCGGGTGGAGACGTCAGGCGACGGTCTCCGGTACCCTCCGGCCGGCCGGAGACGTGCCGGCCGGCCGGTACGGCAGCGGCCGCGGCGGCGCGGAGGCACGTTCCCCGGACAGGAGGAAGGGATCCCGGTCGGGCCGGACGGGGTGGTGCGGGTCGCGGCCCTGGAGTTCCCGCAGCGGGGCGTACCCCTGCCACAGGGCTGACGCGACGGGGCCGGTCCCCGGGGGCGTGGCGGCGTGTCCTGGCTCCGCCCGCCGGACGGCGTCCACGCGCGGGCCGCGGACGGTGTCCGCCGGCGGAGTGTCCTGATCGGTCATGGGCAGCGGTCCGCTCCCTTCGAGACTCCTGCCCTCCCAGTACACGACACACCGCCGCTCCCCGCAGCCCAGCACGCGGCGGCCGCCGTCGCCACGGGGTGCCGGCGGGTCAGGAGTGCGGGACGACGGCGACCGGGCAGGCCGCGTGGTGGATGACCGCGTGGGTGACGGCGCCGAGGTGGCTGCCCGACCGCGCGCGGCGTCGGCCCACGACCACGAGCCCGGCTCCGATCGCGGCCTCGACCAGGTGCTCGGCCGCCCGTCCGGCGGTGGCCTCCTCCACCACGTACACCTGGGGGAAGCGCTCGCGATAGGGCCGCACCGCCTCCTTCAGCGCCGCCGCTCCCGCCTCCGCCCCCTCGCTGCCCGCGCCGTGCGGGTGCCAGGGGTGGTGCAGGGCGGTCAGATGCCAGGTGTGCACCACCTGGACGGGTACGGAGCGCCGTGCGGCGAAGTCGAAGGCGAACTGGAGCAGTTCCTCGCCGGGAGAGCGGACGTCCAGGCCCACGACGACGCGGCCGTCCCCGTCCGGTTCGGTCCCGCGGACCAGTACGACCGGGCTGTGCGACTCCCCGGCCACCTCCTGTCCCACGGAGCCGGCCGTGAAGCCGGTGCCGGCGCCGAAGCCGTGCGAACCGAGCACCACGAGCCCGGCGTCGGCGGAGGCGGCCACCAGCACGCTGCTCGGCGCGTCCTCCACCTCCTGGTCGCTGACGGTGATCCCGCTGTGGCGGGACCGGACCCGAGCCGCCGTCTCGGCCAGCAGGCCCTGCGCGCGTTCGGCCAGGACGTCCCGGGCCGGACGGACCGCCACGAGTGCGTGCTCCTGCCAGAGCGAGGCGTTCACCAGGCGCAACTCGGCGCCCCGGAGCGCGGCTTCGTCCGCGGCCCAGTCGACCGCCGCCACGCTCTCCTCGGAGCCGTCCACTCCCACCACGACGCGTCCCGACATATCCGCTTCTCCTCGTGTAGGGGTCATCCGTGGGCGGCCGCCCGGAACCCGGCCCGGAGGATTCTGCGCACCCATATCATGATGCACAACAAAAGCTTCCATTCCGGTCATATCGAGCAAGGTGTCCAGCGCCCTCCCGAGGGAGGAGCGGTCGCGCCCGGCCACCCGGACACGCCCGCCCGGAGCGTCACGAACGGCACGGCACCGAGGCGGCTCCCGAACGGAGCGTCCCGCCGCGGCCCGTGAAGGCCCTGGACCACCCGGCGGCGCTCGGCGCGGACGGACCGGGCCGCGCCCGCCCGGACGCGCGGACCGGCCGGGCGCTCCGCGCCGAAGTGCCGTGCGTCGCGCGCCGGTTCGCCCTCCCTCCGGCGCACCCCGCGCGCGGGGCCACGCACACCCCGCTCCCCGTCGCACGCCCGCCGTCGGCCGCGACCACGGGTCCGCATCGAACAGGCCCGCGGGGCCGCGGCGAAAAGCCGGTGGAGAACCGGACCCCGGCACGCCTAAGGTCGCCGGATGGACACCCGAACCTTCCGCATCACCGTGCGCGGCGCCTTCGACGGCCTCACCGACGACCAACGCGCCGCCCTGCTCGCCGACGCCGCCGCTCATGACGTGCTGCGCGCCGCCTTCACCCCCGAGGGCAGCCTGACCTACGACATCGCCGCCCGGCCGGCCTTCGTCTTCCGCTTCTCGGCCACCGGGAAGGAGGAGGAAGACATCCTGGAGGCCACCGAACACGCCGAGGCGGCGGCCGGGGCATGGCTGGCCGAACGGGGCTACGGATTCAAGAACCTCCGCTCCTCCGCCGAGGACCTCTCCCAGGCCCCCCTGAGCAAACGCCAGCGCCGGGCGGCACGGACGTCCGACGCGTGACGCCGTCATGCTCATCCGTGCCATAAACTTGAGCACTCAAGGAAATGTCAAGGAAACCTCCAGGAGCTGCTTCCGGATGGACATGGACCATGAGTGACGCCCTGGACGCCGCCCTGCGCCTCGTGCGGGCCCAGGCCGCGCTCGTACGGCGGTTCGACGCCCGGCTCGGTGGGCTGCACGGAGTGAGCCTCGCCGATTTCACCCTGCTGCTACGGCTGGGGCAGGCACCCGGCAACCGGATGCGGCGGGTCGACCTCGCCGAGGCCCTGGGGCTGACGGCCTCCGGGGTCACCCGCGCGCTGGCTCCCCTGGAGCGGATCGGGCTGGTGACCCGGGAGCCGGACGCCCGGGACGCGCGCGTGGCCTACGCGTCGCTCACCGGCACGGGCCGGGCCCGCCTGAAGGAGATGCGGGCCACGGCCGAGGAGACCGCCGGGGACCTCTTCGCCGCCCCGGCCTGGGGGGAGGAGGAAGTCCCGCTGCTCGCCGCCCTGTTGACCCGGGTGGGCGGTACCGGCCCGCGGGCCTGACCCGGGGCAGGCCACGCGGGCGCGGTCGGCAGCGCCCGCCGGACACCCGCCCGCTCCCTGGTCCGGCACGCCCGAACGGGAGGCCCTAGGCTCCCGTCTCCGCCCCGCCGTCCCGCGCCGCCGGCACCCAGCCCTGGCGGCGCAGGACCGACGACACGTCCGGTGCCCGGTAGTGCTCGCCCTTGAGGACCTTGCCGTCGGCACGGCGGCTGACCTGTCCGTCGGGGCCGATCTTGCTCATGTTGGCGCGATGGACCTCGGCGATCACCTGGTCCAGGTCGATGCCGTGGACCAGGGCGGTGCCGTACGCCACGTACACCACGTCCGCCAGCTCGTGCGCCAGCTCGTCCAGCGGGCCCCCGACCGAGACCTCGCCGACTTCGGCGGCCTCCTCGGCGAGCATGTCCCAGCGGTGGGCGGCCAGTTCGGGGGAGACCTCGGTGGGGGTGCTGCGGGCGTCGAGGCCGAAGGCGCGGTGGAACTCACGGACGAGATCGACGGGCGAAGTGCTCATGCGTCGACCCTAACGGCCACCACCGACGGCGCCCGTCGCCCGGCGGCCTCCCGGCCGCGGACCGGCCCGCGGCCCACCTCACAGCCCCGGACCTGGTCAGCGCCGTGCCTCGCCTGGCAGGATCGCCGCATGTCCAAGCTCTTCCCCCGCGCCGGCGGACGCCGGGCGCTGCCGGCCGCGGCCGCCGGTGCCGTCGCCCTCGGTCTGCTGCTGTGGTGGCTGCTGCCGCTGGGCGAGAAGCCGCCGAGCGGGACGATCGTCTTCAGCACCGGCACCTCCAAGGGCGTCTACCAGGAGTACGGCGAGCGGCTGCGCACCGAGCTGGCCAGGGACATGCCCGGCCTGAAGGTGAAGCTCCTCAACAGCGCGGGCTCCCAGGAGAACGTGCGGCGGGTGGCGACCGGGAAGGCCGACTTCACCATCGCGGCGGCCGACGCGGTGCAGGCGTACGGGCTGGCGCACGGCCGCGGGGCCGGGAACCTGCGCGGGGTGGCCCGGCTCTACGACGACTACGTGCACCTCGTGGTGCGCGGCGACTCGGACATCCACGGCATCGAGGACCTGCGGCACAAGCGGGTGGCGACCGGACTGCCCAACTCGGGGGTGAGGCTGATCGCCGACCGGGTGCTGCGGGCCGCCGGCATCGATCCCCACACGGACATCACCCCCGCCGCCGACGGCATAGACACCGGGCCCGACCGGCTGGAGCGGGGCGGGATCGACGCGTTCTTCTGGTCGGGCGGCCTGCCCACCAAGGGTCTGGCGGCGCCGGCCGAGAAGGGTGCCTTCCGATTCGTCCCGCTCGACGGCGACCTCGTCACCGAGCTGCACGCGCAGGGCGAGGAGACGCGGTACTACCGGGCCACCAACATGCCCGAGTCGGCCTACCCGGACGTCCAGCACGGCGTCGAGGTACCGACGATCGCGGTGGCCAACCTGCTGATGACCCGCGCGGACATGGACCCCCGGCTCACCGAGTGGGTGACCCGCACCGTGATCAAGAGCCGCGACGGCATCGGCGCCCACGTCCACTCCGCCCAGCTTGTGGACCTGCGCACCGCCATCTACACCGACCCCCTCCCGCTCCAGGAGGGCGCCCGCCGCTACTACCGCTCGGTCAAGCCCTGAACCTCGGCACCGACACCGTCACCCGCAGCCCCCGCGGCTCGTGCGGGCCGTAGGCTATCGAGCCGCCGCCCGCCTCCAGGAGGGCGCGGGTTATGGACAGCCCGAGCCCGGAGCCCTTGACGTTCTGATGGCGGCCGCTGCGCCAGAAACGGTCGCCGACACGCGCGAGTTCCTCCTCGGTGAGGCCGGGCCCGGTGTCGGTGACGACGATCCTGGAGGTGTCCCCCTCGAAGGAGACGGCGACGTCCACCGCGCCTCCCTCGGGGGTGAACTTCACCGCGTTGTCGATCACCGCGTCCAGCGCGCTGGACAGGGTGATCGGATCGGCCCAGCCGGTGGTGGCCGGGCAGTCACCGGTCAGCCGGACCCCCTGGGCCTCGGCGGCCGGAGACCAGGCGGCCAGCCGCTCCTCGGCGAGGGCGCCGATGTCGGTCAGGCTCAGATCGGCCTCGGCGTGCTCGGCGAGCGCCAGGTCCAGCAGGTCGTCCAGGACCTGGGCGAGGCGCTTGCCCTCGGTGCGCACCGAGGCGATCTCCTCGTTTCCCTCCGGGAGTTCGAGCGCGAGCAGTTCGATGCGCAGCAGCAGCGCGGACAGCGGGTTGCGCAGCTGGTGGGAGGCGTCCGCGACGAAGGCGCGCTGCTGTTCCAGCACCTCCTGGACGTGGTCCGCCATCTCGTTGAACGAGTGGGCGAGGCGCCGGAGTTCCGGGGGCCCGCCGGCGGCCGCCACCCGGGACTTCAGGCGTCCGGTGGCGATGTCGTGGGTGGTGGCGTCCAGGACCCGTACCGGCCGCAGCACCCAGCCGGTCAGCCGCAGCGCCGCGGCGACGGCGAGCAGCATGGCGGCGATCTCGCCGACCCCGATCAGCAGGCAGTCGTGCAGGATCCGCAGGCGCAGCGGTCCGGTGGGCGAGTCGGTGACGACGACCGCGATCACGTCTCCGTCCCGGATCACCGGCGAGGCGACCACCAGCCGGCTGTGCTGCCAGGGCCACGCCTGCGGGGAATCGTGGCTGCGCCGGCTGAGCAGCGCCTCGTCGAACGCCTCCCGGACCTCCCCCGACCGCGGTACGAACCAGTCGCCGGGCGCGTTGGCCATGGCGGAACCGTTGCGGTAGAAGACGCCGGCGCGGATGCCGTAGACGCCGTGGTAGCTGTCGAGTTCGCTGCGCAGGGCCTCCCAGCGCTCGTCCGTACCGGTGCGCCGGGAGCCGCCGGGGCCCTCGGTGACGAACTGGGCGAGCGCGGCGAAGCGGGCCGTGTCGTCGATCCGGTCGACCACGACCCGCTGCTGCTCGGAGGCGGCCATGCTGACGGCGAGCGGGACGCCGAGGGCGAGGAGTACGGCCGCCATCAGGACGATGAGCAGCGGCAGCAGCCGTGTGCGCACCCGTCCCCGCTAGGCGGCCGGGGCGACGAGCCGGTAGCCGACGCCGCGGACGGTCTCGATGAGCGCGGGCAGGCGCAGCTTGGCGCGCAGGGAGGCGACATGCACCTCCAGGGTGCGTCCGGTGCCCTCCCAACTGGTCTGCCACACCTCGCTGATGATCTGCTCCCGCCGGAAGACCACGCCGGGGCGCTGGGCGAGCAGCGCCAGCAGGTCGAACTCCTTGCGGGTCAGCTGGACGACCGAGCCGTCCACGCTGACCTGGCGGGTGGGCAGTTCGACCCGCACCGGACCGAGGCGCAGCAGGCCCTCGCCGGTCTGGGCGGGGTCCTCGTGGGTGGTGCGCCGGCTCACGGCGTGGATCCGGGCGAGCAGTTCCCCGGTGTCGTACGGCTTCACCACGTAGTCGTCGGCGCCCAGGTTGAGCCCGTGGATGCGGGAGCGGACGTCGGAGCGGGCGGTGACCATGATCACCGGGGTGCTGGTGCGCTTGCGGATCTTGCCGCAGACCTCGTAGCCGTCCTGGTCGGGCAGCCCCAGGTCGAGCAGGACCACGCCGAAGCCGTCGCTCTCCGGGACGAGCGCGCGCAGGGCCTCCTCGCCGTTGCGCGCGTGGGTGACGTCGAATCCGTGCCTGGTCAGCACGGCGGACAGGGCCGCGGCGACGTGGTTGTCGTCCTCGACGAGCAGCAGTCTCATTCCGGCCCCCTCCGGTTCAGTGGTCGTACGGACATCGTTTATCCGCCTCGCAGATCATCTGCCCGCACGCGGGCACCATGGCAGTGACGCCGATGGAGCAGGACGCCGTCAAGTGGCTTCCGGTTGCCCGTCGCTTCCGTTATGCGGCCGATACGCATCCTGAGGGTTACCGCTACGACATGTGTACGGCGGCTGCCGGATCGTGATGCTCAGATCTCCCTCAGATGTGATGACGCAGGTCACAGGCCGTCATTACTGTCCTCCGAAACCGAGGAGGACGGAGCCGTGAAGCGATGACCGAAGTATCGGTGGCCAAGGAGGACAGGGCCGCGTCCGACGAACTGGTCGTCCTGAAGAGCGTCAACAAGCACTTCGGCGCGTTGCACGTGCTCCAGGACATCGACCTGACGATCGACCGCGGCGAGGTCGTGGTCGTCATCGGGCCCTCCGGGTCCGGCAAGTCGACCCTGTGCCGCACCATCAACCGCCTGGAGACGATCGACTCGGGCACCATCACGATCGACGGCAGACCCCTGCCGCACGAGGGCCGGGAGCTGGCGCGACTGCGCGCCGACGTCGGGATGGTCTTCCAGTCCTTCAATCTCTTCGCGCACAAGACCGTGCTCGAGAACGTGATGCTGGGCCAGATCAAGGTCCGCAGGGCCGACAAGAAGGCGGCCGAGGAGAAGGCGCGGGCCCTGCTGGACCGGGTCGGCGTGGGCACCCAGGCCGACAAGTACCCCGCCCAGCTGTCCGGCGGCCAGCAGCAGCGTGTCGCCATCGCGCGGGCGCTGGCGATGAACCCGAAGGTCATGCTCTTCGACGAGCCGACCTCGGCACTCGACCCCGAGATGATCAACGAGGTCCTGGACGTCATGCGGCAGCTGGCGAGCGAGGGCATGACGATGATCGTCGTCACCCATGAGATGGGCTTCGCACGCTCCGCCGCCAACCGGGTGGTCTTCATGGCGGACGGCCGGATCGTCGAACAGGCCGCGCCCGAGCAGTTCTTCAACAACCCGCGCAGCGACCGGGCCAAGGACTTCCTGTCCAAGATCCTGCACCACTGAGACCGCGGACGGCTCTCGCCGGCGCCTGGATCGCTTTTCCCGACGGGCCTCGTCCCGCACCACTTCGAAGGATGTTCAGCATGCAGCTCCGCAAGGTCACCGCCGCCTCGGCCGCCGTCCTCGCCCTCAGCCTCGCCGCCACCGCGTGCGGCGGCGGCAAGAAGGACGACAACGGGTCCTCCGGTGGCAAGAAGATCGCCATCGGCATCAAGTTCGACCAGCCCGGCCTCGGCCAGAAGACGCCCCAGGGCTACGCGGGTTTCGATGTCGACGTGGCCACCTATGTCGCCAAGAAGCTCGGCTACAGCCCGGACCAGATCGAGTGGAAGGAGTCGAAGAGCGCCGACCGCGAGACCATGCTCCAGCGCGGTGACGTCGACTTCATCGCCGCCACGTACTCGATCACCCCGGAGCGCGAGCAGAAGGTCGACTTCGCCGGCCCGTACCTGCTGGCCCACCAGGACGTGCTGCTGCGCGCCGACGAGACCGCCATCAAGGCGCCGGCGGACCTGAACAACAAGAAGCTGTGTTCGGTCGCCGGTTCGACCTCGGCGCAGAACGTCAAGGCCAAGCTGGCCCCGAAGGCCGACCTCCAGACGTACCCGACGTACTCGGCCTGCCTGTCCGGCCTTCAGAGCGGCGCGATCGACGCCCTCACCACGGACGACTCCATCCTCGCCGGTTACGCCGCCCAGACCCAGTTCAAGGGCAAGTTCAAGCTCGGCGGCTTCAAGATGACCAACGAGAACTACGGGATCGGCGTCAAGAAGGGCAGCGACCTCAAGGCGAAGATCAACAAGGCCCTGGAGTCGATGGTCTCCGACGGCTCCTGGACGGCCGCCGTGAAGAAGAACTTCGGCCCGGCCGAGTACAAGAACGAGCCCGCGCCGCACATCGGCGACGTCAAGAGCTGAGGCAACGCCCCGCCGGTGCGCCGCCCTTCACGACGGCGGCGCACCGTGGGCATCCCTACACGCGGAAGCGCGGGAGATCGTGTTCGACTTTCTTGGACATTACGACGTACTGGGCGCCTTCTGGACGACGGTGCAGCTCACCCTGCTGTCGGCCCTGGGCTCCCTGGTCTGGGGCACCCTGCTGGCCGCCATGCGGGTGGGCCCGGTACCGCTGATGCGCGGTTTCGGCACCGCCTACGTGAACATCGTGCGGAACATCCCGCTCACGGTGATCATTCTGTTCTCCTCGCTGGGTCTGAACCAGACGCTGGGCGTCAGCCTGGGCGCCAAGGGCTTCGACGCGATCAACTTCCGGCTGGCCGTACTCGGCCTGGTCGTCTACACCTCGGCCTTCGTGTGCGAGGCGATCCGCGCCGGCATCAACACGGTGCCGGTCGGCCAGGCGGAGGCGGCACGGGCCATCGGCCTCGGCTTCTCCCAGGTGCTGGGTCTGGTCGTGCTCCCGCAGGCCTTCCGCGCGACCGTCGCACCGCTGACCAACGTGCTGATCGCGCTGACGAAGAACACGACGGTGGCCGCCGCGATCAGCGTGGCGGAGGCGGCCCTGCTGATGAAGAAGATGATCGAGAACGAGGCGCAGCTGATGTCGATCTCGGCGGTCATCGCCTTCGGCTTCGTCTGCCTGACCCTGCCGACCGGCCTGATCCTCGGCTGGGTGGGCAAGAAGGTGGCGGTGAAGCGATGACTTCCGTCCTGTACGACACTCCGGGACCCCGCGCCAAGCGGCGCAACGTCCTCTACACGGCGGCCTTCCTGGTCGTCCTCGCGGCCCTCGTCTGGTGGGTCTACCGCGCCCTGAACGACAAGGGCCAGCTGGACTGGGCCCTGTGGAAGCCCTTCTTCTCCGGTTCCGAGGCGTACACGACGTACATCTGGCCGGGGCTGCAGAAGACCCTCGAGGCGGCGGCGCTGGCGATGGTCGTCGCGCTTCCGCTGGGCGCGGTCCTCGGTATCGCAAGGCTCTCGGACCACGTCTGGGTGCGGGTGATCGCCGCGGTGCTGGTCGAGTTCTTCCGCGCGATCCCCGTGCTGGTCCTGATGATCTTCGGGCTCGCGCTGTTCGCCGAGTACACCGGTGTCAGCTCGGACGACCGGCCGTTCTACGCGGTCGTCACCGGCCTGGTGCTGTACAACGCGTCGGTGCTCGCGGAGATCGTCCGTGCGGGCATCCTCTCGCTGCCCAAAGGGCAGTCCGAGGCGTCCCTGGCGATCGGCCTGCGCAAGGGCCAGATGATGCGGCTCGTGCTGCTGCCGCAGTCGGTCACCGTGATGCTCCCGGCGATCGTCAGCCAGTTGGTGGTCATCGTGAAGGACACCGCCCTCGGCGGCGCGGTCCTCACCTTCCCCGAAATGCTGGCCTCGGCCAACACGATGAGCGGCTACTACGGCAACTTCATCGCCTCGCTCACCGTCGTGGCCGTGATCTACGTGGCCATCAACTTCTCGCTGACCTCCTTCGCGCACTGGCTGGAGGGCCGGCTGCGGCGGGGCAAGAGGTCGGCCGGTGCGGTGCTGGGCGCGCAGGACGTCGCGGACGTCGCGGGTACGGCGGCGACCGGCGCGGATCCGTCGGGCTCCCTCTCCGGCATCGGCGACATCACCGGCACCAAGAAGTGACGATCATTTAATTCGCATGATTCGGCCGGGGGCGGTGGCATGATCGCCACTGCCCCCGAGGGTCACTTGACGCATACTCTGCCAATGGGTTGCATACGTTCTGTGATCGTGCACCCGGCCTCACCCTGCTGTTCACCCACCGCCGTCGAGGCATCGCCGCGGACGGGGGGCGCCGCGCCGTGGACCCGGTGATCATCGTCGGAGCGGGGCCCGTCGGGCTCACGCTCGCCCTGGCGCTGGCCCGCCAGGAGGTACCGACCGTCGTCCTGGACGAGGGCCCCGGCAAGGAGGACGCCCGCCCGGCGCGCACCGTCGTACTGCGCGCGGACACGGCCGCGCTGCTGGAACGGCTGACCGGCGCGGCGCTCGGCCACCACGGCGTGCGCTGGACCGGCTGGCGCTCGTTGCGCCGCCGGCAGGTGGTGAGCGAGATCGCCTTCGCCCCGGACGAACCCGCCCCGGTGCACATCGCCCAGCACGTGGTCTCGGGCCTGCTGCGGGCGGCCGCCGCCGATCAGCCACTGGTGGAGATCGCCACCGACAGCCGCCTGGACTCGATCGAGCAGGAGCCCTCCGGCGTCACCGCGCACACCCGGGGAACCAAGGGCACCTGGTGGCGCGGCAGTTACCTGGTGGGCTGCGACGGCACCCGCTCGACCGTGCGCAAACTCCAGGACATCCGCTTCCCCGGCCGTACGGCGGTGGAGCGGCACGCGGTCGCCGCGCTGCGCACGGAACTTCCCTGGGAGGACCAGGCCCTGCTGCACCGGATGCCGCCGTGGCGGTCGTCCGGGCCCTTCGCCGGGGAGGTGACCGCCCGCCCGCTGCCGGACGGCGCCTGGCGCCTGGACTGGCTGCTGCCGCCGGGCAAGGACCTGGTCACGCCCGAACTCCTGGTGGCCCGGATCCGGGAGACCCTCGCGGGCTGGACCGACAGCTCGACACCGGCGTACGACCTGCTCGACACCGGCGTCCACACGGTGCACCACCGGCTGGCCCGGCGGTGGCGGGACGGCCGTGTCTTCCTCGCCGGCGACGCGGCGCATCTGCTCGGCGCGCTGGGCACACAGGGTCTTGACGAGGGGCTGCGGGACGCCGACAACCTCTCCTGGAAACTGGCCTCCGCCTGGCACCACGGCCCGCACGAGGCGCTGCTCGACAGCTACCAGGCGGAGCGGCGCGCGGTGGTCGCCGCCCGGCTGCGCGCCACCGACCAGGCGCTGCCGGGGCTGCGCGGCGGGGGCGGACTGCGCAACATCGTCCCGGGCACGGCCCGGGGCCACGACGCCCTCCTTGCCGACGGCCACCTGGGCCGCGGGTCGCTCGGCGCGCCGGGCGCCTACACCGCCTCCCCGCTCACGCCCCGCCACCTCCAGGGCGAGATCCCCGTCGACACCCCGCGCGGCGCACCGGTGACGGACGTCCGCGTCACGGCGGAGGACGGCTCCTTCGTCCGCCTGCGCGACCGTCTCGGCCGCGGCACGCTGCTCGTCCTGCTGATCGCCCCCGGCACCGGCGTCTGGGACCGCAAGCACTGGGTCTCCGCGGGCCTGATGCCCCGCCTGGCCGCCGCCGTGACGGCCCTGCCGCACCCCGCGGAACTGCTGGTCGCCGAGAGCTACCCGGGCGCCCCGGCCCACAGCGTGCTCCTCGTACGCCCCGACGGCCACCTGGTCACCGCCCTGACCGGCGTCCGCCCCGCCGACCTCTACGCGGCGGCGGAGGCGACGGTGGGGGGAGCGGTGAAGGAGGAGGTGGAGGCGGGGGCAGGGGTGCGTTGACCGGGGCGGGTGTCGCCGGGCACGGGTTCCGGGGCACTCACCGGCAACGGGAAGCCCGACACGGTCCCGCCCCGCACCCTTCGTCCCGCGCGCCGCTCCACCGGTTCCCCGTCCGGCGCGTCGTCAGAGATCGGACTCCCCCGAAAAGTCCGTCTCCTCCCCCTCTTCCTCCAAAGCCCGGCGCACGACGCGCAGGGACATCCCTTCGGAATAGCCCTTGCGGGCGAGCATGCCGGCGAGGCGGCGGATGCGCTTGTCGCGGTCGAGGCCCCGGGTGGCGCGCAGCTTGCGGGCGACGAGTTCCCGGGCGGTCTCCTCCTCCTGGTCGGAGTCGAGCTGTCCGACGGCCTCCTCGATCAGCGTCGAGTCGACCCCCTTGGTACGCAGCTCCCGGGCGAGGGCCCGCCGGGCCAGGCCACGGCCGTGGTGCCGGGACTCCACCCAGGCGTCCGCGAACGCGCCGTCGTCGATCAGCCCGACCTCCTCGAACCGCGACAGCACCTCCTCGGCCACGTCCTCGGGGATCTCCCGCTTGCGCAGGGCGTCCGCGAGCTGCTTGCGGGTGCGCGGGGTACCGGTGAGCAGGCGCAGGCAGATCGCCCGTGCCCGCTCGGCCGGGTCCCCCGAGGACTCCCCCCGCTCGGTCATCGGCGAGGAGCTGGCGCCTTCGTCCGCACCGGACGGCTCTCCGAAGCCGCGCCGTCGGCGGCCCCGCCCCCGGCCGCCCCGTGCGCCGTCGGCATCCCGGGAGCCGGGACCGGTCGAGCCGCCCCCGTACGGCTCACCGCCCTCGTCACCCGGCCAGGCGCCGCCCCCGCGAGCGCCGTCCCCGTATCCGTCGCCCCCGTCCCAGCCGTCGCCGTGTCCGTCGTCCCCGTGTCCGTGGTCTCCACCGGTCCCGTACCCGTTGTCACCGCCCGGGACGTGCGCCGGGCGGCTCCCGGTGCCCCTCCCCCGTGAGGCACCGGGTGTGGCGTACTCGTACTCGGACCAGTCGGTTCGTCGTGTCACGGTCAGCTCTTGGCAGCGGCGGCCTTGGGCTTGGTGGCCTTGGCGGCCGGGGCGGCCGTCTTGGCGGTGTCCTCGGCCGGGGCGGCACCCGCGGCGTCCGCACCGGGCTCGGCCGACGGCTCCTCCGGCCGGACGCCCACGCCCAGCTTCTCCTTGATCTTCTTCTCGATCTCGTTGGCCAGGTCGGGGTTGTCCTTGAGGAAGTTGCGCGCGTTCTCCTTGCCCTGGCCGAGCTGGTCGCCCTCGTACGTGTACCAGGCGCCGGCCTTGCGGACGAAGCCGTGCTCCACGCCCATGTCGATCAGCCCGCCCTCGCGGCTGATGCCCTGGCCGTAGAGGATGTCGAACTCGGCCTGCTTGAAGGGGGGCGCGACCTTGTTCTTGACGACCTTGCAGCGGGTGCGGTTGCCGACCGCCTCGGTGCCGTCCTTCAGGGTCTCGATGCGGCGGATGTCGATGCGCACCGAGGCGTAGAACTTCAGCGCCCGGCCACCGGTCGTGGTCTCCGGGGAGCCGAACATGACGCCGATCTTCTCGCGGAGCTGGTTGATGAAGATGGCGGTGGTCTTGGACTGGTTGAGCGCGCTGGTGATCTTCCGCAGCGCCTGGCTCATCAGACGGGCCTGGAGACCGACGTGGCTGTCGCCCATCTCGCCCTCGATCTCGGCGCGCGGCACGAGCGCGGCGACGGAGTCGATGACGATCAGGTCGAGCGCGCCGGAGCGGACCAGCATGTCCACGATCTCCAGCGCCTGCTCGCCGTTGTCCGGCTGCGACAGGATCAGGTTGTCGATGTCGACGCCCAGCTTGCGCGCGTACTCGGGGTCGAGGGCGTGCTCGGCGTCCACGAACGCGACCTGGCCGCCGGCCTTCTGCGCGTTCGCCACGGCGTGCAGCGTCAGGGTCGTCTTACCGGAGGACTCCGGTCCGTAGATCTCCACGACACGGCCGCGCGGCAGACCGCCGACGCCGAGGGCCACGTCGAGCGCGGTCGAGCCGGTCGAGATGACCTCGATGGGCTCCTTCGACCGGTCGCCCATGCGCATGACCGCGCCCTTGCCGAATTGTCGTTCAATCTGTGCGAGTGCGGCGTCGAGCGCCTTCTCGCGGTCGGTTCCTGCCATGGGTTCCACCCGGTTTGCTTGAGTCGATCGCTTCACGTCAAAGACGCTAACGCCTGCCACTGACAATGCGCCCCGACGCCGGCCCGGCCTGTGGATAACCGGGGTGCATATCTACCAAAAACGTGACCAAACCCCCGGTCCGCGGCCTCGCCGGAGCTTTCATGAGAATGGATGTTCGATTTTCGTGTCAAGCGACACCCGTCGTGTCGGAGTGCCCTTCGAGAGCCGCGCCGCTCGGGCGGAGCGCTACCGCCGGACCCGGGCGGCCCTGATCCGCGCGAGCACGCCCGGGGCGCCCCCGGTCCGCACCCGATGCCCGTTCACCCGGGGGTCGTCGGTGACGTCGTACCGCTTCACGTAGGCGCCCAGGAACGCCTGGAGGGTGGCCACCGCGGGGATGGAGATCAGCGCGCCGACGGCACCCAGCAGCGCCGTGCCCACGATGACCGAGCCGAAGGCGACGGCGGGGTGGATGTCGACGCTCTTGGCGGTCAGCTTGGGCTGGAGCATGTAGTTCTCGAACTGCTGGTAGACCACGACGAAGACCAGCACCCACACCGCGTACCAGGGGGCGACGGTGAACGCGATCAGCATCGGCAGCGCGCCCGCGAGATAGGTGCCGATGGTGGGGATGAACTGCGAGACCAGCCCCACCCAGACGCCCAGCACGGGCGCGTACGGCACGCCCAGGGCCTGCAGCAGGATGTAGTGCGCCACGCCGGAGACGAGTGCCATCAGGCCGCGCGAGTAGAGGTAGCCGCCCGTCTTGTCGACGGCTATCTCCCAGGCGCGCAGCACCTCGGACTGGCGCGCGGGCGGCAGCACCGAGCACAGGGCGCGGCGCAGCCGGGGGCCGTCGGCGGCGAAGTAGAACGAGAACAGCGCGACGGTGAGCAGTTGGAAGAGGCCACCGAGCACCTGCTGGGACACGTCGAGGACACCGGCCGCGCTGTTCTGCGCGTACTTGCGCAGCCAGTCGGAGTGCAGCAGCCCCTCCTGGACGTCGACCCGTTTGAGATGGGCGTGGAAGGTCTGGTTGATCCAGTTGATGAGCGAGTCCAGGTAGTCCGGGAAGCCCTCGATCATCTTGATGATCTGGCCGGCCAGCATCGATCCGAGCAGGGTGACGAACCCCGCGGCGGCGACGGTCAGGACGAAGAAGACCAGGAAGGTGGCGAGCCCCCTGCGCATGCCGCGGGCGGCCATCCGGCTCACGGCGGGCTCGATCGCCAGGGCCAGGAAGAACGCGATCAGGATGTTGACCAGCAGCCCGGTGAGCTGGTGGAAGGCCCAGTTGCCCAGCTGGAAGGCGGCGACCAGCGCGAGCGCGAGGACCATGGCGCGCGGCAGCCAGCGCGGCATACGGCCGTCGGGCGTGCGGCCGTCCGGTGCGGCGGCTCCGGCGACCGGCGGCCGGTCGGTCGTCGCCGTCGGGCCGGCCGGTTCCGCGCGCCGGGTCAGCTGCTCGGTGTCCTCGTCAGTGCGTGCCACGCGCCAAGTCTCGCCCACTCCACCGGCAAACAGCGCCCACCTGCGGCTTTCGTGACCGATCGGTGCCGTGGCGTCGACTTCACATCGGACGTACGGGGCATTCGACCCCATGGCGGGCGGGGAGCCGGAGGCCCCTCAGCGCCGTTCCCCCGGCACGTCCATGACCGTGCACACCACGCGCCACACGTCCTTGGCCGCCCAGCCGGCGTCCAGCGCCTCGTTGACCGTGCGTCCGCCCAGCTCCGACATCACATGATCGCGTGCGAAGGTCTCGGCGTACCCCGGACCGAAGTGTTCCGCCATCCGCTGCCAGAAGTCCGTCAACCGCATGAATCCCGCTCCATACCCGCTATGACCTGCACGTTGTCCGCCTGTCGCACCTGGTGTGCGCCCGCGCCGGGCGGGAAGCGTGTGTACACACGCAGCGTAGGACCAGAGCGGGCGTGCCCGAGCGGGCGGGCGAGGAAGGAGTGAGGAGGGGGAGAAGGGGTGAGCCCCCGTCCGAAGAGACCGTCAACCGCGTGAAGCCGGCATCCCGCCCCTGAGAGTGGGGCCCGCCCGGGACCGCTTGCCAAGGCGGCATTCCGTCCTACGGTCTGACGCATGGCCGAAACCGGAGCTTCCCCACTCCCCTGCACGCCCCCGGCGCGCTCCCCGCTCTTCAGCGCCGAACAGTTCATGTGGCTCACCGCACGCGTGCTGGAACAGCGCCTTTTCGCGTACCACTTCCTGCGCGGCGCACCGGACGCGGTGGAGGCGGCGCTGGACGCCTATCGCAACGAGGACGGCGGGTACGGGCATGCCCTGGAGCCCGATCTGCGCGGGCCCGTGAGCCAGCCCCTGCACACCGCGCACGCGCTGCGCGTCCTGGACGCCGTCGGTCGCTGCGGCGGGCAGCGGGTGGAGCGCGTGTGCCGCTATCTGACCTCCGTCTCCACGGCGGACGGCGCGCTGCCGGCGGTCCATCCCGGCGGGCGCGGGTATCCGGCGGCGCCGCTCGTCCAGGGCTCTCCCACCGCCTCGGGCGTGTCCGCCCACGCGGGCTCCCGCGGCTCGCTGCCGGCCACCGGGCCGGTGGTGGGACTGCTGCACCGCAACGAGGTGTGGCACGCCTGGCTGTTCCGGGCCACCGACTTCTGCTGGCAGGCCGTGGCGGACCTGGAGGATCCGCATCCTCACGAGGTGCTGGCCGCCGTGGCCTTCCTGGACTCCGTTCCCGACCGACCGCGCGCGGAGGCCGCCGCGGACCGGCTCGGCCGCCTGGTGCGCGCGCGGCGGCTCGTCGTGCTGGACCCGGACCGCCCGGTGCCCTCCGGCCAGGCCGCGGGCATGCGCCAGGTCCCGCAGCAGGCGGCACGCCGGGGTGATCCGGGCGCCCGCCACTTTCCGCACGATCTCGCCGGGAGCCCCGCCTCGCTCGCGCGCGCGTGGTTCACCGACGACGAGATGGCCCGCTCCCTGGACCACCTGGCCGCCGGGCAGCAGGAGGACGGCGGCTGGCCGGTCCGCCGCCGGTCATGGGCACCGGTCCCCACGCTGGAGGCGCGCGCCCTGGTGACGATCGAGGCACTGTGCACCCTGCGGGCCCACGGCCGCTTCGTGGGCTGATCCGGTTCAGTCCCCTGCCGGGTGGCGACCCGATGCCGGTTTTGAACCCGCTGCCGGTTTTGAAACCCGTGTACGACGGCTCAGCCGCCGAGGGCCCGGACGCCCGCCGTCACGAGTACGGCCGCGCCGACGACCACCAGGAACGGTGCCCGCAGCACCAGGGCCGCGGCGGCCGCCCCGAGCCCCGCGGCCCTGGCGTCCAGCATCAGCGCGTGCCCCTGGGCGAACGTCTGCTGTGCGGTGAGCGCGGCGAGGAGGGCGACGGGCAGCAGCGCGGCGAGCCGCCGTACGACGGGGCGCTCGATGACATGGGCGACGGCGGCCTCGGCGGGCCTGGTGCCGGTGTCCAGGAGGAGTCGCGCGCGGCGCACCCGGGCGTCGGTCAGCCAGGCGTGCGGTGGCATGCCGTAGCTGTCGCGGAAGGCCCGCAGCAGCGCGAACGGGCTGGTCCCGAGTTCGGTGGCGAGCCGTTCGGGAGCACGGCCCGCGCGCGGGCCGCGATCCGCGCCCCGGCCGTGCGCGGCCGCCGCTCGGGCAGCATGCCGCCGTTCAGCCTGAGCAACCGCGTCACGGCGACCCGGAGCAGGGTGTCGGCGGACAGCGCGTCGCCCTCCTCCACGGCGCGGAGCACCTCGTGGACGAGGTGGACGGTGGCGGGGTCGTCGAGGACGGGGCTGACGAAGCCGGGGCGCCGCGCAGGGTGCTGGTCTCCGCCGCTATCGCCGCCACCACCTCGGGCGCGGGGTAGACCGCCCCGTACCGCCAGCCCTCCGGGACCCCGGCCCGGCCGGTGTGCGGGGTGTCCGGGTTGACCAGCGCGAGGGCCCCCGCGCCCGCGCGGACGTCGGAGCCGGCGTGGTGGAACACCTCCACGCCGTCGGCGATGGCGGCGATCACGAAGTTCTCGTGGGTGTGCCGGACGAAGGTCTTGCGGACGTACCGGGCGCGCAGCAGATCGACACCGGGCAGTTCCTCGTACTGCCAGTGCCGCGCGCGCTCCACCGCCCGTCCCGCCCGGTCGCGGGGCGGGCGGTCGTCCTGCCGTCCGACCGAGCCTGCCATGGGTCCATTGTCCGCCGCGACGGTCTCGTCCGGCTCCTCACCCCATCGCGACGGCGGGGCATTTGCCCAGGTCAGCACGATTGTCAGTGATGCGGTGCAGGATGGACGCATGGTCAGCTCCGCACACCGGGCCCTCGACGGCTTCTCCCCCGCGACCCGCGGCTGGTTCACGGGGGCGTTCTCCGCGCCCACCGCCGCCCAGTCCGGCGCGTGGGACGCCATCCGGGCTGGTTCGGACGTGCTGGTGGTCGCGCCGACCGGCTCCGGCAAGACGCTGGCCGCCTTCCTCGCCGCCCTGGACCAGTTGGCCTCGGCCCCGCCCCCGGCCGACCCGAGGAAGCGCTGCCGGGTGCTGTACGTCTCACCGCTGAAGGCCCTGGCGGTCGACGTCGAACGCAATCTGCGCAGCCCGCTGACCGGTATCCGCCAGGAGTCCGTCCGCCTCGGCCTGCCGGAACCCGAGGTCAAGGTCGGCATCCGCTCCGGCGACACCCCGCCCGCCGAGCGCCGCGCGCTGTCCACGCGGCCGCCGGACATCCTGATCACCACCCCCGAGTCGCTCTTCCTGATGCTGACCTCGGCCACCCGCGACGCGCTCACGGGCGTGGAGACGGTGATCCTGGACGAGGTGCACGCGGTCGCGGGCACCAAACGCGGCGCACACCTCGCGCTCTCCCTGGAGCGCCTCGACGAACTGCTCCCCGGACCGGCCCGCCGGATCGGCCTGTCGGCGACCGTGCGCCCGGTGGACGAGATCGCCCGCTATCTCTCGCCGCGCCGCAAGGTGGAGATCGTCCAGCCGGAGTCCGGAAAGGAGTTCGACCTCTCGGTCGTCGTACCGGTGGAGGACATGGGCGAGCTGGGCGGCTCCCCGGCCACCGAGGCGGCCGACGACGGCGAACGGCCGTCGATCTGGCCGCACGTGGAGGAGCGGATCGCCGACCTGGTGCAGTCGCACCGCTCCACCATCGTCTTCGCCAACTCCCGCCGCCTGGCCGAGCGCCTGTGCAACCGGCTCAACGAGATCGCCTACGAGCGCGCGACGGGCGAGCCACTGGCGGAGCACCACTCCCCGGCCCAGCTGATGGGCGGCTCGGGCGCGGCCCAGGGCGCGCCCCCGGTGATCGCCCGCGCCCACCACGGCTCGGTGTCCAAGGAGCAGCGCGCGCTGGTGGAGGAGGACCTGAAGGCGGGCCGGCTGCCCGCCGTGGTGGCCACCTCCAGCCTGGAGCTGGGCATCGACATGGGCGCCGTCGACCTCGTCGTCCAGGTGGAGTCCCCGCCCTCGGTGGCCTCCGGGCTCCAGCGCGTCGGCCGCGCCGGACACCAGGTGGGCGCCGTCTCCACCGGCGTGGTCTTCCCCAAGTACCGGGGCGACCTGGTGCAGGCGGCCGTGGTGACCGAGCGGATGCGTTCGGGCGCCATCGAGTCCCTGAGGGTGCCCGCGAACCCCCTGGACGTACTCGCCCAGCAACTCGTCGCCATGACGGCCCTGGACACCTGGCAGTTCGACGACCTGCTCGCCATGGTCCGCCGCGCCGCCCCCTTCGCCTCGCTCCCGGAGTCGGCGTTCACCGCGGTCCTCGACATGCTCGCGGGCCGCTACCCCTCGGACGCGTTCGCGGAACTTCGCCCGCGGGTGGTGTGGGACCGCGTGGCCGGCACCGTCACCGGCCGCCCCGGCGCCCAGCGGCTGGCCGTCACCTCCGGTGGCACCATCCCGGACCGCGGCCTGTTCGGGGTCTTCCTCGCCGGCAGCGATCCCAGGAAGGGCGGCGGCCGGGTCGGCGAGCTGGACGAGGAGATGGTCTACGAGTCCCGGGTGGGCGACGTCTTCACGCTGGGCACGAGTTCCTGGCGCATCGAGGACATCACCCGCGACCGGGTCCTGGTCTCGCCCGCTCCGGGCGTGCCGGGCCGGCTTCCGTTCTGGAAGGGCGACCAGCTGGGCCGCCCGCTCGAACTGGGCCGCGCGGTCGGCGCGTTCCTGCGCGAGGTCGGTTCGATGTCCGAGGAGGACGCCCGGCCGCGGCTGCTCGCCGCGGGCCTGGACGCGTGGGCGGCGGACAACGTACTGGCGTATCTGCGGGAGCAGCGCGAGTCCTGCGGCCATGTCCCGGACGACCGCACGATCGTCGTGGAGCGCTTCCGCGACGAACTGGGCGACTGGCGGGTCGTCGTCCACTCCCCCTTCGGCGCCCAGGTGCACGCCCCCTGGGCACTCGCGCTCGGCGCCCGGCTGTCCGAGCGCTACGGCATGGACGCCCAGGTGATGCACGCCGACGACGGCATCGTGCTGCGCCTGCCCGACGCCGACCTGATGAGCCTGGACCTCCTCGACCAGGAGCCCGTGAAGGCGGGCGCGCCCTTCTCCACGGACGGCGAGCAGCCGCCGGTGGGCGCGGCGGACGTCGCCTTCGACAAGGGCGAGGTCGACCAGGTGGTCACCGAGCAGGTCGGCGGTTCGGCCCTGTTCGCCTCCCGGTTCCGCGAGTGCGCCGCGCGCGCCCTGCTGCTGCCGCGCCGCAACCCGGGCAAGCGCACCCCGCTGTGGCAGCAGCGCCAGCGCGCGGCCCAGCTCCTCCAGGTGGCAAGCGAGTTCGGCTCGTTCCCGATCGTCCTGGAGGCCGTCCGCGAATGCCTCCAGGACGTCTTCGACGTGCCCGGCCTGGCCGAGCTGATGGGCGACATCGAGTCCCGCAAGGTGCGCCTGGTCGAGGTCACCACCCCGGAGCCGTCCCCCTTCGCCCGCTCCCTGCTGTTCGGGTACGTCGCCCAGTTCCTGTACGAGGGTGACTCCCCGCTGGCCGAGCGCCGGGCCGCCGCGCTCTCCCTGGACTCCCGGCTGCTGGCCGAACTGCTCGGTCAGGCGGAACTGCGCGAGCTGCTCGACGCCGATGTGCTCACCGAGCTGGAGCGCGAACTCCAGTGGCTCGCCGAGGACCGCCGGATCAAGGACGTGGAGGGCGTCGCCGACGTGCTGCGGCTGCTCGGCCCGCTCACCGAGGCCGAGTTGGTCGCGCGGGGCGCCGACCCGCACTGGGTGCGTGAGCTGGCCGGCGCCCGCCGGGCGATCAGGGTCCGGATCTCCGGTGCCGACCAGTGGGCGGCGATCGAGGACGCGGGCCGGCTGCGCGACGCGCTCGGCACCGCGCTGCCCGTCGGCGTCCCCGAGGCCTTCACCGAACCGGTCAAGGACCCCCTGGGCGACCTCCTCGCGCGCTACGCCCGTACGCACGGCCCGTTCACCTCGGCCACCGCCGCGAACCGCTTCGGCCTCGGCGTGGCGGTCACCGAGGGCGCCCTCCAGCGGCTCGCCGCGGGGGGCCGGGTGGTGCAGGGCGAGTTCCATCCGGCGGGTATCGGCCAGGAGTGGTGCGACGCCACGGTGCTCCGGCGACTGCGCCGCCGCTCCCTGGCGGCCCTGCGGCACGAGCTGGAACCCGTACCGCCCGCCGCGCTCGGCCAGTTCCTGCCGCAGTGGCAGCACATCGGCAAGGGACACGGTCTGCGCGGCGTGGACGGACTGGTGCGCGCCGTCGAGCAGTTGCAGGGCGCCTCGGTGCCCGCGTCCGCGCTGGAGAAGCTGGTCCTGCCGTCCCGGGTGGCGAACTACACGCCGGCGATGCTGGACGAGCTGACCGCGGCCGGCGAGGTGGTGTGGGCCGGCGCGGGCGCCCTGCCCGGCAAGGACGGCTGGGTCTCCCTCTATCTGGCGGACGCGGCACCCCTGTTGCTGCCGTCGCCGCACCCGCTGGAGCCGACCGCACTCCACCAGTCCGTGCTGGACGCGCTGTCCGGTGGCTACGGCCTGTTCTTCCGGCAGATCGCCGACCAGGTCCGCGCCACCACGCACCCGGACGCCACCGATCCCCAACTGGCCGACGCCCTCTGGGACCTGGCCTGGTCGGGCCGGCTCACCAACGACACGCTGGCGCCGATGCGTTCCCTGCTGGGCTCGGGCCGTACGGCGGGTTCGACCGCCCACCGTGCCAAGCGTGCCGTGCCGCGCGGGCGCTACGGCTCCCTGACGGCCGCGGCGCGTACGGCCTCCCGCACCGGCCCCCCGACGGTCGCGGGACGCTGGTCCCTGCTGCCCCCGGCCGAGCCGGACGCCACCGTGCGCGCGCACGCGCTGGCCCGCACCCTGCTGGACCGGCACGGCGTGGTGACCCGGGGAGCGGTCGCCGCGGAAGGCGTGGAGGGCGGCTTCTCGGCGGTGTACCGGGTGCTGTCCGTCTTCGAGGACAGCGGCCAGGCCAGACGCGGCTATGTCGTCGAAGGGCTCGGCGCCGCCCAGTTCGCCATGGACGGCGCGGTGGACCGGCTGCGCGCGGTGTCCAACGCGCGGGACCGGGGCGAGTCCCCGCCCGCCCCGGTGGGCGGCTTCCCGGCAGCGGGATTCACCGCTGCGGAGGGCTTCCCCGGCATCGACGGCGGCCCGCACGCGCACAGCCCGTCCCCTTACGGCACCGACGCGGGCTTCGCCCACCCCGGGCTCGACGGCGACTTCACCTGGCCACCGACCGACGCCGGCGGCGGCCACGACTCGCCCCGCGAGCTCGCCGACCCCCTCTCCGCCCCCGGCTACGGCGGCCTACGGGGCGGCGGCGGATCCACCGGCTACGGCTCGGGCACCTCCTGGGGGGACCGGAGCCCGCGGCGGGGCCACGGCCGGGACCGTTCCCCCGACTCCCGTGCCGTCGTCCTCGCCGCGGCCGACCCGGCGAACGCCTACGGCGCGGCCTTGTCCTGGCCCGAACCGCCGACCGGCGCCGGACACAAGCCGGGCCGCAAGGCGGGTTCCCTGGTCGTCCTGGTGGAGGGCGAGCTGACGCTGTACATGGAGCGCGGCGGCAAGACCCTCCTCGCCTGGCCGGCCACCCCGGACACCGGAGCCATGGACGACCCCCGCCTGCGGACGGCCGCCGAGACCTTGGCCGCCGCCGCCCGTGCCGGCTCCCTCGGCACGGTCACCGTGGAACGGATCAACGGCGCCCCGGCCCTGACCTCCCCCATAGGAACCCTGTTGGAGGCAGCGGGCTTCGTGGCCACCCCACGGGGGCTGCGCCTGAGGGCGTGAGCCAGAGCGTGCGGGACGGGGATGGGGGTGTGGGACGGAGTGTGCGGCCGGTGGACCCGGTCGGCCGCCCATGGGCCGCCGGGCCGAGGAGGCCGGGGCTGCCCGGCATGCGGCCGGACCGAGGGGCCCGTCGTGCCGAGGGCCCGGGGCTACCGCTCCACCGAGCCGTCCCCGGCTCCCCGCGCCTCCCCCGACTCCCCAGGCTCCCTCCGCGTCCTCCGACACCTCCGCTCGGGCGACGTCCGCTTTCCCTCCCCCCTCCCCCGCCATGGCACCCTTGACCCATGCCCGAAGGTGACACGGTCTGGCGGGCCGCGCGGCGGTTGCACGAGGCGCTCACGGGTGAGGTGCTGACCCGCAGCGACTTCCGGGTGCCGAAGTACGCGACCGTCGACCTCACCGGTCGCCGGGTGCTGGGCACGGTTCCGCGCGGCAAGCACCTGCTCACCCGCTTCGAGGACGGCCTGACCCTGCACACGCATCTGCGCATGGAGGGCGCCTGGAAGATCTACGGCGCGGGCGAGCGCTGGCGCGGCGGCCCCGGGCACCAGATCCGCGCGATCCTGGGCACCCCCGACCGCGCGGCCGTCGGGTACCGGCTCCAAGTGCTCGAACTGCTGCGCACCACCGAGGAGGATCGAGTGGTCGGCCATCTCGGTCCCGACCTGCTCGGCCCCGGCTGGGACCCGGAACTCGCGCTCGCCAATCTGCGCACGGACCCCGCCCGCCCCCTCGGCGAGGCCCTCCTCGACCAGCGCAATCTGGCCGGAATCGGCAACGTCTACAAGAGCGAGCTGTGCTTCCTGCTCGGTGCCACCCCCTGGCTGCCGGTCGGCGCGCTGCCCGCGGACCGCGCCGAGAAACTGCCCGGTCTCGCGCACCGGCTGCTGGAGGCCAACCGCGACCGCCCGGTCCGCCGGACCACGGGCCTGCCCCACCAGGACCTGTTCGTGTACGGCCGCGCGCTCCGCCCCTGTCTGCGCTGCCACACCCCGGTCCGCGTGGCCGACCAGGGCGACGGTTCCCAGGACCGCCCCACCTACTGGTGTCCCACCTGTCAGTCCGGCCCCGCCCCGGCGCCGGACGCCCCGCGGCGCCGGCGCGAGCGACACCGCCGTACCCCCACCTGACGCACCCGCCGGACCCGGCGCCTCAGGGAGCGGGGATCTCCTCCGAACGGCCTTGCGGGGCCGGCCCGCCGGCGTCGGCTCCGGCCTTCTCCGCCCGCCATGCCGCCACCCACCGCCCGGCCACCAGCACTCCCAGCGCCTTGCCCTTCGGCGCGCAGTGCACCGGCAGCACGCTGAGGCCCCATCCGCCGGCCGCGACGGCGGCTTCCAGCACGCCCGTATCCCGGCCGAGGGCGAGCCGCAGTACGGCCCACCACCAGACTGCGCCGCATACCAGCGCCAGCGTCCAGCGCACCGCCCGCCCCGTCATGCCCACCACCTCCCGCCGGACACCGGCTCGCGGCCGCTCCCCGGCGGCACCGGCGGACGCTACGCGTTCTCCGCCTGGAACATCCAGTGATGCTTCTCCAGGTCCGCGGTGATCTGGATGAAGATGTCCTGGGACACCGGGTCGGGCTCCTCGGTCGCGTGCACGCGCTCCCGCATCCGGGTGATGACGGAGCCGAGGGCGTCCACCATCGCCCCCACCGCGTCCCCGTCCTTGATCCAGCCCGCCGGGGTGGTCTTGATGCCGCTCGTCGAGGACACCGTGGCGGCGCGACCGTCGGGCGGGACGCCCAGCGCCGAGGCGCGCTCGGCCACCGTGTCGGAGTGGGTGCGGGCGGAGGCGACGACCTCGTCCAGCTGGAGGTGGATGGAGCGGAAGCGGGGCCCGACGACGTTCCAGTGGATCTGCTTGGCGACCAGCGACAGATCCACCAGATCGACCAGGGCTCCTTGCAGCGCCTCGGCCACGGTCTTCAGGTCCGCGTCGGCCAACGGGCTCTTCACGACGTACATCCGCTTCCTCCGGCGCTCCGGCGGCCCTGACGGCCGTCATGTCCCTCCACCATGACCGCCCCGCCCAAACCCGGCAAACGGACGCATGAGGCGGCATATATACACACATACGGAGGTACAGCACCAGGCATATGCGGGCGCACGGCACGAGGCCCCGGCCACGCTCCCCGGGTTCGTCCCGAGAAGCCCGGCCGGGGCCTCATCCATATCCGGCTGTGTCTGGCTGTGCCCGTCAGGCGTGGTGCCGCGTACGTCAGGCGGCGACCACGTCCACCGCCTTCGCGGGTGCCTTGATGGTCACCCGTTCCGGTGGCACACCGGTCACCGAGACGGAACCCAGCATCGGACGGACCGGCGCGGGTACGGGCTCGGTGGCCGCGGCGGACTGGGCCAGCTCGGCGAGCGCCAGTTCGTCGCTCACTTCACGCATGAGTTCCGACATCCGTACGTCCAGCGCGTCGCAGATGGCGGAGAGCAGCTCGGAGGAAGCCTCCTTCTGCCCCCGCTCCACCTCGGAGAGATAGCCGAGTGAGACTCGGGCGGACGAGGAGACTTCGCGCAGAGTACGGCCCTGGCGCTGGCGCTGCCGACGCAGCACGTCACCCAGCAGGCGACGGAGCAGAATCATCGGTGGCTCCCTCCTCGGACCGCGTAGCCGCATCCTTCACGCCCCACCGTACCGCCTCGCGCTGCGGCCGTGCGGGGAGCGATGTCGTGTTCACTCAGGGCTGCAAACATCAAAACCCCCCGTTCCGTTCCGTATCCTGTGCCCGCTCATTCCCGAACTGTTCGCCCGCAATCCGCTCGAGGAGCAGTGCGAGTACGCTCCGTACACTCTCTCTACGGATTTCCGTACGACTGCCGTTCAACCGCAGGGCCTCCACTTTTCCGCCACCGGCGGAGGGAGCGGGGGCCGTCAGCGGTCCGTCAGCGGCCACGAAGACCGTGCCGACGGGTTGGCCGTCCTGCGGGTCGGGGCCCGCGACCCCGGTGGTCGCGATGCCCCAATCTGCATCCAGAGCCTTGCGCACCCCGGCCGCCATCTGGGCCGCGACCTGCGGATCCACCGCTCCGCACCGCTCCAGCAGGGCCGCGTCGACGCCCAGCAGCCGGTGCTTGAGTTCCGTGGCGTAAGCGGTCACCGAGCCTCGGAACACCTTGGAGGCTCCGGGTACCGCCGTGATCTCCGCCGCCACCAGGCCACCCGTGAGCGACTCGGCGACCGCGAGGGTCTCGCCCCTCACTGTCAGTAGTCGCACCAGTTCGGTGGCCGGGGAACTCACGCTTCCGTCTCCTCCAACGCCGCCGCGCGCTCGGCGATTCCCTGCCTGCGCAGCACAATGGCTTGTCTTACGTAGTCAAGACCGGTGACAACGGTCAGGATGACCGCCGCGGCCATCACCCAGAACCGCAGGGTGGCCAGCCACCCGGTGAGCGGCAGCACATACATGCCGACGGCGACGCCCTGGGTCAGGGTCTTCAGCTTGCCGCCGCGACTGGCCGGGATCACGCCGTAGCGAATGACCAGAAAACGCATCAGTGTGATGCCGAGTTCCCGGCCGAGGATCACGATCGTCACCCACCACGGCAGATCGCCGAGGAAGGAGAGACAGATCAGCGCCGCCCCCATGATCGCCTTGTCGGCGATGGGGTCGGCGATCTTGCCGAAGTCGGTGACCAGGTTGTAGGTGCGCGCGAGATGACCGTCGAACAGGTCGGTGATCATGGCGACGGCGAAGGCCGCCCAGGCCAGCGAACGCCAGGCCGGGTCGTAGCCGCCGTTCGCCAGCATCAGCGCCACGAAGCCGGGCACCAGGACCAGGCGCAGCATGGTCAGCAGATTGGCGACGTTCCATACGCTCGCCTGGTTGACCGCTGCGGCCGTGATCTTGCCACCACGCGCGGGACGGCCCTCGGCCGTCGCCTCGGCGCCGGCGGCGGACCGGCCGGAACCGGGCCGGCCGGACGCGGCCTCACCCGGGGCGGACGCGGAACCGGAGACCTCGGACGCAACGCCGTCGGCAGCGGCGGCGCTGCCCCGTGCGCCGTGCGCACCGGAGGAGCCGCCCGCGGCGGATGCCGGGACTCCGGTCATCTGCCCGCCTCCTCACCACACCCGAGCGAGCCGGTCAGCGGCTCGGCCACCAGGTCGACACCCTCCGTACCGACCACCTTCGCCTCGACCATACGTCCCACGGTGAGGCCCTCGCCGCTCGTGAGCAGCACCTGGCCGTCGGTCTCGGGCGCCTGGTGCGCGGCGCGGCCGTACACACCCTCTTCCTCGTCCACCGACTCCACCATGACGTGCACGCTCTCGCCGACGCGCTCCTCGGCGCGCTGCGAGACCAGCTGCTCGGCGAGCCGGGAGATGTGGGCCAGCCTCTCGGCCACGACGTCCTCGTCCAGCTTGTTGCCGTACGTGGCCGCCTCGGTGCCCTCCTCGTCCGAGTAGCCGAAGACGCCGATGGCGTCCAGGCGGGCGCCGTTCAGGAACCGCTCCAGCTCGGCGAGGTCCGCCTCGCTCTCGCCGGGGAAGCCGACGATGAAGTTGGAGCGCACGCCGGCCTCGGGGGCCTTGGCGCGGATGGTGTCGAGCAGCTCCAGGAAGCTGTCGGTGTCGCCGAAGCGGCGCATGGAACGCAGCACACCGGGCGCCGAGTGCTGGAAGGAGAGGTCGAAGTACGGCGCGATCCCGGGCGTCGAGGTCAGTACGTCGATCAGCCCGGGACGCATCTCGGCCGGCTGGAGGTAGCTCACCCGGACCCGCTCGATGCCGTCGATCCCGGCCAGCTCGGGCAGCAGGGACTCCAGCAGGCGGATGTCGCCCAGGTCCTTGCCGTACGACGTGTTGTTCTCGGAGACCAGCATGATCTCCTTCACGCCCTGCTCGGCCAGCCAGCGCGACTCGTTGAGCACGTCGCTGGGGCGGCGGGAGATGAAGGAGCCGCGGAAGGACGGGATGGCGCAGAAGGTGCACCGCCGGTCGCAACCGGAGGCGAGCTTCACCGAGGCGACCGGGGAGCCGTCCAGCCGGCGGCGCAGGGGCGCGCGGGGGCCGGAGGCGGGCGCCAGCCCCTCGGGCAGGTCGGTGGGGCCGTGGCCGGGCAGCGCGACCGAGGCGGCCGAGTCCTGGCGCTCCGCCGGGCTGATCGGCAGCAGCTTGCGGCGGTCGCGCGGGGTGTGCGAGGCGTGGATGCCGCCGGACAGGATGGTCTGGAGGCGGTCGGAGATGTCGGAGTAGTCGTCGAACCCGAGCACACCGTCGGCCTCGGGCAGCGCCTCGGCCAGTTCCTTGCCGTACCGCTCGGCCATGCAGCCCACCGCCACGACGGCCTGGGTTCTGCCATGGCCCTTGAGGTCGTTGGCCTCCAGGAGGGCGTCGACGGAGTCCTTCTTGGCGGCCTCGACGAAGCCACAGGTGTTCACGACGGCGACGTCGGCGTCCTCGGCGTCCTCGACCAGCTGCCAGCCGTCCGCCTCCAAACGGCCTGCGAGCTCCTCGGAATCCACCTCGTTACGAGCGCAGCCGAGAGTGACGAGTGCGACGGTACGGCGTTCAGGCATGGGCTCAAGAGTACTTTGTCTCACCGACAGCCCATGTCGACGGGGTTGGCCGGACCCGGCCGACCCCGTCGGCCGGGTCCGCGACGGGCCGGTTCAGCCCGCGACGGGGTCGCCCTTGGTGTACGTCAGGCGCTCCACGGCGCCGGGCCGGAAGCTGTCCTCGATCTTCTTGCCGTTGACGTACAGCTCGATCGCGCCGGCGTCACCGAGGATCAGGTTGATCTTGGTGCTGTCCTGGAAGGTCTTGGACTGGCCCTTGTCCAGCAGGCCGTCGAAGAGCATCCGCCCGTTGTGGTCCTTGGCCGAGATCCAGCTGCGTCCGTTGGGCGCGCTGACCTGGACGGTGACCTTGTCCTGGGGGGCGGCCGCGATGGCGCTGTCGGTGGGCTCGGGCGCGGGGTCGGCGGGCTTGTCCTTGGTGGGCGCGGGCGAGGCCGCCTTGCTGGTGGCGGGGGTGGAGCTCTCGGCGAGCGACTTGGAGTCGCTTCCGCCGCCGCTGCCCTTGACCGCGGTGAAGCCCACGAAACCGATCACCACGACGATCGCGGCGACCATCGCCGCGGTCCAGTTGGGACCCCGGCGCTCGGGGCGGATCCGCTCGGCCTCGAACAGGGGTGCGGCCGGAGTGGGCGCGGGCCGGCCGCCGTGCTCGGCGTCGTACTGGGCGACCAACGGCTCGGGATCGAGATGGACGGCCCTGGCCAGGTTCCGGATGTGACCGCGCGCGTACACGGCGCCGCCGCAGGGGCCGAAGTCGTCCGCCTCGATGGCGTGCACGATGGCGAGCCGGACACGAGTGGCGCTGCTGACGTCGTCCGCGGTGAGCCCGGCCGCGATCCGCGCCTGCTTGAGGGCACGGCCCACGGAGATTCGGGCTTCCTGGGACTCGTCTGGGAAGGGACGCTCGTCTTCAGGGGAGTTGCCGATGGACACGGGGGCGCCTTTCGAGCGTGTAGCCACCTGTGCTGGAAGCTCAGTCTAGGGGGGGTACGAAAGGGTGGGGCAACCGGGCGGTAGGAACTTCTACGCCATCGGAATGGCCCGTCACTCCGAGGGCTGGACAGGCGAATACCCCGGGACGGGACGCTTACCTGTCCTCTCGCTCAACTTGACGTAGGACAAAGGGAAACGGTTGCCCGCCGCTCTCTAACGGGTGGATCACGGCGGGCACGGACGCAGCACGACGGCACGGCTCGATCACGTCGGAGACGGGCGCATCGCGACAGACCTCCGCCCGGCGTTCGTCGTGCGGAACCGGGCGGCTCTTATTACTATCCCTCGGATTCGCCCCGAATCACGGCGAGCACGCCGTCCAGGTCGTCGGGTTTCACCAGAACGTCACGCGCCTTGGATCCCTCGCTGGGCCCCACGATGCCGCGGGACTCCATGAGGTCCATCAACCGGCCGGCCTTGGCGAAGCCGACGCGCAGCTTGCGCTGGAGCATGGACGTGGACCCGAACTGGGTGGACACGACGAGTTCGGCCGCCTGGCACAGCAGGTCCAGGTCGTCGCCGATGTCCTCGTCGATCTCCTTCTTCTGCTTGGTGCCGACCGTGACGTCTTCCCGGAAGACCGGCGCCATCTGCTCCTTGCAGTGCCGTACGACCTCCGCGACCTCCTCCTCGGTCACGAAGGCGCCCTGCATACGGGTCGGCTTGTTGGCGCCCATCGGCAGGAAGAGGCCGTCGCCCTTGCCGATCAGCTTCTCGGCGCCGGGCTGGTCGAGGATGACGCGGGAGTCGGCCAGCGAGGACGTGGCGAAGGCGAGCCGGGAGGGCACGTTGGCCTTGATCAGACCGGTGACCACGTCGACCGAGGGGCGCTGGGTGGCGAGCACCAGGTGGATGCCGGCGGCGCGCGCGAGCTGGGTGATGCGCACGATCGAGTCCTCGACGTCGCGCGGGGCGACCATCATCAGGTCGGCCAGCTCGTCCACGATCACCAGCAGGTACGGGTACGGCTGGAGCTCGCGCTCGCTGCCCTCCGGCGGCTTGGCCCTGCCCTCGCGCACGGCCCGGTTGAAGTCGTCGATGTGCCGGTAGCCGTAGGCCGCGAGGTCGTCGTAGCGCAGATCCATCTCGCGCACCACCCACTGGAGCGCCTCGGCGGCCCGCTTGGGGTTGGTGATGATCGGCGTGATCAGGTGCGGGATGCCCTCGTACGCGGTCAGCTCGACCCGCTTGGGGTCGACCAGGATCATCCGCACGTCCTCCGGGGTCGCCCGCATCATGATCGAGGTGATCAGACAGTTGATGCAGGACGACTTGCCGGAGCCGGTGGCACCGGCGACCAGCATGTGCGGCATCTTCGCCAGCGAGTGCATGACGTAGCCGCCCTCGACGTCCTTGCCGAAGGCGACCAGCATCGGGTCGTCGTCCTCGGCGGACTCCGCGAGCCGCAGCACGTCGCCGAGGTTGACCATCTCCCGGTCGGTGTTGGGGATCTCGATGCCCACCGCGGACTTGCCGGGGATGGGGCTGATGATCCGCACGTCCGGGCTGGCGACCGCGTAGGCGATGTTCTTGGTGAGCGCGGTGATCCGCTCCACCTTCACGGCCGGGCCGAGCTCGACCTCGTACCGGGTGACCGTCGGACCGCGGGTGAAGCCGGTGACGGCCGCGTCGACCTTGAACTCGGTGAAGACCTGGGTGAGGGAGGCGACTATGGCGTCGTTGGCCTCGCTGCGGACCTTGCCGGGCCCGCCGCGCTGGAGCAGGTCCAGGGCGGGCAGCGAGTAGGTGATGTCACCGGACAACTGCAGCTGCTCCGCGCGCGCGGGCAGCTCACGCGGCTCCTCGGGAGTCTGCTTCGTGAGGTCCGGTACGACGGAGCCCCCGCCCCGTTCGGGGCGGGCGGCCGGGACCGGCCTGGCGGACGGCCGGGCGGCCTTGGCGGGGGCCGGCTCGGGGTCCGCGGCGGCGGGCGCGTCGGGGGCCGGGACCGGGGTGGTCTCCTCGCGGTCGCCGACGCTGACGCCCTGGGTGAGGTCGGCGACCAGCGGGGACGGCGGCAGACCGTGCTGCACGGCGCCGTCGAGCGCGGCGGCGGCAGCGGCGGCCACGTCCACGGCGTCCATCCGGCGGCGGGGATCCGGCTGGGGCACCGCGGAGCGCCTGGGCCGCCCGCGACGGCTCGACAGGGCCTCTTCCTCGGCCTCGTCGGGGTCGTACGACCGGGAGCCACCGGAGCGTACGCGGGAGCGCGCGGGCAGCGCCTCGCGCCACTGCTCCTCGTAGCGCTCGTCGTCCTCGCCGAACTCCTCCGGCTCGTGCTCGTGCAGCACGCCGAGGCGCACCCCGAGGGCGCGCAGCCGCTGCGGGATGGCGTTGACGGGGGTGGCGGTCACCACGAGCAGTCCGAAGACGGTCAGCAGCACCAGCAGCGGCACGGCGAGCATCTCGGTCATGGTGTACGTCAGCGGGGTGGCCGCCGCCCAGCCGATGAGGCCGCCGGCGTCCCTTATGGCCTGCATGCCGTCGCTGCGGGCGGGCGAGCCGCACGCGATGTGGACCTGGCCGAGCACCCCGACCAGGAGCGCGGACAGACCGATCACGATCCGGCCGTTGGCCTCGGGCTTCTCGGGGTGCCGGATGAGCCGTACGGCGATCACCGCGAGCAGTATCGGCACCAGCAGGTCGAGCCGGCCGAAGGCGCCGGTGACCAGGATCTCCACCAGGTCGCCGACGGGGCCCTTGAGGTCGGCCCAGGTACCCGCGGCGACGATCAGCGCGATACCGAACAGCAGCAGTGCCACGCCGTCCTTGCGGTGCGCCGGATCCAGGTTCCTGGCGCCCTGCCCTATGCCGCGGAAGACGGCGCCGACCGCGTGCGCGAGACCGAGCCAGAGGGCGCGCGCCAGGCGGTACACGCCCCCGGTGGGGCTGGGTGCCGGCCTCGGCGGCGCCTTCTTGACCGCGGCCTTGCGGGCCGGCGCCTTCTTGGCGGGCGCCTTCCTGGCCGGGGCCTTCTTCGCGGCGACGGCCTTCTTCGCCGGACCCTTCGCGGGAGCGGCAGCCTTCTTCGCGGGCTGCTTCTTGGCTGCGGAGGGACGTGAGGCCATGGGTGTGAGGTTACCGGGGGAGACGACGACGGACACGTGTGCCCACAGCTTCACCCGTTCGTGTCGCCCCTGCCGGGGCACGGAACTGACGAGGCTTCATGGGCAACCGCGGTCTCCGGGCGCCTCAGTTGGCCGGCGACACCGCGGGACCGCCCGCACCGGTACCCGGCTCCAGGGCGTCGAGCGCGCGGCGCAGTCCGGTGAGTTTGCGCTCCAGATGCGCCGCCGTGGCCACCGCGGCCGCGTCCGCGGAGTCGTCGTCCAGCTGTTTGGACAGCGCCTCCGCCTGCTCCTCGACGGCCGCGAGCCGCGCGGACAGCTCGGCGAGCAGCCCTGCCGACTCCTTGCCGGCGACCGCGCCCTTGCCGCCGCCCTCCAACTGGAGCCGCAGCAGCGCCGCCTGCTCGCGCAGCTGACAGTTCTTCATGTACAGCTCGACGAACACCGAGACCTTGGCGCGCAGCACCCACGGGTCGAACGGCTTGGAGATGTAGTCCACCGCGCCGGCCGCGTAACCCCGGAAGGTGTGGTGCGGGCCGTGGTTGATCGCGGTGAGGAAGATGATCGGGATGTCCCGGGTCCGCTCGCGCCGCTTGATGTGCGCCGCTGTCTCGAATCCGTCCATGCCCGGCATCTGGACATCCAGCAGAATGACCGCGAAATCGTCCGTGAGCAGTGCTTTGAGCGCTTCCTCCCCGCTCGATGCCCGCACCAGCGTCTGATCGAGCGCAGAGAGGATGGCCTCCAGCGCCAGCAGATTCTCCGGCCGGTCATCGACCAGGAGGATCTTGGCCTTCTGCACCATGGCCCGCCCTCCTCGCCCCGGCGGTACACCGGGCGCCGCCCCAGGGGACGACTCCCTTTCGCCGCCCGTCCTTGTGCCGGTCATCGTAGCCGCACCCCGCTTGTCGACACACCCTGTCACCGCGATGTCACCGTGCACACAGCGGAAACGCGGGGGGAACCGGGATGGTTCCCGGAACCCCACGTTCCCATACGTTCCCAACCACCTTAAGCGCACAACTCCGCGCACCGGCCGGGGGTTCCCCGGGTGTTCACACCATGGTCGGCCGATCCGGTCACTTCCCCCCCATCCACTGCTGGAGCACGCCCAGCAGATGGTCCGAGTCGACCGGCTTGGTCACGTAGTCGGAGGCGCCCGCCTCGATCGCCTTCTCCCGGTCGCCCTTCATCGCCTTCGCGGTCAGCGCGATGATCGGCAGCCCGGCGAACTGCGGCATCCTGCGGATCGCCGTGGTCGTCGCATAGCCGTCCATCTCCGGCATCATGATGTCCATCAGGACGACCGCCGCGTCGTCGTGCTGTTCCAGGACCTCGATGCCCTCGCGGCCGTTCTCGGCGTACAGCACCGACAGCCCGTGCTGTTCGAGGACGCTGGTGAGCGCGAAGACGTTGCGGATGTCGTCGTCGACGATCAGCACCTTCTGCCCACCGAAACGCACCCCGTGCACGGACGGCGCGCCGTCCTGCTCGGGCGCCGCCGCCCACTGCTCGGCACGCTGCTCGCCGCCCTGCGGCAGGCTCCGCCTGCGGCGCCGGAAGAGCGCCGCCGGCCCGTTCTGCATCTCCAGGTACGACTTGACCTCGGCCGGCGTCTCGATCTCGGGGGCGGCCAGCTGCGAGGACTGCTCCGCATCGGAGGCCGCCAGGTCACCGGCCTCCAGCGGGGCCACGGACTGCTGGTACCCCTGCGGCGGCAGCTCGCTCGGGTACAGCGGCAGGTAGAGCGTGAACGTGGAGCCGCGGCCCGGTTCGCTCTGCGCGTGGATCTCACCACCGAGCAGCTGCGCGATCTCCCGGGAGATCGACAGACCGAGGCCGGTGCCGCCGTACTTGCGGCTGGTGGTGCCGTCCGCCTGCTTGAACGCCTCGAAGATCACCCGCATCTTGCTGGCCGCGATCCCGATGCCGGTGTCCGTCACCGAGAACGCGATCAGCTCCCCGTCCGGATCGGTGAGCGACCCGGCCTCCAGCAGCTGCTCCCGGATGTGCTGCGGGACATTCGCGCCCGCGGGCCGGATGACCAGCTCCACCGACCCGGAATCGGTGAACTTCACCGCGTTGGACAGCAGGTTGCGCAGCACCTGGAGCAGCCGCTGCTCGTCGGTGTGCAGGGTCGCCGGCAGCTCCGGGGAGACCCGCACCGACAGGTCCAGGCCCTTCTCCGCGGTCAGTGGCCGGAAGGTCGCCTCCACGTAGTCCACGAGCTGCACGAGCGCGATCCGGGTCGGCGAGACGTCCATCTTGCCCGCCTCGACCTTCGCGAGGTCCAGGATGTCGTTGATCAGCTGGAGCAGATCGGATCCGGCGCCGTGGATGGTCTCGGCGAACTCGACCTGCTTGGGCGAGAGGTTGCCCTCGGCGTTGTCGGCGAGCAGCTTGGCCAGGATCAGCAGCGAGTTCAGCGGCGTACGCAGCTCGTGCGACATGTTGGCCAGGAACTCGCTCTTGTAACGCATGGACACGGCGAGTTGCTCGGCACGCTCCTCCAGGACCTGCCGCGCCTCCTCGATCTCGGTGTTCTTCACCTCGATGTCCCGGTTCTGCCGGGCCAGCAGCTCGGCCTTCTCCTCCAGTTCGGCGTTGGAGTCCTGGAGCGCCTTCTGCCGGTTCTCCAACTCGGCCGACCGCTCGCGCAGTTGCTCGGTCAGCTCCTGTGACTGCTCCAGCAGCTGCTCGGTCTTGGTGTTGACCGAGATAGTGTTGACGCTGGTCGCGATCACCTCGGCGATCTGGTTCAGGAAGTCCTTCTGGATCTGTGTGAACGGCGTGAAGGAGGCCAGTTCGATCACACCGAGCACGGTGTCCTCGAACAGCACCGGCAGCACGATCACCTGCGCGGGCGGGGCCTCGCCGAGCCCGGAGGAGATCTTCAGATAGCCGCTCGGCGCGTCCGAGACCAGGATGGTGCGCTTCTCCTGGGCGGCCGTGCCGACCAGCGCCTCACCGGGCCGGAACGACGTCGGCATGGAGCCCATCGAGTAGCCGTACGAACCCAGCATCCGCAGCTCGTAGGCTTCCTTGTCGTCGCCGGTGTCCTTGCCCTCCATGCGCGACATCGCCAGGAAGAACGCGCCGTGCTGCGCGGAGACCACCGGCGTCAGCTCGCTCATGATCAGCGAAGCCACGTCCTGGAGGTCGCGACGGCCCTGCATGAGCGCGGAGATGCGGGCCAGGTTGCCCTTGAGCCAGTCCTGCTCCTTGTTGGCGATCGTGGTGTCCCGCAGGTTCGCGATCATCTTGTTGATGTAGTCCTGGAGCTCCTGGATCTCGCCGGACGCGTCGACGTCGATCTTCAGGTTCAGGTCGCCCCGGGTCACCGCGGTCGCCACCCGCGCGATGGCGCGCACCTGCCGGGTCAGGTTCCCGGCCATCTCGTTCACCGACTCCGTCAGGTCCCGCCAGGTGCCGTCCACGTCCCGCACCCGCGCCTGACCGCCCAGCTGGCCCTCGGTGCCCACCTCACGGGCCACCCGCGTGACCTCCTCGGCGAAACTGGAGAGCTGGTCGACCATCGTGTTGATCGTCGTCTTCAGCTCCAGGATCTCGCCCCGGGCGTCGATGTCGATCTTCTTGGTCAGGTCGCCCTTGGCGATGGCCGTGGTGACCATCGCGATGTTGCGCACCTGGCCGGTCAGGTTGGACGCCATCTGGTTCACCGACTCGGTGAGGTCCTTCCAGGTACCCGCCACGCCCGGCACGTGCGCCTGGCCGCCCAGGATGCCGTCCGTACCCACCTCGCGGGCCACCTTGGTGACCTGGTCGGCGAACGAACTCAGCGTCTTGACCATCGTGTTGATGGTGTCGGCGAGCTGCGCGACCTCACCGCTCGCCTCGATCGTCACCTGCCGCGTCAGATCGCCGTTGGCGACCGCCGCGGCCACCTGGGAGATGTTGCGCACCTGCATGGTCAGGTTGTTGGCCATCAGGTTGACGTTGTTGCTCAGGTCCTTCCAGATGCCCGTGACCCCCGGCACGTGCGCCTGGCCGCCGAGGATGCCCTCGGTGCCCACCTCGCGGGCCACCCGCGTCACCTGCTCGGCGAACGACGACAGCTGGACGACCATCGTGTTGACGGTCGTGACCAGCTCCAGGATCTCGCCCTTGGCGTCGACCGTGATCTTCTTCGACAGGTCGCCCTTGGCGACCGCGGTCGTGACCTCGGCGATGTTGCGCACCTGGATCGTCAGGTTGTTCGCCATGAAGTTCACCGACTGCGTGAGGTCCTTCCAGGTGCCGGAGACCCCCTGCACCTCGGCCTGCCCGCCGAGGATGCCCTCGGTGCCCACCTCACGGGCCACCCTGGTGACCTCCTGGGCGAACGACGACAGCTGGTCCACCATCGTGTTCAGGGTGTTCTTCAGCTCCAGGATCTCGCCGCGCGCGTCCACGGTGATCTTCTGGGAGAGGTCACCGCCCGCCACCGCGGTGGCGACCTGCGCGATGTTGCGCACCTGGGCCGTCAGGTTCCCGGCCATGCCGTTCACCGAGTCCGTCAGGTCCCGCCACACACCGGCGACACCGGGCACCTGCGCCTGGCCGCCGAGCCGGCCCTCCGTACCCACGTCCCGGGCCACCCGGGTCACCTGGTCGGCGAAGGCGGACAGCTGATCGACCATGGTGTTGATCGTGTCCTTCAGCTCCAGGATCTCGCCGCGCGCGTCCACGTCGATCTTCTGCGACAGATCGCCGTTCGCCACCGCCGTCGTCACCTGGGCGATGTTGCGCACCTGGGACGTGAGGTTTCCGGCCATGAAGTTGACGGAGTCCGTCAGTTCCTTCCAGGTGCCCGACACGCCGTCCACCTGCGCCTGGCCGCCGAGCCGGCCCTCCGTACCCACGTCCCGCGCCATCCGCGTCACCTGGTCGGCGAAGCTCGACAGCTGGTCCACCATCGTGTTCACGGTGTTCTTCAGCTTGAGCATCTCGCCGGAGACGTCCACCGTGACCTTCTGCGACAGATCACCGTTCGCCACCGCCGTCGTCACCTGGGCGATGTTGCGCACCTGGCCGGTGAGGTTCCGGAACGCGGTGTTGACGGAGTCCGTCAGGTCCTTCCACGTCCCCGCCGCGCCCGGCACCTGCGCCTGACCGCCCAGCTCGCCCTCGACCCCGATCTCCCGCGCGACCCGCGTCACCTCGGCACCGAAGGACGACAGCTGGTCCACCATCCCGTTGACGGTGTTCTTCAGCTCCAGCATCTCGCCGGCCACGTCCACCGTGACCTTCTGCGACAGATCGCCGTTGGCCACCGCGGTCGTCACGGCGGCGATGTCCCGCACCTGGGTCGTCAGGTTCCGGAACACCGTGTTGACCGAATCCGTCAGGTCCTTCCAGGTACCGGCCGCGCCCGGCACGTTCGCCTGCCCGCCGAGCCGGCCCTCCGCGCCGACCTCGTTGGCCACGCGCGTGACCTCGTCCGCGAAGATCCGCAGCGTCTCGGTCATCTGGTTGATCGTCTCGGCGAGCTGCGCCACCTCACCGCGCGCCTGGACCGTCACCTTCTGCGACAGATCACCGTTCGCCACCGCCGTGGTGACCTGGGAGATCCCCCGCACCTGGGCGGTCAGGTTGCCCGCCATCGTGTTGACGGAATCGGTCAGTTCCTTCCACACGCCGGCCACCTCGGGCACCTGCGCGCGGCCGCCGAGGATGCCCTCGGTACCCACCTCCCGGGCCACCCGCGTGACCTCCGAGGAGAAGGCCGAGAGCTGGTCCACCATCGTGTTGACGGTGTTCTTCAACTCCAGCATCTCGCCCGCGACGTGCACGGTCACCTTGCGCGACAGATCACCCTTGGCGACCGCGGTCGTCACCAGGGCGATGTCCCGCACCTGCGCGGTGAGCCGGTCCGCCATCGTGTTGACGGAGTCCGTCAGGTCCTTCCAGGAACCCGACATGCCCCGCACCCGGGCCTGACCGCCGAGCTTGCCCTCCGTGCCGACCTCGCTGGCCACCCGGGTGACCTCGTCGGTGAACGTCGACAGCTGGTCGACCAGGTTGTTGACGGTACGGCCGACCTTCAGGAACTCGCCCCGCAGCGGATGCCCGGTGCCGCCGTCCGGCGCCTGCGTCCGCAACTCCATGCGCGGCGACAGATCGCCCTCCGCGACCGCGGTGAGCACCCGGCCGACCTCGGAGACCGGTCGTACGAGATCGTCCACCAGCGCGTTGGAGTGGTCGATCGCCGTCGCCCAGGAGCCCTCGCAGGCCCCCGTCTCCAGCCGCTCCGTGAGTTTTCCCTCACGGCCGACCATGCGCCGTACCCGGGCCAGCTCGCCGGTCAGATGCAGATTGCGGTCGGCCACCTCGTTGAAGACCGCCGCGATCTCGGACATCACCCCGTCCCCGGAGACCGTCAGCCGTTTACGGAAGTTCCCGTCACGCATCGACACGAGAGCCGCGAGCAGGCGGTTCAGGGCAGCGGTGTCCACCTCGGTGGTGCCACCGTTCCTGCCCAGGGACGGTCCGCCCTTCGCGCGCGTCTTCCGGCCACGCGTCGCTGCGCCAGACTCCACTGTGTCCCTCCCGGGGGATCGACCCTTACTGCCATGGCGGAACGCTTCCGTCCGGCATACCGGCTTCGGCATACCGGATACTTCCGCGTACCGGTTACTGCTGCGTATTTCTGCCAGACGAGATCCGGCCACACCAAGGGCTGCTGCCCGCCGTTCACGGAACACACGCGGCGCGACCCGACTTTCATCAGAAGCCTGCCCAGTGTTTCACCCTGCCCGAACCAGGCCATAACAGTTCGGCAGCTTCGCACATCGTCCGCACACCCTGGGGGGTAAACACCGGCGACCGGCACCCGCTCGGACGGCGAAGGTAAGTAACCTTGCATCCGGCTGTCCAGCCGCACCGGTCCCGTCCGGCCTGGGCGGTGGCACCAGAACGAGCGGGCATCGGAGGGGCGGCCGCAGACCATGACCACCGGACTGATCCCGGGGGGACAGCCCCCGGAGCCGCAGCCGACCGACGCGCCGATGCCGCAGCAGCGGCTCGACCCGGCCGGCCCGTCCGACCTGCCCGCCGACAACCGGCCGAGGAGTTCTGTGATCACCGCGCGCGCGGCCGCCAGTTTCGAGCCCGTCGGACGATCCGTGGCGACCGCCCGGTCCTTCGTCCGCGACACTCTCCAGGGCTGGGGCTTCGCCGACATCGTCGACGACGCCGTCGTCCTCACGAGCGAGCTGGTGACCAACGCGGTCGTGCACGCCGGCACCCACGCGGAGGTGCTCTGCCTGCGCACCGACGACGGGGTGCGCATCGAGGTCTCCGACCACTACCCCGAGCGCGAGGTCCCGCTCCAGAGCTCCGTCAGTCCCATGGCCAGCCCGGACCGCGAGGGCGGCCGCGGCCTCCAGCTCTGCGCGGCCCTGGCCACCCGCTGGGGCGTCGACTACACGCCGACCCACAAGCACGTCTGGTTCCAGCTGAACCTGCCCGAACGACCGGTCGGCACCCGCACCGCCGGCCCCGCACTCCCCGCCGACCTGCTGCCGGTGGCCGACGGCCGGGTCCGCGTCGCCGTCCTCCAGGTCGACCGCAAGGGCACCGTCACCTCCTGGAACGAGGACGCGGAGGAACTCTTCGGCCACCCGGCCGCCGCGGCCGTCGGCAGGCCGCTGGCCGAACTCGCCGCCTGGCCGCACACCCCGGGCACCAGCACCGGTGTCGCCGAGGCCCTCCAGCTCTCCCGCTGGGAGGGCGGCTACGGCATCCGCGGCGCCGACGGCCGCGTCGTCCAGGTGTACGCCTCCCACCTGCGGGTCCGCGACACCGGCGGCGAGCCCTCCACCGTGTGCCTCCTGGTGCGCGACCACGAGCGCGCCGTGCTCCAGACACCCGCCCGGGTCCCGGCCGGCGACCAGGGCCCCACACAGGACGGCCAGAGCACCGACCCCTTCGAGGTGTTCATCGGCTCCCCTGCCCCCGACGACCTCGACGGCCTGCTCCAGCGCACCGTGGAACGCGCCCGCGACATGCTCGACGGCGACTCCGCGTTCCTGCTGCTGGCCACCGACGACGAGACCGAGCTGGAGGTCCGCGCCTCCACCGGACTGCCCTCCGCCCGCCAGCGCTTCGCCCGCGTCCCCGTGGAGGCCGGCCCCGGCCGCTACGGCTCCGCGCGCATGCCCGCCGTCCACGACGACCTCGCCGCGGTCCCCGGCGCCGTCCCCCTGCTCGGCGGCACCGGCATGCGCTCGGTCGTCACCGTCCCGCTGAAGGTCGAGGGCCGCCTCACCGGCTCCCTCGGCGTCGCGGCGGAGGCATCGGGCAGATACTCCAACGAGGAGGCGCTGCGCCTCCAGTTCGCCGCCGACCGCATCGCCCTGGCCGTGGAATCGGCGCGCCTCGGCGAGCTGGAGCGGCTGCGGCGCGGCTCCCTGAGCTTCCTGGTCGAGGCCTCCGACCTGCTGGCCGGCACCCTGGACCGCGACCAGACGCTGGCCCTCATGGCCCAGATGACGGTGCCCACCCTGGCCACCTGGTGCGCCGTGTACACCATCGCCGACCAGGCCTCGGACCCGTATCTGTCCTACGTGCTGCACGAGGACGAGGAACTCATCGACGGCATCAAGTCGTTGCTGTCGAAGATCGCCCCGCCGGACCCGGTGCCCACGCCCGGCGCCCGCGTGTGGACGACCCCGGGCGAGGTCGCCCACCAGGCCGCCCTGCGCACCTCCATGCGTACCCTGGGCCTGGCCGGCGGCCCCACGCACCGGGTCACCGCGGGCATCGGCCCGACCCTCGCCACAGCCTCCGCGGTCGGCGGGGAGACGGTCGTCCTGCCGCTCGTGGCCCGCAACCGGGTCATCGGCATGCTGGTCCTCGGCAAGCCCACCGACGAGCACTTCCGCCAGGAGATCCTGGAGCTGGCCGAGGACCTGTCCCGCCGGGCCGCCCTCGCCCTGGACAACGCCCGCCTGTACTCGGAGCGCACGGCCATCAGCCAGGCCCTCCAGCGCAGCCTGCTGCCGCCCGGCACCCCGCACATCGACGGCGTCGAGGTGGAGGTCATCTACCGCGCGGCCGGCGAGGGCAACGAGGTGGGCGGCGATTTCTACGACCTCTTCCCCATCGGCAACGGCGCCTACGGCTTCGCCATCGGCGACGTCTGCGGTACGGGACCCAACGCGGCGGCGGTCACGGGCCTCGCCCGGCACGCCCTGCGTCTGCTGGCCCGCGAGGGCCTCAGTGGCCCCGCGGTCCTGGAGCGGCTGAACTCGGCCATTCTCGACGAGGGCGACCGCAGCCGGTTCCTGACGCTCCTTTACGGCGAGCTGCGGCCCCAGCCGGACGGCAGCGCCGAACTGAAGGTGGTCTGCGCCGGCCATCCGCTGCCGCTGCGCCTGCGCCAGGACGGCACGGTCACCCCCGCCGCCGAGCCGCAGCCCCTGCTGGGCGTGATCGAGGACCTGGAGCTGTACGAGGAGAGGGTCACCCTCGACCCCGGCGATGTGCTGCTCTGCGTCACGGACGGCGTCACCGAGCGCCGCGAGGGCTCCCGCATGCTGGGCGACGACGGCCTCGCCGACGTCCTCACCACGTGCACGGGCCTGACGGCGGGCGCGGTCGCGGCCCGCATCATGCGCGCGGTGGAACGCTTCGCGTCCGACGCCCCGTCCGACGACATGGCCATTCTGGCGATGCGGGTCCCGGGCCTCCACCACAACGAAGGCTGATCCGGGGCGGCTTGGAGCCGCCCCGGACCCACTAAAAAGACCCCACCCGAGAGGGTGAGGTCTTTTTCGAGGAGCCCCCAAACGGAATCGAACCGTTGACCTTCTCCTTACCATGGAGACGCTCTACCGACTGAGCTATAGGGGCCTGTCGTTTTCGAGGTTTCCCTCGCGGCGACAAAGAAACTGTACCCCGAACCGGCCCGACTTCCCAAATTCGTTCGGGAGCCGGTCAGAAGGCGGGCTGGAGCAGTCCGCCGAGGGCGTTGCAGGCCGCGGCGACACGCTGCATCTCCCGTTTGGTCAGCGAGGCGTCGACGGGTAGTGCGAGTGTCTCGTCAGCGGCCAGTTCGGTCTGCGGCAGGGACACGCACCGGCGGAACTCGGGCAGCCGGTGGACGGGCGTCTTGACCGGCACCCGGCAGTCGACTCCCTTGGCCCGCAGGGCGCGTGCGAAGGCGTCCCGGTCCGGCCGGCCGTTGCCGGGCACCCGCACCACGTACTGCTGATAGGTGTGCCCGTCCCCGCCGTCCGGTGTCCGCACGCCCTTCAGCTTGGTGTCCAAAAAGGCGGCTCGCTCCCGCCGTTGCGCCGTCTCGTCGTACGGCACCTCGGACTCGCCCTGCTCCAGGACCAGCAGCTCGTGCCGCTGCCCCAGGGCGTGCAACCGCCCGATGTCGGCCTGCCGGCCGAAGCGGTGGACCACGATGACGGCCGCGGTACGGGAAGTCACGGCCGTTTCGACCGCCGCCGGGTCCAGGCAGTAGGTCAGGGGATCTATGTCGGCGAACACAGGGAGCGCGCCGGCCAGCGTCACCGCCTCGGCGACCTCGACGTTCCCGAAGGCCGGTACGACGACCTCGTCACCGACTCCGACACCGGCCGCCCTGAGCATTGCGGAGGTTCCCATGTACGGGATGCTCGGCGCACAGGGTGAACGACACGTTACGCGGAACAAAAAAAGGTCGGATCCTGAACCGAAGTTCAGGATCCGACCTTTTGAAAAATTGTTCGGCGGCGTCCTACTCTC
>NZ_LBDA02000067.1 GCF_000980885.2 Streptomyces malaysiense | reverse complement strand
GTCCGCGAGCGTGCCCGCGGTGGCCTCCGGGGCGGGAGGGGCGGGCGCGACAGTGTGGGCGGGTGTGGGAACAGTGGGATCGATTCCGGCCACTTTCGGTGGGTGCGGGGCGCTCATGGCGCGCGGCCTTCAGAGCGGTGCACAGTGCTCAAAAGCATCGCAAACCCCCATGTGATTCTGCGCCGCTAGCAGTGTCTCCACATGTACACGCACTCGTGAGGGGATGTCCAGCATTGTCCTGCGGGGATTCCTGGTGTCCACGGGGCTGATGAGTGATTTCCCGGAACCCCTTGCCTTACCGTCAAGTTGGCTCAAAACTGCCTGGGGGAACGGTCCGCTGCGGTCGACTGGGCTCGTTCCACGGAGCGTCACAGCGGTCGTGATGGGTACGTACTCGGAGAAGGCCAGGGGTGGTTGGGGGCCACCCGGAACCTGGCGACGGACCCGGGCGTCATAGCCACCGACGGCCGAGCCCCATCCTCCCGTGGCGGAGGCGGAGAGAACCACGCGCGACGGCAAACGCCATGCTTCGCCACCCCCACGCCGCTACCGTGCCCTGCCTTGAGTGCCGTGGACGCGGCCGCGGCCGACGTTCGAACCCCTGGGGATCCCTTGCCGTGTGCGGGGATGTGATGCGCCACCAGGTACGCACAGTGCAGTGATCGACTCATGTTGTGATGTGGACCACGGTGTTGCCAGCGGTGCAACGGAAAGGAACGAGCGCTCATGCGCGAGATCCCCGGAAGGCGACGCAGGCTCCTGTCCGAGCGACGGAACGACGGGAAGCCTGAGCCGATCAGCGCGGCCCTGACCTTCGCGACGGAGTGGCAGTGGCCCGTACTCCCGGGCGTGGCCCCGGATCCGCAGGGCCGAGGCCGCTGCGGCTGCCCCGACACCGAGTGCACGGTGCCCGGCGCCCACCCCTTCGACCCCGGGCTGCTCGCGGCCACGACCGACGCGCGCATGGTGCGCTGGTGGTGGACGAACCGGCCGAGCGCGCCCGTCATCCTCGCGACCGGCGGGAAGGCGCCCTGCGCGGTGAGCCTGCCGGCGCTCGCCGCGTCCCGGGCCCTCGCCCTGCTCGACCGGCGGGGCATGCGCCTCGGCCCGGTCGTCGCCTCGCCCACCCGCTGGGCGCTGCTCGTCGAGCCCTACTCGATGGAGCAGTTGGGCGAACTGCTCTACGCCAAGGACTTCGTGCCCGGCTCGCTGCGCTTCCACGGCGAGGGCGGCTATATCGCGCTGCCCCCGTCCGAGACCGGCGCGGGCACGGTGCGCTGGGAGCGGGCGCCGCTGCCGGGTTCGGCCGCCCCCTGGGTGCCGGACGTCGAGGCCGTGGTGGACGCCGTGGTCGACGCCCTCACTCGTACGGGTGTGAGCGCGCCCGAGTTGTAGGGATGTCCGGCGCGCACGGTGCGGACGGGCGCGCTGTGCTCGTTATGTTCCGCCCATGCTGCGAATTCTCGGGGGCCATGGGACGCGTCGGCCACGCGACGGGGGACACCGACGCCCGAACGGTGAAGGACCGGGGTACGACGGCGGGACGGATCGGCTGCCGTCGGCGGACGGCGGGGACGGTTCCCGCGCGTCCGCGGACGGCCGGGCCCACCTCCGGACGCCGGCCGACGGCGGGGCCGGCCCGCGGACGCCGGGCGTACTGCGGCGGGCGCGCTACGGGAAGGCCGATCCGCGCCGGGCGCATCTCGTCGGGCTCGCCTGCGTGGTGACGGCCGCCGTCGTGCTGCCGCTGACCGTGGCCTCCGCCGGGCAGGTCCGGGACGTGTTCGACGGGCACGCGGCGGGCGCGCCACGGCGCGGCGACGCCAAGGATCCCTCGGCCGCGCCCGGCCGCTCGCCCGCGCTGCTGGACCTGGGCCTCGCCACCGCCGCCCGGTGCGGACCCCAGCTCAGCTCCCCCGAGGGCATCGAGGCGCAGACCTGTGTGCTGATCCAGGGCGCGGACACCTGGGCGCGGACCTACTACCGCAATGCCACCGGCGAGTCGCTGGACGCCGAGCTGAGCCTCATGGGCCCCGGCGGCCGTACCACCCGTACGCGCTGCGACACGGGAGCCGACGACGAGCCCGCCACCTGTGAGACCCCCCGTGAGCACAGCCGGGGCGGGGCGGACGCCTATACGGCCGTCGCGGAGTTCGCGGCGCGCGGGCCCGCAGGGGCGCTGCTGCTGCGTTCGGGGAGCAACTCCGTTGATACGGCAGGAAGTTGAGATCGCACGACGCGTCGGACACCGGACGCGGGCATGGAAAGACCCGGTTGCTGGCGACGGGGGATGCACCAGCAACCGGGCTACTGGAACGGTAACAAGAGATCGGCCGTTCGCAAATTCCGACTCAGGCATTCGGCCATCGATTTCCCACCGATTTCCGTGCCGGAGCCGGGAGTTGTGACAGGAGTCACCCCTCGGCGACCCGGTGTCACGGCTGACCGACCATTCAGTCGTGACACCGGTGCGGGCACCGTCAGCTGAGCGTGACCTGCCGGTTGGTCAGTCCGCCGCGGGCCCGGCGCTCCTCCGCGGTGAGCGGTTCCTCGACGGCGAGGGCGGCGGCCAGGCGCTCGGCGAACTCGGCGGCCGGCTTCTCCACATCCTCCGCGCGGACCTCGCTCGGCAGGTCCCAGACCGGCACGGTGAGCCCGTGAGCACGGAAGGAGCCCACGAGCCGGGTGCCTTCGCCGAGGCTGGAACGGCCCTGCGCGTGCAGTCGCGCGAGAGCGTCCAGAAGCCGCTCCTCGGGATGGGGCATCACCCAGCGCAGGTGGTTCTTCTCCGGGGTCTCGCACCAGTACGCCGCGTCCACGCCGGACAGCCGCACCGTCGGGATCGCCGCCGCGTTCGCCCGCTCCAGCGAGGCGGCGACCTCCGGGGTGGCGTTCTCCGCGTCCGGCACCCAGAACTCGAAGCCGCTGTGCACGACCGGCTCGAAGGGGCCCTCGGCCGCGAGCAGTTCCTGGAGCCGGGGCCCGTCGGCGGGGGCGCGCCGGCCCTGCACCGGGGTGCCCGGCTCCGCCTCCAGCGCGCGCTGGAGGGTGTCGGCGAGGTCGCGGCTGATGTCACCGGACGACGTGTCGTTCTGGAGGCCGATCAGGACCGAGCCGTCGTCGCGGCGCAGCGCGGGCCAGGCCATCGGCAGCACCGTGGCGAGCGTGACCGAGGGGACGCCCTCGGGCAGGCCGTCCTTGAGCGTCAGCCCGACCGTGGCGGCCGGGACCAGCTCGCGCAGCGCCACCCAGTCGCACTCGCCGGGCAGCCCCTCGAAGGGGCGGTGCACCAGCTCGGTGACGGCGTGCGCGGCGTCCCGGCCGTGGCACGCCTTGTAGCGCCGGCCGCTGCCGCAGGGGCAGGGCTCGCGGCCGCCGACCACCGGAACGGCACCGTCTGCCCCGCCCGTCGGCTGCGGGCGCTTGGCCTTCGTCTGGGGTCGCTTCTTGGCCATCGTGGATGTCTCCCGGTTACGGCGCTTCTCGTACGGCGGGAGCCTAGCCGTTCGCGCCATCGCCGACGGGAACCTGTGGACAACGGACGTGCTGCGGGAGGCCACCGGTGTGACCCGCGGCAGGCGGCCCGCCCCGGACACGGGCACGGCCCGCCCCGGACACGGGCACGGCCCGCCCCGGACACGGGCACGGCCCGCCCCGGACACGGGCACGGCCCGCCCCGGACACGGGCACGGCCCGCCCCGGACACGGGCACGCCCCGCCCCGGACACCGGCGACCCGCCCGGCCCGCCCCCGCTCGTCGGCGGCCTCCGCCCGGGGCGCCGCCCTTCAGGCCAGGTCCTCGAACGCCTCCGTGAGATCGAGGCCGGACAGATCCGGCGGCGCCGACGCGGTGAGCGCGGCGGTGACATGATCACGGCGGCAGCGGGCATCCGGGTCGTGCACGTCCCCGTGGACCACCACCCAGACCGTCACCTCGCCGCGGACGCCGTCCCGCACGCCCCAGTCGTCGGCGAGCGCGGTGATGATGGCCAGTCCCCGGCCGCCGTGCGCGGTCACCGAGGGGGTGGCCGGCGCCGGGCGGGTCGGGCCCCCGCCGTCCGTGACCTCCACGATGAGCCGCCCGCCCGTGTCCACCCGCCATGCGGCCCGCACGTCACCGACGTCATGGCCGTCACTCCCGGCTCTGGTGTCGCCCAGTGGCCGGCCGTGCTTGCACGCATTGCTCAGCAGTTCGGAAAGGATCAGTACGGCATCGTCGACCACCGATTCCGCCACGCCTCCGCCGCGCAGCTGCGCGCGCATCCGGCGCCTCGCGTCCCCCACGCCCGCAGGGCCATGGGGTACGGCCATGCACGACGACGTGGGCACCTCCTGTGCCACCACCAACGCCACCCCCGAGACCTCCTTCACCCCACGCCACGGTGTGGATGCCCCAGTGATCTGTGCCGGAAACCGGCCAATCCCCTTCCGGTGACGCATTCGACACGCGCGCACACGCGGCGAACGCGCCGGAGCACTCCCCGTGACGACTCCGGCGGCCGGCGGCGGGCTGCCGGCCGGGTGCCGGCGGCGGAGGTCAGCGGCCGAGCTGGTCCAGCACCGCGCGCGGGCGGTTGGTGATGATGGCGTCGACGCCGAGTTCGAGGCAGAGGTCGACGTCCTCGGGCTCGTTCACGGTCCAGACGTGCACCTGGTGACCGGCCCGCTTCAGCCGCTCCACGTATCCGGGGTGGTTGCGCAGGATGCGCACCGAGGGGCCCGCGATGCCCACGCCCGCGGGCAGCCGTCCGTCGCGCAGCCGGGGCGAGAGCCACTGCACCAGGTAGACCGTCGGCAAGGTCGGCACCGCCGCGTGCACCCGGTGCAACGAGCGCGCCGAGAAGCTCATGATCCGCACCGGCGACCCGGCGGCCGTGGCGGGCGCGGCCAGGCCGAACCGGCCCAGCAGGCCCAGCAGCCTCTCCTCGACCTGGCCCGCCCACCGGGTGGGGTGCTTGGTCTCGATGGCCAGCTCGATGCGCCGCCCGGAGTCCGCGACGAGTTCGAGCAGCCGCTCCAGGGTGAGGACGGAGGTCTCCTCGCGGTCCTCGGGGCGGTGCTCCCAGTCCGGCTCCTCGACCCGGCCGCGATACGGTTCGCCGGTCTTCCAGGAGCCGAAGTCCAGGGCGGCGAGGTCGGCCAGCTCCAGGGCGGAGACGGCGCCGCGGCCGTTGGAGGTGCGGTTCACCCGCCGGTCGTGGACGCAGACCAGGTGGCCGTCGGCGGTCAGCCGGACGTCGCACTCCAGGGCGTCCGCGCCGTCCTCGATCGCCTTGCGGTAGGCGGCCAGGGTGTGTTCCGGTGCGTCTTCGGAGGCGCCCCGGTGGGCGACGACCTGGACGGAGAGCTGTGGTGCTTGGGTGGTCACCGCGTCATGGTGCCACCCCTACGGGGTACGCGGGACGGCGCTCGTGCGTCCGGGCGGCGAACGGTGGCACACGAAGTACTGGTTTATGTAGCTTTTTTATTGAATGCCCTTTGTAAGGGCTGGCCTCGGACCCACAGCCACGGCTTATGGTGCTCTGACGGCCCGTGGGAAAAGCTGACTGCATACAAACTGGAACAGTGAACGCAGGACCATGCGCAGCCGCATCGTGACAGGCCACGACCAGCGCGCACGCGCCGCCGAGCGTGCACGAACGTGACCGAGCGCGACCGAGGACAAACAGCCGTGGATCGAGGAGTAGAGCTGTGAGCACCGAGAACGAGGGCAACGCGGTACCCCCGGCCCCGTCCGCACCTCCCGTGCCGGTGGCCTCTCCCGACGCGTCCCCGCAGGCACACACCGCGCCGGAGGGGACCGAGGGGCCGGCGGGCCCGGGGCACCGAGCGGACCAGCAGCCGGGGCAGGCCGCCCCGGCCCCCCAGACGCACCAGGCGCCCCCCGCGGGCCAGGGCTACCCGACGGCCCAGGGCGGCACCGAGCCGACCGCCCCGCTGCCGCCGGTTCCCGGGGCCGCCCCGCAGCCTCCCGTCGCCGGCCCCGAGGGCGCCTGGCCGCCCCCGCCGCCCGGCACGCCCGCCTATGCCGACGGCGCGGGTGGTGCGAGTGGCGGCGGTGCCTGGGGAGCGTCGTACCAGCAGCCCGCCCCCAAGCCGCGCGGACGCGGTGGCCTGCTCGCCGCGGTCCTGGTGGCCGCGCTGGTCGCGGGCGGCCTGGGCGGCGGCCTCGGCTACACCCTGGCCAGGAACAACGACAACGGCGGCTCCACCACCGTCTCCGCGTCCGACAACGGCGCGGCCCAGGTCAAGCGCGCGCCCGGCACCATCGCCAACGTGGCCGCCAAGGCGCTGCCCAGCACCGTCACCATCGAGGCCGAGGGCTCCAACGGCGACGGCGGCACCGGCACCGGCTTCGTCTTCGACAAGCAGGGCCACATCATCACCAACAACCACGTGGTGGCGGACGCCCTCGACGGCGGCAAGCTGACCGCGACGTTCCCCGACGGCCGGAAGTACGACGCCGAGGTCGTCGGGCACGCGCAGGGCTACGACGTCGCGGTGGTCAAGCTCAAGAACCCGCCCTCCGACCTCAACCCGCTGCCGCTCGGCGACTCCGACAAGGTGGCCGTCGGCGACGAGACGATCGCCATCGGCGCCCCCTTCGGCCTGTCGAACACGGTGACGACGGGCATCATCAGCGCCAAGAACCGCCCGGTGGCCTCCAGCGACGGCAGCGCCACGAGCAAGGCGTCGTACATGAGCGCGCTCCAGACCGACGCGTCCATCAACCCGGGCAACTCCGGCGGTCCGCTGCTGGACTCCTCGGGCGCGGTGATCGGCATCAACTCGGCGATCCAGTCCTCGGGCAGCAGCGGCGGCTTCGGCTCCGGCGGACAGTCCGGTTCGATCGGCCTCGGCTTCGCCATCCCGATCAACCAGGCCAAGTACGTCGCCCAGCAGCTGATCAAGACCGGCAAGCCGGTGTACGCCAAGATCGGCGCGTCCGTCTCGCTGGAGGACTCCACGGACGGCGCGAAGATCACCGACCAGGGCGCGAACGGCGCCGCCGCGGTCGAGGCGAACGGCCCGGCGGCCAGGGCGGGCCTCAAGCCCGGCGACGTGATCACCAAGCTCGACGACTCGGTGATCGACAGCGGTCCCACTCTGATCGGCGAGATCTGGACCCACAAGCCCGGCGACAAGGTCACGATCACCTACAAGCGCGGCGGCCAGGAGCACACGGCCCAGCTGACCCTCGGCGCCCGCGTCGGCGACAGCTGACCTCCCCTCCCACCGGGGCCGTTGTCCCCAACGCCCCCGCGACCGCCCCCGGGCCGGTACGCTGTACCCCGCTCCGCCCCAGGTGGGCGGCGCGGGGAGGCGTGCCCGAGCGGCCGAAGGGAACGGTCTTGAAAACCGTCGTGGCAGCGATGTCACCGTGGGTTCAAATCCCACCGCCTCCGCGCTGAGAACCGCAAGAGAGCGGCCCCCGACCTGGATTCGGTCGGGGGCCGCTCTCTTGCGCGCGTGTCCTCGGAGGGCGGCCGCCGTTTCCCGGTGCCGCCGGATCCGCGGCCTACGGCCGGTGCCCCGTCATCCTCGCCGCCGAGGCGATCGTCGCGCGGGCCTCGTGTTCGCTCAGGCCGGTGTGGCGGGCGGCCTCGGTGAGAGGGGTGCTGAGGGCGGGGCCGAGGCCGTTCTCGTAGGCGCGGCAGGCGGCCCAGAAGAGGCGGGTGTTGCGCTGGCCCGCGTGCGCGGTGAGCACGAAGTGGACGAGGCCGCGGCCGTGGCCGTGGCCCGCGACGCCGGAGTGGTGGTGGGCGCGCGGGGGTGGCAGGAGCAGGCGCAGCAGCGCAGGCGGGCACGCGGCCGGAGGCAGCCGGGCGGTGCCCGGCAGGGTGCCGTAGGCGCCGTGGGCGGTGCGGGAACCGGGGCCCACCAGGTAGCCGCCGGCGCCGCGGATGTCGATACCGGGGGCGAGCCGGCTCGCCGAGTTCGGTACGACGACGTCCGGAGGTCCGGTCAGCCACAGGTGCCGGCCGCCGCTCGGGGTGAGCACGACGACCGTGTCCGGAACGGTGAACAGGTGGCGCAGGCCCAGCTCGCGCAGGGCGGCCGGGGCATCCGTGCCGGACTTGGTGTCCAGGTCGACGCCGATCAGGTGGTACGGGGGCAGCCCGCAGGCGATGCCGTAGCCGGCGGCCCAGGGCGCGGCGGCGAACATCTCGCGGATGCGCGCCTGGTCGGCCGAGGCGTCGTACACCCCGTGCCCGAAGCGGCCGCACTCGCCGTGGCAGGCGGGGTCGGGGTCGTCGTGGTGGGGGGAGCGCAGGGCCGGGAGCTTGGTCCGGGACAGGGGGAGGACTGCCAGGCCGTGTTCGGCGGCGGACAGGGCATGGGCGAGGGCCAGCGTCGCGGCCTGCCGGTCGATGGTGGCCATGACTCCATGTTCGGACGTACGTTCGAAAAAAGAAAGAGGTTTGCCGGGCGGTGGTCACGCTTGCGTGCGAAGCGCGGCCTCCGGAGGGATTCACCGGGCACCGCTGGGCAGGTCTCCGGCTGCGCGACACCGCCCGCGGCGGTCGGGGCGGCGGGCCGGCCGCCCCGGCACGGGCCGCGGGCGGTCGCGGCCAGGCCGTAGCTCCAGGCGCCGGACGACCAGGTCCGAGCCCCCGGTTCCGAGAGGATCACCATGGCAGGCATCCGCACCACCCGTGTTCTCGCCGCGGCCGCGCCGCCGTTCCCTCGGTCTGCCGCGGCGAGTCCCGTCTGACGGCCCGAGGGGGCGCGCTCCGGGGACGCGGGACATCGGCGCGGCGGTGCTTCGGTACCGCCGCGCCGACGCGTGTCCGTCCCGCGTCCCGCGGGTGCCCGCAGGGTCGGTCCCGGTCGGTCTCCTTGACAGGGTCCCGGTCGTTCTCCTTGACAGTCCCGTCATATCTGACGGACAGTCAGAAACGAGGAAAGGACCGGACATCGCATCGGGAGGCCGGACATGGAGATGCGGGCGGACGACAGACAGGCGCGGCTCGCGTCGTACGAGGGGCTCCCCGCCGCCGCCACCGGGACCGGCCGGGACCCGGTCAACCTGCCGATGATCCGGCACTGGTGCGAGGCCATGGGCGACACCAGCCCCGCCTACCGCGGGCCCGACGCCATCGCCCCGCCCACCATGCTCCAGGCCTGGACGATGGCCGGTCTCTCCGGTCACGGCGACCGCTCCGGCCCCTACGTCGAGCTGCTGCGTCTCCTGGACGACCTGGGCTGCACCTCGGTCGTCGCCACCGACTGCGAGCAGGAGTACCTGCGCCCGCTGCGGCCGGGCGACACGATCACCTTCGACACGGTGATCGAATCGGTGTCGGGCCGCAAGACCACCAGGCTGGGCACCGGCCACTTCGTCACCACCCGCACCGACGTCCGCGCGGACGGCGACCTCGCGGGCACCCACCGCTTCCGCATCCTCAAGTACGCCCCCGCCCGCACAAAGGCACCGGCAGGCAGGCGCCCCCGCCCCGTCGTCAACCGCGACAACGCCGGCTTCTGGCAGGGCGTCGCCGAGCACCGGCTGCTCATCCAGCGCTGCACCGGCTGCGGCACCCCGCGCCACCCGTGGCTGCCCGGCTGCAACGCCTGCGGCGGCCTCGGCTGGGACACGTTCGAGGCGGGCGGCGAGGGCACCGTCCACTCGTACGTCGTGATGCACCACCCGCCCTTCCCCGCCTTCGACCCGCCGTACGCGGTCGCCCTGGTGCAACTCGCGGAAGGGGTCAGGATGGTGAGCAACGTGATCGGGGTCCCGTACGACAAGGTGCGCATCGGGATGCCGGTGCGGCTGGAATTCGCCGCCTGCGACGACGAACTGACGCTTCCGGTCTTCCGGGCGGTGGCGGCGTGAGGCCGGCCGGCAGCGAACTGCCGCCGCTGGAGATCCCGTTGACCCGCACACTGATCGTGGCGGGCGCCATCGCCTCCCGGGACTACCAGGACGTGCACCACGACCCCGGATCGGCCCGGGACAAGGGTTCCCCGGACGTCTTCATGAACATCCTGACGACGAACGGTCTGGTGGGCCGGTACATCACCGACCACTTCGGCCCCACGGCGGTCCTCCGCAAGGTCGCCATCCGCCTGGGAGTCCCCAATTACCCCGGCGACACCATGGTGCTGACCGGCCGGATCGAGGAGGTCGACGGCGACACCGCCACCGTGCGCGTCGTCGGCGCCAACGGCCTCGGCACCCATGTGACCGGCACGGTGACCGTGACCGTCCCCGAGGAGGCCCGCCCGTGAGCCTGCGCGCGAAGGACACCCTCGGCGGGCGCGCGGCCGTCGTCGGGATCGGCGCCACCGAGTTCTCCAAGGACTCCGGGCGCAGCGAACTGCGGCTCGCGGCGGAGGCGGTGCGCGCGGCGCTCGACGACGCCGGGCTCGCCCCCGCCGACGTGGACGGCCTGGTCACCTTCACCATGGACACCAGCCCGGAGATCACCCTCGCCCAGGCCTGCGGGATGGGCGAGCTGTCCTTCTTCTCCCGGGTCCACTACGGCGGCGGCGCGGCCTGCGCGACCGTGCAGCAGGCGGCACTGGCCGTGGCGGCCGGGGTGGCCGAGGTGGTGGTCTGCTACCGCGCCTTCAACGAGCGCTCGGGACGCAGATTCGGCGCCGGCGTCCAGCACCGCGAACCCTCGGCGGAGGGCGCGGCGCTCGGCTGGGTGCTGCCGTTCGGACTGCTCACCCCGGCCTCCTGGGTGGCGATGGCGGCCCAGCGCTATCTGCACACCTACGGGCTGACCCCCGAGGCGTTCGGCCATGTCGCCGTGACCGGCCGCGCCCACGCCGCGACCAACCCGGCCGCCTACTTCCACGGCCGCCCGATCACGCTCGCCGAACACGCCGCCTCCCGCTGGATCGTGGAGCCGCTGCGGCTGCTGGACTGCTGCCAGGAGACCGACGGCGGCCAGGCGCTCGTCGTCACCTCCCTGGAACGGGCCCGGGACCTGCCCCGCCCGCCCGCCGTGATCGCGGCCGCCGCCCAGGGCGCGGGCCGCGCCCAGGAGCAGATGACCAGCTTCTACCGGGACGAGCTGACCGGGCTGCCGGAGATGGGCGCGGTCGCCCGTCAGCTGTGGCGCACCTCGGGCCTCACCCCCGCCGACATCGACGTCGGGATCCTGTACGACCACTTCACCCCGTTCGTGCTGATGCAGCTGGAGGAGTTCGGCTTCTGCGGCCGGGGCGAGGCGGCGGACTTCACCGCCGGGCGGCGACTGCCCCTCAACACCCACGGGGGTCAGCTCGGGGAGGCGTATCTGCACGGTATGAACGGCATCGCGGAGGCGGTCCGCCAGCTGCGCGGCACCGCCGTGAACCAGGTCCCCGGAGCCGCCCGGACCCTGGTGACCGCCGGTACCGGGGTCCCGACGTCGGGCCTGGTCCTTGCGGCGGACGGCTGAACGCCCCGGGGTGCGACCCGGGGGCCGGCGTACCCCTGCTCCACCTCCAGGAGGTGGAGCCGCCCCCAGCTCTACGACCTGAGAGGGACCCCGCTTCGGCACCTGCGGCCGATCCCGGGGCGCGCGACCCGCTCATAGCGTGGAGCCATGACCACACCCGTCTGCGCCGGCGCCTCGGCAGCGGCCCCCGCGTACCCGTCGTTCACGTCGTACGTGCGGGCCCGCCGACCCGTCCTGCTGCGCGCCGCGCGCTCGCTGACCGCGAATCCCTGCGACGCCGAGGACCTGCTGCAGACCGCGCTGGCCAAGACCTACGTCGCCTGGGAGCGGATCGAGAACCAGCGGGCGCTCGACGGCTACGTGCGCCGGGCGCTGCTGAACACGCGGACCTCGCAGTGGCGCAAGCGCCGGGTGGACGAGTTCGCCTGCGACGAGCTGCCCGAGCCGGAGCCGCGGCCCGACGACGACCCGGCCGAGCGCCAGGCGCTGCACGACGCGATGTGGCGGGCCGTCATGAAGCTGCCCACGCGGCAGCGGGCGATGGTCGTCCTGCGGTACTACGAGGACCTCAGCGAGGCCCAGACCGCGGAGGTGCTCGGGGTCTCGGTGGGCACGGTGAAGTCGGCGGTCTCGCGGGCGCTCGGCAAGCTGCGGGAGGACCCGGAGCTGGGGCCGGCGCGAGCGCCCGAGAGGGCCGGGGACACCGGCTGACGAGGACCCGGGGGCGCCGGATCTCGATTCCGCTCCGTTTCCGTCCCGTTCCGCACGCAGTGACATTCCACCTAGTGACATACCGCCTGGTATGTGCGCAGAATCAGCGCACCCCCCTACTACCGCGTAGGCACCGTCGCCGGGAGGACTCCGTGCTGAGCACCATGCAGGACGTACCGCTGCTGATCTCCAGGATCCTGACCCACGGGTCGACGGTCCACGGCGCCTCGCAGGTGATCACCTGGACCGGCGAGCCCGAGCCGCAGCGGCGCTCCTACGCCGAGATCGGTGCCCGCGCGGCCCAGCTGGCGCACGCCCTGCGCGACACCCTCGGGGTCACCGGCGACCAGCGCGTGGCCACCCTGATGTGGAACAACGCCGAGCACGTCGAGGCGTACTTCGCGGTCCCCTCCATGGGCGCGGTGCTGCACACCCTCAACCTGCGGCTGCCCGCCGAGCAGCTGGTGTGGATCGTCAACCACGCCGCCGACCGCGTGATCATCGTCAACGGCTCCCTGATCCCGATGATCGCCCCACTGCTGCCGCAGCTGAAGACCGTCGAGCACATCGTGGTCACCGGCCCCGGCGACCGCGCCCCGCTGGCCGGCGCCACCGCGCGGGTCCACGAGTACGAGGAGCTGATCGCGGACCGGCCGACCGGCTACGACTGGCCCGACCTGGACGAACGTCAGGCCGCAGCCATGTGCTACACCTCCGGCACCACCGGCGACCCCAAGGGCGTGGTCTACAGCCACCGCTCGATCTATCTGCACTCCATGCAGGTGCAGATGACCCAGTCGATGGGCCTGACCGACAAGGACACCTCGCTCGTCGTCGTCCCCCAGTTCCACGTCAACGCCTGGGGCCTGCCGCACGCCACCTTCCTGACCGGCGTCAACATGCTGATGCCGGACCGCTTCCTGCAGCCCGCGCCGCTTGCCGAGATGATTGAGCGGGAGCGGCCGACCCACGCCGCCGCCGTGCCCACCATCTGGCAGGGCCTGCTGGGCGAGCTGCTCGCCCGGCCCCGTGACGTCTCCACCCTCACCCATGTCACCATCGGCGGCTCGGCCTGCCCGCCCGGCCTGATGCGTGCCTTCGACGAGCTGGGCATGCCGGTCGTGCACGCCTGGGGCATGACGGAGACCTCCCCGCTCGGCACGGTGGCGCGCCCGCCGGCCGGTGCCCTCGGCACGGACGAGGAGTTCGGCTACCGCCTCACCCAGGGCCGCTTCCCGGCCTCCGTCGAGGCCCGCCTCACCGGCCCGGACGGCGAACGCCTGCCCTGGGACGGCGAGTCGGCCGGCGAGCTGGAGGTGCGCGGCCCCTGGATCGCGGGCGCCTACTACAACGGCCCGGACGCCGAACCCCTGCGCCCCGCCGACAAGTTCAGCGCGGACGGCTGGCTGAAGACAGGCGATGTCGGTGTCATCTCGCCGGACGGCTTCCTCACCCTCACCGACCGCGCCAAGGACGTCATCAAGTCCGGCGGCGAGTGGATCTCCTCCGTGGAGCTGGAGAACGCGCTGATGTCCCACCCGGACGTCGCCGAGGCCGCGGTGGTGGCCGTACCGGACGACAAGTGGGGCGAGCGCCCGCTGGCCACGGTCGTCCTGCGGGAGGGCGCGGGCGCCGACTTCGAGACCCTGCGCGCCTTCCTCGCCGAGGAGGCCCACATCGCCCGCTGGCAGCTGCCCGAGCGCTGGACGATCGTGGAGGCGGTGCCGAAGACGAGCGTGGGCAAGTTCGACAAGAAGGTGCTGCGCCGGCGCTACGCGGACGGGGACCTGGACGTCACCCGGCTCTGAGGCACGGGAGCCGCGGGGCACGGGGGAGGGGCCGGGCAGAGCAGCCCGGCCCCTCCCCCGTGGCGTTCGCCGTCGGCTAGTTGGTGCCGATCCGGGACAGCAGGTCCACGATCCGCGACTGCACCTCGGTGCTGGTGGACCGCTCCGCGAGGAACAGCACCGTCTCGCCCGAGGCCAGCCGGGGCAGGTCGGCCTGCTCGACGGCGGCCGTGTACACGACCAGCGGGGTGCGGTTCAGCTGCCCGTTCGCGCGCAGCCAGTCCACGATCCCGGCCTGCCGGCGGTGCACCCGCATCAGGTCCATCACCACGAGGTTCGGCCGGAACCGGCCCGCCAGCGCCACCGCGTCGCCGTCGCTCGCGGCCCGCGCCACCTGCATCCCGCGCCGCTCCAGCGTCGCGGTCAGGGCCAGCGCGATCTCCTCGTGCTCCTCGATCAGCAGCACCCGCGGCGGATGCTGCTCGCTGTCGCGCGGGGCGAGCGCCTTCAGCAGCACGGCGGGGTCGGCGCCGTAGGCCGCCTCCCGGGTCGCCTGGCCGAGCCCCGCCGTGACCAGCACCGGCACCTCGGCGGCGACGGCGGCCTGGCGCAGCGACTGGAGGGCGGTACGCGTGATCGGGCCGGTCAGCGGGTCCACGAACAGCGCGGCGGGGAAGGCCGCGATCTGCGCGTCGACCTCCTCGCGCGAGTGCACGATCACCGGCCGGTAGCCGCGCTCGCTCAGCGCCGCCTGCGTGGTCACGTCCGGCGCGGGCCACACCAGCAGCCGGCGCGGGTTGTCCAGCGGCTCCGGGGGCAGCTCGTCGTCCAGCGGCTGCGGCCGCGGGGTGTCCGACACCTCGACGGCACCGCCGGGACCGTCCAGCGGCTCGGGTCCCTCGGCCGCGTTCGCGTCCGGCGCGCCGATGGCGTACGACCGTCCGCCGCCCTCGGTTCCCGGCGCGATCCGTGACGACCCGGGCAGCGACGACGGCTGTGCGGGCACCGCCTCGCCGGACGCATCCTGGCGCGCGGCCGGATCGGGCGGCGTCCCGAGTTTGCGCCGCCGCCCGGAACCACCCGGCGCGTGCGGCGGCGGCGTCGCCTGCGCGACCTGCCGCGCGAACGGCACGCCCTGACCGAGCGTGCGCACGCTGATGGCCCGGCCCTGGGTGGAGTCGGGGTCGTACGCGGGCCCGCTCCCGCCGGCCTCGGTGGGCAGCGGCAACGGCTGGGCGGCCCGCTGCGGCTGAGCGGCCGGAAGAGGAGTGCCGCTCGCCGGGGTCGCCGGCGGTACGGGGGTCCCGGCGGCCGGAGTCGCGGCCTGCGGGGGTACGGCGGTACCGGCGGGCGGGGCGGGCTGCGCCGACCGCGGCGGCTGCGGCGCCCCGGGTACGGGGGTGCCGGGGGCCGAGGCGGGCCTCGGCGGGTCGGCGGTCTCGGCGGGCAGCGGGAGCGGCCGCGCGGCGGGGGCACCGGTGGCCGGAGCGGCCTGCTCGGCCGCGGGCGGCCGCGGGGCCGGAGCGGCGGCCGGCGCCGCGTCGGGCCGGCCGACAACCGGCGGGGCTGCCTGGGGCGCGGCCGGGTCGGCCGGCGCGGCGGGTGCCGCGGGCGTCGCGGTGGCGGCCGGCGCGCCCGGGGCGATCGGAGCCGACGCGGGCACGGCGACCGGGGGGCCGGCCTGGAGGGCGACGCCCCGGCCGTCCGTGCCCCGGGTCTGTGCCGGCAGGGCCGTCCCGGGGATGGCCTGCCCCGGGGCCACCGGGCGGGGGGCCTGCACGGGGACAGCGATGCCCTGCCCGTTCGTGGCCTGTGCCTGAGGCTGAGCCTGCGCCGCGGCGGCTTGCGCCGGAGCCCCCGGCGCCGTACCGGAGTCGGCGGCCTGGGCGGCGGGCGCGGTCTGCGCGGTCTGGGCCGGAGCCGCCACCGCGCGGCGGCGCCGACCGGTCGGCGCGGTCGTGGGATGCGGCTGCGGCGGAGTGTGGTCCTCGGCCTGGCTCGGCGGTACGGCGTCGTGCCGGCCCTCCTCGCCGGGCACGGCCGCGCCGGTCGGCGGCGCCTGTACGGGCAGGGGCCCGGTCCCCGGTGCCGCCGGCTCCTCCTGCGGAGCGCGGTCGGCCGCGGCGGGCGGCAGGGCGAAGACCGTACGCGCCCCCGTCTCCTGCGCGGCGGCGCGCTCGGCCGCGGCGGCCAGCGCACGGCGCCGCCGCCCGGTGGGCTGAGCCGCTTCGGCGGCATCCCCGTCACCCGGCGCACCCTCGGCCCCCGGCGCGCCCTCGCCCCCGGCCGGCGGCAGGGCGGCGGGCAGCGCGGTCTGCGGAGCCGGCTCGGTGCCGGGGCGGGCGTGGTGCCCGGCGGGCGCGGGCACGCCCCCCGGCGGCACGGCGCCGCCGAGCCCCGTACCGGAGGCGGCGGCCCCCGCGGCATGCTCGGCCGCGGTCACCACGGCCCCCTCGCTCACCCCGTCGGCACCGGCGTCGGCACGCGCGGGATCGAGTTCGGCGGGCCGCCCGCGGCGCCGCCCGGTACCGCCGGACGCGCCCTGCGTGGCCTCGGCCGGAACCTCGGTCGTCTCGTCGGCGGGCCCGGCCGCGCGCCTGCGGCGGCGTCCGGTGGGCGCGGACCCGTCATCGGACGGCGTGCCCGAACCGGCCAGGTCGGCGTCGAGGAACGCGTCCGTGGACCCCCGCCGGGCCCGCCGGCGGGCGCCGTCGAAGGTCTCCCGCGCCGTGTCCGGCCCGGCCAGCTCCATCTGCGCGGACGGTGCCGTGACGGCCCCCGCGCCGTCCCCGAGCGGCACCTCCAGGACGTACGCGTTGCCGCTCATGCCCGGCACCTCGTGCGTCTGGAGCACACCGCCGTGGGCGCGCACGATCCCGCGCACGATCGGCTCGTGCACCGGGTCTCCGCCGGCGTACGGCCCGCGCACCTCGATCCGGGCGACCGAACCGCGCTGCGCGGCCGCCACGACCACGGTGTTGTCGAGGTAACCGCCCGTCGAGACGGGCGCGTTGCCGGTCGCGTCGACGCCCGCGACGTCCGCCACCAGGTGCGCGAGCGCGGTGGCGAGCCGCTGCGGGTCGACCTCGGCCTCGATGGGCGGCGCGTGCACGGCGAACTGGACCCGGCCGGGGCCGATCAGCTCCACCGCGCCGTCGACACCGGCGGCGACGACGGCGTCCAGCATCACCTTCGTGCGGGTGATGTCCTCGGTGCCCGTGTCGATCCGCTGGTAGGCGAGGACGTTGTCGATGAGGGCGGTGATCCGCGAGTACCCGGCGGACAGGTGGTGCAGCACCTGGTTGGCCTCGGGCCACAGCTGCCCGGCGTCGTCGGCGGCCAGGGCGGCCAATTCGCGCCGCAGCTCGTCCAGGGGACCGCGCAGCGACCGGGCGAGCAGGGTGAGCAGCTGCTCGTGCCGCCCGGCCAGCGCCTCGTACCGGTCCTTCTCCCGCTCGCCGAGCGCGGCGTACCGCTCCTCGCCCGCCGCCAGCTCCTCCGCGTGCTGCTCACGCAGTTCCGCCAGCTCGGCGTCGTACTTCTCGCGCAGCTGCTCCACCTCGGTGGCGTGCTGCCGGCGCAGGGCGGTGAGGTCGGAGGCGTGCTCCTCGGAGAGCTTCTCCAGCTGCTCGGCGTGCGCCTGCTCCAGAGTGGTCTTCTCGTCCACCAGGGAGTCGAAGGGGCGCCGGTCGGTGAAGGTCATCACGGCGCCGACCAGCTGGTCCCCGTCGCGCACCGGCGCGGTGGTCAGGTCGACCGGCACCTGGTGGTCGCCCTTGGACCACAGCACCTGCCCGCGCACCCGGTGCTTGCGCCCGGAGCGCAGGGTGTCGGCGAGCGGCGACTCCGCGTACGGGAAGGGGGAGCCGTCGGCTCGCGAGTGCAGGACGAGGTTGTGCAGCTCCTTGCCGCCCAGCTCGCCCGCCCGGTAGCCGAGGATCTGCGCGGCCGCCGGGTTGACGAGCACGATCCGCCCGTCGGTGTCGGTGCCGACGACGCCCTCGGACGCGGCCCGAAGGATCATCTCGGTCTGCCGCTGCGAGCGGGCCAGCTCCGCCTCGGTGTCGACCGTCCCGGACAGATCCCGGACGACGATCATCAGCAGCTCGTCGCCCGTGTATCCGTAACCGTCGTACGCCTGCTGCCCGTTCTCCAGGTTCGCGCTGGTGACCTCGACCGGGAACTCGCCCCCGTCGGTGCGCCGGGCGACCATCCGCGCCGGCTTGGTCCGGCCCTGCGGGTCCCGCTGGCCGGGGCGCCGCATGGAGCCCGGGATGAGCCGCGAGTCGAACTCGGGCAGCAGATCGAGCAGCCCGCGCCCGACGAGCGCGGTGCCGGGCGCCTCGAAGGCTTCCAGCGCGATGGTGTTGGCGTTGACGACGGTTCCGTTGGCGTTGACCAGGACCAACGCGTCCGGCAGAGCGTCGAGTATGGCTGCGAGGCGAGCAGCGCCTCGGGATGGCCTGCTGCTCACGAGACGCTTCCTCCCTGTTACCGCACCTTGCCGACCGCTCGGGCCATATTGCCAACCGGCCCGCGACGTGTCACGCGAGGGAGTCTATGCGCACGTGTTGTGCCAGGGGTGCCGGATGAGAGGGAGGTCCCACGAGGAAGTGACGCCGATGCGGTGACGACCGGACCTTCGGACCGGGCCTATCCGATCTTCGGCAGCAGCGGCACCATCCGGTTCCACCGGTCGATCTCGCACCCGTTGTTCCGGTCGTACGACGCGTCGACGGGCCGTCCCGCCCAGGTACCGGTGACCCGCGCGGTGGCCGGCCCGCCGGAGATCATGGAGCAGATGCTGCCGGGCGGCACCGGCGCGAAGAGGTCCCGCCCCCACCGCGTCTGCGCGTCAAGTTTCCGGCAGGCGCCCCGCACATCAGGGTGATGCCCGCCCGCGGGATGACAGAACAGCTCGTACGTCCCGTCCCGCCCGGCCCCGGCATGCCGTACGACGACGGTGAGGTGATCCCCGCCGCGCCCCTGGCCGAGGGCGGCGGCGGGTACGGCGATCAGCGGTACGACGGCGGAGGCGACGGCGGTGACGGCGATGGTGACGGCGATGGTGACGGCGGCGAGACCGCCGCGACGGACGCGCCCGGCGACACCCGACAGAAGAGAACCCATGCCCTCCTCAACGCCCGACCTCGGCGGACGTTGCGCCACGTTCCCCCGGAAAACGCCGCCCGGCCGAAGAAGCCCTTTGCCCTGCGGCCGGACTGCCTAGTACCGTAGGGATCGATTGGTGACGGGCCCTGTGGCTGTGTCATCATCTGCACGCACCACTCGCGCGCTCGCGTGAGCGGTTGTGCTGGAGGCGTCGCCTAGTCCGGTCTATGGCGCCGCACTGCTAATGCGGTTTGGGTCTTAAAGCCCATCGAGGGTTCAAATCCCTCCGCCTCCGCCCCATCCGAAGCCCCGGTCCACTGGACCGGGGCTTCGTCGTTCCTGTCGCACACTCCGTCCTCCACCCCTCTCCTGGACGTTTCCGCAGGTCAGAAGGGGTGTGCGGATCGGATTTCACATGACGGCGGCAGTCATGTAATGTTCTTCCTGTCGCCGGGACGGGCCGAAAGGAACGGAAACGGAGACAAGAACAAAAGAACAAGCACTCGTAGCTTAACGGATAGAGCATCTGACTACGGATCAGAAGGTTGCAGGTTCGAATCCTGCCGAGTGCACAGAGACCAGAGGCCCCGGAGAAATCCGGGGCCTCTGGCTTTTGTCTTGACGGCAGTGTTCGACGGTAACCGCCTCAGGGTGGTGAGTGCGGGGCCGATCAGGGTGTCGGGCGGCCCATGGGGATCACCCGGGTGGATCTGAGTACTCCTGCTCATGCGCCCGCCCCGCCCGCACGAGCAAGGTGGCGGCCATGAACTTGCCCGTCGCCCCGCCGGCCTTCGACGCGACCACCGGCCCGGGACCGCGCCGCCGTGCCGACCGGGGCGCCGACATCGGAGCCGGTTGCGGTCTGGTGTTCCTGGAGCTGATCGCCCTGGTCGTGATCTTCGGACTCTGGTTACTGTCCGGGTTCGACCTCGATCCTGGGAAGACCGTCACGACCGACTCGTCGTGGGACTACCTGGCCGCCGCCGGCGGGGTCGGCGTCCTCGCCGTCGCGGCGGCCGCGATCGCCGCGCGTGCCGGGGCCGTCGTAACGGTCGTCGCCCAGGCCGTCATGGCCGCTCTGATCGGCGTCATCGTCTTCGGCGGGGCTGCGGCGCAGTCACACCAGGATCGGCTCTGCCGTGACATCCCGTCAGCCACGGGCTGCGGGGGCAGCCACCGGGCGGCGGATCCCAGCTGATCGCCAGGACCACGTCACGCCCGGGTCCGAAGTGACCGGTAGGGCGCCGACCCGCGGAGGCACCCGGTCCCCGATGGTCCAACTCGGCATGCCGATGGGGCGTGGAGCGGCGATTCTGGGATTGACGCGATCGTGACACCCAGCCGACCAGGAACCTCGATGAGCCCACATCCGGTGCGTGTAGCCGTAGCAGTCGTCTCCGACTGCCCCTTGCTGCGGCGAGGTCTTGAGCAGGTGATCGACACCGCGCCGGACATGCGGAGGGTCGCCTCCGTCAAGGGGAGCGAGGAGTGGGACTACGAGACGGGCGCCGCGGACGTTGTCCTGGTGAACCTTCAATCGCCTCTCGAAGATATGGGCCGCCTCATCTCTCGATTGCGTCAGCAGGGCCGAGCCGCGGTCATTCTGTCAGCCTCCGAGACGCAGACCGAGCTTTTCTTCTTCATCGAGGCGGGTGCCAGTGGCTATCTGAGCCGGAGCAGCGAAGAAGCCGAATTGCTGGCGGCGGTCCGTGCCGTCGCCTCCGGAGACATTTACTTCTCCACGAGATTGAGGGATCAGTCTCTCCGTGAGCAGCACACTCGCATCACACATCGGGAGAGGCAGATCCTGCAACTCATCGCGAGTGGCGCAACCGACCGTGAAATCGCCGCCAAGTTGAATATTAGTGAGCACACCGTTCACACGCACCTTGACCGACTGCGCGGCAAGACCGGCTGTCACCGCCGGGCCGACCTGGTCCGTCTGGCGCTCCTGCGTGACGGAGTGGGCGAGCCTCCCGGATGACGTGTCCCGCCGGCTGTGGGTACTTCTGCCCACAGTGTCGGTAGTTCTGCCTCTTGCCCGTGCGAACTCCGGTCACTAAGCCTTGGAACATGTCGTGCGCTTGATGCCGGTGTGCCTCTTTGCGCTGACAGGTGGACCCTGTTCCGGCGATTTCCGGGGTGGTGAGGATGCGGAAGGCGACGTTGCGAGGCGTCTGTCTCGCAGCGGCTGTGTTCTCGCTCCTGGCGGCCGGCGTGTCGGGTCCCTGTGCGAGTGAGGCGAGTGCACTGCCGAAAGGCGCGCAGACGCAGGAGAAGTCGGTGCTTCGTTGCTACGAGACGCGCAGGAACGCCGGTGAGATCGTCTGCTACCGGTTCTCGAAAAAGGCCGAGTTCAGGCACGGTGACGTCATTTTCGTTCCCATTCTCATTCAGGTGCCCGTGCCGTCTAATCCGCCACCTGTTACTGTCGTAGACAGTCTCGATGATATTCACCCGAGCGATGTGGGTGGTGACCTGCCTGCCAATTCCGCCGAAGAATGAAGGCAGCCTGAATATCTCATTCTCGGGCTTTCGAACGCCGTAGATCTCGTACCCGTCAACGACTGATAGCGAGGTTTCCATGTTTACCGCTCGAAATCGAGTCGCCCGCATAGCCGGGGCTTCCTGCGCTGCGGCGCTGCTCGCCGGAACAGTCGGCGTCGCCAGCGCTGAGGCCGTGCCCACGACACACAACGACGCAGTGGTGCACTCGGTCAGCAAGCCGCCCCCGCCGCGTCCCCACCACCGGCAGAACACGCCGAACACGCCGAACACGCCCAACACTCCGGGTGGTGGCGGCCGTACGCCGAACACGCCGAACACGCCGAACACTCCGGGTGGTGGCGGGAACACTCCGAACACGCCGAACACCCCGAACACTCCGGGTGGTGGCGGGAACACTCCGAACACGCCCAACACCCCGAACACTCCGGGATGACAGCGCTCGACAACATGATGAAGCCGCGCAGCGTTATTCGCGCGGCTTCATCATGTTCACGTGCTCCGACGGATGACGAAATGACTGCTCAAGGCGCGACTCAATCAATTCCTTGATCAGCTCGTCGTCCAGAGGACGGTTCAAAGCCCCACACGTCGGCTACAGCAAGGCAGTCAGAATGCTTAGAAGGCCCAGCGTGTTCGGGGTGTTGGGCGTGTTGGGGGTGTTGGGTGTGTTCGGGGTGTTGGGCGTGTTGGGCGTGTTGGGCGTGTTGGGCGTGTTGGGCGTGTTGGGGGTGTTGGGGGTGTTCGGCGTGTTGGGGGTGTTGCCACCACCCGGGGTGTTCGGGGTGTTGGGGGTGTTGGGCGTGTTGGGCGTGTTCGGGGTCTGTGCCGCTCCGTGGCCGCCTCGTTCCTCGGCCGACAGCCCGGATTCGCCCCCCCTCGATTTCCCAGGGTCAACGCGCTGCGGGGTCTGGGGGGTTTGAGGCGTCTGAGGCGTCTGAGGAGTTTGAGGGGTCTGGGGGGTCTGAGGGGTCTGGCCGCCCAGGAGGTTGAGTCCGAGGAACGTGTAGGTCGGACCGTTGTAGCTGTTCGAGTTGTGGCTGTTCGAGTCGCCCGCGTAGGCGACCCCCATGCCCGCAGCGGTGAAGCTTCCCGCCGCGACGGCGGCGATCAGAATTCGCTGGATTCTGCGCAAGGTTCTTTCCCCTCAGGTTCCGGGCCGCGGAGTTCGAATATCGTGCGGAGGTGCGTGGTAGCCAACGTGGCACATTCGGCGGGCCGCACCATGCATAAGTAATCTGTGTTGCCGCGAGCGTCACCCTCTCCGACGAGTGCCGCCGTTCACCCGTACAAGAGAGGTAAGCCGGCGCGACGGCGGATATCCGCGGCTCAGGTGATTCCGCGGGCCGCCTCCGGGGTCCGGGCCAGTGCCGGCAGATACGCGCCGCCCGCGAGCAGGCAGACGGCCGCGGCGGCCGCCAGGAGGGCCGGGGTGTGCCCGGGGCGGAGGAAGAGACCCACCGAGAAGCTCAGGAACAGGGAGGCGTTCAGGATCCAGTTGAACGCGGCCCAGGCGTGGGGCTGGCCCTCGGCCGGGACGCCCGACCAGATGATCCGGGTGAGGAGGAGGTTGAAGACGCCGTTCCCAATGCCGCCCAGGGCGAAGGCGACGGTGGCGGACCAGAACGGGAGACCGACACTCGGGAGGCCGATCGCGAGGGCCACCAGCAGGTTGCACAGCGGGAGGAGTGCGCGAACGCCGGTGAGCCGGCGTGGGGTCACGGCCGCCGCGATCATGGAGGCCACGGCCCAGCAGGCCATCACCACGCCGAGCCCGTGAGGGTCGTAACCCGGTGTCCGGGCCAGCATGAAGGGGCCCGACACGCCCTCCAGGCTGGTGGTGATCAGCATGGCGGTCGCGCAGAGGAGGCCGAGGGCGCCGAACGCTCCGGGGGCCACCAGGCGGCGGAACCCCGCGGTGGCGCTACGGGCCGCCGTCGTACCGTCCTCCGGGACCCGCGGTGACCAGGCCACGGCCAGCACCAGCAGGAAGGTCAGGGCGTTCAGCGCGAAGGCCGGGGCCGCGCCGGACAGGGCCACCACCACACCGGCCAGCACCATGCCCGCGGCGCCGGCCCCCGCCTTCGAGACGCTCCACCACCTGGCCAGGTCGGCCTGCCGCCCGTCACTGAGCGTGTGCAGGAGCGAGCGGGAGAACGGCACCGTCAGGGCCTCGCAGGACGCGGCGGCCAAGACGCACGCCAGGACGGCGGTCCGGTGGTCCGCCGCCGCGGCCGCGACGGCGAACGCAGCCACCTGCCCGATCAGTCCGGCCCGCCACGCCGTCCGCGAGCGGATCCAGCCCCGGGCGCTGACGAGCGGGGTGATCACCAGGATCGGGACCGTCTGGGCGGCCAGCACGGCGGCGAGGAAGGTCGTCGCACCCGCGCGCACCGCGACCAGCGCGTACGCCACCTGCACCAGCCTGTCCCCGAGCTCGGAGGCCGCCAGGGCGAGGAGAAGCCCGACGAGCCCGGCCGGACGGGCGGCGGAACGGCCTGACAACGCTGATGCCTCCCACGCTCGCGGAACGGACGACCGGGGACCCGGAGAGAGATGACAGGGGAGGCTATCCCGCGCTCCGCCGGCGACGCTCGGAATTTTCCGGCGCCCCGCCGGTGCGCGTACTGCCGTGGCCGTGTCCCGTCCCCGCCGGAACCCGAGTGTCAGCATCAATGTCAGACCCACCACCTACCCTCACCGGTGATGGCACAGATGTGGAGATGCTCCGGGCTTCGCTGGTCCGGCGAGGGGCTCGTGCTCGCTTGGGAGGGCGGGCGGGGCAGCGCGCTGGTGTGGGGGAAGCGGGTCGGGTTCGCGGTGCCGGAAGGGGGCGGGCGCGTCTGCGTGGGGGCGCGGGGGCACGCGTGTCCGGTGCGGGCGGCCGTGCCGCCGCGCGGCACAGGCGCCCGGTGCGAGGAGTGCGCGCGGCTCGACCGGGCGCACTCCGTGGCCGCCGACACCATCGCCGACGACCCCCGGCCGTACCGGGTGTATCTCGCCTGGTTCGGTCCCGGCCTGGTCAAGGTCGGCATCACGGCCGTCGAGCGGGGGCCGGCGCGGTTGCTGGAGCAGGGGGCGGTCTGTTTCAGCTGGCTCGGGACCGGTCCCCTGATGGCGGCCCGGCGTACCGAGGAGACGCTGCGGGCCGCGCTGGGCGTGCCGGACCGGATCGCGTACGCCCAGAAGCGGGCGGTGCGGGCGAGGCTGCCGGGGACGGGGGAGGAGCGGGCGGCCGAGGTGCGCGCGCTGCACCGGCGGGCCGTCGAGCTCGCCCGGTGGCCGGAGTCCCTGCGGGCCGAGCCCTGTGAAGTGGTCGATCATGTCCAGGCCTTCGGGCTCGACGGCGTACCGGCCGCCTTCGGCGAGGTGGTGGAGCTGGTCCCCGGAGGTGCCGTCGGCGGGGAACTGGTCGCGGCCGCCGGTCCCGATCTTCATCTGGCGGTGCGCGGACGCGGGGTCGTCGTGCTCGACACCCGGCTGTTGCGGGGGTGGGGGCTCATGCCCTCGCCGCGGGAGGGCGATGAACTCCACCTGCCCGTACGCGAGTTCCGGCAGGAGCAGGACGGGCTGTTCTGAGGGGCCACCCAGGCGTTGTCTGAGTGGTGGCTGTGTGTTTCTCAGGAAAAACCAAGACTGGTGAAACGCTCCTCTCAGAGGGCCCCGACAGTGTGGCCGCCATGACCACGACCTCCCCTCAGGGGCGCACCGAACTGCTGAGGCCGGACGGCAGCCCCGTCCGCGTGCTGGTGGTCGACGACGAGACGTCGATCACCGAACTGCTGAGCATGGCCCTTCGCTACGAGGGCTGGCAGATCAGAAGCGCGACGGACGGGCAGGGCGCCCTCCAGGCGGCCCGCGAGTTCCGCCCCGACGCCGTCGTCCTCGACATGATGCTGCCGGACATGGACGGGCTGGCCGTCCTCGGCCGGCTGCGCCGTGAACTGCCGGACGTACCGGTGCTGTTCCTGACCGCCAAGGACGCGGTGGAGGACCGGATCGCCGGGCTCACCGCCGGTGGCGACGACTACGTGACCAAGCCGTTCAGCCTGGAGGAGGTCGTCGCCCGGCTGCGCGGACTGATCCGCAGGTCCGGGGCGACCGACCGGCGCTCCGAGTCCGTGCTGGTGGTGGGCGACCTCACCCTGGACGAGGACAGCCACGAGGTGACGCGGGGCAGTGACTCCATCCACCTCACCGCCACCGAGTTCGAGCTGCTGCGCTTCCTCATGCGCAACCCGCGGCGCGTGCTCAGCAAGGCGCAGATCCTGGACCGCGTCTGGTCGTACGACTTCGGCGGCCAGGCCAACGTGGTCGAGCTGTACATCTCGTACCTGCGCCGGAAGATCGACGCCGGACGCGAGCCCATGATCCACACCCGGCGCGGCGCCGGTTACCTGATCAAGCCCGCCGTGTGATGGGCGGACCAGCCGGGCCCCGACCCGCGGCCCGGTCGAACCCGGTACGACGGACGCGGCGTTCCACTCCGCGGCCGTTCCGCTCCTCCCGCTCCTCCCGCACCCTGCGCACCCGTCTCGTCGTCGCCTCCGTCGTCCTGATCGCCGTCGTCTGCGCGGTGATCGGCACCGTGACCACCGTGGCCCTGCGCTTGCACCTGTACGCCCAGCTGGACGCCCGGCTGGACGACGTCGGCAAGCGGGCCTCCGGTGCCTTCGCCCCGCCGGGGCAGGGCGGGGGGCCCGGCGGACCCGGCGGCGGACAAACCTCCACGGGCATGGAGCTGGGCAGGTTCGTCGCCCTGGCCCCGCAGCCGCAGTACACGGTCGTGGCCGTGGCGAGCGGCGGTACCGCGACCGAGGGCAAGGTGGGCCGCAAGTCGAAGTCGGCGCCGTACCTGAGCGCCCACGACCTCGACGCCGCACAGCTCGCGGCCCTCGGCGGCTTGTCCGAGGACCCGCGCCCGCGCACCCTCGGCCTCCCCGGCCTCGGCAGCTACCGGGCCGAGTACGTCACCGGGCCCAACGGCTCCTTCTACGTGGCCATTCCGACCGACGACACCGACGGCATCATCAACACCCTGATCCTCGTCGAGGTCTGTGTCACCGCCGCCGGGCTGCTCGCCGCCTGCCTCGCCGGGACCGTCATCGTCAGCGTGGCCACCCGCCCGCTGCGCAGGGTCGCCGCCACCGCCACCCGGGTCGCCGAACTGCCGCTGCACACCGGCGAGGTGAACCTCAGCGAACGCGTCCCGGACGCCGAGTGCGATCCGCACACCGAGGTCGGACAGGTCGGCGCCGCGCTGAACCGGATGCTCGACCATGTCCGCGGCGCCCTGGAGGCCCGGCAGCAGAGCGAGACGCGGGTACGGCGGTTCGTCGCCGACGCCAGCCATGAACTCCGTACCCCCCTCTCCTCCATCCTCGGCTACGCCGAACTGACCCGGCGCGGACACGAGCAGGTCGGCCCCGACACCCGGCACGCCCTCGGGCGGATCGAGTCCGAGGCCGGGCGGATGACCCTGCTGGTGGAGGACCTGCTGCTGCTCGCCCGCCTGGACGCCGGCCGGCCGCTGGAGTTCGGGCGCACCGATCTGGTCCCGCTCGTGGTCGACACCGTCAGCGACGCCCGCGCGGCCGGCCGGGACCACACCTGGCGGCTCGCGCTGCCCGCCGAGCCCGCTCCGGTCCGCGCGGACTCCGCCCGGCTCCAGCAGATCCTGGTCAACCTGCTGGCCAACGCCCGGCGCCACACCCCGCCCGGTACGACCGTCACCGCGCGGGTGCGCCGGCAGGGTCCGTGGGTGTGCGTGGACGTCGAGGACGACGGGCCGGGGATTCCGGCCGATCTGCTGCCGCATGTCTTCGAGCGGTTCGCCCGCGGCGACTCGGCCCGGTCGCGGGCGACCGGCTCCACCGGGCTCGGGCTCGCCATCGTGTGGGCCGTCGCGACGGCGCACGACGGCTCGGTGAGCGTGGAGAGCGCGCCCGGCAGGACGGTCTTCACCGTGTGCCTGCCCGCTCTCGACACCCGGTCCGTCCCCGGTCCCGACGCCGCCGCCGACGACAACTCCCCTTTGCATCAAGCGAGTTCATACTCACAGCCGTACCACAGCACCACCACATCGATGCGACAGGGCGCTTGACGAGAGTCGGTTCCATGCGAACCGACTCTTCTCCCGACTCGCCCCCCGGCACCCTGCCGGCCCGGGAGCACCTGCCGGCCTCGGCAGCCGGCACGGCTGTCCTGGACGTGGTGATCCCCGTCTACAACGAGGAGCAGGACCTCCAGCCGTGCGTGCGCAGGCTGCACGAGCACCTGACGCGCACCTTCCCGTACGCCTTCCGCATCACCGTCGCGGACAACGCCTCCACCGACAGCACCCCGCTGGTCGCGGCGCGGCTGGCGGCGGAGCTGCCCGGGGTGGGCGTCGTACGGCTGGAGCAGAAGGGCCGCGGCCGCGCGCTGCGCACCGTGTGGTCCGCGTCGGACGCGCCGGTCCTCGCCTATATGGACGTCGATCTCTCCACCGACCTCAACGCCCTGCTGCCGCTGGTCGCACCGCTGATCTCCGGCCACTCGGACCTTGCGATCGGCTCCCGCCTCGCCCGGTCCTCCCGGGTCGTGCGCGGCCCCAAGCGCGAGCTGATCAGCCGGGCGTACAACCTGATCCTGCGCGGCTCGCTCCAGGCCCGGTTCTCGGACGCGCAGTGCGGGTTCAAGGCCATCAGGGGCGATGTGGCGCGGGTGCTGCTGCCGCTGGTGGAGGACACCGGCTGGTTCTTCGACACCGAGATGCTGGTGCTCGCCGAGCGGGCCGGGCTCCGGATCCACGAGGTGCCGGTCGACTGGGTGGACGACCCCGACTCCACCGTGCACATCGTGCGCACCGCGACCGACGACCTCAAGGGCGTCTGGCGGATCGGCCGGGCGCTCGCCACCGGTTCGCTGCCGCTGGACCTGCTCGCCCGGCCCTTCGGCGACGACCCGCGCGACCGCGAGCTGGCCGGCGTGCCCAAGGGCCTGGCCCGCCAGCTGATCGGCTTCTGCGCGGTCGGCCTGCTGTCGACCCTCTTCTACCTGCTGCTCTACAGCGGCTTCCGGGAGTTCTGCGGGCCGCAGCTCGCCAACGGCCTCGCGCTGCTGCTCTCGGCCGTCGCCAACACGGCCGCCAACCGCCGGCTCACCTTCGGGGTGCGCGGCCGGGGCGGCGCGGTCCGCCATCAGGCGCAGGGCCTGGTGGTCTTCGCCATCGGACTCGCCCTGACCAGCGGTTCCCTGGCCGCCCTCGGCGCGGCCGGCGGCCGGCCCGCGCACTCCACCGAACTGGCGGTCCTCGTCACCGCCAACCTCGCCGCGACCGTACTGCGGTTCCTGCTCTTCCGCGCCTGGGTGTTCCCGGACCAGCGGCAGCCGTACGACACCGACACCGAAATCTCCGAAGGGTCCCGATGAGCACCTCCTACGACCGCCCGCTCGACGCGTCCGAGGGGCCGGGCGCCACGACCGCGGCGGGGCCGCCCCCGGCCGCCGCCGCGCCCCGGCCGCCCCTCCCGCACCGTCTCTGGCGCGGCCGTCCCGAGGACCCCCGCTGGGCGCGCCCCGCCTTCCTCGGGCTGCTCGCCGCCACCCTGCTGCTCTACCTGTACGACCTGAGCGCCTCCGGCTACGCCAACTCCTTCTACGCGGCGGCCGTCCAGGCGGGCAGCAAGTCCTGGAAGGCGCTGTTCTTCGGGTCGCTGGACGCGGGCAACGCCATCACCGTCGACAAGCCCCCCGCCTCGCTGTGGCCGATGGAGCTGTCGGTGCGGATCTTCGGCCTGGACTCCTGGGCGATCCTCGTGCCCGAGGTGCTGATGGGCGTGGCGACCGTGGCCGTCGTGTACGCCGCCGTGCGCCGCCGCGGCGGCCCCGCGGCCGGTCTGATCGCGGGCGCGGTGCTCGCGCTCACCCCGGTCGCGGCGCTGATGTTCCGGTTCGACAATCCGGACGCCATGCTGGCCCTGCTGATGTCGCTGGCCTGCTACCTCGTCGTACGGGCGCTGGAGGACGGCCGGACCCGGTGGCTGGTGTGGGCCGGGGTCGCGATCGGCCTCGCGTTCCTCGCCAAGACGCTCCAGGCGTTCCTGATCCTGCCGCCGCTCGCTCTGGTGTACGCGGTGTGCGCGCCGGTGCCGCTGAAGAAGCGCCTCGGACAACTGGTCGCCGCCACCCTCGCGTTGGTGGTGTCCGGGGGCTGGTGGGTGGCGATCGTCGAGCTGTGGCCGGCGGCGTCCCGTCCGTACATCGGCGGTTCGCAGCACAACAGCTTCCTGGAACTGACCTTCGGCTACAACGGGTTCGGCCGGCTCAGCGGCGACGAGACCGGCAGCGTCGGCGGGGGCGGGGGCCCCGGGGGCGGCGCCGGCGGCGGGATGTGGGGGGAGACCGGCTGGAGCCGTATGTTCGGCTCCGAAATCGGCGGCCAGATCTCCTGGCTGCTGCCCGCCGCGCTGGTCCTGCTGGTGGCGGGGCTGGTGGCGACCCGCAGACTGGGGCGTACCTCGGTCACCCGCTCCTCGTTGCTGGTCTGGGGCGGATCCCTGCTGATGACCATGGCGGTGTTCAGCTACATGGCGGGCATCTTCCACCAGTACTACACCGTGGCGCTCGCCCCCTATCTCGCGGCGGTCGTCGGCATGGGCGCCGGGCTGCTGTGGGAGCGGCGCCAGGAGGTGTGGGCGTCGCTCGCGCTCGCCGCCTCCGTGGTGGCGGCCGCGGCCTGGGGCTATGTGCTGCTCCACCGCACACCGTCCTACCTCCCCTGGCTGAAGTGGCTGGTCCTGATCGGCGGTCTGGTGGCGGCCCTCGGCCTGATCTTCGCCGGGCGCCTCGCCCGGCCCCTCGCCCTCGGGGCGGCGGCCCTCGCCCTGGCCGCCGCGCTGGCCGGTCCCACCGCCTACACCCTGAGCACGGTGGACACCGGGCACGAGGGCTCCATCCCGACGGCGGGCCCCGCGGGCGCGAGCATGATGGGCTTCGGCGGCCGGGGTCCGGGCGGCGGCCGGACCGGCGGTCCCCGGGGCGGCCTCGGCGGCGGACGGACGCAGGGGCAGCAGGGCCAGCAGGGGCAGCAGGGCCGGCAAGGCGTGCCCGGCGGCGGTCAGGGCGTGCCGGGCGGGGGTCAGGGCATGCCGGGCGGGCGGAACGGGAACGGGGTCCCGGGCCTCGGCGGTGACCTCGCCGGCGGCTTCCCGGGCGGTGCCCGCACCCGCGAGGGCGGTGGCGGCTTCGGCGGCCTGCTGAACGGCGCGGACGTCGGCTCGGCGGCCAGGGCGCTGCTGGAGAAGGACGCCTCCCGATACACCTGGGTCGCCGCGTCCATCGGCTCCCAGAACGCGGCCAGCTACCAACTCGCGACCGGTGACCCGGTGATGGCGATCGGCGGCTTCAACGGCACCGACCCGTCGCCGACGCTCGCGCAGTTCAAGAAGTACGTGGCCGACGGCAGGATCCACTACTTCATCGCCGGCGGCGGCATGGGCGGCGGAGCGGGCGCCGGGCGCGGTGGCGGCAGCGGCACCGGCTCGCAGATCAGCTCCTGGGTCCAGGCCGGCTTCAAGAAGGTGACCGTGGGCTCGGCCACCTTCTACGACCTGACCCAGCCCGTGAAGGGCTGAGGGGGACGCAGCGGAAACCGAGAGGAAACGGCGGAGCGGGTCCGCGCCTAAGAGCCGGGGGATGTGGGTAACGGCTCAGGGACGCGGGCCCGCGCCCCCGCGCCGGCCGGCCCCTGGCCACCCGGGCCGTGGCCTCGACGGGCTCTGACTGGCCGGGGACGGAGGAAGGTGCGCCGGTGACGAAGACGGCGGGGCGGACGGCGCGGGACAGTGTGTGGCTTCAGGAGGAGCCCCGGCGCGGCGGACGCGGCGGGCAGCCCTCCGGCCTCGACCGGCAGCGGATCACCGCGGCGTCCGTGCGCCTCCTGGACGCCGAGGGCCTAGCGAAGTTCTCCATGCGCCGCCTCGCCGGCGAGCTGAACGTCACCGCGATGTCCCTGTACTGGTACGTCGACACCAAGGACGACCTGCTCGAACTCGCCCTGGACGCGGCCTACGGCGAACTGCGTCTGCCCGGCGAGGACGACGCGGCTGACTGGCGGGAGCGGCTGCGGGCGCTGGCCGCCGAGTACCGGGGCCTGCTGGTGCGCCACCCCTGGTTGTCCCGGCTGGCCGGCCAGTACCTGAACATCGGCCCCCACTCGCTGGACTTCTCCCGCAGCGTGCGGCGCACCCTCGGCCGCTCCGGACTGCCCGCGCACCGGGTGATGGGCGCGATCTCGGCCGTCTTCCAGTTCGTGTACGGCTTCGGCACGGTCGAGTCCCAGTTCATGTGCCGGATCGCGGACTCGGGGCTGACCCCGGACGACTACTACCAGCAGGCCAGGAACTCGGTCCGCGAGGACCCGCACACCGCGGACTTCGTCCAGGAGTCCAGGCAGATCATGGAGGCCCGCGGCGGGAGCACGGTCGCCGAGCTGATGGACCGTGACTTCACCTTCGCCCTGGACCTGCTGATCGCGGGCATCGAGGCGATGGTCGAGCGGGGCTGAACCCTCTCGGGTCCGTCACTCCCCGCCGGCCAGCCGCGCCGGGAAGCCCCCGGTCGCCACCGGCCCCCACCGTTCGGGCGTCACCCGGATGATCGACTTGCCCTGCTTGCGCATGGCCGCCCGGTACTCGTCCCAGTCGTGGTGCTCACCGGCGATGTTGCGGTAGTACTCGACCAGCGGCTCCACCGAGTCGGGGCTGTCGACGACCTCGGCGGTGCCGTCGACCTGCACCCAGGGGCCGTTCCAGTCGTCGCTGAGCACGAGCAGGCTCACCCGCGCATCCCGCTTGGCGTTGCGGGTCTTGGCCCGCTCCGGGTAGGTCGAGACCACGATCCGGCCCGAGTCGTCCACCCCGCAGGTCAGCGGGGACGCCTGCGGGGAACCGTCGGCGCGGCGGGTGATCAGCAGCGCCCGGTGGCGGGGTCGTACGAAGTCCAGCAGCTCGTCCAGGGAGACGCGGGTGTTCGTCGCGATGTTCGGTGCCATGACCGCAGCCTAGAACGCCGCCGGGCGCCGCGGGCCGCACCGGAGGAAGGTCACTTCACCGCAATGGAGCAGCTAAAGTTCTTCTGTCCTGTGCTCGCAGTCGGGAATGTGCTGCGGAGCTCTCCTGCGCATGGCCGTACGGTCATGTCATCCGAGAGGTTCGTGGTGGCCGCGTCCGACTTTTCCGTGCCCGACTCTTCCTCGTACGACCTTTCCGTGTACGACGTCGTCGAGGCGACCCGTTCGCCCGGCGCTCTCGACGTGGCCGAGGCCCTGACGGCGGCCGCCCGCGAGCTGCACGAGAGCGCCTCCCCCGGCGCCGCGCTCGACGCGGCGGTCCGGCTCGCGGTGCATCTGCTGCCCGGCGCCGAGCACGCCGGGGTCTGCGAGATCGAGCGCGGCGAGAGCCTGCGCACGGTCGCCTGGAGCGATGACATCGTGCGCGCGGCCGGCACCCCCGACCTGCCGCACTGGGAGCGGCTGTGGGACGCGCCCGTGGTCCGGGTGGCGGACAGCGGCGGCGCGGCCGGCGAGCGGCAGGGGCTGCGCTCGGTGCTGTCGATGCGGCTGCGCGCCGACCGGCGCCGGCTGACGGTGCTGACCGCCTACTCCCGGGAGCCCGGCGCCTTCGACGAGACGGCGGCCCGGCTCGGCCGGCTGTTCACCGCACAGGTGAGCCTCGCCCTCAACTCCGTGACCGTTCGCGAGCAGTTGACCGCGGCCATGCACACCCGGGACCTGATCGGACAGGCCACCGGCATCCTGATGGAGCGTCTGGACATCGACGCCCAGGCCGCCTTCGAGAGCCTGGTGCGCGCCTCCCAGCGGGAGAACGTCAAGCTCCGCGACCTGGCCCGGCGCATCGTGGGCGCGACGGACAACTGAGCGGTTCATCGCGGGAGCCCGCCGGCCGGCGTCCGGTCGGCGGGCTCCTCCGTGCCGCGGCTCAGGCGGTCGGCAGGCTGTCCCCCTGCACCGCCTGGATGTCCAGCTGGACCTTGAGCGTGGTGCCGATCGCGGCGATACCGGCCTGGAGGACCTGGTTGTAGTTCATCGCGAAGTCCTCGCGGTGCAGCTCCGCCGTGGCCCGGAAGGCGGCACGGGTGCCGCCCCACGGGTCGGCGCCGGTGCCGAGGTAGGCGAGGTCCAGGTCGACCTGGCGGACCACGCCGTGCAGGGCCAGCTCGCCGCGCACGGTCCAGCGGTCCGGGCCCGCCTGGGTCAGCCCGGTGGAGCGGTAGCTGATCTCCGGGTGGTTCTCGATGTCGAGGAAGTCACCGGAGCGCAGATGCGTGTCGCGCATGCCGTTGCCGGTGTCGATGGACCCGGCCTTGATCACCGCCTCCACCCGGGACTTGGCGACGTCGTCCGGCGCGATCTCGATGGTGCCGCCGAACTCCGTGAACCGGCCGTGCACGCTGGAGATCCCCAGGTGCTGGGCGACCGCGGCGACCGAGGAGTGCGCCGGGTCGATGGTCCAGGGGCCGGGCGGGGGCAGCTCGGCGCCGCCCTGCCGGGCCAGGGTCACGGCGCCGACCTCGGCGCGGCCGCTCGCGGTGACGATCGCGCTGGACGCGGCCGGCGCGTACCCGACGGCGGTCACGATCACGGTGTACGCCCCCGGGGCCAGTTCGGTGCTGTCCCGTACGGCCCCCTCGGGGTCCGCCTCGGCCCGCAGCACCTGCGTACCGGTCATGTCGGTCACCGTGACGACCGCGTGCGACACGGCCCACCCGTCCCGCGTACGGATCTTCGCGGTCAGTCCCATCCCGTTCTCTCCCTGCAAGGCCATGCGAATCGGTCGTAAGAATCCGGCCCGTGGCGCCGGACGGCTCCGCTCGGAGCGTGCCCTGCCACGGGCCGGGTGGAACTACTCGCCGGGGTGGGCGAGCTCGATGTCGTGACCGTCGGCACCGGTGCCGGTGACGGTCAGCGCGGTGGCCACCGGCGGGTAGCCGGTCGCGATGACGGTGTACTCGCCGCTGTCCAGGTCGGTGAAGGCGTACGCGCCGTCCGCACCGGTGGTGGCGTTGCCGACCACGTTGCCGGCCTGGTCGACCAGGGTCACCCGGGCGTCGGCCAGCGGTCCGTGCGGGGCCTTGACGGCACCCTGGAGGCGGGCGCCGGCGTCCAGCTCGACGTCGGCCCGGGTGACACCGGTGGCGGCCACCTCGACGGGCAGGGCGCGGGGCCGGAAGCCGCCCGCGTTGACGGCGACGGTCACCGGTCCGGGCACCAGGTCGGTGAAGGCGAACTCGCCCTGCTCCCCGGTGGCGGCGGTGGCCAGCAGGTCACCGCGCACATCGGTGACGATCACCATGGCGTCCCTGACCGGCAGCGCGCTCCCGCTCGCCCGCACCACACCGGTCAGCCCGCTGGTGCCGCTGAGCAGGATGTCGTACGACAGCGGTTCCCCGCCCACCACGACGGTGGAGGCCTGCGGCTGGTAGCCGTCGGCGGAGGCGATCAGGACGTAGCTGCCGGTGCCGGGGGCGGCCAGCGCGTAGGAGCCGTCGGCCTGGGCGACGGAACGGCCCAGCTGGCGGCCGGCCAGCGAGATCAGGGTGACCGCGGCCTGCGGGACCGGGGCGCTCTCGGCGCCGCGGACGAAGCCGTGCACCGGGGTGCCGTCGCCGCCCGCACCGGGCTCGGCGATGGTCGCCACGGCCGTCATCGGGGCCGCGCCGGCGGTCGCGGTGGCCAGTGCCTCGGCGGCGCCGACCACCGGAGCGGGCGCGGTCAGGCTGGGCGCCCTCTCTTCGAAGGGCTCGTCCGGCACGTTCCGCATGGCGTTCTCCACAGTGCTCTCCAGGGTGTTCTCCACGGCCCCCGCCGTCTCCTGCGCGGCCTGGGCCAGCGCGCCGGTCGTCCGCAGCGGGACCTCCTTGATGAACATCACCACGACGAAGGCGACCAGGGCGCAGGGTGCCGCGTAGAGGAAGACGTCGGCGATGCCGTGCCCGTAGGCGCTTTCCAGCCAATGCCGGATCGGCAGGGGCAGGCTGTTCATGTCGGGCAGCTCGCCGCCGCCCACGGCCTTGGCCGCGGCCATCCGCTCCTTGATGCCGAGCTCGCCGATGCTGTTCCTGGCGTAGTGGCTGATCCGGTCCGACATGATCGAGCCGAGCACGCCGACGCCGACCGCACCGCCGAGGGAGCGGAAGAAGCTCACCGTGGAGGAGGCGGCGCCCAGGTCGTTCGGGGCGACCTGGTTCTGCGTGGAGAGCACCAGGTTCTGCATCATCATGCCGACGCCGATGCCCAGGAGCGCCATGTAGATGGACAGCTGCCAGTAGGGGGTGTCGTAGCGCATCAGGCTGAGCAGGGAGAGGCCCGCGGTGAGGAACAGACCGCCGGCGACCAGCCAGTTCTTCCAGCGTCCGGTGCTGGAGATGATCCGCCCGGAGACCATGGAGGAGATGAACAGACCACCGATCATCGGGATGGTCATCACACCGGACATGGTGGGGGACTTGTCCCGCGCCAGCTGGAAGTACTGCGAGAAGAAGACGGTGCCCGAGTACATGCCGACACCGACGAACAGCGAGGCCAGCGAGGCCAGCGTGATCGTGCGGTTGCGGAACAGGCGCAGCGGGATGATCGGCTCGGACGCCCTGGTCTCGGTGAGGACGAAGGCGAGCGCGAGCAGGATCGTGCCGCCCACCATCACGTACGTCTGCCAGGACAGCCAGTCGTACTTGTCGTTGGCGAAGGTCACCCAGATCAGCAGCAGCGAGGCGGCCGCGGTGATGAAGAAGGCGCCGAGCCAGTCGACCTTGACCTGGCGCTTGATGAGCGGCAGGTGCAGGGTCTTCTGGAGGACGACCAGCGCGATCAGCGCGAAGGGGATGCCGACGAACAGGCAGTAGCGCCAGCCGAGCCAGCTGGTGTCGGTGATGACACCGCCGAGCAGCGGGCCGCCGACGGTGGCCACGGCGAAGGTGGCGCCGGTGTAGCCGGAGTACCGGCCGCGCTCGCGCGGGGCGATCATCGCGGCCAGGATGACCTGCACCAGGGCGGACAGACCGCCGGCGCCGAGACCCTGGACGGCACGGGCGGTGATCAGCATCGCCGGGTTCTGCGCGAGACCGGCGATGACCGAGCCGGCCACGTAGATGACCAGGGATATCTGGACGAGCGCCTTCTTGCTCATCAGGTCGGCCAGCTTGCCCCACAGGGGCACGGAGGCGGTCATCGCCAGCAGGGCCGCGGTGACGACCCAGGTGTACGCGGACTGGCCGCCGCCGAGGTCCTTGATGATCGTCGGCAGTGCGTTGGTGACGATCGTGGAGGACAGGATGGCGGCGAACAGGCCCAGCAGCAGGCCGGAGAGCGCCTCCATGATCTGGCGGTGGGTCATCGGGGCGTCGCCCGCCGAGGAGCCTCCCCCGTGCTTGGCGTGAGCCCGCACACCGGCTGGTGTGGTCGTTGCCATGGGCTTCCTTTTCTTACGTGCTTGCGGGTGTACGGGTGGTCTCTTCGACTACGGGGGCGGACGGCCGGGCCGAGGGGGACCGGCAGTCGCCGAACGACGAGCGCAGGCGGGTCATCAGGCGGATGAGCTGGGCGACCTCGTCGTCGGTCCAGTCACCGAGCCGCTCGGCGAGCACCTGGGAGGTGCGCCGGGACAGCTCGTCCAGCTGTTCCTGGCCCGCGGTCGTCAGGCGCAGGATGCGCGAGCGCTTGTCCGCCGGGTCCGGGTGCCGCTCGATCCAGCCGCGTGCGGCGACATGCGCGACGTGCCGGCTGGTCACCGACAGATCGACGGCCAGCAGCTCCGCGAGCTTGCTCATGCGCATGTCGCCGTGCCGGCCGAGCAGCGTCAGCACGGCGGCCGAACCCCCGGGACACTCGGGGGGCAGCACCCGTACGAGGTCACGTTTCACGGCGCCGACGGCGCTGAGCTGACGCGCAAGCTCGTCAAACTGCGCATGCTCGGCCATCACACCTCCCGTAATCGTTGCTTGGGGCAACCATAAAGGTATTGGTTGCTACAGGCAAATAACTGGAAGGTCGCTTTCGTAAAGCTTTAGTAAAGGCCTCGCGTTGCGGTTGTGAATATGCAGGTGGGTGCGCGAAGGGTGTCCCCGTCTGTCCCGGTGGCCCCCCACTTGGGTGCCCCGGCCCGTCTTCGCTAAGGTCTCGGGCCATGGCTAACACCCAGGGCCCCCAGGGCAATTACGACCCTGCCGGCAGCACTCAGATGTTCCGCGCGTTCGTCGACGAGGCTCCGCAGGGGCGTCAGCAGCAGGCGGCCGCCGCGTCTTCCTCCGGTCCGCGCGTCGGCGTGATCATCGGCGTCATCGTGGCCCTCGTGGTCGTGGCCGGCGTCGCCTGGCTCGCGCTGAAGTAATCCGCGCACCCGGAGGAGGAGCCCCTCTCTCCGGTGTTCACTTCCACGGGACGGACGTCCGCACGGTCGGCCCGTCGATGCCGCGCGCCCCGGTGGCGTGCGTCCCGGACGTCACCGGGCCCGAACGCACCGCCGCGGCCGCGGACCTCCGGAAGCCCTCGGTGACCTTTCCGGCGCCACCGCCGGCCCCGTCCGGCGTCACGGGCCCGCCCGAGGGGGCGGACGCGGGGGACGTACGGCCGTCACCCGTGCCCGCGCCCGCACCCGTCCTCGTGACCGGCCGGTGAGGGCGGGCCCGGCGTGCCCGGTACGGGACCGCCGCCCGCCCGCGCGGGTTCAGAGCCGGAGCCGGTGGCGGCCGGGGGAGAGCCGGCGGTGCCCCGGTGGACCGTCCCCCACCCCTCGGCCCGTCCGGCGTCACCAGCGGCACCGATCCGGCGGGGCTCGCCTCGACCGGGCTCGCACGGCCCGCACCGCCCGCCGCGGCAGGGCCGCCCCCGCCGTCCGGGCCGGCGCACCCCCCGGGGCCGGACCCAGGCACACGGCGGCCGCCGAGGCTCCCGCGAGGGCGCGCCGGCGGCCGGGTGACCATGCCGTCGTACGAGGCGTCCCGTGACGGGGCGTCCGGCCGCGTGGCCGGCGCTCCGCCGGACGGGAACCCTCAGTCCGAGATCAGGCCCTCGCGCAGCTGGGCCAGGGTCCGGGTGAGCAGCCGGGAGACATGCATCTGGGAGATGCCGACCTCCTCGCCGATCTGCGACTGGGTCATGTTCGCGAAGAAGCGCAGCATGATGATCCGCCGCTCCCGGGGCGGGAGTTTGGCCAGCAGCGGCTTGAGGGACTCGCGGTACTCCACGCCTTCGAGGGCCGTGTCCTCGTAACCCAGCCGGTCGGCCAGGGAGCCCTCGCCGCCGTCGTCCTCCGGGGCCGGGGAGTCCAGCGAGGAGGCGGTGTAGGCGTTGCCGACCGCGAGGCCGTCGACCACGTCCTCCTCGGAGACGCCGAGGGCGGCGGCCAGTTCGGTCACCGTGGGGGAGCGGTCCAGCTTCTGGGACAGTTCGTCGCTGGCCTTGGTGAGGGCCAGGCGCAGCTCCTGGAGGCGGCGCGGGACGCGCACCGACCAGGAGGTGTCCCGGAAGAAGCGCTTGATCTCGCCGACCACCGTCGGCATCGCGAACGTCGGGAACTCCACGCCCCGTTCGCAGTCGAAGCGGTCGATCGCCTTGATCAGGCCGATGGTGCCGACCTGGACGATGTCCTCCATCGGCTCGTTGCGCGAGCGGAAGCGCGCCGCCGCGTAGCGGACCAGCGGCAGGTTCAGCTCGATCAGGGTGTCCCGGACGTAGGCGCGCTCGGGGCTGTTCTCCTCCAGCGCGGCCAGGCGCAGGAACAGGGAGCGGGACAGGGTGCGGGTGTCGATGGCCTCGCCCGTCGGCGGGGTGGCCGGGGCCGGCACGGCGTCGAGGGACGTGACGCCCTCGATGCCGTCGAGGACGTCGAGTGCGTCGAGCTCCTTGGGCGCCGCCTCGCTCTTCGCGGGCGTCAGCACTTTCGAGCTGCCCTGTTCTGCGGACATGCCACCCCCTTCGGGTCGCGGGACGGTCGCGGCCGCGCCGTCGGTCGAGCAACGCAGCCTTCACCTGAATACCGGTGCCAGGGCCCCGGCAAACGCGTCTCCGGCAGAATGTCACATGTCGGCAACACGCTGTAGTGACATGTCGACACGAGAGATCCGAATCGCCCCTGGATAAAAGGGGTCTGACGGGCTTTCGGGCCCTCGGCGGCGGCAACAGCCCTGGTGAGCGAATCGCTCGCGGCGGTGAGCGCTCGATCGGGTTTGCGATGCAGGGCCGTTCGGGTGTGTGCTTCGGTGCGCCCACCGTGCGACCGTCGACTTGCCCGGTATGCGCCCGGGGCTCTGTTATACGCCGGGCCTCTGGTGGGGCGGCCGTTGTCCCCGGTTACGCGTCGATGCGGTTCGCCGAGCGCAGCCGCTGGAAGCTGCGGGCGAGCAGCCGCGAGACGTGCATCTGGGAGACGCCGAGCTCCGCGCTGATCTGGGACTGGGTGAGGTTGCTGTAGTAGCGCAGCAGCAGGATCCGCTGTTCGCGCTCGGGGAGTTGGACCAGGAGGTGGCGGACCAGGTCGCGGTGCTCCACGCCGTCCAGGGCGGGGTCCTCGTAGCCGATGCGGTCCAGCAGTCCGGGCAGCCCGTCGCCCTCCTGTGCGGCCTCCAGAGAGGTGGCGTGGTACGAGCGGCCCGCCTCGATGCAGCTGAGCACCTCCTCCTCGCTGATCCGCAGCCGCTCGGCGATCTCGGCGGTGGAGGGGGAGCGGCCGTGCATCGTGGTCAGGTCCTCGGTGGCGCTGTTGACCTGCACCCACAGCTCGTGCAGCCGGCGCGGCACGTGCACGGTGCGGACGTTGTCCCGGAAGTACCGCTTGATCTCGCCCACGACGGTCGGCATGGCGAAGGTCGGGAACTGCACGCCCCGTTCCGGGTCGAAGCGGTCGATGGCGTTGATCAGGCCGATGGTGCCGACCTGGATCACGTCCTCCATGGGCTCGTTGCGGGAGCGGAAGCGGGCGGCGGCGTAGCGCACGAGCGGGAGGTTCGCCTCGATGAGCGCGCCCCGTACCCGGTTGTGCTCCGGCGTGCCGGGGGCGAGGTCCTTCAGCTCGGCGAAGAGCACCTGGGTCAGGGCCCGGGTGTCCGCGCCGCGGCGTTTCCCTGGGGGCGCAGAGGCGGGGACGGGAGCCTCCTCCTGGGGTGGCGCAGTACTGGCCGGCACGGTCAACGCCACCTCTTCGGTCAATCATCCGTCAAAAGCGGTCATAGCATCACAAGACATGTGCACTGTGTGCAAGCACCGGTTAACGCCGTGTTGTGTTCAAACATTGACAAGTTGGGGCGTGAAACGCGCGAAAGCCCCCCGCCTGAGCGGCGGGAGGCTTCGGGGTGAGTCGGTGGGAGGGGGGTCTAGAACTCGTAGTCCGCGATCACCCACGTGGCGAACTCGCGCCACAGGGCGACGCCCGCCTGATGGGCCGGATGCTCCAGGTATCGCTGGAGGGCGCCGGTGTCCTCGACCGCCGAGTTGATCGCGAAGTCGTAGGCGATCGGCCGGTCGGTGATGTTCCAGGCACACTCCCAGGAGCGCAGTTCCTCGATCTGCTCCGGCAGCGCCCGGAAGGCCGCCACGCCCGCCACGACCCGCGGATCGTCGCGCTCGACGCCCTCGTTGAGCTTGAACAGGACCAGGTGGCGGATCATGCGGAGTACCTCAGTTCTTTCCTCCGTTGGCGGCCCAGGTCATGAAGTCCCCGATGGCCCTGGCCGCGTCCGATATGCCCTCGAAGCCTATCTGGACGTAGCCGGCCGCCTTGGCCGGGTCCGTGATGATCACGTACAGCACGAAGACCACGAGCGCGTACAGGGCGATCTTCTTCGCGTTCACCGCCACCGCGGCCCTCCCGTGTGTCCATGGCCCGTCGGGCCCGTGCTTGCCGGCGGTGAGTGTAACGTTCACGCCTTCATTCATGGCCAACGGCCCGCCGCGCGGGAGGATTTGGGTGTATGCAGAAAGGGCCCTGTCGTGTGACGGGGCCCTTTCGGAAGCGGTAGCGGAGGGATTTGAACCCTCGGTGACTTGCGCCACACTCGCTTTCGAGGCGAGCTCCTTCGGCCGCTCGGACACGCTACCGAGGGAGACCTTACAGCACGGCGGGGCGTGGTTCGAAATCGGTGTTCAGCGATCCCGGAAAAACTCGGTGAGGAGCGCGGCGCACTCCCCCGCGAGGACGCCCTCGACGACCTCCGGACGGTGGTTGAGCCGCCGGTCGCGCAGCACGTCCCACAGCGAGCCGGCGGCGCCCGCCTTGTCGTCCCGGGCGCCGTAGACCACCCGGTCCACCCGGGACTGCACCAGCGCGCCCGCGCACATGGTGCAGGGCTCCAGGGTGACCACGAGCGTGCAGCCGGTCAGCCGCCACTCGCCGAGGCGCGCGGCGGCCCGCCGGATCGCCAGGACCTCCGCGTGGGCCGTCGGGTCCCCGGTGGCCTCGCGTTCGTTGTGCCCGGTGGCGAGCACCGTCGTACCGTCCGGGGCCAGGACGACGGCGCCGACCGGGACGTCTCCGCCCCGGACGGCGGCCTCGGCCTCGGCCAGGGCGAGCCGCATCGCGTCCCGCCAGGGGTCACGCACCGGGTCCGGTGCCGCACGGGTGCCGCCCACCGGTCGTCCCGCGGTCAGCGGACGGTCTCCAGCACCTCCGAGGCGCCCAGGGCCTCGGCGATGGAACCGAGCGCGTCCTCGGCGTCCAGGGAGCGCAGTTCCTTCTCGCTGATGCCCAGGTCGTCGAGGATCTCGCTGTCGCCGACCGGGCTGTGCGGCACCGCGTCGCCCGTGCCGCCCTCCTCGTCCCCGTCGTCATCGGCCTCGGACTCGCCGTCCTCGGTGCCGTCGAGGTCGAGCTCGTCCAGGTCGGGGCCGTCGGCGGCGCCGGGCTCCCGGCCCAGCAGCTCATCGGTGAGCAGCAGCTCACCGTAGGCGCTGCGGGCGGCGGCGGCCGCGTCCGAGACGTAGATACGGGGGTCGTCCTCCCCGTCCACGCGAACGACGCCGAACCACGCGTCCTCCTGCTCGATCAGGACGAGCACCGTGTCCTCCTCGGGGGAGGATTCACGGGCCAGGTCGGCCAGATCCGACAGGGTCTCCACATCGTCGAGCTCTGTGTCGCTCGCTTCCCACCCGTCTTCGGTGCGCGCGAGCAGTGCGGCGAAGTACACCGTGACTCTCCCACTGGTCATAGGCGTGCCGGTTGGGGGTCCCCCCGGCGGAGGTTCTTGGGCGGAGAGAGCTGGGCTCCGAGCCCCACCCACTCGGAATCGTGGCAGAAACAAGGCGTTCAGGGGACGTCTTCGGCTCCCTGTGTCTGGCGGTTTCGAGCGTGAATCGTCACAGAGTCACCAGCGCTCTCATTGCGGCCACCTGCGGATCGTACGCGGCTTTGCCGGAGGCTCACGCACGCCCGCCGCGGAAACATCGGCCCGGTCGGCGATCTTCCTCACCCGCTTCTTGCCCAGGGGTCCCAGCTCATGGCCCCGGCCTTACCAACGGAAGGTGCGCATCCGCATCGCGTGACGCAGCCGGGCCGCCTTGGCGCGTCGCGGCTGGACCCGGTCGCGCAGGGCACGGGCCTCGGCCAGCTCGCGCAGGAACCGGGCTCTACGGCGCCGCCGTTCGGCCTCGGCCTCGGGATCCGCGGCCCTGGTCCCCTGCGCGTCATCGGGAGTATCAGGCAGGTCAGACACGTCACACCACCCCAGTCCGTCCCTGTCACCTTGCCCCGGACGGCGGGTTTGACGCCAGCGCGGACCGGTCCGGGGCGCAGGTACCGTTATGGGCATGCGCCTCCACGTCGTCGACCACCCCCTGGTCGCTCACAAGCTCACCACGCTGCGCGACCAGCGCACCGACTCCGCGACCTTCCGCCGGCTCGCCGACGAACTGGTCACTCTGCTCGCCTACGAGGCCACGCGGGACGTGCGCACCGAGGTCGTCGACGTCGACACGCCGGTCGCCCGCACCACCGGCGTCAAGCTGGCCCGCCCCCGCCCGCTCGTCGTGCCGATCCTGCGCGCCGGTCTCGGCATGCTCGACGGCATGGTCCGGCTGCTGCCGACCGCCGAGGTGGGCTTCCTGGGCATGATCCGCAACGAGGAGACGCTCGAAGCCTCCACGTACGCCACCCGGATGCCGGAGGACCTCTCGGGCCGCCAGGTCTACGTCCTCGACCCGATGCTGGCCACGGGCGGCACCCTGGTCGCCGCCATCCGCGAGCTGATCCGGCGCGGCGCGGACGACGTCACGGCCGTGGTCCTGCTGGCCGCGCCCGAGGGCGTCGAGCTGATGGAGCGCGAACTGGCGGGCACGCCGGTGACGGTGGTGACGGCCGCGGTCGACGACCACCTCAACGAGCACGGGTACATCATCCCGGGCCTGGGCGACGCGGGCGACAGGCTGTACGGGGCGGCGGAGTAACAGCGGCTTCCCGCGCCCCGGAGGGGCGCGGGTCCGTGCCGGTGCGCGGCCCGGCCGCGCGGGCGCGAGCGGCCGGTGCGGACCCGCACTCGGCGACGGAGCCTCAGCAGCCCTTCTTCACCGGGTCGACGGTGGTCGAAGGGGCGGTCAGGGCCGTCACCGCCTTGTTCGCGTCGGCCGCCTTCACCAGCCCCTTGAACCCGTCCCCGAGGATGAGGTCGAGCGTGGCGCCCTTGCGCCCGTCGGGGCGCTGCTCCGCGCCCGCGACCTGCGCGCCGAGCACCGGCAGGGACGTGCCGACCGCGGAGGTCGGCCCGAGGACCACTCCCGCGCCCTTCACCTTCTTGTCGTAGTCCGCACTGGCGTTGCCGACGTCACCGATCTTGAACCCGCGCTTCTTCAGCTGGTCCGCGGTGTCCTTTGCGAGGCCCGTGCGCTGGGTGGCGTTGTAGACGTTCACGGTGATCCGGCCGGGCGGGGGCAGCACCTTCCCGCCGTGCGCGGTCGCGGCCCGCGCCGCGTCGGCCTTGCCCTCGGCGGGGCATCGCTTCGCGGCGCCGGCGGTCGATCCGCCCCCGCTGAAGACGTCGATGAGCTCCAGCGTGCCCCAGCCGAGCAGGCCGAGCGTGCACACGGAGGCCAGTACGGCCGCGACCAGCCGGCCTCGCCGCCGGGGCCGGCGCATCCGGGGGTACTTCGTCCCCGTGATCCGGTACTTGCCGCCCATGCCGGGGGGAGTCAGCATGCTCATGAACGCAGCGTAGTGCGCCGAGGCTGGGATGCCTATTAGATGATCAGTCGAGGGCGCTCAGTGGAACCCGAAAGGGTCAATCGGCGGGCTCCGCGCGGCCGATCGGCGTACTCGGCCCAGGCCCCGGCCGGCCGTCAGTCGAGTTCGAGCACCCGCGCGTGCAGCACCTGGCGCTGCTGGAGCGCCGCACGCACCGCGCGGTGCAGGCCGTCCTCCAGGTAGAGGTCGCCCTGCCACTTCACGACATGCGCGAAGAGGTCGCCGTAGAACGTCGAGTCCTCCGCGAGCAGGGTCTCCAGGTCCAGCTGCTGCTTGGTCGTCACGAGCTGATCGAGGCGGACCGGGCGCGGCGCGACGTCCGCCCACTGCCGGGTGCTTTCCCGGCCGTGATCGGGGTACGGCCGGCCGTTTCCGATGCGCTTGAAGATCACACGGAAAGCCTACCGGCCCAGACGTTCCGGGCGCAGCCATGGCGCCGGAGTGCGACGCTTGAAAAGGTTCCGCAAGCGGGATGAATGCCGTCTATCGGCAGCGAGGGCCGTGTCGGAGGGACAGGGGACCAGATGAGCGACCGCGACGCAGAGCCCGGTGCGGACCCCGGCGCGGACCGCGGTGCGGGCCCCGGTGCGGACACCCCGGGCCCCGCCGGGCTCCCCGGGCCGGCCCGGAAGATCGCCGCCGGATACGCCTTCTCCGGACCCGCCCTCGGCCTCGGCGCCCTCCTGTGGGACGGCGCCTGCCACGCGGACGCCCCGGTCCGCGTCCCGCTGGCCGCGCTCAACCGGCACGGCCTGGTCGCGGGCGCCACCGGCACCGGCAAGACCAAGACCCTCCAGCTGATCGCCGAGCAATCGTCGGCGCAGGGGGTGCCGGTGTTCCTCGCGGACATCAAGGGCGACCTGTCCGGCATCGCGCGCCCCGGCCAGGAGAACGAGCGGGTGCGGCAGCGGTCCGGCGAGGTCGGCCGGCGCTGGACCCCGGCCGGTTTCCCGGCGGAGTTCTACGCGCTGGGCGGCCTCGGCCACGGCATCCCGGTGCGCGCCACGGTCACGAGTTTTGGACCGGTGCTGCTGTCCAAGGTGCTCGGGCTCAACCAGACCCAGGAGCAGTCCCTCGGCCTGATCTTCCACTACGCCGACACCAAGGGCCTGGAACTGATCGACCTCAAGGATCTCCGGGCGGTCGTCGCCTTTCTCACCTCCGACGAGGGCAAACCCGAGCTGATGGGCATCGGCGGGCTCTCCGCGGCCACCGCCGGGGTGATCCTGCGCTCGCTCACCGTCTTCGAGGCGCAGGGCATGGCGGACTTCTTCGGGGAGCCGGAGTTCGACACGGCCGGCTTCCTGCGGACGGCGGACGACGGCCGGGGCGTCGTCTCCGTCCTCGAACTCCCCGCCGTGCAGGACAGACCGCGGCTGTTCTCCACCTTCCTGATGTGGCTGCTGGCCGACCTGTTCCACGACCTGCCCGAGATCGGCGACGCGGACAGGCCGAAGCTGGTGTTCTTCTTCGACGAGGCGCACCTGTTGTTCAACGGCGCGTCCAAGGCGTTCCTGGACTCGATCACGCAGACGGTGCGGCTGATCCGCTCCAAGGGCGTCGGCGTCTTCTTCGTCACCCAGACCCCGAAGGACGTGCCCGCCGACGTCCTCGGCCAGCTCGGCAACCGCGTCCAGCACGCCCTGCGGGCCTTCACCCCGGACGACGGGAAGGCGCTGCGGGCGACCGTGCGGACCTTCCCGAGATCGCCGTACGACCTGGAGGAACTGCTCACCGGTCTCGGCACCGGCGAGGCCGTGGTGACCGTGCTCGGCGAGACCGGCGCCCCCACCCCGGTCGCCGCCACCCGGCTGCGCGCCCCCGAGTCCCTGATGAGCCCGCTGGATCCGGCCGAACTCGACGACGCGGTGCGTGCCTCGCCGCTCCACGACCGTTATGCACAGGCTGTGGACCGCGTGTCGGCGTACGAGAAGCTGAGCGCCGCGGCGGTGCAGGCACCGCCGCCCGCCGCCCCGCGCGAGCGTCCGGCGAAGGAGGAGCCCACGCTGGTCGAACAGGTCGTCGGCAGCGGGATGTTCAAGTCCCTGGCCCGCTCGGTCGGCACCCAGCTGGGCCGCGAGATCACCCGGTCCCTGTTCGGGACGGCGCGCCGCAGGCGGTGAGCGCGCGGACCGCCGGACCGGAGGCGGCGACCGCGCCGGGCCCGGCGGTACGGAAACGGGTTCAGACGGTCTGCGGCACCTGCTTCGCCCGGTGGCGGATGCGGAACGCGGTGATGATCTCGGTGATGCCGACCACGACCAGCCAGATGCCGCCGACGAGGGTCAGCACGGCCGCCGACCGGAACGGCGAGTCGATCAGCACGATCCCGGCCACGAAGGTCAGGATGCCGAGCGCGATCTGCCAGCCGCGCGCGGGCATCCGCGGGTCGGAGATCGCGGCCATGGTGTGGGTGACCCCGCGGATCAGCCAGCCGATGCCGATCCACAGAGCGAGCAGCAGGGTCGACTGCATGGGCCCGCGGAAGCAGAGCAGGCCGAGCAGGATCGACAGGGCGCCGCTGATGAACGCCAGCACCCGCAGCGAGGTCGCCCGGTGGGTGCCGAACGCGGCGGTCAGCTGGAACACACCGCTGACCAGGAGGTAGATCCCGAAGAGGACGCCGGCCACGGCCAGGGAGTGGCCCGGCCACACCAGGACCAGGACGCCCAGGACCAGCGAGGCGATCCCGGTGACCAGGACCACCTGCCAGACGGCCTCGGCCAGGGCGTGCAGCGGCCCCTCGACCGGTGGTTCGGCCTCATGGCGCTCGCGGCGCGCCTGCGGATCGTGCGGGGCGCCCGGCGGGTGTCCGCCGTGGACGCGCTGGTCGTCGAACTCACGTCCCCATTCCGGGCCGTGCTGCGATGCCTCGGTCATGCTCCATGCTCGGAACGGCTCCGCGCTCCCCGCCACCCGGGTGGGCCACCAGGCTTACCCCCGGGCCCGTTCCCGGTGCTACTTCCGGGCCGCTTTCGCCGCCTTGGCCGCAGCCTTCATCTCCTGCTTGTGGGCGCGCACCTTGGCGAGCGAGTCCGGTCCGGTGATGTCGGCGACGGACCGGTGGGAATCCGGTTCGCCGTAGGCGCCGGCCGCCTCCCGCCAGCCCTCGGGCGCGACCCCGAGCCGCTTGCCCAGCAGCGCGAGGAAGATCTGCGCCTTCTGCCGGCCGAACCCGGGCAGGTCCTCCAGGCGTTTCAGCAGCTCGGCGCCGCTGCCGACACCCCGCCAGACGGCCTCGGCGTCCCCGTCGTAGTGCTCGACGAGGTACTGGCACAGCTGCTGGATGCGCTTGGCCATGGAGCCCGGATAGCGGTGCACGGCCGGCTTCTCGGAGAGCAGCGCGGCGAACGCCTCGGGGTCCCGCGCGGCGATCTCGTGCGCGTCCAGGTCCTCGGCGCCGAGCCGGTCGGCGATGGTCCTGGGTCCCTTGAAGGCCCACTCCATCGGGACCTGCTGGTCCAGCAGCATCCCGGTGAGCGCGGCGAGGGGCGAGCGTCCGAGCAGCGCGTCGGCCGCCGGGTCCTGGGCGAGGTGCAGGGTGACGTCCATGGGTCGATGATCCCGCGTCGCGGGTGATCGCGCGTCGCGTACGATTCCCCTCATTGGAAATTAGGCAAGGCTAACCTAAGATTTGGAGGGTCCGGGGTGACCAGCGAGACCTACCGCGACACCTTCGGCATCCCCCACCTGCGCGCGGCGGACGTCCATGGACTGGCCCGCGCCCAGGGCCGGGTCACCGCGCTCGACCGGGCCTGGCAGCTGGAGGTCGAACGGCACCGCGCCCAGGGCACGTCCGCCTCCTTCCTCGGCCCCGGTGAGCTCCCCTGGGACGTCCTCGCCCGCCGGGCCCGCCTGGCCGACACGGCCCGCCGCTGCTTCGCCGCGCTGGAGCGCCGGGACCCGGAGACGGCGCACTGGGTGCGGTCGTACGCGGACGGCGTCAACGAGGGCCTGCCGGCCGGCGCCCGCCGCGCCCCGGAGTTCGCCCGCACCGCGCTCGCCCCGGGCCGCTGGGAGCCCTGGACCCCGCTCGCCGTCTGGCTCTCGACCCACCTCCTCTTCGCGGGCTTCCCGGCCAAGCTCTGGCGCGAGCGGGCGATCCGGCACCTGGGCCCGGAGGCGGTGGGCCTGTTCGCCACGGACGGGCCCGGCACGGCGGGCAGCAACGGCTGGCTGATCTCCGGCGCCCGCACCGCAACCGGGCACCCGCTGCTCGCCGGCGACCCCCACCGCTTCATCGAGGACCCCGGTGTCTACCAGCAGATCCGCCTGGCCTGCCCCGAGTTCGACGTCCTCGGCCTCGCCGTCCCCGGCGTCCCCGGCCTCCCCCACTTCGGCCACGCGGGCGCGGTCGCCTGGGGCATCACCAACGCCATGGCCGACTACCAGGACCTCTACCGCGAACGCCTGCGCCGCGAGGGCTCCTCGGTGACGGCACTGGGCCCGGACGGGCACTGGCACCCGGCGCACGCGCACACACAGACCCTGGAGGTCGCGGGGGAGGCGCCGGTCGAGGTCGAGGTGATCGAGACGGAGCGGGGGCCCGTGATCGCGGGGGGCCCGGGGACGTCGTACGGGCCACGGGCCGCCGACGGCGAGGCGCTCACCCTGCGCCATCCGCCCCGCGTCACGGAGGACCTCGGTTTCGGCGCGCTGCTCGGGCTGCTGCGCGCGAGGAACGTCGCCGACGTCGACCGGGCCCTGGACGCCTGGTGCGAGCCGGTGAACGTCGTCCAGGCCGCCGACACGGCGGGCGGCACCCTGCACAGGGTCGCCGGGCGCGTCCCGCTGCGCGCACGGGCCAACCTCCTCCACCCCGTACCCGCCTGGCGCCCCGGCCACGACTGGCGGGGCTGGCACGAGATGCCGTACGCCCCCGTCCCGGAGGGCGTCGCCGTGATGGCCAACCAGCGCGGCCCGGCCGCCCCGCTCGGCGTGGAGTTCGCCCCGCCGCACCGTGCCGACCGCATCCGCGCCCTCCTCGACGCCGGTGGCCGCTGGAGCGCCGGGGACATGGCCGCGATTCACACCGACACCCACCTCGCCTCCGCCGCGCCCCTCCTGGGCCACCTCGCCGCGCTCGACGGTCTGACCCCGGCCGCGGCCCGGCTGCGCGACCGCCTGCTCGCGTGGGACCGCCGCATGGACGCCGACAGCACCGACGCGGCCGTCTACGCGGCGCTGCGCGGCGCCGTCGTACGACTGCTCGCCGCGCGACCGGTGTTCGCGCCGCTCACCGCTCCGACGGAGTACCCGGAGGTGCTGCGGCCCTGGCTGGCACTCGTCCCGCGCGTCGGATACGCCCTCGAACACCTGCTGCGCGCCGAGGAGTTGTACGGCATCGACCGTCCGTCCCTCGTCCGCACGGCACTTGAGGAGGTGGCCGCCGAACCCCCCGCCGGCACCTGGTCGGACACCCATCGCCTCGCCCCCTGGCAGGCCCTGCCGGACGGCCTCGCCACCCCCGGTCTGGCCGGCGACCACGACTGCGTGCTGTGCACCTCCGCCGTGCCCGGCCTCACCGACCTCGCCGCCCGGGGCCCCGCCGCCCGCTGGGTCTGGGACCTCGCCGACCGGGACGCCAGCCGCTGGGTGGTCCCCTTCGGCGCCGACGGCGTCCCCGGCAGCCCGCACCACCACGACCAACTCCCGCTGTGGCTCGGGGGAGAACTCGCCCCCGTCGTCACCGACTGGAACCGGCTCACCCCGGACCGCACCCTGGAGCACCCGCATGAGCACTGACCCGTACCCGGCGTACGAACGGCACGTCGACGGCTTCGGCACCGTCCGCGTCCGTCCCCTGGACCCCGCCGCCGACGCGGACGTGATCCACGCCTGGGTGAGCGAGGAACGCGCCGTCTTCTGGGGCATGACCGGCCTCGGCCGCGACCAGGTCGCCGAGATCTACGCCCACATGGCCACCCTGGACACCCATCACGCACACCTGGTCACCAAGGACGGCGTCCCGGCCGCCCTGTTCCAGACGTACGAGCCCGCCGCGGACCGCGTCGGCGAGTGCTACGACGTCCGCCCCGGCGACCTCGGCGTGCACGTCCTCCTCGCCCCCGCCGGCGCCGCCGGCGCCCGCCCCGGCTGGTCCTCCGCGCTGCTCACGGTCCTGACGACGTACGCGCTCACCGCCCTCGGCAGGCGCCGGCTCGTGGTCGACCCGGACGTCCGCAACGCCAGGGCGATCGCCCGCTTCGTCCGCCAGGGCTTCGTGCCCGGACCGGCCGTCGTCCTGCCCGAGGTGGACCTCCCCGACGTGTACCTGCCCGAGAAGCACGCCCAACTCGCCTTCCTGGAGCGCGGGTAGAGCGGGGGTAGCCTTCCGGGGGTGACGACTCCGCACGAGCTGATCGCGCACTACGGACTCGAACCGATCCCCCGCGAGGGCGGTCTGTTCCGGCGTACCTGGGCCGGGCCCGAGCGGGCGGACGGCCGCCCCGAGGGCGCCGCCATCGTGGCCCTGCTCACGGCGGACGACTACTCCGCCCTGCACCGCCTCCCCTACGCCGAGGTCTGGCACTTCTACCTCGGCGACCCGCTGCACCTGCTGCTCCTCGCCCCCGACGGCACCACCCGCACCGCCGTCCTCGGCCCCGGCCTGCGCGCCGGACAGCGGCTCCAGCTGACCGTCCCGGCCCGCACCTGGATGGGGGCGCGGGTGGCCCCCGGCGGCGCCTGGACGTTCTTCGGCTGCACGACGGCCCCCGGGTTCACCTACGCGGACTACGAACACGGGGACGCGGCGGACCTCACGGCGCGTTACCCCGCCGAGGCCGCCCGGATCAGGGAACTGTGCCGCCCATGAGCCTCCTCGACGGACAGACCGCCCTGGTGACCGGCGCGGGCGGCGGCATCGGCCGCGCCATCGCGCTGCGCTTCGCCGAACAGGGCGCGGCGGTCGCGCTGCACTGCCGTACGGCGGTCACCGCGGCCGGGGAGACCGCCGAGCGGATCCGGGAGGCGGGCGGTGAGGCGGTCGTCCTGAGCGCGGACCTGAGCGACGAGCACGCCTGCCACCGCCTGGTCCACGACACCCTGGAGTGGTCCGGCGGCCGGCTCACCGCGCTGGTCAACAACGCGGCCGTGCAGCCGGTCCAGCCCCTGCCCGGGATGACCGCGGCCGAGTGGCGCGCGGTGGTCGACACCGACCTCACCAGCGTCTTCGCCTGCACCCAGGCCGCCGCGTCCCACCTGCGCGCGCACGGCGGTGGCACCGTCACCCACATCGCCTCCATCGAGGCGGGCCACCCCGCCCCCGGCCACGCCCACTACGGCGCGGCCAAGGCGGCGGTCGTGACGCACGCCCGCGCGGCCGCGCTGGAGTACGGCCCCGACGGCATCCGCGTCAACACGGTCTCCCCGGGCCTGATCGACCGTCCGGGCCTCTCCGGCACCTGGCTGGACGGAGTCCACCGCTGGCTCACCGCCACCCCCACCGGCCGCCTGGGACGCCCCGAGGACGTCGCCGACGCCTGCGTCTTCCTGGCCTCCCCTCTCGCCTCCTGGATCACCGGGCACGACCTGGTGGTGGACGGCGGCGTGTCGGCGCGGCCTACCTGGTGAGGGGCCTGCCGGGTGCCGCTGGCCCGGAGCCACGGCTCACCGGGCGCACCGCGCCGTCCGAACCGCCCTCGGAGAGGCCACACAGTGCCCGCTGGATGCCTCAAGCTGTGCGCAAACCGCGTGCGTCCCGGGTGAAAGCACGGGTGCCCGACCGGAAGCGGCTACTGGAAGACGCGAAGGTTCGGGGCGGCCGGCTTCACGACGCCCGGCGCACGGCCGCCACTGTGCTCATGCTGCTCGGGGTCCCGGCCCGGGTCGTCGATCAGCTCACGGGGTGGGAGCCGGGCGTCTCCGCCCGCACGTCGAAGGGCCCCCTGTTTCCAGGGGGCCCTTCGACATCGTGCCCGGTGAGGCACTGGCGGAGGATACGAGATTCGAACTCGTGAGGGGTTGCCCCCAACACGCTTTCCAAGCGTGCGCCCTAGGCCTCTAGGCGAATCCTCCGGTCGGAACATTACATGACCGAGGAGGGTGCTCGCGAACTCGTTCCCGCAGGCCCGGATCGGGTACTCTCTGCGTAGCCCCTCACGCGGCGCTATCTGACTGAACTCCCCCAGGGCCGGAAGGCAGCAAGGGTAGGTCGGCTCTGGCGGGTGCGTGGGGGGCGTCTGCGTTGGCGGGGGCTTCGGCGGCCGGTTGTCAGTGCGCGCCTATAACCTCGTAAGCGTGTCGTCTCTCGCGCTGTACCGCCGCTACCGTCCCGAGACCTTTGCCGAGGTCATCGGGCAGGAGCATGTCACCGACCCGTTGCAGCAGGCGCTGCGCAACAACCGGGTCAACCACGCGTACCTGTTCAGCGGGCCGCGTGGCTGCGGGAAGACCACCAGCGCGCGCATCCTCGCCCGCTGCCTCAACTGTGAGCAGGGCCCCACACCCACCCCGTGCGGCGAGTGCCAGTCCTGCCGGGACCTCGCGCGCAACGGACCGGGTTCGATCGACGTCATCGAGATCGACGCCGCCTCCCACGGAGGCGTGGACGACGCCCGTGAACTGCGCGAGAAGGCCTTCTTCGGCCCCGCGGGCAGCCGGTACAAGATCTACATCATCGACGAGGCCCACATGGTCACGTCGGCCGGTTTCAACGCCCTGCTGAAGGTCGTCGAGGAGCCGCCCGAGCACCTCAAGTTCATCTTCGCCACGACCGAGCCCGAGAAGGTCATCGGCACCATCCGGTCCCGGACCCATCACTACCCCTTCCGGCTCGTGCCGCCCGGCACCCTGCGGGACTACCTCGGCGAGGTGTGCCAGAGGGAGGACATCCCCGTCGAGGACGGCGTGCTCCCCCTCGTCGTGCGCGCGGGCGCCGGATCGGTCCGTGACTCCATGTCCGTCATGGACCAACTCCTCGCCGGCGCGGGCGCGGACGGTGTGACGTACGCCATGGCCACGGCCCTCCTCGGCTACACCGACGGCTCCCTGCTCGACTCCGTCGTCGAGGCCTTCGCCACCGGTGACGGCGCTGCCGCCTTCGAGGTCGTCGACCGCATCATCGAGGGCGGCAACGACCCGCGCCGCTTCGTCGCCGACCTGCTCGAACGCCTCCGTGACCTGGTGATCCTCGCCGCCGTGCCGGACGCCGCCGACAAGGGGCTCATCGACGCCCCGGCGGACGTCCTGGAGCGCATGCGGGCCCAGGCGTCCACCTTCGGCGCGGCCGAGCTGAGCCGCGCCGCCGACCTCGTCAACGAGGGCCTCACCGAGATGCGCGGCGCCACCTCGCCCCGCCTCCAGCTCGAACTCATCTGCGCCCGCGTCCTGCTCCCCGCCGCCTACGGCGACGAGCGCTCCCTCATGGCCCGCCTCGACCGTGTCGAGCGCGGTGTCAGCTTCAGCGCGGGCGCCGGTGCGCCCGCCATGGGCTACGTCCCCGGGCCGGAGGCCCACGGTGGCGCCCCGGCCGCGATGGTCCCGCCCGGCGGTGGCCCGGCGGCGGCACGGGCGGCCGTGCGGGGGGTGCCGGGCGGAGCGAGCGGCGCTCCCGGTTCCGAGCCGGGGGCCGGCGGCGGGGCCGGTGCCGGTGGCGCGGCTCCGGCCGCCCCCGCACCCGCGCCCATGCCCGCCCCCGCTCCCGCTCCCGAGCCTGTCGCCCCGGTGGCGCCCGCTCCCGCCGAGCAGCCGGCCCCGGCCGCCCAGGCTCCCGGCTCGGCCGCCCCCGGCGCCTGGCCCACGGCCGCTCCCGCCGGAGGCGGACGGCGCCCCGGTGGCTGGCCCACGGCCGCCGCGCCCGGTGCTCCGCAGCAGCAGGCCCCCTCGGCCGCGCCCCGGCCGACGGCCCGGCCCGCCCCGGCTACCGCCCCCGCGCCCTCGGCCCCCCAGCCCCCCGCGGCCGCTCCCGCCGGCGGTCTCGACCCCCGCGTGCTCTGGCCGAACATCCTGGAGGCCGTCAAGAACCGCCGGCGCTTCACCTGGATCCTGCTCAGCCAGAACGCCCAGGTCACCGGCTTCGACGGCACCACCCTCCAGCTCGGCTTCGTGAACGCCGGGGCCCGTGACAACTTCGCGAGCAGCGGCAGCGAGGACGTGCTGCGCGCCGCGCTGGCCGAGCAGTTCAACGTGCAGTGGAAGATCGAGTCGCTGGTCGACCCGTCCGGCGGCGGCGCCGCGCCCCCGGCCCCGGGCGGCTCCGCGGGCTTCGCTGGCGGTGGCTTCGGCGGCGGCCCGGGTGTCCCCGGCGGCGGTCACGGCGGTGGCGGCGCGTCCGGCGGCGGTCAGGGCTCCTCGCCCGCGCCCCGCCCCGGTGCCCCCTCCCAGTCCGCCCCGCGGGCCTCCACCCCCGCCTCCGGCGGCTCCGCCCACTCGGCATCCGGCCCGGCCGCGCCCCGCCCCGCCGCCCCCGAGCCGCCCCCCGTCTCCATCGAGGACGACATCCCCGAGGACGACGACCCCGACCTGGACGAGTCCGCCCTCTCCGGCCACGACCTGATCGTGCGCGAACTGGGCGCCACGGTGGTGGAGGAATTCACCAACGAGTGAGCGGGCGCGGGGAGCGGGCGATCGCCGGTCGCGCCGGACCCGGTCCCGGGTCCGAGAGCCGGCCCGGCCCCGGGGCCTTGTAGGAACGTACGGGTTCCCCGCCCCCCGGACTTCGGCGACCTTGCCATTAGGCTGACCCCGTGAACGTCCTCGTCATCGGCAGCGGCGCCCGCGAACACGCCCTGTGCCGCTCCCTGTCCCTCGATCCCGACGTCACCGCGCTGCACTGCGCCCCCGGCAACGCCGGCATCGCCGAGGTCGCCGAGCTGCACCAGGTCGACGCGCTCGACGGTGCCGCGGTGACCGCGCTGGCGCGGCGGCTCGGTGCCGAGCTGGTCGTCGTCGGCCCGGAGGCCCCCCTGGTCGCCGGTGTCGCCGACGCCGTGCGCGCCGCGGGCATCCCGGTCTTCGGCCCGTCCGGCGAGGCCGCCCGGCTGGAGGGGTCCAAGGCGTTCGCCAAGGACGTCATGGCCTCGGCCGGGGTGCCGACCGCCCGGTCGTACGTCTGCACCACCGCCGAGGAGGTCGCCGAGGCCCTCGACGCCTTCGGTGCCCCCTACGTCGTCAAGGACGACGGCCTCGCCGCCGGCAAGGGCGTCGTCGTCACCTCCGACCTGGACGCCGCCAAGGCGCACGCGGCCGCCTGCGAGCGCGTGGTGATCGAGGAGTTCCTCGACGGTCCCGAGGTGTCCCTGTTCGCGGTCACCGACGGCGAGACCGTCGTACCACTCCAGCCGGCCCAGGACTTCAAGCGCGCCCTGGACGGCGACGAGGGTCCCAACACCGGTGGCATGGGCGCCTATTCGCCGCTGCCGTGGGCCGACCCGAAGCTGGTCGACGAGGTGCTGCGCACGGTGCTCCAGCCGACGGTGGACGAACTGCGCCGCCGCGGCACGCCGTTCTCCGGGCTGCTCTACGCCGGTCTGGCGATCACCGGCCGGGGTGTGCGGGTCATCGAGTTCAACGCCCGCTTCGGCGACCCCGAGACCCAGGTCGTGCTGGCCCGGCTGAGGACCCCGCTGGCCGGGCTGCTGGCGGCCGCCGCCACCGGCGGCCTCGCCGACCTGCCGCCGCTGCGCTGGAGCGAGGACGCGGCCGTCACCGTCGTCGTCGCCTCGCACAACTACCCCGGCACCCCGCGCACCGGCGACCCGATCACCGGTCTGGCCGAAGTGGCCGCCGAGGACGCCCCGGACGCCTATGTGCTGCACGCGGGCACCCGGCAGGACGGCGACGCGGTCGTCAGCGCGGGCGGGCGCGTGCTGTCCGTCACCGCCACCGGCAAGGACCTGACCGAGGCGCGCGAGCGGGCGTACCGGGCGGTGGGCCGGATCCGGCTGGACGGCGGGCAGTACCGCACGGACATCGCGGCGAAGGCGGCCGCCGGGGCGCTCTGAGCGCCCTTCCGACGTCTCCCAGCTCCCGTTTCACCCCATCAGGCCCCGGATTCGCAATCCGGGGCCTGATCTTTGCTTTCTGTCACCCAGCTCTGACCAAAGCCATTCCATCGAGTGAGCAATCGCCCATCCGGCTGACGTGGGCCGGGGGCGCAACTAGGGTGCCGCGCAAGCGCTCCGGCGCTTGGCACACCGGCATTGCGCACTTGGCTCATCGGTACTGCGCACTTGGCCCACCGGCATTGCGTTGTCAGTGACGGATGCCACAGTGGGGGAGTGAGCAGCACCAGGACAGCACGGCATCGACAAGGGAGGGGGTGAGGTCGGCACGTGACCGGAATCGGTGTGGAAGCGGGCGCGCAGGCCGCGCGTTCCCGGGCCCTCGCGGTGTTGCGGGTCCGGGGCCGGGCCCTGGGCGCGGCCGTGCTGCCCGCGGCGGCCGAGGTGGTCCTGCTGGCCGGCGCGGCCACGGGCCATCTGGTGGGCCCCGGCTGGGACGCCGCTCGCTGGGCCGTGGGCGCCCTCGCGGTCCTCGTCCTGCTGGCCACCGCCGGCATCGCCCTGGTCGTCGCCCGCGCCCGCCCCGCCATGACCCCGACGGTGCCGGTCACGGAGGAGTCCGCCCCCGACCTGTACCGGATGGTGCGCGACCTCGCCGAGCGGCTGGAGGTCCCGGCGCCCTCCGCCATAGCCCTCACCCCGGACTGCGACAGCTGGCTTGAGGACCGTTCGCACGCCGCGCACGGCCCGCCCGCGCGGCCGGGTCCCGGCGACGCGGAGGTACCGGGCGAGCGGCGCCGCCCCCGACGGGTCCCCGTCACGCCGGTCCTCGTCATCGGCTCCCCGTTCCTGTGGTGGATGCGGGTCGGTGAACTGCGTGCCGTCATCGCCCCGGTCGTCGCCGGTACGGGCCCCTCGGCGCACCCCGACATAGCCGCCGCACGCCGTTTCGTGCGCGGCCTCGACGCCACCCTCGCCGTAGCCGCCACGCCGCGGCGGGGGCCGCTGGCCCGCGGGGCGTGCGCGCTCCTCGGCCGGGTGGCCCGGCTGCTGCTGGGCGCCTGCCGGGAGCACGCCGCGCAGATGGAGCGCGGGGTCGCCGCGGCGGCCGCCGAGCGGGCGCGGACGGTGGACTACGGACTGCGGATCGTCGCCCAGGAGCAGGTCGGGCTCGCGTACGCGGGCTGGGACCGGCTGCTGACCCGGGTGGCGCTGCCCGCCTGGCGGATGGGCCGCTGGCCCTCCCGGCTGGACGCGGGTGTGGTGGCCGCGCTCACCGAGCTGTCCCGGCGCGACCGGCTGGCCGAGGGCTTCACCTCGCGCCTCGGCGAGCGGCCCGCCTGCGATCTCCTGGAGGAGCCCGGCAGCGTGGACGAGGCCACCTCGCTGCTCGCCGCGCGCCTCTTCCACGGCGGCCCCGCCGGACCCCGCGCCGACTGGGCGCCGGTGGACTGGCAGGCGTACCCGGAGGAGGTCGTGGACCGCACCTGGCGGGCCGACGCGGCCCGCCTGCACCGCGTCCTGGACTCCCTCGGCACCCGTCCCGTCCGGCACACCGCGGGCCCCACCCTGGCCCGGATCCTGGACCACCTCACCGAGCCCGCGGACCCCGTCGGCCCGGCGGCCGCCGCGCCCGGGACCGCCCTCGTCCCCGCGCACGCCGACCCGGACTCCTGCCCGGGTCCCACGGCGGCCGTCGACCCGGACGAGGACGACGGCCCCGCCGAGGACGACGACCCCGGCACCGAACGCAGCGCCCTCCTCGCCGCCGGCCTCAGCGCCGAGGTGGCCCGGGAGGAGAACGCCGTGCCGCGCGGCGCCACCGCCGCCGGACAGGGCCCGCCCAGCACCCTCTGGGACGGCGGCGCGCTGCCCCTCGTCCCCCTCCAGCCCCCGCGTACCGCCCGCGAACTGCTGACCGATCACGTCACGGCGATGGTGTGCTGCGCCGCCGTCGACACCGCGGGCGCGGTCCCCGCCCTGGACTGGCTGGACGGCCCGTCCCTGCTGCTGCACGGCGAGCGGGCGGCCGACCTGACCCCCCGGGTGCTGAGCCTGATCGAGGAGGGCGACCCGGGCCCGCTGCGGGAGTGGCTGGCCGCCGCGGGTATACGCCCCGAGAAACCGATACGCCTCGTCTGACAGCCGATACGCCTCGTCCGACAGTCAGGACGCCTCGTCCGGCGGCCCACGGCCGAGACACCTCGCCCGACGGGAGCCTCGGCTTCCACTTCAGGTCAATTCGCAACGAATAGTGACCGAGCCCGTGCGTCATGTGATGTGCTGGAACCATCACGCACCTGGCAAAGGCATGCGACATACGACAGCACGGCCGAGCACCGCGAGCACCACCCGCCCACAGGACATCGGGGGGCTCGGGGAGGGGAGCGACCATGGCCTCGGACCACATCCGCCGCTGGGAGTCCGGAGCGATCGCGCACGCCGTCACGGATCCCTTCGGCCTGGGCCCGGTGCCCTGGCTGCGCGGCAGCGAGACCTACTTCGACGACACCGGCCACGTCGTGCCCTGGTACGTCGACGCCGTTCCCCAGCAGCACACCCGGGACGACGCGCGCATCCCCGCGCCGCGCACCTCCCCCGGCGGCCCCCGTTCGGCCGACGATGTGCACCGCCAGATCAAGGGTTTCACCGCCACCGGCGCGGTCGCGCCCGGCGGGGCGATCGACTTCCACATCACGGTCGACCCGCCGCAGGAGTTCTCCGTCGACATCTACCGGATCGGCCACTACGCGGGCGACGGCGCCGCCAAGATCACCACCAGCCCCCGGCTGTCCGGCATCGTGCAGCCCCCGCCGCTGGCCGCCGACCGCACGGTCTCCTGCCACCACTGGTGGCTGTCCTGGCGCCTCCAGGTGCCCTCGCACTGGGGCGTCGGCGCCTATGTGGCCGTGCTGACCACCGCCGACGGCTACCGCTCCCATGTGCCGTTCACGGTCCGCGACGACCGCCCGGCCGATCTCCTGCTGCTGCTGCCCGACGTGACGTGGCAGGCGTACAACCTGTACCCGGAGGACGGGCACACCGGCGCCAGCCTCTACCACGCCTGGGACGAACAGGGCGCGCTGCTCGGCGAGGCCGACGCGGCTACCACGGTCTCCTTCGACCGGCCCTACGCGGGCGCGGGCCTGCCGCTGCACGTCGGGCACGCCTACGACGTCATCCGCTGGGCCGAGCGCTACGGCTACGACCTCGCCTACGCCGACGCCCGTGACCTGCACGCCGGCCGGGTGGACCCCACCCGCTACCGGGGCCTGATCTTCCCGGGCCACGACGAGTACTGGACGCCGCCCATGCGCCGCGCCGCCGAACTGGCCCGCGACCACGGCACCTCGCTGGTCTTCCTCTCCGCCAACACCATGTACTGGCAGGTCGAGTTGGGGCCCTCGCCGTCCGGGACGCCGGACCGGCTGCTGACCTGCCGCAAGCGCAAGGGACCGGGCAGGCCGGTGCTGTGGCGGGAGGTCGACCGCCCCGAACAGGAGCTGATCGGCATCCAGTACGCGGGCCGGGTGCCCGAACCGCGCCCGCTGATCGTGCGCAACGCCGGCCACTGGCTGTGGGAGGCCACCGGCGCGCACGAGGGCGACGAGATCCCCGGCCTGGTCGCGGGCGAGGCCGACCGGTACTTCCCGCGCACCGCGCTGCCCGCGCACGACGAGCGCATCCTGCTCTCGCACTCCCCGTACACCGACGCCGGCGGCACCCTGCGCCACCAGGAGACCTCCCTGTACCGGGCCCCGTCCGGCGCCTGGGTGTTCGCCTCCGGCACCTTCGCCTGGTCCCCGGCCCTGGATCGCCCCGGCCATGTGGACCCCCGTATCCAGCGGGCCACGGCCAACCTCCTGGACCGCATCTGCAAGCGCGACTGAGCCGGCTCCCGGCCCCGGGCGACCCCTGGCCGGATCCGACCGCCCCATAGGGGAGAATCGAGGCAGTTGGACAGAACCACGGGGAGGAACCGTGTCCGGATTCGTAGAAAAGCCCGAGCCGATCCAGGTTCCGGGCCTGGTGCACCTGCACACCGGAAAGGTGCGGGACCTCTACCGGAACGAGGCGGGCGACCTCGTGATGGTCGCCAGCGACCGCATCTCCGCCTACGACTGGGTGCTCCCCACGGAGATCCCCGACAAGGGCCGTGTCCTGACCCGGCTGTCCCTGTGGTGGTTCGACCAGCTGCGCGACCTGGCCCCGAACCATGTGATCTCCGAGGAGCTGCCCGTCGGCGCCCCCGCCGACTGGGCGGGCCGGACCCTGGTCTGCAAGTCGCTGCGGATGATCCCGGTCGAGTGCGTGGCCCGCGGCTACCTCACCGGCTCGGGCCTGGTGGAGTACGAGGACTCCCGGACCGTGTGCGGCCTCGCCCTCCCCGAGGGCCTCGTCGACGGCTCCGAGCTGCCCACCCCGATCTTCACCCCGGCCACCAAGGCCGAGGTCGGCGAGCACGACGAGAACGTCTCGTACGAGGAGGTCGCCCGCCAGGTCGGCGCCGAGACCGCCGCCCAGCTGCGCCAGGCCACCCTCGCCGTCTACTCCCGGGCCCGCGACATCGCCCGCGAGCGGGGCATCATCCTCGCGGACACCAAGTTCGAGTTCGGCTTCGACGGCGACACGCTCGTCCTCGCCGACGAGGTGCTCACCCCGGACTCCTCCCGCTTCTGGCCGGCCGACCAGTGGCAGCCGGGGCGCGCGCAGCCGTCGTACGACAAGCAGTTCGTGCGTGACTGGCTGACCTCCGCGGAGTCCGGCTGGGACCGCAAGAGCGAGCAGCCCCCGCCGCCGCTGCCCCAGCACGTCGTGGACGCCACCCGCGCCAAGTACGTGGAGGCGTACGAGCGCCTGACCGGCACCAGCTGGTCCTAGGCACACGAGGAAGGCCCCGGTCCGATGGACCGGGGCCTTTATCCGGAGCGGACGACGAGGCTCGAACTCGCGACCTCAACCTTGGCAAGGTTGCGCTCTACCAACTGAGCTACGTCCGCAGTGCGCCGTGGCGCGAGAGCTACTATACCCAACCTCGCTCGCGGGCGAGACGTACCGCCGTATGCCGGTTCTCGGCGCCGAGCTTGGTGACGGCCGAGGAGAGGTAGTTGCGCACGGTCCCGGGGGACAGCGCGGCCCGCTCGGCGATCTCCGCGACCGGCGCCCCGTCGGCGGCCAGCTCCAGCACCTCCGCCTCCCGGGCGGTCAGCGGGGAGTCCCCGGCGGAGATCGCGTCGGCGGCCAATTCCGGGTCCACGTAGCGGTTTCCGGCGTGCACGGTCCGGATGATCTCGGCGAGCCGCTGTGCGCTGACGGTCTTCGGCACGAAGCCGCGCACCCCCGCCGCGAGGGCCCGCTTCAGGTGCCCCGGCCGCCCGTGACCGGTGACGATCAGCACCCGGCAGCCGGGCAGTTCGGCCCGCAGGGATGTGGCGACCCTCACACCGTCCAGGCCCGGCATCTGGAGGTCCAGCACCGCCACATCGGGGGCGTGCGCCCGCGCCATCGCCAGGGCCTCGGGTCCGGTGGCCGCCTCCGCGACCACCAACAGATCGTCCTCGAGCGAGAGCAGGGCGGCCAGCGCGCCCCGGATCAGGTGCTCGTCGTCGGCGAGCAGCAGTCGTACCGGATCACTCATGACGTGATGTCACTCACTTCCCGCGCCGTTCGCGGCGCCCCCTTCGGCAACGGCACCTCGGCCACCAGCCGGAACCGGTCCCCGTCCGCGGCACCGGCCGTCAGCGTCCCGCCCACCGCCGCGAGCCGCTCCCGCAGCCCGGCGAGCCCCGACCCGCGGCCTGCGCTCGTCGCGGCGGCCCGCACCCCGTCGTTCTGCACCGTCAGCACCACCGACCCCTCTCGTACCGCCAGTCCCACCGCACACCGCCGGGCGTCCCCGTGCCGCAGCACATTGGTGGTCGCCTCCCGCACCACCCAGCCGAGCGCCGACTGCACCTCGGCGGGCAGCCCGGCCGGCTCCGCGTGCACCTCGCAGTCGATCCCGGCCGCCTCCAGCACGCCCTGCGCGCCCGCCAGTTCGGCGCCCAGATCGGCCTCCCGGTAGCCGCGTACGACGGCCCGCACCTCCCGCTGGGACTCCTGCGCGATCCGCTGCACCTCGATCATCTGCTCCACCGCCTCCGGCCGCCCCCGCCGGGCCAGTTGGACGGCCAGTTCGCTCTTGAGGGAGATCACGGAGAGGTTCCGCCCGAGGACGTCGTGCAGATCGCGCCCGAACCGCAGCCGTTCCTCGGCCACCGCGAGCCTGGCCTGGATCTCCCGGCCGCGTTCGGCCTCCCAGAGCACCGAGAGGGTCCAGGCGCCGCAGCGGGCGGCCATCAGCGTGAAGGCGGTGGCGAAGGCGGCCGCCAGCACGGTCGCCAGCACGCCGAGGCCGCTGGGGTGGATGAGCGTCAGGGCCACCGCGAGCAGCGCAGACAGGGCGGCGGACCGGCGCAGGAACACGGCCACGGGGACGGTGAACGCGTAGGTCATTCCGAAGGGCATGAGCACCGCGCTGAGCATCATCCGGCTGGTGGTCCCGCCCAGCCTGCCGAGCGCGACGAGTGCCACGAGCAGGGCGAGGGCCAGGGCAAGCAGCAGGGCCGCGCCGCGATGGGCCCGCGCGGGCAGTGCGGACCGGCCGAGGTAGTGGTCGAGCACGGGCCGGGTGAGCCGGCAGGCGACCAGACACTGGAGCAGACCGACGGCGATCAGCAGGACGCCGAGCGGGAGGGCCCCCGGGTGCCGGTGGAGGCCGGCCGTGATCGGGGGCAGCAGCCAGCTCAGCGGGACCACCCAGATGGTGGCGTTCCAGGTGACCACGCTCTGGAACTCGACCCGCTCCGCCTTGCTCCGCTCGCCCCAGTACCGCCGCTGCCAGCTCCGCATCCGCCCCAGCACGCGCCGCACCCCCGTTCTCAGCGCCGTGGTTCCCAGCGGAACCACCGTCGTACAGCAAACACCGCCACCACGGTCCAGGCCAGCGCGGTCGCCAGGGCGGCCAGCGTCTCCGGGCCGCTCGACCGCCCGGTCCAGCCCGCCTCGACGAGCCGGATCGCCGGGGACAGCGGGAGCAGCGCGCAGACCGACGCCATCCGGTCGGGCATGGCCGCGGCGGGGATCGTGATCCCGGAGCCGAGCATGGACACGAGGAGCAGGGGCAGCGCGGTCACCTGGGCGCTCTCGGTGGTCCTGGTGAAGGACGCGGTGACGGCGGCGAGCGCGGCGCTCACCACGAGGCCGGACAGCAGTCCCGGCAGGATCAGCCAGGGCGCCCGTGGCGGGCCGGTGTGCAGCAGCAGGGCGCAGCCGGCGGACAGCACCAGGGCCTGGGCGAGACCGAGTCCGACGGCGGGCAGGGCGGTGCCGGTGAGGATCTCGGCGTCGGAGAGCTCGCCGGTGCGCAGCCGCTTGAGGACGAGTTCCTCGCGGCGGGCGACGTACGCGCCGACCAGGGCGGTGTAGACGGCGAAGAGGAAGGAGAAGCCGATGGCGGCCGTCAGCATCGCGGTGCCGGCGTCCACCCCGTGCGCCTTCAGGTCCAGCCGCGCGTACGCCCCCCGCACGGTGAACGGCAGCGCGAGCGGCACCAGCAGCGCGGTGACCACGGCCCCCCGGTTCCGCCCGAGCAGCGCGATTTCGGCCCGCCCGAGCGCCCCCAACCGCCGCCCGGCCGACGTTCGTACCGCCCCGCTCATGCCGTCGCCTCCGCTGCCCGTGTACGTCCGTTCGGATGCCGTCCCGCTCACGCCGCCACCCCCTGACCGAGTTCCGGACCGTCCCCGCCGTCGTGCCCCGCGATCCCCAGGAACGCTTCCTCCAGGGAGGCCGAGCGCACATCGAGGGCGTCCAGGCGCAGGCCCTTGCGCTCGGCCCAGGCGAGGACGCCGGCGGCGGTGCGCTGGGGGTCGGTGGTGCGCAGCCGCACGGTCCGGCCCGCGTGTTCGTGGCCGCGGACGCCGAGGGCGGCCAGCGGGGGCAGATCGCCGAGGTGGTAGCCCTCGGGGAGCTGGAAGGACATCCGGGCGGGGCGGCCCGCGGTGACCTCGGCGGGGGTGCCCGCGGCGGCGATGCGGCCCGCGTGCAGGATGGCTAGCCGGTCGGCCAGGCCCTCGGCCTCCTCCAGGTAGTGCGTGGTCAGCAGCACGGTCGTGCCGGCGTCCCGCAGCGCGCGCACCAACTCCCAGGTGTCCCGGCGGCCTTCGGCGTCGAGACCGGTCGTCGGCTCGTCCAGGAAGAGCACCTCGGGGTCGCCGAGCAGGGCGAGCGCGAGGTCGAGCCGGCGCCGTTCGCCGCCGGACAGTTGTTTGACCCGCACCCCGTGCCGGTCCCCGAGCCCCACCCTGGCCAGCACTTCCGCCGCGGGCCGGGCGCCGCTGGTGCAGCCCGCCCACATCCGTGCGGTCTCGGCGACGGTCAGCTCCGCGGGGAAGCCGCCCTCCTGGAGCATCACGCCGGTACGGGAGCGTACGGCGGTCCGTTCGCGGTAGGGATCGTGGCCGAGGACCCTGATCTCGCCGCGGGTCGGCGCGGCGAGGCCCTCCAGGAGTTCCATGGTGGAGGTCTTGCCCGCGCCGTTGGTGCCCAGCAGCGCGAAGATCTCGCCGCGCGTCACGGAGAAGCCGATTCCGCGTACGGCCTCGAATCCGCCGCCGTAGACGCGTGTGAGACCGGTGACCTCGATCACCTGCTCGTGCCCGTCGATGTCCATGACCTCAGCGTCCCGGCGTCCGGGGGCGGCCGGCAGTGCGCGGTGTCATCGGCCGGCATGACAAATGTCAGCGGGCGCTTCGCACTTCCGGGTCGCTTCGGGGAGAGCACGAGAAAAGCCCCGGTCACGAAGACCGGGGCTTTTCCTTGGAGCGGACGACGAGGCTCGAACTCGCGACCTCAACCTTGGCAAGGTTGCGCTCTACCAACTGAGCTACGTCCGCACTGCCCCCGACCGGCTCCCACCGATCGGTGCGAGCACCAGCCTACCTGATCCACGAGAGTGGTCCGGACGGCCGATGCCAGAGCGGGTGACAGGAATCGCACACTGCGCCTTCCCCCTGGAAGGGGGATGTTCTACTACTGAACTACACCCGCATGATCCTCGGGGTTGTGGCCTTTCGGCCTCGCCCCTCGGCGTGTCTCAGACATTAGCTGATCAGCGGGGGGGTAGCGCAAGTCGGCTTCCCCGGAGGTCCTCCGCCCGCCCCCGCTCGGCCCAACTGCACGGCCCCCAGGGTCCGCTGACGGACCCTGGGCGCCGCCCCTTCGCGGGCCCGCACACGCCTCACCGCGCGCTGCTGAACGCCTCGTAGACCTTCTTGGGGATACGCCCGCGCGCGGGCACGTCCATCTTGTTGGCCTGGGCCCAGGCGCGCACGGCCGCCGGGTCGGGTGCCACCTCGGTCTGCTTGTACGCCTTGCCGGAGCGCGACCGCTTGCGGCCGGCCTCGACGAACGGCGCGAGCGCCTTGCGCAGTTTCTTGGCGTTGGTTTCGTTCAGGTCGATCTCGTACGACTTGCCGTCGAGTCCGAAGGCGATCGTCTCCGCCGCTTCCGAGCCGTCGATGTCGTCGAAGAGAGTGACCACGACCTTTTGCGCCACGAATATCGGTCCCTTCGTGCGGCACGTCGATACAGCTCACCGGCGTTGACGTGCCGAGTATCGGCTATTGCCAATTCATTTGTACAGTGCCCGGCAATGCAAAGTGAAGCCCGACTAAATCCGTCCGCGTGTCCGAACGCAATAGGGGTCACGGGCGGCCTGTCGAACTTTCCCAGAACTTTTCTCGGCCGCAGGGGTCCGACACCCGATCGTGATGCGCCTCACGTAGTTTCCTCCAACTCTACCCGCGTAGAAATTTTGTGCGGGTAGTCTGAAGGAACCTGCTCAGCACCACACATCGGGAGTGCCAGTGGCACGCGTCGTAGTCGACGTCATGCTCAAGCCGGAGATCCTCGACCCCCAGGGCCAGGCGGTCCAGCGTGCGCTGCCGCGCCTGGGATTCGAAGGGATCTCGGACGTCCGTCAGGGAAAGCGTTTCGAACTGGAAGTTGACGGCCCGGTCGACGAGGCCGCGCTCGCCCGCATCCGTGATCTCGCGGAATCCTTCCTCGCCAACACGGTGATCGAGGACTTCACCGTCAAGGTGGAAGAGGGCGCGGAAGTCGCGGAGGCGGCGAAGTGACCGCTCGTATTGGCGTCGTCACTTTCCCGGGGAGCCTGGACGACCGGGACACCCAGCGCGCGATCCGTCTCGCGGGCGCCGAACCGGTCGCCCTCTGGCACAAGGACAAGGACCTCAAGCAGGTCGACGCCGTGGTCCTGCCCGGTGGTTTCTCCTACGGCGACTATCTGCGCGCCGGCGCCATCTCCCGTTTCTCGCCGGTCATGGACACGGTCATCGAGCAGGCGAAGGCCGGCCTCCCGGTCCTCGGGATCTGCAACGGCTTCCAGGTCCTCACCGAGGCCCACCTCCTGCCGGGCGCGATGCTCGGCAACGACCACCTCCACTTCATCTGCCGCGACCAGAAGCTGCGGGTGGAGAACGCGGAGACGGCCTGGACCGGCGACTACCGCCGGGGCCAGGAGATCCACATCCCGCTGAAGAACATGGACGGCCGGTACGTCGCCGACCCGTACACGCTCGACAAGCTGGAGGCGGAGGGCCGCGTCGTCTTCCGCTACGTCGACTTCAACCCCAACGGCTCGCTCAACGACATCGCCGGCGTCACCAACGAGGCGGGCAATGTCGTCGGCCTGATGCCGCACCCCGAGCACGCCGTCGAGCCGCTGATCGGTTCCGGCCGCACCGACGGCCTCCCCTTCTTCACCTCGATCCTCAAGAAGCTGGTCAACGCATGAGCCGGACGCCTCTGGACACGGTCGAGCACGCGGCCGCGACCCCCGACGTCGAGCTGCCCTGGGCCGAACTCGGCCTGAAGAAGGACGAGTACGAGCGGGTGGTGGAGATCCTCGGCCGCCGCCCGACCGGCGCGGAACTCGCCATGTACTCGGTCATGTGGTCCGAGCACTGCTCGTACAAGTCCTCCAAGGTCCATCTGCGCCAGTTCGGCGAGAAGGCGCCCGAGTCGGACGCGCTGCTCGTCGGCATCGGCGAGAACGCCGGTGTGGTGGACGTCGGCCAGGGCTACGCGGTCACCTTCAAGGTGGAGTCGCACAACCACCCCTCCTACGTGGAGCCCTACCAGGGCGCGGCCACGGGCGTCGGCGGCATCGTCCGCGACATCATCGCGATGGGCGCCCGCCCGGTCGCGGTGGTCGACCCGCTGCGCTTCGGCGCGGCCGACCACCCCGACACCAAGCGCGTCCTGCCGGGCGTGGTCGCCGGCATCGGCGGCTACGGCAACTGCCTGGGCCTGCCGAACATCGGCGGCGAGGTCGTCTTCGACGCCTGCTATCAGGGAAACCCGCTGGTCAACGCCGGTGCCATCGGTGTGATGCGGCACGAGGACATTCACCTCGCCAAGGCCTCCGGCGCGGGCAACCAGGTCATCCTGTACGGCGCCCGGACCGGCGGCGACGGCATCGGCGGCGCCTCGATCCTCGCGTCCGAGACCTTCGACGACGCGAAGCCCTCCAAGCGCCCCGCGGTGCAGGTCGGTGACCCCTTCCAGGAGAAGCTCCTCATCGAGTGCACCCTGGAGGCGTTCCGGGAGAAGCTGGTCGTCGGCATCCAGGACCTCGGCGCGGCCGGGCTCTCCTGCGCGACCAGCGAGCTGGCTTCCAACGGCTCCGGCGGCATGCGCGTCACCCTGGACGACGTCCCGCTGCGCGACTCGACGCTCTCGCCCGAGGAGATCCTCATGAGCGAGTCGCAGGAACGCATGTGCGCGGTCGTGGAGCCGGCGAAGGTCGAGCGCTTCCTGGAGATCTGCGAGAAGTGGGACGTCATCGCCACGGTCATCGGCGAGGTGACCGACGGCGACCGGCTGGAGATCTTCTGGCACGGCGGGAAGATCGTGGACGTCGACCCGCGCACGGTCGCGCACGACGGCCCGGTCTACGAGCGCCCGTACGCGCGTCCCTCCTGGCAGGACGCGCTCCAGGCCGACGACGCGAACAAGCTGCCGCGCCCGGCGACCCCGGAGGAGCTGCGCGAGCAGGTCCTGAAGCTGGTGGCGTCCCCGAACCAGGCGTCCAAGAAGTGGATCACCCAGCAGTACGACCACTTCGTGCAGGGCAACACGGTGCTGGCGCAGCCCGAGGACTCGGGCATGATCCGGGTGGACGAGGAGACCGGCCTCGGCGTCGCCATCGCGACGGACGGCAACGGCCGCTACGCCAAGCTGGACCCGTACACGGGCGCGCAGCTGGCGCTGGCGGAGGCGTACCGGAACGTGGCGACGACGGGCGCGAAGCCGCTCGCGGTCTCGGACTGCCTGAACTTCGGCTCGCCCGAGGACCCGGCGGTGATGTGGCAGTTCGCGGAGGCGGTACGCGGCCTCGCGGACGGCTGTCAGCAGCTCGGCACCCCGGTGACCGGCGGCAACGTCTCGCTCTACAACCAGACGGGCGAGGCGGCGATCCACCCGACGCCGGTCGTCGCGGTCCTCGGTGTGATCGACGACGTCGCCCGCCGTACCCCGGTCGCCTTCCAGGAGGAGGGCCAGCTGCTCTACCTCCTCGGCGACACCCGCGAGGAGTTCGGCGGCTCGGCCTGGTCCCAGGTGATCCACGACCACCTGGGCGGTATGCCGCCGGCGGTCGACCTGGAGCGTGAGCGGCTGCTGGCCGAGATCCTGATCTCCGCCTCCCGCGACGGCATGATCGACTCCGCGCACGACCTGTCCGACGGCGGTCTGGTCCAGGCCGTGGTCGAGTCGGCCCTGCTGGGCGGGAAGGGCGCGCGCCTGGTCGTCCCCGACGGCCTGGACGCCTTCACCTTCCTCCTCTCCGAATCGGCCGGCCGCGCCCTCGTGGCCGTCCCCCGCTCGGAGGAGCTCCGCTTCAACGACATGTGCGGCGCCCGCGGCCTCCCGGCCACCCGCATCGGTGTCGTGGACGGCGACTCGGTCGAGATCCAGGGCGAGTTCACCCTGCCCCTCGCCGACCTGCGCGAGGCCCACGAGGGCACGATCCCCGCGCTGCTGGCGTAGACACGGAGCCCCCCGCCCGGAACCCGGTTCCGGGCGGGGGGCTCTCGTGACGGTTCAGCGGACGTAGTTCTTGAGGATCTCCGTGTCCAGCTCGATGTCCATCGGGCCGGGGACGAGTACCTTCTCCCCGGACTTCGCGGTATGGACGTCGCGGTAGCCGCCATGCTGCATCCCCCTCCAGGCGGAAGCCAGAGTCACCCGCTCCCGCCCGCGCGGCGTGGTTTCCGCTGCTGCTCACCCACACGGGTGACTGCGCATAAGCTCCCCCCATGCCACCGGCCAAGAAGCGCGCCCGTACCTACGATCCCGTCCGGACCCGTGCCGCGGTCCTCGGCCAGTTCGGGGCGGTGCGGGAGGCCGTACGCGGGCTCGGTCAGGAGCAGTTGGCGGGGGAGACCCGGCTCGGGGGCTGGTCCGTGCGGGAGTTGGTCGTGCACATCGGGATGGCGCTGACGGCCGTACAGCGGGCGCTCGCGCGGCCCGAGCCGGCCAGGGCGGATGCCGTGCTGCTCGACTGGCCCTTCGCGACCGCCGCGAACTCCGTGGCCATCGACGCCTTCACCCGGGACCTCACCGCCGGGCATCCCGACCTCGACGCCTACCTCGCGGACATCGACGTCTCCCTGCGCGATCTCCTCGCCGAGCACCCGGGGAGCCGGCTGCTGCCGACCGACGCCGGTGTCCTGTCCCTGGACGACTACCTGGTCACCCGCGCGGTCGAACTCGTCGTGCACACCGACGACCTGAACGCCGCCGTGCCGGGGCTCGACGTGCCGTACGACCGGCAGGCGCTGGCGGCCACCACCCGGCTGCTCGCCGACGCGCTCGCGGTGAAGGCGCCCGGGGGGTCCACCGAGGTCCGCGTGCCGCCGTTCGCCGTGGTGCAGTGCGTGGAGGGCCCCCGGCACACCCGCGGCACCCCGCCCAACGTGGTGGAGACCGATCCGCTGACATGGGTACGGCTCGCCACCGGGCGGACGGACTGGCGGACGGCCGTGGACGAGGCCAAGGTCAGCGCGAGTGGGGAGCGGGCCGACATCGGGGGCCTCCTGCCGGTCATGACCTGAGGGACCGGTGGGACCGGTGGGAACCGGCGGTGACGGTGCACCGTCGTATCCGCATGAAACGGAACAAAGCGCCCGCCGCTCTCGCCCTGTGCCTCCCCCTGGCGGTGGCCTGTGGCGCCACGCCCGCGCACAGTGGAGCGGTGACCGTCGACGAACCCCTGACCGGTGTCGAGTGGCGGGTCGTGAGCGTCACCGCCCAGGGCGCCACGCACCCCGCACCGGCCTCCGCCCGCCTGCTGGTCCGTGACGACGGAACCGCCGCCGGCAACCTCGGCTGCAACGGCTTCAGCGCCCCCGCCGCCCTGCACGGCGATCGCGTCACCTTCGGGCGGCTGCGCACCACCAGGATGGTCTGCGACGACGCCCGGATGGCGTTCGAGCGGCTGCTCGGCGGGCTGCTCGGCGGCGGCACGTTCACCGGCGTGGCCGACCACGGCGAGCTCACGCTCACCACGAGTCACGGAGACCACGTCAACCTCACCCACAGCACACCAGAATGATGTGCGACACCTCACTCACGCATACGGCCAAACCGCCCCGAGGAAAGTCGCGGGCGGTCGGCGAGGACCCCGGGTGACCCCGGACACGCCGCGCTGACCTGCGTATACGCAGAAAGCGACAAGGTGATCCGGGAACCGCCCGTCCGTTAGGACCGCGTATCCCCAATTCGGACCAGTGGTCGATCTCGCCTACACTCGGTGCCGTGCCACGTGGTGACGGTCGACTCAATCACGACCTGCTCCCCGGTGAGAAAGGCCCCCAGGACGCGTGTGGCGTCTTCGGTGTCTGGGCTCCGGGTGAAGAGGTCGCAAAGCTCACGTACTTCGGGCTCTACGCCCTCCAGCACCGGGGTCAGGAATCCGCGGGAATCGCGGTCAGCAATGGCTCCCAGATCCTCGTCTTCAAGGACATGGGCCTGGTTTCCCAGGTCTTCGACGAGACCTCTCTCGGCTCGCTCCAGGGTCATATCGCGGTCGGACACGCCCGCTACTCGACCACCGGTGCGTCCGTGTGGGAGAACGCCCAGCCGACGTTCCGCGCCACCGCGCACGGCTCGATCGCGCTCGGCCACAACGGCAACCTGGTCAACACGGCGCAGCTCGCCGAGATGGTCGCCGAACTCCCGAACGAGAACAACAGCCGTTCCACCCGGGTCGCGGCCACCAACGACACCGACCTGCTGACGGCGCTGCTCGCCGCCCAGGTCGACGAGGACGGCAAGCCGCTGACCATCGAGGAGGCCGCCCAGCAGGTCCTCCCGAAGGTCCGGGGCGCCTTCTCGCTCGTCTTCATGGACGAGCACACCCTCTACGCCGGCCGTGACCCCCAGGGCATCCGCCCGCTGGTCCTCGGCCGCCTGGAGCGCGGCTGGGTGGTCGCCTCCGAGTCCGCCGCCCTGGACATCTGCGGCGCCAGCTTCGTCCGCGAGATCGAGCCGGGCGAGTTCGTCGCCATCGACGAGAACGGTCTGCGCAGCTCGCGATTCGCGGAAGCAAAGCCCAAGGGCTGTGTCTTCGAGTACGTGTACCTGGCCCGTCCGGACACCGACATCGCCGGCCGGAACGTGTACCTCTCCCGGGTGGAGATGGGCCGCCGGCTCGCCAAGGAGGCCCCGGTCGAGGCCGACCTGGTGATAGCGACCCCGGAGTCGGGCACCCCGGCCGCCATCGGCTACGCCGAGGCCTCGGGCATCCCGTTCGGCGCCGGACTGGTGAAGAACGCCTATGTGGGCCGTACGTTCATCCAGCCCTCGCAGACCATCCGCCAGCTGGGCATCCGGCTGAAGCTGAACCCGCTCAAGGAAGTCATCAAGGGCAAGCGCCTGGTCGTCGTGGACGACTCGATCGTGCGCGGCAACACCCAGCGGGCCCTGGTGCGCATGCTCCGTGAGGCGGGCGCCGCCGAGGTGCACATCCGCATCTCCTCGCCGCCGGTGAAGTGGCCCTGCTTCTTCGGCATCGACTTCGCCACCCGCGCGGAGCTGATCGCCAACGGCATGACGATCGACGAGATCGGCACCAGCCTCGGCGCCGACTCGCTCGCGTACATCTCCATCGACGGCATGATCGACGCGACCACCATCGCGAAGCCGAACCTGTGCCGCGCCTGCTTCGACGGCGAGTACCCGATGGAGCTGCCGGATCCGGAGCTGCTCGGCAAGCAGCTGCTGGAGACCGAGCTGGCGGCCGGTCCCGCCGAAACGGCCGCGGCCGACGCGATCCGCCGCCCGTAACACCCCGCAGTACGACACGAAAGCTCTCACAGTCATGTCTGAGACAACTGGTGCCAGCTACGCAGCGGCGGGCGTCGACATCGAGGCGGGCGACCGCGCCGTCGAGCTGATGAAGGAGTGGGTCAAGAAGACCCGGCGTCCCGAGGTCCTCGGGGGCATCGGCGGCTTCGCCGGACTCTTCGACGCCTCCGCCCTCAAGCGCTACGAGCGCCCCCTGCTCGCCTCCGCCACGGACGGCGTGGGCACCAAGGTGGACATCGCGCGCCGCCTGGGTGTCTACGACACCATCGGCCACGACCTGGTCGCCATGGTCATGGACGACATCGTGGTGTGCGGCGCCGAGCCGCTGTTCATGACCGACTACATCTGCGTCGGCAAGGTCCACCCCGAGCGGGTCGCCGCCATCGTCAAGGGCATCGCGGAGGGCTGTGTGCTGGCCGGCTGCGCCCTGGTCGGCGGTGAGACGGCCGAACACCCGGGCCTGCTCGGCGAGGACGACTTCGACGTCGCGGGCGCCGGTACGGGCGTCGTGGAGGCCGACCGGCTGCTCGGCTCGGATCGCATCCGCGAGGGCGACACCGTGATCGCCATGGCGGCTTCCGGGCTTCACTCGAACGGGTACTCCCTGGTCCGCCACGTCCTGCTGAACACGGCGGGTCTGGCCCTGGAGTCGGAGGTGGCCGAGCTGGGCCGCACCCTCGGCGAGGAGCTGCTGGAGCCCACCAAGATCTACTCGCTGGACTGCCTGGCCCTGACCCGCACGGCCGATGTGCACGCTTTCAGCCACATCACCGGCGGCGGGCTCGCCGCCAACCTGGCCCGGGTGATCCCGGACGACCTGCACGCCGTGGTCGACCGCGCGACCTGGACCCCGGGCGCGATCTTCGACCTGGTCGGCAGGACCGGGAACGTGGAGCGCCTGGAACTGGAGAAGACGCTGAACATGGGCGTCGGCATGATGGCGATCGTCCCCGAGGAATCCACCGAGGTGGCCCTCGCGACGCTGGCCGACCGGGGCGTCGAGGCCTGGGTGGCCGGCGAGATCACCGGGCGTGGCGACAAGGACAGCGGCGCGGAGCTGGTGGGGGACTACGCGAAGTGACGCCTCACGGTGTGGTGCCCGCGAGAGCCGCTCGCGGGTAGCACAGAAGCCGGTCGGTGGCTGTGCCACCGACCGGACTGGTGCTCAGTGCAAGGTCAAGCGCCGCGACGGTGTTGTGAGGGGCCCTCGTCCTCGTCCTCGTCGTCCTCGTAGAGGTCGGCGTAACGGGAGTAAAGGTCGTCCTCGTCCTCGTCATCGTCCTCGAAAGGCTCGCCGTTCGGCGGCTGGTTCGAAGTTGATGCGCCCAGTTCACTGGCCAGACGTGAAAGATCAGTCCCACCGCTGTTGTACTTCAGCTGGCGGGCGACCTTTGTCTGCTTGGCCTTGGCCCGGCCGCGCCCCATGGCTCGACCCCCTCGGTGACGGGGCTCGACGGCCCCAGAGTCTGACACGCGTTCATGATCTGGATCGGACTCTCCGTGGAGAGGCCGGTCCGTAGGGCTTCCACGGTACCTGAGCCCGCGCCCATACGGTACGTCGCCCGCAGCACGCGCGTGTGCACAGAACCTTCGAGGTGCCCTGTCCTCGCTGGTCAGTGGCGATTTTAACCACTTATCGGGGAACGACCCGCCGATGGAAGTGAGAGTTCTCTCTAAGCTGCCCTCGGCGGGTACCGCTCATGTGTGCGAAGCCGGCCGCGCGGGGTCTTCCGCGCGGCCGGGTCAGTGACCGGTGCGGCCCGCGCGCGCCTCGGCCATCCGCTGCTCGGCGATCCGGTCGGCCGCCGCGGCCGGCGGGATCCCGTCTTCCTTCGCACGTGCGAATATGGCCAGAGTGGTGTCGAAGATCCGCGTCGCCTTCGCCTTGCACCGCTCGAAGTCGAAGCCGTGCAGTTCGTCGGCCACCTGGATGACCCCGCCCGCGTTCACCACGTAGTCCGGCGCGTAGAGGATCCCACGGTCGGCGAGGTCCTTCTCCACGCCCGGGTGGGCGAGCTGGTTGTTGGCCGCGCCGCACACCACCCTGGCGGTGAGCACCGGCACGGTCTCGTCGTTCAGGGCGCCGCCGAGCGCGCAGGGCGCGTAGATGTCCAGGCCCTCCAGGCGGATCAGCGCGTCGGTGTCGGCGACCGCCGTCACACCCTCGTACTGGTCGAGGACCCGCTGGACGGCGTCCGGGCGGACATCCGTGATCACGACCCGCGCGCCCTCGTCCAGCAGGTGGCGCACCAGGTGGTGGCCGACCTTGCCGACCCCGGCCACGCCGACCGTGCGGTCGCGCAGCGAGGGGTCGCCCCACAGGTGCTGGGCGCTGGCCCGCATGCTCTGGTAGACGCCGAAGGCGGTCAGCACCGAGGAGTCCCCGGCGCCGCCGTTCTCCGGGGAGCGGCCGGTGGTCCAGCGGCACTCGCGGGCGACCACGTCCATGTCGGCCACATAGGTGCCGACGTCGCAGGCGGTGACGTAGCGCCCGCCGAGGGAGGCGACCATCCTGCCGTAGGCGAGGAGCAGCTCCTCGGTCTTGTCACGCTCCGGATCGCCGATGATCACGGCCTTGCCGCCGCCGTGGTCCAGGCCGGCCATGGCGTTCTTGTACGACATCCCGCGCGCGAGGTTGAGCGCGTCGGCGACGGCCTCGGCCTCGGTGGCGTAGGGGTAGAAGCGGGTACCGCCGAGGGCCGGGCCCAGGGCGGTGGAGTGGAGCGCGATCACGGCCTTGAGACCGCTGGCGCGGTCCTGGCAGAGCACGACCTGCTCATGACCGCCCTGCTCCGAGTGGAACAGGGTGTGCAGGACATCAGCGGGCGCGCCGGTTACGTCGGTCACTGTGGTGACTCCTGTGTACTTGCGGCGGGTGGGGTCAGCCCCCGTACGGGTGGCGGGTGCTGGTGGCATGAGCGTAGAGCCTGTGTGCGGGCGTCGTCCGCGCAGTGTTCAGGATCACTCGCACGGACTCACCGCGCCCCCCTGACCGTGGCACGATTTGCAGTGTTTCCAGCCGGGTCCGATGGGGAGGGAGCAGGCGTGCCGAAGGTGTCCTCCGTGGTCGTCCCCTATGCCGCCTACCTGCGCGTGTACGAGCCGCTGGGCGCCTTCCCGGAGCCGGAGCGCGGCCACTGGGCGCGCTACGCCCGCCGCCCGGACCGGCCCTCGTACCAGGACGAACTGCGGCGCGCGCTGGCCGACTTGGTGCCGACCCCGCCCATCGCGGTGCCGGTGCACGAGAGCGGCGACGCCTTCGTGCTGGAGGTCGACGGGGTGGTCTGCGTGTGCCCCTGGCGGACCCGGCTGCGCGGCTGGCAGGCGCTGGAGGAACTCGGCGACGAGCTGCCCCCGCCGGTGCTGGACGCGGTGCTGCCGCCGGTGGTGCGCCGGCAGGCGGCCCTGGACTACGAGCGCTGGCTCGGCCGCAACCCCGACGCGCGCCCGTGGATCCGCACGGCGACCTGGCAGGTGCCGGTGAACTGGTTCGTGCTGGTCGCGGACGAGGAGCGGCAGTACGACAAGGGGACCGACGAGGCGCCACCGGTACTGCGCTACCGCACGCCGATGGTGCAGGCCCGGCGCCGGGTGGCCAGGGCGCTGCGCACCCTGAGGGAGACCGTCGCGGAGGGGCCGCTGATCGACGGCCTGCTGGACGTCGGGCGCTGGCTGGAGGAGTTCCATCCGAGGTCGCTGGTGGAGCTGGACTACGGCGGTCTGGTGCATGTGCTGCCGGCCGACGAACTGGCGGACGACCACTCGGCGGCGGACGTCGCCGAGGGCATCGAGGCGCTGCGCCAGGGGGACGAGGCGGCGGCCGGAGAGGCGTACGCGCGGCTCGTGGAGCGGTGGCGTGCGGTGCGGGACCGGCGCTCGGCGAACTGACGTTCAAACAGAATCCGCCAGAACGTGATCCACGTCACAGCTGAGACGGTGCTCAACGGCGTACGGTCAAGCGCGTTTCACTCAACTGACGGGGTGTCGGCCCCGATCGGGGCGTTTGCGTCAAGGGCGCCCTAAAGGTGATGGACTGCACGTACAGGGCCCTTGCGCCTCTTCCCCCTCCTCATGCCAAAATAGGACAAGGAGTCCGGGGAGGGCTCCTTCCGTCCAAGTGTGGTGCACTGTGGGCGGAATCTCTGCATTGCACGCTTTGGGGGGACTGGTGCCTCCTGATCGCCCTGTGACTGATCGTCACGGTGGCGTGACTGTCCGCTATGGCATGGTCCATCGGCTTCCGTCGCTGATGAACACCTGGGAGGGCAATTCCATCGGTTTGGCCGACCGGGCTGGACAGATGGTGTAGTTGTAGTGCCGAGGACAAGCCGTTCGTCCTATAACCGACTCGACTCGCGTCCGCCATTTCGGGCAACGCGGGTCAAGGTGCAGAATTTAGAGGAAAGAACCGAGAAGGTTCGGTTCTCCCGAGGAGGCCGCTCATGACCGCTCGCACCCCTGATGCCGAGCCGCTGCTGACCCCGGCTGAGGTCGCCACCATGTTCCGCGTCGACCCCAAGACGGTCACGCGGTGGGCGAAGGCCGGCAAGCTCACGTCGATCCGCACGCTCGGCGGGCACCGCCGCTACCGCGAGGCTGAGGTCCGCGCTCTGCTCGCGGGCATCCCGCAGCAGCGCAGCGAGGCCTGACCGAGCAGCGGAACAACTGAAAACAGGGCGAAACGGCAGGCCCCCCAACCTGCCGAGACGCCCGAAACCCTAGCTTCAAGCGACGCGGGACCTGCCCCAACAGGACCCACGCCCAGGCCGAAAAGAACGTTGTAGGCAAGCGACACAGGGTGCGTCGTCGATCGCGCTGGACTCCGCCGGGTCCAGCGCGATCTGTTTTGTGCGCTGGTCGGAGGCGGGGTGGGGGTTGGTGGGGGCGCTGAGGGTGCACTCCGGTACAGAGTGCAATTGCACATATTAAATTGACCCGTTGTAGGAGGGGTGTAAGTTGCGCGGTTCTGAAAACTCATGCAGTGACACCCGTCACATGCCGGGCCACTTGTTGCCCCGGGCATACGTGGGCTAGTGGAATCACTGGTTCCAGTGTCCCCTGCGCAGAGGGGAGTTGGGGCCTGTACCGGTCACGCGGTACCGGGCCCCCGGTCCTCGCCCCGCCCCCCAGCCCCCGCGCTCATCGCCAGCCGCATCAAGTGGTGGCAGACCGGGCAGTGCCGGGTGAGATGCCGGTGCGACGACGCGGCCGCGAGGTGCGCCCTGAGCAGCGCCCGCGTCTCCTGTCTGAGCGATGTCCTCATGCCCTCCTGGGTACCGAGCGAAGCGGGCGCGGTCAAGGCCGCGCGACGGCGTGGAGGCACCCGGAAGCGCCCGGAAGGGGCCGGGTGGGCTTCTGGTGGGGTTTGCTGAGTTTCGTTGCCCTCAGGGGCCGTTGTGGCCGTGCCGTCGCCGCAGGGATCCGTCGAGGGGCCGGGCGAGGGGGTCGGCGGACATGGGCGGACACGACTAAGGCCCGCGATCCTCAGGGGATGCGGGCCTTGGCCTTACTGCGGTCCTGACGGGATTTGAACCCGCGGCCTCCACCTTGACAGGGTGGCGAGCACTCCAAACTGCTCCACAGGACCAGGTTTCGCGGCGCTTGGCTTGTCGCGTTGCGCTGCGAGACGAGACTCTACAGGAGGTGGAGCCGCCTGGTCGAACTCACCCCCTGTGATCGGTCGGTCACGGCGCGGCCGCGTCGATCGCCTTCACGATCCGCTTGTCGGAGACGGGGTACGCCGTGCCCAGCGCGTGCGCGAAATAGCTGACCCGCAGCTCCTCCAGCATCCAGCGGATGTCCAGGACCTGCTGCGGAACCGGCCGCCCCTGCGGAAGCTGCTCCAGCAGCCAGGCGTACTCGTCCCGCATCTCGTGGACCTTCTCCATGCGCGTGGTGTCCCGCTGCACGTTCGCCGGCATCTGCTGGAGCCGCCGGTCCGCCGCCACCAGGTACCGCATCAGATCCGGCAGCCGCCGTATCCCCGCCCACGTGACGAACCCCGGCTTCACCAGCGCGTCCAGCTGCTTGCGGACGTCCGTCAGGTTCGCCAGCAGCGCGGGGCTGCGCACGGCCTTCAGGCGCCGCTCACAGGCCTGCCACGCGGCCAGCACCTGCTGCACCTGGCCGACCGTGCGCACCGTGGTGTCCACGATCTCGGCACGCACCTTGTCGTACAGCTTCCGGTACGACTCCTCGTCCCACGCCGGGCCGCCGAAGTCCGCGATCAGCTTGTCCGCGGCGGCCATCGCGCAGTCGTCGAACAGCGCCTGGACGGACCCGTGCGGATTGGCGGACAGCCCCAGCTTCTGCTGATTGCTGAGCTTCTCGGACGCGAACTTGGCCGGGTTCACCGGGATGTTGCGCAGGATCAGCCGCCGGGTGCCCCTCCACATGGCCTCCGCCTGCTCGGCCTCCGTGTCGAAGAGCCGTACGGAGACCGTGTCGCCGTCGTCCACCAGCGCCGGGTACGCCTTCACCGGCTGTCCGGCCCGGCGCGTCTCGAAGACCCGGCTCAGCGTGCCGATCGACCAGTCGGTCAGCCCCCTGCGCTCCAGCGCGGGGCCGCCCTCGCGGGACGCGGTCGCCGCCGCGGCCTGGGAGAGCGCCTTGCGCGCCTTCGGCTTCAGGCTGAGCTTGAGCGCCTCCAGGTCCTTGTCCTCGGCCAGCTTCCGGCGCCGCTCGTCGACGATCCGGAACGTGATCCGAAGATGCTCGGGAACCCTGGCCCAGTCGAAGTCCTCCGCCTCGAACGGCACCCCGACCATGCGCTTGAGCTCGCGCGCCATCGTCACGGTCAGCGGCTCCTGGAGGGGCACCGCCCGCTCCAGGAACGCCTTGGCGTAGTTCGGCGCCGGCACGTAGTTGCGCCGGATCGGCTTGGGCAGGGACCGGATCAGCTCGGTGACCACCTCTTCCCGCAGGCCCGGGATCTGCCAGTCGAAGCCCTCGTCCGTGACCTGGTTGAGGACCTGGAGCGGGATGTGCACGGTCACACCGTCCGCGTCCGCACCCGGCTCGAACTGGTAGGTGACCCGGAACTTCAGGGCGCCCTGCCGCCAGCTGTCCGGATAGTCCGCCTTGGTGACGGCCTCCGCGGACTCCCGGATCAGCATCTCCCGTTCGAAGTCCAGGAAGTCCGGCCGCTCGTGCCGCTTCCGCTTCCACCAGGAGTCGAAGTGCGCTCCGGAGACGACGTGTTCGGGCACCCGCTGGTCGTAGAAGTCGAACAGCGTCTCGTCGTCCACCACGATGTCCCGGCGCCGCGCCCGGTGCTCCAGCTCCTCGACCTCGCTGAGGAGCTTGCGGTTGTCGGCGTAGAACTTGTGGTGGGTGCGCCAGTCGCCCTCCACCAGCGCGTTGCGGATGAACAGCTCGCGGGAGACCTCGGGGTCGATCCGGCCGTAGTTCACCTTGCGCTGGGCGACGATCGGCACGCCGTACAGCGTGACCTTCTCGTACGCCATCACGGCCGCCTGGTCCTTCTCCCAGTGCGGCTCGCTGTACGTGCGCTTCAACAGATGCCCGGCGATCGGCTCGACCCACTCGGGCTCGATCCTCGCGTTGACCCGGGCCCACAGCCGGCTGGTCTCCACCAGCTCGGCCGACATCACGAACTTGGGCTGCTTCTTGAACAGCGCCGAGCCCGGGAAGATCGCGAACTTGGCGCTGCGGGCGCCCAGGTACTCGTTCTTGCTGCCTTCCCGTACGTCCTTCATACCGACGTGGGAGAGCAGGCCGGCGAGCAGGGAGACGTGCACCCGGTCGGCCGGGGCGTCCTCCTCGGCGAGGTGGATGCCCATCTGCTTGGCCACGGTCCGCAGCTGGGTGTAGATGTCCTGCCACTCGCGGATGCGCAGGAAGTTCAGGTACTCCTGCTTGCACATCCGCCGGAACGAGCTGGAGCCGCGCTCCTTCTGCTGCTCGCGGACGTAGCGCCACAGGTTGAGGTAGGCGAGGAAGTCGCTGGTCTCGTCCTTGAAGCGGGCATGCTGCTGGTCGGCCTGCGCCTGCTTGTCGGCGGGGCGCTCGCGCGGGTCCTGGATGGACAGGGCGGCCGCGATGACCATGACCTCGCGGACACAGCCGTTGCGGTCGGCCTCCAGCACCATCCGGGCGAGCCGCGGGTCCACGGGCAGCTGGGCCAGCTTGCGGCCGGTGTCGGTGAGCCGTTTGCGGGGGTCCTTCTCGGCGGGGTTCAGCGCGCTCAGTTCCTGGAGCAGCTGCACGCCGTCGCGGATGTTGCGGTGGTCCGGCGGGTCGATGAAGGGGAACTTCTCGATGTCGCCGAGGCCGGCCGCGGTCATCTGGAGGATGACGGAGGCGAGGTTGGTGCGCAGGATCTCCGCGTCGGTGAACTCCGGCCGGGCGAGGAAGTCGTCCTCGCTGTACAGCCGGATGCAGATGCCGTCCGAGGTACGGCCGCAGCGCCCCTTGCGCTGGTTGGCGCTGGCCTGCGACACCGGTTCGATGGGCAGCCGCTGGACCTTGGTGCGGTGGCTGTAGCGGCTGATCCGGGCGAAGCCGGGGTCGACGACGTACTTGATGCCCGGGACGGTGAGGGAGGTCTCGGCGACGTTCGTGGCCAGCACGATCCGGCGGCCGGTGTGCTGCTGGAAGACCCGGTGCTGCTCGGCGTGCGACAGCCGGGCGTACAGCGGCAGGACCTCGGTGAACCTGTACTTCTTCTTCTCCAGCGCGTCCGCCGTGTCGCGGATCTCCCGCTCGCCGGAGAGGAAGACGAGGATGTCGCCCTTGCCCTCGGCCTGGAGCTCCTCGACCGCGTCGCAGATCGCCGTGATCTGGTCGCGGTCGGCGTCCTCCGACTCCGCTTCGAGGAGCGGCCGGTAGCGCACCTCCACGGGGTACGTCCGCCCGCTGACCTCGATGATCGGGGCGTCCCCGAAGTGCCGGGAGAAGCGCTCGGGGTCGATGGTCGCCGAGGTGATGACGACCTTGAGGTCCGGCCGCTTGGGCAGCAGCTGGGCGAGGTAGCCGAGCAGGAAGTCGATGTTGAGGGACCGCTCGTGGGCCTCGTCGATGATGATCGTGTCGTAGGCGCGCAGCTCGCGGTCGGTCTGGATCTCGGCGAGCAGGATGCCGTCCGTCATCAGCTTCACGAAGGTGGCGTCCGGGTTCACCTGGTCGGTGAAGCGCACCTTCCAGCCGACGGCCTCGCCGAGCGGGGTGCGCAGCTCCTCGGCGACGCGCTCGGCGACGGTGCGGGCCGCGATCCGGCGGGGCTGGGTGTGCCCGATCATGCCGCGCACGCCGCGGCCCAGTTCGAGACAGATCTTGGGGATCTGCGTCGTCTTTCCGGAACCGGTCTCACCGGCGACGATGACGACCTGGTGATCGCGGATGGCCGCCGCGATCTCGTCCTTCTTCTGGCTGACGGGCAGCTGCTCGGGATAGGTGACGGCCGGCACGCGGACACGCCGCTCGGCCATCCGGCCCGCTGCCTTGTCGAGCTCGCCCTCGATCTCGGCGAGCACGGCGTCACGGGCCTCGGGCTTACGGATCTTGCGCGCGCCCTCGAGCCGGCGTCCGAGCCGGTGCGCGTCACGCAGCGACAACTCGGTCAGACGGGCGGCGAGGGAGCCGAGGGCGGGGGCTGGATGCGTAGACATACGCGATCCAGGATCTCACCTCGGCCGAAACCGAGTCGACCGATTTGCCGCCGGTCGGGCGGGGCGCGCCCGGAGGCACCTCCCACGGCGGGATGCCAGAGTTCCACCATGTCCGATTCGCGCTGGACGGCGTTCAAACGGTCCCCCTTCCTCCCCGCCTCCGTCCTGCTCCTGCTGATCTCCGCCGCGGCCGGCCTCTTCGCGGGCTCCTACACCTACGCCATGGCGAACCCGACCCCGCACAGCATCCCCGCCGCGGTCACCGGCCCCTACGACCGGCCGCCCGTCCGCACCTTCCTCACGGGCATGGAGCACGCCCTGTCGGCCTCGCTGAAGCTGCACCCGTACGCGAACCGGGCGGCGGCCGTACGCGCCGTGGACGAACAGCGCGTCTTCGCGGTGATCGACGCGCCCTCGGGCACCGGCCCGGTCAGGATGGACGTGTCGGCGGCCTCCGGGGCGACCGTCGCGCAGGTCCTCGGGGAGGCCGCGACGAGTGTGGGCCGGGCCACCGGGACGCCCGTCGTGCTGCACGACCTCAAGCCGCTCCAGAAGGGCGACCCGCGAGGGCTGGCGATCTTCTACGTCTCGCTCGCCGCGGTGGTGATCGGCTTCATCGGCGCGATCCAGCTCAGCGTGCACGCGAAGGCGCTGAACCCGCTGGAGCGCATCGCCTTCACCGTCGCCTACTCCCTGCTCGGCGGGTTCACGATCGCCGCGGTGGTGGACTGGTGGCTGGGCGCGCTGCGGCTGCCGTTCGTGGAGTCATGGCTGATCCTCGCCCTGACGATGTTCACGTCCGGCATGGTCTTCACGATGTTCAACACGATGTTCGGACGCTGGGCCATGCTGCCGACCTGGGGCCTGATGGTGCTGCTGGGCAACCCCTCGTCCGGTGGTGCCGTCTCCTGGCCCCTGCTGCCGTCCGTGCTCGGCACGGTCGGCCGCTGGCTGCCGCCGGGCGCCTCGGTGAACGCGCAGCACACGGCGGTCTACTTCCGGGGTGACCAGCACGCCTTCCCGTTCCTGGTACTGGCCGGCTGGTCCGTCCTCGCCTGCGTGATCTTCCTGGTCTGGCGTCACCGTCATCCGGGCGGGCGCCCGACGGGCCCTGACAAGGAGGTCGGTGCCTAGAAAGGCCGGCGCCTAGGAGGTCGGGGCGGGTGCCGCGGGGACGGGGGCCGCGTCCGGCCCGGCGGGGGCCGCGGGGACCGGTGCGGGGCTCTGTTGCTGGGCCGGCCCGACCAGGGTCATGGACCGCGCGGTGTTGGACACGGCCTTGATGCCGATATAGGCGGTGGTCATGCCGCTGACCGCGGTGAAGGCGGCGGTCAGGATGCCGACGATCACCGAGGTGTCGCCCTTCAGCCGGTAGACCCCGACGACCGCCACGGCGACGATCGCGACATTGCTGGCCATCACCGCCAGCAGGCCGTACTTCGCCTTGTCCTTCTCGAGCTCGATCTCGGTACCGCTCATTGGTCCCCCCGACCTGGCTGGAGCGCGATGCTGCCATACGACGAAGGCCCCGTTCGTCGAACGGGGCCTTCGGGTTGTGGCTGGGGCCGGGGTCGAACCGGCGACCTATCGCTTTTCAGGCGATCGCTCGTACCAACTGAGCTACCCAGCCACGAGGTTTCACGTGAAACCTCAGCGGTCCTGACGGGATTTGAACCCGCGGCCTCCACCTTGACAGGGTGGCGAGCACTCCAAACTGCTCCACAGGACCAAGCTGTTTGTGTGCAACAGTGTCGCACACGGTTCTGCGTGCCCCCAACGGGATTCGAACCCGTGCTACCGCCTTGAAAGGGCGGCGTCCTAGGCCGCTAGACGATGAGGGCTATCGGCCCGCCTGGGCGCTTCTCAGCGCGTCGGGGACGTGAGAAGCATATGGGATGGCGAGGGGGATCGCCAAAACGGTTTACGGGCGGCGGGTGGAGCCCCCGCTCCCGGAGGGTGAGGGGGCGGTCGACGGGGGTGTCGCGCCGGGCCGGTTCCCGTCCGCCAGATGGCGGCTGACCTCGGCCGTCGTCAGCCCGAGGCCACCCAGCCGGATCGCGTCCCAGGCCTGGAGCCGATGGCTGTCGCGGTCGAAGTAGAGCACCGACGCCTCGATCGGCGCCGGGTACTTCCCCTCCACCGCGCGCAGCCCGCTGCCCCCGGTCGAGCCCTCCATCCGCAGCCGTGTCCCGTACGGCAGCTTCTCGTCCCCCTCGTGGTGCAGATGCCCGCACAGCACCAGCGGCACCTCCCCGTCCGTCTCCCGCGCCGCCACCGGCTCGTGCGCGATCGCCACGTCCACCGGCGTCCCCGCCGCCCGCTGGGAGCGCAGCGCGCTGTCCAGCCGGTCGCCCGCCAGCCGCTCGGCGGCGTCACCGCCCGGTACCACCGCGCGGTCCGGGGTGAACTGCGGATCACCGATGCCCGCGAAGCGCAGGCCGCCCACCGTCCGCGCGTGCCCGTCGTCCAGCACGCGGACGTTCTTTAGGTGCTCCAGATAGCGCTGGGTGGTCCGGGAGTCGTGGTTGCCCCGTACCCAGACGTACGGCACGCCCAGACCGGCGATCGGGTCCAGGAAGCCGTTCTCCGCCGCCGTGCCGTGGTCCATCGTGTCGCCGGAGTCCACGATCACGTTCACCTTGTACTGCTTCACCAGCGAGGCGATGATCTTCCAGCTCGCCGGGTTCAGATGGATGTCCGAGACGTGCAGGACCCGGATGGTGGAGGGGTCCGGCTGATAGGCCGGCAGCGTGGACGTGACGTCGTACAGCTTGGTCACGTTCGTCACCAGGCGGGCCAACTCCTGCTGGTAGACGTCGAAGTCGGTGACGATGCTGCGGGCGTTGCCGATCACCGAGGGCGCGGAGGACAGCAGCCCGGAGAACCTCGGCTCCAGCACCGACTCGGGGTTCCAGGTGGCGTACGCGGAGGCGCCCGAGGCGGCCAGCAGCGCGAGGGCGAGCCCGCCGGCCGTGAGCGCGCGGCGCGGTCGCCGGTAGACGGCGAACCCGAGGGCGCTCGCGCCGGCCACCACGGCGACGCCGGAGCGCACGGCGAGTTCGAAGGTGCCGTGCTCCACGTCGTGGACCACCTCGTCCTGGAGACCGGAGATCCGGTCCGGGTGGTCCACCAGCTCCTGGGAGCGCAGCGGGTCCAGCTGGTCGACGTTGACGTCCAGGCGGACCGGAGCGACATGGCTGTCCAGGGTGAGCGCGCCCAGCGGTGACACGTTGATCTTGGTGCCGCCGGTCAGCGAGGGGCGCAGCGCCATCGTGGTGTTCATCGGGCCGACCGGCGTCCGCACGTTGCCGACGACCAGCAGCCCCAGCCAGGCGCCGATCAGTACGACCGCGGTGAGGCCCAGCGCGCCGAGCCATGGCCGGGGGCGGGCGGCGAGCTCCAGCTCGGGGAGCGGACGGGGGCGGGAACCGGGGCGGGGGCGGCGGGCGAGGGCCGCGACGGGGTTCGGCAGGCGGTTCAGGACGGCGACGGGGACGGGGACGCGGACCATTGGTCCCGTATGCCCATGTGCGGGCGGGGGTATGCGGCGGTCCGCCGCTCCCGTGCGGCCTTCCCGTGCCCGACAATGACCCTGTGCTGGAGATGACGCGCGAGGAGTTCGAGGAGTTGGTCGCCGAGGCGCTCGACCGGATCCCGCCGGAGCTGACGCGGCTCATGGACAACGTGGCGGTGTTCGTGGAGGACGAGCCGCCCGCCGCGGATCCCGAGCTGCTCGGCCTGTACGAGGGCACCCCGCTGACCGAGCGGGGCGAGTGGTACGCCGGTGTGCTGCCCGACCGGATCACGGTCTACCGGGGGCCGACGCTGCGGATGTGCGACACACGCGAGGACGTCGTGGCGGAGACCGAGGTGACCGTGGTGCACGAGATCGCCCATCACTTCGGCATCGACGACGCCCGGCTGCACGCGCTCGGCTACGGGTGACGGGGTGACGGGGTGACGGGGTGACGGGGTGACGGGGTGACGGGGCGTCGAGGCGGCCGTGGGGGACGCGGCCCCGCTCGTGGTGGCTCCCCGGCCGTCCCGGCTTGATGCGTACGCGGCGCGTGTCCTCCTGCGGGCGACGGGAGTTGAACGGGTTGACCCCGTTCCCCGCCCCCGGAGGTGGCCGCCGTGCGCCCCTTGCCCGTACCCGTACGTCTGGTCGTCACGGCACTGGCCGTCTGCGCCGCCACCGGTTGTGTGAACGTGGGTGACGCCGGGAGCCGGATCGCGCCCTCCCATTCCACGGCGCGGCACGGCGGCGCCGGGGCGGCGGCCGGCGCCGGGCCCGCGGTGGACGGCGCGGCCGGCCCCGGCCGGGTCGCGCCCGGGGGCGACGGCGCGCGCGGGAGCGGCGCCGAGCGGAAACCGGGGGAGTCCGCTCCGGCGGCCTCGGCCGGCGCGTCCTCGGCGGACAGCGCCTCCACGGCCCCCGTGAAGCCCGGCAGGACCCCAGGGGCCCCACCGGCCCCGCCCGTGGAGCAGCCGACCCCCGGACCCACCACCGCGCCGCCCCCGCCACCGGCGACCACCCCGCCGCCGCCCGACACCGCGCCCCCTTCGGCCGAACCCTCCTCCTCGGCGCACGAGGACCCGGGCCCCCAGCTGGTGCGACGGGACCCGGCACCCGCGGCGGGCATCCCGATGTGACCGGACGCACCCTCCGGAGCGGCCCATCGGTTTGCCTTCATGGGTGGAGGGTGCGTATGGTGGTAGATCGTTTGATCCCATTTGCCCGGCGCCACCACAGAGCGCGCCGTGTGGCGCGTACTCTCCCTTGCCGTGTCGGACCGCATTGAGGCGGTCGTATGCGAATCACGGAGTTGACGGGCGCGTGCCGACGAGACTCCGGAAGGTTTCGCATTCGCATGTCCGTGTCCAGTTTTGACCAGATCGTCGTGCCCGAAAACGAGAACGAACTCGTGGACGAGACGACCGAGGCCACTGAGACCCAGGCCCCCGAGGCCCCCCAGACCACCTTCGCCGACCTCGGCCTCCCCGAGGGCGTCGTGCGCAAGCTCGCGCAGAACGGCGTGACGACCCCCTTCCCGATCCAGGCCGCGACCATCCCGGACGCCCTGCTCGGCAAGGACATCCTCGGCCGTGGCCGCACCGGCTCCGGCAAGACCCTCTCCTTCGGTCTGCCGACCCTGGCCCAGCTGGCCGGCGGCCGCACCGAGAAGAAGCGCCCCCGCGCGGTCATCCTCACCCCGACCCGTGAGCTGGCCATGCAGGTCGCGGACGCCCTCCAGCCGTACGGCGACGTCGTCGGCCTGAAGATGAAGGTCGTCTGCGGCGGTACGTCCATGGGCAACCAGATCTACGCCCTGGAGCGCGGCGTCGACATCCTCGTCGCCACCCCGGGCCGGCTGCGCGACATCATCAACCGCGGCGCCTGCTCGCTGGAGGACGTCCAGATCGCAGTCCTGGACGAGGCCGACCAGATGTCGGACCTGGGCTTCCTGCCCGAGGTCACCGAACTGCTCGACCAGGTCCCGGCCGACGGTCAGCGGATGCTCTTCTCCGCCACGATGGAGAACGAGATCCAGACCCTCGTCGACCGCTACCTGAAGAACCCCGTCTCCCACGAGGTGGACGCGGCCCAGGGTGCGGTGACGACCATGTCCCACCACATCCTCATCGTGAAGCCCAAGGACAAGGCTCCGGTCACCGCCGCGATCGCCTCCCGCAAGGGCCGCACGATCATCTTCGTCCGCACCCAGCTGGGCGCCGACCGCGTCGCCGAGCAGCTGCGCGACGCGGGCGTGAAGGCCGACGCGCTGCACGGCGGCATGACCCAGGGCGCGCGCACCCGCACCCTGGCCGACTTCAAGGACGGTTACGTCAACGTCCTGGTCGCCACCGACGTCGCCGCCCGCGGCATCCACGTCGACGGCATCGACCTGGTCCTCAACGTGGACCCGGCCGGCGACCACAAGGACTACCTGCACCGTGCGGGCCGTACCGCGCGTGCGGGCCGTACCGGCACCGTCGTCTCCCTGTCGCTGCCTCACCAGCGGCGCCAGATCTTCCGCCTGATGGAGGACGCCGGCGTCGACGCGGGCCGCCACATCATCCAGGGCGGCGCCGCCTTCGAGCCGGAGGTCGCCGAGATCACCGGTGCCCGGTCCATGACCGAGGTGCAGGCAGAGTCCGCCGGCAACGCCGCGCAGCAGGCCGAGCGCGAGGTCGGCCAGCTGACCAAGCAGCTGGAGCGTGCCCAGCGCCGCGCGACGGAGCTGCGCGAGGAGGCCGACCGCCTGGTGGCCCGTGTCGCCCGTGAGCGCGGCGAGGACCCGGAGACCGCGGTGGCCGAGGCGCAGGCCGCGGCGGCCGAGGCCGTGTCCGAGGAGCCGGCCGCGCAGCAGGCCGAGCGCGAGGAGCGTCCGGCGGCTTCGGCGGCGCCCGAGCGCCGTGACGACCGCCGTCCGTTCGACCGCGACCGTCGTGACGACCGTGGTGGCCGTGGCTTCGAGCGCCGTGACGACCGCCGTCCGTTCGACCGTGACCGTCGTGACGACCGCGGCGGTTTCCGCCGGGACGACCGCGGTGACCGTCGTGACGACCGTGGCGGCCGTTCCTTCGAGCGCCGTGACGACCGCCGTCCGTTCGACCGCGACCGTCGTGACGACCGTGGTGGCCGTGGCTTCGAGCGCCGCGACGACCGTCGTGACGATCGTGGCGGCCGTTCCTTCGAGCGCCGCGACGACCGTGGCGGTTTCCGCCGGGACGACCGCGGTGACCGTCGTGACGATCGTGGCGGCCGTTCCTTCGAGCGCCGCGACGACCGCGGTGGCTTCCGCCGGGACGACCGCGGCGGCCACCGGGGCAGCGACCGCCCGTTCAACCGCGAGCGCCGCGACGACCGTCCGGGCTTCCGCTCCGGCGGCCACGAGCGCCCCTACGGTCGCCGTGACGACCACCGCGGCACCGGTTCCTCCTTCGGCCGCCGCGACGACAAGCCGCGCTGGAAGCGCAACGGCTGACGGATCGCCGTACGAACCGCGAAGGGCCCGCACGACCTGCGTCGTGCGGGCCCTTCCGCGTACCGTCCCCGAGTGACGCATGTCACGCACGCGACGGGGGAATTGCTGGGGGCATGACAGAAGATGCGACAGGCGGCGCCACAGGTGACGCGACAGCGGGTGTGCCGTCGGACGAGGAACGGCTGGCCCAGCTCGGTTACACACAGGTCCTCGCCCGGCGTATGTCGGCGTTCGCCAACTACGCGGTGTCCTTCACGATCATCTCGGTTCTGTCGGGCTGTCTCACCCTCTACTCCTTCGGCATGACCACGGGCGGCCCCGCCGTGATCACCTGGGGCTGGGTCGCGGTCGGCCTGATGACGCTGCTCGTGGGGCTGTCGATGGCCGAGATCTGCTCGGCCTACCCGACCTCGGCCGGCCTGTACTTCTGGGCCCACCGGCTGGCGCCCGCGCGCTCGGCGGCGGCCTGGGCGTGGTTCACGGGCTGGTTCAACGTGCTGGGCCAGGTCGCGGTCACCGCGGGCATCGACTTCGGTGCCGCGTCCTTCCTCGGTGCCTACCTGAACCTCCAGTTCGGCTTCGAGGTCACGCGCGGGCGCACCGTCCTGCTCTTCGCCGCGATCCTGGTGCTGCACGGCCTGCTGAACACCTTCGGGGTGCGGATCGTCGCCTTCCTGAACGGCGTGAGCGTCTGGTGGCACGTGCTCGGGGTGGTGGTCATCGTCGGCGCCCTGGCCGTCGTGCCCGACCACCACCGCTCGACGTCCTTCGTCTTCACCCACTTCGTCGACCGGACGGGCTGGGGCAGCGGCGTCTACGTCGTCCTGCTCGGCCTCCTGATGGCCCAGTACACCTTCACCGGCTACGACGCCTCCGCCCATATGACCGAGGAGACGCACGACGCGGCCACGGCGGGCCCGAAGGGCATCGTGCGCTCCATCTGGACGTCCTGGATCGCGGGGTTCGTCCTGCTGCTCGGCTTCACCTACGCGATCCAGTCGTACGACGGGGAGCTGGCGTCCGCGACGGGCGCGCCGCCGGCCCAGATCCTGCTGGACGCGCTCGGCGCCACCGCGGGCAAGCTGCTGCTCCTGGTGGTGATCGGCGCCCAGCTCTTCTGCGGCATGGCCTCCGTGACCGCCAACAGCCGCATGATCTACGCCTTCTCGCGCGACGGCGCGCTGCCGTTCTCCCGGCTCTGGCACACGGTGAGCCCCCGCACCCGCACCCCCGTGGCTGCGGTCTGGCTGGCCGCGCTCGCCGCGCTGGTCCTCGGCCTGCCCTACCTGATCAACTCGACGGCTTACGCGGCGGTGACGTCCATCGCGGTGATCGGCCTCTACATCGCCTACGTCGTCCCGACCTTCCTGCGGGTCCGCAAGGGCGCCGCGTTCGAGCGGGGACCCTGGCACCTGGGCCGCTGGTCGGGCGTGGTCGGGGTGATCTCCGTCCTGTGGGTGCTGGCGATCACGATCCTCTTCATGCTCCCCCAGGTGTCCCCCGTCACCTGGAAGACCTTCAACTACGCCCCCGTCGCCGTCCTGGTCGTCCTGGGCTTCGCCACCACCTGGTGGCTGGTCTCCGCCCGCCACTGGTTCCTCGACCCCGCACGCGCCCGCACCCCCGCCTCCAACCCCGTCAAAAACTAGCCATCCCGCCCCCCGACGCGGCCGGGTCCCCCCTACCCGATCGGAGACCCGGCCTCCTCCGGCTATGCTCGGACAGGCAACATCGCCTGGGCCCTTAGCTCAATTGGCAGAGCAGTGGACTTTTAATCCATTGGTTGTGGGTTCGAGTCCCACAGGGCCTACGGCGGCAGGGGAGGGCTTACCCCCTCTGACCTGCTACGCAGCGCTCGTGTCGGCTTCGGCCGTCCCGGGCGCTGCTTCGTTTTCCGGCTCTTGCGTGAGCGATGCGTGAGCGGATGCGTTCGGGGCTGCACGCCAGGCGGTGTCCGCAGGGCAGGTGATCGGCGGCGTGTGCGGCTGCATACCGATGGTTGCCGGTACGTGCCCTAGGCCGTGTTTTAGATCGGGTTCCGGTCCACGCCTCGCGCCGTGATGATCACGGTGTGGGGCGTGGGGATCTTTCTGATGAACAGTGGTCGGTGCTGGAGTCGTTGCTGCCGGCGGCAGGCGTGAGCCGCAGGTCCGCGAACCGGCGGCGGTTGATCAACGGAGTTCGGTGGCGGGTTCGCACGGGTGTTCCGTGGCGTGATCTG
>NZ_LBDA02000066.1 GCF_000980885.2 Streptomyces malaysiense | reverse complement strand
CCCCCGTCCCGAGGAGCCGTCTTGACCGCCACCCCCACCCCCGACGGCCGTTCCGGCGCCGCCGAAGAACCGGGAGCCGCCGGGACCGGCGCGCCGTACGCCGAGGCGGTGCCGCGGCAGCGCCGGCGGATCGCGGATCCGGGCCGCTGGAGCGAGCCCGGCGCGGAGCCGCTGGACGATCCCGACGCCTCGGCCGCGGCGCGGGCCGCCACCGTGGAGAACCTGCTGCGCTGCTGGGTACGGGAGACCGGCCTGCGCGCCCCGACGACCGGCCCCCTGCGCATCGTGCTGCCCGCCACCGGCACCTGTCTGCTCGCCCCGGTCCGGTACTGGTCCCCGGCCGGCTGGCACCGCTTCGGGCCGCCCCGGTTCGCCGACGCGCCCGAGACCGCCCCGCCCGTCGACGCCGTCACCCTCGCGGCGCTGCTCACCAGGGAGAGCGCGGGCGACGACGGCGACCTGGTGGCCCGAGTCGCCGACTCCCTCCGCCGTACCGCCGTCTTCGTCCGCGACCGGCGCGCCCGTCCCGCCGACGGACCCGACCTCTTCCTCGGCGCCGAGCAGGCCCTCCTCCTCGGCCACCCCCTGCACCCCACCCCCAAGAGCCGCGAGGGCCTGACCGAGGCCGAGGCCGGCCTCTACTCACCGGAGACGCGCGGCTCCTTCCCGCTGCACTGGCTGGCCGTGGCCCCCTCCGTGCTCGCCACCGACTCGGCCTGGACCGAGCGCGGCCGACCCGTCCCCGCCGACCACCTCGCCCGGCGGCTGGCGGGCACCCCGCTGCCCCTGCCCGACGGGTACACCGCCCTCCCGCTGCACCCCTGGCAGGCCCGCGAGGTACGGCACCGCGCCCCGGTCGCCGCGCTGTTCGACGCGGGACTCCTCAGGGACCTCGGCCCGCACGGCCCCGCCTGGCACCCCACCTCCTCCGTGCGCACCGTCTACCGCCGCGGCGCCCCGGCGATGCTCAAGCTCTCGCTGGGGCTGCGCATCACCAACTCCCGCCGGGAGAACCTGCGCAAGGAGCTGCGGCGCGGGGTCGAGGTGCACCGGCTGCTGCGCGCGGGCCTGTTCAAGCAGTGGCAGGCCGCCCACCCCGGCTTCGACATCGTGCGCGACCCGGCCTGGCTCGCCGTGGACGACCCGGACGGGCGGCCGGTGCCCGGCCTCGACGTGATGATCCGGCACAACCCCTTCACCCCGGCCGACGACGCCGGCTGCCTCGCGGGACTGATCTCGCCCCGGCCACTGGCCGACGCCACCGTCTTCGCCCCCGGCACCCCCTTCGCGCCCGGCGCGGGGCGGGACGGCGCCCCCGTCCCGCCCATGCGCTCCAGGCTCGCCCTGCTCGTCGCCGGGCTCGCGGACCGCACCGGCCGTCCTGTCGCCGCGGTCGCCACGGAGTGGTTCCTGCGCTACCTGGAGCACGTCGTCCGCCCCGTTCTCTGGCTGGACGCCGAGGCCGGCATCGCCCTCGAAGCGCACCAGCAGAACACGCTCGTCCTGCTCGACCGCGACGGCTGGCCCGCCGGCGGCCGCTACCGCGACAACCAGGGCTACTACTTCCGGGCGTCCCGCCGCGCCGAACTCGACGCCCGGCTGCCCGGCATCGGCGAGCACAGCGACACCTTCGTCCCCGACGAGGTCACCGACGAACGCTTCGCGTACTACCTCGCCGTCAACAACGTCCTCGGCCTGATCGGCGCCCTCGGCTCCCAGCACCTCGCCGGCGAACACCTGCTCCTCGCCGCCTTCCGCCGCTTCCTCACCGGCCTCGCCACCGGCCCGGCGGCCCTGCGCACCCCGCTGCCCGCCCGGCTGCTCGACTCACCCGTCCTGCGCTGCAAGGCCAACCTGCTGACCCGGCTGCACGGTCTGGACGAACTCGTCGGCCCGGTCGACACCCAGTCCGTGTACGTCACCATCGCCAACCCCCTGCACCCGTAAGGCCCTCGGGCAGAGCAGAGAGGAACCCGCCGTGCCGCCCACCGACGTGCGCACCGCGCCCACCTCGGTCCTGGACCTCCTCACCGACGGGACCGTCGCCTTCACCGACGACCTCCTCGACGGCCTCCACACCTCCTGGGAACCGGTGCGGACCCCCGTCGGCACCTTCCAGCTGGCCCCCGTCCGCCTCGACCGCGACCTCCCCCTCGTCCACGCCTGGATGAACGACCCCGCCGTGGCCGAGTTCTGGGAACTGGCCGGGCCCCGCCACCGCACGGCGGACCATCTGCGCGCCCAACTCGACGGCGACGGACGGAGCGTGCCCTGCCTCGGCGTGCTGGACGGCGCCCCGATGAGCTACTGGGAGATCTACCGCGCCGACCTGGACCCGCTCGCCCTCCACTGCCCGGTCCTGCCCCACGACACCGGCATCCACCTGCTCCTCGGCGCCGCCGGCGACCGCGGCCGGGGGCTCGGCTCGGCGCTGCTGCGGGCCGTGGCGGACCTCGTCCTCGACCGGCGCCCCGCCTGCGCACGCGTCGTGGCCGAACCCGATCACCGCAACACGCCCTCGCTCGCCGCGTTCCTCGGTGCCGGTTTCCGGTACGCGGCCGAGGTCGACCTGCCCGGCAAGCGGGCCGCGCTCATGATCCGGGACCGGGTGCTGCGCGATGTTCTGTAGCGTCGAGTGAGCGGGGTCTCACCATGGGTGTGAACGGCCTCCGATTGTCAGCCCCGGGCCGTAGGGTGGTCGGGCTATGACGAAGCCCTCCCTCCCCGAACTCCTGCACGCCGCCGTCGCCGCGGTCGGCGGCACGGAGCGCCCCGGCCAGGTGACCATGGCCGAATCGGTCGCCGAGGCGATCGACGACGGTTCCCATCTGCTGGTCCAGGCCGGCACCGGCACCGGAAAGTCGCTGGGCTATCTGGTGCCCGCGCTCGCGCACGGGGAGAGGGTGGTCGTCGCGACGGCCACCCTCGCCCTCCAGCGCCAGCTGGTGGAACGCGACCTGCCGCGTACGGTCGACGCACTGCACCCGCTGCTGCGCCGCCGCCCCGAGTTCGCGATGCTCAAGGGTCGCTCCAACTACCTGTGCCTGCACCGGCTGCACGAGGGCATGCCCCAGGACGAGGAGGACGGCCTCTTCGACCAGTTCGAGGCCGCCGCGCCCACCAGCAAGCTGGGCCAGGACCTGCTGCGGCTGCGGGACTGGTCGGACGAGACCGAGACCGGTGACCGGGACGACCTCACCCCGGGTGTCTCGGACCGGGCCTGGGCGCAGGTGTCGGTCTCCTCGCGGGAGTGCCTCGGCGCCACCAAGTGCGCGTACGGCGCCGAGTGCTTCGCGGAGGCGGCCCGCGAGCGAGCCAAGCTCGCCGAGGTCGTCGTCACCAACCACGCGCTGCTGGCCATCGACGCCATCGAGGGCGCCCCGGTGCTGCCCCAGCACGAGGTGCTGATCGTGGACGAGGCGCATGAACTCGTCTCCCGGGTCACCGGCGTCGCCACCGGCGAGCTGACCCCCGGCCAGGTCAACCGGGCCGTGCGCCGCGCCGCGAAACTGGTCAACGAGAAGGCGGCCGACCAGCTGCAGACCGCCGCGGAGGGCTTCGAGCGGCTGATGGAGCTGGCCCTGCCGGGCCGGCTGGAGGAGATCCCGGAGGATCTCGGCTACGCCCTGATGACGCTGCGGGACGCCTCCCGTACGGTCATCTCCGCGCTCGGCACCACCCGCGACAAGTCCGTCCAGGACGAGGACGCCGTCCGCAAGCAGGCCCTGGCCTCGGTCGAGACCGTCCACGACGTGGCGGAGCGGGTGCTGAACGGCTCGGAGTGGGACGTCGTCTGGTACGAACGGCACGACCGCTTCGGCGCCTCCCTGCGCATCGCCCCCATGTCCGTCTCGGGGCTGCTCAGGGAGAAGCTGTTCGCGGACCGCGCCGTCGTCCTCGCCTCCGCGACCCTCAAGCTCGGCGGCGACTTCAACGGCGTCGGCGCCTCGCTCGGGCTCGGCCCCGAGGGCGTCGAGGGCGAGGACCTGCCGCAGTGGAAGGGCATCGACGTCGGCTCCCCCTTCGACTACCGCAAGCAGGGCATCCTGTACGTGGCCAAGCACCTGGCCCGTCCCGCGCGGGACGGAGACCGCGGCGACATGCTCGACGAGCTGACGGAGCTGATCCAGGCGGCCGGCGGCCGTACCCTCGGGCTGTTCTCCTCCATGCGGGCCGCGCAGCTCGCCGCCGAGGAACTGCGCTCGCGGATCCCCGAGTACCCGATCCTGCTCCAGGGCGAGGAGACGCTCGGCGAGCTGATCAAGAACTTCGCGGCCGACCCGAAGACCTGTCTCTTCGGCACGCTGTCGCTGTGGCAGGGCGTGGACGTCCCCGGGGCAAGCTGCCAGCTGGTCGTCATGGACAAGATCCCGTTCCCGCGCCCCGACGACCCGCTGATGAGCGCCCGCCAGAAGGCGGTGGAGGACGCGGGCGGCAACGGATTCATGGCGGTGGCCGCCACCCACGCCGCCCTGCTGATGGCCCAGGGCGCCGGCCGTCTGGTGCGCGCGTCGGGGGACCGGGGCGTGGTCGCGGTACTGGACCAGCGCCTCGCCACGGCGCGGTACGGCTCCTATCTCAAGGCGTCCCTGCCCGACTTCTGGTACACCACGGACCGCGACCAGGCCCGCAGGTCGCTCTCGGCGATCGACGCGGTGGCGAAGCAGGCGGAGGCCGAGTGAGCCCCTGGCCGGGCCCGGCCCATGGGTGTGGGGGCCCATAGACACAAGTAGACACAAGGCAGGGCCCCGGAACCGGCGCAGAGGTTCCGGGGCCCGGTCAGGGGGCGAGCGGGGTCCGCTCGCCGCGGGCGTCACACGCGCCGCAGTACGGCGACCACCTTGCCCAGGATGGTGGCGTCGTCGCCGGGGATCGGCTCGTAGGCCGCGTTGTGCGGGAGGAGCCAGACGTGGCCGTCCTCGCGCTTGAAGCGCTTCACCGTGGCCTCGCCGTCGAGCATGGCGGCCACGATGTCGCCGTTCTCCGCGACCGGCTGGCGGCGGACGGTGACCCAGTCGCCGTCGCAGATCGCGGCCTCGATCATGGAGTCGCCGACGACCTTGAGGACGAACAGCTCACCGTCGCCGACCAGCTGGCGGGGGAGCGGGAAGACGTCCTCCACGGACTCCTCGGCGAGGATCGGTCCACCGGCGGCGATCCGGCCGACCAGTGGCACGTACGAGGCGGCGGGCTTGCCGCTGGTGTCCGTGGGCTGCACCGAGACGGCCTGGTCGGAACCGCGGACCTCGTAGGCGCGCGGGCGGTGCGGGTCGCGGCGCAGGAAGCCCTTGCGCTCCAGTGCCATCAGCTGATGTGCCACGGAGGAGGTGCTGGAGAGGCCGACGGCCTGGCCGATCTCCCGCATGGACGGCGGGTACCCGCGCCGCTGCACGGAGTCCCTGATGACCTCGATCACGCGACGCTGCCGGTCGGTGAGTCCGGAGCTGTCCGCCCGGATACCTGGAGGTCGGCCCGGCAGGGAGCGCCGGGGCCCCTCGGGATTCGTGGCTTCGCTCATCGCGTGTACCGGCTCGACCCGGCCCTGGGAGCGGTCCTGGGCGGTGATGGTGGCACTGTCTGCGGTGGTGGTCACGTCGGCCCCTCTCGATGGTCTCCCTGCTGGACAACGGTAGTTGCTTTCGAAAGGTTGCGCCAAACACACGTTCGAGTGAAAAAGTGCGCTTCACCTGTCGCAGTCGCGTGTTTGGGTGTATGGGCGGACGTGGTGCGGGGCGGGCAAAAGCGCTCTTTGTCGTGCGTTGTACTCTTTCCCGCCGGGGTCGCCGACCTCGTGAATGCTTCCCCAGTCTGCCATCCGGAACCCGTCCCGCCCGGACGAGGGTTCCGTTCTGCGCCGGAGTCCCACGCGTCCTCCGTGCGGCGCCCACGGTATCTCCGTAAGCGCCACAGGGGCGCGGTCACGCGCCCGCGTGTCCTTCGCCGGCGGGGCGCCCCGGATCCCGGAGAGCGCACCGGACCGCCGTTCCCGCGCGACACGCGACCCGGCCTTGGCGAATGGGCCAATCCCCACATGTAGTGGTTGGATGGCTACAGCGGCCCACAAGTTGTGGTGACCCCGGTCCGAGACGGTTCAGCGATCGCCTATGCTTAGGGCTGCTTCGCGGGGCCCCTGGGGCTCGGCGAGGCTGTCGAGTCTGCTGTGAGGAGGGTTGGAGATCATGCACTGCCCCTTCTGCAGGCACCCCGACAGCCGTGTGGTCGACAGCCGTACGACCGACGACGGCACGTCGATCCGCAGGCGCCGCCAGTGCCCCGACTGCTCCCGTCGTTTCACGACCGTGGAGACGTGCTCGCTCATGGTGGTGAAGCGGTCCGGAGTCACCGAGCCCTTCAGCCGTACCAAGGTCATCAACGGTGTGCGCAAGGCGTGCCAGGGGCGGCCTGTCACCGAGGACGCGCTCGCCCAGCTCGGCCAGCGGGTCGAGGAGGCGGTGCGGGCCACCGGCAGCGCCGAGCTGACCACCCATGACGTGGGGCTGGCCATACTCGGCCCGTTGCAGGAACTGGACCTCGTCGCCTATCTGCGGTTCGCCTCGGTCTACCGGGCGTTCGACTCGCTCGAGGACTTCGAGGCCGCCATCGCGGAACTGAGGCGGGCGACGCGCGACCCCGCGGCGGACGGGACGGGCCCGGCGGGCGGGACGGCCGCGGGGAGCCAGGAAGACGAACGCGGCGCCGGCGGGACCTCCCAGGTCCCCCAGCCCGCGCAAGCCGCCGACTGACCGGCGCGCGGGAGACCGGGAGAGGGCCCGGACTCCGGCCGCGAGGCGGCGACCTAAGACCTGTCGCGGGTGGACGCTGAGGTGCCCGCGACACAAGACAGAACACCGTGCCACGGGAACAAACGGGGCACTTCTGGGCGTTTTTGCCCGTACAGGGAGGCGGCATGACAGAGACGGCGAGCGGTCCGGCACGAGGTTCCCGCGCCAAGGGCGGCAAGGCGGGCACCAAGGGGCTGCACATCGAGCGCATCCACACCACCCCCGGCGTACACCCGTACGACGAGGTCGAGTGGGTGAGCCGTGACGTCGTCATGACCAACTGGCGCGACGGCTCGGTCAACTTCGAGCAGCGTGGCGTCGAGTTCCCCGACTTCTGGTCGGTGAACGCGGTCAACATCGTCACCAGCAAGTACTTCCGCGGTGCCGTCGGCACCCCGCAGCGCGAGACCGGCCTCAAGCAGCTGATCGACCGCATCGTGAAGACGTACCGGAAGGCCGGTGAGGACCACAAGTACTTCGCCTCGCCCGCCGACGCGGAGATCTTCGAGCACGAGCTCGCCTACGCGCTCCTGCACCAGATCTTCAGCTTCAACAGCCCGGTCTGGTTCAACGTCGGCACCCCGCAGCCCCAGCAGGTCTCCGCCTGCTTCATCCTGGCCGTCGACGACTCCATGGAGTCGATCCTCGACTGGTACAAGGAAGAGGGCATGATCTTCAAGGGTGGTTCCGGCGCCGGCCTGAACCTGTCCCGCATCCGCTCCTCCAAGGAACTGCTCTCCTCCGGCGGCAACGCCTCGGGTCCGGTCTCCTTCATGCGCGGCGCCGACGCCTCCGCCGGCACCATCAAGTCCGGTGGCGCCACCCGCCGCGCCGCCAAGATGGTCGTGCTCGACGTCGACCACCCCGACATCGAGGACTTCATCGAGACCAAGGTCAAGGAGGAGGAGAAGATCCGCGTCCTGCGCGACGCGGGCTTCGACATGGACCTGGGCGGCGACGACATCGCCTCCGTCCAGTACCAGAACGCCAACAACTCGGTCCGCGTGAACGACGAGTTCATGACGGCCGTCGAGGCGGGCGGCGACTTCGGGCTGCGTGCCCGGATGACCGGCGAGGTCATCGAGGAGGTCGACGCCAAGTCGCTCTTCCGCAAGATCGCGGAGGCCGCGTGGGCCTGCGCCGACCCGGGCATCCAGTACGACGACACGATCAACAACTGGCACACCTGCCCCGAGTCCGGCCGGATCACCGCGTCGAACCCGTGCAGCGAGTACATGCACCTGGACAACACGTCCTGCAACCTCGCCTCGCTGAACCTGATGAAGTTCCTGAAGGACGACGGCCAGGGCAACCAGTCCTTCGAGGCCGAGCGCTTCCAGAAGGTCGTCGAGCTGGTCATCACCGCGATGGACATCTCGATCTGCTTCGCGGACTTCCCGACCCAGAAGATCGGCGAGAACACCCGCGCCTTCCGCCAGCTCGGCATCGGCTACGCCAACCTCGGCGCCCTGCTGATGGCCACCGGCCACGCGTACGACTCCGAGGGCGGCCGCGCCCTGGCCGCCGCCATCACCTCCCTGATGACCGGCACCGCCTACCGCCGCTCCGCCGAACTGGCCGCGGTCGTCGGCCCGTACGACGGCTACGCCCGCAACGCCGACGCCCACAAGCGCGTCATGAAGCAGCACGCCGACGCCAACGGCAAGGCCGTCCGCATGGACGACCTGGACACCCCGGTGTGGGCCGCCGCCACGGAGGCGTGGCAGGACGTGGTCCGCCTCGGCGACAAGAACGGCTTCCGCAACTCCCAGGCGTCCGTGCTCGCCCCGACCGGCACCATCGGTCTGGCGATGTCCTGCGACACCACCGGCGTCGAGCCCGACCTCGCGCTCGTGAAGTTCAAGAAGCTCGTCGGCGGCGGCTCGATGCAGATCGTCAACGGCACCGTGCCGCAGGCCCTGCGCCGCCTGGGCTACCAGGAGGAGCAGATCGAGGCGATCGTCGCCCACATCGCCGACAACGGCAACGTGATCGACGCCCCCGGTCTCAAGCAGGAGCACTACGAGGTCTTCGACTGCGCCATGGGCGAGCGGGCCATCTCCCCGATGGGCCACGTCCGCATGATGGCCGCGATCCAGCCATGGATCTCCGGCGCGATCTCCAAGACGGTCAACATGCCGGAGTCGGCGACCGTCGAGGAGGTCGAGGAGATCTACTTCGAGGCCTGGAAGCTCGGCGTCAAGGCGCTCGCGATCTACCGCGACAACTGCAAGGTCGGCCAGCCGCTCTCCGCCAAGAAGAAGGAGGACGAGAAGGCCGAGATCGCCGAGAAGGCCGAGGACACGATCCGTACCGCGGTCGAGAAGGTCGTCGAGTACCGCCCGGTCCGCAAGCGCCTCCCGAAGGGTCGTCCCGGCATCACCACGTCGTTCACCGTCGGCGGCGCCGAGGGCTACATGACCGCCAACTCCTACCCGGACGACGGTCTGGGCGAGGTCTTCCTGAAGATGTCCAAGCAGGGTTCGACCCTCGCGGGCATGATGGACGCCTTCTCCATCGCGGTCTCCGTCGGCCTCCAGTACGGCGTGCCGCTGGAGACGTACGTCTCGAAGTTCACCAACATGCGCTTCGAGCCGGCCGGCATGACGGACGACCCGGACGTGCGGATGGCGCAGTCCATCGTGGACTACATCTTCCGCCGCCTGGCGCTGGACTTCCTGCCCTTCGAGACCCGCTCCGCGCTCGGCATCCACTCCGCCGAGGAGCGCCAGCGGCACCTGGAGACCGGTTCCTACGAGCCGGCCGACGACGAGGTCGACGTCGAGGGCCTGGCCCAGTCGGCGCCGCGCGCCCAGGAGCTGACGGCAGTCGCCGCCCCGAAGGCCGAGGCGGAGACCGCCGCGCCGGCCCCGAAGCAGGCGCACACCAGCGCCGAACTGGTGGAGATGCAGCTGGGCATCCAGGCCGACGCCCCGCTCTGCTTCTCCTGCGGCACCAAGATGCAGCGCGCCGGTTCCTGCTACATCTGCGAGGGCTGCGGCTCGACGAGCGGCTGCAGCTGACGCTCCGCGAGTGACCCGCTGAAGCGAGGGGGCGCCGACCGGCCGGTCGGCGCCCCCTCGCCGTTCGGCACCCGGCGCGGCGGACGCCGGCCGGTACCGGAGGCGTCCGCGCGGTGCGGGGGCGCTGTCCCCGGTGTGACCCGGGAGTCGGCCCGGCCCCGCCCTCGTGCCGCCGTGCGGACCGGCCGTCAGGCCTGGTGGGTGCGCCCCATCACCCGGGTGAAGGACTCCGGGTCCTCCTGGAAGCCGTGGACGCCGGGGTGGAAGACCCATTCGCCGGAGTCGTTGCGGATGAACTCGGCGATGGTGGCGGCCGTGGCGTCATGGACGGCGGTGAAGTCGTCCTCGGCGAGGACGGTGTAGCCCTCGCGCACGCGCATGGCGGGGTTGAGGACACCGGAGAACGTACGCCGGGCGGGCTGCTGCTGGATGACGACGCCCACCACCACGCGGCCGTAGCGCTCGCTGAGCCGGTCGACCTCCAGGGTCATGACCTCGTCCCAGCCGAAGCCCCGCCCGTCCGTGCTGTCCCGGTTGAGGAAGATGGTGCCGTCGGGCGAACGGCTGTCGAAGTGCACCAGGTAGGCCGGCGCGCCGTACGGGTCCCGCGCGTCGAAGGTCGCCGCGATGATGTCGAGGTCCGTGGGCGCCGTACCCGTCGGGCTGGGGTCCCACCTGACCGCTACCTCTAGCTTGCGCATTCCCTTGCTGAAACCGGTCACCGGGCCTCCCCTTCCCTGTGGGACCACGTCCTCAACTCCTGTGCAGCCGAGGATTCTTGTCCATCGTGCCATGTACTCCGGCCCATGCGCGCGGACGAACTCCCGCGGAGCGTGACCGACGCCACGCCCGGTGGCCTTACGATGGCGCGGTGCTGGTCAAGTGGATTCGCTGCACCGTGGTGGACCGCCGGGGGTTCGAGCGGGGGCAGCGGAAATGGGCGGGGCTCCCGGGAGAGCCGGGTTTCAGGGGACAGGGCGGAGGCTGGAGCAGGCGGCGGCCCGACGTGGCGCACGTCGTCGCCTTCTGGGAGAGCCGCGCCTTCTACGACTCCTTCATGGCCCGCTCCCACGACCGGCTCGCCGCCGCCCAGGTCGGCACCTTCAAGGACGCCCAGGTCAAGCTGTTCGAGTACCGGTTCGACGTGAAGACCGGCTTCGAGCCCCGCTTCACCGACTCCGATCTGCTCAGGATCGCCCTGTGCCGGGTCCACGAGGAACGTGTGGAGCACTTCACCCTCATGCAGGAGAAGGTCTGGAACCCGGCCATGGCGGGCTCGCCCGGCATGATCCGCGGGATGTTCGGCGAGGCCCCCGAGCAGGAGTTCCTGATCCTGTCGATGTGGCGGGCCGCCGCCGAACACGGCAAGTACCGCACCGAGCGGATCGAACGCCTCGCCCTGCGCGCCCAGACCGAGGCGGACATCGCCGCCCTCTCCGGCGACATCGTCGACCTGGAGCCGTCCTGGACGGTCTAGCGCGACATACCGCCCGGCCGGTATGAAAGCGGTTCCTGTGACGTCCGCCGTACGGGCCGTGCTGGATTGCCCGGTTCCCCGTCCCCCGCTCTAGGGTTTCGGCATGGCACGACCACGGCGCATCGTCCTCGTCCGGCACGGCGAGTCGACGGGCAACACCGACGACTCCGTGTACGAGCGCGAACCGGACCACGCCCTGGCGCTGACCGACCTCGGCCGGCGGCAGGCCGAGGCGGCCGGCGAACGGCTCCGGGAGCTGTTCGGCCTCGAACGCGTGAGCGTGTACGTCTCCCCGTACCGCCGTACCCACGAGACCCTCCGCGCCTTCCGGCTCGACCCCGGCCTCATACGCGTCCGCGAGGAGCCCCGGCTGCGCGAGCAGGACTGGGGCAACTGGCAGGACCGCGACGACGTGCGCGTGCAGAAGGCATACCGCGACGCCTACGGCCACTTCTTCTTCCGCTTCCCGCAGGGCGAGTCCGGCGCCGACGTCTACGACCGGGTCGGCGGCTTCCTGGAGAGCCTCTTCCGCAGCTTCGAGGCCCCCGACCACCCGCCCAACGTGCTCCTGGTGACCCACGGCCTCGCGATGCGGCTGTTCTGCATGCGCTGGTTCCACTGGACGGTCGCCGAATTCGAGTCCCTGTCCAATCCGGACAACGCCGAGATGCGCGTGCTCGTACTCGGCGAGGACGGCCGCTACACACTCGACCGGCCCTTCGAACACTGGCGTGAACCGGTGCCGGACTGGGCCACCGGATAGAGTGGCGGAGCGATGACCGCACACTTCTCCCTCCACGGACGCCATGAGCGCGCCCTGGCGAGCCTGCGCGGACTGGCCGTCGGGGACGCCCTCGGTGCCCAGTTCCTCGTCCCGGCCCATCACTTCCTGGTCAAGCGCCGCGAGCTGCCGCCCGGCCCCTGGCCGTGGACGGACGACACCGAGATGGCCTGTTCCGTGCTCGCCGTGCTCGCCGCGCACCAGCGCATCGACCAGGACGCCCTGGCCCGCTCCTTCGCCGACCACCACGACCCGGACCGGGGCTACGGCCCCACCGCGAGCCGGCTGCTCGCCCTCGTCCGGCAGGGCGAAGACTGGCGCGGACCCGCGGCCGCCCTCTTCCACGGGCGGGGCTCCTGGGGCAGCGGCGCCGCGATGCGGACCGCGCCCCTCGGCGCCTGGTACGCGGACGACCCGGAACAGGCCACCCACCAGGCGGAGATCTCGGCCTACCCCACGCACCAGCACCGGGAGGCGGTGGTCGGCGCCATGGCGGTGGCGGCGGCCGCGGCCCTGGCCGGTTCGCCGGACGGCCCGCCCGCCCCCGAGGCGTTCCTCGACGGTGTGATCGCACTCGTCCCGAAGAGCGCGGTCGGCCAGGGACTGCGCCGCGCCCGCGACATGCTCGACTACGGCGACGCCGGAACCGTCGCCGCCGTGCTGGGCTGCGGACGCCGCAGGACCGCCCATGACACCGTGCCCTTCGCCCTGTGGTCCGCCGCGCGCGGCCTCGGCGACTTCGAGACGGCGTTCTGGACGACGGCGCGGGTGGGCGGCGACGTGGACACCACCTGCGCGATCGTCGGCGGCGTCCTCGCCGCGGGCAAGGCGGGCGCACCACCCGCCGAGTGGACGCAGCGGGCGGAGGCGCTGCCCGGCTGGGTTCCGCGGACCGTCTGACGGGCGCGGCACGCGCGTCCCGACCGGCCGCGGCCGAGGAGGGACTCGCGCCGGTCAGACGTGCTGCACGGCGGCGATGCCGTGCAGCAGCACCTTCAGGACCGCCTGGAGCTCCTCGTCCAGTTCCCCCCGCCGGCCGTCCCGCGCGTGCTGCGACCAGCGGTAGAGCGCGCCGAAGTAGACGTCCCGCAGCAGATTGCCGACGCGTTCGGGCACGAGGTCCGGGACGAGCTCGCCGGAGCGGGCGCCGGACTCGATGATGTCGGCGAATATCTGGGCGACGTAGGGCTCCTCGCTCAACGGCCGCCCGGCCTTCACCCACGCGGAGAGCATGGCCGTGGTGACCTCCTGCTCCTCCTCGTTGATCCGGGCCAGCACCGACATGCACCGCACCAGCTGGGCGACGGAGTGCGAGCTGTGGGCGTCTTCCTGCTCCAGGTAGCCGAGCAACTTGGTCCGCCGCTCCTCCCCCCAGGCGCTGATGACGTCTTCCTTGCGCTGGAAGTAGTTGAAGAAGGTGCCCCGGGCGACATCGGCGCGTTCGGCGATCTCGTCCACCGACGTGCGGTCGTAGCCCTGCTCGGTGAACAGGGCCAGCGCGGATGAGTAGAGGCGTTCTTTGACGCGCTGCTTGTTGCGTTCGCGTCGGCCGGGCGACTGCGTCCCGCCTGACGGACCAGGAGCCATGTTCATCTCCGCTTCACGGGGCTGACAACGACTGGAAGTTTCGAGGCTTTGGCACAATTTTTATACCACAGTCTAACTATGGGGGCGAGTTCGACTTCACCATATGAGCCAGGGCCGTCACACCAGTGCGGTGCGACGGCCCCGTGTCGAACGCTGCTGCCCGGACCGGCCTACACGTGCGCGGCCTTCACCACCAGGCCGCGCACGATCCGCTCCAGACTCTCCGCGCCCAGCAGCCGTCCCGCGGTGATGTCCACCCCGCAGCCGGTCTTCAGCCGCTTGCGGAGCTGGACGGCCATGAGCGAGTCGAGTCCGAGGTCGCGCAGGGAGCGGCGCGGGTCGAGATCGGCCCGTGCGACGCCGAGCACCTCGGAGGCGGCGGCGAGGAGTGCGTCGGCGGGGGACGGGCCGGGAGGCGGGGCGGGGTGCGCGGCCGGGCGCTCGGCGGGGGCGGCGACCAGGGGCGCGGAGCCGGGGTGCGCGGCGACCGTGTGCGCCGGGTCGGGGTGCGCGGTGGCCCCCGTCGGAGCCGCGGCGCGGTGCTCCGGCCGGTGCGGTGCGGCCGGCTCCGCCGGATGTCCGCCGAGGCGGAGTCCCCGCCGGGCCGCCGGTGGCCGGATCATGGTGGCGAAGCGGGACAGCAGCGGACGCGCGGGGTCGAGCCGGGGCGCGCCCAGCCGGGCCGGCAGCGCGCGGACCAGGGATGCCGCCGCCGGGAGGGGCGGGCACTCGGGCCGCCCCGCGCGTCCGGGCTCCCCCGGTCGGCGCAGCGCGATCCCGCGGAACTCCGCCAGCACCCGCCCGTCCCCGTCGAGCACCAGCACCTCGCCGCGCGCCTGACGCGCGTCGGGACCGGGGGTGACGACGGCCAGGCTCCAGAAGTCCTCCGGCAGCTCGCCGTAGAGCTGGGCGCTGTCGATGCCGGTGGGCAGGAAGCCGCGGTCCTCCTCGCCGGCGCGCCGCGCCTCGGGCCAGGCCGCCACCAGCGGCAGCAGCGCCGTTTCCCACAGCCCCGGCGCGGGCTTGGCCAGCCGGATCCGGGCCACCGCCTCACCGCGCCGCCGCCACAGCTGCTCCACCGCGCCGGCCGACTCGCCGACGCGGAGCCCGTAGCCGCCCGCCAGCGCGCGGAACCCGGCGGCGGACAGGAACTCGTGGCAGCGGGCCAGGGCGTGGTCCAGCGCGCGCGGCGCCCGGCGCCCCGCGCACCCGTCCACCGGGGACAGCGACGCGCGGGAGCAGGGGACCGGCTCCGCACCGTCCGGCTGCTCCAGCTCCACGACCGCCCGCCAGGAGTCGCCGGACGGTTCCAGGGCGACGGCGAGCACGGCCGCCTCGGGGTCCGGGAGGGGCACGGGGGCGGGGGCGAGCCGTACGTCCCGTACCGCGAACGTCCCGGGGATGTTGCGCGCCGCCGTGTCGAGTACGGCGGCGACCTGGACGGCGGGCGGCAGCACGGTCGTTCCGGCCACGCCGAGCTGCTCGGCCCAGCCGGCGATGCCCCACCGGCCCAGCTCCACCCGGCCGGTGAGGGCGCTCGGCGCCCGGCGCGGGGCGGCGGCCGGTGCCTGCCGGAACTCGGTGCGCTCCCAGGGATAGTGGGGGAGCGGCACCGGCCGTACGGGGCGCCCGTACCACCGCGTCCAGTCCACCGGGCCGCCCACCGCGAAGAACCGGCCCGCGGCACGCAGGAGTTCGGCCGCCTCGTCGGCGCCCCGGCGCAGCGAGGGTACGGCGGTGCCGGGCACCCCGTGGTGGGCGAGGGTGTCGATGACCGAGGCGGTGAGCACCGGGTGGGGGCTGATCTCCAGGAAGACGTTCTCCGGCGCCTCGCCCTCGACGGCGAGCCGTCGTACCGCCGCGTGGAACCGCACGGGTTCGCACAGGTTGTCCGCCCAGTAGCCGCCGTCCAGTTCGGGACCCGCCACCGGCGCGCCGCGGACGGTGGAGAACAGCCCGGTGGCTGCTTGCGCCGGGCTCAAGTGCACGAGTCCGACAGCAAGTTCGGTGTGCAGCGGGCGCATCTGCGGTGAGTGCGAGGCCACGTCGACGTCCACCAGTCGGCACAGCACCCCGTCCGCCTCCAGCCGGGCCGCGAGGGCGGCGAGGGCGTCCGGGGCGCCGGCGAGCACCGTGCAGTCGGGGGAGTTCTCGGCGGCCACGCACACCGACGGGATCCGGGAGACGACCTCATGGGCCCGGTCCGCGGACAGCTCGACGACGAGCATGGCGCCTCCGCCCGCCACGCGCCGCATGAGCCGGCTGCGGCGGCAGATCACCGCGGCAGCGTCCCGCAGCGACAGCGCGCCGCTGACGCAGGCCGCCGCCACCTCCCCCATGCTGTGCCCCACACACATCTCCGGCTCCACGCCGAGGCCCCGCCAGGCCGCCGCCAGGGCCACCTGTACCGCCCACAGCGTGGGCTGGACGATCTCCACCCCGCCGGGGAAGCGGTCGGCCTCCCGGGTCAGCAACTCCTCGACGGACCAGCCCAGTTCCGCACGGACGGCCTGGTCGCAGGCGCGCAGCGCGGTGCGGAAGGACTTGTTCGAGGCGAGCAGGCCCCGGCCCATGCCGAGCCACTGCGAGCCCTGGCCGGAGAAGACGAAGACGGGGCGGCGCGGGCCGCCGAAGCCCGCCTCGCCGAAGCCGCCGTCGGGGGTCTGCTCACCGTCGGCCAACGCCCGCAGGGCGGCGGCCAGTTCGTCGTGCGAGGTGCCGATGGCCCAGAGCCGGTGGGGGCCCGCTTCGCGACGGGTCGCCGCGGTCGCGCAGATCGCGCCGAGTTCCTGGTCGCGGCCCGCGCCGTGCGGGCCGAGGTGCTCCGCGTACGCCCTCGCCAGCCGGCGCAGCGCGGCGGCGGAGCGGGCGGACAGGGCCAGCAGATGCGGGCCGGCGGGCGTCCGCTGTCCGGCCGGCGGCCGGTGGTCGACGAACTCGCCCACGACGACGTGGGCGTTGGTGCCGGACAGGCCGAAGGAGCTGACGCCGAGCAGGCCCTGGGGGCCGGCCTTGGCGAGCGGTGTGTTCTCGGTGACGACGCGGACGGCCGGCCGTTCGCCGGTGAGCAGCGGATGCGGATCGGACAGGTGCAGGGAGGCGGGAACGACGCCGTGGCGGGCGATCAGCACCGTCTTGATCAGCCCGGCGATGCCCGCGGCGGCCTCGGCGTGCCCGATGTTGGTCTTCACCGAGCCGCAGCGCAGCGGCCGTTCGCCGCCGGCCGCCTCCGCCAGCGCCCGCAGTTCCACCGAGTCACCGGCGGGTGTCCCGGTGCCGTGCGCCTCGACGTAGTCCAGCTGGGACGGTTCGATGCCCGCGCTGCGGCAGGCGTCGCGGAGCATCCGGACCTGTCCGGAGACCGAGGGTTTCAGCAGCAGGCCGCTGCCCTGGCCGTCGTTGGTGACCGCGCTGCCGAGCAGCAGGGCGAGCACGGGGTCGCCGTCGCGCAGCGCGTCCGGCAGCGGCTTGAGGACGACCGCGCCGACGCCCTCGCTGCGCACGAACCCGTCGGCCGAGGCGTCCCCGAACCGGCACCGCCCGTCGGGCGACAGCATGCCGCCCTGCGAGTAGGCGATGGAGTCCCGCGGGGACACGATGATGTTGACGCCCGCCGCGATGGCCAGGCCGCTCTCGCCGGTCAGCAGGCTCTGCCGGGCCGCGTGCACGGCCACCAGCGAGGAGGAGCAGGCGGTGTCCAGGACCAGGCTGGGGCCGCGCAGGTCGAGCGCGTAGGAGACCCGGCCCGCGGTGACCGCGCGCAGCCGGCCGCCCACGGTGTCGCGGACGCCGGGGCCCTCGTCCGGGCGGCCGGTCTCGCCGTATTCGGCGGTGGCCTGGCCGACGAAGACACCGGTACGGGAACCGGCGAGACCTGCCGGGGCGATTCCCGCGGATTCCAGCGCCTCCCATACGACGTGCAGCAGGATCCGCTGCTGGGGGTCCATGCTTCTGGCCTCGACCGGCGAAATCCCGAAGAATCCGGCGTCGAACGAGAACGCGTCGTCGAGGAAACCGCCGTCCCGTGACACGGTCTTGCCTGGAGAGGGGGACCGGCCGGCGTAATGGTCGTCGATGTTGAATCTGTCCTCGGGAATCCGGGAGACAGCCTGGGAGTTGGTCATCAGAAGATCCCAGAATTCCTCGGTGTTGTTGGCGCGAGGAAAACGGCACCCCATACCGACGACGGCTATGGGGACGCCACCTGTGCACGGGAAGCGCTCCACGTACGTTCACCTTCGATCAGAGCCGATGAGAACAAACACGACCGCCTTGCCGCAGGAGGGCAAGGCGGGTTGAGGTGCGCGGTACAAGTGCGATGCAAAGTTACACCGCCAACCAAGATTGACCTAGAGGCTCACGGCTGCGACCAGGAATCTGTCTCGGTATGCGAGATGTGAAGGGGTTGTTTGTGGGCGCATGTCCGCATTCGCGGCATCTGGGCTGTGACTCACGTCACCGAATACTTGTACTTGCGTCTCCTTATGTATGTCAGTCTAGTCTTGTCTCCGCGTTTATGAATGATCAGCAGACCACGACGGGGGAGCAACGATGTCCGATGCGCCGTTAAGGTTCAGAGCCGTCGCGTACGCCGGTCGCGGCCCCGACCCCCTCGACCCGCTGCCCGACTGGTCCGACGCGCTCGCCGGGGTCGTCCACCTCTCGGCGCGCGAGCACCAGGTGTTCCTGATGCTCGGCGCCGGCCATTCCAACCGCAGCATCGCCGCACGCCTCCGCGTGACCGAACGCACCGTCAAGGCACATGTGGCGCAGGTCCTCAGTAAACTCCAGGTGGAATCCCGGCTTCAGGCCGGTCTCGTCGCACACGCCTATCGCGTCATGAACGAAAGTCCAATTCACAGCCCGCGGCACTCGGGATAGAAATAGATCCCGGCGCACCACTCCGCATCGCGTCGGAGCGGCTGAGCCGTCCCCGAGGCGGCCAGGGGGCTCATCATGCCCTCCTGGCCCGCGCAATTGCCGTGGTGCCACCTGGAGCGCGCCCTCGGCGGAGTTCTCTTTCCCATTCCCTCGTGGAATTCCGCAGCCATTTCGGCCTGCACTGCTGGAACGCACACTCCCCGGACTAGGAGATGACGCGTGTCCCTCACCGATGTCGAGATCAGGAGCGCCCGTTCGCAAGGCGCGACCGAACCCGCAGACCCCCGGGAAACCATGCGGGCCCTGCCCGGTTTCCTCCAGTACCCGCTCACCGTCTTCACCGGCAAACCGCTGGCCGAACAGACCCGGCTGCCGTGGACCCCGACCTTCCACCTGGTGGCGGCCGCCTTCGCGATGCTCGCCGGCGCGGCCGTCTCCTCGGCCGCCTGGGCGCTCGGCGGCTGGTGGCTCCTCGCCCTGCTGCCCGGCTGGGCGCTCACCCTGCACGGCCTGCGCAACCTGCGCATGATGGTCTACCACCAGTGCTCGCACCGGAACATGTACCGGCGCCGACGGCTGGACACCGCCATCGGGCGGGCCATCTCCAGCCTGCTGGTCATCCAGAACTTCGAGCGCTACAGCCGTGAGCACGTCAGCGACCACCACGCCGCCCACCACATGACACTGCGCGACCCCACCGTCCAGGCCTTCCTGGTCAGCCTCGAACTGCGCCCCGGGATGACACGGGGCCAGATGTGGCGCCGGGTGACCGGCAAGCTGCTGTCCCCCCGCTTCCACCTCGCCTTCTCCGTCTCCCGGGTGCGCTCCTTCTGGAGCACCGCCGCACGCGGCGAGAAGGTCACCGCCTGCACGCTCTACACGGCCCTGGCCGCCACCACCATCGCCACCGGCACCTGGCCGGCCCTGCTGCTCGCGTGGCTCGTGCCGCTGCTGCCGCTGTTCCAGGTCAGCAACACCCTGCGGCTGTGCGTCAAGCACACCTTCCCCACGGCCGGCACCGAAGTCCGGCGCGGCCGCGACTACTTCGCGGGCCTGACCAACGCCATCTTCATCGGCGAGCCCGCGCCCTCCACGACGCTGCCGGCCGGACGCCGCGCCCTCGCCTGGAGCCGCTGGGCGCTGCGCATGCTGTTCGTGCACGCCCCGACGCGCTACCTCGTGCTCACCGGCGACACCGTGGTGCACGACTACCACCACCGCTACCCGTCCAGCCGGGAGTGGGCCGACTACCTGTTCGCCCGCAAGCGGGACATCGAGTCGGGCCACAAGGGCTGGCCGGAGTACCGCGAGGTGTGGGGGCTGGTCCCCGCCATCAACTACGTCTTCGACTCCCTGGCGGACGCCGACCCGGCCGAGTACGACGTCGCCCGGCTCCCGCAGGTCAGCAAGCGCGAGCTCTTCGCGGCCTTCGACGACTGAAGTACGCACCGCACCGCGCCGGCCGACCGCCGACGCGGCCCCGGCACGGCCGACCGCCGGGCCGACCGACCCCACTCCAGAGGAGCACGTTACCCATGCAGCAGCGGAAGATCATCCTGGGAGTGGCCGCGAGCGACGCCCACGCCGTGGCCAACCACCTGATCGCCCATGCCCTGCGCGGTATCGGATTCACCGTCGTCAACCTCGGCACATGCACCCCGGTCGAGGAGTTCGCGGAAGCCTGCCGGGAGCATCCCGATGCCGAGGCGGTGGTCATCGGCAGCCTCAACGGCCATGTGCACGAGGACCTGCGCGACCTGGCCGCCGCCAAGGCCGAGGGCACGATCCGGTGCCCCGTCGTCGTCGGCGGGAACCTGTCGGTCGGCAGCAGGAAGGACCCCTCCGCCCTGGAGCGGCTCCACCGGCTCGGTGTCGACCGCATCGTGAACGACCCGGCCGTGCTGCCCGCCGTCCTCGACGAGCTGCGCGCCACCCGCCCGGCGGCCGAGCCGCTGCTGGCCGTGTCATGAGCGGCAAGGTCGTCCTCCTCGGCGCGGACCGCGCCGGGGAGGCCCCCCACGGCAACCGGGCCCTGCCCTCCCTCGAGGACTCCGTGGACTACGTCGCCGGCCTCGGCAAACCCACCGCCGCCCAGGTCCTCCAGGACGCCCGCGAGTCGGGCCGGGTGGCGATCCAGCCCCGGTGCGGCGTCGGCGGCCACGAGGAGATGAAGGCCCTGCTGCGGGACCTGGAGAACGAGGCGGCGCCCGACCTCCTCACCCTGACCATCGACTCCCACACCCGGCTCAAGCGGTTCGAGCAGGCGCTGCGCACCCTGAACCGCGACCCCGCGGACCTCAACGGCTACCCGCTGGTCACCCATGGCTGGCGGCGCGGCCGGGAGCTGAACGAGTCCGTCGCCGCGCCGCTGGAGATCCGCCACGGCTCGCCCGACGCCCGCGCCCTCTTCGACGTCTCGGTGGCCTCCGGGATCACCTCGTTCGAGGGCGGCGGCATCTCCTACAACCTGCCCTACTCCAAGGCCGTCCCGGTCGCGGAGTCCCTCGCCGCCTGGGAGGACGTGGACCGGGTCTGCGGCCGGCTCGCCGAGCTCGGCCTGGTCGTCGACCGGGAGCTGTTCGGCACGCTGACGGCCGTCCTGGTGCCGCCCTCGATCAGCCTCGCGATCAGCGTCGTGGAGGCCGTGCTCGCGGCCCGCGCCGGGGTGCGCTGCATCTCCGTCGCCTATCCGCAGAGCGGCCATCTGGTCCAGGACGTCGCCGCGCTGCGCAGCATCCCGCTGCTGGCCCGCCGCTATCTGCCGCCCGGGGTCCAAGTGCACGCGGTCTTCCACGAGTTCATGGGCGTCTTCCCCAAGGGCCGCGCGCACGCCGAGGACCTGATCTTCTACGGTGCCCTTGTCGCCCGGCTCGGTGGCGCCTCCAAGCTGATCACCAAGACCTACCAGGAGGCGTACGGCATCCCCGACACGCGGGCCAACATCGAGGGCCTCCGACTCGCCGCCCGCGCCAACTCCCCGCTGCTCGACTTCGTCGCGGTGGACGCGGACCGGGTCGCCGAGGAGCAGGAGTGGATCCTCACCGAGGTCGCCGACATCGTCGAACCCCTGCTGGAGCAGCGCGATCTGCGGGCCGCCGTCACCGCGGCGCTGGAGCGCGGCACGCTGGACATCCCGTTCAGCGCGAGCCGTTACGCGAAGTCGGAGGTCATCCCGAAGCGGGACGCGGAGGGCGCGATCCGCTATCTGTCCGCCGGGTCGCTGCCGTTGTCCGGACGCGCGCTGCGCCGTAACGACGCGTTGCTGCGACACGACGCCCGAACCGGCGGCAGCGGTGCCGCGGACCCCGGTCTGCGCTCGCTCCTCGCCGATCTGACCGGAGACATCAACTACTTCCTCACCCTTTTCGGTGAGACCGACCGCGAGGGGACGTCGTGACCATCGCCGCCGAGCCCGCCGCACCGCACCGCGAGCGGAGCCTCGAACAGCCCCGGGAGCCCAAGCCGACCCGGACCCTCGACCGCGTGGTCATCCGCTTCGCGGGGGACTCCGGGGACGGGATGCAGCTGACCGGGGACCGGTTCACCTCGCAGACCGCCTCGCTCGGCAACGACCTGTCGACGCTGCCGAACTTCCCCGCCGAGATCCGGGCGCCCGCCGGGACCCTGCCCGGAGTGTCGTCGTTCCAGGTGCACTTCGCCGACCACGACATCCTCACCCCGGGCGACACGCCCGACGTGCTGGTGGCGATGAACCCGGCCGCGCTGAGGGCGAACACGGGCGACCTGCCGCGCGGTGCCGACGTCATCCTGGACACCGACGCGTTCACGCCCCGCAACCTGGCCAAGGCCGGGTACGACGGCTCACCGCTGGACGACGGCTCGCTGGCCGCGTTCACCGTGCACCCGGTGCCGCTGACCACGCTCACGGTGGGCGCCCTGGCCGGCTTCGAGCTGTCGCGCAAGGAGGCGGAACGGGCGAAGAACATGTTCGCGCTCGGTCTGCTGTCCTGGCTGTTCCACCGGCCGACCGACGGCACCGAACGGTTCCTGCGGACCAAGTTCGCGCGCCGCCCCGAGATCGCCGAGGCGAACGTCGCCGCGTTCCGCGCCGGCTGGAACTTCGGCGAGACCACAGAGGACTTCGCCGTCTCGTACGAGGTCGCCCCGGCCCAGCGCGCCTTCGCCCCCGGCATCTACCGCAACATCTCCGGGAACCTGGCCCTCGCCCACGGCCTGGTCGCCGCCTCCGTGCGCAGCGGACTGCCGCTGTTCCTCGGCTCGTACCCCATCACGCCGGCCTCGGACATCCTGCACGAGCTGAGCAGGCACAAGAGCTTCGGTGTGCGGACCTTTCAGGCCGAGGACGAGATCGCCGCGATCGGTGCCGCGCTCGGCGCATCCTTCGGGGGCTCGCTCGCGGTGACGACCACCTCGGGGCCGGGCGTGGCGCTGAAGTCGGAGACCATCGGGCTCGCGGTCTCCCTCGAACTGCCGCTGGTGATCGTGGACATCCAGCGCGGCGGCCCCTCGACCGGCCTGCCCACCAAGACCGAGCAGGCGGACCTGCTCCAGGCGATGTACGGCCGCAACGGCGAGGCCCCGGTGCCGGTCGTGGCACCCGCCACACCTGGCGAGTGCTTCACCGCCGCCCTCGACGCCGCCCGCATCGCCCTCACCTACCGCACCCCGGTGTTCCTGTTGTCGGACGGCTACCTGGCCAACGGCTCCGAACCCTGGCGCATCCCGGAGGTGGACGAGCTCCCTGACCTGCGGGTCGAGTTCGCCACCACCCCCAACCACGGCGACGAGTTCTGGCCCTACCTCCGCGACCCGGTGACCCTCGCCCGCCCCTGGGCGGTGCCGGGCACCCCCGGCCTGGAGCACCGCGTCGGCGGCATCGAGAAGCAGGACGGCACGGGCGACATCTCCTACGACCCGGCCAACCACGACCTCATGGTCCGCACCCGCCAGGCCAAGACCGACGGCGTCCTCGTGCCCGACCTGACCGTGGACGACCCCGACGGCACCGCGGACACCCTGGTGATCGGCTGGGGTTCCACCTACGGGCCGATCACGGCGGCGGTACGGCGCGTACGGGCCGGCGGCGGCCGGATCGCCCAGGCCCACCTGCGCCACCTCAACCCCTTCCCCGCCAACCTCGGCGGCGTGCTGTCCCGCTACCGCTCCGTGCTCGTGCCGGAGATGAACCTCGGCCAGCTCACCCGACTGCTGCGCGCCCGCTGGCTGGTGGACGCCCGCGCGCTGACCCAGGTCGACGGCATGCCGTTCAAGGCGGAGC
>NZ_LBDA02000065.1 GCF_000980885.2 Streptomyces malaysiense | reverse complement strand
ACGTCCGGGTGGGCGGCGAGGGCGGCCTGCACCTCGCCCAGCTCGATCCGGAAGCCGCGGACCTTGACCTGGTCATCGGCCCGGCCCGCGTACGAAAGCCTCCCGTCCGCACCCCACCGCGCCAGGTCACCGGTGCGGTAGAGACGCTCCCCCACCGCGAAAGGACTCGCCACGAAGCGCTGGGCGGTCAGCGCGGTCCGGCCGAGGTATCCGGTGGTGACGCCGGCTCCGCCGACGTACAGCTCCCCCACCACGCCGGGCGGCACGACGCGCAGTGCGGGGTCGAGCACGTACACCTGGGTGTTGCCGACGGGGCGTCCGATCGGGACGGCCCCGGACGCGGTGTCCGCGGGTTCGATCTCCGTCCAGACGCTGTCGGCGCTGGCCTCGGACGATCCGTAGAAGTTGAGGAGGCGGGCGTCCGGGAGGAGTTCGTGGAACCTCCGGGCGGTCCTGACGGGCAGGGCTTCGCCGCTGGTGATCCAGGTGGCGCGGCGGGCGGCGGGTCCGAGGAGGCCGCTCTCCAGGAGCTCGGCGAGCAGGCTGGGCACGACGGTCATGCGTCGTACCTGGTGGCGCTCGATGAGGCGGGCGAGTTCCGGGGCGCTGCGGGCCTGCTCCGGGCCGGCGATCACGACGGTGCCGCCGTGGAGCAGCGGTTCGAGGATCTCGCTGGTGCCGTCGAGGAAGCTGAGGGAGGTCTTGGCGCACACGGTGTCGCCAGTTCGCCAGGGGTGGCGGTCGTGGAACCAGGCGAACCGGTTGGTCATGCCGGCGTGGGTCTCGATGACACCCTTGGGTTCGCCGGTGGAGCCGGACGTGTAGATGACGAGGGCCGGGCTCGCGCCGTGGCGGGCGTAGGCGTGGACCGGCGGCCGCGGGCTCCGGCCGGCGACGGCGCTCAGGACGCCGGGGTCGTCGAGTTCGATGACGCGGGCGGCCTGCGGCGGCAGGGTCGCGGCGGTCTGCCCGGTGGCGAGGACGAGGTGCGGTCCGGCGTCGCGCAGCATGTACGCGATGCGGTCGGCGGGGTAGGCCGGGTCCACCGGTATGTAGGCGGCGCCCGCCTTGAGGGTGGCCAGGAGGGCGATCACGAGGCGTGCCGAGCGGGGGAGGTACAGCGCGACGTAGTGTCCGGCGCCGACCCCCTGGTCGATGAGGTGGCGGGCGAGCCGGTTGGCCGCCTCGTCGAGTTCGGCGTAGGTCAGCTCGACGTCCTCGCAGACGAGAGCGGGCGCGTGCGGGGTCCTTTCCACCTGGGCGGCGAGGAGGGAGGGCAGCGTGCCGTCCGGGGTCGCGGTGGCGGTGTCGTTCCAGGCGGTGAGCGCGGCGCGTTCAGCGGGGAGGAGGACGTCGAGGTCGCCGAGGCGGGTGTGGGTGGGCGCGTCGGCCAGGGCGGTGAGGAAGGCGGCGAGACGCTCGTTGTGGGTGTCGAGTTCGGCGACGGTGTACAGGGCGTCGTTGGCCTTGAGTTCGATCTCCCAGCCGTCGCGGTCGGCGCGGTCGAGGAACTGGAAGGCGAGGTCCTGGGTGGGGCCGACGCCGTAGTAGGTGCCGCCGGCGGTGGCGTCGGCGAAGCGGAGGTCGTAGTCGAAGTTCATGACGTTGACGACCGGGCCTTCGAGCTGCGCGCGGGTGCCGACGAGGTTGAGGTCGCGGCTGAGGTCCTCGTAGCGGTACATCTGGTGCCGCAGGACGACGGCGACGGTGTCGGCGACCTGCCGCAGGAAGTCGTCGATGCTCGTCTCCGGGGCGATCGCGACCCGCAGGGGCACGACGTTCGAGGCGACGCCGGGCACGGAGCGGGAGTGCGCGCCGGTCCGCGCGGCGACGGGCAGTCCGAGGATCAGTTCGCGGGCGCCGGTCATGCGGTGGATGTAGGCGGCCGCGGCGGCGATGGCCAGGGTGGAGCGGCGCAGACCGCGGCCGCGGGCGAGGTCGCGAAGCCGGTCGGTGGCCCGCGGGTCCAGTTCGACGGAGCGGCGCAGCAGTCCCCGGGGCAGGTGGGGGGCGGCGTTGGTGAGCCGGGCGGCTTCCGGCGCGTCGTCGAGGTAGTGGCGCCAGAAATCGGCGTCCTGCCGGTAGGCGTCGCTGTCGCGGTAGGCGCAGTGCTCGTCCAGGAGGTCCTGGAGCGGTGCGAAGGGCGTGGCGGTCAGCGGGGAGTCCGCCGCGAGCAGCGTGTAGATCTCCGCGAGCCGGCGTGCGGTGAGACCCATGCTCCAGCCGTCGATGGCCAGGTGGTGGAAGCGGTGGCTGGAGAGGTAGTGGTCGTCGGCCAGTTTGAGCAGTTCGGGTGTGAACAGCGGCTCGGCGGTCGGGTCGATGGGCCGGGTGAACACGGCCCGCAGGTGGCTCTCGGCCGCCGCGCGCGGGTCGGTGGCGCCGCTGAAGTCGTGGAACTCGACGGGCACGGTGTCGGCGTCGAGGATGTGCTGGAACACCTCGTCGCCGTCGACGCCGATGCGGATGCGCAGGGTCTGTGCTTCGTGGATGAGCTGCCGCATCGCGTCGCGGTAGAGGTCCGGAGCGATCGGGCCCCGGATGTCGAGCACCTCACCGACGGTGAGGACGGGCGAGTCCGGGGCCATCTGGTGGAGCAGCCAGAGCCCGTGCTGGGGAGCGGTCAACGGCACACGGCGACGGGCAGACATAACTCGGCACTCCCCCAGCACGACGGGTATTGAATGGTTTGGTTGCTGTTTCCGGGCAGGCGTCGGCGCGGCCCGGTGCGTGACGTATAGCGGCGCGTTCGTTCAGAACGCCTTTTCGAGCGCCCTCTCGTGAGATCGCTCGCCGGCTCCCTCCGGAACGGATCGTGTTCCGTGCCGGCCGAAGAGGAGAACGGGATCCGCGGTGCGCTCTGGAATGGGTTCCGTAATCGTCGTGAGATTCACGTACGAATGCCAGGTGACGTTTCCGGACACGCTGGTTCCACCCCATGTTCCGCTGGAGAGCGTGGAGGTGAAGGGCACTCCGCTGGTGAGGCTGCCGCTGTTGGTCATCGTCGACTGGTTGACGACGATCCGGCAGGTGGGGAGCGCCCCGGCGAACTGGTCGACGCGGGCCGCGAGTCGCGAGTGGATACCGGCGCTGTGGCCGCGCCCGCAGTCGGCCAGGATGTCGTCGATCCGGCGCACGGCGGCGTCGAAGTGGTCGTACGTGAGGAGCGTGACCACGGGTGAGAGCTTCTCCCGCAGGATCGGGCCGGGGGCCTGCGGGCCGTCGCCGTCCAGCACGAGAGCGGTGGTCCTGCCGGGACCGGCGAGCTTGATGCCGCAGGCGTGGGCCAGTGCTTCGGCCGGCTTGCCGATCAGGTCCCGGTCGAGCGTGCCCTCGTCGTCCCAGAGGGTGTCGCGGACACGCCGGGTCTCCTCGCGGGTGCACATGTGAGCGCCCGCGGACCGCAGTGCGGCGCGCAGTTCCCCGGCGACGGAGCGGTGGACCAGGACGTTGCTCTCGGAGGAGCAGGAGGTGCCGTTGTTGTATCCGGCGCCGTTGTGGACGCAGTGGGCGGCGAACGGGATGTCCGCGGTCTCGTCGACGAGGACGGTGGGATTGCCGACTCCGGCGCCGATGGCCGGCGTGCCGCTGCGGTAGGCGCGGCGCACGGTCCCCGGGCCGCCCACGGCGACGACGAGGTCGGCGGCCGCCATCAGGTGCTCCGCGGCTTCCCGCCCTCCGGCGGACAGGCACTGCACCAGGTCCGCCGGGGCACCGACCTCGGCGAGGGCCTGGCGGATCACCTCCAGGGTTTCGACGGCGCTGGCCCGTGCCCTGGGGTTGGGGGTGAAGACGATCGCGTTGCGCGTCTTCAGCATCGGCAGCGCGTTGCAGATGATGCCGGGGCCGGGGGCGGTGGCCGGGCTGGCCGCGGCGATCACCCCGACCGGCTTGGCGAGCCTGCGCAGTCCCCGTTCCGGAATCTCCTCCACGGTGCCGACCGTGGACTGCCCGTGCAGTTCGAGGAGTTGCCCGAGGATTCGCTTGCGCTGCAGTTCGTAGAGGTGCTCGGGGTCTCCCAAGCCGGTTTCGAGATGGCTGAGTTCGGCGAGCCGGCGCGCGTTGTCCTCGCGGTGGCAGTGCCAGCCGACGGCTGCCACGAGATCGTCGATGCGTTCCTGTGACCAGTTCGCGATGACGGACTGGGCCGCACGCGCACGTCGTATCTTCTCGTCGACCGCTCTTTGTATGGACACAGTGCTCACGCTGCACTCCCGGCTCGTGATGGGACGGAGCGTCATGGACGGTGGCCGTGCTCCGATGGGAACTGAGGGTTCTTTGTCGGCGCCTTCGAATTCCCGTGGGGCTGGGAGGTGTCGCACGCCGGGGCCGACCACCAGACAACTAGGAGCCGAACTCGTTGGCAATAGAGGTCATGGCCTACGGATCTCAGTCGCCGCCACTTCGCCAAATGCGCTGTGTCCTGGCAACAGGACAGTGATTCGGTTTCGCGGAACCGCGCATTGCGCGCCGGAATTCAGAGGGATTCCGCGGTGCCTGTCAAGAGCTGGGCGACGCCTGCGACGGTGGGGTTGGCCAGGAACGCGCGCAGGGTGGGACGCGGGCCGTGCCCCGCGGGGAGCCGGGCCAGGAGCCGGACCGCGGCCGTCGAGTCGCCGCCGCGGGCGAAGAAGTCGTCGTCCGCGCCGACGGCGGGGGCGTTCAGGACCTCCGCGAAGACCGCGGCGACGGCTTGCTCGGTGCCGGAGAGCGGTGGGCGCCGCTGGGGCGTGTGCTTCCCGGGGGCGGGCAGCCGGGAGCGGTCGAGCTTCCCGTTGGGGGTCAGCGGCAGCCGCTCCAGTGTGACGAACACGCGGGGAATCATGACAGCGGGCAGACGGTCGGCGACATAGCGCCGCAGGGCGCGTGGGGACGGCCCCACGGGGGCGTCCGGCGAGGTCGGTGGCTGTGCGGGCACGATGTGGGCGACCACGGTGCCGTGCCCGTCACGCTCGTCGGCGCGCACCGTCACGGCGGCCTGGGCGATGTCGGGGTGAGCGGTGAGCACCGCCTCGATCTCGGCGGGTTCGACGCGTATCCCGCGCACCTTCGCCTGCGCGTCGGCCCGGCCCAGCAGTTCCAGTTCGCCCTGTGCGTTCCAGCGGGCCAGGTCGCCGGTGCGGTACATGCGCCGCCCCCCGGGCGCGTACGGGTCGGCGACGAAGCGATCGGCGGTCAGTGCGGGCCGGGCGTGGTAGCCGCGGCCCACCTCACCGCCCACGTACAGCTCCCCCGCGACGGTGGGCGGCAGGGGGACGAGGCCGGGCCCGAGCACATAGGCGCGCATGTTGCCCAGCGGGGTGCCGATGGGCACGGGACCCTCGGCCGGCGGTGCGGCGGGCAGCGTATGGGCCGTGGCGTAGAAGCTCTCGGTCTGCCCATAGGCGTTGATCATGGTGACGGCGGGCAGCTCCGCCCGGACGCGGGCCACCAGTTCGCCCGGCAGACGCTCACCGGCGCAGACGACGGTGCGCACGTGCAGGCTGCCGCTGACCTGGTCGAGTATCTCGCTGAACGCGGAGGGGACGGTGTGCAGCACGTCGCCGCGCCAGCCGCCGCGCTCCACGACGGACAGCACGTCACGGACGATGTCGACGCGGGCGCCGGTGCTGAGCGCGGTGACGATCTCGAACACCGACACGTCGAAGTTCATCGAGGTGCAGGCGAGCATCACCGCGCCCGGACGCATGCCCACCAGCGGGGTCAGCTGGGACACCCCGTTGACGACGCCGGCGTGGGTGATGCCGACACCCTTGGGGACGCCGGTCGAGCCGGACGTGTACATCACGTAGGCGAGGTTGTCGCCGTGCGGCACGGTTTCCTGGGTCCGGGTGCCGTCGCCGGGGTCCGTCGCGGGGCCGTCGACGAGAAGCTCGGGCAGGGCGTGCTCCGGTAGCAGCGGGCTGGTGGCGCGGTCCGTCAGCACCAGGCAGGGGGCCGCGTCGGACAGCATCAGTTCCAGGCGCCCCGCGGGATAGCGCGGATCGAGCGGGAGGTAGGCGGCACCGGACTTGAGGACCGCGACCGTGGCCACGACCAGGTCGGTGGTGCGCGACACGGCCAGTGCCACGATCTTCTCGGGCCGGGCGCCGGCCCGGCGCAGCCTGCGGGCGAGGGCCGAGGCCGCGGTGTCGAGTTCGCGGTAGGTCAGCGTGGTGTCGGCGTCCGTCACGGCGATGGCGTCCGGCGTCGAGTGGACCTGGCGGCTCAGGAGTGCGGGGATGGTCCGGGCCGGCAGCGGCCGGGGCGGGCTCGTGGGGGCATGGGGCCACGGTCGCGCCGCGGGCAGCAGGGGGAGCCGGCCGGCGCGTGCGCTCGGGTCGGCCGCCGCGGCGCCCAGGACGGTGGCGAGCCCTTCGGCCAGGGCCTGGGCCGTCACGGCGTGGAACCGGTCGCGGGTGCGGGTGAGGGAGACCCGCGCCTCGCCGTGCCGCTCGTCGCTCGGCAGGTGCAGGGTGAAGTGCAGGTCGTGCGGGGTGCTGTGCGGTGCGCTCAGGTACACGTCCGTGGTCAGACCGGGCAGCCGCACGGACAGGGCGCCGGGGTCGGGCCGTGCTTCGGACACCACCTGCAGCAGCGGCGTCGCCGCGCCCCGCCCCTGAGGTGCGGCGAGCAGGCGTGCGAACGGTGTGTCATGGCGGCCCGCGCCGTGCAGTCGTGTCGTCACCTGCCGCACGAGGTGGGCGAAGCTCGGGTTGCCGGTCAGATCGAGGCGCAGCGGCAGCAGGTCGTCCGGTGAACCGGTGCGGGCCGCGCCCGGCTTGACGGTGGCCAGGGTGATGTCGCTCCCGCTGCCGGTCTGGTGCAGGAGCACCGCGACAGCGGCGTGCAGCACGTGCTCGGGCGGCACGTCCAGGGTGCGGGCGAGGGCGACGAGCGGTGCGGCCCGCACCGTGTGGGTCAGGGTGTGTGCGGCGGGGCTGGTCCGTGGGGTGCGCAGCCGGGCGGCCGGCAGCGGCATCGAGGTGTGCAGGCCGGCCAGTTCGCGCCGCCAGAAGGCGTCGCGGGCCGGGTCCTCGGAAGGGGGCCCGGTGACGTCGGCCGCGGGCGCCGTCCAGCGGGGCGGCGCGCCCCGGCGGCGCGCGCTGTAGGCGTGGCCGAGGTCGGCGAGCAGCCGGGGCAGGAACCGCGGGCTGCACGCGATGTGGTGGACGGTCAGCACCAGATGGTGCCGGTGCGGGCCGCTGCGGAACAGCCGGGCGCGCAGCGGCGCTTCGGTGGTGAGGTCGAAGGGACGGCGTACGTCGTCGTCCACGACGTGCCTCGGGTCAGCCCGCTCGGTCGGCTGCGCGGGCAGTGCGAAGCGCCGGCCGGCGGGCGCCGTGGTGGGGACGGGCAGGCCGTCCGGGTCCGCCGGGAAGCGGGTGCGCAGACCGGGGTGGCGATCGACCAGGTCCGCCAGGGCCGCTTCGAGCGCGCTCACGTCGAGGGTTCCCGTCATACCGAGGCCGGCCGCGAAGTTTCCCTGGGACGCGTCGTCGCCATGACGGTGGACCAGCCACGATCTGCGTTGCGTGATCGACGCTGCAGACATGCGCGCCTTCTCCTTTTTCTGTGCCACTCGGGCAGATCTCTGGTCAATTGAACCGCGACAGGCAGACGGTTTTCGGTTGTATCACGCTGCTCGGAGCAAGCGCGCCGCTCACGTCATTCGAAGCTGTCCGGTCGACAGGACAGCCGTCCTTTCCGGTGCCCCGGGCCCCGGCATTGGTACGGTGCGACGCAGGCCCGATGTGCGGCGCAACACCCGTCGGCGTCTTCCCGAAATATCGCGCGGCCAGGACCATGCCACTGGATGTCCCTTCATCCAACAATCAAGTGGGCGAGAGGTTTTCCGTGGAATCGATTGTCGAAGTCGACACCGAGGTTTGTGTCGGAGCCGGTCAGTGTGTTCTGGCTGCTCCCGGAGTTTTTGACCAGCGCGAAGAGGACGGCATCGTGAAATTGCTTGCCGCCGAGCCCTCCCAGGAGGTGCGCGATGCGGTGCGAGAGGCCGTCCATCTGTGTCCTGCGGGTGCCATCACGTTCCGCTGACGCCGTCGGTGAGCCGTGCGTTCCACCGCGCGCGCCTTGACTTGAGGGGATGAATGTTGCAACCCAGGGGCGATGAGAGACGAGGGCCTGCCCCCGTCGACGATCTGATCGGCAGGTTCGCGGGATCGGTCCGGGCCTGGCCCGGCCGGATCGCGCTGTCGGGCGCCGACGAGAGCTTCACGTACGCCGCGCTCGACCGATGGTCGGACGCCGTGGCCGAGCTGCTGCACGCGCGCGGCGTACGACGGGGTGACCGCGTGCTCCTGCGCATGGAACCGGACGTCGGCGCGGTGGCGGCGGTGCTGGGCATCCTCAAGTGCGGTGCCGCCTATGTGCCGGTGGACGTGCGGCATCCGCTGTCGCGGCGGGAGTTCATCGCACGTGACAGCGAGGCGAGGGCCCTGGTCGGTTCGTGGGGTGAGGAGCCGCTGCCGACCCGGCTGGGCACCGTGGTCGGCCCGGCGGATGTGGCGGCCGCGCGGACCGCCTCCGCGCGCTCTTCCCGGCCACCGGCCGGCCCCGGGCCCGAGGACACCGCGTACATCATCTACACCTCGGGAACGACGGGCCTGCCCAAGGGCGTGCCGATCAAGCACCGGCACGTCCACGCCCTGCTGGACAGCGCTTCGCGCGTCTTCCGGTTCACCGCGCGGGACCGGTGGCTGCTCTTCCACTCGCTCGCCTTCGACTTCTCCGTCTGGGAGATGTGGGGGGCGTTGGGCACGGGCGCCGAGCTGGTGGTACTGCCGCAGTGGGCCGCGCGTTCACCCGAGCGGTGCCTGGAGCTGATCCGCGGCCGGGGCATCACCGTGCTCAACCAGACCCCGACGGCCTTCGCGGCGCTGGCCGAGGCCGCTTCCCGCGGTGAGACCGACCTGCCGGACCTGCGCTACGTCGTCTTCGGGGGCGAGAAGCTGTCGCCCCCCACGCTGCGGGCGTGGGCCAAGCGGTACGGGCTGGCCCAGCCGCGCCTCGTCAACGGCTACGGCATCACCGAGACCACGGTGTTCACCACTTTTCACGAGGTCACGGAGGAGGACCTGGCCGGTGACGCGTCCGTCATCGGCGAGCCGCTGCACGGCTTCGTGGCGCGTGTCGTGGACGAGGACGGGCAGGAGGCGGCGCCGGGAGACATCGGCGAACTGTGGCTCGCGGGGCCGCAGGTGGCCGAGGGCTACCTCAACCGCCCCGACCTGACGGCACAGAAGTTTCCGGCCGTGGCCGAGGGTGCCGCCGGCACCCCGGTGCGCTACTACCGCTCCGGGGATCTCGTCAGCCGCTCCGCCGACGGCAGTCTGGTGTACGACGGCCGGGCCGATCTGCAGGTGAAACTGCGCGGCTACCGGATCGAGCTGAGCGATGTCGAGACCGCCGTGCGCCGGCACGACGCGGTGCTGGACGCGGTCGTCACCGTCCACGAGTTCAAGCCCTCCGATTTCCGTCTGGTCTGCGCCTACACCTCTCGTGAGGATCTGCCGGCGGTGGAATCGCACGAGCTGCGCCGGCACATCAAGCAACTGCTGCCGTCCTACATGCAGCCTGCGCGCTATCTGTCCCTTGCGGGGATGCCGCGCACGGTCAACGGAAAAGTCGACCGGGCGGCCGTCGCCCGGGTCTGGACAGAGGAGATCCCACGCGCATGAGCCAGCTGACATCAGAGGAAGTACGGGACCCCGTGACCGTGGAACGCTCGGTCGTCGACTGGGCGGCCGAGATTCTGGAGGAGCCGGCGACAGCAGCCGACAACTTCCTCGATCTGGGCGGTCACTCCCTGCTGGCGATCGAGCTGAATCAGCGGGTGAGCGACGCCTTCGGCGTCGAACTCGACCTGCAGATTCTTTTCGAGAAGAGCCTCGGCGAAACAGCCGCGGACGTCATGGAAAACCTCCATTCACGGACGAAGAGCAGCTGACGGACTATGACGATCACAACTGAGCAGCAGACGTTCGCCCTGTCCCGGCAGGAGCTGGAGCAGTTCGAGCGCGACGGATTCCTCGGCCCGGTCAAGATCTACGAGGTCGAGGAGATGGAGACGCGCTGGAAGACGATCCAGCGTGAGCTTCGCGATCGCTCGCACGCGATCTACCCGGAAGGGTCCGGCAAGGCCAGCAGCATCTCCAACTACGACCGCCACCTGGACATCGATCTGCTGTCCGAGCACATCATGAAGCGGGAGATCGTCGATCGCGTCGCCTCGATCCTCGGCCCGGATCTGCTCTGCTGGCGCTCGGAGTTCTTCCCGAAGTTCCAGGGCGACGAGGGGACCGACTGGCACCAGGCGGCGAACTTCGCCCATGCCAGCGGCAGCCCCCAGATCGTCTGGCCCTCGCAGGACGGACTGCCCGCGTTCGGCGGCACGATCACCGTGTGGACCGCGTTCACGCACTCCACCCGGGAGAACGGCTGCCTGCAGCTGATGCCGGGCACGCACAAGCACATGAACTACGACGAGTCCAAGGGCATGTCCTACGACGCGGACGCGTTCAACGCCCGGGAGAAGGACGGGGTGAAGCGCGGCTTCTTCGGCTACGACTACCGGCAGCTGCAGAAGGACCCGGACTGGAAGCCGGACGAGTCACAGGCGTTCCCGTTGGTCATGAAGCCCGGCGAGTGCGTGATCTTCTGGTCCACGCTCATGCACGCCTCGCTGCCGCACACCGGTGCGAAGAAGGACTACCGCATGGGCTACGCCGCGCGGTTCGTACCCACCCAGGTGCAGGTCTATCCGGGCACCGAGAAGGTCGACGAGTACGGCGGCGGGATCACGCTCGACAACTACGGGACCGTCCTCGTCTCGGGCGTCGACGAGTTCGGTCACAACCGTGTCGCCAAGGAGAGCCGGCGCGGATTCCCGTTCGTGCCGCACCGGCAGGGCTGAACCCGGGACGGGGTGAGGCGCCCGCGCCGCCGCCCCGTCCCGGCCCGGACATCGCGCCCCGCGCACCCCGTCGACCGACCAGGAGGCACCCTCTCGTGACCCGTTTCCCACTGATCCTGCTGCATCACGCGGGCGGTTCGGCCAGGGTGTTCGACGCACTGGTCGCCGCGCTGCCCGCGCACATCGAGCCGGTCCCTCTCGACCTGCCCGGACGCGGCCGGTCCTGGCGGGAGCAGCCGGCCACCTCGGCGGAGGAGGCCGTCGACTGGCTGGTGGAGCGGACCGCCCACATCGACGGTGAGTTCGCGGTGTTCGGGCACAGCCTGGGCGCCTATCTCGGGCTCGCTCTGGTGGCCCGCCTGGAGGAGCGGGAGGGTGGCATGCGCTGCTCGACCCTGTTCGCCTCGGCCAACTCCGGTCCGGTCGGCGCGGTTCTGCCCTTCGAGGGTTCCGCGCTGGCCACCGGCGATGAGGAGATCTTCCGGATCGCCGAGGCGTCCGGGGGCTTCGTCGACGAGCGGCTCAGAGGCCACGCCCAGCTGCGCGAGCGTGCCGCCCGCCTGCTGCGCGCGGACTTCGCGCTGTCCCAGTCCTTCCTGAACAAGCAGCGCCGCTGCGTGACCGAGGCGGAGATCGTGGTGTGCTGCGGGGCCGACGACGTCTTCAGCGCGCAGCAGCTGGAGCAGTGGCGCCTGAACTCGACGTCGGGGACGGAGATCCACCGTTTCCCCGGGGGCCATTTCTACCTGGAGGACCATGCCGAGGGCGTCGCCGACGTGGTCGCGGCCAAGCTGACCCGCACAACGGCGCAGACCGTGTCCTAGGGCCTCGGTGCGGCGGGCGTCGGCCCGCCGTGGGGCGTCCCGGCACCTGCGCTGCGGGCGAGAAGGAGGGCGGCCCCGCCG
>NZ_LBDA02000064.1 GCF_000980885.2 Streptomyces malaysiense | reverse complement strand
GAGCAGCCGGAGCCGGTGCCCTCGGTGGAGCTGGTGTGCCACACCGACTCGCTCCAGCCACGGGAGTTGGAGGCGGTGGTGAGGGCGGTGCCGCCGACGGCGGTCACGTACTGCGAGGTCGCCGGGTACTCGGCGCCGTAGGCGGAGTCACCGGCGGAGACGGTGATCGCGACGCCCGGGTGCTTGAAGTACTGGCTGTCCTCGGTGGTCTGCGAGGACGCCTCGGGGCCGCCCCAGCTGTTGGAGATGAACTTGGCACCGAGCGAGACGGCCTCGTTCTCGGCTATGCCGAGGTCGGTGTCGTTCGCCGAGTTGGCCTCGACCAGCACGATGTTGCAGTTCGGGCAGACCGCGCTGACCATGTCGATGTCGAGCATCTCTTCGCCGGCCCAGCCGCTGTCGTTGGTCGGCAGCGAGGTGGTGGAGCCGGTCTGGCTGACCTGCTTGAAGCAGCCGTTGGCCTTGGTGCAGGCGGAGAGGCCGTACTGGGACCGGTAAGTGGCCAGGTCCGACTCGGCGTTGGGGTCGTTGTAGGCGTCGACGATGCCCACGGTCATGCCCGAACCCGCCGACGTGGGCAGGTTGTAGGCGCTGTGCAGGTTGGCCGGGGAGAGGCCGGAGGGCGTGGCGTTGGGCGTGATCGCCGCGGCCAGCTTCTGCTTGATGTCGGTGCGGCGCTGCGCGAAGCAGGACACGTGGCCCGGCGTGTGGTCCGCGGCGCACAGGTGGGTCGTGGGGACCTTCTGCCCAGCCTTGCCGGTCGAGTGGAAGGCCTGCCGCTGGGGCGCGGTCAGCGCGTGGTTGTTGCTGACGACCTTGCTGGTCTGCGGGTGGGCCGCGGCGACCGGCTGGGCCGCACCGGCCGTCGGCGCGGCGGCGAATCCGGCGACGGTCAGGGAGAGAGCGGGAAAGGCGACGCCCAGAAGTCTTCGCGCACTTCGGGTTCGCCCGCTCGGGCGTGACTCACGCATGTGGGTACTGCCTCCATCGGGAAGTGGGGTTTCTCGCACTGGTTGGCAGGCCCGTGACGCGCGTAGCGGCGACCACGCAGTCATGAGCATGACATCTCAGGCACTCCTCCACGTCGACTGAGCGTGACATGACAGGGTGCGGGAGGAACGTAGCCCCGGCGACCGGCTACTGGGCAGTACCAGAAGGAATTCTTTGCTTCCCCATAGGAACGGCTTAGCCCCCTCGTGAGAGGGGGCTGGTGAGCATTTGAGACGTAACTCGGCCGAAACCTACGCCCAGAGCTGGCCCTGGAGGGTGTCGATGGCGGCTTCCGTGGTGGCGGCCGTGTAGACGCCCGTGGAGAGGTACTTCCAGCCACCGTCGGCCACGATGAAGACGATGTCGGCGGACTCTCCCGCCTTGACCGCCTTCCTGCCGACGCCGATCGCTGCGTGCAGGGCGGCGCCCGTGGAGATACCCGCGAAGATGCCCTCCTGCCGGAGGAGTTCGCGGGTGCGGGTGACCGCGTCGGCGGAGCCCACCGAGAAGCGGGTGGTGAGGACCGAGGCGTCGTACAGCTCGGGGACGAAGCCCTCGTCCAGGTTGCGCAGGCCGTAGACCAGGTCGTCGTAGCGCGGTTCGGCGGCCACGATCCGCACGTCCGGCTTGTGTTCGCGCAGATAGCGGCCGACGCCCATCAGCGTGCCGGTGGTGCCGAGCCCCGCGACGAAGTGGGTGATCGAGGGCAGGTCGGCGAGGATCTCCGGACCCGTCGTGGCGTAGTGCGCACCAGCGTTGTCCGGGTTGCCGTACTGGTAGAGCATCACCCAGTCCGGGTGCTCGGCCGACAGCTCCTTGGCCACCCGCACCGCGGTGTTGGAGCCGCCCGCGGCCGGCGAGGAGATGATCTCCGCGCCCCACATGCCGAGCAGGTCCCGGCGCTCCTGGGAGGTGTTCTCCGGCATCACGCACACCATCCGGTACCCCTTGAGCTTGGCCGCCATGGCCAGCGAGATGCCGGTGTTGCCCGAGGTCGGCTCCAGGATGGTGCAGCCGGGGGTGAGCCGGCCGTCCTTCTCCGCCTGCTCGATCATGTGCAGCGCGGGCCGGTCCTTGACCGATCCGGTGGGGTTGCGGTCCTCCAGCTTCGCCCAGATACGGACCTCGGGGGACGGCGACAGCCGTGGCAGACGCACCAGAGGGGTGTTGCCCACCGCGGCCAGCGGGGAGTCGTAGCGCATGCCGCTCAGCGGCCGATCAGCGCACGGCCGCCCGCGGCGGCCGGAAGCGACTCCGCCGCGGAGGAACCCCCGGCGACGGCCGGCAGGATCGTCACGTTGTCGCCGTCCGACAGCTTGGTGTCGATGCCGTCCAGGAAGCGGACGTCCTCGTCGTTCAGGTAGACGTTGACGAACCGGCGCAGCTGGTCGCCGTCCACGATGCGGGCCCGGATGCCCGCGTGCCGGCTCTCCAGGTCGGTGAACAGCTCGGCGAGGGTGTTCCCGCTGCCCTCCACGGCCTTCTGGCCGTCGGTGTACGTGCGGAGGATGGTCGGGATGCGGACCTCGATGGCCATGGTTGCGGGCTCCTGTCGGAAGGGTCTTCGGGGGCTGCGGGCTCGGTACGTCAGCCGAGGGGCGCGCCACAGTCAGAGGCCGGGGGCACGCACCACAGTCGTAACCATGGGCTCATCGTATCGATTCCCGGTCAGTGGATCGGAATGTGATCCCGCCTGACGGACGAATTCCGTTCGGATGCTGAGATCAGTAGCTCTCGACGACCCTGACCTCCTCCTCGGTGACCTCTCCGTCCACGATCCGGAAGGACCGGAGCTGGAAGTCGCCGAGGCCGTCCGTGTCGGCCGTGGACACCAGGACGTAGTGGGCGCCGGGCTCGTTGGCGTACGAGATGTCCGTGCGCGAGGGGTACGCCTCGGTCGCGGTGTGCGAGTGGTAGATGACCACCGGCTCCTCGTCGCGGTCGTCGAGTTCGCGGTAGAGCTTGAGGAGATCGCCGGAGTCGAACTCGTAGAAGGTCGGCGACATGGCCGCGTTCAGCATGGCGACGAACCGCTCGGGGCGGTCCGAGCCGGCCGGGCCCGCGACGACGCCGCACGCCTCGTCGGGGTGGTCCTTGCGGGCATGGGCGACGATCTGGTCGTACAGGGCCTGGGTGATGGTCAGCATGGTGGCCAGGATAAGCAGAGGGCCGCTCCGTACCGAGGGTTGGTACGGAGCGGCCCGCATGCTGGACGTCCTGAGCGGCGGCCGCCGAGGGCACCACGAGTGCTCCCGACGGCCGGACGTCCCGGTGGGGGTCCGACGCCGGCGTCAGCGCTTGGCGAAGGCCTTGGCCTCCGGGTTGCGGCGCTTGAGCACCGCGTACGAGACGCCGAGGATCAGACCCCACAGCGGCGCGCAGTACAGCGAGACCCGGGCGTCCTTGTCGATGCCCATCAGCACGATCACCATGACGATGAACAGCAGGGCGAGGACGCTGGCGTACGGGGCGCCGGGGGCCCGGAACTCCGAGCGGGGCAGGAGCCCGCGGTCGGACGCCTTCCGGTAGCGGATGTGGCAGATCAGGATGACGATCCACGCCCACATGCCGGAGATGGTCGCGAAGGAGACGACGTAGTCGAACGCCTTGCCCGGCCACTGGTAGTTGATCCAGACACCGACGAGCATCAGCGCGGCGGAGAACGTGGTGCCGACGAGCGGGGTACCGCTGCGTGTCAGCCTGGTGAACAGCTTGGGGCCCTGGCTGTTGAGCGCCAGGTCACGCAGCATGCGGCCGGTGGAGTACATGCCGGAGTTGCAGGAGGACAGCGCGGCCGTCAGGACCACGAAGTTGACGATGCCGGCGCCGACCGACAGGCCCATCTTCTGGAAGGCGGCCACGAAGGGGCTCACCCCCGCGTGGAACTCGGTCCACGGGACCACCGACAGGATCATGATCAGCGCGCCGACGTAGAAGACGGCGATCCGCCAGGGCACGGTGTTGATCGCCTTGGGCAGCACCTTCTTGGGGTCCTTGGACTCGCCGGCGGTCACACCGACCAGCTCGACGGCGAGGAAGGCGAACATGACCATCTGCAGCGTCATCAGGGTGCCGCCGATCCCGTGCGGGAAGAAGCCGCCCTCGTTCCACAGGTGGCCCACCGAGGCGGTGTCGCCGGCGTCGGAGAAACCGATCGTCAGGATGCCCGCGCAGATCAGGATCATGCCGATGATCGCGGTCACCTTGACCATGGAGAACCAGAACTCCAGCTCACCGAAGAGCTTCACAGAGATCAGGTTGGCCGCGTAGAGCACGATCGTGAAGACAAGCGCCGAGGCCCATTGCGGAATGTCGAACCAGTACGTCATGTATGCGGCCGCGGCGGTGACCTCGGTGATACCGGTGACCACCCAGAACAGCCAGTACGTCCAGCCGGTGACAAAGCCCGCGAAGGGGCCGATGAACTCGCGCGCGTACTCCGAGAACGAGCCGGAGACCGGGCGGTACATCAGCAGTTCGCCGAGCGCGCGCATGATGAAGAAGATGACCAGGCCCGCGATGGCGTACGCCAGGATGAGGCTGGGTCCCGCCTTGGAGATGCCCTTGCCCGCGCCGAGGAACAGACCGGTGCCGATGGCACCGCCGATGGCGATCATCTGGATCTGGCGGGAGCCGAGCCCGCGCTGATAACCCTCGCCCTCGCCGCCCTCCGCCCGCGCGGGCTCGGTGCCGTCGGGACGCTGGTCGACCTGCGCTGAGGTCATGGTGGTGCGCCTTTCTCCATTCCGGCCCGTGCCTTCGTCGGCCGCGGACCGGGTTTCGAATCCCCCCGGATTGATGGAGTTGATGCCTGGCCGACGGTCGTCGGCTCGGTGGCGCACCCGGCTGAACAAGGGTGGTGTTCGCCGGGCGGTCGTGAAGATTTATCACGACCGCAATATTGATCGCGGTATGGGAATGTGGCGCGCTTCACAGGGAAAAGCGGACAAAGAGCGAGTGAATGCGGCAAACCAGGCCGCAACGGTGACGGGATCGTTATCCGGATTTGAGCGTCCGCTGAGCGGACGCACAAATCGCCACGATCGCCGAAATCAGGACATGAGAGTCGACACCAGGGTCTCCTGGAGGCCGCCGAGCCACAGATAGGCCATCACCATCGGCTTGCGCGGGTCCTCGTCGGGGAGCCGGTAGAGCAGTTCGGTGTCCTCGTCGTCCGCGATCTCCAGGCGGGAGCCGATCGCGAGGCGCAGATCGTTGAGCGAGCCGAGCCAGCGCCGCGACTCCTCGGGTGACAGCTTCAGCACCGCGCCGCCCTCGCCCACCGGGGCGAGCCCGTCGAGGCTGCGGATCACCGCGAGGGCGTTCTCCCGCTTGCCGGCCCTCAGGTCGTTCTCCGTGAAGCGGCGGAACTCGGCGGAGTGCGCGCGTCGTTCCTCGGCCTGGGCGGGCGAGTCCGGGGCCTTCTCCGGATCGCCGTACGCGTCCGGGAAGAGCCGGCGCAGCACCGGGTCGGCGGGGGGCTCGCTCGGCCCCTCCGCGAACAGCTCGGCGAGCGGGTCGCTGGGGGCGTCCTCGCCGGGGCCCGGCCCGATCAGCTCCAGGAGCTGGACGGCCAGCGAGCGGATGATGGAGATCTCGACGTCGTCGAGGGCGACGGCCGCGCCGCCGCCGGGGAGCGGTTCGAATTGTCCGGGCATGGAATTGGGTCGCTACTTCCGGTCCTGCTGGAGGGTGGCCCACAGACCGTAGCCGTGCATCGCCTGCACGTCGCGCTCCATCTCCTCGCGGGTTCCGCTGGAGACGACCGCCCGGCCCTTGTGGTGGACGTCGAGCATGAGCTTGGTGGCCTTGTCCTTGGAGTAGCCGAAGTACGTCTGGAAGACGTACGTCACGTAGCTCATGAGGTTGACCGGGTCGTTGTGCACGATGGTGACCCAGGGGACGTCGGGCTCGGGTACGGCGAAGACCTCCTCCGCCGACTCGGTGCGTTCGATCTCTACGGGCGCGGGTGACGTCACAGTGACCATGCTGCCACGCGCCCCGGAAATCGTCACACTGACGAATAGGGGGTACGATCCCTGCCATGAACACAGCGGACCTTGGGCTGCCGGAGGAAGAAGGGCGCGAAGCGCTTCCGCGGGAGGGCGGTGGCGGGAGACGGGTGGGCGTGCCCTCGACGGCGCTCTTCACGGACCAGTACGAGCTGACGATGCTGCAGGCCGCGCTGAAGGCCGGTACGGCCGAGCGGCGCAGCGTGTTCGAGGTCTTCACCCGACGGCTGCCGGAGGGACGGCGCTACGGCGTGGTCGCGGGCACCGGGCGTGTCCTGGACGCGGTGGAGAACTTCCGCTTCGACGAGGACCAGCTCGGCTTCCTGCGCGAGCAGCGGATCGTCGACGAGCAGACCCTGGACTGGCTCGCCGGGTACCGGTTCACCGGGGACATCTGGGGCTACCCCGAGGGCGAGGTGTACTTCCCCGGCTCCCCGATCCTGCGCGTGGAGGGCAGCTTCGCCGAGTGCGTGCTGCTGGAGACGGTGATCCTCTCCATCCTCAACCACGACTCCGCCATCGCGGCCGCCGCCTCCCGGATGGCCTCCGCCGCAGGTGAGCGCCCGCTGATCGAGATGGGCGCCCGACGCACCCACGAGCTGGCGGCCGTGGCCGCCGCGCGCGCCGCCTACGTCGGCGGTTTCGCCACCACCTCGGACCTCGCGGCCGGCTTCCGTTACGGCATCCCGACCGTCGGCACCTCCGCACACGCCTTCACCCTGCTGCACGACCACGAGCGGGACGCCTTCAAGGCCCAGGTGGACACCCTCGGCCCCGGCACCACGCTGCTGGTGGACACGTACGACGTCGCCGAGGCGGTCCGGACGGCGGTGGAGGTGGCCGGGCCCGAGCTGGGCGCGGTGCGCATCGACTCCGGCGATCTGCTCCTGGTCGCGCACCGGGTCCGCCAGCAGCTGGACGAGCTGGGCGCGACCGGGACGAAGATCGTGGTCACCTCGGACCTGGACGAGTACGCGATCGCCTCGCTGGCCGCGGCCCCCGTGGACGCGTACGGCGTCGGCACCCAGCTGGTCACCGGTTCCGGGCATCCGACCGCGTCCATGGTCTACAAGCTGGTCGCGCGCGCGGAGACGGCGGACCCGGGGGCGCCGCTGGTGCCGGTCGCGAAGAAGTCCAGCGGCGGCAAGACGTCCGTCGGGGGCCGCAAGTGGGCGGCGCGGCGGCTGGACGCGGACGGGGTCGCCGAGGCGGAGGTCGTGGGCACCGGTCCGGTGCCGGCGGAGCTCGCCGGCCGGCAGCTGCTGGTACGACTGGTCGAGGACGGCCGGATCGTGGGGCGCGAGCCGCTGGGCGTGGCGCGCGAGCGGCACATCGCGGCACGGGCGAACCTCCCGCTGTCCGCGACGCAGCTGTCTCGGGGGGAGCCGGTGCTCGTGACGGAGTACGCCCACGAGCGCTCGGGCGGCTAGAGCGGGGCCGTCGTCCGCCCCTCTCCCCTACGGGCCCGTAATTCTCTAGGCTCGGGTACTTCACCACCAGTAGAAGGACACCATCATGCGTCGCGCGTTGATCGTCGTGGATGTGCAGAACGACTTCTGCGAGGGGGGCAGCCTCGCGGTGGCGGGCGGTGCGGACGTCGCCGCCGCGATCACCGAGCTGATCGGGCAGGCCGCGGGAAGCGGGTACCGCCATGTGGTGGCCACCCGGGACTGCCACATCGCGCCCGGCGGCCACTTCGCGGACGACCCGGACTACCTGCGCTCCTGGCCGGCGCACTGCGTCGCCGGCACGGAGGGGGTGGGCTTCCACCCGAACTTCGCCCCCGCGGTCGCCTCCGGCGCGATCGACGCCGTCTTCGACAAGGGCGCCTACTCCGCCGCCTACAGCGGCTTCGAGGGCACCGACGAGAACGGCAACCCGCTGGCCGGCTGGCTGCGCGCCCGCGGGGTCGCCGAGGTCGACGTGGTGGGCATCGCCACGGACCACTGCGTGCGCGCGACGGCCCTGGACGCCCTCCGGGTGGGCCTGCGCACCCAGGTCCTGCTGGACCTGACGGCGGGCGTCTCCCCGGAGACCACGGAGAGGGCCCTGGGGGAGCTGCGGGAGGCGGGCGTGGAACTCGCCGGCAAGCCGGTCGTGAGCGGCTGATCCGCTACCGGACCACCGCCGACCTGCGCAGCAGCGCTCGGATCGGGTGCCACAGCTCGGTCATGACACCGATGTCGCCGGGGGCGGGTGCCGTGCGCCATATCAGGCCGTCGGGGTGGTGCAGGACCGCCGTGATCTCGTCCGGCGTCGGAGGCGCGGTGTTGCCCCGCAGATAGATCGGCCGCAGGCCCAGGTTGCGCAGCCGGGTCAGGGCGCGGGCGCGGTTGCCGGCGTGCACCAGGACCCGTACGCCGGCGGCGTCGTCGGGCAGGTTCAGCGCGACGACGACCGTGCCGTTCGGCAGTTTGCAGAAGCCTCCAGCGGCCATGCGGTCACATCCCCGTTCCGGTCGGTGTCAATAAGCGAGTCACAGGACGCACCTAAACACGATCGGCGGCGACCCGCCAAGGGGTTGCCGCCGATACGCGTCTGAGCTGCGAAGATGCGAACTACTTCACCGCGGGTCCGACCTTGACCGAGATCGTCGAGCCGTCCCTGGCCTCGCGGACGATCGAGATCTTGGTGTTGGTGTCAGTTACCTTCACGCCGCCGGCCGGGTTCGCCGGGTCGTAGTAGTCGCTGGTGTGGTCGTTGAAGACCGGGACGCCCCGCGAGGACTTGATCCTCGTCGCGACGTCCGCCTTGTGCAGCGTGAGACCGTCCGTGCGGTACAGGCTGAACGGGGAGTCGTACGCCTGCGTCCGGTTGCGCATCAGCGTGCCGTCGTTCCAGCGCAGCGCGGTCGGGTGCGAGTCGATCGGCAGGATCTGGCCGACGCCGGGGTGGTCCTTGGCGTTGGTGTTGTTGTCCGCCTGGGACAGGTCCCACTTCCAGATCAACAGGCCGTTCTGGTACGGGTAGTGCTCCACCCAGTCGGGCCGCGCCGCCGAACCGAAGTTGTAGGGGCCGGTCTTGAGGGTGGTGTCGTACGACACGTACTGCCGGTTCTCGGCGATGTAGTACTGCGGGTAGTCCTTGGTGAAGGACGCGCCGATGCGGGAGAACCCGTTCGAGGTCCACGCGTTGTCCGCCGACTCGGCGTCGTCCGAGAAGAGCGCGGCGCCGTCGGCGGTCACGGCGATCTCGTCCGCGGTGAAGCCGTTCTCCGCGACTCCGCCGTCCGTGAGGTAGCGGAAGCGCAGCTGGATCTTCTGGCCGGCGTAGGCGTCCAGGGGGTACGACAGCTTCTTGTTCGTCTCCGAGAAGCCGGTCAGCGCGGGCTTGTCGCCGCCGTCACGCGGGATGGCCTGGCCGTCCGCGGTGCCGTCCAGGGCGGTCCAGTTGGCGCCGCCGTCGGTGGACACCTCGGTGTACAGGTAGTCGTAGTTGGCCTCGATGGCCCACCAGCCGTCGAGGGTCAGCGTGGCCGAGGACTTGCCCGTGAGGTCGACGGACCGGGTCAGCGTGCTCTTCAGGTCGTTGCCGCTGCCGCTCCACCACTGGGTGGCGCCCTGCGCCGGCTGGCTGATCTCGGTGGTGACCGCCTTGTCGGGCAGGCTGACCACCAGGGCCTGCTTCTTCCTGGTGTTGTACTCGGCGACGCCCAGCTTGTGCGAGGACCTGGTGCCGGCCTTGGCGGTGTCGTAGTTCAGCCAGCCCAGCTGGAGCTTGTCCCAGGCGTTCATGTCGCCCGGCATGTCACCGATGGACTCCTTGCCGGTGCCCAGCCAGGAGCCGGAGGACATCAGGGTCCAGAATCCGGTGGAGTTGTCGCCGCCGTCGGTGTCGTACTCGTCCGGCAGGCCGAGGTCGTGGCCGTACTCATGGGCGAAGACGCCGAGTCCGCCGTTCTCCGGCTGGATGGTGTAGTCGCCGACCCAGACGCCGGTGTCGCCGATCTGCGCGCCGCCGAGCTTGTTGGCGTCGGGGCCGGTGGCGCCGGCGTCGGTGCCGAAGGCGTACCAGCGGTGGGCCCAGATGGCGTCGGTGCCCTGGGCACCGCCGCCCGCGGACTCGTCCTCACCGGCGTGCACCAGCTGGAAGTGGTCTATGTAGCCGTCGGGCTCGTTGAAGTTGCCGTCACCGTCGTAGTCGTAACGGTCCCACTGGTCGTACTTGGCCAGGTCCTTCTTGATGTCGGCCTCGGACTTGCCGGCCGCCTTCTGCTGGGCGACCCAGGCGTTCAGGCCGTCGCTGACGACGTTCCAGACGCTGGTGCAGTTGGTCGAGCCGCACGCGTCGTTGCCGTAACGGGCCTCGTTGTAGGGGACCTTGACCCAGTCGGAGACCTCGCCGTCCACCGAGTAGCGGCCCGAGGACTGCTTCTCGTAGTACTTCTTCAGCGACTCGGTCTTCTTGCCGGTGCCGAAGTAGAGGTCCTGGAAGTGCTTCTGGTCGTAGTCCTTCTGCCAGGCCGTGGAGTTGTCCTTCTCGCGGTCCGGCTCGGCGATCGTGTTGTGCAGCGGCCCGGGGGTGCCGCCGTACTTGGGGTCGGTCTTGTCGCCGAACTCCACCAGGATGGTGAAGATCTTGTCGGTCTTCTCGCGGCTGAGCTCGACGTACTTGCTCTTGCCCTTGCGGCTCTTGAGCTTGACGACCTTGGAGCCGTCGCGCTCCTGCGGGCTGGCCTTGCCCGCGATGATCTGGTTGAGCGCCTCTTCGCGCTGAGACTTCTGGGTCTTGCTCAGCGGGCCGTCGAGGTCGTGCGACTTCTGCCGCACCGGCGCCGGGTCGTGCCGGTGCACGGCGCCGGCCGGTGCCTGCCGGGTGCTCGCCTCCGCGACGGCGAAGGTGGCGAACGTGGCGGAGGCCGCCGCGATCGTGACACCGATCGCGGCCGCTCTGAACGTCCAGGATCTGCTGGTCACTTGAGTTCCTCCCCCGCGCCCCGCGCGCGGACAGGGGGTTCCCGTGTTCGGAAGTCCGTGCGCGCATGACAAGCGCGTGTTCAAGTGACGACATTTGACTAGAGGTTTAGAAGAAAAGACAGATCTTGACTCTGTAAGGTCAGTTGCACTATGCGGAGTTGACGCGGCCTTTAGGCAGAGCGTGCTTCCTGTGCGCCCCCCATGCATCGACGGCGTGGGTTAGGTCACGCTTACCCGGGCGCCCGCTCGGGCATGCAGGCGAGGAGAGAGTCGAACGGCACCCCCGATACCCGAAGACCTCCGAGGACACGATTGCCATGCCTCGTCCGACCGTCGCCCAGCTCGCCTACGGCGCGAGCACCGTGATCTTCTCGACCCTCGCCATGCTGCTGCTGTCCCAGACGGGTTCGGGCGTCGGGATCGCCGTCATCGCCCTCGCGGCGCTCGCGCTCGGACTGCTGGTCGCGATGACGGTGCCCACGCAACGCGGCACACGGCAGGAGGCCGCCGGGACGGCCCCGGAGGGGGAACGCGTCCCGACGGCCCTGTGACGCCCGGGGTCGGTGCGGTCGTTCGGGTCAGCGCCGCGGTTCGGTCTCGGTGCTGACCACGACCGTCTTGGCGGCCTTGTCGTGCAGACCCTGCTTGTAGGGCTTGTCGAAGAAGCTCCACCCGCCGCAGATCGCGGTCCAGACGCAGGCGCAGCAGAAGGCGAACGGCAGCCACAGCACCAGCGCGCGCAGCAGTGAGGTCTGCGCACCGGGGGTGGCGCCGTCGGACAGGTTGGCCACCCGCATGTGCAGCCACTTCTTGCCGAGGGTCTGGCCGGTCCTGTGGATGAAGAAGGTGTCGTAGGCGATGTAGAGCACGGCGGCGATGACGGACTGCCCCAAGGAGCGGGCGGCGTTGAGCTGGTCGCTGTTCACGTCGTACTCGCGGACGTTGAACGCCCAGGTGAGCAGGTAGACGACGATGCCGACCAGGATCATGTCGATGATGCGGGCGAGGGTCCGCTTGGCGCTGTCGGCGAGCGGGGGCATGCCGGCCAGGGGGTCGGCGGGATAGCCCCCGGCGCCGTGCGGGCCTCCCCCGTAGGGGCCGCCGCCGGGCGGGGGCGGGCCGCCGTCGTAGGGACCGCCCCCGTAAGGGCCGCCGGGAGGTGGGGGCTGCTGACCGCCGTAAGGGGGTGGCTGCCGGTCGCCGCCCTGAGGCGGCGGTTCCTGGCCCCCGTGGGCAGGCGGCTGCTGCTCGCCGCCCGGGGGCGGGGAGTCGTACGGTGAGCCCTGCCCCTGGTTCGGCGGGGGCGGCTTCCTGAACGGGTCGTCCTCGGGTGGCTGCTCTCCGGAGCCGGGGGGCGGTGCGCTGCTCATGGCCCGAGTGGATCGCGAACGCCCCGGTTCCGCATCCGGCGGACGGCCGTACGGGGTACCGCCGGTCCGCCGGCGCCCCGGTCAGCCCGCGACGAAGGTGTGCGCCGCCTTGTCGTGCCAGCACTGGTGCCAGGGCCGGTCGAACAGGCACCACAGCACGCCCACGATCCCGATGCCGAGCAGCCCCGGGATGCTGTACACGAGCCAGCGGCGCAGCGCCGGGGCGAAGGCCGGGGGCTCATGGCCCTCGATGTCGCGCACGTCCAGACCGCACAGCCGCTTGCCGAGGGTACGGCCCCATTTGACGGTGGGCAGCACCTCGTAGACGACGCCGAGGACGAGCAGGACGGCGAGGACGATGCCGAGGCTGGTGCCGGTGGTGCCGTCGAGCAGCCAGACGGTGACCTCGTGCCCCGACTGCCGGGCCGCGTCGATCTTCTGCTGCATGTGGTCGAGGGCGCGGGTGCCGAGCGGGACGGCCGCGACGGCGGTCACGGCGCCCATGACCACGGTGTCGATCAGCCGGGCCGCGAGCCGTCTGCCCAGTCCTGCGGGGCGGGCGGCGGCCTGTCTGCGCGCCGCCGCCTGGAAGACGTCCTCCACCGGCGGCTTCCAGGGTGCGACGGGTTGCTCCTCCGCCGCTCCCCCGGCCAGCTGGTGCACCTGTTGCGCCCAGGATCCCTGTCCGGCCCCGCCCTGCTGCGGCACCTGCGGGGCCGCGGGCGCGGGCTGCCGGTTCCGGGACGGCTGCACGGCGCCGAAGCCGGGCCCCGGCGAGGGTGCCGGGGGCGGGGCGGGCACCGGGGGCGTCGCGGGGGACGGCGCGGCGACCGGGCCCTGCGCGTGGAAGCCGGGCCCGTCGGCCTGATTCCGCTGCACCGGGCGCATCGTCATGGTGCCGTCGTCCGTACGACCGGTGACCGGCCGCCGGAAGACGAAGGTGCCGGGGTCGGGGGCCGCGCCCTCGGCCGGCGGGGTCGCGGGGGCGCCGTCGGTGCGCTCCGCCCGCCCGTCGGGCTGTGCGGGCCCCTCGGCGGGAACCCGGGGGTCGGCCCCCCAGGGGACACCGGCCTGCGCGGGCACGGCGCCTTGCCGCGGATCGGCGTGCCCGGCCGGCTGTCCGGCGTGGGCGCCCTGGTCCCACCGGCCGCCCCGCTCCGCACGGCCGCCCCGGTCACCCGCCTGCCCGCCGGGCCCCGACGCCCCTGCCCGGCCCGCCTGCTGGCCGGGTACGCCCGCGCCCGCCGGCCCGGACCGTCCCGGCTGACCCCCTTGGCGGCCGGAGCCGGCGTCCGGGCGGCCCATCTCCCCGCCCGCTCCGGCGGATTGGCCGAAATCACCCGCCCGGCCCTCTTGACCGGGCGCACCCGCCCGGCCCGGGGCGCCGCTCCCGTGCGCCGCGGGCCAGGATCCGGCCGCCCCCGAACTCCCCGCCGCGTGCGCGGAGTTGTCCGTGACCGCCGGACCCGAGGCCGCCGGGCCCCCGGGTTCCTCGTCGAAGAAGTGCGGGCCCGTCTCCTCCACGGCCGGGGTGACGCCCGGGGGCGGGGCGAGCGATTCGCCGTCCTTCGGGGCCGGGCGGCTGGTCCCGGGCACCCAGGCGGCGCCGTTCCAGTACCGGACGTAGCCCGGGATGGACGGGTCCGGGTAGTAGCCCTCGCGGGGCCGGTCGTCACCGGGGGCCGGGGTTGGGGCGCTCATGTCCGTCGTCCCGTATCTGCTCGTGGGTGGGATGGGGCCTCCCACATCTATCAGACGCGGGCACGCGCCACCGCCAGTCCCGCAGGACCCACTCCATCCGGGCAACGCCGCGCGCGTCGTCCGGACCGGGCAGAAAAAAATACTTCTCCGGACCCGCGTAATGACCGGGCCGCTGCCGCCTCTCTCCTGGCACGGGACCGCGCCGAGCGGCCCCGCGCGGTCCCCGGCACGAAAGGAAACCCAGGCCATGCAGCACACCGTGGTGGAGCGGGAGCTCGAACTCAAGCTGATCCTGTCGCCCGGCCGGAGCATCCCGGTCCCGGCCCGGCTCGCCTACCGCTCCGACGACCCCTACGCCGTCCATGTCTTCTTCCACGTCAACTCGGAGTTCCCGGTGCACTGGACGTTCGCCCGCGATCTGCTGGTGGAGGGGGTGTTCCGGCCGTGCGGCCACGGGGACGTGCGGGTGTGGCCGACGAAGTCGGCGGGCCGCAGCGTCGTTCTGATGGCGCTGAGCTCGCCCGACGGGGACGCCCTCCTGGAGGGGCCGGCCCCGCAGGTCTCCGCCTGGCTGGAGCGCACCCTGCGGGCCGTACCGCCGGGCACGGAGGGCGGGCAGCCGGGCATCGACGACGCCCTCGACCAGCTGCTCGCCCGGTGAGCCGGGTCGGACCGGCGGCCGGGCCGACGCGCCGGGCGGCCTCAGAAGAGCTTGCCCGGATTGAGGATGCCGAGCGGGTCGAAGACCTGCTTGACCGACCGCTGCATCTCCACCCCGACCGGCCCGATCTCCCGTGCCAGCCAGTCCTTCTTCAGCACCCCGACGCCGTGTTCGCCGGTGATGGTGCCGCCCAGTTCCAGGCCGAGCGCCATGATCTCGTCGAAGGACTCGCGGGCCCGGCGGGACTCGTCCTCGTCCTGGGCGTCGAAGCAGACGGTGGGGTGGGTGTTGCCGTCGCCCGCGTGGGCGCAGACGCCGATCGTCAGGCCGTACTTCGCGGCGATCCGTTCGACGCCCTCCAGCATGGCGCCGAGTCTGGAGCGGGGTACGCACACGTCGTCGATCATCGTCGTGCCCTTGACCGCCTCCAGCGCGGTCAGCGAGAGCCGCCGGGCCTTGAGGAGCATCTCGGACTCGGCCGCGTCCTCTGCCGGGACGACCTCGGTGGCGCCGGCGGCCTCGCACAGGGCGCCGACGGCGGCGAGGTCGGCGGCCGGGTCCGGGGTGTCGAAGGCGGCGAGCAGCAGCGCCTCGGTGGTCTCCGGCAGGCCCATGTGGGCCAGGTCGTTGACCGCCTTGACCGTCGTACGGTCCATCAGTTCGAGGAGCGAGGGGAGGTGGCCGCCGGCCATGATCCGGCAGACGGCGTCGCAGGCGCTCGCGGCGGAGGGGAACTCGGCGGCCAGCACCAGTTGCGCGAGCGGCTTGGGCTTCAGGCCGAGGACCGCGCGCACGACGATGCCGAGGGAGCCCTCGGAGCCGACGAACAGCCGGGTGAGGTCGTAGCCGGCGACGCCCTTGGCGGTGCGCCGTCCGGTGGACATCAGGCGGCCGTCGGCGAGGACGACGTCCAGGCCGAGGACGTACTCCGCGGTCACGCCGTACTTCACGCAGCACAGGCCGCCGGAGCCGGTGCCGATGTTGCCGCCGATGGTGCACATCTCCCAGCTGGAGGGGTCCGGCGGGTAGTACAGGCCGTGCTCCTCGACGGCGCGGGAGAGGTCCGCGTTGATCACGCCCGGTTCGACCACGGCGATCCGGTCGACCGGGCTGATCTCCAGGATGCGGTCCATCCTGGTGAGGGAGAGCACGATGCAGCCGTCCGAGGCGTTGGCCGCGCCGGACAGTCCGCTGCGCGCGCCCTGGGGGACGACGGGGACGCGCAGCTCGGTGGCGGTGCGCATGACGTGCCGCACCTGCTCCACGGTGCGCGGCAGAACCACGACGGCGGGGGCTCCGGCGGGGCAGAAACTGGCCATGTCGTGGCTGTAGGCGGCCGTGACGTCCGGGTCGGTCAGCACGGCCTCGGGGGGCAGTCCGGCCAGGAGCCGGCCGGTGAGGCTGCCGGTTGCTGCGATGGCTTCGACGGCTTCATCGCGACGTGCTTCGATGCGGCTCATGATCACAGGTTCGCACTCACGGCCATCGGTGTGAACCCCGTCATTCTCTCGCCACGCCCGGCGCGATCTTCTTGTCGTATTGACGCACAGTGAGCGCCATGGACAACCGAGTGAGCGAGCCGGGAACGCCCCTGCCGAGCGGGCCGCCCGCGCCCCGCCGTTCCCGGCGGTTGCTGCGGCGGGTACTGGTCACCGCGCTGAGCGGCGGTGTGGTCGCGGGAGCGGTTCTCGCGGTGTGGCCGGGGATCGGACCCGGGAACGCGAGTCCGCCCGCCCCGGGGCCGCGGGCCCACCGGGCGCAGCTGCGCGCCCCGGCGCAGGCGGCGCAGGCACTGACCGCGGTGACCTCCGGGGTGCCGGCGGCGCTGCCCGCCCTGGCGGCACTGATCGGGCAGCAGGAGCAGCGGGTGCGGGCCCAGCCGCAGGACGCGAGGGCGTGGGCCGTGCTGGGGACGGCGTACGTCGAGCGGGGGCGCGCCACGGCTCGGGCGGCGGACTTCCCGCGGGCCGAGCGGGCCCTGCGGACCTCGCTCCAGGTGGTGGACGAGGAGCAGAACCTCCAGGCACTGGACGGCATGACCGCGCTGTCCCTGGCACGCCGGGACTTCACCGAGGCGAAACGTTACGCCGAGCAGGCCCAGGAGCTGGCGCCGGCGCGTTGGTCGTCGTACTCCCAGCTGATCGACGCCGACACCGGGCTCGGCGACTACGAGGCGGTCGGCGACTGGCTGGAGAAGCTGCTGGCGCTCAAGCCGGGCCCGGCCGAGCGGCCCGCCGTGATGGCGCAGGCCGCCGAGGTCTACCGGAACCGGGGCTGGCGCGAGGACGCGGTGGCCCAGCTGACCGACGCGGCCGCCGCCGCCCGCACCCCCGCCGAACGGGCCGCCTATCTCACCCGGTTGGGCCAGATGGCCTTCGAGCGCGGTGATCTGCAGGACGCGCTACGGCACTACGACGCGGCCCTGCGCCAGGACGCCGACCAGCCGGCCGCGCCGGCGGGGCGGGCCCGGGTGCTGGCGGCGCTCGGCCGTTCGAAGGAGGCGGTGACCGCGTACCGCGACGCGCTGGCCCGCCGCCCGAGCCCGCGCGACGCGCTCGACCTGGGCGAGCTGTACGAGTCGCTGGGCATGGCCGAGCAGGCCCGCGAGAGCTACGACCGGGTACGGGAGCTGGCACAGCGGGAGACGTCGGACGGAGTGGACGACGAACTGGTGCTCGGCCGGTACGAGGCCGACCACGGGGACGCGCAGCAGGCCGTGGAGCGGCTGCGCGGCGAGTACGACCGCCAGCCCGGCACCGAGGTGGCCGACGCCCTCGGCTGGGCGCTGCACCGGGTCGGCGAGGACGACGCGGCCCTGGAGTACGCCACGACGGCGACCGACGGCACCAAGGGCGGCGGCGTGCGCAGCGCGCTGTACGCGTACCACCGGGGCGCGATCGAGGCCGCCCTGGAACTGGACGGCCCCGCCCGGCGCAGTCTCCAGGAGGCGCTCCGGATCAGCCCGGTGTTCTCCCCCCTGTGGACCCGCGAGGCGAAGTCGGCCCTCGCGGCGCTGGGGAATCCGCCGGACGCGCCGGTACCCGGCTGAGCCAGGACGGGGACCGCCGGTGGGCGCGGCACCGGGCGGTCCCCGTCAGGGCGGTCCGCTCCCTAGAGGTTTCCGCGCTTCTCCTGCTCGCGCTCGATCGCCTCGAACAGGGCCTTGAAGTTGCCCTTGCCGAAGCCCATCGAGCCGTGCCGCTCGATGATCTCGAAGAACACCGTCGGACGGTCCTGGACCGGCTTGGTGAAGATCTGGAGCAGGTAGCCGTCCTCGTCGCGGTCGGCGAGGATCTTCAGCTCGCGCAGGGTCTCGACCGGCACCCGGGTGTCGCCTACCCACTCGCCGAGGGTGTCGTAGTACGAGTCCGGGGTGTTGAGGAACTCGACGCCGGCCGCGCGCATGTCACGGACGGTCTGCACGATGTCGTTGGAGTTCAGCGCGATGTGCTGGACACCGGGACCGCCGTAGAACTCCAGGTACTCGTCGATCTGGGACTTCTTCTTGGCGATCGCGGGCTCGTTGAGCGGGAACTTCACCTTCAGGGTGCCGTCCGCGACGACCTTCGACATCAGCGCGCTGTACTCGGTCGCGATGTCGTCGCCCACGAACTCCTTCATGTTCGTGAAGCCCATGACCTTGTTGTAGAACCCGACCCACTCGTTCATCCTGCCGAGTTCGACGTTGCCGACGCAGTGGTCGATCGCCTGGAAGGTGCGGTGCGCGGGCTGCGCCACCATCGGCCGGGCGGCCACGTAGCCGGGGAGGTAGGGGCCCTCGTAGCCGGTGCGCTCGACCAGGGTGTGGCGGGTCTCGCCGTAGGTGGCGATGGCCGCGAGGACGACGGTGCCGTGCTCGTCCTTGACCTCGTACGGCTCGTCGATCGAGCGGGCGCCCTGCGCGATGGCGTACTCGTACGCGGCGCGGGCGTCCGGGACCTCGATGGCCAGGTCGACGACGCCGTCGCCGTGCTCGGCGACGTGCCGCTCGATGAAGCGGCCCCACTCACTGGACTGCTTGATCACCGAGGTGAAGACGAACCGGGCCGAGCCGTTCTCCAGGACGTAACTGGCGGTCTCGCGGCTGCCGTTCTCAGGTCCGGAGTAGGCGACCAGCTTCATGCCGAAGGCGGAGGAGTAGTAGTGCGCCGCCTGCTTGGCGTTGCCCACGGCGAAGACGACCGCGTCCATTCCCTTGACCGGGAAGGGGTCGTCCTGCCGGGCGGTCGTGTCGGGAGTGTGCTGTGTGGTCTGCGTCATAGCGGAAGGGTGACTGGACTCTGCAAGGTGCGCAATAGTTTCCCTGTTCACTGGGCAATCTGTTAAGCGAATCGGCCCCTAGGCCGGACTTTCTGTACATGATGACCACCCCGGGAGGGGCTGTGGCGATCGATCATCTGGACGGGCGGATCATCGTGCTGCTGGCGCGGGAGCCGCGCATCGGCGTGCTGGAGATGTCCCGGCGGCTCGGGGTCGCCCGGGGCACCGTGCAGGCCCGGCTCGACCGGCTCCAGTCGAACGGCGTGATCCGCGGCTTCGGCCCCCAGGTGGACCCGGCCGCCCTCGGCTATCCGGTCACCGCGTTCGCCACGCTCCAGATCCGGCAGGGCCAGGGCGCGGACGTACGGGCCTACTTGGCGACGGTGCCGGAGGTGCTGGAGCTGCTGACCACCACCGGCAGCGGGGACATGCTCTGCCGCCTCGTGGCCCGTTCGAACGCCGACCTGCAGCGGGTGATCGACCGGGTCGTCGGCTTCGAGGGCATCGTGCGGGCCTCCACTGCGATCGTGATGGAGAACCCGGTGCCACTGCGGGTGATTCCGCTGGTGGAGCAGGCCGCGGAGGAGTGACGGCCCGGCGGCCGACCGGCACGGACCGGCTAGTGCAAAAGAAGCATTGCAAAGATAGCTTTGCATAGCTATCTTTGTATGCATGACGGAGCACGAGACACTCGAACCGCGTCGGCTGGACGCCCACTCACTGCGCGGGCTCGCCCATCCCCTGCGGATGCGGCTGCTGGACGCTCTGCGGGTGCACGGCCCCGCCACCGCGTCCCAACTGGCCGGCCGGCTCGGTGAGTCGAGCGGCGCGACCAGCTACCACCTGCGCCAGCTCGCCGAGCACGGCTTCGTCGAGGACGCCCCCGAGCGCGGCAGGGGCCGGGAACGGTGGTGGCAGGCCGTGGCCCAGGGGCTGGCGTACGACAGCGCGGACTTCGAGGACGTGGACCCCGAGGTACGTGGTCTGACGGAGGTCTTCCTCCAGGAGAACGCGGCCCGACACGCCCGCGAGCTGGCCGCCTGGATCGCCACCCGGGGCCAGCTGTCGCCCGCGTGGTCCAGGGCCGCCGACATGAGCAACATGACAATGCGGCTCACGCCCGAACTCGCGCTCGAACTCATCGAGAAGATGCACGCGCTGATCGACGGCTACCGCGACCGGGTGCCCGACGCCGACACCCCCGAGGCGCAGCAGGTACGCATCCATACGCACCTGTTCCCGATGGACCACAGGTAAGCGGCCCGGCGGCAGAGACGGACGCAGCACACCGACCCGCAGCAAACCGACGCGCAGCGCACAGAACCAGATCGAGAGGCCACGTCATGGACTTCAACGCCCAGCTCGCCCGACAGCACCGTGCGGACCTCCACGCGGGCGCCGCCGCCGACCACCTCGCCGCGGCGGTGAAGCCGGCCACGGAACTGCGGACCCGCGTCGGCTGGACCCTCGTCGGCCTGGGGCTGCGGCTCGTCTCCGCACCCCGCCCGGTGGTGGTGCTCGCCCCCTAGGGACTTTCGGTTGGATCAGCCCGGCATGATCCGAACGAGAGGCCCTAGCAGCCGGGAACCGAGCCCTTCCCGGTCTCCAGGGCGCGCAGGGAGTCGACCGCGTTCTTCAGGGTGGTCACCGGGACCAGGCGCAGGCCCTTGGGAAGGCTGCCGCGGGCATCGGCGCACTCGGCCCTCGGGACCAGGAAGACGGTGGCACCGTCCCGGCGGGCGGCCTGCGTCTTCAGGCCCACGCCGCCGACCGGGCCGACCTTGCCCGCCGCGTCGATGGTGCCCGTACCGGCGATGGTGCGGCCGCCGGTGAGGTCGCCGCCGTGGCCGTCGCCGTGCAACTTGTCGATGATCCCCAGGGTGAACAGCAGGCCGGCGCTGGGGCCGCCCACGTCCGCCAGCTTCAGCGTGACCTTGACCTTGTCGGGGCTCAGGTCGAGGTAGGCCAGCGCCGCGCTGGTCGCCGCGTCCTGCGACTGCCGCATCTGCGCCGTGTTGTGCCGCTCGATCTCCTTGAGCGTGTCGCCGCTCGGGTACACCGCGTCCCGGGGCATCACGGCCCGGTCGGTACGGAACCAGTCGCCGGCGAGGTCCGAGAGGGTGAGGCGGGCGTCGGGGCCGGTCGCCTCGATGGTGACCATCCTCAGCTGACCGCTCGTCCGGCGGGTGTCGGCACCCTTGACCGTGATCACCTGCGTGCCCCGGTTCGAGCCCAGCACGTTCGCCGTCATCCCCGGCTGCGCCACGGAGAAGGGCAGCGGCGCGAACACCGCGGTGGCGAGGAGCGCGACGACGGGGAGCGCGCACAGGGCGAGGGCCTGGGGGCGCGTGAGACGTGAGAGCACGGGTTCAATTTACGTGACGGGTGCCGTCCGGCGGTCGTGCGGTGGCCGACGAGGTTACGGGCACCGTTTCCGTCCACCGCCGTGCGGGGGGGGGCGCGCCGCACCGGCGCCGAAGGTCTCCTCAGCGCAGCGCCTCCGCCACCTCCCGGGCCGCCTCCACCACCCTCGGGCCCACGCGTTCCGGGACGGAGTCGGCGAGCATCACGACGCCCACGCTGCCCTCCACCCCGGTCACCCCCACCAGCGGCGCGGCCGCTCCGCACGCGCCCGTCTCCAGTTCGCCTTGGGTCAGGGTGCAGGCCGGTTCCGCCGCGGGGGCCCGGCGGGCGGCCAGGATCGCCCGGCCCGCCGCGCCCCGGTCCAGGGGGTGCCGGAAGCCCGCCCGGTACGCCACGTGGTAGTCGGTCCACGTCGGCTCGACGACCGCCACCGCCAGTGCCTCCGTGCCGTCGACCAGTGTCAGGTGCGCCGTCGCGCCTATCTCCTCCGCCAGCGACCGCAGCGCGGGCAGCGCGGCCTCCCGGACCAGCGGGTGCACCTGGCGCCCGAGCCGCAGCACCCCCAGCCCCACACGGGCCCGGCCGCCCAGGTCACGTCGTACCAGGGCGTGCTGCTCCAGAGTGGCGAGCAGCCGGTAGACCACGGTCCGGTTCACGCCCAGTTTGGCGGACAGCTCGGTGACGGTGAGCCCGTGGTCGGTGTCGGCGAGCAGCTTGAGGACACGCAGTCCCCGGTCGAGCGTCTGAGAGGTCTCCGCGGTCACGACCCCCACTCCTTCGGCGGTGAGGTCGGCGAACCCCCGAGCGGGAAATGCGTCGCCGAGTCCCGTCGGCGACGCGCTCCAGAGGCCGCCGATCGGCAGGACGGCCCGGCGGCTCCGGACCCTGTCGCTTTCACGGCTGCGCTCCGCGGCGGCGCTGCCACGGGGCGTTGCGTAGCGGGACAGTAGCGAAGCAAGTTCGCTGAGCGGAAGTCTTGGTCCAGAATCCGGGCAAGGACGAAGACGAACTGAAGGTATACGTCCGGATACGTACGGCAGCGGAGCCGGCCCGCCCGCCGTGTCACCGCATCCGCGTCGCCCACTCCTGCACCTTGGCGATCCGCTGCTTCAGCTGTCCCGCCGTCGCCTCCGCGCTCGGCGGTCCGCCGCACACCCGGCGCAGCTCGGTGTGGATCACCCCGTGCGGCTTGCCGCTCTGGTGGACGTAGGCGCTCACGAGCGTGTTGAGCCGCTTGCGCAGTTCCATCATCTCCTTGTGGGAGACCACGGGGCGCCGCTCGGCGGGCAGTTCGAGCAGGTCGGCCTCGGTGTCCGGCTTCTTCTTGCTGTGCGCGATCTGCCGGGCCTGCCGCTTCTGGAGCAGCATCTGCACCTGGTCGGGCTCCAGCAGTCCGGGGATGCCGAGGTAGTCCTGCTCCTCCTCGCTGCCCGGGTGCGCCTGCATGCCGAACTCGGCGCCGTCGAAGAGGACCCGGTCGAAGACGGCCTCGGACTCCAGCGCCTCGAAGGAGAACTGCTCCTGCTCGCCGGTGTCCTCGTCCTGCTCCTTGTTCGCCTCCTCCATCTCCTTCTCGGATTCGGCGTACGGGTCCTCCTCGCCCTCCTTCTTCGGCTTGTCGAGGGCGTGGTCCCGTTCCTTCTCCATCTCGTTGGCGAAGGTCAGCAGGTCGGGCACCGTCGGCAGGAAGACGGAGGCGGTCTCGCCGCGCCGCCGGGACCGCACGAAACGGCCGACGGCCTGCGCGAAGAACAGCGGGGTGGAGATGGTGGTGGCGTACACGCCGACCGCGAGGCGGGGCACGTCGACGCCCTCGGACACCATGCGGACCGCGACCATCCAGCGGTCGCCGCCCGCGCTGAAGTCGTCGATGCGCTTCGAGGCACCGGTGTCGTCGGACAGGACGACCGTGGCCTTCGTACCGGTGATCTCGCGGATCAGCTTGGCGTAGGCGCGGGCGGAGTCCTGGTCGGAGGCGATGACGAGGGCGCCGGCGTCCGGGATGGCCTTCCTGACCTCGGTGAGCCGCTGGTCGGCGGCGCGCAGCACGCTGGGCATCCATTCGCCGCGCGGGTCGAGCGCGGTGCGCCAGGCCTGGCTGACCGCGTCCTTGGTCATCGGCTCGCCGAGCCGGGCGGCGATCTCGTCCCCCGCTTTGGTGCGCCAGCGCATCTGCCCGCTGTAGGAGAGGAAGATGACCGGGCGCACGACGCCGTCGGAGAGCGCGGAGCCGTACCCGTAGGTGTAGTCGGCGGCCGAGCGGCGGATGCCGGCGTTGTCCTCCTCGTACGACACGAACGGGATGGGGTTGGTGTCGGAGCGGAACGGCGTACCGGTCAGCGCCAGCCGCCGGGTCGCGGGCTCGAACGCCTCCAGGCACGCCTCGCCCCAGGACTTGGAGTCGCCGGCGTGGTGGATCTCGTCCAGGATCACCAGGGTCTTGCGCTGCTCGACCCGGTTGCGGTGCAGCATGGGGCGCACGCCGACACCCGCGTACGTGACCGCGACACCGTCGTACTCCCGGCCGAGCGGCCCCGCGCTGTACTCGGGGTCGAGCTTGATGCCGATCCGCGCCGCCGCCTCGGCCCACTGCTTCTTCAGGTGCTCGGTGGGCGCGACCACGGTCACCTGCTGCACCACGTGGTGGTGCAGCAGCCACGAGGCCAGCGTCAGCGCGAAGGTGGTCTTGCCGGCGCCGGGCGTGGCGACGGCGAGGAAGTCACGCGGCTGCTCCTGGATGTACTTCTCCATCGCCCCCTGCTGCCAGGCACGCAGCTTGTTGGCGGTACCCCAGGGCGCGCGGCCGGGGAAGGCGGGGGAAAGGTGGTGGGAGGAAGCGGCGGTGGTAGTCACGGTCTCCGTGGTCAGGTTCAGTCGGCTACGTATGACAACCGGGCCACCCTACCGGCGCCGCGCTGCCCTCCGGCCCCGAACGACCCGGGGTCACCGCCGGGTGGGACCCACGTCACAGGGCGGGGCTGCGGGGACCGCCGCGACCACGGCGACGTGAGCGTCCGTTCGGGGTCAGGGCTCCGCCGACCGCAGCCGTGTCGTCACCCACACGCCCGCCAGCGCGACCACCGCCATGGGGAAGAAGACGACGGCGAACGCGGCGGGACGGGCGGCGGTGCCGCCGCCGAGGGCCGCGAAGGCGGCGCCGACGGCGGCGAGGAGGAGGGCGTTGGAGAGGGCGTCGGAGATCTGGAGGGCGGCGGAGTTGGCGCCGGCCTCCTCGGGGGCGGACAGGCGCAGCAGCAGCACGCTGGTGGAGGAGATCACCAGGCCCATGCCGAGGCAGCCGAAGGCCCAGACGACGGCGACGGTCCACACCGGCACCGCGGGCAGCAGCACGCTCGGCACGGTCACCAGCGCGGCGGTGACCAGGACCATCCCGGCGGTCATCAGCCGCTCCCGGTACGGCGCGAGACGCGGCCGGGACTGCAGCCAGGAACCCAGCGCCCAGGTGCCGCCGCCCACGGCCAGGGAGAGTCCGGCGAGCGTCGGCGACAGGCCGCGCTGGGTGACCAGCATCAGCGGCACGAAGGACTCGGCGGCGACGAACGACCCTGCGGACACCCCGCGCAGCAGCACCACGGAGGGCAGGCCGCGGGCGGCGCGACAGGTGCCGCGCGGCAGCAGGCCGAGGACGGCGGGGACCAGCAGGGCGGCACCGGCCGCGCCGGGGATCAGGGAGAGGGGGCGCAGGTCCTGGACGGCGTACTGGACGAGCCCGGCGCCGAGGGCGATACCGAGGGCGAGCCGGATGCGCCGGCGGTCGAGGGGGGCCGCGGCGACCGCCGCGTCGACCGGTCCCGACGCCCGGCTCCGTATCCGGGGCAGGGCGAGGGCCAGCGGGAGCACGACGAGGACCGGGATGCCGAGGAAGACCCAGCGCCAGCCGAGCTGTTCGGTGACGGCGCCGGAGGCGAGCGGGCCCACGATGGACGGCACCACCCAGCCGGCCGCGAACGCCGCCATGATCGCGGGTCGCAGCCGTTCCGGGTAGGCCCGGCCGACGACCACGTACAGCGCGACGATGACGAGCCCGCCGCCGAGTCCCTGCACGGCCCGTCCGAGGATGAACACCCACATGGTCCGGGCGGTGCCGGCTATCACCAGGCCCGCGGCGAACGAGCCGATGCCGGTGGTCAGCGCGGCGAGCGGGCCGCGGCGGTCGGCCCACTGGCCGGCGAGGACCATGCCGAAGAGGCTGGTGGTGAAGAACCCGGAGAACGCGAAGGCGTACTGCGCGACGCCGTGCAGCTCACGCGCCGCGACGGGCATCGCGGTGCCGACGGCGGTCGCCTCGAAGGCGATCAGGAACACGACGGAGACCATGCCGATGCTCAGCGCCCGGTAGGCCCGGCCCAGCACCCCGCCGTCCTGCTCGAAGCCTTCCTCCACCACGACGTCGTCGGCACGGGACCCCAGCACGCTCATGTCCGAAAGAGTAAGGCCCGACGCCGAGTTCGCACCTGTCGGAGGTCCCCCCTCTCCTCTGCGACCCCGGACCTGCGCCCCTCGTCAGAGCACCCCGCCCGCCTCGTCCTGGAAGGACTCCGCCCAGTAGTGCCACGTCGTGCCCGGCTGGGTGGCGGTCGGGTCGAGGGTGGTCAGGGTGTGGAGCATGGCGGCGGCCAGCTGGTCGTAGGAGGCCGTCGTCAGTTCGTGGGAGAGGTGCTGGTCGATGACGCGTTCGTGGTGGAGCAGCCAGAGGGTGAAGGCGAGGGTCGAGACGTCGGTGTTGAGCGGGTGCAGCGCGGCCTCCGGTTCGGAGAACGTCAGCACCGCGCCGGTGCGGCCGTCGACCACCAGGCTGCTTTCCTCGGCCAGGCGGCCGAGGCGGATCAAGTGGTCGCAGTGGGCCGGGAGTTCGGTGCGGGGATGGTCGCCGCACTCCTGGGCGAAGTACTCGCGCAGCGTCGGCAGCGGGGCGTCCGGGTCGGTGAAGAAGAGGACCGCCTCCTCGGGCAGCCCGGTCTCGCGCAGGAAGCGGCGGGTCGGCTCGTGGGTGAGCGTGACCGGGAAGTCGACGTCCTCGAAGCGGGCCACCCGACCGTGCCCGAACTCCTGGTCGAGGACGCGCGCGGGGATGTCCAGGGCGAGCCCGGACGCCGTGCCCGGACCCGCGGCCAGGGCGAGCGGGCGGATCAGGGCCGCCGCCTTCCAGTACGGCGGCACCCGGCCGTCCGTGCCCTCCTCGAAGAGGGCGAGCAGCCGGCGGGACGCCTCTGCGGCCGTCTTCGGGCCGTACCGCCCGGCCAGCGAGGAGAACCGGCCGCGCAGGCCCGCGAGTTCCTCGGTGACCGCGGCGAAGCGCAGCAGCGTGGCCAGGGACGGTGCGAAGGGGCGCCAGGCGGAGGGGTCACGGAGGTACGCCGTCGTGATCTCGCCCGTGTCGCCGTCGAGCAGGATCGACTCCCGCTCCATGCCGGCCGGGTTGAGCAGTTCGCCGATCACCAAGCGGTCCCGCAGCTCCTCCGCCAGGTGGAAGGGGCCGTCCGCCGCGTCCGCGAGGGTGCGCAGGCCGTGCGCGCGCAGCGGTGAGAAGGTCAGCACGTCGGTGACGGCGGGCAGCCCGGGACCCGTGAGCAGGCCGCGCGTCGCGGCATGTGTGACATGGCGGTCCAGCTCGGCCTCGGTCAGCGTGATCGCCGCTGTCCCGGCATCCGTCGTCGTACCCATCGCTCCCCCGCGGTCTCGCCCGTGCGTGCCGAAGTACGGGCGCCCGCACCGGCGGCTCCCCCACCGCTGAGCACACTACGCCGCACCACTGACAACGCCCCGTGGGACGAAGACGTCAGAAGGCGCCGACGCGTTGCCCGGCGCCGGTCACCGGGTGGTGACCACGGCCGCCTGGGGGCGGACCGGGAGCCGGTTGACCGGGCGCCCGGTGGCCGCGCGGACGGCGGAGGCGATGGCCGCCGGGGACGTCACCACCGGCACCGCGCTGACCGACTTGGCGCCGAACGGCGCGACCACGTCCCGCTCCTCCACCAGCTTGACGATCCGGATGTCCGGCGCGTCCAGGGCGGTCGGCAGGGCGTACCCGGTCAGGTCGGGGTGGCGGACCAGCCCGCGCGGGGTGCGCAGGTTCTCGGTGAGCGCGATGCCGACGCCCTGCGTGACGCCCGCCTCGATCCGGGCCGCCAGCTGCGCGGGGTTGAGCACCCGGCCCACGTCCTGGGCGACGGCCAGCTCCACCACCCGCACCGAGCCCAGCTCGATGTCCACGTCCACGACCGCGCGGATCGCGCAGAACGCGAGGCCCACGAACGCGTCGCCCTGCCCGGCCGCGTCCAGCGGCTCGGTGGGGTGCGGGCGGCACTGCGCGGTGGCCCACAGCTCCTTGCCGTCCAGCGCCTCGGTGACGGTGGTCGACAGCACCCCGTCGTACGACGTGATCTTGCCGTCCTCGATCTGGAGCAGTTCGGTCGACATGCCGAACTTGTGGGCCAGCGGCTGGAGAAGCTGGGTGCGGACCATCTTCGCCGCCCGCTCCACCGCACCGCCCGACACCCAGGTGTGCCGGCCACGGCTGCCCGGTCCGGACGGGGGCTGGTCGGTGTCGACCGGGGCGACGCGGACCTCCTCGATGCCCAGGGTGTCCTGGACGATCTGCCGGGCCAGCGTGGTGAATCCCTGCCCGGCCTCCACGGCCGCGCAGAGCACGGTCGCGATGCCGTCGTGGACCCTGACCGTCGCCGTGGACACCTCGTCGGCGCCCTCCGCGCCGAGCATGTGCACCATGCCGAGGCCGTAGCCGACGCCCCGGCGCACCGCGCCCGGCTCCCCCGCGCCCTCGGGTCCGCCGGGCAGCAGCCAGTCCTCCTCGGGGGTGTCCTTGGGAAGTTCCGGGAGCGGGAAGTCCCGTACGGACCGCAGGAGTTCGGCGACCGGAGCCGGGCAGGTCACCGTCTGGCCGATGGGCAGCACGTCACCGGTCGCGAGGGCGTTGCGCAGCCGGAGTTCCGCCGGGTCCATGTCCAGCTTCCGGGCCAGCTTGTCCATCTGCGCCTCGTACGCGGCGCACACCTGCATCGCGCCCTCGCCGCGCACATGACCGGAGGGCGGGTTGTTGGTGCGCACGGCCCAGCCCTCGATGAACGCGTTCGGCACGACGTACGGTCCGCACGCGAAGGAGACGGCGGCCGCCAGCGCCTCCGCGGAGGTGTCGGCGTACGCGCCCGCGTCCAGCAGGATCTGCGCCTCCACCTTCACCAGGTTGCCGTCGGCATCGGCGTGGTGGCGGTAGCGCAGCAGGGTGGGGTGCCGGTGGACGTGGCCGAGGAAGGACTCCTCGCGGCTCGCGGCGAGCTTCACCGGCAGGCCGGTGCGCAGGGCGAGCAGGCCGAGCGGGAGCTGGAAGCTCCCGTCCTCGCGGTCGGCGGTGGCCCCGGGTACCCCGGTGACCACGATCTTCACCCGATCCGGGGACAGCCCGAAGCAGGCGGCGGCGGTGTCGCGGTCGTGGTGCGGGTCGGTGGAGGCCAGGTACAGCTCCACCCCGCCGTCGGGGCGGGGCACCGCGAGACCGGCCTCGGCGCCGATCGGGGCCGGGTCCTGGCGGCCGATCCGGTAGAGCCCCTCGACCACCACCTCGCCGGCCGCGTCCGCGTCGCCGTGGCGCAGCGGGATGTGCCGGATCAGGTTGCCGTCGGGGTGCAGGGGTTCGGCCTCGAACGCCTGCTCGGGGTCGGTCACCGGGTCGAGGACCTCGTACTCGACGATGATCGCGGCCGCGGCCATCCGCGCGGTGTCCGGGTGGTCGGCGGCGACGGCGGCGATGGCCTCACCGTGGTGCCGTACGACCTCGGCGGCGAACACCGGCCGGTCGGGGGTGCCCCGGCCGTGGCGAGGGGTGCCCGGCACGTCCTCGTGGGTGATGACGGCGCGCACGCCGGGCATCTCACGGGCGTGCGAGGTGTCGATGGACACGATCCTGGCGTGCGCGTGCGGGGAGCGCAGGACGGCCGACCAGAGCAGGCCCTCGGCCCACAGGTCGGCGGCGTACGGGAAGGTGCCCTCGGTCTTGGCGCGGGCGTCCGCGTGCGGCAGCGAGACGCCGAGGCCGTGCAGCGCCTGCTCGGTCTCGGGGGCGGGTTCCGCGGCGGCGGCGGCTTCGTTGCTCACGCCTGGCCTCCGTCCTGGCCGTAGTGCTGGTCGTACGGGCCGGGCGTGTCGCCGTAGCCGTCCGGGGTGGGTGGCGGCGTGTCGAAGACGCCCGGCGCCTCGAACAGCGACGGGCCGGAGCCGGAAGCCGCCTGGTGCGGTACGCCCGCGTCCTCGGCTTCGGTCCCCGTCTCCGCCGCCGTGTCCGCCGCCGTCTCGGGAGCGTGCGCGTCCGCGCGTTCGGCGACGACCTCCTGGACGGCCTGGACGACGCCCCGGTAGCCGGAGCAGCGGCACAGGTTGCCGCACAGGGCCTGCCGGGTCTCCAGCTCGGTCGGCGCGGGGTTGCCCTCCAGCAGGTCGTGCACGGTCATCGCCATGCCGGGCACGCAGAAGCCGCACTGCACGGCGCCGCACCTGGCCAGCGCCCGCTGCACGTCCGAGGGGTGACCGTCCTGGGCCAGCCCCTCCACGGTGCGCACCTCGGTGCCGGCCGCGGTGACCGCGGGCACCAGGCAGGAGGCCACGAGCCGCCCGTCGACCTGCACGTTGCAGGCCCCGCACTCGCCCTGCGAGCAGCCGTCCTTCGCCCCGGCGAGCCCGAGCCGCTCACGCAGCACGTAGAGCAGCGACTCCCCGATCCAGGCGTCGGTGACGGGCCGGTCGGCGCCGTTGACACGCAGGACGTAGGAGGCGCTGGGGTGGTCGTCGTGGGGCGGGAGGGGGGCGCGCTCCGGCTCTTCCGGCGCCTCGGCGGCTTCGGGCTCCCCGGCCTGTTCGGGTTCGCTGTCGGCGTGTTCCGGCGCCTCCGGCGCGGGGCTCGGCGTGTCGCCGTCGTGCGCCGGAGCGGCCTCCGCCGGTGCGGCGGGCGCCGGCACGGGCGTGTCGGACCGCTGCCCGGGAACGCCGGGCACGGCCGCGCCGGAGCGCTGCTCGGGTACGACGGGTACGGCCGGGTCCGCGGTGGGCGACGGGGTGCCGTGCGCCGGCGTGGCGGCCGGGTCGGGCGCCGCCTCCGGCCGCGTGGCGGCCTCGGCGGCGGCGTCCTGGTCCGCGTGTTCGGCGGGGCCGTCGGCGGGAGGCGTGGCCGGGCCGTGGGCGTCCGGGCCCACGGGGGTGCCCGCGGGCGGCGTACGGTGCTCCGCCGCGGCGTCCCCCGGCGGGTGCGCCGGTCGCCCGTCCCCCAGGGGGGCGCCCGGGGAGGGGTACGACGGCTCGGTGGCGGGCGAGGGGAGGTGCGCGGGGGCGGGGTGACCGCCGGGCGGGGTGTGGCCCGGCTCCGGGTGCGCCGAATCGGGGTGCCCGGCCTGTTCGTGGCCCGCCTGCTCGTGCGGGTCCCGCGCGGCGTGCTCCTGCGCCGCGGTCCCGTCCGGACCCGGCACGGCCGCGCCGTCCGCCTGTCCGGACTGCTCGTACCCGGACTGCTCGTACCCCGCCTGTTCGTACCCTCCCTGGCCGTACCCGCCGTGCGCGTCCAGCCCGTGCGCGTCCACGCCCTGCGTGTGCCCGGCCGCCTCGTGCTCGCCCGGCACCGCCCCGGTCTGCCCGGAGCCGTCCGGCCCGTACGCCTCGTGCCCCGGCGCGTCCTGGCCGTACGCGTCCGGCGCGGAACCGGTCCGCTCCGGCGCGCGGCCCGTCTGCTGGTGCGCGTCCGGCACGGGACCGGTCTGCCCGTGGGCGCCCTGCCCGGGCCCCGCGTGCTCGTACCCGCCCGGCGCGCCCTGTCCGGCCCCGGACCGCTCGTACGCGGCCTGTGCGCGGGCCTGCCGGCGCGCCCGCGCGCTGCCGACCCCCTGCCCGGTGCTCTGCGCGCGCTCGGCGCGGAATTCGGCGCCCCCCGTGTGTCCGCCGGTCCCGGGGCCGTACGCCTCGGCGCCGCCGGCCTCGGGGGCGTACGTGTCGTGCCCGTACGCCTCGCCGGACCCGTACGTGTCCGGTCCCTGCGCGGCCTCTCCCTGGTCGCCCCAGGGCCGGCCCGTGCCGGTGGCCCAGGGCGCGGGCGCGCCGCCCGGGAGGGTGGCCGGCGGGGTGCCGCCCCACTGCTCCACCAGGGACGAGGTGGTGAACTCGCCGGATTCGTCGGGCAGTTCTCCGCCTGCGACGGGGATGGACCACTGCCCGGTGACGTCATGGCCGGGCGCGGCGGGAGCCTGGGGCTCCTCGAAGTTCCAGTGCTGGGTGGCCGCGGGGTCGTACGTGAAGCGGTCGCCGCCCTGCGTCGCCCCCTGCCCGGCGTCCGGGTCGGGCCACCGGCCGCCGCCCTGGCCGCCGTTCGGGTCGGGCCACTGGGCGGCACCGCTCCGGGGCTCGGGCCAGCCGCCGTGGCCGTCGTCCGCCGGAGCCCCCGGGATGCGCGGCGGCACATAGCCGTGGCCCGGCGCGGCCAGCGGGCTGTCGCCGGCCAGCAGGGCGTCTATGCCGCCCTCGGGGAGCTTGACGAAGGCGGTGGCGCCGTCGTCGTAGTCGCCCTGGGGCAACGGGTTCCAGCGGCCGCCCTCGGGCGTGCCCTCTCCGTGCCGGTCGTCGGTCACGACAGCGCCCTCCCCAGTGCTCGTCGGGCCAGCGCGGCGACGGTACGCCGCAGGTGCAGTACGGCGGGCGGCAGCGACGGCACCGTGCCGTCCGCCTCCGGCGCCGGGTCGGGGATGCAGGCCGCGGCGACGTACTCGCCGAAGGCGCCGAGCGCCTCGGGGACGAGCGCGCGGTCGTTGTCCCAGTCGATGAGCTGCGCGACCCACTGCTCGGCCTCCAGCGGCCGCAGCGGCATCGGCGCTATGGCCCCGACCGCGCAGCGCACCCCGCGCCGGGCCGGGTCGAGCACGAGGGCGACGGAGGCCAGCGCACGGCCGGGTCCGGTGCGCCCGGTGGCCTTCAGGAAGACCTGCGGGGCGTGCAGCAGCGGCACCCGCACGAAGCCGATGAGTTCGCCGGCGCCCAGCATCTCCACGCCCGCCAGCAGGTGCGAGACCGGAACCTCCCGGCGCGCCCCGCCCGGTCCGGCGACGATCAGCGTCGCCTCCAGCGCGGCGAGCACCGGCAGCGCGTCCCCGGTGGGCGCGGCGGAGGCGATGTTGCCGCCCAAGGTGCCGGCGTTGCGGATGTGCGGCGGGCCCGCGGCGCGCGCGGCGGCGGCGAGCGCGGGGATCAGGGCCGCGAAGTCGGGGCGGCCCATGCGCGCGTGGGTGAGCCCGGCGCCGAGCAGCGCGTGGCCGTCCTGGTACTGCCAGCCGCGGATCTCGCTGATCCGGCCGAGGCCGACCAGCGCGGCGGGCCGCAGCTGCCCGGAGTTGACGGCGGCCATCAGATCGGTGCCGCCCGCGACCGGGACCGCGGTGGGCATCGCGGCGAGCGCCGCCACCGCCTCGTCCAGCGTCGTGGGCAGCGTGACGGCCTGCCCCGCCTGCGGTGCGTGCGTGGTCAACCCGGCTGCCCCTTCCCGCTGCCCCACCTGGTCCCGCCTGTTGCGCCGTACGGTACGTGCTGACAGGGCGGACGTGGCAACTCTGGCACATCTTCGCAAGGCTCGAACGCGGGGGTCCGCTAGGAGGCATTCGCCCACCTCGCCGAGGAGATGAGCCGTTTTCACACCACTTCACCGGTGCGCACGAATTGCCACTCTTCGGTGAAGCTGCCGTGGTTTTTCCGCTGGACGTCCCATCCGAGTCGCGCGGCGCGCCCGCTGGGGTACACCCGGCGGGTTCCGGCCGTTCGGGATCACCTGGCGGGCGGCGGTCCGTCGATCGGGCGGCCGGGCACCCCGGGCCGCCGCTGCCACGGCCGGGGCCCGGACGGTGGCCGGTAGGCGACGCCCAGGGCGTCAAGTCGCCGGTAGTGCGCGGTCATCCGGCGCTCGAAGTCCGCGAAGTCCCGGTCCGGGGGCGCGGGAAGCCGGCTCCAGGCGACCTCCGCGAACGCGGCGAGCCGGGGAAACGCCTGGTAGTCCACGCGCCGCGCGTCCTCCAGGGCCTCGGTCCACACATTGGCCTGGGTGCCGAGCACATGGCGCGCCTCGGCCTCGGTGAGCGCGGCGGGAACGGGTTCGAACCGGTAGACGTCCTCCAGGGTGCGCACGAAGCCGATCGGTACGGGTTCCTCGTCGCCGGGAGCCTGCCGGTGGTCCAGGTACACGTACTGCTCGGGGCACATGACGACGTCGTGGCCGGCGCGCGCGGCGGTGACCCCGCCCTCGTAACCACGCCAGGAGGAGACCGCGGCGCCCGGTGCCAGCCCGCCCTGGAGGATCTCGTCCCAGCCGATCAGCCGGCGCCCGCGCGCCCCGAGCCAGGTGTCGAAATGCCGTACGAACCACGACTGGAGCTGGTCCTCGTCGGCCAGGCCGAGGTCGGCGACGCGCCGCTGGGCGGCCGCCGACTTCTGCCACTGGTCCTTCGGGCACTCGTCACCACCGATGTGGATGAACCGTGACGGGAACATCTCCAGGACCTCCTCGAACACCCCTTCGTAAAAGCGCAGGGTGTGGTCGGTGGGGGCCAGCACGTTGGGGTTGACCCCCCAGGTGTCCCAGACGGAGAGCGCGGCGGTGTCGACGACGTCGGTGTTGCCGAGTTCCGGATACGCGGCGACGGCCGCCTGCGAATGCCCCGGCACATCGATCTCCGGCACGACGGTGATGTGCCGTTCGGCCGCGTAGGCGACGATCTCCCGGATGTCGTCCTGGGTGTAGTGACCCCCGTGCGGCTTCTCCTCCCACAGCGGTGAGGCACGGTGGCCGATTTTCGTCCGTGCCCGCCAGGAGCCGGTCTCGGTCAGTTCCGGATACCGCCTGATCTCGACCCGCCAGCCCTGATCGTCCGTCAGGTGCAGGTGCAGCACGTTGAGTTTGTGCGCGGCCATCAGGTCGAGGTAGCGCAGCACCCCGTCCTTGGGCATGAAGTGCCGGGCGACGTCGAGCAGTAGTCCGCGCCAGCCGAATCGGGGGCTGTCGCGCACGGTGAGCGCGGGGAATTCCCAGGCGCCGCGACCGCTGACGGGGGCCCGCCGGAAGGCCTCGGGCCCGAGCAGCTGCCGGAAGGTGCCCGCGGCCCAGAACAGGCCGGCCTCGCTCGCCCCGTCCAGGGTGACCACCCTGTTCTCGGCGGTCAGCCGGTACGACTCCGGGCCGCCGAGTTCGTCCGCCAGAGCGGGCACGATCCGCAGCCGCACCCGGCCGTCCCCGGCGCGGCTCTCGCCCTCGCGGTACGGCGCGAGGGGCAGCCCCGTCGCCGCGCCGACCGTCGACCGCAGCCAGCGGGCCACCCCTTCGGTGCCCGCCGCGGCCTCGATCCCGGTGTCCGCGTCGACCACGCAGCGAGCCCCCGCCGCGCCGGCCGGCGCCGAGAGCCGGCCCGGCGCCGGGATCAGCGCCGCCTCCTCGGCCGCGGCCGCCCCCTCTCCGCCGATGTCACCCATGCGACCTCCACGCCCCGCGTTGCACCCTGTGCAACGGCCGTTCCACCCCGCACAACCAACCGGTCGACAGGGAGGCTAGGACCCCGGAACCGGCCCCACAAGAGGTCTCGACCAATCGGGCAAAGGCAGCGGGCCCCGGCGCGCACCCAGGCGCGGCGGGGCCCTCGCGGGTCACCGTGGCGGGACGGGCCTCACTTGCCCTTGTCGCCGCCCTTGTCCTTGTCGCCGCCGCTGCCCATGGACTCGTAGATCTCCTTGCACATGGGGCACACGGGGTACTTCTTCGGGTCGCGGCCCGGCACCCAGACCTTGCCGCACAGCGCCACGACGGGGGTGCCGTCGAGGGCGCTCGCCATGATCTTGTCCTTCTGGACGTAGTGGGCGTAGCGCTCGTGGTCGCCGTCGCCGTGGGACACCTGTGGCGTCGGCTCTACGAGGGTCCCCGTACCAGTCCCGCGCTCGGGCTCAAGAGTGCTCATATTGCCCAGGGTACTGAAGCGCCCGGGTATCAGTTGAGCGAAGGGTCGTCCGGGTACGTGGCCACCATCGCCAGCTCGCTGCGCTGGCGGCGCAGCACCTCGCGCCACAGCCGTTCGGGCTCCGGCGAGGACACGTCACCGGGCTCGGACTCCACCACGTACCAGGCGCCCTCGGCCAGCTCCTCCTCCAGCTGTCCGGGCCCCCAGCCGGCGTACCCCGCGAAGATCCGCAGCGCGCCGACGGCCGGGGCGAGCAGCTCGGGCGGGGCCTCCAGGTCGACCAGGCCGATCGCGCCGTGCACCCGCCGCCAGCCCAGCGGGGCCCGCTCGCCGTTCGTCCCGCCCGGTATCACCGCCACGCCGAGCGCGGAGTCCAGCGAGACCGGACCGCCCTGGAAGACGACGCCGGGCTCGCCGGTCAGCTCGGCCCAGCCCTCCAGGATGTCGCCGACGCCCACCGGGGTGGGGCGGTTGAGGACGACGCCGAGGGACCCCTCCTCGTCGTGGTCGAGGAGGAGCACCACCGCGCGGTCGAAGTTCGGGTCCGCCAGGGCGGGGGTGGCCACGAGCAGCCGCCCTGTGAGCGAGGACACCTCGGTCATGCCAGACATGATCCCGCATCTTGCCCCGGAGTGGGGAGCCAATCGGAGTGTGCGGGTGAACGCAGTTCAGGGAGCGCGGGAGCAGGCCCGGCGCACGCGCGCAGCGGTGACGGCGTGTGTTCGATCGCAAACGGTTCGTGTTGTGACACACCCATGACCGACAGGGCGGTACGCGGACTTACGGGCGGGGGGTGATCGGCGATTACCCTGTCCCACGGCCCGCCCGTGATCGGCGGTCCCCATGCCCATCTGATCGGAACGCGAGATTCATGACCGTCAACGACGATGTCCTGCTTGTCCACGGCGGAAACCCGCTTGAGGGCGAGATCCGTGTCCGCGGTGCGAAGAACCTCGTGCCGAAGGCCATGGTCGCCGCGCTGCTCGGCAGCGCGCCGAGCCGGCTGCGCAATGTTCCGGACATCCGTGACGTGCGCGTCGTGCGCGGGCTGCTCCAGCTGCACGGGGTGACGGTCCGTCCGGGTGAGGAGCCCGGCGAGCTGGTGCTCGACCCGACGTACGTCGAGAGCGCCAACGTGGCCGACATCGACGCCCACGCCGGCTCCAGCCGTATCCCGATCCTGTTCTGCGGCCCGCTGCTGCACCGGCTCGGGCACGCGTTCATCCCCGGCCTCGGCGGCTGCGACATCGGCGGCCGGCCCATCGACTTCCACTTCGACGTGCTGCGGCAGTTCGGCGCGAGCATCGAGAAGCGCGCGGACGGGCAGTACCTGGAGGCGCCGAAGGGCCTGCGCGGTACGAAGATCACGCTGCCGTACCCGTCGGTGGGCGCGACCGAGCAGGTGCTGCTGACGGCCGTGCTGGCCGAGGGCGTCACGGAGCTGTCCAACGCGGCCGTCGAGCCGGAGATCGAGGACCTCATCTGCGTGCTGCAGAAGATGGGCGCGATCATCGCGATGGACACCGACCGCACCATCCGCATCACCGGTGTGGACAAGCTCGGCGGCTACACCCACCGGGCCCTGCCGGACCGGCTGGAGGCCGCGTCCTGGGCCTCGGCGGCGCTCGCGACCGGCGGCAACATCTACGTCCGCGGCGCCCAGCAGCGCTCGATGATGACGTTCCTGAACACCTACCGCAAGGTCGGCGGCGCCTTCGAGATCGACGACGAGGGCATCCGCTTCTGGCACCCGGGCGGCCAGCTGAAGTCCATCGCCCTGGAGACGGACGTGCACCCCGGTTTCCAGACCGACTGGCAGCAGCCGCTGGTGGTGGCGCTCACCCAGGCCACGGGCCTGTCGATCATCCACGAGACGGTCTACGAGTCCCGGCTGGGCTTCACCTCGGCGCTCAACCAGATGGGCGCCCACATCCAGCTCTACCGCGAGTGCCTGGGCGGCTCCGACTGCCGCTTCGGCCAGCGCAACTTCCTGCACTCCGCGGTCGTCTCGGGACCGACCCGGCTCCAGGGCGCCGACCTGGTCATCCCCGACCTGCGCGGCGGCTTCTCCTACCTGATCGCGGCGCTCGCCGCCGAGGGCACCTCCCGGGTCCACGGCATCGAGCTGATCAACCGCGGCTACGAGAACTTCATGGAGAAGCTCATGGAGCTGGGCGCCAAGGTCGAACTCCCGGGCAAGGCCCTCGGCTGACCCCGAGCAAACAAGCAAACAGGGCGGCCCCCCTCCGATGAGGGGGGCCGCCCTGTTCGGCGTCGTCGATCCTTCTGGCGCGGCCTGCCGGGCCGCGCCCCGAAGGAGCGCGGGGGCCGTGTCGGATCTGCGGCTCCGCGGCGCGGGCGCGACCGGTCACGACGGACCGTCGGCCACCCGCGGTGCTCACCTCGGACGGCGGTCCGGCGGACCGGCGCCCGAAGCGGAGCGGTTACTTGCCCTTGGCCGCTTCCTTGAGCTTGGAGCCCGCGGTGACCTTCACGCTGAACCCGGCGGGGATGTTGATCGGCTCGCCGGTCTGCGGGTTGCGCGCGGTACGAGCGGCACGGTGGGTGCGCTCGAAGGTCAGGAAGCCGGGGATGGTGACCTTCTCGTCGCCCTTGGCGACGATCTCGCCGACGGTCTCGGCGAACGCGGCCAGCACGGCGTCGGCGTCCTTGCGGGTCACCTCGGCACGGTCGGCCAGCGCGGCCACCAGCTCACTGCGGTTCATGTTGTTACTCCCGTGTTTTCTTGCCGTTGGGGTGTGCCACGCGGCGGTCGTGCCCGCGGCACTGCGATGCCGATGCGCTCGCGCCCAGGGACGCATCCTGCCCCTACCTGCGGCGGGAAAGCCAATCCGGCACCCGTAGGAGTCGTGAGAACACCCTGGGGAGTCACACGAAAAGCGCCTGATCGGCGTCACCCTAGAGGGCGCCCGGCACCAGGTGGTTCCACGACGCGCCGGTGCGGGGGGCCACCGTGGTGATCCTCACAGCCCCTGGCACCGTACGACGCGCCGTGGTCGGGTGGTCCGCCCTGGTCAGACCGTTGCGCCGACCGCCTTGGCGGCCTCGCGGACCGCGCCGGCGACGGCGCCCGCGACCTTGTCGTTGAAGACGCTCGGAATGATGTAGTTGGGGTTCAGCTCGTCCTCGCTGACCACATCGGCGAGTGCCTTCGCGGCGGCGAGCATCATCTCGGTGTTGACAGTACGGGACTGCGCGTCCAGCAGGCCACGGAAGACACCCGGGAAGACCAGCACGTTGTTGATCTGATTGGGGAAGTCCGAGCGGCCGGTGGCCACCACCGCGGCCGTCTGGCGGGCGATCGCCGGGTCGACCTCGGGGTCCGGGTTCGCGAGCGCGAACACGATCGCGCCGTCCGCCATGGTGGCCACGTCGTCGCCGTCCAGGACGTTCGGGGCCGAGACGCCGATGAAGACGTCCGCGCCGCGCACGGCCTCCTTCAGGGTGCCGGTGAGGCCCTCGGGGTTGGTGTTGTCGGCGATCCAGCGCAGCGGCGAGTCGGCCGGGGCGTTCACCAGGTCCTCGCGGCCCGCGTGCACCACGCCGTGGATGTCGGCGACGACGGCGTTCTTGGCGCCCGCCGCGAGCAGCAGCTTGAGGATGGCCGTACCGGCCGCGCCGGCGCCGGACATGACGATCCGGATGTTCTCGATCGCCTTGCCGGTGACGCGCAGCGCGTTGGTCAGCGCGGCGAGCACGACGATGGCGGTGCCGTGCTGGTCGTCGTGGAAGACCGGGATGTCCAGAGCCTCGCGCAGCCGGGCCTCGATCTCGAAGCAGCGGGGCGCGGAGATGTCCTCCAGGTTGATGCCCGCGAAGCCGGGGGCGATCGCCTTGACGATCTCCACGATCGCGTCGGTGTCCTGGGTGTCCAGGCAGAGCGGCCAGGCGTCGATGCCGGCGAAGCGCTTGAAGAGGGCCGCCTTGCCCTCCATCACGGGCAGCGCGGCCTTGGGGCCGATGTTGCCGAGGCCGAGCACCGCGGAGCCGTCCGTCACGACCGCAACCGAGTTGCGCTTGATGGTGAGGCGGCGGGCGTCCTCGGGGTTCTCGGCGATCGCCATGCAGACGCGGGCCACACCCGGCGTGTAGACCATGGAGAGGTCGTCACGGTTGCGGATGGGGTGCTTGGACTGCATCTCGATCTTGCCGCCGAGGTGCATCAGGAACGTACGGTCGGAGACCTTGCCGAGAGTGACGCCCTCGATACCGCGCAGCTTCCCGACGATCTCCTCGGCGTGGGCCGTGGAGGTGGCCGCGATGGTGACGTCGATACGGAGCTTCTCGTGCCCGGACGCGGTGACGTCGAGGCCGGTCACCGAGCCTCCGGAGGACTCCACGGCGTTGGTGAGCTGCGAGACGGCGGTTCCGCTCGCGGGCACCTCCAGCCGGATGGTCATCGAGTAGGAGACGCTGGGCGCCGTTGCCATGGCCGACTTCCTCTGCTTTCACCGTGTCGCTATTTGTGCCGTCCGATCGTCGCACCTACCGATCAGTACGTGGTAGTCGCCCTCGATTGCGGACGTTTTGTTCACGGGCGACTACCACCTGGTGCGTGGTTTCGGAAAACGACTTCCACCATACGAGAGTTGATGGGCATAAGAAAGAGGCCCACGTCACTCTGTCGTGACGTGGGCCTCCCACGTTGATGACACCGGCCCGCCATGCTCGCCTCGCGGCAAGTGGTCCCTCGAAGGGACGAAGGTTGGGCCCGGGGGCTTGGATCGAGCCGGTGCCGTACCCAGGCTAACAAACGGATGCCGGATGCCGTTCCCCGCGCGGGGAGTTCGCCGAGAACTCAGTCGCGCAGCAGATCCGGCACCCCGGCCGCGTCCGGCTCGTCCCGCTCCCCCGACACCACCGTGAGCTGCTGGGTCGCCCGGGTGAGCGCCACGTAGAGCACGCGCAGCCCGGCCGGGGACTCGTCGGCGATCTCCGCGGGCGAGACGACGACCGTCGCGTCGTACTCCAGGCCCTTGGCCTCCAGGCTGCCGAGCGCCACCACCCGGTCGCCGAGCCCGGCGAGCCAGCGTCTCGCCTCCTCGCGCCGGTTCATCGCGACGACCACGCCGACCGTGCCGTCCACGAGGCCCAGCAGCCGCTCCGCCTCGGCCCGCACGGCGGCCTGTAGGGATTCCGCCACGACGGTGAAGCGCGGCTCGACGCCGGTGGACCGTACGGCCCTGGGCGACTCGGCGCCGGGCATGGCGAGCGCGAGCACCCGGGCGGCCAGATCGGCGATCTCGGCGGGGTTGCGGTAGTTCACGGAGAGCTGGAAGCGGCGCCGGGGGCGGCTGCCCAGGGCCTCGTCGCGGGCCTCGGCCGCCTCGTCCGGGTCGGACCAGGAGGACTGGGCCGGGTCCCCGACCACCGTCCAGGTGGCGTGCCGGCCGCGGCGGCCGACCATGCGCCACTGCATCGGCGTGAGGTCCTGCGCCTCGTCCACGATGACGTGCGCGTACTCGGTGCGCTCCTGCGCCAGCCGCTCGGCCCGCTCCCGCTGGGTCTCCTCGCGCACCGGCATCAGCTCCTCCAGGCCGGTGAGCTGGTCCAGCGGATCGAGCTCCCGCTTCTTGCGGGGCCGGGCCGGGACGCCCAGGATCGCCTGGAGCTCGTCCAGCAGGGCGATGTCGTGCACCGTGCGGCCGTCGCGCTTGAGCGAACGGGCCACCTTGCGCACCTCGCCCGGGTTGAGGATGCGGCGCGCCCAGCGGCCGAGGCGCTTCTCGTCGGCCATCGCGTCGAGCACCCGCGCCGGGGTCAGCTCCGGCCACCACGCGTCCAGGAAGCCGATGAAGGCGTCCTCGCCGGTGACGTCCTCGTCGAAGGAGGAGCGCAGCTCGGCGGCCAGTTCCGGGTCGGTGTGCCGGGCCCCGGCACCGGACTTCGCCCACAGCGCGTCCAGCAGCAGCTTGCGGGCGCGCGGGCGCAGCAGGTTGACGGGGGCGGTGCCGCCGAGGGCCGTACGGCGGACGCGGTCCAGTTCCTCGGCCTCCAGTTCGAGGCGGCGGCCGAAGGCGACGACGCGGAGGCGGGTCGGGTCGACGGACCGCCGCGGCGTGTCGTCGTCCTCCTCGTGGTCCGCCCGGACGGCGGCGCCCAGCTCCAGGGCCCCCCTGGCGGCCTTCCGCAGCACCTTCAGCATCCGGTACGAGCCCTTGGCGCGGGCCACGGACGGGGAGTCGTACAGCGTCGCCTCCACGCCGTCGACCAGGGAGCCGATCGCCCGGATCGCGACCTGGCCCTCCTCGCCGAGCGAGGGCAGCACGCCCTCGGTGTAGGCGACGAGCAGCGGGGTCGGGGAGACGATGAGGATGCCGCCCGCGTACCGCCTGCGGTCCTGGTAGAGCAGGTAGGCGGCGCGGTG
>NZ_LBDA02000063.1 GCF_000980885.2 Streptomyces malaysiense | reverse complement strand
CCTCCACACCCCCCACTCCCACACCGTCCCACGGCTCCTGGCCCCCACCGCCCGCGCACTTCGGACACCCCGCGCCCGCGCACCCCGGCGACAGCGTCACCGCCGCCTACACCACCCCGGCCGCCCGCGCCCCGGACGCTCCCCCGGCTTCCCCGGCCGGGCACGGCCGCCGTGCCCGGCGCCGCCCCGGCCCCCCGGCCAGGGCCGTCGTCCCGATCCTGCTGCTGGCGCTGGCCTGTTACGCCGTGGGCTTCTGGGCGCTGACCCGCGTCTGAGCCCGCCGGGCCGCCAGTGTCCATCCGCCGAGCACCAGCAGCAGCGCGGTCCCCAGCCCGATCCCGCCGGCCGCGACGACCTCCATCGCCGCCGAGCCGCCTTCTCCGGTGCCCCCGGCACCGCCGGCGTCCCCGATCGGCATCGCCGCCTCGTCCTGAGCCGTCGGCGTGAAGACGCCCTCCGGCTCCGGACGCCCGTCGTACCCCGGCCCGGCGTGCGCCCGGCCGTCCACGCGGACCCGCAGCGTCACCTCGTACGGCCCTTGCCCGAACGTCTCGGTCAGCTGGTCGCTGAGATGCAGCACCAGGTAGTAGTCACCGGCGAAACGCAGGGCGCCGACGGCGGCCGGGGCCGCGTAGCGGTTGGCGTACTCGACCGGCGGCAGCGGTGCGAGGGCGACGGACTTACGGACGCCGGTGTAGCCGAGGGAGACGTCGTCGGCCAGGCCGCGCACGGGGTCGTACAGGGAGAGGTCGAGGGCGCCGCCGACGTATCCGTGCCCCGCCGCGCCGCCCAGTTCGGCGGAGGCCTGGAGCCGGCGGCCCCAGTCGAGCGGCACCTTGTAGAACAAGGTGCGGCCGGGCACCAGGGTGGTCCGCCAGACCCCGGGCCCCAGCCCCCGGGCCGCCGTGAACCCCGCCCCGCCGGCGCGCTCGCGGGCCGCGCCGGTGATCGGCTCGGGCGAGGCGGAGTCCCACGACCGGGGCGCCTCGCCGGGGACGGGGGAGGCGAGCCGGGGTTCCGTGACGGGTGCCAGCTCCAGGTCCCAGGGCGCGGACGTGTCCTGGGTGTCGAGGCGTTCGACCATGACCGAGTACGTCCCCGCGCCCTGGCACAGCGCCCTGCCCGCCTCGCGCTTGCCGAGGGCGGTGACCGGACGCGGGCTGAGCCCGGCGCCGAAGCGGGCGGTGGCGAAGGAGCAGGCCGTGCCGTGCGGGTCCCGTACGGTGACCCGGATGCCGTCGGTGGAGGTGACGTCGGTGTGCGCGGGCGGTACGGCGGTGACGGGGACGTACGCCGTGGCCCGGTCGTCGGCGAGGTCGAGGCGGTAGACGAGCCGCCCGTGCGCGGGCAGGGAATCGCGGTAGACACGGCCGGGGTCCAGGCGCGGGGCGGCGGCGGGGGAGGCCGCACCCCCGACGGTGCGGGCGCCGGGGGCGAAGGCGTAGGCCCCGGGATCGACGGCGGCGGACGCGGCGGCGGCCGGGAGCAGGCCCGTGCCGCACAGCCCCAGCGCCAGGACCAGGGCGGCCGGGCGCCCGCGGTCCCGTGTCCACGTCCTGCGCCCGTGTCCCCACGTCCCGCGCCTGCGCCGCACGAGCACCCCCTATGACGTCACGTCCTCGCGGCCCATCCTGCCCCGGTGGCCGCCGCGCCATCAGGTCAATGCGCGGGACCGTCCGAAAGTCCTCGCTCCCGGCCGCGGCCAGGGTCTTTCGTTTGGCTCAGCCCGGCATGATCCGGACGAGAGGCCGTAGCGCACCCCCCGGGCCCCCGCAACCCCACGCGAAGGCCCCGGTCGCTTGGTGCGACCGGGGCCCGCTGAAACTCTGGAATCGGACTCACGAACCCGTGGGCACGGAGTCAGTCGCCTCCGTCCACAGGTCCTGCTCGGCGCGATCCGCCTGAATCTGGCGGTACACGAGGAGCCCGCCGATGGCGGCCAGTGCGACCAGGAGCAGCTTCTTCACCGCGCGACCTCGTCTTTCCTTGACGTAGGGGACCTCTGGCGCCCGACTATACACACCGGCCGATATCGATCGGTGACCTACGTCCGGCCCCAACTCCGGTCCCTGCCAGCGCAATAGCCCAGGTCGGGCGGCGTTCCGGCCGGAGGGTGACCGCACCCCCACGGACGGTCACTTTGCTCCCCCTTCGCGCGTGCTGACCGGGATTTAGGGGTTTTCCGACCTTCTTACGGCCATCCGAGTGGTGTTCATCTGAACATCGCCGCGCCACGGGCGTCGGTCCACCACTTCACGGTCCACATACACATCATGAGGAAAGTACGCAAATCGCCCAACCCGAAAGTGAGGGGCCATGGACCGGAACAAGGTCATGAAGCTGTGGACTGCCATCGTCACCGCCTTTCTCGCGCTGTGCACGACGCTCGGATTCGTGAGCGCCGCCACCGCCCCCGCGACCGCCGCGCCGCGCACCGAGAGCCCCCGCACCGAGACCGCGCAACGCACGGTCCCGGTGATCCCGGCACCACGCCACGGGTCCTGGTCCTCCGCCAAGGCCCTGCCCCCCACGATGAAACAGCGGATCAGGGCCGAGGCCCACGGGAAATCCCCCCACTGCCGGCACCGAGCCCTCGATGACAGCAGGCTGACACCGGACGGCCGCGAGACACAGAAGGCCCGCGAGGCGCAGGAGACGGAACGGACGCAGGAGACAGAGGCCAGAGAGCCCTCCGCATCGCTCGACTGCTGAACCGGCCCTCCTCTCCTCCTCGGCACCGCGACGTCTCGACAAATCGGCGACTTGCGTACGCACCGTCGACACGGAAGGACCCCCGGCCACGGCCGGGGGTCCCGCGCGCGTTCTTCCGGGGGCCGAAGCCACCCCGGGCGGGGCCTGAGACGATGGCCGCGACATCCCGGAGAGGTCTTTGAGAGGTGGTGAGTGCTGCCGTGACCCGGCGCGCCACCGTTGTCACCGTCGTCACCGCCGTCCACGCCCCCTCGGCCCGGTTCCTGCCGGACGCCTGGGCGTCCCTGCGCGAGCAGGAGCTGCCGGGCGGCGCGCGCTGGGAGTGGGTGATCCAGGAGGACGGCACGACGGACGAGGTCCGCCCGTACGTCCCCGAGGATCCGCGTGTCCTCTTCCACCAGGGCAGACCCGGTGGTCCGGGGGTCGCCCGCACAATGGCGCTGGCGCACGCGCGGGGCGCGTACGTGAAGGTCCTGGACGCAGACGACCGGCTCACCCCGGGCGCGCTCGCCCGCGATCTCGCCGTGCTGGAGGCGCGTCCCGGCCTCGGCTGGACGACCTGCCGGGTCCTGGACCTGCTGCCCGACGGTTCCACGGCCGGCTTTTCCGGCGACCCCCGGGAGGGTCCGCTGGAACGCGGCGCCGTGCTGCGGCACTGGACGGCGAACGACTTCCGGCCCCCGGTCCATCCGGCGACCCTGTGTGTGCGCCGGGAGCTGCTGACCGCGCTCGGCGGCTGGATGGCGCTGCCCGCCTCCGAGGACACGGGGCTGCTGCTGGCGCTGGACGCGGTGAGCCGCGGCTGGTTCTCGGCCGAGGCCGGGCTGCTCTACCGCAAATGGGAGGGGCAGGTCACCGGCCAGTCGTCCCACACCGACCCCGCCGAGCGCACGGCCCGCGCGGCGGTCGCGCAGGCCAGGGCGCGCGCACTGGCCGACCTCGGCTGGACGTATCCGGCGCCGCGGGGGGCGTAGGCCCCGCACGCGTCTGCCGAGCGAGCGCCCGGCGGTCCTACTCCCCGAGCACGATCGCCTGCGAGGGGCACCGCTCGGCCGCTTCCCGGACCCCTGGTTCCTCGGCGGCGTCCTCCTTGCCGGGGAGCACCACGCCGTAGCCGTCCTCGAAGGCGAACACGGCCGGGGCCCGGAACGCGCACTCCGCGGAGCCGTAACACGCGGCGCGGTCGACGGTCACCTTCATACGTCCTCCAGCCCTCGGCACTTCGGGTTCCAGGACGTCACTGCCCGGCCGGACGGCCGCTCAACCGGCGGCTCCCGCACCGGCCGCGGCCGCGAGCCAATGGGCGACCCGGCGGACCGTGGGCTCGTCCAGCCGGCCGGCCAGCGCCCGCAGGGCCGCGCCGTCCTCGGGGGCGAGGTCGTACAGGCCCGCCGCGCTCAGGGCCGCGGTGAGCACCTGGTGGCGACGGTTCGTCATGCGTTCGGCGAGCTTGTCCGGTTCGGACGGGACGGAAGTCTCGGACCGTTCGCGTGATTCAGCCGGTCCGGCCGGTCCGGGCTTTCCGTCCCGCGCGACCGGCCGCCCGGCGGGGGCCTTCTCCCCCGGGACGTCGTACAGCCGCCAGTCGCCACCCTCCGGCCCCCACAGCGCGACCGTGAGCTCGCCCCCGCGGGCCCGTACGGTCCGGGTCATCTCGCCGACGGCGTACAGCACGGGCGTCCGGTACGGGGACTGCGCGGCCGGCGCCCAGGAGTCCCGGGCGGCTTCATGGACCATCGCGACCCAGCGCGGGGCGCCGGGCGGACGCGGGCACGGGGAAGGCTCGGGCATGGCACGCACCCCTTCGGGAAGAGCCGGTGCCCGCGACCGTAGCTGACGGGTCGTCAGATATCCAGGTGTGCCGCGGCGGAAGAGTCCCCTGCCCGCCGGCACCGGTCCCTCCCCTCGTGGGGACCGGTGCCGGGCGGTGCGGGACGTCGATCCGCGCCTCGTCGGCGTGCCGGCGCGGATCGAAGTGTGAGAGGCGGTGAAGAGACGAGAAGTGGCGAGCGGAGCGAGCGGCGAGGAAGGTCGTGGGGTGTGGAGGTGGGGGGGCTGGGGGG
>NZ_LBDA02000062.1 GCF_000980885.2 Streptomyces malaysiense | reverse complement strand
GCGAGGTTAAACGCCAAGCTCAGACCTGTGGACGGGGGCGTCGAGTGGTTCGAGGGTCTCTCAGAGGGTGACCAACGCAGGGTCCTGCACGCACTGGTGTTGTTCTGCGGGCAGGCACGCGCCCGCGAAGAAGACGTGCCGGAGAGCATCGTGCGTTCCGGTATCCGCCCTACTCACACGCCAGCGGTGATGCTCACGAAGTGGCGCTTCGGAATGGAAGCGCTTCCGGCCTACGAACTCACCAAGTCATTCCGCCTGCTCGTCGCCCTCTTCAGCATCGCCGACACCCGCAGGCGAACGCTGCAGTGTGCCGGCGGATGCAGTCACGCGTGGCACAACCTGCCGGATCCGCCACGCGACGCAACCTGAAATGTCTTCTTGCCCTGGGTCTTGCCGGGGATCTTGGTGACCTGGATTTTCGCAGGTCCGAGCAATGCTCCTGGGTTCCTAAGCAGTTGTCATTGGTCGTCACTGGCCGCTGCCGAGCAGCCTCGGACAGCCCAGAGACGGCCCAGACGACGGAGCCGCCCGGCGGCGTGATCTTACGGCTCCCTCCTCGGACTGCTCCTCGATGGGCGATCCGCCGGAAACGGGCTTACGGTCGAACGAAGGGCTGCCCTATAAGGGAGCTCATGCGCGTCGGCCCCCGTGGATCCCCCTCACGACACCAACAGGAGACGACTGCCATGGCCACAGCATCTGAAACCCCTGTACTGGACACCATCGCCGCGATGACGGTCGACTCGGTTGAGCGGTGCGGACTGGCTCCGGACACGCTCCTGCTCACCCGCATCGCGGCCCTCGCGGCTTCGGACGCCCCGCCGATCTCATACATTGCCCACATCGACCCCGCCATCCAAGCCGGCCTGACCGCCGAGCAGGTGCAGGATGTCCTTGTCGCCATCGCTCCTGTCGTGGGTACAGCCCGCGTCATGACGGCAGCCGGCAACATCGCCAAAGCCCTCGGCATCACGATCGCAGTCGCCGACGCCGAGGCCCAGGGCCGCGTATAGAGATCTCGCCCAAAGTCTGCAGCTGACGGCCGTGCCCACCAGTGACGCCTGGGCGCGGCCGACGGCTGAGCAGTACCGGCAAAATCGCGTACCGTCGCCCAGACGGACCAACCCCATAACGGCGCCGAACTCCCGTCGCCGCCCGTCGCGTGGCTCTCAGGACCGTCCGGGCCACCCATGCAGAACCGTGTCACGGCAGAACCTGCGCCCCCTCAGGAGTTCGCTCCTAGCCTGTGCCAGCCCCGGCCGTCGACTGGCGCGGCGGCCGGACAGAGACGCTGGTGTACGCCCCCGTCCGGCGTTGTTGAAGTCAGCCGCAGATGTCTTTCTGATGCGTAGCTCTACAGAGATCAGTCGTCAGCGGTCATACAGGCCGCCGGAAGCCTCTGAGAGTCGGCGTGGGGCGCTACCGGTTGCCGGGGTTGTTGTACTTCGCTGCTGTACCGCCGGCCCAACGGCTCAGTACCGGAAGCGTGCGGTATCGCCGTGAATCCTCAGCAGGAAGTCTCTGATGACCTCACCCCCGCCTTCGGGCACCAATTCGAGGCCAAGTGCATAGATGGCCTCGTCGGCCGCGATGGCCGCGCCCTCGTCCTTCCGCTCCCATGCGGCCCGCGATGCGTCAATGAACGGCTTGAGGGCTGGCCAGCCAGTTGAGGGCTCGAACCGGCAGTCGGTCCAGAACATGTCGACGGCTTCGAGCGTGAGGACACCGACGACCTCATGACCTCGACGCAACTGCCAAACCTGATCTTCCATCACAGCCCCCTTCATGGAGGTTGCACCGTCGCGGCCGTGGCCCCAATGTCACTGCCCACGCCTAGTCTCCGACCATGAGCATGATCGGTGAGTACCTGCGTGTCACGGCTGCTGAGCTTGATCGAGCGATCCAAGATCCCGGCTGGGCTCTGGACTTCGTCGAAGAGGTCCAGGACGCCGAGGAGAAGACGGAGCCTGCGCCGACCGAGGCACGCCACTTCAGTACGTACAAGACCTGGGACATGCTCCGCTTCCTGCTGGCGCACGCAGAGTTCCCCGTGAACGTGATCCATGGCGAGGAGTCGTTCGCCGAGGACGAGGACTGGGGCTACGGGCCTCCGAGGTACCTGCGGCCTGAGCGGGTCCGGCTCGCCGCGGAAGCTCTACGGACTACCAGCTATGACCAGCTCGTCAGTGGCGTGGATCCTGCTGAGCTGGCCAGCGCCGAGGTCTATCCCCTGGGATGGAGTGAACCCGGCTCACTGGAATGGGGGCGCCCCTGGTACGACGGCCTCACACAGTTCTTCGAGGCTGCTGCCGGGGCGGACGACGCGATGCTCGTCTGGCTGGACTGACGGGCCCTCGACTGCGGTGGGACCTCAGCTCGGGAAGCTTAGGTCATCTGGAGGGCAATTAGACCTCTGACCTGCCGAAACGGCATGATCGCCGTCCCTCGGTGCGCTGCTCCTCACTCTGTGATTCCCCGCTGTTCCCCGCCTGTTCTGGCACGCATGTGGCACGTGCTCACCAGGTCGGTGGGGTCCCGATGGGGGAGTGGCCCTCCCCAAGGGGCGATCTGGTTGCCGGAGTTCTGGAGTTCCCCATCTTGCCGTATCGCCACCCCTGCGCGGAAACCCGTTGGGCGGGGGCGCTGTGACCTGGGCTTTCACTGGTGGCGGCTGTGAGGGGTCTGTCGCTGTCGGTTGCCATCGAGTGTCCCTGGGCGTCCTCGCACGGCCCCGAGCGGGCGCAGGAACGATCACTCAGGCAACCGGCAGTCGTCCTCCAGACCGAAGTTCTCGGCCAGGTCCGTCATGGAGGATCGCCGGTCGGGCCGTGGCTCGTGTTGCACTGCACGAGGGCTGCCGGCATCAGGCGGTCGGCGGGTGGAAGCCGGCCGTGAGAGATCCGGACCGCCCCCGGCGACGGCGACCAGGGAGGGACGCGTGAGCGACAACCAGCAGGCCAGCACCGAGGAGCAGTGGCAACGGGCCGCGCTGATCTGGGAGTACCACCAGATGCACCACGCGCTGCGGCCCGTCGACGTGGCGATCGGCCTGGGCAGTCACGACCTCAGCGTCGCCACCCGCTCCGCCGAGTTGTACCGCGCCGGGCTGTTCCCGACCCTGGTCTTCACCGGCGGCAACAGCCCCACCACCGCCAAGGTCTTCCCACGCGGCGAGGCCGTCCACTTCCGCGAGCACGCCATCGGCCTCGGTGTCCCCTCCGAGGCGATCCTGCTCGAACCGTCCGCCGGCAACACCGGGCAGAACATCACCCTCTCTCGTGAGGTCCTCGCCGCCGCCGGCATCACCCCGGCCACCGTGCTGCTGGTCTCCAAGCCCTACATGGAACGGCGCTCGTACGCGACCGCCCGCAAGCTGTGGCCCGGCGTCGAGATCCGCTGTGCGTCGGAGCCGTTGGATCTGTACGACTACGTGAAGTCCATCGGTGACGAGAAGCTCGTCCTGGACATGCTCGTCGGTGATCTCCAGCGGGTGATCGAGTACCCGAGGCGCGGATTCGCCATCGAACAGGAGGTCCCGGCCGACGTGCGTGAAGCGTACGAATCCCTCATCCGCGACGGCTTCACCAGCCGACTGATCGCTTCCTGACCTGCCGGAATCCGGGCGCGCTGTGCGCACCGGCCCCAACTCCGATCCGGGGCGCGTGGAAGCCCGGCGCCCGCGTCCCGGGCCGGCGGCTGTCGTCCTGGCTGCCGCCGCACAGCCCAGGCCCGTCACCTTGCTCGTGCGGGGCAGGCTGCCAGGAAGCCCGCGAAGGCTGGTGTGGGGCACTGCCGGTTGCCGGGGCATCTGCCGCCGCCGGTCGCCCTTCGCCGCTACGGCGACGTGACGCGCTTCCTGAGTCGGGAGAATCGTCGCCAGGCCACCCGCAAGTTGATCAGGAGCAGAGCGGATCCCGCGATGGGCCAGCCTGCGGATCCACCGTCGCGGTAGGTCTTGATCCCTTCGGAGAACAGCAGTGCACCGATCACGGGGCCACCCACGAGGTCGAGGAGTATGCCCACCGGCCTCGCGATCTTCGGGAAGAGGACGTCCGTCCGCGCCACGAATCGTGTGAGGAGGGCGTCCATCCGCCTCGCGATCTTTGCAGGGTTGACCACGGCTTGATCGTGACAGGTGGCCGCCCTCGCCGCCAAGGGCGAGATCCTCGCCAGGACCTGCTCCTTGGGCACCCGCCTCGTGCCGTCCAGCGAGATACGCACCCGGAAAGCCGTCTCCGCGATGTACCGGGCCGCCGGTCACGGCCCATGACGGCCCAAGTACGGCCCAAGTACGGCCCAGGCTGCGTGAGACGGCGCCTCATCGGTGGGAAGCCCTCTGGTGAGGGGCCTTTTCATGTCCTCTCGTGGAGGCGGGCGGGGATCAGGCCCCGGCGATGGTTCGGCCGGGCATCGGTTCCGCCAGTGCGGCGCGCCAGGCCGGCGCGTCGAAGGGGGCGGCGAAGTACTGCGTCTCGTGCGCCACGTGCCGGCCGGTGAACTCCATGACGCTGACCGAGTAGGAGGGAACGCCGTCGTAAGTGATGACGCACTCGCTCACCCACAGACTGCCGTGGCCGGTGATCCGCCGGACGGTGAAGTGCCGGTCTGCCGGGTGCCCGCCGCGCTGCGCGGAGATCCGCTCGCGGCCCCTGAACCGCTCACCGGACTGCGGGTAGTCCAGGATCGCGTCCGCGGCGTAGATGGCGTGCTCGGCTTCGGTGTCCCCGCGTTCCGAGGCCCGCCAGTGCTCCTCGATCGCGTCTCTGGTCCGGGAGTCAGCCTCCATGGCACCGCCCTTCCGTGGCGGGGACAGCCTAGGCACGCCGGGCCGTGGCCGACCCGGGTCCAGGCGGACACGGGCTGACACGTCCTTCCTTTGGCCGGATCAGGAAGGAGAGCGAAGTCCCCGCGGATCGCTCACGCCGCGGCCCGCCGATCGGGCCGCCCGACTGAAGGGGTCCGCGCCGGTCGAAGTCCGGACGCGGCAAGGGGCCTCACTCGCCCGGCTGCTCCCGCTTGCGCAGGAGGACCAGGACCGCGCCGCCGATGACGACCAGGCCGATGGCGGCGCCGGCTATCAGGGGGGTGACGGCGGAGCCGCCCGTCGCGGCGAGGTCGGTGTCGTCGGGGGCGGGGGTGGCCAGCGGGGTCGGTTCGCCGACGGTCTGAGCGGCGGTCCTGGAGACGATCGTGCCCTGGATCCTGCAGTCCAGGACGCCCGCGAAGCGGCGGGTGAAGCCGTTCGCGCCGGTGATCGTGAAGTCGTAGCCCTGGTCCTCCTGCACGGGGACGGGGACGGTGTGCGTGGCGCCGGCCGGGACGGTGTGCTCGGCGCCCATCAGGCTGAAGGTGAAGGGCTGGTCGCCCTTGTCGGCGGCCGTGATGTCCACCGTGCCCTTGGCGCAGTCCTTGCGCGCCGACACCGCCGGTATCGCGCCCTGCGCGGCCCAGTCGGCCGTCGCGCTCGCGGAGACCGCGGACTCGCTGGAGCCGGCCAGGATCTGGGTCTGGCTGCGGCTGTCGGAGGCGAGGGCGCGCCCCACCGGGACGGTCGTCGAACCCTGCACGCTCAGCTGGGCGGAGCCGTCCGCCGCGTCCTTCGGGATGTCGAAGTAGATCCGGCTGCCGTTCTTCGCCGTGGTGAGCGCCTTGCCGGTCTTGTCGGTGATCCGCACCCCGCTGGTGGCCGCGTCCGCGGGCGGTATCACCGTGACCGCGCCCGCGTTGGTGTGCACGGTCACCGGGCCGATCACGCCTCCGGGCCGGCCGGAGACCGCGGCCGGGTCCAGGGTCAGCGAGGCCGCCGGCTCGCCGCTGGTACGGGCGCTGCGCTGGAGGTAGCCGGCGAGCTTCTCGGCGCCCGGGGTCACGGCGTCGACCTTGACGTGGTCCGAGTACCGCCAGATGGCCACCTGGGTGCCGGTCGCCGCGTCCTGCTCGGTGAGGCTGCCCACGCCGGCCCGGTGGGCGAGCGCGGCGAGGTCGTTGACCTGGGGGTAGGAGTGCTGCACGATCCAGCGGATCCTGCCCGCGTCCCGGTTGCCGCCGAGCGAGGTGCTGCTCCAGGACGTCTCCTGGTAGTGGGCGTCGCGCTGCACCGGGTTGTGCAGGTCGACGCCGTACGTCTGGAGGGTGCCGCCGCCGTCCACCGACATCTCGAACAGCCCCGCCGACACCCGCTGGTCGCCGCCGGCGTCATGGACCACGGCCTCACCGAAGGTCTTCAGACCGTCCAGGGTGGCGCTCGCCCCGCCCTCGGTCTGCGGCGCCACATCGGCCGCGGCCGTACCCGCGCCGGACAGCACACCGGCCGCCACGAGCCCGGACACCGTGGCGGTGGCGGCCAGGCGGGCCACGGTGGTGGACCGGCAGAACCCAGAGAGCGCAGCAAGCACAGAATTCCCCTTCGAGCAGGACCCGTTGGACGTGGGGGACGGGTCCCACCAGCAGAATCGGCAGCCCCGAGGGGCATGCCCGGCATCCTATGGACTCGGGCTGCGCCTCCCCGGCCGGTCGGATGATCAGATTGCGTTTCTGATCCGGAATCGTTATCGCCGGACCACCCTTGAACAGCCCTTATCGACAAATCCACCCGGGTGGACAGCTGACTTCACGTCACTGTGGCTGGTTCCGAGACCTGTTGGACGGGAGTGTCCTCGCCGGTGTCCGGCGGAACCGGGGTGGCCCAGTCGGGTTCGGGCCGAGCGGCCCCGGCAGGGGGTTCCGGTTTGCCAGCGCGACGGAAAGCCGCCGTACCCCGCGAGAGGTCATGGCCGATCGCCGTGGCGTCGATGTCCGCCGACGCCCACTGCTGCTGCCCCTCGCGCCCGTCGGTGCGCACCTTCAGCCGGCCCTGCACGACCAGCGGCTGCCCCACCTCCACCGACGCCATCGCGTTGACGGCGAGCTGGCGGTTGGCCCACACCGTGAAGAAGTTGGTGTGCCCGTCCGTCCAGGCGCTCTTCTCCCGGTCCCAGTAGCGCGCGGTCGCCGCGAGCCGGAACCGCAGCGACGGCCCCGCCGCCAGCTCCCGGTACACCGGCGCGGTCGCCACATTGCCCACCACACAGACCACGGTCTCGTGCATCCTCGCGCTCCCCTCCCCCGCCCGGCGCCCTCGGCCGGGCGGGCGGACGTACGTACGGGCCCGTCCCGTACGGCGGCGTCTGCCACGACCCCAGACTGCCGCCGTCGGGCCGGGCCCGCAGAGCGCTGTGGACGGCCCCCACACCTGTGGAGAACTCCGCCACCCACACGAGTGACCACCACCGGCGAACCGCCCTGCCCCGCCCTGCCTCGCACGACACCGACCGGTACCGGGTCAACTCGCCTGACAGGGAAGAGAACTCACGCGCTACGGCACGGACTCATGCGGCACGGCGCAGCACTCGGCACCGGCGGGACTCACCCCACCCCGGCCTCCGCCCGCGCCACCCTCGCGTACTGCTCCCGCACCTCCCCGTACCGCAGCAGTTCCGACGCCACCGGATCCAGCACCCGCGCCCGGCCACAGCTCGCCGCCGACTCGCGCAATCGCCGTTCCGCGTCCTGGCCGTACCGCCGCGCCGGCCCCCGCGCGGCCATCCGGCAGCCCCACTCCACCAGGGGCCCGCCGACGATCCCGCACAGCATCAGCAGCACCGGGACCCCCAGATTGGGCGCCATCACCCCGGCGATCTGCCCGGCCAGCCACAGCCCGCCCGCGATCTGGAGCAGCGTCATCGCCGCCTGGACCAGTACCGCCGCCGGCCACCAGCCCGGCCGCGGCGGCCGCCCGGAGGGGCCCCCGGCCCGTTCCGCCAGCTCGTCCAGGGCCTCCGGCAGCCCCTGCGCCCCGCGTACGGCCGCCTCGCGCACCGCCTGCGCCCACGGCCCCGGCAGCCCGGCCGAGGCCCGGTCGGCCACCGTACGGACCGCCTGCTCCACGCGCTGCCGCGCCGTCGCCTCCTCGTCGGCCTGGGCTCCTGACCGATGGCGGCCGGTCGCCGCCGTACCGCGCTTCTGGTACCAGCGCCACAAGCGCAGCCAGGGTGTGCCGCAGGCCCGGTTGGCGTTGCGCAGCCAGGCCCGCTCGGCGGCCTCGCCCGCCGCGGTGGCGCCCACCGCGTCCGCGAGCCGCGCGGCGAACTCCTCGCGCGCCTCCTCGCTGAGCCCGACCCGGCGCCCGGCGGCGTAGACGGGCCGCAGTCCGGCCGCGGCCGCGTCCACATCGGCGGCGACCCTGCGGGCCGCCGCGCCCCGTTCGGCCACGAACTCGCCGAGCGACTCGCGCAGTTCGCCGACCCCCTCACCGGTGAGCGCGGACAGCGCGAGCACGGTGGCGCCGGGCTCGCCGTGCTCGCCGAGTGCCACGCCGTCCTCGTCGAGCAGCCGCCGCAGATCGTCCAGGACCTGGTCGGCGGCCTCTCCGGGCAGCCGGTCGACCTGGTTGAGCACGACGAACATGACCTCGGCGTGGCCTGCCATGGGCCGCAGATAGCGCTCGTGCAGCACGGCGTCGGCGTACTTCTCAGGGTCGACGACCCAGATCACCGCGTCCACCAGCTTCAGGATCCTGTCGACCTGTTCACGGTGCTGCACGGCGGCGGAGTCGTGGTCGGGCAGATCGATCAGGACCAGCCCCCGCAACTGCTCGTCCGACTCCGGGTTGTTCAGCGGACGGCGGCGCAGCCGGCCCGGGATGCCGAGCCGGTCGATGAGTCCCGCGGCGCCGTCGCTCCAACTGCACGCGATCGGCGAGGAGGTGGTCGGGCGCCGTACTCCCGTCTCCGAGATGGCCACCCCGGCGAGGGAGTTGAACAGCTGCGACTTGCCGCTGCCGGTGGCGCCCGCGATCGCGACGACCGTGTGCCGCCCGGACAGCTTGCGCCGGTCCGCCGCCTTGTCCAGCACCCGGCCCGCCTCGGCGAGGGTCTCGCCGTCCAGCCGTGTCCGGGAGAGCCCGACCAGCTCCCGCAGGGCGTCGAGACGGGAACGGAGGGGGCCTTCGTAGGCGAGTGGGACGACGGTTCGGGCGGCCCCGCCACGGGCCGGGACCGGCTCCAGGGGGGTGGCGAGCGCGACGGCGGCCGAGGCGTCGGTGATACGGCGGGCGATGAGGCCGTCGTCCCAGGAGCCGGAGGGGATGGAGGGGGTGGAGGGAGAGGAAGAGGAAGGGGTGGAGAGGGCTGAGCCGGTCGAGCGTTCCGGTGAGTTGGAGGGGGTGGCCGGGGCGCCTTCCGGATCGGCGGTACGGAGGGCTCGCGCGGCGCGGGAGGGGCCGCCGGGCCCGCTTTCCGGCGCGCGGGGTCCGCCCTCCTCACCCTTCGAGCCCAGGGCCGCCGCCTTCGCTCCGTCCTCGGCGCCCTCGCTGGCCTCGTCCGCTACGACCCCGCTCGCGTCCGGCATCGGCGTACCTTCCTCCCCCCGGTCCTCCGCAGCGGGGACCGCGGTGACCGTCGCACCGTCACCGTCTCTGTCACGGTCACCGTCTCCGTCTCCGTCTCCGTCTCCGTCTCCGGCCCTGTCGGCCCGGCCGTCCGCCACCGCGCCGTGGGCGTGGCCCCCCGGGATGCTCTCCCCCTGTTTCCGGATGTCGGTGCTCCTCGGACCCGCGATGTGGTCGATGGGGTTGACGGGGTCCACAGGGCCGATGGGGTCGACGGGGCTCACGGGGTCCCTGGGCTCGACGCGATCTGTGTGGTCCATGTGCTCCTGGTCAGTGACGGCGGACACCGGTCACCTCTCCTTCTGCAGTACGGACAGGGCGGCGATGAGTTCGGCCTGGGGTTCGGGATGGATGTCGAGGGCGTCGAGCGGGGCGAGGCGGCGTTCGCGTTCGCGGTGGACGACGCGGTCCACGTGCTCGGTGAGCAGTTGTTCCGCACGGTCGCGCAGGCGCAGCGCGCCGTGGGCGCCGACCCGGTCGGCGAGCCGTTCGCCCGCGTGGCGGCCCCGTCTGCCGCCCAGCAGGGCGGTGGCGACGAGGGCGGCGACGGCCTCGGGGTCGGGCGCGACGCTGCGGTCCAGCTGGCGCGCCTCGTCCTCTGCGTACTCCTCCAGCTCCCGCCGCCAGCGCCGTACCGCGAAGCCGATCCGGTGCTCCGCGCTCTCCGGCGAGGGGTCGCACCCGGCGAGCCCCGGGGCCGTGGCGGCGGGCTCGCGGCGCCACGCCTCGGCCACCCGCTCGTCGGCTGCGGTGACGGCGCACAGCAGCAGCGCGCCGAGGCTCTCCACGAGGGCGTCGAGGAGTTCGCCCGCGGTGCAGTCCAGGGGGAAGGCGCGCCAGCGTTTGAGGGCGCCCCCGGCTAGTACGGCGCCGGACTGGAGGCGGTCGCGCAGGCGCGCGTGCTCCCTGTCGTACGCGCCCTCCACGGCGGTGGTGAGCCGGAGCGCGGCGGCGTACTGGGCGGCGGCGGCCCCGGCCAGCTCGGGCATGCGGGTTCTCAGCGAGTCGAGGAGGCCCTGGGCTGTACGGGCCATGACGTACTGCCGGGCGCCGGGGTCCTGGGCGTGCTGGACGAGCCACGTGCGCAGGGCGGCGACGGCGGTGGCGGGCAGCAGGCCGGCGCTCCAGACGGACTCGGGCAGCTCGGGCACGGTGAAGCGGGGCACGTCGCCGAGGCCGGCCTTGGTGAGCAGGGCGGCGTACTGCCGGGAGACCTCGGAGACCACCTGGTGGGGCACGCGGTCGAGGACGGTGACGAGCGTGGCGTCGTACTCCTTGGCGGTGCGCAGCAGGTGCCAGGGGACGGCGTCGGCGTAGCGGGCGGCGCTGGTGACCATGACCCAGATGTCGGCGGCGCAGAGCAGTTCGGCGGCGAGGACGCGGTTCTCGGCGACCAGGGAGTCGACGTCGGGGGCGTCGAGGAGGGCGAGGCCGCGCGGCAGGGTGTCGGCGGTCTCGACGCGCAGGGCGCGGACCGGTTGGTCGCCGGGGAGATCGCCCGGGAGCAGCAGGTCGTCGTCGCGGGAGTCGTGGTGGGGCACCCAGACGCGCGCGAGGTCGGGCAGGACGCGCATGCCGCTGAACCAGTGATGGTCCGCCGGATGGCAGACCAGGACCGGGGTGCGGGTCGTCGGCCTGAGTACGCCGGCCTCGCTCACGCGGTGCCCGACGAGGGAGTTGACGAGGGTCGACTTCCCCGCGCCGGTGGACCCGCCGACCACGGCCAGCAGCGGCGCCTCGGGGGCCCGTAGTCTGGGCACGAGATAGTCGTCCAGCTGGGCGAGGAGTTCGTCGCGGTTGGCACGCGCGCGTGGGGCCCCGGCCAGGGGGAGCGGAAAGCGTGCGGCGGCGACACGGTCGCGCAGAGCGGAGAGTGTGTCGAGCAGCTGAGGCCGTACGTCCAAGGTCACCACATGTGAAGAATGCCCAATTTTAGGGGAATTCTGAAGCATATGGACATGCCTGCGCGCCGACGGAACAGAAAGGGCGGATGGGGCGACTGGGACATGGGCGCGGGCCAGGCATAACGAGTGCACAACACCCGGTGGCGTCGGACGCCAAAAGCGCTGCACGATTCGTACCCGCCTGCGATTATCAGGACCGCTTCACCGAACCTCCACATCGAGCCACGGAGGCGAAGCGACAGGGTCGGCGAGCAGGGAGCTTTATCCTTGAACGCGCCACCAGGCCCCCGTAGCTCAGCGGATAGAGCAGGCGCCTTCTAAGCGCTTGGCCGCAGGTTCGAGTCCTGCCGGGGGCGCCATCCGCAGCCCTCCCTTCGGGGAGGGCTTTTTGCTGGTCAAAGTGGGTGCGGCCGGGCGCGCGTCAGCCCCAGAAGCGCCTCTGGTGATCAAGGGCGGGCTCCGGGGCGATCCGGCCGGCACCGGGATCTTGCGGGTGGCCGCGTCGAATACGTGTCGAAGTTCCGGGCCGACACCCCGGCCGGTGGACGACTCCCGGGGGGAAGATCTCCAGCCGCTTCCAGCCGCTTCCAGCCGCTTCTCCGGATCGGGCGGCCACCCGCCGGCGCAGCGGGCGCAGGTGGCCGGAAGCACGGCGACACTGTCGTCGCCGGAGGAGCGGGGGCCCGGTTCGTGACAGCGGATCAGACCGTACGCTGGGCACGCGCCGGTGGTGGGGAGACAGCCGTACGCCGCGGAGGCCGGGAACCGGTCTCCCGGACTCTGGGATCGGGGGAGCGATGTCACAGCGGTGGGGCCTGATCGTCGAAGAGATGCGGGGGACGTACACCCACAGCTGTTCGGCGACGGTTCTGGAGCACTTCCTCGGCACGCGCGAGGACGCCCTGGCCCGCCTGGAAGAGCGCGCCCGCTCCTACCAGGCACGACACCCGTTGAACCCCGTAAGGACCCGGCTGTTCCGGACCGGCGAAGGCTTCCTGCTGGTCAACGACGGCGACACGCACGGCTTCGGCTGCCGCTTCTCCGTCGCCGAACTGCTGTGTGACAGCGCCGAGGAGAAGGAGGCGGCAGCGGCCGCCCGCGAGGCGGAGCGGCAGCAGCGGGCGGCGCTGAAGCAAGCGGAGAAGGAAGCGAAGCGCGCTCAGCGCAAGTCGCGCCGAGGCCTCTGACGTCGGCCGAGTCGGCGTGCGGTTCGCCCGACCCGAGCGGTGAGGGGAAGCCGAGCCTCCGGGCCCTCCCCGCTCCACCCGGGTTCTTCGTCGCTCACAGCTCCGTTGCTCCCGTGACCCCACGCAGCTCACGGATCAGGCTCCCCGCCCGCTCCACGGTGATCTCCTCCAGATGGTGGTCGGAGCGGGAGTGGGTGAACTCGTGGATGACCGGGTCCGGTGCCCACTTGTCCCCGACGACGAAGGCCTCGTCCATCACACGCTCGGGGCTGCTTCGGCGACGCACCACCGTGACCGGCGTGACACCGTCGCGGTATTCCGCCTCGTCGAGGTACAGCGCCCAGTGCTGGACCCAGCCCTGCCGGTCGGCCTCCAACTGCGCCGCGCGTTCGGCCGAGATCGGCTCGAGGCTGGTCGCCATCGGCGGGCTCTTCACCGCCCCGTTATCGCCTACCGGGTGCCATGCCCAATCGAGGAACGAGACGTACTCCCAGAACTCGTCGTCGCGGCGACGCCACAGCCCGATCACGCGGGGCGGATCGTAGCCACGGTGCATCTCGGTGAAGTACTCGTACTTGTTCTCTTGATCGGCCATCGGTGGTTCCTCCTGGTGCTGTCGGACCGGTGCCCAGCGCGGCATGTGCGCTGTTGGTCACCACGTCGTGGCGGCCGGCCGTGGAGTACCGGGGAGCCCTCCCAAGCGTCCGCGGTCACTGGCCGGTCATCGCGATCCCCTGGTCAGGCTCCTCCGGTAGCGCTCGACGACCCCGATCGAGAGCGCCGATCCTGCCATCAGGCCGAACACGATCGAGTCGGAGCCGTCTCCGTGCTCTCGCTCCCACACACGAGCGCCGGCCAGGAGGACGACCACGACCAGCAGGGCGAATTGCGCGCGGCGGACGACCCGGGCTCGTCGAGCCCGGCGCCCCTCGTCGTTCCCGGTTCCGTCCATCCGGACTCCTCCCCCTCTCCCCCTCTTCGGCCCACCACGATATCGAGTACGCGGTGGGTGCGAGCTCGCGGTCCCGCCGATCCGCGCGTCGGCCAGGGGGAGTTGGCACCCGCCCCCGCGTAACCCACCTCACCGTCCGACATACTTCGAGACGCTCGGAGTGCTCGGATCGCTCGGAGTGCTCGGATCGCTCGGAGTGCTCGGATCGCGAGGGGAGAACGGCGTGGGACTTCGTTGTGCGGTGCTGGACGACTTCCAGGGCGTGGCCACCGAGTCGGCCGACTGGTCGGTGCTCGGGGACGCGGTGGAGGTCGTGTCGCTGCGTGAGCACCTGGCCGACGAGGACGCGCTCGCCGCGGCGCTCGCCGAGTACGACATCGTCGTCACCCTGCGCGAACGCGTCGGCTTCCCGGGATCGCTGCTCGCCCGGCTGCCCCGGCTGCGGCTGATCGTGGCGACCGGGATGCGCAACACCGTGATCGACTACGCGGCGGCCGAGGCACACGGCGTCACAGTGTGCGGGACGCAGAGTTCCGGGACTCCCCCGGTGGAACTGACCTGGGCGCTGCTGCTCGGGCTCGCCCGGGGGATCGTCCAGGAGAACACCGCGCTGCGCACCGGCGGGCCCTGGCAGTCCACGGTCGGCGCCGATCTGCACGGCGCCCGTCTCGGTGTGCTCGGGCTCGGCCGGATCGGCGGCAGCGTCGCGCGGGTCGGGCTCGCCTTCGGCATGCGCGTCGCCGCGTGGAGCCCACGACTGACCGAGGAGCGCGCCGCGGCGGCCGGGGCCGAACTTGCCGCCTCCAAGGAGGAGTTGCTGGCGGACAGCGACTTCGTCTCCGTGCACGTGCCCGGCGGCGACCGCACCCGGGGGCTGATCGGCGCCGCCGAACTCGCCCTCCTGAAGCCGACCGCCTACCTGGTCAACACCTCCCGGGCCTCGGTGGTGGACCAGGACGCCCTGCTCGCCGCGCTGCACGAGGGCCGGATCGCGGGCGCCGGCATCGACGTCTTCGACATCGAGCCGCTGCCCGCCGGCCATCCGATGCGCACCGCCCCCCGGCTGCTCGCCACCCCGCACCTCGGCTATGTCTCCGCGGCCAACTACCGGACGTACTTCACCCAGGCCGTGGAGGACATCCAGGCCTATCTGGCGAAATCTCCGGTACGACAATTGCCGTGAAACCTCAGGTATCGGAAACGTCTCCGTTGAAAGGGTGATCTCCCGCTGATCACCGTGACCCCTGCCGGAGGGCCACGTTGAAGGTGGAGTGCGACGGCGAGACCAGCCGTCGCGTGTCCCGAGCAACAGGAGGAACGTGATGTCTCGCATCGCGAAGGCGGCCGCCGTGGCCCTCGGTACCGGCGCCGTGGTGATCGGCGGAGCCGGGCTGGCTCTGGCCGACGCGTGCGCCCAGGGCACGGGCGCCGATTCGCCCGGCATGCTGTCCGGCGACGTGGTCCAGGTCCCGGTCAACATCCCGGTGAACGTGTGCGGCGACTCCGTCGACGTCATCGGTCTGCTGAACCCGGCCTTCGGCAACGGCTGCGTCAACCAGGGCGGCACCCTCGTGTAGAGCGGCAACGCCTGCGGCGGCCGAGGCCCCGTCGCACGCCGCGAAGAGCCCCGGCACTCCGAGCGCCGGGGCTCTTCGCGTGTCACCGGCACGGACCCACCGGTGCGGACTCACTCGTACCGGTAGATCCCGCTCATGTCCTCCAGCTGATCCGGGGTGTCGTTCCACGGCGGCAGCTTGTCGTGGCGGGCGACGACCCGGCCGTGCTGCGGGTCGTCGGCGCCGGGTGGGTCGGCCGGCAGATAGCGGTGACTGCTGTGCGCCCGCTGCCAGCGTTCCCACTGCATGTCGAGGTAGGCGTGATGGAGCCAGAACACCGGGTCGTTGACGGACGCGGCGCCGAGCATCGCCCCGCCGACCCAGCGGTGCACCCGGTTGTGGTTGTGCCAGGAGGCGCTGCCGCTGCCGGTGCCCCAGCCCTCCAGCTTGTTCCGGAACCCCTGGGTGACGGTCGAGTCCCAGGGCCGTACGTCGTAGACCGGGTCGTTCAGCGCCCAGTTCACGTCGTCCTTCGTGGGCAGTTGGAGGGGTGAGGCGGCGCGGCCGAGGTCGCGGGTGAGGTAACGGCCGTCGGTGACACCCACCTTGATGGTCCAGCCGCCCGTCGCATAGGCGAACGGCCCGTTCACCACCTGCTGGTCGGAGCGCCGGCCGTTGCCGCCGAGCAGGTCCTTGGTCCAGGGCGTCGAGGTCGTCGTGCGGTCGCGGGTCCAGTCCCAGTACGGCAGGGTCACCGAGGGATCGACGCGACGCAGCGCGCTCTCCAGGTCCAGCAGGAACCGGCGGTGCCAGGGCAGGAAGGACGGTGCCATGTGGGCGGCGCGAAGATGGGTCTCGCCGTCGGCGGCGAAGTACGCGATGTGGGTGCGCACGAACTCGTCGTACTCACCGCGCCTCTTGACCTCCAGCAGGGCGTCCACGAACCGCTTCCGCTCGTTCGCGGTGAGGCCGCCGACGTTCTTACGAACGTACGCCATGCCGGCCCCCCACCCTCATGCCCGTGCCGCCCGCGCCCACACCGCCCATGTCCATGCCGTCCATGTCCACGGTCGTGCCCATGCGGCCCATCATGTCCTTGGCGCCGTCGGGCAGGGTGTGGTCCAACAGGCCCGGGGCCAGATCGCACAGCCGCTGGCCGGGGCCGAGTTCGTCCACCGCGGCCCGCGCCGCCTCCAGGGGCGTGCGGTACGACGTGTAGTGGTCGACCATGCTCAGCCAGGTGCCGTCGGCCCTCCGCATCAGGTGCAGCGGGCGGCCGTCGACGGTGATCCGCCAGGCGTCGTCGGACGTGCTGCGTCCGGCGGCCGGCAGTCGTACGCCCTGGATGTGCCGCCCCCGGTACGTCTCGTCGAAGGAGTCACCGCCGGCGGCCGGGGGCACCGGCCGGGAGGCGGCGACGACCGGCGCGAGGGCGAGGGCGGCGACGCAGGACAGCAGCCCCCGCGTCACCCGCCGGCGTCCGGGACCGGCCGTCGTACTCGCTCTGACCTGCTCTGTCGCGCCCGCCGCAGTCGCGCCGTCGCCGTCGACCATCGCACTCTCCTCGTCCGGGAACAGATGTCGTACCCGCTAACGGACCGGGAGAGGCCGGGTCACCGGCGTACGGCCGAACGGCGCTGATGAGGGAGCCCTGGGGGTTACCGGACCGGGCCCGGGCCCAGGTCGTCGGCCGCGGCGGCAGGGGCGGTCGCGCTCACGCCGGCCGCGGCACCGGCCAGCACGACGGCGAGGGTTCCTCAGGGGGTCGGCTCCATCTCGCTTACTGCCCCTTCCGGATGCGAGAGTTCGGCGACCGTACCGCGTAACCGGTGTTGCCGGGACGGAGCACGCGGGCGGCGTCCGATTCCCCCGGCCGCCGTAATCGTCGGCGGGCTCGTCTTTCGTGAAGGCCGGCCGCGCTCTTCGCCCGCCGGCCGGTCACGCTCGTACGGTCCCTCGTCCGTGCCGCCGTATGCCGGGGCCCCGGCCCTCGTCCACGCCCTCAGCCACGCAGACTGGTGGCCGGCAGCACGACGTGCGCGGCGGCGTGCAGGGTCTCCGGGGCGCCGGCGAACGCGGCCAGCTCGGCCGGCTGCACGATCCTGCCGGGCGCGCCCTCGGGCCAGGCGCGGGTGGTGAAGACCAGGTAGGCGAAGCCGCGGGCGCGGACGGCGGCGAGCCACTGCGGCGGCGCGGGGGCCTGGGCGATCAGCCGCGGCATCCGTACGACGGCCTGGCCGGCCTCCACCAGCAGGGTGATGGGGAGGCTGGGCCGGTGGGTGCCGTCGACCATGTCACCGCCGACCGGCAGTCCGTTGCTCACCAGCAGCTGCTCGACCGCGGCCGCGGTGGCCTGGGGGCCGCCCGCGGCGTCCCCCAGGGAGTAGGCCAGCAGGTAGGGCATGTCGGTGCCGTCGGGGGCCGCGCCGCTCCAGGGCAGCACGACCAGCGTGCCGAGGTCGGCGGGGCGCAGTTCCGTGGGGGTTGAGGTCACCGCGCGACCATACCGACGCGCCCGGGGGCGGCTCGGCGGCTTCTCACCCGTCCGGACCAGTGGACCGGGGGGCTCCACACGAACGAGGGAAACGGTCCCGAAAGGGGCGGGGCCGGCACCGCAAATGCGGTACCGGCCCCGGTCGCGCAGGAGGTGTCAGCCCTTCAGGGGCAGGCCGCCGAGCAGCGGGTTGTGCTGGTTCAGCGCGGTGGTGGCGCCCTTGACCGTGTGCAGCACGGAGTCCTTGTCCTCGGTGTCGAGGGCGTTCGACTGATGCTGGAGCGGCATCACGTCCCGCAGGGTGAAGTCACCCTTGGCGAGCTGGTCGACGGCGCCGTTGAGGCTGGAGGGCGTCAGGTCGGTGGCGTTGTAGGCGAACGCGGGCGCGGCGACGCCGGCGAGGGCAACGGAACCGGCCAGGACGGCGGCAGCCTTCAGGGACTTCATCGTGTTCCTTTCTTCGGCAACGACGTGTCCAACGAGCACCGCGCCGGGGCGGAAACCCCATGGTCGACAAGACATATGAACATGTCTCAGCCGCGGCGGGACCGGGTTCGCGGCCGGGCCAGGAGGTCAGCCGGCCGTGGGCACCGGTGTGCTCGGCAAGGCGGGCACGCTCGGGAGCGTCGTCGGGGTGGGGGTCGGGGTGGCGGTGGGGGTCGGGGTCGGCAGGCCGGTGCCGGGGAGGGCGGCGAGCAACTGGGCGACCAGGGCGTTGGCGGCGGCGACCACCTGGTCGACGTCGGAGACGACCGCATTCACCAGGGCATCCACCGCGGCCAGCACATCGCCGAGGAGGTCATGGGCGACGGGCACGCCGCGGACCACCCCCCGCGGGGCCGGGCTGAGCGGTACGGCGGGCGACGCGGCCGGCTTGGGCAGCGCCGACTGGGACTCGGACCCCGAGGGGACGGGAGCGGGGGCCGAGGGGGTGGCGGGAGTGGCGGGGGCGGCCGCGCTCGCGGCGGCCTCGGGGGTCGCCGCCTGGGCCGGATCGGCGGGCACGGCGGGTGTCGCCGCCGCCGTGGGAGCGGTCGGAGCGGCGGGCGTCGTCTGCTCACCGGCGACCGTCGGATCCGCGGGCGCCGTCTGCTCCCCGGAGACCGTCGGATCGGCGGGCACCGCCGGCGCGGCAGGTGTCGTGGGCTCCGCCGCGGCCACCACGACGGCGGGGGTCGTCGGCTCCCCCGGAGCCTTGGCGACGCCGAGCGTCCCTTCCGCAGCCGCGCGTGCGACGGCCTGCTTCGCCGCGTCGCCGAGGCGCTCGGCCTCCGCCGCGGGCAGCCGGCCCTCCGTCAGCGAGCGGTCGAGCAGTTCGACGACCGGCTTGGGCAGGGCGCCCGCGTGATCCAACGCTCTGACCTGGGCGAGGAGTTTCGTGGCGCCGGGCAGGGCGGACTGGGAGGCGGGGGCGTCCGCCTGGCCCCGTGCCGTGTCGACGGCGACGGCGACCGGGCCGGTGATCGCGGCGATGACGGCGGCGCTCAGGGCGGTGGAGGCGAGGCGCCGTGCGGGCAGAGCACGCATGGACGTTCCTTTCGGCTGGGCTTCGAGGTCTCAGCCCACCGTCAGTTCGCCCCTCCCGCCCCCGCAACCGCTCACCGTGCCGCATGCCCCGTCCGGGCCCACCGCTGCCCCGTACGGGGGATCGGCGCCCGGGAGCGCGCGGGGACACACAGGAAAACCGGCCGCCCGCCACCGCGACGGATGCGCGGGGGTGGACGGCCGGTCGAAGGGGTGTGCGCCCCGGACGTCAGCCGTTGGCGCAGGTGTTGCCGAACGCCGGGTTCAGCAGACCGATGACGTCCACGGAGTCGCCGCAGACGTTGACCGGGACGTGGACCGGGACCTCGACGACATTGCCCGAGACGAAACCGGGCGAGTTGGCGGCGGCGCCGTTCGCGCCGGAGTCGGCGGCGGCGACACCGGCGGCGCCGGCGACGGCCGCGACGGCGGCGGAGGTCAGGACCAGACCCTTCGCGATACGCGACATGGAGAGGTGCTCCTTGTAATAGACACAAACATCCGGGCGGATGCCCGGCGTTGTGTCAACGCGTCGCGCGCCCCCGGGTTGTGCGGCCAAAGGAGTGATGTGCGACGGGTGCCGCCCGGACGGGACTTGGCCGCCCTCGCCGAAGACCCCCGCACGGGTGTGTGCGGGGGTCCTGGGCGGCGGGTGCCGGACGCTCGGGGTCCGGCACCCGGCAGCTCACCGACGGACGGCTGTCCGGCCGCGACGGTACAGCACCACACCCGCCATGATCAGCGCGGCGCTGGCGGCCGACGTCGCGATCATGGCCTTGGCGTTGCCACCGGTGTGCGGCAGGGTCGGCGGCTCGTCGTTGCCGTACGAACCGGGCGGGGTGGGCTCGTCATTTCCGTACGAACCGGGCGGGGTCGGGTCGTCGCTGCCGTAGGAGGACGGCGGCGTGGGATCGTCGCTCCCGTAGGAGGTCGGGGTGGGGTCGTCGCTGCCGTACGACGTGGGGGTCGGCTTCGGATCGGGGCGGCCGTAGGACGGCGGCGGCGTGGGGTCGTCATGGCCGTAGGCCGGCGGGGTCGGGTCGTCATGGCCGTACGACACAGGCGTGGGTGTCGGGTCGTCATGGCCGTACGACACAGGCGTGGGCGTCGGGTCGTCATGACCGTACGACACAGGCGTGGGCGTCGGGTCGTCATGACCGTACGACACAGGCGTGGGCGTCGGATCGTCATGACCGTAGGCCGGCGGCGGCGGATCGTCGTCGCGGGGATCGGTGGGGCGCGGGGCGACCGGGTGGCCGCCATTGACACAGGTGTTGCCGAACGCGGGGTTCAGCAGACCGATGACGTCCACGGAGTCGCCGCAGACGTTGACCGGCACATGCACCGGGACCTGGATGCTGTTGCCGGACAGCATGCCCGGTGAGCCCTGGGTCACGGACTGGGCGTTGGAGTCGGCGAGCGCGGCCGTGCCGTACAACGAAAGCACGCCGGTCGCGGCAGCTGCGGCCACGACCATGCCCTTGCTGAGGGTCTGTCGCAATCTCGTAGTCTTCCTACTCGAACTGCTCGGAGATACGGAAAGGCCGGCCCCGGGCCAAAGGATCTGTGGATCGTCGGTCCGGGGCCGGCCTGGAAGCAGCCGGCCGGCTGGCGTGCGGTGGGTACCGGACGTCAGCCGTTGGCGCAGGTGTTGCCGAACCCGGGGTTCAGCAGACCGATGACGTCCACGGAGTCGCCGCACAGGTTGACCGGGACGTGCACAGGCATCTCGATCACGTTGCCGGAGAGCATGCCCGGGGAGTTCGCGGCGAGGGCATCGGCCCCGGAGTCGGCGAAGGCGGGGGCGGCCCCGCCCAGCGCCAGGAGGGCACCGGCGACGACGGCAGCGCTCTTCTTCATGGATTTTCCCTTCTCTGACGGTCATGCCCCTATGAGCGGCCGAAACCGAGCGAGCACAGCCTTGAACGGCTCGCACCATGACCGGCAGGTTGTAAAACGAGGGATAGACGGCCGGAGAAACCCTCGAACGCGCCCAGCCCCCTAATTCACTCGAACGCCCCCATAGAATTGACACCTTGGACGATCAACAGATAGACGCTTATTCGGGAAGAACGACAAAACCGTCCGGGCGCCGCACCGAGAATTCGGCGCGGCGCCCGGACGGCACTCGGGGGTGGGGCCCTTTCAGCTGCCGACGGCGCCGTTGCCCGCCAGCACGGAGATGTCGTCCGCGATGTGCGAGAGCGGCTCGTCGTCCTTGGCCTGCGTCGAATTCTCGGCGCACTGCTGGGTCTGCGGCGAGGACAGCACGGGGATTTCCTGGACGCCGACATTCAGGGCGGCGAGGACCGACTGGACGTCCGCCTTCGCGGGCAGGCCGACGCACAGGTCGTTGAGCGAGCCGCCCACCAGCGTGGCCTGCGGGCTCAGGTCGCCGCTGGTCACGGCGTTCCCGAACGCCTCACTGGCACCGACACCGCTGGCCGAGGTGGTGCCCGTGTCGTTGCCGATGGCAAGCGCCTGAGGGGCCGCCGCCGCAGACACACCGATGAATGACGCGGCGACCGCCGCCGCGGCCATTGCCTTCTTCAGCATTTCGCATTCCTTTCCTGGCTTTCGCCAAGACGCACGTTCCTGCCCTGGCATCAACCGGGTCGCCGCCGTTTGGTTGCGGTGCATCACCCGATCGGATCGTCCGGCGGTATTCGGCGACATTCGCCGGCTGATCGCCGCCCCCGGCGCCATATGAGCCATTGGAGTGAACGAGGGCAACTCGTGGGCGTGCGGAGCCGTTGAACCAGATCGCTCCGGTGGACGGGGTGTCTTCAGAAGGGAACAGCAAGTGATCAAGAAGGTTATGGCCACCGCCGCGGTCGCCGCTTCCGTCGTCGGTGCCTCCGCAGCCGCCGCGGCGCCGGCCCTGGCCATCGGCAACGACACCGGCACGACGTCCTACAGCGGCAACGGCGCCGCGCAGACGTACGGCAACTCGGCCACCTACGGCAACATGAGCCCGCAGATGGCGCTCATCCAGGGCTCGTTCAACAAGCCCTGCATCGGTCTGCCGGCGAAGGCGGACCTCCAGTCGCTGGTGGGCCTGGTCAACGTCGGCGTCCAGGACATCCCGATCCTGTCCTCGCCGCAGACCCAGCAGTGCACGGAGAACTCGACGCAGGCGAAGGGCGACGAGGCCCTGTCGCACATCCTGGACGACATCTCCGCCCTGTCGGGCAACGGCGCCACCGGCAGCTGATCGGACGCGTCCCCGCGAACGGCGGGTCACCGGCTCCCCCGGTGGCCCGCCGTTTCGCCGTTCCGGTGCCGGCTCGACGGGGGACGTTCATCCATTTATCCGACCACACTGCTCCAAACGGGGCAAAAGCCGCAACCAGGGCCCCATTCGGGCAGTTGACGGTCACGCAGCTCCTCCCCGGAGTCCGCCTTTCGAAGGGAACGAACATGAAGAAGCTGTGGGCAACCGCGGCCGTCGCCGCCTCCGTCGCCGGTCTGGCCGGTGCGGCGGCTCCCCAGGCCCTCGCCATCGGCAACGACCACGGCACCACGTCGCTCAGCGGCAACGGCGCCACGTCGGCCTTCGGCAACTCGGCCACCTCCGGCAGCATGAGCCCGCAGCTCTCGCTCGTCGAGGGTTCGCTCAACAAGCCCTGCGTCGGCCTGCCGGCGAAGCTCGACGCCCAGTCGCTGGTCGCCCTGGTCAACGTCGGCGTCCAGGACATCCCGGTCCTGTCCTCGCCGCAGACCCAGCAGTGCACGGAGAACTCGACGCAGGCGAAGGGCGACGAGCCGCTCTCGCACCTCCTGGACGACATCTCCGCCCTGTCGGGCAACGGCGCCGTCGGCAGCTGATCGGACGCATTCCCGCGACGGCGGGTCACCGGCTCCCCCGGTGGCCCGCCGTTTCGCCGTGTGCGGGACCTGCCGGCACCTAGGAGACGATGTCCTTGCGGGCGAACCCCCGGAAGGCCAGCGCGAACAGTACGAGCGCGCAGGTCACCGAGAGGGCGGCGCCCTGGATCATCCCGGACCACTCGGCGTGCGGCTGGAGGGCGTCGGCCCAGGCGAACTGCCAGTGCGCGGGCAGGAAGTCGCGCCAGTGGCCCAGCGCGGTGACGGCGTCCAGGACATTGCCGACGATGGTCAGCCCGACCGCGCCGCCGACCGCGCCGAGCGGGGCGTCCGTCTTCGTCGACAGCCAGAACGCGAGTCCGGCGGTGACCAGCTGGGACACGAAGATGTACGCCACCGCCACCACGAGCCGCTGGACGGCCGTGCCGGGGTCCAGTTCGCCGCCGGTGGGTATCCGGAGCGGTCCCCAGCCGTAGGCGGCGGTGCCGACGGCGAGGGCGACGGCCGGCAGCAGCACCATCGCGGCGAGGCTCATCCCGAGCGCCACGACCAGCTTGGACCACAGCAGCCGGGCCCTGGGCACGGGCGCGGCGAGCAGATAGCGCAGCGAGGACCAGTCGGCCTCGGCGGCCACGGTGTCCCCGCAGAACAGGGCGACCGGCACGACCAGCAGGAAGCCGGCCGAGACGAACAGGTTCACCGCGGCGAAGTTGGCCCCGGACGCGGTGGCCGTGTCCATCAGGGTGACCTGGCCGTCGCGCCCCGACGGGTGGCCGACGGCGAAGGCGATCACCAGCACGAACGGCAGTACGGCGAGGAGCCCGCCCATGACCAGGGTGCGGCGCCGCCCCAGCTGGCGGACCAGCTCCACGCGCGGGGGCAGGGTGCCCCGGGTGCGGTAGCCGGAGGCCACCTCGGTGAGCGTGCTCATGCGGAACCTCCGATCAGGGTGAGGAACGCGTCCTCCAGGCGGCGGTGCGGGCCGACCGAGGCGACCGGCACCGAGAGCCGCACCAGCTCCGCGACCAGCCGCTCGGCGGTGCCGCCCGCCTCCAGGCGGATCAGCAGCCCGTCGTCGGTGCGCACGGCGGAGGCGACGCCGGGCAGGGCGGCCACCTTCTCCACCACGGGGTCCGCCACCCGGCCCGCGGTGCCGACGAGCAGGGTGTCCCCGGAGCCGACGATGTCCCGCACGGGTCCGGCCTGGACCAGCCGGCCGCGGTCCATCACCACGAGGTGGGTGCAGGACTGCTCGACCTCGGAGAGGAGGTGGCTGGAGACGATCACGGTGCGCCCGGCGGCCGCGTAGCGGATCATCACCTCGCGCATCTCGCGTATCTGGGGCGGGTCGAGCCCGTTGGTGGGCTCGTCCAGGATGAGCAGATCGGGGAGGCCGAGCATGGCCTGGGCGATGGCCAGGCGCTGGCGCATGCCCTGGGAGTAGGTGCGCACCGCACGGGCCAGCGCGTCGCCGAGGCCGGCGATCTCCAGGGCCTCGTCCAGATGGGCGTCCTCGGCGGGACGGCCGGTGGCCCGCCAGTACAGCTCCAGGTTCTCCCGCCCGGACAGGTGCGGCAGGAAACCCGCGCCCTCCACGAAGGCGCCGACCCGGGAGAGCACCGGGGCGCCGGGGCGGATCGCGTGTCCGAAGACGCGGATCCCGCCGTCGTCCGGGGTGATCAGGCCCATCAGCATGCGCAGGGTGGTGGTCTTGCCCGCGCCGTTGGGGCCGAGCAGCCCGAGCACCTGGCCCCGCTCGACGCGGAAGGACAGCTCGCGCACCGCGTACCGGTCGGCTGATCCCGCGTACCGCTTGCTCAGCCGCTCGATGACCAGCGGGACCTCGGTCAGCGCGGGATCGGGCGCGGGGGCGGCCGTACGGCGGCGGGCGGTCAGCAGCAGGGCGGCGGCCGCCCCCGCGCCGGCGAGCGGCAGCCACCACACCCAGGAGGGCAGCGGGGCCGCGGCGGTGCGCACGGCGGGCGCGGTCGGGACGCTCAGCGTGCTCCTGAGGGCGACGGTGTACGTGGCCGGGGCGGCCGGTGAGGCGTAGCCGAGGTCGGTGGTGGCGAGGACCAGGCGGAGCCGGTGGCCCTTCTGCACCTCGTGGTCGATGGCCGGGAGGGTGACCGTGACGTCCTTGCCGCTCCTGGCGCCGGTCACCCGGAAGGGGGTGACGAGCTGGGAGGGCAGCACCTGGTGTCCGCCGGGGCCGACGTCGTAGACCTTGCCGAACAGCACGGCGTCGCCGCCGGTGGAGGTGATGTGGACGCGGGCGGTCGGAGTGCCCGTGATCCGGAGGGTGCGGGTGAGCGGCGCGGAGTCGAAGTGGGCGTACTGGCCGGGGAAGTCGAGGGCGGTGCCGAGGCCCAGCGCGGACAGCCGGCCGAGACCGCCCAGGCCGGGCAGCGCGGAGACGGCGGGCGGGCTCGCGCCGGCCGGGTTGGCGATGCGCTGCGCGGGGCCGGACAGGGCGATCCCGTGCCGGTCGGCGCGCAGGCCCGGGTAGGCGTTCGCGCTCGCTCCGCGGAGCTGGGCGGTGCCGTCCGTGGAGTCGACGCCGCCGGTGCGGGTGATCCGGAAGGCGGGGCCGGTGTCGGTGCCCCGGTCGCCCTTCAGGTACCGGTCGAACCAGGCGCGCACCCGGTTCTGGACGCGCCCGGTCTCCAGGTCGCCGCCGTCGTGTCCGCCCGCGATCCAGTCGACGTCGACGAGGGCACCGGCCGCCCTGATGGCGTGCTCGGCCGCGTCGGCCTGGCCGAGCGGGAAGAGCGAGTCGGTCTGGCCCTGCACCAGCAGGGTGGGCACCTTGATGCGGGAGCCGACGGCGGACGGCGAGCGCTCCTGGAGCAGGGCGCGGGCGGCCGCGTCCGGGGTGCCGGAGGTGGCGACCCGTTCGTACATCCGGCACAGGGCGGGTTCGAAGCGGGCACAGCCGCCGCCCTCGCCGAAGAAGACCCCGGCCCACAGCTTCTTGTAGACGCCGTTCGGGAACAGGGAGTCGGCGAGGTTCCAGTAGGTCAGGGCCGGTGCGATGGCGTCCACCCGCCGGTCGTGGCCCGCGGCGAGCAGCGAGACGGCGCCGCCGTACGAACCGCCGGCCACGCCCACGCGGGGGTCGCCGGGCTTGTCGAGCCGTACCTGCGGCTGCTTCGCGAGCCAGTCGATGAGCCGGGAGACGTCGGCGACCTCGGTCTTCGGGTCGTTCAGTCCGATCTTTCCGGTGGATCTGCCGAAGCCGCGCGCGGACCAGGTCAGGACCGCGTATCCGTCGCGGGCGAGGTCCTCGGCCTGCCCGCGCATGTCGTCCTTGCTGCCGCCGAAGCCGTGCGCGAGCAGGACGGCGGGCCGGCGGCCGGCGGGGCCCGCGGTGAAGTACGAGGTGTCCAGGCGCACGCCGCCCGGCATGGCCATCATCCGGTCGGCGCGGTGCACGGGTTCGGGTCCGCCCGAGGCGGCGGCCGTCCAGGTGCCGGCGCCCGCGAGCAGCACGACGGCGGCCGCGGCGGCCACCAGCCGCCGGGGTCCCTTGAGCAGCCCCCGCAGCCGGGCCACACGAAGATCCATGCCTCAACGGTACGGGCCGCCACTGACATCCGCCGGACCCCCCGGGGCTGAACCGGGGCCCCTCCCTGGGGAGTAGGGCCGGCGTTCCCGTACTTCATCCGCGGTAGCACGGCGCGGCCCCCGGTACCGGAGGTGAGGGGGGTACCGGGGGCCGCGCGCGCCGCGGAGGGCTCAGATCTCCTGTGCGTCCTCGGGGATGGACACCAGCCAGCGGGTGTGCCGGCGCGGGCGGAGGTAGAGGGCCCAGTAGAGGGTGGCGGCGGCGGTGATGCCGCCGGTCCAGATCAGGTACGAGACCTCCTGCTCGACCAGGATGTAGACCAGGAAGGCGATCAGCAGGACCGGCATGGCGGGCCACAGCGGCATCCGCCAGGCCTTGCGGGTGCCGTGGTGGCCGCGGCGGGCGAGCAGGGCGGCGACGGCGACCAGCAGGTAGAGGGCGGTGACGGCGACGCCGGTCACGCCGTAGAGGGTGTCCAGGTCGACGAAGCAGAGGAACGCGCCGGGGACGCCCACCACCAGGGTGGCGACCCAGGGGGAGCCGAAGCGGCCGAGCTTGGACAGGGCGTTGTTGACCGGCGAGGGCCAGGCCTTGTCGCGGGCGGAGGCGAACAGGACGCGGGAGTTCTGGATGACCATCACGATGCCCGCGTTGATGATCGCGAGGGCGACGCAGAGGCTGACGAAGGTGCCGACGGCCGAGTTGCTCCAGGCGATGACCATGGTGGAGATGTTGCCGGCGGTCAGGGAGGTCAGGTCGCCGGCGCCCAGGGTGATCGCGGCGACCGGCACCAGGATGACCACGCTGGAGATGGCCAGCGTCGCGAGGACGGTGCGGGCGACGTTGCGGCGCGGGTTCTCCAGTTCCTCGGAGAGGTAGACGGCGGTGGAGAAGCCCTGGGTGGCGAAGAGCGCGATGGCGAGCCCCGAGAGGACCATCATGGCCGTCACCGGGTTGACGTGGGCGTGCTCGCCGGCGATCTGGAAGGAGGTGAGGGAGCCCAGGCCGCGGTGGGAGTGGGCGAAGCCGAGGACGGCGACGACGCCGGCCGCGATGACCTCCAGGACCAGGAAGATGCCGGTGATCCAGGCGTTGGCGCGCAGGTCGAGCAGGCCCGCGAGGGTGGCCGCGATCATCACGCCGGCGCCTGTCCAGGACGGGTCGAGGTGGACGACCGGGGCGAGGTAGTCGGCGGTGCCCATCGCGATGACCGGGGGGACGATCATCACGACGAGCAGCGACATGACGAAGGCCAGCCAGCCGGACAGCCGGCCCGCCAGGGTGGAGACCATGGCGTACTCGCCGCCCGCGCTGGGGATCAGGGTGCCCAGCTCCGAGTAGCAGAAGGCGACCGGGATGCAGAGCAGCGCGCCGATGGCGAGGCAGAGCGCGGTCGCCGTGCCCAGGCTGGAGAACAGGTCCGGCACGATCACGAAGAGCGTGGAGGCCGGTGTGACGCAGGAGAGGGTGAGGAGGGTGCCGCCGACCACGCCGATCGAGCGCTTGAGCTTCTGAGGGCTGTCCGTGGCCTCCGGGAGGCTCGTCGCGACTGGGCGGAGCGTGTCGGTCATACGGCGGAATCCGATCGACTCGTGTCGTGCGTGAGGGTGGGGGGTTCGGGAGCGCTATCGCCTCCGGCGGATCGTCGTCGTACGGTCGTCTTCGTCCGCTCCCGGCGCCCATAGGGAACCCCGACGAAAACCACCACGTCAATGGGCGTTTGCCTTCGGAATCCGCACCTGCGACACGCATCGCGTTGGATCAGATTCGCAGGCAACAAGACCACATAGGTGCATCCATCAAGCCTGTACGCGATCTGACCTTGCTTTCCAAGGCTGCCTCCCCGTAACCCCTTCGTCACCCGTTTCATCCACATGAACGGGAACCGCAGCCGTCGTTTCAAAAAAATGTCAGGCCGTCCGGAATCCGGACGGCCTGACGGGGGAAGAACGGGGTCGCTACCTCACGTTCAGTGGTTGCGCGGGAACCCGAGGTCCACGCCGGCGGGGGCGTCGGCCGGGTCGGGCCAGCGGGTGGTGACGACCTTGCCGCGGGTGTAGAAGTGCGTGCCGTCGTTGCCGTAGATGTGGTGGTCGCCGAAGAGCGAGTCCTTCCAGCCACCGAAGGAGTGGTAGCCCACCGGCACCGGGATCGGCACGTTGACGCCGACCATGCCGGCCTCGATCTCCAGCTGGAAGCGGCGGGCGGCGCCGCCGTCCCGGGTGAAGATCGCGGTGCCGTTGCCGAACGGCGAGGCGTTCATGAGGGCCACGCCCTCGTCGTACGTGTCCACGCGCAGCACGCACAGCACCGGGCCGAAGATCTCGTCCCTGTACGCCTTGGCCGTCGTCGGCACCTTGTCCAGCAGCGAGATGCCGATCCAGTGACCGTCCTCGTAGCCCTCGACCGTGTAGCCGGTGCCGTCCAGGACCACCTCGGCGCCCTCGGCGGCCGCGCCGGTGACGTAGGAGGCCACCTTGTCACGGTGGGCGGCGGTGATCAGCGGGCCCATCTCGGAGGCCGGGTCGTCGCCCGGACCGATCTTGATCTTCTCGGCCCGCTCGCGGATCTTCGCCACCAGTTCGTCGCCGATGGCGCCGACCGCGACGACCGCCGAGATCGCCATGCAGCGCTCGCCGGCCGAGCCGTAGGCCGCCGAGACGGCCGCGTCGGCCGCCGCGTCCAGGTCGGCGTCCGGCAGCACCAGCATGTGGTTCTTCGCGCCGCCCAGGGCCTGCACGCGCTTGCCGTTGGCGGAGGCGGTGGTGTGGATGTAGCGGGCGATCGGGGTGGAGCCGACGAAGGAGACGGCCCGCACGTCCGGGTGCTCCAGGAGCCGGTCCACGGCCACCTTGTCGCCGTGCACCACGTTGAACACGCCGTCCGGGAGCCCGGCCTCGGCCAGCAGCTCCGCGATGCGGACGGCGGCCGACGGGTCCTTCTCGCTCGGCTTGAGCACGAAGGTGTTGCCGGTCGCGATGGCGATCGGGAACATCCACATCGGGACCATAGCCGGGAAGTTGAACGGCGTGATGCCCGCGACGACGCCGAGCGGCTGGCGGATCGAGGCCACGTCCACCCGGCTGGCGACCTCCGTGGACAGCTCGCCCTTGAGCTGCACGTTGATGCCGCAGGCCAGGTCCACGATCTCCAGGCCGCGGGCGACCTCGCCGAGCGCGTCGGAGTGCACCTTGCCGTGCTCGGCGGTGATCAGCTCCGCGATCTCGTCGCGGTGCGCGTCCAGCAGCGCCCGGAACTTGAAGAGGACGGTGGTGCGCTGCGCGAGCGAGGACCGGCCCCAGGTCGCGAACGCGTCCTTGGCGGCGGCGACCGCGGCGTCCACCTCCTCCACCGAGGCGAACGCGACCTTGGTGGTGACCGCGCCGGTCGCCGGGTCGGTGACCGGCCCGTACGTGCCCGACGCGCCTTCGACGGACTTCCCGCCGATCCAGTGGTTGACGATCTTCGTCATGCCCAGAGACTCCTTACTCACAGATGGCGGCGTCGGGTCGAGACGTGCCGTTCGTACTGCTCGCGTGCCGTGACCGCGGGGGTTCGGGTCGCGCTCGCGGCCACAGGAACATCCCACCAGGCCTGTGCCTCGGGCGCGCCCGACACAGTGTCGGACGTTTTGGTCTCGACGTAGACACATGTGGGAGTCTCGGCCGCCCGCGCCTCGGCGAGTGCCGCGCGCAGTTCCCCGACGCTCCCCGCCCGCAGTACCCGCATCCCCAGGCTGGCCGCGTTGGCCGCGAGATCGACGGGCAGCGGAGCACCCGTGTACGCCCCCTCCTCCGTCCTGAACCGGTAGGCGGTGCCGAACCGCTCGCCGCCCACCGCCGCCGAGAGCCCTCCGATGGAGGCGTACCCGTGGTTCTGCACCAGCAGCACCTTGATCGCGATGCCCTCCTGCACGGCGGTCACGATCTCGGTCGGCATCATCAGGTACGTGCCGTCCCCGACCAGCGCCCAGACGTCGCGCTCGGGCGCCGCCAGCTTCACGCCGAGCGCGGCCGGGATCTCGTAGCCCATGCAGGAGTAGCCGTACTCCAGGTGGTACTGGTCGCGCGAGCGTGCCCGCCACAGCTTGTGCAGATCGCCGGGGAGCGACCCGGCCGCGTTGATCACGATGTCCGACTCGTCCACCAGGGCGTCGAGCGCGCCGAGCACCTGCGGCTGGGTCGGCCGCGCGTCGGGGTCGGGGCTCGCGAAGCAGGCGTCGACGCGCCGCTCCCAGCGCTCCTTGGCCACCGTGCACTCGTCCACGTACGCGTCGTCCGCCCGGTACGGCGCCACCGCGGCGGCCAGCTCCTCCAGGCCGGTACGGGCGTCCGCGACCAGGGGCAGCGCGGCCAGCTTGTGGGCGTCGTGGGGCGCGATGTTGAGGTGGAGGAAGCGGACGTCCGGGTGCTGGAAGAGGGTGCCGGAGGCGGTGGTGAAGTCGGTGAAGCGGGTGCCGGCACCGATCACCAGGTCCGCGGTGCGCGCCAGTTCGTCGGCGGTCGCGGTGCCGGTGTGCCCGATCCCGCCGACGTCCCGCGGATGGTCGTACCGCAGCGCGCCCTTGCCCGCCTGGGTGGAGGCGACGGGGATGCCGGTCGCCTCGGCGAACGCGGCGAGGGCCGCCTCGGCGCGGCTGTGGCGGACCCCGCCGCCCGCCACCAGGAGGGGGCGGCGGGCGGCCCGGACGGCCCGTACCGCGCGGGCCAGTTCGACGGGGTCCGGGCCCGGCCGGCGTACGGTCCACACCCGCTCGGCGAAGAACTCCTCGGGCCAGTCGTACGCCTCCGCCTGCACGTCCTGCGGCAGGGCGAGGGTGACCGCGCCGGTCTCCACGGGGTCGGTGAGCACCCGCATGGCCGCGAGCGCGCTCGGGATCAGCTGTTCGGGGCGGGTGATCCGGTCGAAGTAGCGGGAGACCGGGCGCAGCGTGTCGTTGACCGAGACGTCGCCGGCGTGCGGCACCTCCAGCTGCTGGAGGACCGGGTCGGCGGGGCGGGCGGCGAAGACGTCGCCGGGGAGCAGCAGGACGGGGAGGTGGTTGACGGTGGCGAGGGCGGCGCCGGTGACGAGGTTGGTGGCGCCGGGGCCGATCGAGGTCGTCACCGCGTGCGTGGCGAGGCGGCCCGACTGGCGGGCGTAGCCGACGGCCGCGTGCACCATGGACTGCTCGTTGCGGCCCTGGTGGTACGGCATCACGCCCGCGTACTCGACCAGTGCCTGCCCGATGCCCGCGACGTTCCCGTGGCCGAAGATGCCCCAGGTGGCGCCGATCAGCCGGCGCCGCTCGCCGTCGCGTTCGGTGTGCTGGGCGGCGAGGAAGCGGACGAGCGCCTGGGCGACGGTGAGCCGGATCGTCATCGGTAGCCCCCGGTGGTCCCGGTGTGGTCGGGGTGGAAGCGGATCCGCCACTCCCTGCTCTCGCCGGGCCCGGCCATGACGTTCAGGTAGTACATGGCGTGCCCCGGCTGGGCGATGGAGGGGCCGTGCCAGCCGTCGGGGACGAGGACGGCGTCGCCGGAGCGGACCTCGGCGAGCACGTCGGCGCCGCCCGGACGCGAGGGGGACACCCGCTGGTATCCGAGGCCGCCCGCCCCCTCGATCTCGAAGTAGTAGATCTCCTCCAGGACGCATTCCTCACCCGGCCGCAGCTCGTCGTGCTTGTGCGGCGGGTACGAGGACCAGTTGCCGCCGGGGGTGAGGACCTCGACGGCGATCAGCCGGTCGCAGTCGAAGGCCTCGGCGGAGGCGAAGTTGCGCACCTGGCGGGCGCAGGTGCCGCTGCCCCGCCGCTCGACGGGGACCTCCGGCGCGGGGCCGTAGCGGGCGGGGAGTCGTCGCTCGCACTTCGCTCCTGCCAGGGCGAAGCGGCCTCCCGCGCCGGAGGCGATCTGGACCCGGGCGTCCCGGGGCGCGTAGGCGAAGTCGGAGGCCCCCGCGAACACGCTGTCCCGACCCAGGAGTTGGAACTCGCTTTCCTCGATTCGAACGGTACATGCGCCTTCCAGCGGAAGCACGATCCACTCGCTGTTCCCGGTGATGAACGTATGGCTACCACCCGGGGACAACTCCACGACGCGCAGCGCGCCGTACGTCCATCCGGCGCGCTCGGGGCCGATGTCGAGGACGTATTCGGCACTCGCGGTGGTGCCCCGGGGCAGATACAGATCTTTGCTGGTCATTCGGCCTCTCGCAGCAGTGCGGTGGCGGTGTCCACGGCGGCGGCCGCATCGCCGTCCGCCGGGTACAGCAGTGAACGGCCGGGCACCAGGCCGCGCACGGTGGGCAGGTGGAGCGCGCCGCGCCACTTCTCGTGCGCCGCGTGCCGGCCGGCGGGGGCGCCGGGCAGCAGCAGGTCGTCCAGGATGTCGGCGGTGGCGAGGACCCCGTCGGCGCCGGGCCTCGGGAGTGCGGGCGCGGACCCGGACCAAGTCGGCGACGTCGACACGGGGCCGGGGGACGGTCGGGCCGGGGCCCCGGTGCGGGCCGCGGCACCGGTCCCGCCCGCGCTCATCGCACGGCTCCGGCGGCGAGTACGGCGGCCACCTCGTCCGGGGTGGGCATCGCGGTGGAGCACTCCAGGCGGGAGGCGACGATGGCGCCGGCCGCGTTGGCGCCCCGCAGGGTGGTCTCCAGGTCCCAGCCGGCCAGCAGCCCGTGGCACAGGGAGCCGCCGAACGCGTCGCCGGCGCCGAGGCCGTTGAGGACGGTGACGGGGAGCGGGGGCATTTCGACCGCCTCGCCGTCCGCGCCGACGGCCAGGACCCCCTTGGGCCCCTGCTTCACCACGGCCAGCCGGACCCCCGCGTCCAGCAACGCCCGCGCGGCGGCGTGGGGTTCGCGTATCCCGGTGGCGATCTCCACCTCGTCCAGATTGCCGACGGCGACGGTGGTGTGGCGCAGGGCCTCGGCGTAGAAGGGGCGGGCCGCCTCGGGGTCGCGCCAGAACATCGGCCGCCAGTCGAGGTCGAAGACGGTGGTGCCGGTCCGGTCGCGGTGGGCGAGGGCGGCGAGGGTGGCCGTACGGCTGGGTTCCTCGCTGAGCCCGGTACCGGTCACCCAGAAGACGCGGGCGGCGGCGATGGCGTCGAGGTTCAGCTCGCCGGCCTCGATCTCCAGGTCGGGGGCCTTGGGCTGCCGGTAGAAGTACAGCGGGAAGTCGTCCGGCGGGAAGATCTCGCAGAAGGTGACGGGGGTGGGGAGTCCAGGCACGGAGGTGACCCAGCGGTCGTCGACGCCGAGGGCGCGCAACGCGTCGTGCAGATAGGCGCCGAAGGGGTCGTCGCCGGTGCGGGTGATCACGGCGGTGGTCCGTCCCATCCGCGCCGCCGCCACCGCGACGTTGGTCGCCGAGCCGCCGAGGAACTTGCCGAAGGACGTCACCTGCGCGAGCGGGACCCCGGTCTGGAGCGGATACAGATCCACTCCGATCCGGCCCATGGTGATCAGGTCGTACACCATCGACTCCCCTTCGTCACGGCTCCCCCCGGCTTTCTAGTCCCGCCCACGGAACACTGTCAATGCTTTGTCCGGACATTCGGACGATGGAAGCGTCCCGGGCAGGTTCCCGGAGCCGGGGCCGGTCATGCGTGCCTCCGCGCCTCACTTTGCGTCAGTCGTGTCACAAATACCCCTCTTCTGTCACACATGTCGCGCGTACGCGGGTGCTGCGTCACACCCGGTCTACAGGCGCTGACCGCTGGTGACGGTGCGTCGTTGTCCGGGCGCAGGCTTGATGATCGCCAGCGCAGCGCCCGGTCCCCCCGACGGCCGTCCCCGGCCGCCGCCGCGGCGCGCGCAGGGAGGTGCAGCTCATGACCGACCGCCGGCTCTGGTCCTACAAGGAGATCGCGGCGCACATCAAGGTGCAGCCGGACACCGTGCGGTCGTACCGCAAACACGGGTTGCTGCCGTCGCCGGACCACGTGGAGGGCGGCAAGCCCTACTGGTACGCCGACACCGTCCGCGCCTGGGTCGCGTCCCGGCCGAGCAGCCGGGGCCGCCGCCCCGACTGAGGCTCCCGCCCCGGGGTCCCGCCGGCCGGGCAGGTGCGGGCGGCCATGCCGTGGCCGCCCGGGAGTTCCCGCAGCTCCCGCACCTCGGCCGGCTCCCCGGGCTCCTCGAACAGCACCACCCTCAGGCGGCTCGCCCTTTCACGCCACCGCGCGCCTCCGTCCGGCGTCACGCGTACGGCGCAGGGGAACGGCGACGAACCGGTACATCTGCCTAAGGTGCGGAGGAATCACCCGCCGCACACCTCGCACACCACTCCGGTACGACCCGCGCACCACCCGGTGACCCGCCCTTGCCCCAGCCCGACGGGACGACCCACGTGAGCCACCCCCCGCCGCCCGGCACACCCAAGGCCCGCATCCCCCACCCGCAGCAGCCCCCGCCCCCGTACCCGCGCATCGGCGCGGGCCTGTGGCGGCGCTGCCTGACCGGCGGGCTCGCGGTGTGGGCGCCGGCCGCGGGACTGGCACTGGCGACCCGGAGCACGGCGGCGCTCACGGCGCCCGTTCTGCTGGGCGCCTTCCTGGCGCCGGTGGTCCTCGTACTGTGGGCGTACGAACGGCACGGCCGCGACCTCGGTGTCAGCGCGGTGCTCGGCTGCTTCCTGGCGGGCGGCACGCTCGGCGTGCTCGGCGCCTCGCTCACCGCCGCGTCCGTGCCCCAGCCCTCCCCCGGCCGGTACCTGACCGCCGCCCTCGCCGAGGAGGCGGCCAAGCTGGGGGCGCTGGCGTTCGCACTGCGCCGGCAGCCCGCCGTCCACGGCACGCGGGCCGGGCTGGTGCTGGGCGCCGTCCTCGGCGCCGGCTTCGCGGCGCTGGAGAGCACCGGGCGCGCCCTCGACGCGGCGCTGTGGGCGCCGGACCCCTGGGGTCAGCTGGAGACGGAGCTGGTGCACGGGCTGCTCGCGCCCCTCGGCCAGGGCGCCTGGACCGCGGTCGCGGGCGGTGTGCTGCTGGCGCTGCGCCGCCCCGACGGGCGCTTCCGGTACGCCCCGCCGGTGGTCGCCGCCTGCGTGGGCGTCGCCCTGCTGCACGCCCTGGCGGAGACGGCGCGCGGCCTCGCGCCCTGGCTGGTCGTACGGCTCACCGGCCGGGGCGTGGAGACCGGGCTGTTCGCGCCCGGGTACCCGCCCCAGCCGAGTGCCTCCCAGCAGCATCTGCTGACCCTGGTCTCCACCCTGGGCCCGGCCCTCGTCGCGCTGGCCGGGCTCGCCTGGGCGCTGTCACTCGCTCGCCGCAATCCTTCGTACCCTCCTTGGAGAAATACCCCCTAGGGGTATACTCTCGTGAGAGTGGGGAAACCATCGGGAACACCAGACCGGCGCACACCACCGGCCCCACGCGCCACGACGAGGAGAACGAAATGAGCGCCCAGACCGACACCCCGGCCCCCGTCACCACCGTCTACAAGGTGACCGGCATGAGCTGCGGGCACTGCGAGGGATCCGTCTCCGGCGAGATCTCCCAGCTCCCCGGCGTCACCTCGGTGAAGGCCGTCGCGTCGAGCGGCGAGGTCACCGTCGTCTCCGCGGCCGCGCTGGACGACGAGGCCGTCCGCGCCGCGGTGGACGAGGCCGGCTTCGAGCTGGCCGGCAAGGCCTGAGCACCACCCTTCCACAGCCCCGACCGGCCGTGCCGACCAGCTGATACTGGCTCCGTGCGGTCCGGTCCGATGTCTGGAGTCCGGACATGACCAGCACCATCGCAGAGCAAGCAGACACCGCCATATCCTCCGGCACGCCGTCCGAGGTCGAACTGCTCATCGGCGGGATGACCTGCGCCTCCTGCGCGGCACGCGTGGAGAAGAAGCTCAACCGGATGGACGGCGTCAGCGCCACCGTCAACTTCGCCACCGAGAAGGCGAAGGTCAGCTTCGGCACGGGCGTCGAGGTCGCCGACCTGATCGCCACCGTCGTCAAGACCGGTTACACCGCCGAGGAACCCGCCCCGCCGCGGCCCGAGCCCGAGACCGCGGCCCCGGAATCCGCCGGACAGGACCCCGAACTCGGGGCACTGCGCCACCGGCTGCTCGTCTCCGCGCTGCTCGCGCTGCCCGTCGTGCTGCTCGCGATGGTCCCGGCCCTCCAGTTCGACAACTGGCAGTGGCTCTCCCTCACCCTCGCCGCGCCCGTCGTCGTCTGGGGCGGCGCGCCCTTCCACCGCGCCGCCTGGACCAACGCCCGGCACGGCGCGGCCACCATGGACACCCTGGTCTCGGTCGGCACGCTGGCCGCGTTCGGCTGGTCGCTGTGGGCGCTGTTCCTCGGCCACGCCGGGATGCCCGGCATGCACGACGAGTTCCGCCTCACCGTCTCCCGCACGGACGGCGCCTCCACCATCTATCTGGAGGTCGCCTCCGGCGTCGTCGCGCTGATCCTGCTCGGCCGCTATCTGGAGGCCCGCTCCAAGCGGCGCGCCGGCGCGGCCCTCAGGGCCCTGCTGGAGCTGGGCGCCAAGGACGTCGCGGTGCTGCGGGACGGCCGCGAGGTGCGGGTGCCGGTCTCCGCGCTGGCGGTCGGGGACCGGTTCGTCGTACGGCCCGGCGAGAAGGTCGCCACCGACGGCACCGTGGTCGAGGGAGTCTCGGCGGTCGACGCCGCGATGCTGACCGGCGAGTCGGTGCCGGTGGACGTCGGCCCCGGCGACCAGGTCACCGGCGCCACGGTCAACGCGGGCGGCCGGCTGGTCGTCGAGGCCACCCGGGTCGGCGCCGACACCCAGCTCGCGCGGATGGCCAGGCTGGTGGAGGACGCGCAGAACGGCAAGGCCGAGGTGCAGCGGCTCGCCGACCGGGTCTCCGCGGTGTTCGTGCCCGTGGTCATCCTGATCGCGCTCGCCACCTTCGGCGGCTGGCTCGGCGTCACCGGGGACGCGGTGTCCGCGTTCACCGCCGCCGTCGCCGTGCTGATCATCGCCTGCCCCTGCGCACTGGGCCTCGCCACACCGACCGCGCTGATGGTCGGCACCGGGCGCGGCGCCCAGCTCGGCATCCTGATCAAGGGCCCCGAGGTCCTGGAGTCGACGCGCCGCGTCGACACCGTCGTCCTGGACAAGACCGGCACCGTCACCACCGGCCGGATGGCCCTCCAGACGGTGTACGCCGCGGACGGCGAGGACGAGAAGGAGCTGCTGCGCCTCGCGGGCGCCCTGGAGCACTCCTCCGAGCACCCGGTCGCCCGCGCCGTCGCGGCCGGCGCCGAGGAGCGCGTCGGCGCGCTCCCGGCGGTCGAGCACTTCGAGAACGTTCCCGGGCGGGGCGTGCGCGGGCGCGTGGACGGCCGCGAGGTGGCCGTGGGGCGCCTGTACGACGACATTCCCGAGGACCTGGCCCACGCGGCCGCGGAGGCCGAGCGGGAGGGCCGTACGGCCGTCCTGGCGGGCTGGGACGGCCGGGCCCGCGGGGTCCTCGCGGTCGCCGACGCGATCAAGGGGACCAGCGCCGAGGCGATCCGCGGGCTGCGCGCCCTCGGGCTGACGCCGGTGCTGCTCACCGGGGACAACCGGACGGTCGCCGAGTCGGTCGCCAGGGCCGTCGGTATCGACGCGGAGCGGGTGTACGCGGAAGTGCTGCCCGAGGACAAGGTGGACGTCGTACGACGCCTCCAGGCCGAGGGCCGTGCGGTGGCCATGGTCGGCGACGGGGTCAACGACGCGGCCGCCCTCGCCACCGCCGACCTCGGCCTCGCGATGGGCACCGGCACGGACGCGGCGATCGAGGCGGGCGATCTGACGCTGGTCCGCGGTGACCTGCGTACGGCCGCCGACGCGATCCGGCTGTCGCGGCGGACGCTGGCCACGATCAAGGGCAACCTGGTCTGGGCGTTCGGCTACAACGTGGCCGCGCTGCCGCTGGCCGCCGCCGGGCTGCTGAACCCCATGATCGCGGGCGCCGCGATGGCGTTCTCCTCGGTCTTCGTGGTGACCAACAGCCTTCGGTTGCGCCGGTTCCGGTGAGATTCCGCTCCAAGCCGAAACCGGAGTCCCTCTAGAGACCGACGCGAGCCTCACATAAGCTCTTCACAAGGCTCGCGCATCTTCCTTACGCTCGAGTCCCGATCAATGGATCGGGGCTCTTGCGCATCAAAGGGACATATGCAAGAGACGCAGATCACAGTGATGTGAACGTAACCATCGAAGGGGTTCGAAGGTCTAAGTTGGCGATGTCGGATCGGCGTCTTGGGGGGCGTTGTTCCGACGTCCGGGGATGTCTTGGGGGACGTCTCCGGAGATGCGTTGCCGGGGCACGTACACCGGGAAGCTTTGAGCGGCCCTCCCGGCGTGCCTGTCCCGGCAGACCGCAACAACGACAGCGATTCAGGCGCTGTCCTCTCTAGGCGCCCGGCCCGGATCCCGTGGGGGGAATCCGCACCGGGACATGGGAAGGCGCCCTGGTCGTCGGCCCGTGGGGGGACCGGCGACTCAGGGCGCCTTCTTCTTCGCCCGATTCCCAGGCGGCGCGGCTACGGCTCAGCGAGCCTCGACCGGCACGAAGTCGCGCTCGACCACGCCCGTGTAGATCTGGCGCGGGCGGCCGATGCGGGAACCCGGCTCCTTGATCATCTCGGTCCACTGGGCGATCCAGCCCGGGAGGCGGCCGAGGGAGAACAGCACGGTGAACATCTCGGCCGGGAAGCCCATGGCCCGGTAGATCAGACCGGTGTAGAAGTCCACGTTCGGGTAGAGGCTGCGCGAGACGAAGTAGTCGTCGGAGAGCGCGTGCTCCTCCAGCTTGAGCGCGATGTCCAGCAGCTCGTCGGACTTGCCGAGGGCCGAGAGGACGTCGTGCGCGGCGGCCTTGATGATCTTGGCGCGCGGGTCGAAGTTCTTGTAGACCCGGTGGCCGAAGCCCATCAGACGAACGCCGTCCTCCTTGTTCTTCACCTTGCGGATGAAGGTGTCGACGTCGGAGCCCGAGTCGCGGATGCCTTCGAGCATCTCCAGGACGGACTGGTTGGCGCCGCCGTGCAGCGGGCCCCACAGCGCGTTGATGCCGGCCGAGATCGACGCGAACATGTTGGCCTGCGAGGAGCCGACGAGGCGGACCGTGGAGGTCGAGCAGTTCTGCTCGTGGTCGGCGTGCAGGATCAGCAGCTTGTCCAGCGCGGAGACGACGACCGGGTCCAGCTGGTACTCGTCGGCGGGGACCGAGAAGGTCATGCGCAGGAAGTTCTCGACGTAACCGAGGTCGTTGCGCGGGTAGACGAACGGGTGGCCGATCGACTTCTTGTACGCGTAGGCCGCGATCGTCGGCAGCTTGGCGAGCAGGCGGATCGTGGAGAGGTTGCGCTGCTTCTCGTCGAACGGGTTGTGGCTGTCCTGGTAGAAGGTGGACAGCGCCGAGACGACCGAGGACAGCATGGCCATCGGGTGGGCGTCGCGCGGGAAGCCCTTGTAGAAGTTCTTGACGTCCTCGTGCAGCAGCGTGTGCCGCGTGATCTCGCCCTTGAACGTCGTCAGCTCGTCGACGGTGGGCAGCTCACCGTTGATCAGCAGGTAGGCCACCTCCAGGAAGGTGGAGCGCTCGGCCAGCTGCTCGATGGGGTAGCCGCGGTAGCGGAGGATGCCCGCCTCGCCGTCGAGGTAGGTGACCGCGGATTTGTAGGCGGCCGTGTTGCCGTACCCGCTGTCGAGGGTCACCAGCCCGGTCTGGGCGCGCAGCTTCCCGATGTCGAAGCCCTTGTCGCCGACGGTGCTGTCGACCACCGGGTAGGTGTACTCGCCGTCGCCGTACCGCAGTACTACAGAGTTGTCGCTCACGTCTTCCCTCACCGACGTAGTGCCTCATCTTCGAGGTGCCCTGACTGTCTCTACCATCCCCCATTTGGCTCAGGAGAGTGCACTCGGGGTCGACCATTGGGCCTATTGACGGCACTCAGTGCCGCCAACCTGCTCATCCTGCCCCCTCGGAGGGGTATCTGGAAGTGCTCTGTGACCTTCACGACTCATTTGATCGATCATTTTTGCCGACGAGCCTGAAGTCCAGGGCCGTGCACCGTCTTCCGGCCGACACCGTGCGCACGGCCTGGCCGATCGCCCGACGCGACCCGACCAGCACGACCAGCCTCTTGGCCCGCGTCACGGCGGTGTAGAGCAGGTTCCGCTGCAGCATCATCCATGCTCCCGTGGTGACGGGGATCACCACGGCGGGATATTCACTTCCCTGTGAACGGTGGATGGTCACCGCGTACGCGTGGGCGAGTTCGTCCAGTTCGTCGAATTCATACGGAACCTCCTCGTCCTCGTCCGTCAGCACCGTCAGCCGCTGGTCGACCGGGTCGAGCGCGGTGACGACGCCCACGGTGCCGTTGAAGACCCCGTTCTCCCCCTTCTCGTAATTGTTGCGAATCTGGGTCACCTTGTCGCCGACCCGGAAGACCCGCCCGCCGAACCGCTTCTCCGGCACATCGGGCCGGGCGGGCGTGACGGCCTGCTGGAGCAGTCCGTTGAGCGTCCCCGCGCCGGCCGGGCCCCGGTGCATGGGCGCGAGCACCTGCACGTCGCGCCGCGGGTCGAGCCCGAACCGGGCGGGGATGCGCCGCGCCGCCACGTCCACGGTGAGCCGCCCTGCCTCCTCCGTGTCGTCCTCCACGAAGAGGAAGAAGTCCTTGAGCCCGTCGGTGAGGGGGTGCTGCCCGGCGTTGATCCGGTGCGCGTTGGTGACGACGCCGGACTGCTGGGCCTGCCGGAACACGCGGGTGAGACGGACGGCGGGGATCGGGCTGCCCGGCGCGAGGAGGTCGCGCAGGACCTCCCCGGCGCCGACGCTGGGCAACTGGTCTACGTCCCCGACGAAGAGCAGGTGCGCTCCGGGCGGTACGGCCTTCACCAGCTTGTTGGCGAGGAGGAGGTCCAGCATGGACGCCTCGTCCACGACCACCAGGTCGGCGTCGAGGGGCCGTTCCCGGTCGTAGGCCGCGTCTCCGCCGGGCCTCAGCTCCAGCAGCCGGTGCACGGTGGAGGCCTCGGCCCCGGTCAGCTCGGCCAGCCGTTTGGCGGCGCGACCGGTCGGGGCGGCGAGCACCACCTTGGCCCGCCGGGCACGGGCCAGCTCCACGACGGACCGGACGGTGAACGACTTGCCGCAGCCGGGGCCACCAGTGAGCACGGCGACCTTCTGCGTGAGCGCGAGCCGGACGGCGGCCTCCTGCTCGGGCGCGAGGTCGGCCCCGGTGCGCTTGTGGAGCCAGCCGAGGGCCTTGCCCCAGTCCACGTCCCGGAAAGCGGGCATGCGGTCGTCCTCGGTGCGCAGGAGGCGCAGGAGCTGGGCGGAGAGGGAGATCTCGGCGCGGTGGAAGGGGACGAGGTAGACGGCGGTGACGGATTCGCCGCCGTCGGGGCCGGGCACCTTCTCCCGTACGACACCCGGGTCGGTGCCGTCCTCCGGCTCCCGGGCCAGCTCGCCGAGGCATTCGATGACGAGGCCGGTGTCGACCTGGAGGAGTTTGACGGCGTCCGCGATGAGGCGTTCCTCGGGCAGGTAGCAGTTGCCCTGGTCGGCGGACTGGGAGAGGGCGTACTGGAGGCCGGCCTTGACGCGCTCGGGGCTGTCGTGGGGGATGCCGACGGACTGGGCGATCTTGTCGGCGGTGAGGAATCCGATGCCCCAGACATCGGCGGCGAGCCGGTAGGGGTTCCCCTTGACGACGTCGATCGACTGGTCCCCGTACTTCTTGTAGATGCGCACGGCGATGGAGGTGGACACCTCGACGGTCTGGAGGAAGAGCATGACCTCTTTGATCGCCTTCTGCTCCTCCCACGCCTCGGCGATCTTCTTGGTCCGCTTGGGCCCGAGCCCCGGCACCTCGATCAGCCGCTCGGGCTCCTCCTCGATGACGCGGAGGGTGTCGACGTCGAAGTGCCGGGTGATCCGGTCGGCGAAGACGGGCCCGATCCCCTTGACGAGCCCGGAGCCGAGGTAGCGGCGCATGCCCTGGACGGTGGCCGGGAGGACGGTCGAGTAGTTCTCGACCTGGAACTGTCTGCCGTGCTGGGGGTGGCTCCCCCACCGCCCCTCCATCCGCAGGGACTCCCCCACCTGGGCCCCGAGCAGCGCGCCGACGACGGTGAGCAGCTCGCCCCCGCCTCTGCCCGCGTCGACCCGGGCAACGGTGTACCCGTTCTCCTCATTGGCGTACGTGATCCTCTCCAGCACCCCTTCGAGCACAGCCGTCCGCCGCTCACCGGTATGGGTCCCCGCCTGTTGCGCCATGGGTCGACGGTAGCGGTGGGGTGTGACAGGGGGTGACGGCGGCAGTCAAAAGTCACTTGCCCCAGGCATATGCAACTTCTCGCGACCCGGCTCGTTGGTCACGTCGTACGACAGGAGGGAGTGCCGATGGCCGGCTCGTCGCACGAGGTCTTCTGCACGCGGTTCGTCGACTCCTGCCTGACCGGTCGGCGGGCGAAGCAGATGTGGAGGGACTTGATGAAGACCGTCCAGTACTTCTGGCGCCACCCGCTGGCCGAACAGGTGCGAGAGGAGGGGCGCGAGGAAGGACGCGAGGAAGGACGTATCGAAGGCAGCAGGGCGATGCTCCTTCGCCTCCTCGAGTGGCGCCGTATCCCCGCCCCTGACGCCGTCCGCGAGCGCGTCGAGGCATGCGTCGGCCTCGGCCGGCTGGGGGAATGGACCAAGCGGGCCGTGCACGCGGCGAACGCCGACGGGTTGTTCACCGGCGACTGACCCGCTGCCCGGAGGGAGCGGGGGCCGGCGGGCGGCGTGGCCCCCGCGGGCCGGCGGGCGGTACCGGCGGGCTCAGGCCCCCAGCTTCGCGGCGGCCTCGGTGAGGCGGGCCTCCAAACCCTCCAGGACGTGGAGGACTTCGGCCTGCTCGGCCGGGGAGAGGCCGCCGAGGGTGGCGTCCTCCAGCCGGCGCCAGAGGGACTCGACCTGTGTGCGCAGCGCCTGGCTGGCGGTGGTGGCCTCGATCAGGTACGCGCGCTTGTCGTCGGCGCAGGGGTAGCGCCGTACGAAGCCGGCCTGTTCCAGGCGGCGGACCGTGCGGGCCATGGTGGCCGCGTCCGAGTCGAGCAGCCGGACGAGGTCGGCCTGCCGCTGCGGGCCCAGTTCCCACAGCTGCATCATGACCAGCTCCTGGCCGGGGTGAAGGCCCACGCGGCGCAGCAGCTGTCCGGCGATCATGCGGTGCGTGCGGGCCACGCGGAAGATCGCGTGACTGACCGGGCCGCCCGTCGCGGCCGAGGGCACGGCCACCGCCACGTCCGCCCCGGCCCCGGGGCCTTCCCCACCCTCGCCGCTGCCTGCGGATGCCGCCATGGCCCGCGCTCCCTTCAAGACTAGATCCATGATCCTGCTCGGACAGGATATCCCTTCCTTCGCCTCGCCGCGGAGCAGTCACTTCTGGGCAAATCAACCCTTTCACGCACGCCGTGGTCGTTGTCACGAGCGCTTGCGAAATATCCACGGCCAGTTTTACTGTTCGAACAGGTAAATCGAGGTTCCGGGGACCGCGACCCGCGGTCACCGGACCGACCACCGTGTGAAGGGCTTGATCATGACCACTGCTTTCGACCCGATCGAGCTGGGCGGCAAGCGCCTGGCCAACCGCATCGCGATGGCGCCGATGACCCGCAGCCGCGCCTACGGTCCCGGTGCGAGCGCGACCGAGGCGATGGCGACGTACTACGCACAGCGCGCCGGCGCCGGGCTGATCATCAGCGAGGGTGTGCAGCCCTCGGTGGTCGGCCAGGGATACCCGGACACCCCCGGCCTGCACTCCGCGGAGCAGGTCGCGGCCTGGCGGCAGGTCACCGACGCGGTGCACCGCGAAGGCGGCGTGATCTTCGCCCAGCTCATGCACACCGGCCGGATCGGGCACCCGGACCTGCTGCCCGACGGGCTCGTCCCCGTCGGTCCCTCGCCCGTCGCCGCGGCCGGCCAGGTGTTCACCCACGAGGGGATGAAGGACTTCGTCACCCCGGCCGAGCTGACCGAGGCCGAGATCGCCCGGACCGTCGACGACTTCGCCCGAGCGGCCCGCAACGCCGTCGAGGCCGGCTTCGACGGCGTCGAACTGCACGGCGCCAACGGCTACTTGCCGCACCAGTTCCTGTCCACCAACGCCAACCTGCGCACCGACGGCTGGGGCGGCTCGGTGGCGGGCCGGATCCGCTTCACCGTCGAGGTCGCCCGCGCGGTCACCGACGCCATCGGCGCGCACCGGGTGGGGCTGCGGATCTCCCCGGCCGTCCCGTTCAACGACATCGTCGAGGACGGTCACCGTGACACATACCGCGCGCTGGTCGCCGCGATCGAGCCGCTCGGCCTGGCCTACCTGCACGTGCTGGAGGGCCCGGACCGGGAGCTGACCCTGGAGCTGCGCAAGCTGTTCGGCGGCGTCCTCGTCCTCAATCCCCAGACCGGGCAGACCCCGACCGGCCCCGGCGAACTGGCGCTGATCGAGGACGGCACGGCCGATGTGCTCAGCTTCGGCGGGCTGTTCCTCGCCAACCCCGACCTGCCCGCCCGGCTGGCCTCCGGCGGTCCGTTCAACGAGCCCGACCGCGCCACCTTCTACGGCGGCGACGAGCGCGGCTACACCGACTACCCGGCCCTCGCCGGCTGACCAGGACGCCCGCTCGGTCCGGTGCCGGTACGGCCGGTGTCTTCCGGCCGGGGGAATCCGGCCCCGGATCGCCCGGTGTCCCGCACGCCCCCGGCCCGCCCCGCCGCCACCCTGGTGACGCGGACCCTCGCGTCTTCCACCCCTCCCGCCCTCCCCTCAATGGAGTTCTCGATGTCCCACACCGTCACCTACACGCGCTACGGCGACCCGGACGTGCTGACCCTGTCCGAGACCGACGTCCCCGAGCCGGGTCCGGGCCAGGTCCGGATCAAGGTCCGGGCCGCCGCGGTCAACCCGATCGACCTGAAGATCCGCTCCGGCACGATGGCCGAGGTCTTCCCCGCGCAGTTCCCGGTACGGCCCGGCCTCGACGTGGCCGGCGTCGTCGACAAGGCAGGCGAGGGCGCCGCGGCGCGGGTCGGCGACGAGGTCCTCGGCGCCACCCCGGCCGGCGGCTACAGCGAGTACGCGCTGCTGGAGCGGCCGATCCCCAAGCCGGCTGAGATCTCCTTCGAGACCGCCGCCGCGCTGGTGACGGTGGGCGAGACCGCCTACCGCGCGCTGCACCAGCTGGACCCCCGGGCGGGCGAGACCCTGCTGGTCCACGGCGCGGGCGGCAGCGTCGGCGTCCTCGCCGTGCAGCTCGCCACCGCCCGGGGCGTCACCGTGGTCGCCACCGCCGGCGAGCACGACCTCGAAGGGCTCACCGGACTCAGCGCCACCGCGGTGCCGTACGGCGAGGGCTGGGCGGAGCGGGTGCGGGCCGCCGCGCCGCAGGGCGTGGACCGGGTCCTCGACTGCTCCGGCGCGGGCGTACTGGCCGACTCGGTCGCACTGACCGGGGACGCCGCGCGGGTGATCACCATCGCCGACATGTCCGCCGCGCGGCACGGCGTGCGCTTCAGCACCGGTGGCCCGGCCGACCGGCTCCCCGAGGCACTGCCCGAACTGGTCGCGCTGGCGGCCGCCGGAGAGCTCGTCCTCCCGCTGGGCGGCACCTACCCGCTGGCGCAGGCCGCCCGCGCCCACGCCGACATCGAGGCCCGCCGGGTCCGGGGCAAGGTCGTCCTCCTGCCCTGACCGACACCGCCGGCCCCGCCCGCCCTTCCCGTCCCGCGGAGGGCGGGCGGGAACAGGCGCGCCGGGCGCCGGACGGGGGCCTGCTGTCCGGGCGCGACCGCCACGCGCAAGGAGGTGCACGAGCGACCTCGCGCCCCCCGACCCCACCGCACCGCACCGCACCGCACCGGCCACCCGAGTCACCCCCGCCCGGCCCCACCGCGCCGCCCGCCCGAGCGACCCTGCCGGCCCCCACGGGCACCGCCGCCGCGGCGGGCACCGCCGCCGAACCCCCCGCACAGCCGCTCGCTCCACCGCTTTCCTGCCAGGTCACGATTGAGTTTCGGCCACCCCCAACCCCCTTGTCACCGCTCGTGTAATCGATTCCAATCGTTTCTCGTCTCGATGTAATCGATTCCAAGCGTCACGAGTTCACAAGGAGGTGGGCCGGAGGTGGCGAGCATCAAGGACGTCGCCGCCGCGGCGGGCGTGTCCGTCGCGACGGTTTCCCGGGTACTGAACGCGCATCCGTCCGTCAGTGCGGACGCCCGTGCCCGGGTGCTGGCCGCCGTGGAATCGCTGGGGTACCGCCCGAACGCCGTCGCGCGTTCGCTGCGCACCGACCAGACCCACACCCTCGGCCTCGTCATCAGCGACGTGCTGAACCCCTACTTCACCGAGCTGGCCCGCTCCGTGGAGGAGGAGGCCCGTTCGCTCGGGTACAGCGTCATCATCGGGAACGCCGACGAGCGGCCCGACCTCCAGGACCACCACGTACGGAACCTGCTCGACCGGCGGATCGACGGGCTCCTCGTCTCCCCCACCGACGGCGGCTCCCCGCTGATGCTGGACGCCGCCCGCGCCGGTACCCCCATGGTGTTCGTGGACCGCTGGATCCCCGGCGTCGACGTCCCCGTCGTACGCGCCGACGGACGTGCCGCCGTACAGGACCTCGTCGCGCACCTCCACGCCCTCGGGCACCGGCGGGTCGCGATCATCGCGGGGCCCGCCGCCACCACTACCGGCAGCGAGCGCGTCGAGGCGTTCCGCGCCGCGCTGGCCGAGTACGGGCTCCCCCTGCCCGACGTCTACATCGGCCAGGGCGACTTCCAGGCCGCCAGCGGGCGTCGGGTCACCGAGGGGTTCCTCGATCTGCCCGAGCCGCCGGACGCCGTCTTCGCGGCGGACAACCTGATGGCGCTCGGCGCCCTGGACGCCGTCCGCGCGCGCGGGCTGCGGGTGCCGGACGACATCGCGCTCGCCGCGTTCGACGACATCCCGTGGTTCGTGCACACCGATCCTCCGGTCACCGCGATCGCCCAGCCCACGGGCGAGTTGGGCCGGGCCGCCGTACGCGCCCTGGTCGACCGGATCGAGGGCCGGCCGGCCGCGTCCGTCACCCTCGCCGCCCGGCTGGTCGTGCGCCGCTCCTGCGGTGAGACCCCGGAGAAGACCCGCACCATCCCCACCCCGCCCCTCCCCCCAGTGCAAAGGAGCACGACGTGAGCAACCCGGACGAGTTGCTGCGCATCGAGGGCATACGCAAGACCTTTCCCGGCGTGGTCGCGCTCGACGGTGTCGACTTCGACCTGCGCCGGGGCGAGGTGCATGTGCTGCTCGGTGAGAACGGCGCGGGCAAGAGCACGCTCATCAAGATGCTCTCCGGTGCCTACACGCCCGACTCCGGGCGGATCCTCGTCGGCGGTCAGGAGACCCGCGTCAATGGTGCGCAGGACTCCGAGCGGCTCGGGATCGCCACCATCTACCAGGAGTTCAACCTGGTTCCGGACCTGACCGTCGCCGAGAACATCTTCCTCGGCCGGCAGCCGCGCCGCCTCGGGATGATCGACCGGAAGCGGATGGAGGCCGAGGCCGCGAAGCTCCTGGAGCGGGTCGGCGTGCGGGTCTCGCCCCGGGCGCGGGTGCGTGAACTGGGCATCGCCCGGCTCCAGATGGTGGAGATCGCCAAGGCGCTGAGCCTGGACGCGCGTGTGCTCATCATGGACGAGCCGACCGCCGTGCTGACCTCGGAGGAGGTCGACAAGCTCTTCGCCATCGTGCGACAGCTGCGGGCGGACGGGGTGGGGATCGTCTTCATCACTCACCACCTCGACGAGATCGCCGCCCTCGGGGACCGCGTCACCGTCATCCGGGACGGGAAGAGCGTGGGCCAGGTGCCCGCCTCCACCCCGGAGGACGAGCTGGTACGGCTCATGGTCGGGCGCTCCATCGAGCAGCAGTACCCGCGCCGGCGCCCCGACCGGGGCACCGCGCTGCTCAGCGTCGAAGGGCTGACCCGTGACGGCGTCTTCCACGATGTGAGCTTCGAGGTGCACGCCGGTGAGGTCGTCGGCGTCGCCGGGCTCGTGGGCGCCGGACGGACCGAGGTCGTGCGGGCCGTGTTCGGCGCGGACCCGTACGACGAAGGGACCGTACGGGTCGGCGGCAACGCGCTCAGGCGCTCCGACGTGAACGCCGCGATGGCCGCCGGGATCGGGCTCGTGCCCGAGGACCGCAAGGGGCAGGGCCTCGTGCTGGACGCCTCGGTCGAGGAGAACCTCGGCCTGGTGACCATGCGCGCGGCGACCCGCGCCGGACTGGTCGACCGCAGGGCGCAGCACGTCGCGGCCGAGCGGATCGCCGGTCAGCTGGGCGTGCGGATGGCCGGGCTCGGCCAGCACGTGCGCACGCTGTCCGGCGGCAACCAGCAGAAGGTCGTCATCGGCAAGTGGCTGCTGGCCGACACCAAGGTGCTGATCCTCGACGAGCCGACGCGCGGTATCGACGTCGGCGCCAAGGTCGAGATCTACCAGCTGATCAACGAGCTGACGGCCGCCGGTGCCGCCGTGCTGATGATCTCCAGCGATCTGCCCGAGGTGCTCGGCATGAGCGACCGGGTGCTGGTGATGGCCCAGGGCCGCATCGCCGGCGAACTCGCGGCCGACGAGGCCACCCAGGACACCGTGATGGCGCTCGCCGTATCCACCCCCACCAGCGACAACACCGCGAAGGAGGCCACCCGTGGCCACTGACACGCTCAAGAGCACGACGGGAGCGAGTGGCGCCCCGGGCGGCCTGCGCCGGCTGCTGCTCGACAACGGCGCGCTGACCGCGCTGATCGTCCTGGTCGTCGCCCTGTCGGCGCTGTCCGGTGACTTCCTGACGACGGACAACCTGCTCAACATCGGTGTCCAGGCGGCCGTGACGGCGATCCTGGCCTTCGGTGTCACCTTCGTGATCGTGGCGGCGGGCATCGACCTGTCGGTCGGCTCGGTGGCCGCGCTGTCGGCGACGGTGCTGGCGTGGAGCGCCACCCAGCACGGGGTGCCGGTCGCACTGGCCGTCGTCCTGGCGGTCGCCACGGGTGTCGCGGCCGGTCTGGTGAACGGCTTCCTCATCGCCTACGGCAAGCTTCCGCCGTTCATCGCGACGCTCGCGATGCTGTCGGTGGGCCGCGGTCTGTCGCTGGTGGTCTCCGGTGGTGTGCCGATCCCGTTCCCGGACTCGGTCTCGCACCTCGGTGACACCCTCGGCGACTGGCTGCCGGTGCCGGTCCTGGTCATGATCGTGATGGGTCTGCTGGCCGCGTTCGTGCTCGGCCGCACCTACATCGGCCGCTCGATGTACGCGATCGGCGGCAACGAGGAGGCCGCGCGCCTGTCCGGCCTGCGGGTCAAGAAGCAGAAGCTCGCGATCTACGCCCTGTCCGGTGTGTTCGCGGCGGTGGCGGGCATCGTGCTGGCCTCCCGGCTGTCCTCCGCTCAGCCGCAGGCCGCCGACGGCTACGAGCTGGACGCGATCGCGGCGGTCGTCATCGGCGGCGCCTCGCTCGCGGGCGGCACCGGCAAGGCGTCCGGCACCCTGGTCGGCGCGCTGATCCTCGCGGTGCTGCGCAACGGCCTGAACCTGCTGAACGTCTCCGCGTTCTGGCAGCAGGTCGTGATCGGTGTCGTGATCGCGCTGGCGGTGCTGCTCGACACGGTGCGCCGCAAGGCGGGTGCCACCCCGGTGACCGGCGGGGGCGGCGGCGACAAGGGCAAGCAGGCGGCGACGTACGGGCTCGCGGCCGTGGTGACCGTGGCGGTCGTCGGCGCGACCTCCTTCCTGCACAACGGCTCCTCCGCCTCGTCGAACCCGCGGATGGGTCTGTCGCTGTCCACCCTGAACAACCCGTTCTTCGTGCAGATCCGCTCCGGCGCGCAGGCCGAGGCGAAGAAGCTGGGCGTGGACCTGACGGTGACCGACGCGCAGAACGACGCCTCCCAGCAGGCCAACCAGCTCCAGAACTTCACCAGTTCGAGCCTTGACGCGATCATCGTCAATCCCGTGGACTCGGACGCGGCGAGCAACTCGGTGAAGGCCGCCGACAAGGCGAGGATCCCGGTGATCGCGGTCGACCGCGGTGTCAACAAGGCCGATGTGGACGCCCTGGTGGCCTCGGACAACATCGCCGGCGGCGAGCAGGCGGCCAGGACCATCGCCGAGAAGCTGGGCGGCAAGGGCCGGATCGTGATCCTCCAGGGTCAGGCGGGCACCTCGGCGGCGCGTGAGCGTGCGCAGGGCTTCGCAGGCGGTCTGCGGGCGTACCCGGGCATCAAGGTGGTCGCCCAGCAGCCCGCCGACTTCGACCGCACCAAGGGCCTCGACGTGATGTCGAACCTGCTCCAGGCCCACCCGGACGTGCAGGGCGTCATCGCCGCCAACGACGAGATGGCCCTCGGCGCGATCAAGGCGCTGGGTTCCAAGGCCGGTACGTCGGTGCCGGTGGTCGGCTTCGACGGCACCCCCGACGGCCTGAACGCGGTCAAGGCGGGCACGCTGTACGCCTCCGTCGCGCAGCAGCCGACCCAGCTCGGCCGGATCGCCGTGGACAACGCGCTCAAGGCGTCCCAGGGCAAGAAGGTGGAGCGGACGGTCAAGGTGCCGGTGAAGGTGGTCACGAAGGACAACGTGGCCGGATTCAGCGGCTGACGGAAACGGACGGAGAGGGCTCGGGCGGACGGTCGTACACCATGGGTGGTGGCCGTCCGCCCCGGCTCGTTTCTCGGGTTCGCGGATTCAAAGGGTTCATGGGAGTCAACTGATGTACGACTACGACCTGTTGGTCGTGGGTTCGGCCAACGCCGACCTGGTGATCGGGGTCGAGCGGCGGCCGGCCGCCGGTGAGACGGTGCTGGGCGGGGACCTGTCCACGCATCCGGGCGGCAAGGGCGCCAACCAGGCGGTCGCCGCGGCCCGGCTGGGCGCCCGTACGGCCCTGCTGGCGCGCGTCGGCGACGACGGCCACGGCCGGCTGCTGCTCGACTCCCTGCGCTCGGCCGGGGTCGACCCGTCGGGCGTGCTCGAAGGCGGGGCGCCGACCGGTGTCGCGCTGATCACCGTCGACCCGTCCGGGGACAACAGCATCGTGGTGTCGCCCGGCGCCAACGCCCGGCTCACCCCGGCGGACGTCCGGGCGGCCGAGGGTCTGCTGCGCGCCTCCCGGGTGGTCTCGGCCCAGCTGGAGATCCCGCTGGAGACGGTGGTGGAGGTCGTACGGAACCTGCCCTCCGGTACCCGCTTCGTGCTCAACCCGTCCCCGCCGCGCTCGCTGCCCGCGGAGGTGCTGGCGGCCTGCGACCCGCTGATCGTCAACGAGCACGAGGCGCGGGTGGTCCTGGGCGAGGCCGCCGGGGCGGACCCGGAGGACTGGGCGCGCGGGCTGCTGGCGATGGGCCCGCGCTCGGTCGTGGTCACGCTCGGCGCCGAGGGCGCGCTGGTGCACGACGGCTCGGGCGCGGCCCGGGTGGCGTCGGTGAAGGTCGACGCGGTGGACACCACGGGCGCGGGCGACGCCTTCACGGCCGCCCTCGCCTGGAGGCTGGGCGCGGGCGCGGGCCTCGCTCGGGCGGCGGGCTACGCGGCCCGCGTCGGCGCGGCGGCCGTGACGAAGGCGGGGGCGCAGGAGTCGTACCCGACGGCCGAGGAGGTCGGACAGCCGTGAGGAGGTCGGGCATCCTGAACCGCCATCTGGCCGGTGCGCTGGCCGAGTTGGGGCACGGGGACGAGGTGCTGGTCTGCGACGCGGGCATGCCGATCCCGAACGGCCCACGCGTGGTGGACCTGGCCTTCCGGGCCGGTGTGCCGTCCTTCGCGGAGGTCTTCGCCGGTCTGGTGGACGAACTGGTCCTGGAGGGCGCCACGGTGGCGGAGGAGCTGCGCGGCGACCATCTCGCCCTGGTACGGCGGCAGTTCGCCAACCTGGACTTCGTGCCGCACGAGCGGCTCAAGGAGTTGTCGGCGGGGGCACGGCTGATCGTGCGCACCGGCGAGGCGAGCCCGTACGCCAATGTGCTGCTGCGGTGCGGGGTGTTCTTCTAGGAACCGCGCAGCGTCCGGCGCGGCGAGGGATTCGCCAGCACGATCCCCCAGGTGTCGTTCCCGCCGATCCGCACCGTGACCCGCTGAGTGCGCTCGGGCCCCGTGAAGTGCAGGACGACCTCCTGGCGTACGGAGCCCTCCTCGTCGAAGTCGGCGGTCACCTCGTCGCGGGCCGCCGCCTCACCGTACGCCTTGATCCAGGCGCGGGCCGCGGGTTTCGCGTCGCCGCCCTCCGAGTCGAGGGCGGCGAGACCGTCGGCGTCTCCGTCGGCGAGCCGCCAGACGACCTTCTGGACCGTTCCCAGGCTGCCCGTGCTCGGGTGGCCGGTGACGCGCAGGGGACGGTGGTTCGCGTAGTCCGTCTGATAGTCCAGGTGGTCGTCGGCACAGCCGGTCAGGGCGGCACCGAGCACCAGCGGGACCGTGAGCGCGGTGGAGCGACGGCGAGTCGATGTCGTGATCACCCGGTCAAGTCTCCACGACCGGCCGCGCGCCCCTGCTCTCCGCGATGCGCTTGACCTCCTCCAGGGACTCGATCACCAACTCGATGGATGATCCTGCGCTGGTGGCCGCCAGTCAGACCGCCTACGCTCTTGCGCTGAGCGATGCGTTGTGGCAACAGGAGTCACTTGCCCTCGTCAGGGCAGCAGCAGAGGAACACGTGGATGGCCACCAGCAAGCACACCGTCTCCGACTCGTCCACTCCCACCGGGTGGTACAAGTCCAGCTACAGCGGCGGCAACCACGACAACTGCGTGGAGATCGCCTCCGGTCACGCCGCCGTCCCCGTCCGCGACAGCAAGGACGGCTCGGGCCCGGCGCTGCTCTTCTCCGTGGACAGCTGGACGGCGTTCATCGGCGCCGTCAAGGGCTGAGCCCACGTGCCGGGCGGGTCAAACAATCCCCCGGCACGTTCCATCCCTTGTGATGAACCCCCGGGCCGACACGCCCGGCACGGCCTGAGCGCGACCCCACCATGACGGTGTCTTGCCCTTCGCGACGACATCTAGGAGCACGACCATGTCGCCTCAGGACTCCGCCGAGCCGGAACTCGCCGGACTGACGATCAGCGACCCGCTCGACCAGCGGGTGCACAACCCGGTCGACGTACCGTCCCCGGACAACGAGTGGAGCCTGCCGGAAGGCTTCGCCTGGGTCTTTCTCGGCCAGGGGAACCGGAGCCTCGTCCGGCCCGTGATCATCTCCGACGGCTTCAGCCTCGGCCGTAGCGAACTCGACAAGCTCTACCAGTTCCTGGAGAGCGACTACCAGCTCATCAGCGACCTGCGCCGGCGCGGCAAGGACGTCGTCCTGCTCGGCTACAACGAGCGCACCGCCGCCATCCAGACGAACGCCCAGGCGGCCATCGCCGCGATCCTGCGGGCCGGCGCCGAGCGGCTGGGCGACGACCGGCTGATCGTCGGCGGGTTCAGCATGGGCGGGCTGGTCACCCGGTACGCGCTCGCCAAACTGGAGCACCAGCGCATCGACCACCAGACCGGCACGTACTTCTCGTTCGACACCCCGCACCGCGGCGCCACCATCCCCGTCGGTGTCCAGGCGTTCTCGTACTTCATCCCGTTCCCGGACAACGACTTCGCCCGGCAGATGAACAGCCCGGCCGCCCGCCAGATGCTGTGGCAGCACTACGACAAGGACACCGGCAAGATCGGGGTGGCCGAGGAACGCCGGGTCCTGCTGGACGAGCTGGCGCGGCTGGGCGGCTGGCCCCGCATCCCCCGGCTGCTCGGTGTCGCCAGTGGGCGCGGGGACGGCGTGGGCCTGCCGGAGGTGCGGCCCGGGGAGACCGCGCTGCGCGTCGAGCGGATCTACCCGGGCACCACCTTCTACACCCAGGCCCAGGGCGACGACGTGACGGCCGCCTACCTCAACCGGCGCTTCCCGAAGGCCGAGAAGACGGTCACGACCAACGGCTTCCCGGAACTCGACGGCGCCCCCGGCGGCACGCTCAACACGTACCGCATCCTCGCCGACGCGCTGGAGAAGGGCGGCGGCACGGTGGACCTGCGGCACCCGGACATCTGCTTCGTCCCCACGATCAGCGCCGTGTCCGTCCGCGACATCGGCCGGCAGCAGGACCTCTACGCGAAGGTGGACGAACTCCCGCCGGACGAGAGCGACCTGGACGACTTCATCTGCTCGTCCACGACCACCACGCACACCGCCGTCACCGAGGAACTGGGCACCTGGCTGGTCGACCGGCTCGGCTACTGACCCGCACCGAGCGGCGGCGGCGTGCTCCGGCGAGCGCGCCGCCGTCTTCTTGAACGGCGTCCTCCGGAAGGCACGGCGGCGGGTCCCCGCGCTCGCGCGGGCGATCCCGGCCGGAACCGGTCGTCCCACCGGACACCGCGACAATCGTCACAGCAAGCGCTCCCTACAGGCGAGAGAGCTAGCCTCGGGGCAGCGGTCGGCGCAGGACCTGTCCGGCTCCCGGGCCCCGTTCCCCCGGGGAGGGGCATGGGCCGGGCGCGGGAACCGGCAGCCCCGTTCAGGCCGTCTACCTGCCCTGACGAGACGACGAGATGCGCGACCGGAGGACGACGAGATGACCGTGACCCTGGCGGACGTGGCCGCGCGCGCCCAGGTCTCCCCCGCGACGGTGTCGCGCGTGCTGAACGGCAACTACCCGGTGGCGGCGTCGACCCGCGAGCGGGTGCTGCGGGCGGTGGACGAGCTGGACTATGTCCTCAACGGGCCCGCGAGCGCGCTGGCCGCCTCCACCTCCGACCTGGTCGGCATCCTCGTCAACGACATAGCCGACCCCTTCTTCGGCATCATGGCGAGTGCGATCCAGGCGGAGATCGGGGGCACCGGGGGGCGGGCCGGCGGTGAGCGGCTCGCGGTCGTCTGCAACACGGGCGGTTCACCGGAGCAGGAGCTGAAGTACCTGACGCTGCTGCACCGGCAGCGGGCGGCCGCGGTCGTGCTGACCGGCGGCGCGGTCGTGGACGCGCCGCACGCGGCGGCCGTCGCGGCGAAGCTGCGCAAGCTCGGGGAGGGCGGCACGCGGGTGGTCCTGTGCGGACGGCCCCCGGTGCCGGACACCCGGACGGTCGCGCTCGCCTTCGACAATCTCGGTGGCGCGCGGGCGGTGACGGAGCACCTGGTGGGGCTCGGGCACCGGCGGCTCGGGTACATCGCCGGGCCCGGGGAGCGCTCGACGACGCGGCACCGGCTGGAGGGGCATCGCGCGGCGCTGGCCGCGGCGGGGATCGAGGAGGATCCGCGGTGGACCGTCCACGGACGGTTCGACCGGCGCTCCGGGTACGAGGGTGCACGCGAACTGCTGCGCCGCGACGCGTCGTTGACCGCCGTGGTCGCCGCGAACGACTCCGTCGCGGCCGGAGCGTGCGCGGCGCTGCGCGACGCCGGGCTGCGGATACCGCGGGACGTGTCCGTCACCGGGTTCGACGACCTCCCGGTGGCCGTGGACGTGGTCCCCGGGCTCACGACGGTCCGTCTGCCCCTGGCCGAGGCGGGGGCACGGGCCGGGCGCGTCGCCATGGGCCGGGAGGGAGCACCGGCCGGGGGGATCGGCGAGGTGCGGGGGGAACTGGTGGTCAGGGGGTCGACGGCGGTGGCCCGGGACTGAGCGCCGCGGGGTGGCCGGGGCCGGGGGACGCCGCCGGTCGTGACCCGGACGTCCCCCGGCCCGCGCCGCCCCACCCGACGGGCTCAACCGCCCTTACACGTGCGGCCGGTGTCCCCCTTCCTGGCGCGGGAACGTCTGGTCCGCGTCCGGCAGACGCGGCGCCGGCAGGGTCGCCACCTGCTTCCGCGCCTTCTGGAGTTGCGCCGCCGTGCCCGGCAGCCCGGGTGCGCCCTTGCGGCCCTGGGAGAAGCGGAAGGCGCTGGTGAAGTCGCCGAAGGCGGACCGTCGCCAGGCGCTCAGATTGGGCTCCCGGACCCCGGTGAACCGCTCCAGGAAGCGCAGCGCCGAGGTGTGGTCGAGGGCCTCGGTGGCGACCCAGCCGCCCACGGTCCAGGGCGAGACGACGATCGCCGGGACCCGGAATCCGGCGCCGATCGGGAGCCCGCCGACGAACTCGTTCTTCGTCCCGGCGCGCGGGGTGGGTGGCGGCACATGGTCGAAGAGGCCGTCGTTCTCGTCGTAGCAGAGGATGAGCGCCGTCTTCTGCCACACCTTGGGGCTGGCGGCGACGGCCTCGATCTTCGACGCCACGAAGTCGGCGCCGGCGGCGGGCAGGTAGTCGGGGTGCTCGGACTGGTGGCTGGGCGGCACGATCCAGCTCACGGCCGGCAGCCGGCCGGCGCGGGCGTCGTCCTCGAAGGTGCCCGCGGGCTGCGGGCGGATCCCTCGCTCGTAGAGGTCGGAGCCGGGTTTCGCGTTCTGGAACGTGGCGAACCGGTCCAGCATGTTGCAGCCGTAGTCGTCGTCCTGGTGGTAGACCTTCCAGCTGATCCCGGCCGCCTGGAGGCGTTCGGCGTACGTCGTCCAGCGGTACGGATCGGGTGCGGAGTTGGTGGTGACCGGGCCGCCGCGGGTGCCGCCCGGGTCGATCGAACCGGTCATCCACATGAGCCGGTTGGGCCAGGTGGGACCGAGGACGGAGCAGAAGTAGTTGTCGCAGATGGTGAAGGTCTCCGCGAGTGCGAACTGGAACGGGATGTCCTCGCGCGTGTAATACCCCATGACGTACGGGCCGTTGGCGCCGTCCGCCTTGCGGTGCGCGGCCAGCCACTGGTCCATCCTGCCGCCGTTCCAGGTCTGGTGCTGCACCTCCCAGGCGTGGCTGGTGGACGGGATGGCCTGGGCGCTAAAGGCGCGGGTGTCGAGGTGGAAGGGCAGCAGATAGCCCTTCGGGTTCTCGCTGTCCGGCTGGTGGAAGACGCTGCGTCCGGTGCGGAGCCGCAGCGCCTTGGCGTCGGCGAAGCCGCGCACACCGGAGAGGGTGCCGAAGTAGTGGTCGAAGGACCTGTTCTCCTGCATCAGCAGGACCACGTGCTCGATGTCGCGCAGGGAGCCCTTCCGGGGTGGTCCGGCGGCGACCGCCTTCTGGACGCTCGGCGGGAGGAGGGAGAGGGCCGCCGCGCCGCCCAGCACGCCGGCGGCCGAGCCCAGGAGTCTACGTCGAGTCAACTCTGCCATGTATCGCCCTTCTTGCGGGTCCTCGCGGACCGTTGCGGCGCCCGATCCCTACCCGGGCAGATCGGGCCACATCGGTCGGTGGAGAAAAAGCGGCAATACCTGGTCTCTTTTTAGAGAAGTCATGACATTGTGGCGCGACGGCACGGCGTGCCGGGGACGAGTAGGGTCATTGCGCATGAAGCTGGCGTTCTCCACTCTCGGTGTCCCCGGCCTGCCCGTCCCGGACGTCCTGGCGCTCGCGTCCGAGCACGGCTACCACGGTGTCGAACTGCGCGCCCATCCCGAGGAGCCGGTCCACCCCGGCCTCTCCCCCGCCGAACGCGCCGACACCGCCGCGCTGTTCCGCGGCTCCGGCATCGAGCCGCTGTGCGTGGCCGGGTACGCGCGCGTCGCCGCGCCCGGTGACGACGCGGCCGTGCTCGGCGAGGTGCGGGGGCTGCTCCGGCTCGCGCACGATCTCGGCGCGCCCTTCGTCCGTGTCCTGCCCGGAGGAGAGACCTCCGGCGGGGAGACCGCTCGCGAGGAGGCCGACGCGATCGCGGCCCGGCGGCTCGGGACCGCCGCCGAGGACGCGTCCGCGCTCGGGGTGCGCATCCTGCTGGAGACCCATGACTCGCACCGCACGGGCGCCGACGCCATCCGGGTGCTCGGTCCGGTGGGGCATCGGCAGGTGGGGGCGCTGTGGGATGTGATGCACACCTGGCTGGGGGGCGAACAGCCCGCGCAGACATACGCGGCGCTCGCCCCTCAGCTGGGATATGTGCAGGTCAAGGACATCGCCTCGGCCGAGGACACCACCCCGCTGCCGCTCGGCGCGGGCGTGCTGCCGCTCACCGAGTGCGTGGAGGTGCTGAGCCGGGGCGGCTGGGACGGCTGGCTGTGCTGGGAGTACGAGAAACGGTGGTACGAGCAGGCCGCCCCGCTGCCCGGCCTGCTCGCCGCGGGCCGCGACCACCTCGTCCGACTGCTCGGCGAGGCGGCGTAGCCCGATCGGCCACGGCCTAGTGCCGCGGCAGGCAACGTTCGCCCGTCAAGGAGCGGCGTCCGGTGCGTGCTCTCGGCGTGCCGGACGGAAGCCCTCGTACCGGACGTACTCGGGCTTTCGGCCGGTGCGGCGAGAGTGCGTGCAGGGCGTCGCGACGGGGCGGACGTCGCCTGTTGCGGCACTAGTACGTCAGGCCGTGGCCGATCGGGTACAGGACCCGCGTCGGGTCGTCGGCCCGCTGTACCGGTACCGGGAGCTTGCCGCGCGGCCTGACGCGGCCCGCGATCACCCGTGCGGCGGCGCGGAGTTCCACGTCGGTCCAGCAGTACGAAGCCAGGCAGGCCCGGACCGAGGGGAGTTGGGCGATGTCGTACGGGTTGCGCACGGCGAGCGCCACCACGGGCTTGCCGGTCGCCAGCAGCCGGTCCACCAGCGTGCGCTGGGAGCTTCCGGCGGTCACGTTGTAGGTGCCGACCACCACCGCGTCGGCGTCCTCGGCGGCGGCCACCGCCTTGTCGACGGCCGCTGCGGAGGGGTTCGTTCCGGTCGGGAGCGCGGTGGCGGTGAAGCCCGCCTCGGTGAGGGCGGCGGCCAGGACGCCCGTCGGCGGGCCCGTCGTACCGGACGGGGAGTCGGGGTCGGCGCCGACCACCAGCAACCGGGGCTGGGCGCGGCGGTCCAGGGGCAGCGTGCCGCCCTCGTTGACCAGCAGGGTCGTGGTGCGCTCGGCGATGCGGTCGGCCGTGGCCAGATGGGACTTGGTGCCGACGGTACGGTCCACGCCCTTCCGGTCCACGTACACCCCGTCGAACAGGCCGAGCCGGGACTTCATCCGCAGGATGCGCAGGATCGATTCGTCGAGACGGGCCTCGGTCAGCTCGCCGTCCTGGACGGCCCGCAGGACCGCGTTCCAGGCCGTGTCGATGGACGGCGGATTGAGCAACTGGTCCACGCCGGCCTGCAGCGCGAGCACCGGCACCCGGTCGTCGCCGTACTTGGTGCGCACGCCCTCCATGCCGAGGGAGTCGGTGATCACCACGCCGTCGTAACCCAGTTCGCCGCGCAGGATGCCGGTGAGAATGGGCTCGGACAGGGTGGCCGGGTCGCCGGATCCGTCCAGGGCCGGGAACTGGATGTGCGCGGTCATGATCGAGTCGATGCCCGCCGCGATCGCCGAACGGAACGGCACCGCGTCCAGCTTCTCCCACAGCTCCCGGCTGTGTGTGATGACCGGGAAGCCGTAGTGGCTGTCGACGGCGGTGTCCCCGTGCCCCGGGAAGTGCTTGGCGGTGGCGGCGACCCGGGCCGACCGGTAGCCCCGCACCTCGGCCGCGACCAGCTCCGCGACCGCCGCCGGGTCGGCGCCGAAGGAGCGCACCCCGATCACCGGGTTGGCCGGGTTGACGTTCACATCGGCGTCGGGCGAGTAGTCCTGGTTGATGCCGAGGGCACGCAGTTCGGTGCCCGAGATCCGGCCGACGGTGCGCGCGTCGGCGGCCGAACCTCCCGCGCCGATCGCCATGGCGCCGGGGAAGAGGGTGGCGGGCTCGCCGACCCGGCACACCGCGCCGTGCTCCTGGTCGGTGGCGATCAGCATCGGCAGGCCGCGCGGCTGGTCCAGGGACGCCTGCTGGATGCCGTTGGACAGGTCCGCGATCTGGTACGGGTTCTGGGTGTTGTGGGCCCAGGTGAAGTAGATGATCCCGCCGACCCGGTACTTCCGGATCAGCTCGGCCGCGGTGCGCACGCCCAGTTCGCCGAGGTTGGCGTCGATGTCGGCCTGGTCCGGGGCGGTGGCGGAGGCGCCGTAGACCCGCGTCACGAAGAGCTGCCCGACCTTCTCCTGGAGCGACATCCTGGAGATCAGGGCCCTGAGGCGGCGATCGTCGTGGGGGCGGCGGCCGTCGGGGGCGGCGGCGCGGGCGGTGGTGGGGACGGAAAGCGCGGCGGTGATCCCCGCCCCCGCGGCGAGGACGGTACGCCGGGACAGCCGGGCGCCCCCGCTCCCTGTGTTTCCCGTGTCTCTCTTGCTGGTGTCGCTTCCCGTGCTGGTGTCGGGCACGTGCGCTCCTTCCCAGAGGAGAACTGCTGAAGGAAACTTCCAAGGAGTCACCAATATCCGGGAAGTTTCTTTCCGTCAAGGGAACGCACAGCGGCCAGCGTGTCGACGCGGGCGGCGGTTCAGCAGAGGATCCAGCCCGAACTGACGCCGTTCCGGCCGACCGCGCCACGGATCCAGACACAGCGGTGCCCGGCGTGCACGGTCACCGGCCCGGCGCGGTGCAGGTAGTGGCCGGTGTCCTTGGCCGGACGGCTGCCGCGGGCCTGGACGCTCACCGACATCGCGCGGACGACGCCGGGATCACGGGCGAGGGTGATGGCGCAGACGTAGTCGCCGTGCCGGTAGACGCGGGTGACGCCGGTGGCGAAGGAGAGGGTTCTGACCTGGTCCCCGGAGCAGCTGCTGGGTGCCGCCTGCGCGGTGCCGGAGGCCGCGAAGGCCAGTAGTCCGGCCGCGGCCAGCAGGGCCGGGCCGAGCGTGAGACGTCGGCGTATCGCACCACTTCGCACCTGTTCGTCCTCCCCGAAGCGCGTCCAGACCGTCCCCCGACGGCCGTACGCATGTACGACGCAGGGGATATGCCGGATGGTTGCACGGTCGTCAGCGGCGCGGACCGGCGGGGCTCAGAGGACCGCTCCGACCGGTTCCTCCGGCTCGGAGCGCCCGGCGAAGGTCCGCCACAGCTCGGCGTACCGGCCGCCGAGGGCGAGCAGTTCCCCGTGGGTGCCGTCCTCGGCGACCCGGCCGTGGTCCATGACCACCACCCGGTCGGCGCGGGCGGCGGTGGTGAGCCGGTGGGCGACCACCAGCGTGGTACGACGGCCGGCGAGGCGGTCGGTCGCCTGGTTGACCTGCGCCTCCGTGGCCAGGTCCAGGGCGGCCGTGGCCTCGTCCAGGAGCAGGATGTCCGGGTCGACCAGTTCGGCGCGGGCGAGCGCGATCAGCTGGCGCTGGCCCGCCGAGAGATTGCGGCCGCGCTCGGCGACCTCGTGCAGATAGCCGCCGTCGAGGGTGGCGATCATCTCGTGCGCGCCGACCGCCCGCGCGGCCGCCTCCACCTCGGCGTCGGTGGCCCCGGGGCGGCCGTAGGCGATGGCGTCCCGCACCGTGCCCGGGAACAGGTACGCCTCCTGCGGCACCACGCCGAGCCGGTGCCGGTACGCGGTCAGGTCCAGGTCCCGCAGATCCGTGCCGTCGACCGTGACCCGCCCGGCCGTCGGGTCGTAGAACCGGGCCACCAGCTTGACCAGCGTGGACTTTCCGGCACCGGTCTCACCGACGAACGCGACCGTCTGCCCCGCGGGGATGGTCAGCTCGACGTCGGCGAGGGCGGCCTCGCCGTCGCCGTACGCGAAGCGCACGCCCTCGAAGGCGATGTCGCCGCGCACCGACGTGACGTCCCGCGGCCGCTCCGCCGCCGCGGTGGACGTGGGCTCGCGCAGCAGTTCCTGGATGCGGCCGAGGGAGACGGTCGCCTGCTGGTAGCCGTCGAATACCTGGGAGAGCTGCTGGACCGGGGCGAAGAAGAGGTCGATGTAGAGGAGGTAGGCGACCAGGGCGCCGGTGGTGAGGGTGGCGGCCTCGACCCGGCCCGCGCCCGCGATCAGCACGGCGGCCGCGGCGACCGAGGACAGCAGCTGCACGAACGGGAAGTAGACCGATATCAGCCACTGGCCGCGCAGCCGGGCGGCGCGGTAGCCGTCGCTGCGCTCGGCGAACCGCCGTCCGCCGTCCTTCTCGCGGCGGAACGCCTGCACGATCCGCAGCCCGGACACCGACTCCTGGAGGTCGGCGTTGACCGCCGAGACACGCTCGCGGGCCAGCTCGTACGCCTTCACGCTCGCCCGGCGGAAGAAGAAGGTGGCGATGATCAGCGGGGGCAGCGTGGCGAAGACGACCAGGGCGAGCTGGACGTCGATCACCAGCAGGACGCCCATGATGCCGAAGAAGGTGACGACCGAGACGAACGCGGTGACCAGGCCGGTCTGGAGGAAGGTGCTCAGCGCGTCGACGTCGGTGGTCATGCGCGTCATCACCCGGCCGGTCAGCTCGCGCTCGTAGTAGTCGAGGCCGAGCCGCTGGAGATGCGCGAAGATCTTGAGCCGGAGCGCGTAGAGGACGCGTTCGCCGGTACGGCCGGTCATCCGGGTCTCGCCGATCTGCGCGGCCCACTGCGCGAGGACCACGAGCAGGGCGAGCAGCGAGGCCGACCAGACGGCGCCGACGGCCAGCTTGGTGACGCCCGCGTCGATGCCGTGCCGGATCAGCACCGGCAGCACCAGGCTCGCGCCCGCGTCGACGGCGACCAGCGCCAGGCTGATCAGCAGGGGCAGCCCGAAGCCGTGCAGCAGGCGGCGCAGGCCGTAGGAGTCCTCGGGCCGTACCGCCTTCTCCTCGTCGACGCCGGGGGCATCGGTGGCCGGGGGCAGGGCCGCCACCTGGGCGAGGAGCGCGGGGGTGGCGGGGGTGCCGGCCAGCGCCGGGTCCTTCGGCGCGCGGTCGCCGGTCCACAGGTGGGGGGTGACGCCGCGCTCGGCGTCGTACTCGGCGTCCAGCTCGGCGCGCAGGCTGTCGTCGTCCTCGACCGGCTCGTCCGGGAGCGGGTGTCCCGGGGAGACGCCGCCCAGCTCGTCCGGGTCGGTGAGCAGCCTGCGGTAGAGGGCGGAGCGCCGCTGCAGCTCCTCGTGGGTCCCGAGGTCGGCGAGCCGGCCGCGGTCGAGTACGGCGATGCGGTCGGCGAGGTTCAGGGTGGAGCGGCGGTGGGCGATCAGCAGGGTCGTACGGCCGCGCATGACCTCCTTGAGGGCCTCGTGGATCTCGTGCTCCACCCGGGCGTCCACGGCGGAGGTGGCGTCGTCCAGGACCAGTAGGCGCGGGTCGGTGAGCAGGGCGCGGGCGAGCGCGACGCGCTGGCGCTGGCCGCCCGAGAGGGTGAGGCCGTGCTCGCCGACCTTGGTGTCGTAGCCCTCGGGCAGCTCCCGGATGAAGCGGTCGGCCTGGGCGGCGCGGGCGGCGGCCTCGATCTCGTCCTGGGTGGCGTCCGGCCGCCCGTAGGCGATGTTCGAGCGGACCGTGTCGGAGAAGAGGAACGAGTCCTCCGGGACCAGTCCGATCGCGGCGCGCAGCGAGGAGAGGGTCAGCTCGCGGACGTCGTGGCCGCCGATCAGGACGGCGCCGTGGGTGACGTCGTAGAAGCGCGGCAGGAGCAGGGAGAGGGTGGACTTGCCGGAGCCGGAGGAGCCGACGACGGCCAGCGTCTCACCCTGGCGTATCTCGAAGCTCAGCCCGTCCAGGACCGTGGCGTCGCTCGCGTACCCGAAGGACACGTCGTCGAACTCGACGGTCGCGGGCGCGTCCGCGGGCAGCTCCCGGGTGCCGTCCCGCAGGGTCGGCTCGGTGTCGATCAGCTCCAGGACGCGCTCGGTGCCGGCGCGGGCCTGCTGGCCGACGGTGAGGACCATCGCGAGCATGCGGACCGGTCCGACCAGCTGGGCGAGGTAGGTGGAGAAGGCGACGAAGGTGCCCAGTGTGATGTGCCCGCGCACCGCGAGCCAGCCACCGAGGGCGAGCATGGCGACCTGGCCGAGCGCCGGGACGGACTGGAGGGCGGGGGTGTACTTGCTGTTCAGGCGGATGGTGCGCAGCCGGCCCGCGAACAGCCTGCGGCCGACCTCGCGCAGCTTGCCGGTCTCCTGCGCCTCCTGCCCGAAGCCCTTCACCACGCGTACGCCGCTCACCGCGCCGTCGACCACACCGGCGACGGCGGCGGCCTGGGCCTGGGCGTACCAGGTGGCGGGGTGCAGCTTGCTGCGGCTGCGCCGGGCGATCCAGCCGAGCGCGGGGGCGACGACGAGGGCGACGAGGGTCAGCGGCAGCGACAGCCACGCCATGATCACCAGGGAGACCAGGAAGAGCAGGACGTTCCCGATGGTCATCGGGAGCATGAAGAGCAGGCCCTGGATCAGCTGGAGGTCGCTGGTGGCGCGGCCCACGACCTGCCCGGTCGACAGCTCGTCCTGGCGGCGGCCGTCGAGGCGGGTGATCGTGTCGTACATCTCCGTCCGCAGGTCGTGCTGGACGTCGAGGGCGAGCCGGCCGCCGTAGAAGCGGCGGACGTAGGTGGCGGCGTAGACGAGCACGGCGGCGACGACGAGGGCGCCGGCCCAGGGGGCCATGGAGCGGGTGTGGGCGCCGATCACGTCGTCGATGATCACCTTGGTGATCAGGGGGACGACCGCGGTGACGGCCATGCCGGCGAGCGAGGAGCCGAGTGCCAGGACGACGTCCTTCGGATACCGCCAGGCGTAGCCCGCGAGCCGCCGTGCCCATCCCCGTTGTGGTTCCACGCCGGTGCCTCCCGATCGTCGTACTTTTCCGGAAGGCACCAACGCGGGCGCGGGCCGATTTCATCCCGCCGTGACCATGGGTCGTCAGACGCGCACCCGCAGGTAGTAGAAGCGCGTGGTCTGCACCGGGTTCTGGTTGTCGTCGCTGACCAGCAGGACCTTCAGGCGGCCGGTGTGGTCGCGGCCCGTGATGGCCATGCCCTCGATGTTGTCGAGGAGGGGGTTGGGCTGGGGCTGCCTGGCGGTGGCTCCGAGGGAGGGGCAGGCGGCGATGTCGGCGAGCAGCGTCTTCCTGATCGGCCGGACGCCGGGCTGCCCGGTGAGGTTCTCGATGCCGCTGGTGTCCGTGGCGTGGCGCGGGTCGGCCAGGTAGAGGCGGACCGTGTTGCCGACGCCCGCGGTGAAGCCGCGCTCCAGGACGAGCAGCCGGCCGTCGGGAGTGGCCTGCACCTCGGGGACGCCGAGACCGGCGTCGATGCGGTAGGCGTACTGCGCGGCCAACCGGAAGTGGCCGCCCCGGGTCCGGGTCCAGGTCTGGAAGCGGACGAGGTCGGCGGCGTCGCCCGCGATCGGGTCCTCCATGGACGCGAGGAGGGTGTGGCCGCCGGGCAGCAGGGTCAGCCCCTCGAAGGTCTGGTTGAAGGTGGCACGGCCCGCGGGGGCGACGAGGAGGGACGACGGCACGGGGAGCCGGTCGAGGATCTTGCCGTCACGGGAGTAGCGCCGGACGGAGGGCTCGACCTCGGAGGTGACGAGGCGGGTGCCGTCGCGGTCGATGACGAGACCCTCGGAGTCGAGGTCGGCGCCGTTCTCGTCCGCGAGGTGGACGGCGGACCTCGGCTGGAGCGTCCTGGCGTCCAGGTCGAACAGCTGGGACCGGTCCTCCAGGGCGGCGATCGATCCGTCGCGGTCCACGGCGAGGGCGGAGAAGTTGCCGACGAACGTGCCGTCGTACGTCGTCTTGTCGAGCGCGTCGGAGAAGCGGTCGATCGAGACGGTGGCGGAACAGGCGTGGCCCGCGGGTGTGTTGGCGGGCCGGGCCGTGGCGGGCCCGGCGGCGGCCAGCGTGGTGGCGGCCGCCAGGCCGGCGGTGACGGTGGCGATGACATGTCTCAGGCGCATGGTCGATCACCGTAGCGGTGGGTCAACTACGCTCGGGAGCCATTGTGTTGACTTTGTGATGAAAGACCGTGGCTACTGTGCGGGCGTGGCGACGAACGCCTCGTCCGGCCTGCTGGTGGGGACGTAGCGTGCCGTCTTGGCGGTGGTCGGCACGAGGTCCTTGTGGATGGCCTTGGCGACGTTCTGGATGGTGGTGACGCCGTAGTCCATGGTGCTGTTGTCCTGGGTCAGGACGGACATCATGTAGTCGTGGCCGGCACCGCTGAAGGTGCCGAGGCTGTGCACGCGCCAGCCGTGCGTGGAGCGCTGCAGCCAGCCGTTCTTGACGTGCACGGAGACGGTGGACGGGGCGCCGGCGGGCGTACCCCACCGCTGGTCGGACTCGACGTTCCCCATCAACCGCTGCATGTACGCACGCGAGTTGTCGCTGAGCACGCTGTTCTTGGCGGTGACCAGCTGGAGCAGCTTCTGCTCGTCGGTGACGTTCTCCTGGGTCAGGCCCCAGTAACCGTCCGCGCCCGGCACGGTTTTGGTCATCTTGGCGGCGGCCAGGAAGCCCTTGATCTTCGTCATGCCCAGCTGCTTCCACAGCTTGCTGGTGGCGTCGTTGTCCGACTGGGTGATCATGGCGGTGGCGAGCGAGGCCTCGGTGCTCGTCAGGTACCGGTTGTGCTTCTTGGCGTCCCACAGCAGGGTCGCGAGCACGGTGACCTTGACGGTGCTGGCCGAGTCGTACGCGGTGGTGCCGCGCAGGGTGCAGGTGGTCTTGGTGGCCCGGTCGTACAGGCCGATGGCGACGGTGCTCTTGCGGTTCGCGAGCGCCGCGGTGATGTCCTTGGTCAGCTTGGCGGCGAGGCCGGCCTTGCCCGACGTGCAGCTCACGACGGGCGTCGTCGCAGCGGCCGGGGTGGCGGCCGCGACGGTGGGTATGAGCAGCGCGGCACCGAGCGCCGCCACCGACGCCTTGGCGCGCCGGCTGGAGCGGTGGGTCATGGAGGGTTCCCCCTGGAACGACGTGCGAACGCACCCCTTGCGGGTACTTACGGTCTTTTGACTCGCAGGAGTGATCGGAAGTTGCACACATGTTCTCAGGTTGAGTGCCCCAACTGACCGATAACCGGCCATGCTTCGTTCAAGCAGGAGCGGAACAGGTGGCCTTCGCCTGGGACCGCCACGGCCTGTGCATCCTGTTCCGAACGGAACGCGTCACAGCGGCCGATGCCCGGGGGACGAAGCGACGGCGGCGGCGAAGCCGCCTGGGCGGGACTACTGCTGAACCCCTCCGCCCGAGCCCGAGTGCGTCGGCGCGAACATCCGCAACACCGCGGGCAGTACGACCACCGAGGGGCCCGGGGCCGACAGGGCCCGTGCCAGGTCGGATTCCAGGGATTCCGGGGTCGCCCGTACGGCCGGGACGCCGAAGGATTCGGCCAGGGCCACGTAGTCCGGGCGGGTCAGGTCCGTCGCCGTCGCCGCGCCGAAGGCGTCCGTCATGTATTCGCGCAGGATGCCGTAGCCGCCGTCGTCGATGATCAGCCAGGTGACGGGGAGGTCGTGCTGGCGGGCCGTGGCCAGTTCGGCGATGGAGTAGAGGGCGCCGCCGTCACCGGAGACCGCGAGGACCGGGTGGGTGGGGTCGGCGACCGCCGCGCCCAGGGCCGCCGGGAAGGCGTAGCCGAGGCCGCCCGAGCCCTGGGAGGAGTGCATCAGGTTCGTGCCCCGGGGGTCGAAGCCGCACCAGGCCCAGTAGGACAGGATCGTCATGTCCCAGAAGGACGGGGAGCGGGCGGGCAGCGCGCGGCGGACGGCGGTCAACAGCGACTGTTCCAGGATGAGTTCCTGGGACGCGAGGCGGTCAAAGACGCGGGAGAGGAGGGAGCGGACACGCTCCGGGGCCTGCGGGTCGTGGCGTTCCGTCGCCGTTTCCAGCAGCGCCTGGAGCGCCAGGCGGGCGTCCGCGTGGATGCCCAGAGCGGGGTGGTTGGACTCCAGCTTCCCGAGGTCCGCCTCGATCTGGACGACCCGGCCGCGCGGCCTGAACGTGTGGTAGTTCGAGGAGAGTTCGCCGAGGCCGGAGCCCACGACCAGCAGGACGTCGGCGTCCTCCAGGAAGTCCGTGGTGTGCCGGTCCTCCAGCCAGGACTGGAGGGACAGCGGGTGTTCCCAGGGGAACGCGCCCTTGCCGCCGTACGTCGTCACCACCGGGGCGTCCAGCAGTTCCGCCAGCCGGCGCAGCTTGCCCGAGGCGTCCGAGCGTACGACGCCGCCGCCCGCGATGATCGCCGGGCGGGCAGCGCGAGAAAGCAACTCCGCAGCCACCGCGGTCAGTTCGGGGCGGGGGGCCAGGTCGTCCGGGGTCGCGTCCATCGCCGTCACCACGGGCAGCGACGTCGGGGACGCCAGCACGTCCTGCGGGATCTCCACCCACACCGGGCCGTGCGGGGCCGTCAGCGCGGACTTCCAGGCCGCGGCGATCGCCGAGGGGATCTGGGACTGGGCGCGGACCGTGTGGACCGACTTCACCACGCCCCGGAACGACGCGGCCTGGTCGGGGAGTTCATGGAGGTAGCCGTGGCGGCCGCCGCCCAGGCCCGCCGTCGGGATCTGGCTGCTGATCGCGAGGACGGGGGCGGAGGCCGAGGCCGCCTCCTGGAGCGCCGCCAGCGAGGTCAGCGCGCCGGGGCCGGTCGACAGCAGCAGCGGGGCGGCCTCGCCGGTGATCCGGCCGTACGCGTCCGCCGCGAAGCCCGCGTTGTTCTCCACCCGCAGGCCCACGTAGCGGAGAGACGACCTGCGCAGGGCGTCGAACATGCCGAGCGCGTGCTGGCCCGGCAGGCCGAAGACGGTCGTCGCGCCCAGGCCGGCCAGGGTCTCCACGACCAGGTCTCCGCCGACGCGTCCGGGGGGAGGGTTCAGCGCGGCCTCCCGCTGGGCGGCGGTCGGGCGGAGCACCAGGTCGTGGTCGTGGGTCACGTCGGTTACGCGTCCTTCCGGGCGGCCGCGATCTGGCGGGACATGATGGTGGTCAGCTCGTAGGCCGTGTGGGAAGCCGCCACGGACGTGATCTCGGCGTGGTCGTAGGCCGGGGCGACCTCCACCACGTCCGCCGAGACCAGGTTGCAGGACGCCAGGCCGCGCAGGATCTCCAGCAGCTCGCGCGAGGTCATGCCGCCCGCCTCGGGCGTGCCCGTGCCGGGGGCGTGCGCCGGGTCGAGGCAGTCGATGTCGATGGAGATGTACAGCGGGCGGTCGCCGATGCGCTGGCGGAGCTGGTCGGCCACCTCGTCGGCGCCCCGGCGGTAGACGTCCGCCGAGGTGACGATGCCGAAGCCCATCTTCTCGTCGTCGGTGAGGTCCTGCTTGCCGTACAACGGGCCGCGCGTGCCCACGTGCGAGAGGGCGGAGGTGTCGAGGATGCCCTCCTCCACCGCGCGGCGGAACGGCGTGCCGTGCGTGTACTCGGCGCCGAAGTACGTGTCCCAGGTGTCCAGGTGGGCGTCGAAGTGCAGCAGCGCGACCGGGCCGTGCTTCTTCGCCACCGAGCGCAGCAGCGGCAGCGCGATGGTGTGGTCGCCGCCCAGGGTCATCAGACGGGCGCCGGTGCCCAGCAGGTCGTCCGCCGCGGCCTCGACCGTCTCGACGGCCTCGTTGATGTCGAACGGGTTCACCGCGATGTCGCCGCCGTCCGCGACCTGCGCGAGCGCGAAGGGGGACGCGTCCTGCGCGGGGTTGTAGGGGCGCAGCAGCCGGGAGGCCTCGCGGATCGCGTTGCCGCCGAAGCGGGCGCCGGGCCGGTAGGAGACGCCGGAGTCGAACGGCACGCCCACCACGGCGACGTCGGCGGTGCCGACCTCGTCCAGGCGGGGCAGCCGGGCGAAGGTCGCGGGGCCCGCGTACCGGGGGACGCGGGAGGAGTCGACGGGGCCGCGGGGCGTCTCGTTGCTGCTCATTGCGTGTGCCTTCTTTCCTGCGTCCTGGCCGCGTCCCGACCGGCTTCGCGGCGCGGTTTCCTGGAATCGACACTAGGTGGCCGGACAGCGTCCACGAAGTGTACGTTTTATCCATACAAGGGACCTGGAGTGGAAGAAGTGCACACCATGGCCGAGACGAGCCCCACGGCCCCGGCCGCCGCGGTCCCGCCGACCCCGCCGATCCCCCTCTCCGCGCTCCTCGCCCGCGACGACCTCGCGCTGCGCCAGCTCGCCGGTCCCACCGGTCCGGACGTCGTGATCCACTGGGCGCACACCTCCGAGATGGCCGATCCCTTCCCCTACCTCCTCGGCGGCGAACTGCTCCTGACGGCCGGGGTCCAGATCCCCGACGCCCCGTCGCCGGACACCTTCTTCGACGCCTACGTGGCCCGGGTCGTCGCCGCGGGCGGTGCCGCCCTCGGCTTCGGGCTCGCCCCGGTGCACGACACGGTGCCGGACGCCCTGGTCACCGCCTGCGACACCCATGGGCTGCCGCTGCTGGAGGTCCCGCCGGGTACCACCTTCTCGGGCGTGGCCCGCGCGGTGTGGCAGCTGATGGCGCAGGCCCGCCTCGCCGAGCTGCGCCGGGTCACCGAGGCCCAGCAGAGCCTCGCCGCGGCCGCGGCCCACCCCGACCCGGTGCCGTCCGTGCTGCGCCGGCTCGCCCAGCGGCTCGGCGGGCACGCGGTGCTCTACGGTCCCGACGGCACCGGGATCGCGGCGGCGGGCCGGGATCCGGCGCCCGCCGTAGCCGAGGCGCTGCGGAACCTGGCCGCGGTGGTCCGCCCGGCCGGCCCGGCATCCACCTCCGCCGGCCCCGCCAGGCCCGCCTCCGCCACCGACACCGCCGACGGCGTCCATCTGGCCGCCTACGCCCTCGGCTCCGGCGAGGGCTTCGTGCTCGGGGTCGCCGCCGGACGGCGCGAGGGCGGGGACCACACCATCGCCTCCGTGGGCGCGGTGCTGCTGTCGCTGCTGACCGGGGAGCACCACGGCGCGGCCGGGGCGGCCCGCTCCTCCGCGCTGGTACGGCTGCTGCTCGGGGCCGCGCCGCGGGAGGTCGCACCGCTGCTCGCCGCGGGCGAGAGCACGGGCGACGGCACCGGGGACGGCGAGCGGATCGTCGTACAGGCGCGCCGAGAGCGGCAGGCACCGGACGCCGTGGCCGCCGCCGCTCTCGGCACCGCCCTGGGCTCGCCCCTGGTCGACCTGGACGGGGAGGTCGTACGGGTCCTGGTGCCCGCCGGCCGGGAACCCGCCCCGGTGCCCGGCTGGACGCTCGGGGTCAGCGCGCCCGCGGAACCCGGCGGATGGCGGACCGCCGACACCCAGGCGGCCCGCGCCCTGGCCCGCGCCCGCGCCACCCGCGTCCCGCTGGTCCGGCACGGCGACCGTCCCGGACTGTCCGAGCTGGTGCCCGAGGCGGAGGCGCGGGCCCACGCCCGTGCCCTGCTCGCGCCGCTCGCCGCGCGGCCCGCCCTCCTGGAGACCCTGCGCACCTGGCTCTCCCTGCACGGCAGTTGGGACCGCACCGCGGTGGCCCTGGGGGTACACCGCAACACCGTGCGGCAGCGCGTCGCCCGCGGCGCCCTGCTGCTCGGCGCCGACCTGGACGACCCGGACGTACGCATGGACCTGTGGTTCGCGCTGCGGCACTCCTGATGCCGGGTGCCGCTCGGGCGAGGGTGACGCCCGTCCCAGCGGGCGAAACCCCTGGGATGCCCGCACCGGGCTGCCCCACAATGGATGCCATGCCGATATCCGGGACACCCAGCCGCGCCCAGCTCCTCGACCACCTGGTGAGGACCCGTATCGCGGGGGACGTCGCCACACCCCGCGAGAACAACCTCTCCCACTACCGCAAGCTGGCCAACGGCGACCGCAACTTCTGGCTCGGTCTGGAACTGGGCGAGCGCTGGGCGGACGAGCAGGACGTGCTCGCGGTGATGGCCGAGCGGGTGGGGGTCAACGACGATCCGGAGTACCGGTACGGCCAGGACACCATCGACCCGGAACTGACCGTGGACGGCCTCGACCGGCTCGCGGCGCGGGTGCGCAAGGCGGCCGAGGGGCGCGAGCGGGTACTGTTCGCGACCGGCCACCCGGGCGGGCTGCTGGATGTGCACCGGGCCACCGCCGCCGCGCTGCGCACCGCCGGCTGCGAGATCGTCGTCATCCCCGACGGGCTCCGGACGGACGAGGGGTACGTCATGCAGTTCGCGGACGTGGCCGTCCTGGAGCACGGGGCGACGCTGTGGCACACGCACTCCGGGGAGCCCATGCGGGCCGTCCTCGGCGGACTCGAACAGGCCGGGCGGCCGCTGCCGGACCTGGTGGTCGCCGACCACGGCTGGGCCGGGTACGCCGCGCAGCACGGCCTGGACTCGGTCGGCTACGCCGACTGCAACGACCCCGCGCTGTTCCTCGCCGAGTCCGAGGGCGTCCTCCAGGTCGCCGTGCCGCTGGACGACCACGTGGTCAGCCCGCGCCACTACGACCCGATGACCGCGTATCTGCTGGCCGCGGCGGGCCTGGAACGGTAAGACGGCCGCAAGGCATCCGTAAGGCACCGGTAAGACGACAAGACACCGGTAAGACGACGGTGGCTCAACCGGCCCCGGACACAAGGATGTGCGGCCCCGCGGACGGGACCGCACATGGTGTTCGATCGGGTTACGGCTCAGCGACCGCCATGGCCTCCGCCACCGTGACCGCCACCACCGTGGCCTCCGCCACCGTGACCGCCACCGTAGCCGCCACCACGTCCGCCGTGGTCTCCGCCGTATCCGCCGTGGCCGTATCCATATCCGCCACGTCCACCGTGGTCGTATCCACCACGTCCGTGGTCGCCGCGACCGTGGCCACCGCAGCCGTCGTTCCAGTTCCACCAGCCGCCGCCGCAGTCCCTGCTGTAGGAGCCATGGTTGTCGTGGTGGTTGTACGTGGTCGCCGAGGCGGTGCCCGCGGCGCCGAGTGCGGCTCCACCGGCCAGCATCATGCCGGCGGCGGACAGGGCGAAGATGCGCCTCGTGCGTTGTGCTCGCATAGCAGATACCTTCCGTTCCATCGTCTCTCGCGGCTTCCCTCTCAGGAGGACGCGAGGTGGATGGCCGCCGCCGCACACGAGGGGCGCGGCACGGTCTTCGGATGTCACCGCGGGATCGGGTACGGCACGTCGGTACGACCGGCGCCTGCGGTCCACCCGGGCGCTGGCGCGTCATCAGGTACCGCGGCTGAGGTCCGAGATCTTCCCGGACCTCGCCGGCCGCTCATGCCGTGCACTCGCGGCCTTCACTCTCTGAGCGTAGTACCGCACACGCCACTTGGCACCTTCGGGAGAACTGTCCAGCGCCGGTCAGCGCGGGACGCGGACGACGCCCTCCTGGATGACGGTGATGGCGAGCCGCCCGTCCTGGGTGTATATGCGGGCCTGGCCGAGGCCGCGGCCGCCGTGCGCGGACGGCGACTCCTGGTCGTACAGCAGCCATTCGTCGGCGCGGAAGGGGCGGTGGAACCACATCGCGTGGTCCAGGGACGCGCCCACCACGTCGCCGACCGCCCAGCCGCCGCGGCCGTGCGCGAGCAGCACGGAGTCGAGCAGGGTCATGTCGGAGACGTAGGTGGCGAGGACGACGTGCAGCAGCGGATCGTCGTCCAGTTTGCCGTTGGTGCGGAACCACACCTGGCTGTGCGGCTCGCGCGGCTCGCCGTAGCGGCCGTACGGCGGCTCGTCCACGTATCTGAGGTCGACCGCCTCGCGTGCCTCCAGGAAGCGTTCCACCACGTCGGGCGCGAGGTGGCCGTAGCCGCGCAGCCGCTCGTGGGAGGTCGGCAGGGTCGCCGGATCGGGCGCCGACGGCATCGGCGCCTGGTGTTCGAGACCCTCCTCGTACGTCTGGAAGGACGCCGAGAGGTGGAAGATCGGCTTGCCGTGCTGGACGGCGACCACGCGGCGGGTGGTGAAGGACTTGCCGTCGCGGATGCGGTCGACGGTGTAGACGATCGGCGCGCCGGGGTCGCCGGGGCGCAGGAAGTACGCGTGCAGGGAGTGGGCGGGACGGTCCGCGGGGACCGTGCGCCCGGCGGCGACCAGCGCCTGGGCCGCCACCTGCCCGCCGAAGACGCGGGGGACGACGGCGGAGCGGGACTGGCCGCGGAAGATGTCCTCCTCGATCTGCTCGAGGTCGAGCAGATCGAGGAGGTCCTGGAGTGCCTGGCTCATGAGGAGTTCGTACCGGCCAGTGATCGGGGGACCTTACAGGCCCATGTCCTTGGCGATGATCGTCTTCATGATCTCGCTGGTGCCACCGTAGATGCGGTTGACGCGGTTGTCCGCGTACAGGCGGGCGATCGGGTACTCGTTCATGTACCCGTAACCGCCGTGCAGCTGGAGGCAGCGGTCGATGACGCGGTGCGCGACCTCGGTGCAGAACAGCTTGGCGGAGGCGGCCTCGGCGGGGGTCAGCTCGCCGGCGTCCAGGGCCTCGGTGGCCCGGTCGGCGACGGCCTCGGCGGCGTCCACCTCGGCCTGGCAGGCGGCCAGCTCGAACTTGGTGTTCTGGAAGTGGGCGACCGGCTTGCCGAAGACGGTGCGCTCCTGCACGTACTGCTTGGCGAACCGGACGGCGGCCTTGGCCTGCGCGTAGGCGCCGAACGCGATGCCCCAGCGCTCGGAGGCCAGGTTGTGGCCGAGGTAGTAGAAGCCCTTGTTCTCCTCGCCCAGCAGGTCCTCGACGGGGACCTTGACGTCCACGAAGGCCAGTTCGGCGGTGTCGGAGGTCTTCAGGCCGAGCTTGTCCAGCTTGCGGCCGACGGAGTAGCCCTCGGACTTGGTGTCCACCGCGAACAGGGAGATGCCGTGACGGCGGTCCTCGGCGGTGGGCGCGGCGGTACGGGCGCACACGATCACGCGGTCGGCGTGGACGCCGCCGGTGATGAAGGTCTTGGCGCCGTTGAGGACGTAGTGGGTGCCGTCCTCGCTGAGCTTGGCGGTGGACTTCATGCCCGCGAGGTCGGAACCGGTGCCCGGCTCCGTCATCGCGATGGCCCACATCTCCTCGCCGGAGACGAACTTCGGCAGGTAGCGCTTCTTCTGCTCGTCGGTGGCCAGCATCTTGATGTACGGCAGGGCGAGCAGCACGTGCACGCCGGAGCCGCCGAACTGGACGCCGGCGCGGGCGGTCTCCTCGTAGAGCACGGCCTCGAACTTGTGGCTGTCCAGGCCCGCGCCGCCGAACTCCTCGGGGACGTTGATGCCGAAGATGCCCAGCTCGCCGAGCTTGTAGTAGAAGTCGCGGGGCGCCTGGCCCGCCGCGAACCACTCGTCGTACACCGGTACGACCTCGGCCTCGATGAAGGCGCGCAGGGTCTCCCGGAACGCCTCGTGATCCTCGTTGAACACCGTACGGCGCACGCCGCCCACCTCCACGTACCTCGGGCATGCCGGAACAGGGCATGTCTAAGCGCTTGCTCATCCGAGCGTACCGGCGGGTAGGGAAGGCGTCCAGGGGCGGGCGGTCGTAACGCTCGTCACGCCGCGGCGGGAAAGCGGGGCGGGCGGCGCGGGGCGAGCGGCGCGGCGCGGGGCGGGCGGCTCGGGACGCGCTACGCGGCGCCGGCGGCCTCGAAGGCGCCCCGCGCCATCCGGTGCAGCAGCTCCGCCGTCGCCCCCCGGCCCGGGAGCGTGCCCGCGCGGCCCAGGTGGGGCGTGGAATTGAGCAGGCCGAAGACCGAGTGGACGGCGGAGCGGGCGGTGGGCTCGGTCAGCGCCGGGTAGACCTCGCGGACCACGCCCACCCACAGCTCGACGTACTGCCGCTGGAGCTGGCGCACGAGCTTGCGGTCGCTGTCGCGCAGCCGGTCCAGCTCACGGTCGTGCAGGGTGATCAGCGGCCGGTCGTCCAGGGCGAAGTCGATGTGGCCCTCGATCAGCGAGTCCAGTACCGCGGCGGTGCGGGCGTCCCCGTCGGCCTCGGCGAGCCGCCGCCTGGCCCCGGTGAGCAGCTGGCCGCTGATACCCACCAGCAGCTCGGCGAGCATCGCGTCCTTGCCGGGGAAGTGCCGGTAGAGGCCGGGGCCGCTGATGCCGACGGCCGCTCCTATCTCGTCCACGCCGACGCCGTGGAACCCGCGCTCGGCGAAGAGGCGGGCGGCCTCCTTGAGGATCTGCTCGCGGCGGGTGGGGGCGTCGGTTCTGGCCATGAAGACGATTCTAGACAGCGAGGTTAGCGGTCGTTAACCTGAAGGAAATGGTTAACGCTCATTAACCGGTTCGAGCACCGGGTGAGGGGACCGCAGGATGCAGGAGGCACCGGAGCTCCGGAGCGCGGCCGAGCCCGCGTCGGAGGCCTGGCGGGCCAATGAACAGGCCCATCTCGCGCTGGCCGAGGAGCTGCGCGGCAAGCTCGCCGCGGCGGCGCTCGGCGGCGGGGAGCGGGCGCGGGAGCGGCACACCGCGCGCGGCAAGCTGCTGCCGAGGGACCGGGTCGACACACTCCTCGATCCGGGCTCACCGTTCCTGGAGCTGGCCCCGCTCGCGGCCGACGGGCTGTACGACGGGCAGGCGCCGGCCGCCGGCGTGATCGCCGGGATCGGCCGGGTCAGCGGACGCGAGTGCGTGATCGTCGCCAACGACGCGACCGTCAAGGGCGGCACGTACTACCCGATGACCGTGAAGAAGCACCTGCGCGCCCAGGAGGTGGCCCTCGACAGCCGGCTGCCCTGCGTCTACCTGGTCGACTCCGGCGGCGCCTTCCTGCCGATGCAGGACGAGGTCTTCCCGGACCGCGAGCACTTCGGGCGGATCTTCTACAACCAGGCCCGGATGTCCGGCGCGGGCATCCCGCAGATCGCGGCCGTCCTCGGCTCGTGCACGGCGGGCGGCGCGTACGTCCCGGCGATGAGCGACGAGGCGGTCATCGTCCGCAACCAGGGCACCATCTTCCTGGGCGGCCCCCCGCTGGTGAAGGCGGCCACCGGCGAGGTGGTCACGGCGGAGGAGCTGGGCGGCGGCGAGGTCCACTCCCGGATCTCCGGCGTCACCGACCACCTCGCGGAGGACGACGCGCACGCCCTGCGCATCGTCCGGAACATCGTCGCCACCCTCCCGGCCCGGCAGTCGCCGCCCTGGGAGGTCACCGCGGCCGTGGAGCCGAAGGTGGACCCGGCCGGGCTGTACGGCGCGGTGCCGGTCGACTCGCGCACGCCGTACGACGTCCGCGAGATCATCGCGCGCGTGGTCGACGGCTCCCGGTTCGCCGAGTTCAAGAGCGAGTACGGCCAGACGCTCATCACCGGCTTCGCGCGCGTCCACGGCCACCCGGTGGGGATCGTCGCCAACAACGGCATCCTCTTCGCCGAGTCGGCCCAGAAGGGCGCGCACTTCATCGAGCTGTGCGACCAGCGCGGCATCCCGCTGGTGTTCCTGCAGAACATCTCCGGCTTCATGGTGGGCAAGGACTACGAGGCGGGCGGCATCGCCAAGCACGGCGCCAAGATGGTGACCGCGGTGGCCTGTACCCGGGTGCCCAAGCTGACGGTCGTCGTCGGCGGTTCGTACGGCGCGGGCAACTACTCGATGTGCGGCCGGGCCTACTCCCCCCGCTTCCTGTGGATGTGGCCCAACGCCAAGATCTCCGTCATGGGCGGCGAGCAGGCCGCCAGCGTGCTCGCCACGGTCAAGCGCGACCAGCTGGAGGGCCGCGGCGAGACATGGTCCGCCGAGGACGAGGAGGCGTTCAAGGCGCCGGTCCGCGCGCAGTACGAGACCCAGGGCAACGCCTACTACGCGACCGCCCGGCTGTGGGACGACGGCGTGATCGACCCGATGGAGACCCGTCAGGTGCTCGGACTCGCCCTGACGGCCTGCGCCAACGCGCCACTGGGAGAGCCCCAGTTCGGCGTCTTCCGGATGTGAGGAGGGGAACCGTGTTCGACACAGTGCTGGTCGCCAACCGGGGCGAGATCGCGGTACGGGTCATCCGTACGCTCCGCGAGCTGGGCGTGCGCTCGGTGGCGGTCTTCTCCGACGCCGACGCGGGAGCGCGGCACGTCCGGGAGGCCGACACGGCGGTACGGATCGGTCCGGCGCCCGCGGCGGAGAGCTATCTGTCGGTGGAACGGCTGCTGGAGGCCGCCACCCGCACGGGTGCGCAGGCCGTCCACCCCGGCTACGGCTTCCTCGCCGAGAACGCCGCCTTCGCGCGTGCCTGCGAGGAGGCGGGCCTGGTCTTCATCGGCCCCTCGGCCGACGCCATCGCGCTGATGGGCGACAAGATCCGGGCGAAGGAGACGGTGGAGGCCGCCGGCGTGCCGGTGGTCCCCGGTGGCCGCGACCCCGAACTCGCCGAAGCCGCGCGCAAGCTGGGTGCGCCGGTGCTGCTGAAGCCGTCTGCCGGCGGCGGCGGCAAGGGCATGCGCCTGGTGCGGGACCTCTCCGTCCTGGACGAGGAGATCGCCGCCGCCCGCCGCGAGGCCCGTGCCTCCTTCGGCGACGACACCCTGCTGGTGGAGCGGTGGGTCGACCGCCCCCGGCACATCGAGATCCAGGTGCTGGCCGACGGCCACGGCAATGTGGTGCACCTCGGCGAGCGCGAGTGTTCGCTCCAGCGGCGCCACCAGAAGATCATCGAGGAGGCGCCGAGCGTCCTCCTGGACGAGGCCACGCGCGCGGCGATGGGCGAGGCGGCCGTCCAGGCGGCCCGCTCCTGCGGCTACCGGGGCGCGGGCACGGTGGAGTTCATCGTGCCGGGCGGCGACCCCTCCCAGTACTACTTCATGGAGATGAACACCCGTCTCCAGGTGGAGCACCCCGTCACCGAGCTGGTGACCGGCCTGGACCTGGTCGAGTGGCAGCTGCGGGTGGCCGCGGGCGAGTCGCTGGGCTTCACCCAGGCCGAGGTGACGCTGACCGGGCACGCGGTCGAGGCGCGCGTCTGCGCCGAGGACCCGGCCCGCGGCTTCCTGCCCTCCGGTGGCACGGTCCTGCTGCTGGACGAGCCGCAGGGCGACGGCGTGCGCACCGACTCCGGGCTGAGCGAAGGCACCGAGGTCGGCAGCCTGTACGACCCGATGCTCTCCAAGGTGATCGCGTACGGCCCCGACCGCGCGACCGCGCTGCGCAGGCTCCGGTCCGCGCTCGCCGCGACGGCCACGCTGGGCGTGCAGACGAACGCGGGCTTCCTGCGCCGGCTCCTCGCCCATCCGGACGTGGTGGCGGGCGAGCTGGACACCGGCCTGGTGGGGCGGGTCGTGGACGACCTGGTCAGCACGGACGTCCCGGAGGAGGTGTACGAGGCGGCGGCGGCCGTACGGCTGGAGGAGCTGAAGCCCCGCGGTGACGGCGCCGGCTGGGTGGACCCCTTCTCGGTGCCGAGTGGCTGGCGGCTCGGCGGCACCCCGAAGCCGCTCGCCTTCCACCTGCGGGCCCCGGACCCGGTGACCTACACCCCGCGCGGCACCGCCACCGTCACCGGCGACACGGTGACCGTCACCCTCGACGGCCTGCGGCACACCTTCCGCCGTGCCGGTGACTGGCTCGGCCGGGACGGCGACGCCTGGCAGGTGCGCGACCACGACCCGGTGGCCGACTCGCTGTCCCAGGCGGGGCACGCGGGCGCCGACTCGCTGACCGCGCCGATGCCCGGCACGGTGACCGTCGTCAAGGTCGCCGTCGGGGACGAGGTGGCCGCCGGGCAGAGCCTGCTGGTGGTGGAGGCGATGAAGATGGAGCACGTCATCTCCGCCCCGCACGCGGGCACCGTCGCCGAGCTGGACGTCACGCCGGGCACCACGGTCGCCATGGACCAGGTGCTGGCCGTCATCGCGCCGAAGGAGGAGACGGAGTGAGCGCCGAGCGGCTGCCCATGGTCGTACCGGCCGCGGATCTGCCCGACCGGGTGCGGATCTACGAGGTCGGCGCGCGCGACGGGCTGCAGAACGAGAAGGGCGCCGTACCGACCGAGGTGAAGGCGGAGTTCATCCGCAGGCTGGCCGACGCGGGGCTGACGACGATCGAGGCGACGAGCTTCGTGCACCCCAAGTGGGTGCCCCAACTCGCCGACGCGGAAGAGCTGTTCCCTCGGGTGCGCGACCTGCCCGGGACCGAGCTTCCCGTCCTGGTGCCCAACCAGCGTGGCCTGGACCGGGCGCTGGCCCTCGGCGCCGACCGGATCGCGGTGTTCGCCAGCGCCACCGAATCCTTCGCCAAGGCCAACCTCAACCGCACGGTGGACGAGTCCCTCGCGGTCTTCGAGCCGGTGGTGCGCCAGGCGAAGGACGCGGGCGCGCGGGTGCGCGGCTATGTCTCCATGTGCTTCGGCGATCCGTGGGAAGGCGCGGTCCCGCCGCATCAGGTGGCCCGTGTCTGCACCGCCCTGCGGAACATGGGCTGCGACGAACTGAGCCTCGGCGACACCATCGGCGTGGCCACCCCCGGGCATGTCCGGGGACTCCTGAACCTGCTCGACGAGGAGGGCGTGCCGACCGACGAGATCGGCGTGCACTTCCACGACACCTACGGCCAGGCGCTCGCGAACACCTACGCGGCCCTGGAGCACGGCGTGACGACGGTCGACGCGTCCGCCGGCGGGCTCGGGGGCTGCCCGTACGCCAGGTCCGCCACCGGCAACCTCGCCACCGAGGACCTGGTCTGGATGCTGCACGGACTCGGCATCGAGACCGGCGTCGACCTCGACCGGCTGACCGCCACCAGCGTGTGGATGGCCGCCCATCTGGACCGGCCAAGCCCCTCCCGCACCGTCCGCGCTCTCTCCCACAAGGACCAGTGATCAGCATGGACCACCGCCTCAGCCCCGAGCTGGAGGAACTCCGCCGCACGGTGGAGGAGTTCGCGCACGATGTCGTGGCGCCGAAGATCGGCGACTTCTACGAGCGGCACGAGTTCCCGTACGAGATCGTCCGCGAGATGGGCCGGATGGGTCTGTTCGGACTGCCGTTCCCGGAGGAGTACGGCGGCATGGGCGGCAACTACCTGGCGCTCGGCATCGCCCTGGAGGAGCTGGCCCGGGTGGACTCCTCCGTGGCGATCACCCTGGAGGCCGGTGTCTCGCTCGGCGCGATGCCCATCCACCTCTTCGGCACCGAGGAGCAGAAGCGCGAGTGGCTGCCCCGGCTGTGCTCGGGCGAGCTGCTCGGCGGCTTCGGCCTGACCGAGCCGGACTGCGGCTCGGACGCGGGGGGTACGCGCACGACGGCCCGCCTCGACCCGGACACGGACGAATGGGTGATCAACGGCTCCAAGTGCTTCATCACCAACTCGGGCACGGACATCACCGGGCTGGTCACGGTCACCGCGGTCACCGGCCGCAAGCCCGACGGCAAGCCGCTGATCTCCTCGATCATCGTGCCGTCCGGCACCCCCGGCTTCACGGTCGCGGCGCCGTACTCCAAGGTCGGCTGGAACGCCTCCGACACCCGCGAACTCTCCTTCGCGGACGTCCGCGTCCCCGCCGCCAACCTGCTCGGCCAGGAGGGCCGCGGCTACGCCCAGTTCCTGCGCATCCTGGACGAGGGCCGCATCGCCATCGCCGCCCTGGCGACGGGTCTGGCGCAGGGCTGTGTGGACGAGTCGGTGAAGTACGCCAAGGAGCGGCACGCCTTCGGCCGGCCGATCGGCGCCAACCAGGCGATCCAGTTCAAGATCGCCGACATGGAGATGAAGGCGTACACGGCGCGGCTCGCCTGGCGCGACGCCGCCTACCGGCTGGTCGCCGGTGAGCCCTTCAAGAAGGAGGCGGCCATGGCGAAGCTGTACTCCTCCACGATCGCCGTCGACAACGCCCGCGAGGCCACACAGGTCCACGGCGGCTACGGCTTCATGAACGAGTACCCGGTGGCCCGCATGTGGCGCGACTCCAAGATCCTGGAGATCGGCGAGGGCACGAGCGAGGTGCAGCGGATGCTGATCGCACGGGAGCTGGGGCTGGCGGGCTGAGCTCGTCGAGACGCTGATCGGGGGGCACGTCGCCGGGAACACCAGCGGCGCGCCCCTCTCCTCACCGCCAGCCGTGCAGCGCCAGCACACCGGCCCGGCCGAGGCAGCCCCGCAACCCTGCGCCGGGGTACTCGATGATGTCCTCGGGAAGGTCGTGATCGGCGAACCACTGGAGCGCCAGGCACTTCTCGGGCTCCTTGTTGCGAGGTGTCCCCTCCCACCGGACGGCCTCGAAGAAGAAGCCGATGCGCTCCGAACCGTCTCCCTGCCGGTGGTGCACGACGTGCCGGAGCTCCAGGTGGCCGGGGTCGGTCTTGACGCCGGTCTCCTCGAACAGTTCGCGAGCCGCCCCGACGGTCAGGGTTTCGCCCTGGTCGAGTTTGCCGGAGGGCAGATGCCACCGACCGTAGCCGTAGGGGCCGCCTCTCTGCGAGAGCAGGACCTTGTCGCCGTCGCGGAGAAGGACGTGCGTGTCGATGATGGGCTGTGCCGGCTGTCCGCTCATGGTTCCTGGAGGGTTGGAGTGGTGGCTGGAGCATCTGACGGTGAGGCGGCGGCTGGAACCGCGTCGCGCCCGGAGCAGAGCGGCGCGAAGCACGCCGAGGGCAGCGGATGTCCGCGCCCCCAGACATCCCGGTCATACGGCGATGCTCCAAGTAGCCGTATGTTCAGCCCAGTCCCGTGCCCCAGAGCTGTCAGCTGCGGTAGCTCGCAGCGCGGTCCCGAACCCTTGCAGCATCGGGGCCACCCGAGCGTGCCGACCGGCAATGTCGGATGGGACCTTCATCGCCGTGGCGACGGCCGGTTCGATGTCGCCTTGACCGAGTTGGGCGGCAGCGAGCCGTACCGTGTTGAGGGCGCGGTCGCGGCGCATCCGAGGGTGGAGCAGAGCCAGGCTGCGGTGAGCGTGCATTTCGGCCTTCTCGAAGTTGCCGAGGCGCAGATGGGCGGCGACAGCAAGCGTCTCAAGCTCCGCGCCGTCGAGGACCGCGGTCATCCACACCGGCCTGACGAGGCTTCGATCGGCGCGTTCCCACGCGTCCTGAGCACGGCCGAGAGCGCGCTGCACACCGGCGGTGTCCCTGGCGAGCCCGAGAGAGGCAGCCTGACGGGCATGCCCCAAACAGGCGAACAGAGGGTCGCGACGCGTGATGTGCAGGTTGCAGGCGACATCGTTGGCAGCCAAGGCGTCCACGGCGCGCCCCACGTGCCGATACATGGTTCCGGCATGACTCCAGATGCGGAACTTGATCGCCTGATCGCCGGACAACTCGGCCAGCGACTGCGCCTCACGCATGTGGAGCTTTGCATCGTCGTAGCGCCGGCCGTCGATGGCAGCCCACATCGCTGAGGAACGGAACGCCGCAGCGGCAGCGTACAGCCCGCTGCGTACCCGTTGTGTGGCACCGCCCGCGTTCTGGAGGTTGAGCGCCGCGTCGGCAAGTGCTGCGGCCTGCTGTTCGACGACGAGTTGACCGCCATGCTGGTGGTCACGGGCGATGATCTCGGCGAAGCGCTTGTACAGGCGGTCGATGTCGCTCATGCCGATGCGTCGGCCGGAAGCTGCCCGGAGAGCGGCTGGGGCAGCAGCCGCAAGGGCGATGCCACCTACGAGAGAACGGCGCTTCATGCTGTCAGAGTCCTTCTGCAACAGGGCTGGAACGGACGGAGTCCGGCCACGCGGCACGAACCCCAAAGCGGTGGCGGGCAGCCCAGTGACGTCCTCAAGAGCCCGCCGAGTCGCTGTCTTCGGCCATCTGACCCGGCCGGATTTCCAGTCCCGGACCGAGGCCCCGTCGTGCCCGCCTGCATGCCCGGTGAGCCGCTCACTAGCCAAGTTCACCGCTTCCGCGAAGGCATTGGAGCTATACCCGTGCTCTTTCATCCACGCTTCGAGAACGGTGTTGCGCGTGGTGTCGTCCATGCGCGCACCGTATCGCCGTGACTTCGTTCCGTCAGATAAAGGCATCACCAAATCGCCCTAGGTTGCCCCACCGCACGACAAGTCGATCGCCCTAACTTTTGCCGCAGAACTGAGAGTTGTCTGGGCAGCAGCCGCCGCTCTCCCGAGTGGGCACAGGCAACGACACCAGCGAAGGCTCCACAATGACGGGTCTCAACACACCAGCGCGGACCGCTTCCACCGGCTGCCCCGCCTACAGCCAGACCTTCCCGTGTGCACCTGAGACAGCCGGGCTCGGACGCAGACTCGTCCGCCATGCCCTCGGCGCCTGGCACCTCGACCACCTCACCGACGCCGCCGAGTTGATCGTCTCGGAACTGGTCGCGAACGCCTCCCGACACACCCCGTGCCACTCGATCCACCTCCTCGTCGGACGCCCGAGCCCGGCCCGGGCGCACATCGGTGTGGTGGACCGGGCGCCATCACGCCTGCCCGTCCTCAGCCCCGGCGGCGCCGACGACGAGTCCGGTCGGGGGCTGCTCCTGATCGACGCGCTCGCGGACCGGTGGGGCTACACCCTGCTCGGCAGCCATCCACTCCGTGGCCCTTGGGGCAAGAAGACCTGGGCGGAACTGGACGCCGCCCTCTGATCCCAGAAGGCTCGTGGCCGGGCCCGCCGTCAGGGCGCGGACCCCCACAGCCGAACCCCGGCCGCCAGCAGTTCCAGCGCGGCGCGCCGCTCGTCGGGGGTCCAGTCGTCGCACTCGCCCGCGCACAGCTTGTCGTACGCACCGTCGTGCGCCGCGCGCTGCCGGGGCAGCCGGCGCTCTTCACCGAGCCCGCGCGCGAGGTCCTCGAAGAAGTTCCACGCCTCCAGCACCGCCCCCGCGGGCACCCGTCGGCGCACCGGGTCCGCCAGCCAGCGCTCCACCCGGACGAGCTCCAGCGTGCCCACCTCGGTGGCTGCCAGGCTCCAGCCCCGCCGCGCCGCGAACGCCCGCGCCTGCCGCCCCGTCACGAACACCGGCATCCGGCGACGCCCACCCTCCCCCACCACAAGCACCCGGTCGGGCTCGTCCCCCGGCCCGCCGGCCCACAGCACCACCCCGCTGCGCCCGGCCCCGCGCACCCGGTACGCGTAGAGCCGCCTCGCTCTCATGGACCCCACCTCTCCCGAACGGACCGCACAGTCAACGCGGTTGAGCGGGTGGGCGCAAAGGCGTTCCACGCCGCGGGGAACCCGGCCACCGGGAATCCGCACCGCCCCCTGGACAGAGAAGAAGGTTAGGCTAACCTAAGTTCCGCACTTGTCCGGCGGGCGCTGCGCCCCGTTCGAAAGCGGTCATATCCATGTCCCATGCCCGTGCCATCCACCTCTCTCGCCGCGGTCTGCTCGCCGCGGGCGGCGCCGCGGGGCTCGGCGTCGCGCTCGCGGCCTGCGGGGACGACAAGGGCAAAAGCAAGGGCACCGGCGGCGGGCCGGGTGCGGCGAAGGCGGGTCCCTGGTCGTTCGAGGACGACCGCGGCAAGACCGTGAAGCTCGACAAGGTCCCCGCGAACATCGTCGCCTTCACCGGCGTCGGCGCCGCGCTCTTCGACTACGGCGTCCAGGTCAAGGGCGTCTTCGGCCCCACCACGACCACGGGCGGCAAGCCCGACGTCCAGGCCGGCGACATGGACGTCAGCAAGGTGACCGTCCTCGGCAACACCTGGGGCCAGTTCAACGTCGAGAAGTACGCCTCCCTCGCCCCCGACGTGCTGATCACCACCATGTTCGACGACGCCGGCACCCTCTGGTACGTCCCGGAGCAGTCCGCCGAGCAGATCGCCGAACTCGCGCCCAGCGTCGGCATCTCGGTGTACGACCGCCAGCTCACCCAGCCGCTCCAGCGGATGTGGGACCTCGCCGAGTCGCTCGGCGCCGACATGAGGGCCGCCGGGGTCACCGGCGCGAAGAAGCGGTTCGAGGCGGCCGCCGCCCGGCTGCGGGCCGCCGCCAAGGCCAAGCCGCACATCAAGGTGATGGCCGGCAGCGCGAGCGACCAGCTCTTCTACGTCTCGGGGACGCACCTGTCCGTCGACCTGGAGTACTTCAAAGCGCTCGGGGTGAACTTCGTGGAGCCGCCGGAGAGCGCGAAGAAGCAGGGCGGCGGCTGGTACGAGTCGCTGAGCTGGGAGAACGTCGACAAGTACCAGGCCGACATCATCATGATGGACGACCGGTCGTCGGCGATCCAGCCCGCGGACATCAGCAAGCCGACGTGGAAGAAGCTGCCGGCCGTCAAGGCGGGACAGGTCATCGCCCGCTCCCCCGAGCCGATCCTGTCCTACGACAAGTGCGTACCGCTGCTGACGGGCCTCGCCGAGGCCCTGGAGAAGGCGAAGAAGGTCAGCTAGCGGCAGCCCCCACCCCTTCCGACAGGAGCCCCCATGGCCACGGCCGTCGTCGAACCCTTCACGCTGTTCTCCCTCCGGGTCGTGCGCACCAGAAGGCTCGGGCCCTCCCTGGTGCGGGTCACCTTCGGCGGAGCCGATCTGATGGGCTTCCGCTCCGACGGACGCGATCAGTCCCTCTCCCTGTTCCTGCCGCACCCCGGGCAGCATGAGCCCGTCGTGCCGCTCGACCTGGGCGAGGGGTGGTGGCGGGAATGGCGTGAACTGCCGCAGGACGTACGGGCCGTGATGCGCTCCTACACCCTGCGGGAGCTGCGGCGCGAGCCGGACGAGATCGACATCGACTTCGCGCTGCACGGGGTCGAGCCCGGCGCCGCCGCCCCCGCGGGACCGGCCTCGCAGTGGGCCGCGCGAGCCGTTCCCGGGGACCGGGTGCTGGTCCTCGGGCCCGTGCTCGCCGACAACCGGGCGATCCGGTTCCGCCCGCCCGAGGACACCGACCTCGTGGTGATGTGGGGCGACGAGACCGCCGTGCCCGCCGCGACCGCGATCCTGGAGTCCCTCCCGGCGGGCACCCGCGTGCGCGCCTGGCTCCAGGTGCCGTACGCCGGTGACATCCAGGACGTGCGCACGGACGCCGACGCGGAGATCACCTGGCTGGTGCGCGGCGAGGGCGCCCCCGAGCCCGTCGCCGCCCTCCGGGGCTTCCGACTGCCCGACGCGGCGCACCCGTACGTCTGGATCGCCGGGGAGTCCGGCCAGGTGAAGGCGCTGCGCCGGCACTTCGTCGGGGAGCGCGGGATCGACCGGCGCCGGGTGACCTTCGTCGGGTACTGGCGGCGCGGACTGACCGAGGAACAGCTCCGGGCGACCGGCGAATAGCCCCCGCTTCCGCCGGAGTTCCCCGCACACGCGCGTCTTGATTCCAAAAACTTAGGTTAGGCTAACCTAAGTTAAATCCCCACGGACTTCCCCCTCGGAGGACCCCCCATGCGCTCCCACCTGCTCAATGGCCTCACCGCGGAGCACTACCGCCGCTCCGTGACCGAAGGAGTCGAGCGGGTGGCGGCCAAACTCGCCGCCACCGAGCGCCCGTTCACCGGCGTCGCCGTGGACGAACTGTCCCCCCGCGTCGACGCCATCGACCTCGACCGCCCGCTCGGCGACACCGCCGCCGTCCTCGACGAGCTGGAGGACGTCTACCTGAAGGACGCGGTCTACTTCCACCACCCCCGCTATCTCGCCCACCTCAACTGCCCGGTCGTCATCCCGGCCGTGCTCGGCGAGGCGGTGCTCTGCGCGGTCAACTCCTCGCTGGACACCTGGGACCAGTCGGCCGGCGGCACGCTCATCGAGCGCAAGCTGATCGACTGGACGACCGCGCGGATCGGCCTCGGGCCCGCCGCCGACGGCGTGTTCACCTCCGGCGGCAGCCAGTCCAACCTCCAGGCACTGCTGCTGGCCCGCGAGGAGGCCAAGTGCGACGACCCCGGGAAACTGCGGATCCTCGCCTCCGAGGTCGGCCACTTCAGCGTGCAGAAGTCCGCGAAACTGCTCGGGCTCGGCCCCGACGCGGTCGTCACCGTCCCCGTCGACCGCGACAAGCGGATGCGGACCGTCGCGCTGGCCCGCGAACTGGAGCGCTGCCTCGCCGAGGGCCTGGTGCCCATGGCGGTCGTCGCCACCGCCGGGACGACCGACTTCGGCTCCATCGACCCGCTGCCCGAGATCGCCGAGCTGTGCGACCGCTACGGCGCGTGGCTGCACGTGGACGCGGCCTACGGCTGCGGGCTGCTCGCCTCGCGCAGGTACCGGTACCGCATCGACGGCATCGAGCGCGCCGACTCGGTCACTGTCGACTACCACAAGTCCTTCTTCCAGCCCGTGAGTTCGTCCGCCGTGCTGGTGCGCGACGCGTCCACGTTGCGGCACGCCACCTACCACGCCGAGTACCTCAACCCGCGCCGGGCGGTGCGCGAGCACATCCCCAACCAGGTGGACAAGTCCCTCCAGACCACCCGCCGCTTCGACGCCCTCAAGCTGTGGCTGACGCTGCGCGTCATGGGCGCCGACGGCATCGGCGGGCTCTTCGACGAGGTCTGCGACCTCGCTGTGCGGGGCTGGCACCTGCTGGCCGCCGACCCGCGCTACGACGTCGTGGTCGAGCCGTCCCTGTCCACCCTCGTCTTCCGCTACGTCCCGGCCGCCGTCACCGACCCGGCCGAGATCGACCGCGCCAACCTCCATGCCCGCAAGGCCCTGTTCGCCTCCGGCGACGCCGTGGTCGCGGGCACCAAGGTGGGCGGCCGCCACTACCTGAAGTTCACCCTGCTCAACCCCGAGACGACGCCGTCCGACATCGCCGCCGTCCTCGATCTCATCGCCGGCCACGCCGAGCAGTACCTGGGAGAGTCCCTTGACCGCGCTTCCTGAATCCAGCCGCATCCACGACCTCGTGGGGATCGGGCTCGGCCCCTTCAATCTCGGCCTGGCCTGCCTGACCGAGCCGATCGCCGAACTGGACGCCGTCTTCCTGGAGTCGAAGCCCGACTTCGAGTGGCACGCCGGGATGTTCCTGGACGGCGCCCACCTCCAGACCCCGTTCATGTCGGACCTGGTCACCCTCGCCGACCCGACCTCGCCGTACTCCTTCCTCAACTACCTGAAGGAGAAGGGCCGGCTGTACTCCTTCTACATCCGCGAGAACTTCTATCCGCTGCGGGTGGAGTACGACGACTACTGCCGCTGGGCCGCCGGCAAGCTGAGCGGTGTCCGCTTCGGTACGACGGTCACCGAGGTGTCGTACGAGGACGGCGTCTACGCCGTACGGACGGAGGCCGGTGACACGGTCCGCGCCCGGCATCTCGTGCTCGGCACGGGCACGGTGCCCTACCTCCCGGAGTCCTGCCGGGACCTGGGCGGGGACCTCCTGCACACCTCCCGGTACACGCACCGCAAGACGGAGCTCCGGCGGAAGAAGTCCATCACGGTCGTCGGCAGCGGGCAGAGCGCGGCCGAGATCTACTACGAGCTGCTGTCCGAGATCGACATCCACGGCTACCAGCTCAACTGGGTCACCCGCTCCCCCAGGTTCTTCCCGCTGGAGTACACCAAGCTCACCCTGGAGATGACCTCACCGGACTACGTCGACTACTTCCGCGCACTGCCCGAGGAGACCCGCTACCGGCTGGAGAAGCAGCAGAAGGGGCTGTTCAAGGGCATCAACTCGGACCTCGTCGACGCGATCTTCGACCTGCTGTACCAGAAGAACGTGACGAGCGGGGACCGGCCGCTGCCCACCCGGCTGCTCACCAACTCCTCACTGAACAGCGCCCGTCACGACGACGGGACGTACACGCTCGGCTTCCGCCAGGAGGAGCAGGGCAAGGACTTCGAGATCCGCACCGAGGGCCTGGTGCTGGCCACCGGCTACCACTACGCGCCACCGGCCTTCCTCGCCCCGCTGCGCGAGCGGCTGCGCTTCGACGGCCACGGCCGCTTCGACGTCGCCCGCAACTACGCCGTCGACGTCACCGGGCGCGGTGTCTTCCTCCAGAACGCCGGCGTCCACACCCACAGCATCACCAGCCCCGACCTGGGCATGGGCCCCTACCGCAACGCGAGCATCATCCGCGAGGTGCTCGGCAGCGAGTACTACCCGGTCGAGAAGTCCATCGCCTTCCAGGAGTTCGCCGTATGACCGACCTGACCTTCACCTTCCGGCCCGTCGACCCGCTGGAGGACGCCGAGCTGCTGCACTCCTGGATCACCCACCCGAAGGCGGCCTTCTGGATGATGCAGGACGCCGGGCCGAAGGACATCGAGCGGGCGTACACGGAGATGGCCGCCGACGAGCACCAGCAGGCGCTGCTCGGGCTCCGGGACGGCGCCCCCGCCTTCCTCATGGAGCGGTACGACCCCGCCCACCGGGAACTGGTCGGCCTCTACGAGCCGCGGCCGGGCGATGCCGGGATGCACTTCCTGACCCCCGCGACCGACACCCCCGAGCACGGGTTCACCAGGGCCGTCATCACCGCCGTCATGGCCCGTCTCTTCGAGGACCCGGCCGTCGAGCGCGTCGTCGTGGAACCGGATGTGCGCAACAAGGCGGTGCACGCGCTGAACGCGGCCGTCGGGTTCGTGGCCGAGCGCGAGATACGGAAGCCGGAGAAAGAGGCCCTGCTGAGCTTCTGCACCCGCGAGCAGTTCACGAAGGCGGTGTCCGCATGACCCCCGCCGAGTCCGTGGCCCATCTGTCCCCCGAGCGCTGGGCGCGGGCCGGCCGGCTGCTGATCCGCAAGGCGCTCGCCGAGTTCGCGCACGAGCGTCTGATCACGCCCGAGGAGGACGGCGCGGGCTACGTCGTACGCAGCGACGACAAGCTCACCGCCTACCGGTTCACCGCCGTGCGCCGTGCCCTCGACCACTGGGAGGTAGACGCCGGCTCGATCACCCGGCACCGCGACGGCGCCGAACTCCCGCTCGCCGCCCTGGAGTTCTTCATCGAGCTGAAGGACTCCCTGGGCCTGGCCGACGCCGTCCTGCCCGTCTACCTGGAGGAGATCTCCTCCACCCTGTCCGGCACCTGCTACAAGCTCGCCAGGCACCGGACGACCTCGGCCGAGCTGGTGTCGGGCGGCTTCCAGGCGGTCGAGACCGGGATGACCGAGGGCCACCCGTGCTTCGTCGCGAACAACGGGCGGCTCGGGTTCGGGGTGCACGAGTACCTGTCGTACGCCCCGGAGACCGCGCACCCCGTGCGGCTGGTGTGGCTGGCGGCGCACCGCTCCCGGGCCGCGTTCACGGCGGGCGCCGGCGTCGAGTACGAGGGCTTCATCCGGGCCGAGCTGGGCGAGGAGACCGTCGAGCGGTTCCGGCGGACGCTGACGGCGCAGGGCCTCGACCCGGCCGACTACCTCCTCATCCCCGTCCACCCCTGGCAGTGGTGGAACAAGCTGTCCGTCACCTTCGCGGCGGAAGTGGCCCGCAGGCACCTCGTCCCGCTCGGCGAGGGCGACGACGAGTACCTGGCCCAGCAGTCCGTCCGGACCTTCTTCAACACCAGCGCCCCACACAAGCACTACGTGAAGACGGCCCTGTCCGTGCTCAACATGGGCTTCATGCGCGGTCTCTCGGCCGCCTACATGGAGGCCACCCCCGCCATCAACGACTGGCTCTCCCAGCTGATCGAGAGCGACCCGGTGCTCAGCGGCAGCGGCCTGACGATCATCCGCGAGCGGGCCGCCGTCGGCTACCGGCATCCGGAGTACGAGCGGGTCACCGACCGCCACTCCCCCTACCGCAAGATGCTGGCCGCGCTGTGGCGGGAGAGCCCGGTGCCCTCCCTCGCGGACGGCGAGACGCTCGCCACCATGGCCTCCCTGCTGCACGTCGACCACGAGGGCGCGTCCTTCGCGGGCGCCCTGATCGAGCGGTCGGGGCTCGCCCCCGTTGAGTGGCTGCGCCGGTACCTGCGGGCGTACTACACCCCGCTGCTGCACAGCCTCTACGCCTACGACCTGGCGTTCATGCCGCACGGCGAGAACACCGTCCTGGTGCTGCGGGACGGCGTCGTGCGGCGGGCCGTCTACAAGGACATCGCCGAGGAGATCGTGGTGATGGACCCGGACGCCGTGCTGCCGCCGGAGGTCGCCCGCATCCGGGCCGACGTCCCCGAGGACCAGAAACTGCTCTCGATCTTCACCGACGTCTTCGACTGCTTCTTCCGGTTCCTCGCGGCGATCCTCGCGGCCGAGGGCGTCCTCACGGAGGACGAGTTCTGGCGGACGGTCGCGGAGGTCTCCCGCGAGTACCAGGAGGCGAACCCGCAACTCGCCGACCGGTTCCGGCAGTACGACCTGTTCGCGCCTGAGTTCGCGCTGTCCTGCCTCAACCGGCTCCAGCTGCGCGACAACCGGCAGATGGTGGACCTCACCGATCCCTCCGGGGCGCTCCAGCTCGTGGGCACGCTGCGCAATCCGCTGGCCGGCCGCTGACGCCGGACACCGACGGACGGGCACCCCGGAGTGCGGTCCTCCGGGGCGCCCGTCCGACTCCCGCTCACGCGCCGGGCCATGGCACCTGCGGTGACCGGTAGTACCCGATGCCGAGGGCGTCCCAACGGGGGCCCTGGGCGGCCAGCCGCACCTTGTAGGTGTCCCAGTCGTGGGTGGCGGCGGGCGACCAGCCCAGCTCGGCCGCGCCCGGCAGCCGCGGGAACGCCATGTAGTCGATGTCGGCCGAGGTCTTCAGCGTCTCCGACCACAGGGGCGCCTCCACCCCCCGCACCGCCGACGCGGGCACGCCCGGCAGACAGGCGCCCGGGTCCCAGTCGTACGACCGCCGGACCTCGACCAGCCCGGCCCAGGAGAGCCCGAGCCTGGTGTCCTTCGTGTACTTCATGTCGAGGTAGACCCGGTCGGCCGGGGACAGGATCAGCCCGGTGCCGCCCCGCGCGGCCCGTGCGACCTGCTCCTTCTCGGCCGCGCTGGTGCTGTCCACCCCCCAGTACTGGGCGATCGCGCCCTCGGCGGGACGGGCGCCGGTGAGCTGGTGCCAGCCGATGACCTTCTTGCCGTACCTGGCGACGATCGGCTGCACCCGGTCCATGAAGGTCACATAGTCGGCGTGGCCGGTGGAGTGCGCCTCGTCGCCGCCGATGTGCAGATAGCGGCCCGGGGTGAGCGCGGCCAGCTCCCTGATGACGTCGTTCACGAAGATGTACGTGACGTCCTTCGACACGCACAGCGAGCTGAAGCCGACCTCCGTGCCCGTGTAGCGCGGGGGCGCGACGCCGTCGCAGTTGAGCCGGGCGTAGGAGGCGAGGGCCGCGTCGGTGTGGCCGGGCATGTCGATCTCGGGCACCACCTCCACGTAGCGGGAGGCCGCGTAGGAGACGAGGCGCCGGTACTCGGCCTGGGTGTAGAAGCCGCCCTTGCCGCCGCCGACCTCGCTCGCGCCGCCGTAACGCGCGAGCCTCGGCCAGGAGTTGACGGCGATGCGCCAGCCCTGGTCGTCGCTGAGGTGCAGGTGCAGCTCGTCGACCTTGTACAGGGCGAGTTCGTCGATGTACCGCTCCACCTGCGCGACGGTGAAGAAGTGCCGGGATACGTCCAGCATGGCGCCGCGGTACGCGTAGCGGGGGCGGTCCTCGACGGTGCCGCCGGCGATCCGCCAGCTCTGGTGCTGGACGGTCCTCTTCTCGACGGCGGCCGGGAGCAGTTGGCGCAGCGTCTGCACGCCGTGGAAGAGGCCGGCCGGGGCGCTCGCGGTGATGGTGACGCCGGAGGGTCCGCTGCGCAGCCGGTAGCCCTCGGCTCCGTGGCCGCCCTTCTCCAGGTGCAGCCGGATGCCCCCGGGGCCGTGCTCGGTGAGCGGCAGCGGATAGCCGGTGGAGGGCCGCAGGACGCCGGCGAGATAGGCGCCGACGCGCCGGACCTCGGCCTTGTCGTCCACGCGGACGGCGGTGGCACGGGTGATGCGGTACGGCGCTCCGCCCGGGGCGACGGAGGCGGGGGCCGGGACCACCCGGCCCAAGGGGGTGACGCGGGCCTCGGGCGGGGCGGGCGCGGCGCCGAGGGTGAAGCCGCCGGCCGCCGCGACGAGCAGCAGCGAACCAAGGACACGGGCGGTTCGGGGAGTCGTACGGTCGTTCCGTCCCACATGCGCTCCCTTCGGATCTGGTCGGGTCCACTCTCCCGTAGATCGGGCGGAACAATCCCGCTATGGCGGAAATCATCCAGAAGGATGGCGCCTTGAGTTCACACGGACCGGACCGGCGGTCCTGCGCCGGCGACGAGGCGGAAGTGACATGGAACACAGCGGACGGAAGGGAGTTCACCACCCGCCCGCCCCCGGTGCCCGATATCGGGCAGGATTCTTGCTAAACCCGCGCCAGTGTCCGAGGATCTACGGGTGCACGACGAACTCGTAGATCATCTGACGCGGTCCACGCCCCTCGGCAGGGGCGAGGCGCTGCGGGTGATCCAGGACGTGCTCGCCTATTTCGACGAGTCGACGGACGATTTCGTCCGTCGCCGCCACCGCGAGCTCCAGGCCCAGGGCCTGGTGAACGCGGAGATCTTCGAACGGATCGGGGCGGACCTCAGATATCGAGCGGTGGCACCGCCCGAGCTGACGCTCAGGCAGCTGCGCCGCATCGTCTACGGCTAGGAATACCTGCATATGTGCGGAATTGTCGGTTACATCGGGAAGCGTGACGTCGCCCCCCTCCTCCTGGAGGGCCTCCAGCGGCTGGAGTACCGCGGGTACGACTCCGCGGGCATCGTCGTCACCTCCCCGAAGGCGTCCGGCCTGAAGATGGTCAAGGCCAAGGGCCGGGTGCGCGACCTGGAGGCCAGGGTCCCGGCGCGCTTCAAGGGCACCACCGGCATCGCCCACACCCGCTGGGCCACCCACGGCGCCCCCTCCGACGTGAACGCCCACCCGCACATGTCGGCCGACAACAAGGTCGCGGTCGTCCACAACGGCATCATCGACAACGCCGCCGACCTGCGCCGCAAGTTGGAGGCGGAGGGCGTCGAGTTCCTCTCCGAGACCGACACCGAGGTGCTCACCCACCTCATCGCCCGCGCCACCGCCGACAAGCTGGAGGACAAGGTCCGCCAGGCCGTCCGGCTGATCGAGGGCACGTACGGCATCGCCGTGCTGCACGCCGACTTCCCGGACCGGATCGTGGTGGCCCGCAACGGCTCCCCGGTCGTGCTCGGCATCGGCGAGAAGGAGATGTTCGTCGCCTCGGACATCGCCGCGCTGGTCATGCACACCCGCCAGATAGTGACGCTGGACGACGGCGAGATGGCCACCCTCAAGGCCGACGACTTCCGCACCTACACCACCGAGGGCACGCGCACCACCGCCGAGCCCACCACGGTGGAGTGGGAGGCCGAGTCGTACGACATGGGCGGCCACGACACCTACATGCACAAGGAGATCTTCGAGCAGGCCGACGCGGTCGACCGCGTGCTGCGCGGCCGGATCGACGACCGCTTCTCCACCGTGCACCTCGGCGGACTCAACCTGGACGCCCGCGAGGCCCGGCGGATCCGCCGGGTGAAGATCCTCGGCTGCGGCACCTCGTACCACGCGGGGCTCATCGGCGCCCAGATGATCGAGGAGCTGGCCCGCATCCCCGCGGACGCCGAGCCGGCCTCCGAGTTCCGCTACCGCAACGCGGTCGTGGACCCCGACACGCTGTACGTCGCGGTCTCCCAGTCCGGCGAGACGTACGACGTGCTCGCCGCCGTGCAGGAGCTCAAGCGCAAGGGCGCGCGGGTCTTCGGCGTCGTCAACGTGGTGGGTTCCGCGATCGCCCGGGAGGCGGACGCCGGGATCTACGTGCACGCGGGCCCCGAGGTCTGCGTCGTCTCGACCAAGTGCTTCACCAACACCACGGTCGCCTTCGCGCTGCTCGCGCTGCACCTGGGCCGCACCCGCGACCTCTCGGTGCGCGACGGCAAGCGGATCATCGAGGGCCTGCGCAGGCTGCCCGACCAGATCACCGAGATCCTCAAGCAGGAGGAGCAGATCAAGGAGCTGGCCGAGCTGTACGCCGACGCCCGCTCGATGCTCTTCATCGGCCGGGTCCGCGGCTACCCGGTCGCCCGCGAGGCCTCCCTCAAGCTCAAGGAGGTCTCCTACATCCACGCCGAGGCATATCCCGCCTCCGAGCTCAAGCACGGCCCGCTGGCCCTGATCGAGCCGGCGCTGCCGACGGTCGCGATCATCCCGGACGACGACCTGCTGGAGAAGAACCGCGCCGCGCTGGAGGAGATCAAGGCGCGCGAGGGCAAGATCCTCGCCGTGGCCCACCAGCACCAGGAGAAGGCCGACCAGACGATCGTCGTCCCGAAGAACGAGGACGAGCTCGACCCGATCCTGATGGGCATCCCGCTCCAGCTCCTCGCCTACCACACGGCGCAGGCCCTGGGCCGCGACATCGACAAGCCGAGGAACCTGGCGAAGTCGGTGACGGTCGAGTAGCCGCACCCCCGGACGGCACCAGCCCCCACGCGGACCGCGTGGGGGTTCTTCCGTCTCAGGGGATGACGATCACCGGCCGGCGCGCCCGCCGCGCGAGCCGCCCGGCGACGGAGCCGAAGATCCGGCCCACGATCCCGTGCGTGGAGCCGACGACGATCGCGTCCGCCTCGTACTCCTGCCCGACCTCCTCGAGTTCATGGCAGATGTCGCCGCCACGCTCGACGAGGATCCAGGGGACCTCGGACAGATAGTCCGCGCAGGCGAGTTCGAGGCCGAGCACCTCCGTGCGGTGATCCGGCACGTCCACGAAGACCGGTGGCTCGCAGCCCGCCCACACCGTGGTGGGCAACCGGTTGGCGACATGCACGATGATCAGCCCGGAGTGGGAGCGGTGCGCCATGCCGATCGCGTAGGCGAGGGCGCGCTCACTGGAGGTGGAGCCGTCGAAGCCGACGACGACTCCGTGCCGGAAGGCGGGGTCGCAGGAATGACGTGGCTCTTCGGCCGCCTGGTGATCGGCCGCCGTGGGGTCGGCGACCGGTCGCTTGCGGTCCGCGGGTTCGAAGAATTCGTGACCGGCCATGGCTGTCTCGGCGTTGTGATCCTTTATGGGACGGGACGACAGTGTGCGGCGGAGCTGTGTCCGGGAAACATCTTCCCCACCCCATACCCCCAAGGGTACGGCGGCACGCCTCCCGAGCCCAGATCGCTTGCACGCTCCGTAAGCGGCCCCCCGGTATCCGTAGGGGTTCACCGGAGCATGCACGAGCCGCGCCCGTTGCGCAATGCTCGCTGCCCCGTACAGGCGCTTTGCACAGTGTTCGCGGACGCACGGCCGGTGACCGACCGGCCGGCCGGGCGTTGAAGGGGGTGAGCCACCGCCACGGGGAGCCACCAGGCGCCACCGGACGCCACCCGGCCGACACGGCTCGCCACAGGGAGTACGAGATGTCCGGACCCCGGTCCCGCCACGAGGAGCCCGGCGCGCAGGACAGCACCGGCGAGCTGATCCGCTGGGCCGCCTTCACGTGCGTCCTCGTCCCGGTGGTCCTGCTCTGGTACGGCACCTCGCTCGCCGGCGCCACGGGCACCGCGCTGGGCCTGGCCGCCGTCACGAGCGCGTGCCGGCTTCTGCTGCGACGCGCGGAGCGCGGGGCGCGTCGCGGCGCACGCCGGAGTGCGGGCGGGAACCGGGGGCGCGGATCACGGCGCGCCGGGAGGCGTGGGGCCGGGCGGGACGGCGGCCGGGGCGAGGGCCGCAACGGCGCCCGGGGCGGCGGGCGTTGCGGCGTGCAAAGAGGTGGACGTCACACCCGGGAGCGGACACCGGTCGACTGACCGGTTTCCATGCCTCCGAACGCTTCTTTTCAGCCAACTTCTTGATATCGCCCAAGAGGGGTCCCCACCACCCCCCAACCCCCGTTCCACCTGCACGGAAAGGGTCCACGGGGCGCTGCGCACCCTACGCGGTTTGGCCACTGCCCCGAGGCGCACTTCCCTGCACGCCCCACGAGTGCAACGCTTCGTGATCGAATGCTTCACGCCAAGTTGTCATGTCGACAATGTGCCGCATTTGGAACTGGTCACCGCGCCTTCGCGGGACCCAGTAGATTCGATCTTGACTGTCTTTACGGCGGGGGACTCGTGCAGGACCGAGGGGAAACGTGCAGGAGCGACACAACCGAGGAGCCGCGACCACCGAGGGGGGCTTAGCAGTATGAGCCACGACTCCACCGCCGCGCCGGAAGCCGCTGTCCGGAAACTGTCCGGGCGTCGCCGCAAGGAGATCGTCGCGGTGCTGCTGTTCAGCGGCGGCCCCATCTTCGAGAGTTCCATACCGCTGTCGGTGTTCGGCATCGACCGCCAGGACGCCGGGGTGCCGCGCTACCGACTGCTGGTGTGCGGCGGCGAGGAAGGTCCGCTGCGGACCACGGGCGGTCTCGAACTCACCGCCCCGCACGGGCTGGAGGCGATCGCCCGCGCCGGCACGGTCGTCGTACCGGCCTGGCGTTCGATCACCGCGCCACCGCCCGAGGAGGCGCTCGACGCACTGCGCCGGGCACATGAAGAGGGCGCCCGCATCGTAGGGCTGTGCACCGGGGCGTTCGTGCTCGCGGCCGCCGGACTGCTCGACGGCCGCCCGGCGACCACCCACTGGATGTACGCGCCGACGCTGGCCAAGCGCTATCCGTCGGTGCACGTCGACCCGCGGGAGCTGTTCGTCGACGACGGCGACGTGCTGACCTCCGCGGGTACGGCGGCCGGAATCGATCTCTGTCTGCACATCGTGCGGACGGACCACGGCAACGAGGCGGCCGGCGCGCTGGCCCGCCGGCTGGTGGTTCCGCCGCGCCGCTCGGGCGGTCAGGAGCGCTATCTCGACCGGTCTTTACCCGAGGAGATCGGCGCCGACCCGCTCGCCGAGGTCGTCGCCTGGGCGCTGGAGCACCTCCACGAGCAGTTCGACGTGGAGACGCTGGCGGCACGCGCGTACATGAGCCGTCGTACGTTCGACCGCAGGTTCCGTTCGCTCACCGGGAGCGCGCCGCTGCAATGGCTGATCACCCAGCGGGTGCTCCAGGCGCAGCGGCTGCTGGAGACGTCGGACTACTCGGTGGACGAGGTGGCCGGGCGGTGCGGGTTCCGCTCGCCGGTCGCGCTGCGCGGGCACTTCCGCCGCCAGCTCGGCTCCTCCCCCGCCGCGTACCGGGCCGCGTACCGGGCCCGGCGGCCCGGAGCCGACAAGCCGGGTGAGGCGGAGGCCGCGCTCCAGCCGTCGGCCGGGCAGCCGTTGCCGCCCGCGGGACTGCCGGGTCCGGGACCGCTGGGCGCCATGCCCTCGGTGCTGCACGCCGAGCGGGACAACGGGGTGCCGATGCAGAGCAGGCGCACGGCGGCGGCCGGGGCGGTGACGCTGCTTCCGGGGCCGCGCTCCGGGAGCTGAGCCGGCACCGGGGCCGCGAGGCCGGGTGAGGGGGTACGGGGTCCAGGCTCCGTACTCCCTCGCTTCGTCCCGCCCGCCCCGGCCCGTCCACCGACTTCCGGGCCGCCGCGGGGCATCCAAAAGGCGAGGCCCGCCTTAGGGTGGTCGCATGAACGATCGCATGGTGTGGATCGACTGCGAGATGACCGGCCTCTCGCTGTCCGACGACGCTCTCATCGAGGTGGCCGCCCTCGTCACCGACTCCGAGCTGAACGTACTCGGCGAGGGGGTGGACATCGTCATCCGCCCGCCGGAGCGGGCGCTGGAGACGATGCCGGAGGTGGTGCGTCAGATGCACACCGCGTCCGGGCTGCTCGCCGAGCTCCCGAACGGTACGACGCTCCAGGACGCCGAGGAGCAGGTCCTCGCGTACATCAAGGAGCATGTGAAGGAGCCGGGCAAGGCTCCCCTGTGCGGCAACTCGGTCGGCACCGACCGCGGCTTCCTGCTGCGCGACATGCCGACGCTGGAGGACTGGCTGCACTACCGGATCGTGGACGTGTCCTCGGTCAAGGAGCTGGCCCGCCGCTGGTACCCGAGGGCGTACTTCAACAGCCCGGAGAAGAACGGCAACCACCGGGCGCTCGCCGACATCCGCGAGTCCATCGCCGAGCTGCGCTACTACCGCGAGGCCGTCTTCGTCCCGCAGCCGGGACCGGACTCGGAGACGGCGCGGACGATCGCGGCGAAGCACGTGCTGCCGGCGGCGGAGTAGCCGACGGCGCGGGCCGGCCCGGGTCCGCCCGGGGCCGGCCCGGGTCCGCCCGGGGCCGGCCCGCGGGCGGGTCCGTCCGGGGATGGAGTCACTCCGGGGGGGCTGTCCGGGGCGGGTCCGTCCGGAGGCCGTTCGGGGTCCGCTGGGGGGCGGCGCGAAAACCTGTGCGCGAGCACCCCCTCGGACCCTGTAGACTTCTTCTCGGCCGGTCGGGGAAACGACAAGTTTCCAAGCGCCGGTCATGGTGGGTGTAGCTCAGCTGGTAGAGCACCTGGTTGTGGTCCAGGATGCCGCGGGTTCGAGTCCCGTCACTCACCCTGTGTGAACAGCCGGTGACTTCGTCGGAAGACGGGTCACCGGCTGTTTCGCGTTCCGGCGCCCCCGCGCTCTCCCGGCCCGCGCCACGGCGGTCACCCCGAGCTCGACGGGCGCCGCCGTGACGGGCGTCACCCTACGAGGACGCCCGCACCACCAGCTCCGTCGGCAGCACCGCGTGCCGCCGCTCCCCCCGCCCGAGCCCCGGGGGGCGCCTGTCGGATATCTCCGTCAGCAGCAGGTCGATCATGGCGCGGCCCATGTTGTCGATGGGCTGGCGGACGCTGGTCAGCGGCGGGTCCATGTGGCGAGCGATGGCGGAGTCGTCGTAACCGACGAGGGAGACGTCCTCGGGGATGCGCAGCCCGGACTCGCGCAGGACCTGGCGGGCACCGGCGGCGGTGACGTCGGAGCCGGCGAAGACGGCGTCCAGGCCGGGGCGCCGGGCCAGCAGGGCGGTCATGGCCTTGCGGCCGCCATCCTCGGTGAAGTCGCCGGATTCGATGAGGAGTTCGTCCACCTCGTGACCGGCGGCGCGCAGGGCGTCCCGGTAGCCGTCGACGCGGCGGCGGGCGCCGTAGACGTCCAGCCGGCCGGTGATGTGGGCGATACGGGTGCGGCCGCGCGCGAGGAGGTGCTCCACGGCCGCGCGGGCCCCGCCGTAGTTGTCCGAGTCGACCGAGGTGAGCGTCTCCGTGGCCGAGCGCGGGCCGCTGACCACGGCCGGGATCTCCAGCTGGGACAGCAGCTCGGGGAGCGGGTCGTCGGCGTGGACCGAGACCAGGAGGACGCCGTCGACCCGATGGGCCGCCAAGTACTCGGCGAGGCGCTGCCGTTCGCGGTCGTTGCCCGCGAAGATCAGCAGCAACTGCATCTCGGTGTCGGCCAGTTCGGCGCCGACTCCACGCAGCATGTCCGAGAAGTACGGCTCCGCGAAGAACCGGGTCTCCGGCTCGGGGACGACGAGCGCGATGGCGTCGGTGCGGTTGGCGGCCAGTGCGCGGGCCGCCGTATTGGGGACGTAGCCCAGCTCGGCGACGGCCGCCTCCACCGCGGCCCGCGTCGCGTCGCTGACCCGGGGCGAGCCGTTGATCACCCGCGAGACCGTGCCCCGGCCGACCCCCGCACGCGCGGCGACCTCCTCCAGCGTGGGTCGGCCCCCGCTCCGGCCCCGCACTCCGTGGCTCGCCATGCGCTCCGCCTCCCTCGCTTCCTCCGGTTGGCTGGAATCTAACAGTCCCGCCCGGGACCCCATCGGCCCCGTATGCCCCCGGCGCCCCGAACGCCCCACCCGTCCGGGCCAGTTAACGCTCCGATAACTGAACCCGAGCCCCGGTGTCAGGTCCCTTGACACCCCGCTGAGAACCGACGACTCTTCAAGCCATCACTTGTGGGAGCGCTCCCACAGTACCTGACACCTACACAACCCGCACGTTCCCCGCCCGAGCCGCAGCGCGTGACGAACGGGCCCGATTCCATGCAGTCGGCCGGGGGGTCGGCACGTCAGGCAACAGGAGGACGCAATGCGCACGAACTTCCGCCGGTCCGGGCGGATGGTGGCCCTGGCGGCCGTCGCCGCGCTGACCACGAGTTTGTTGGCAGGCTGCGCCAAGGACGCCAAGGACGGCTCCTCGGACGACGCGGGCGGCGGCAACGGCAAGGGCGGGATCACGCTGACCGTCGGGACCTACGGCGTCTTCGGCTACAAGCAGGCCGGCCTCTACGACGAGTACATGAAGCTCCACCCGGACATCAACATCAAGGAGAACGTCACCACCCGCACCGACGTCTACTGGCCGAAGGTGCTCACCCGCCTCCAGGCCGGCTCCGGCACCGATGACATTCAGGCCATCGAGATCGGCAACATCACCGAGGCCGTGCAGACCCAGGCCGACAAGTTCGTCGACATGAGCAAGTACGTCGACAAGTCGCAGTGGCTGGACTGGAAGAACGCCCAGGCCACGACCAAGGACGGCAAGCTGATCGGGCTCGGGACCGACATCGGCCCCATGGCGATCTGCTACCGCAAGGACCTGCTCCAGAAGGCGGGCCTGCCCACCGACCGGGACAAGCTCGCCCAGATGTGGAAGGGCGACTGGGCCAAGTACGTCGACGTCGGCAAGCAGTACATGAAGAAGGCGCCCAAGGGCACCAAGTTCGTGGACTCGGCGGCCTCCGTGTACAACGCGGCCCTCGGTGGCGGCGCGGACCGCTACTACGACAAGGACGAGAACGTCATCTGGGACAGGTCGCAGGGCGTGAAGAAGGCCTGGGACGTGGCGATGACCGTCGCCACCAGCGACATGTCGGCGAAGCTCAAGCAGTTCGACCCGACCTGGGACCAGGGCTACGCCAACGCCTCCTTCGCCACCGTCGCCTGCCCGGCCTGGATGATCGGCTACATCGAGCAGAAGTCCGGTGACTCCGGCAAGGGCAACTGGGACGTGGCGGCGGCGCCCACCGCGTCCAACTGGGGCGGCTCCTGGATCGGTGTGCCGACCGCGGGCAAGCACCGCAAGGAGGCCATCGCGCTGGCCAAGTGGCTGACCGCGCCGGCCCAGCAGGAGAAGGTCTTCTCCAAGCAGGCGAGCTTCCCGTCCACCCCGTCGGCCTACCCGAACCTGAAGCCGGCCGCGGACACCACCGCCTACTTCTCGAACGCGCCGCTCACCCAGATCTTCTCCGACTCGGCGAAGACGATCCCGACACAGGTCTTCGGCATCAAGGACCAGCCGATGACCACCGCCATCACGGACGTCGGCATCCTCCAGGTCGAGCAGAAGGGCAAGACGCCGGCCCAGGGCTGGGACGCGGCGTCCAAGGAGATCAAGGACGTGCTCGGCCAGTGACCGGCTCCGAAGAGGCTCTCGCGCACTCCGCGTCGAGCGCCGAGGCCGCGCCCGGCAACCCGCCGGGCGCGGCCCGGGGCGCTCACGGTCCGGGCGGGGCGGCCGCCGACTCCTGGCGCAGCAGGCTGTACCGCTGGGACATGAAGGGGTCGCCATACGCGTTCGTCGCCCCCTTCTTCATCCTCTTCGGGGCCTTCACCCTGGTCCCGCTGCTCTACACGGCGTGGTACTCACTGCACAATGTGCAGCTTTCCTCGCTGGACCACCAGACCTGGACGGGCCTGGACAACTACAAGAACCTGTTGTCCTCGGACTTCTTCTGGAACGCGCTGAAGAACACCTTCACCATCGGGGTGATCTCGACCGTGCCACAGCTGCTGGCCGCGCTCGGGCTCGCCCACATGCTGAACTACCGGCTGCGCGGCTCGACCGTGTGGCGCGTGGTGATGCTGACCCCGTACGCCACCTCGGTGGCCGCGGCGACCCTGGTGTTCACGCTGCTCTACTCGTGGGACGGCGGCATGGTCAACTGGCTGCTGCACTTCGCCGGGGTGGGGCCGGTCAACTGGCGCGAGTCCGACTGGGGTTCGCAGTTCGCGGTGTCGTCCATCGTGGTCTGGCGGTGGACCGGCTACAACGCGCTGATCTACCTCGCCGCCATGCAGGCCATACCCGCCGACCTGTACGAGTCGGCGGCGATCGACGGCGCGGGCCGCTGGCAGCAGTTCCGCCACGTCACCGTCCCGCAGCTGCGCCCGACGATCCTGTTCACGGTCGTGGTCTCCACCATCGGCGCGACCCAGCTCTTCGGCGAGCCGCTGCTGTTCGGCGGGGTCAGCGGGTCCAAGGGCGGCTCCGAGCACCAGTACCAGACGCTCGGTCTCTACATGTACGACCAGGGCTGGATCGTCGGCAACCTCGGCAAGGCGTCCGCGATCGCCTGGTCGATGTTCCTGATCCTGCTGATCATCGCCGCGGTCAATCTGCTGCTCACCCGACGGCTGAGGAAGTCCCAATGACCACCAGTGAACTGACGCTGCCGCCGAAGGCGCGGACCCCGCGCACCCGGCGCCGGGTGATGGGCGCAGGCAAGCAGCTGCACGCCGGCCCGGTGACGTACACCGTCCTGACCGTCTTCGCGCTGGTCTCGCTCGCCCCGCTGGTGTGGACGGCGATCGCGGCCTCCCGCACCGACCGGCGGCTCGCGCAGACCCCGCCGCCGCTGTGGTTCGGCGGCAACCTGTTCAGCAACCTCCGGACGGCCTGGAACCAGGCCGGGCTCGGCACCGCGATGGTCAACTCGGTGCTGGTGGCGGGCACCATCACGGTCAGCACGGTGCTGTTCGCGACGCTGGCCGGGTTCGCCTTCGCCAAGCTCCGGTTCCGCTTCTCCGGGCTGCTGCTGCTGCTGACCGTCGGCACCATGATGATCCCGCCGCAGCTCGCCGTCGTACCGCTGTACCTGTGGATGGCGGACCTCGGCTGGTCGAACCAGCTCCAGACGGTCATCCTGCCGAGCCTGGTGACCGCGTTCGGCACCTTCTTCATGCGGCAGTACCTGGTACAGGCGCTGCCCTCGGAGCTGGTCGAGGCGGCCCGGGTGGACGGGGCGAGCAGCCTGCGGATCGTCTGGCACGTGGTGTTCCCGGCCGCGCGGCCCGCGATGGCGGTGCTCGGCCTGCTGACCTTCGTGTTCGCCTGGAACGACTTCCTGTGGCCGATCATCGCCCTGAACCAGCAGAACCCGACGGTGCAGGTGGCCCTGAACTCACTGGGCACCGGCTACGTCCCGGACCAGTCGGTGATCATGGCGGGCGCGCTGCTGGGCACCCTGCCGCTGCTGGTCGCCTTCCTGCTGTTCGGCAAGCAGATCGTGGGCGGGATCATGCAGGGCGCGATCAAGGGCTGAGCCCGGCCGCCCGCACGGGGCCGGGGTGCCGCCGCCCGGCCCCTCCTCTCCGGCCGCCTCCGGCCCGCGCCCGGCTCCGCCCCGCGGTCCGCCCCGCACGGTCCGCACTCCACCTCCGGTCCCTCCAACTCACCTGGGAGCGCTTCCATGCCTGAACCCCTCACCCCCGTCACCTTCCCGACCGACTTCCTCTGGGGCTGTGCGACCTCGGCGTACCAGATCGAGGGAGCGGTGCGGGAGGGCGGCCGCACCCCCTCGATCTGGGACACGTTCAGCCATACCCCGGGCAGGACCGCGGGCGGGGACCACGGTGACATCGCCGTCGACCACTACCACCGCTACCGCGAGGACGTCGCGCTCATGGCCGGCCTCGGCCTGAACGCCTACCGGTTCTCCGTCTCCTGGTCCCGGGTGCAGCCGACGGGGCGGGGCCCCGCGGTCCAGGTGGGCCTGGACTTCTACCGCCGGCTCGTGGACGACCTGCTGGAACACGGCATCCAGCCCGCCGTCACCCTCTACCACTGGGACCTGCCGCAGGAGCTGGAGGACGCGGGCGGCTGGCCGGAGCGCGAGACCGCGCTGCGGTTCGCGGAGTACGCCGAGCTCGTCGGGGACGCCCTGGGCGACCGGGTGGAGCGCTGGATCACCCTCAACGAGCCCTGGTGCAGCGCCTTCCTGGGCTACGGCTCCGGGGTGCACGCCCCCGGCCGCACCGATCCGGCGGCCTCGCTGCGCGCCGCGCACCACCTCAACCTCGGCCACGGCCTCGCCGTCTCGGCGCTGCGTTCGGTGATGCCGGCCCGCAACCAGATCGCGGTCAGCCTCAACTCCTCGGTGGTGCGGCCGCTCTCACAGGACCCGGCCGACCTCGCGGCGGTCCGGCGCATCGACGACCTGGCCAACGGCGTCTTCCACGGTCCGATGCTGCACGGGGCGTACCCCGCCTCGCTGCTGGAGGACACCGCCTCGGTCACCGACTGGTCCTTCGTGCGGGACGGCGACCTGGCCGCGGCCGGGGCACCGCTGAACGCGCTGGGCCTGAACTACTACACCCCTGCGCTGGTCTCGGCCGCCCCCGGCAAGGTCGCGGGCCCGCGCGCGGACGGCCACGGCGCCAGCGAGCACTCCCCCTGGCCCGGCGCCGACGACGTGCTGTTCCACCAGACGCCGGGCGAGCGCACCGAGATGGGCTGGACCGTCGACCCGAGCGGCCTGCACGAGCTGATCATGCGCTACTCGCGCGAGGCCCCGGGGCTGCGCCTGTACATCACTGAGAACGGCGCGGCCTACGACGACAAGCCGGACGCCGAGGGCCGGGTGCACGACCCCGAGCGCATCGCCTATCTGCGCGCCCACCTCGCCGAGGTCGGGCGCGCCATCGCCGACGGGGCCGATGTGCGCGGCTACTACCTGTGGTCCCTGATGGACAACTTCGAGTGGGCGTACGGCTACGGCAAGCGGTTCGGCACGGTGTACGTCGACTACGCGACCCTGGAGCGCACCCCGAAGTCGAGTGCCCACTGGTACGGCCGGGCGGCGCGGACGGGGGAGCTGCCGCCGCTCGACGCGGTGTGAGCTGACCGCGCGAGCGAGGGGCGCGGCGTCTCTCCGCCGCGCCCCTCATCCGTGCCCGTGGATCACTTGAAGGCGGCGAACGCCTTCGAGAACGCCCACTTGTCCTGGGCGATGGAGCTGCAGGTCGGGTCGGCGTAGGGCTTGGGGCCGCCGGAGCACTGCTGGTCGCGGGCTGCCGACCACATGGAGAGCCCGCCCAGGCCCTTGGCCGTGGCGAAGCCCGCGAGCCGGGTGGCGTCGGCGACCGTGAAGGTCTCGGCGGAGACGTCGTTGACCCCGATCATCGGGGTGACGGCGACGGTCTTCCAGGCGGCCGCGTCGGAGAGCCCGAGCACGCTCTTGACCTGGGCCTGGGTGGCGGTCGCCGCCTGCTCGGCGTACCCGCCCATGTCGCCGTTGTACGAGGAGCCGTAGTCCATCGCCATGATGTTGACCGTGCCGGTCTTCACGCCGTTGGCCTTGGCGTTGGACAGCAGGTTGACGCCGTCCTGGGTGAGGCCCTCGGGCATCACCGGGAGGGTGAAGGAGACGTCCAGGCCGGGGTGCTGGGCCTGGAGCTTGGCGATGGCCTGGGCGCGGCGGGTGTTGGCGGCCGTGTTCGGCAGCGCGCCGCCCTCCACGTCGAAGTCGACCTTGGTCAGCTTGAACGCGTCGATCGCCTTGCCGTACGCCGCCGCGAGCGCGTCCGCGGAGGAGCAGGTGGTGGCCAGCTCGGAGCCGGAGGCGCCGCCGAAGGAGACCCGGACGTCACCGCCCTTGGCGCGCAGGGCGCCGATCTGCGCGGCCACGGCGTCGCTGGTCACATCGGTGACCCCGCCCCACTTGGGGGTGCAGCCGCCGCCGTCGGTGATGAAGGCCAGGTTGAAGTTCTTCACCCCGGTGACGTCGGCGGCGCCGAGCAGGTCGAAGGCCGGGTAGAGGGAGGTGTCCACGTAGGGGGCGAACCCGGCGGACGCGGTGGTGCCGGAACCGGTGCTCGTGGTCGGCGTGGGGGTGGGGGTGGCGG
>NZ_LBDA02000061.1 GCF_000980885.2 Streptomyces malaysiense | reverse complement strand
ACCAGCACCCTCACCGCAACCCTCGACGAGACCGACCTCGCCCGGATGAAGCGTGCGGGCGTGGTGCCCCTGCCCACCGACACAGGGCTTGCGCTGCTGGACGCGGCCCTGGCAGACGGCGCACCGACGCTCATTCCGGTGCAGCTCAACAAGCCGGCGCTGCGGGAGCAGGCTGCCGCGGGCGTGCTGCCGCCGCTGCTGAGCGAGGTCGTGAACGCCGCTCCCGGGCGGCGCGTGTCCCGAGGGGCCGCTTCGGCCTCCGTCGCCCGGCAACTGGTGGGTCTTCCGGAGGAGCGGCAGCGCAAGCTGCTGCTGGACCTGGTCCGCGGCCACGCCGCCACCGTGCTCGGGCACTCGAAGCCGGAGGCCATCGATCCGGAGCGTCCGTTCCAGGAGCTGGGCTTCGACTCCCTCACCGCCGTCGAACTGCGCAACCGCCTCACGACGGCCAGTGGTCTGCGCCTGCCCGCCACCCTGGTCTTCGACCATCCGACCATCGCCGCGCTGGCCGACTACCTCCGCGGGGAGCTGACGGGGTCGGTCGACGCGGCGGCGGCCGTGTCGGCCGCCGCCGGGTCGCACCTCGACGAGCCTGTCGCCATCGTGTCGATGGCCTGCCGGTTCCCCGGCGGCGCGCACACCCCCGAGGAGTTCTGGCGGCAGCTCCTCGACGGGGAGGACGCCATTTCCCAATTCCCGGAGGGGCGCGGCTGGGACACCGAGGCGATCTACGATCCGGATCCCGAGCAGCCGGGGAAGACCTATGCGGTGCAGGGCGGCTTCGTCCACGACGCGGACGAGTTCGACCCGGACTTCTTCAACATCTCCCCCCGTGAGGCACTGGCCACCGACCCGCAGCAGCGCCTGCTCCTGGAGACCAGCTGGGAAGCGCTGGAACGCGCCGCCATCACCCCCGCCAGCCTCAAGGGCACCCGCACCGGCGTCTTCACCGGCATCAGCGGCCAGTACTACGGGGGTGACTCCACCGCCGTTCCGGAGGACCTCCAGGGTTACCTGCTGACCGGGACGGCCACCAGCGTCGCCTCCGGCCGCATCGCCTACACCCTGGGTCTGGAAGGGCCGGCCGTCACGATCGACACCGCCTGCTCCTCGTCCCTGGTCGCCATCCACCTCGCCGCACAGGCCATCCGCAACGACGAGTGCACCATGGCCCTCGCCGGCGGCGTCGCCATCATGGCCACGCCGGCGACCTTCGTGGAGTTCTCCCGGCAGCGTGTGATGGCCGCAGACGGGCGGTGCAAGTCCTTCGCCGCCACGGCGGACGGCACCGGGTTCTCCGAGGGAGCCGGTCTGGTGCTGCTGGAACGGCTGTCGGACGCCCGGCGCGAGGGGCACCCGGTGCTGGCCGTGCTGCGTGGCTCCGCCGTGAACCAGGACGGTGCCAGCAACGGTCTGACGGCACCCAGCGGTCCCTCGCAGCAGCGGGTGATCCGCGCGGCCCTGGCCAACGCTCGTCTCACGCCCGCCGACGTCGACGCGGTCGAAGCCCACGGCACGGGCACGGTCCTGGGTGACCCGATCGAGGCGCAGGCGCTGCTGGCCACGTACGGGCAGGACAGGCCCGCCGAACGTCCGTTGTGGCTGGGGTCGGTGAAGTCCAACATCGGGCACACGCAGGCGGCCGCCGGTGTCGCGGGCGTCATCAAGATGGTCATGGCGATGCGCCACGGCCGGCTCCCCAGGACGCTCCACGTCGACGCGCCGTCGCCCCACGTCGACTGGGAGTCGGGGGCCGTCAGCCTGCTCACGGAGAACACCGAATGGCCCGAGACCGACCGGCCGCGCCGAGCCGGTGTCTCCTCCTTCGGCATCTCCGGCACCAACGCCCACCTCATCCTCGAAGCGCCGGCGGAACCTGTCGGAGGGGAAGCCGGTGAAGCGGGGGCGGATTCCACCGCGCCCGTGGTGAACCCGGTCATCGCCTGGCCCCTCTCGGCGAGGACCGCGCAGGCGCTGTCGGCTCAGGCGGCACGGTTGCTCGACCACGTCGTCGACCGTCCCGGGCTCGATCCGGTCGACGTGGGTCATTCGTTGGCCACCACCCGAACCCACCACGAGCACCGTGCGGTGGTCGTGGGTCAGGACATCGACGAACTCCAGACCGGACTCGCCGCCCTGGCCCGCG
>NZ_LBDA02000060.1 GCF_000980885.2 Streptomyces malaysiense | reverse complement strand
CCGCCCCGCCACCACCGACACCGAGACAGAGACCGACGACGGCAGTCAGTGGACCCGGCACGCCACCGGAAGTCTGGGCGCGAACGCCGCTCCTGCTCCCGAGGTCTGCGGGCCGTGGCTCGTCTCCGGTAGTACCTCCACGGACATCCCGGGCTTCTACGGTCGTGCGGCCGAGCGCGGTTACCACTACGGCTCGGCCTTCCAGGGACTGACGGCCGTCTCACGGTCGGATGACGAGATCCAGGCCGAGGTGACCCTGCCGCCGGATCTCGACAGCGAGGGCTTCGGCATACATCCCGCCCTGCTCGACGCTGCGTTGCACCCGCTCATCACCACCGGAGCCCGGACGGACGACCAGGTGCGGCTCCCGTTCTCCTGGAACGACGTCTCCCTGCACGCCGTCGAACAGGCGCCGACTTCGCTGCGTGTCCGGCTGCGGCCCACCGGCGCCGACACCTTCACCGTCCATCTGTCCGACACCGAGGACCGGCCGATCGCCTCGGTGGGAACACTGGCCGTCCGCCCCGTGAACCCCTCCCACCTGCGGCGTACGAAGTCCAGCAGCGCGCTGCACGAGCTGGGCTGGCGAGCCGTTCCGACACCGTCCGCCGCTGCCGAAGCGGGTACGGCGGTGGACAGAATCCACCTCGGCACGGAGGCACTTGCCGACCTCTCGGTCCTGAGTCAGTCCGTCGCAGCCGGCGAGCCCGCCCCGCGAACGATCGTCGCCTCCCTGGGCGGCGTCACCACCATCCCGCCCGTCGAGGCCACCCACTCCCTGCTGCACGACACACTCGCCCTCGTACAGCGGTTCCTGTCGGACCGAGCGCTGCTCGACAGCCGACTCGTCCTCGTCACCGAAGGTGCCGTCGCCACCGACGCCGCGGAGCAGACGAACCTGGCGCCGGCAGCCGTCTGGGGGCTCGTCAGGTCCGCCCAGACCGAACACCCCGAGCGCATCGTCCTGCTCGACACGGACGGCTCGGAGGCCTCCGACCACCTTCTGGACTCGGTCATCTCCAGCCGACTCGGTGACGGGCAACTCGCCCTGCGCAACGGTGAACTGCGGGTACCGCGACTCCAGCGCTTGCCCGAGGCGGAGGCCGATGCGACCAAGACCCGGGCACCGCTGTTCAACGGAACGGTGTTGGTGACGGGAGGCACGGGTGTCCTCGGCGGACTCACCGCGCGTCATCTGGTCGAGCACCACGGTGCACGACACCTGATGCTGGTGAGCCGTAGTGGGCGGACGGCCGACGGTGCGCTCGAACTGGAGGCTGAGCTCGCGGCCCACGGCGTCGATGTCACCTTCGCGACCTGCGACGTCTCGGACGCGCGGGCCCTGGCCGACGTCCTGGATTCGATACCCGCCGAGCACCCCCTGTGCGCCGTCTTCCACACTGCGGGCGCACTCGGTGACGCGGTGGTCGGTTCCCTCACGCCCGAGCACATCGACACCGCGCTGGCGCCCAAGGCCGACGCTGCGTTCCACCTGCACGAACTGACCAAGGACTTGCGCCTGGACGCGTTCGTCCTCTTCTCCTCCGTCGCCGGCACGTTGGGAACCGCCGGTCAGGGCGGGTATGCCGCAGCCAACGCGTTCCTTGACGCTCTCGCTCTCCACCGTCGCGCCGAGGGCCTCCCCGCCACCTCTTTGGCCTGGGGTTACTGGGCGCAGGCCACCGGTCTCACCAGCCATCTCAGTGAGAACGACGTAGCACGCATGAACCGCACCGGGATCATGCCGATGCCGTCCGAGGAGGCTCTCGCCCTTCTCGACAGCGCGCTGGCGGTTGGCCGCCCCGCGCTCGTACCCGTACGGCTGAGCCGACCGGTGCTGCGCAGCCAGGCGGTCTCGGGCACCCTGCCGAGCCTCCTGACGGACCTGGTTCCCGCTCACGTACGACGACAGCAACGCGGTAACGGCGACGCGGGTCTGCTCAGTCGATTGGCGAGGCTGACACCGGACGCGCAGTACGAGTTGCTGCTCGACCTCACTCGCTCACACGTCGCCACCGTGCTGAGCCACTCCGGCCCGGACGCCGTGGAACCCGCACGCGCCTTCCAGGAGCTGGGATTCGACTCCCTCACGGCCGTCGAACTGCGCAACCGGCTCAGCGCGGCGACGGGGCTCCGTCTGCCCGCGACCCTCGTCTTCGACCACCCCACGCCCACCGCTCTCGCACGACACCTGGGTGAAACGCTGCGCGGCACCCCCGGCGCCGGCAGCTCCGCCGTCACCTCATCGACGCACGGCCCCGGCGAACCGATCGCCATCGTCTCCATGGCCTGCCGCTATCCGGGCGCCGATTCTCCCGAGGCGTTCTGGCGACAGCTGCTCGAAGCACGCGACGCGATCCACGCCTTCCCGACCGACCGCGGTTGGGACATCGATGCCCTGTACGATCCCGATCCCGACCGGCTCGGAAAGGTCTACGCACGCGAGGGCGGGTTCCTCCAGGAGGCCGCCGAGTTCGACGCCGACTTCTTCGGCATCTCGCCGCGCGAGGCGCTCGCCATCGACCCGCAGCAGCGGTTGCTGCTGGAAGTGGGTTGGGAACTGCTGGAACGGGCCGGCATCACCCCCGAAACCCTCCACGGCAGCGACACCGGCGTCTTCACGGGCGTCATGTACGGCGGTGACTACGCAGCGCGACTACCCCGCGCCGCCACCGAGCTGGAGGGATACCTCAGCAGCGGCAGCGCGGCCAGTGTCGCCTCGGGGCGTATCGCGTACACGCTGGGCCTGGAGGGTCCCGCGGTCACGATCGACACGGCGTGTTCGTCGTCGTTGGTGGCGATGCACCTGGCAGCCCAGGCCCTGCGCAACGGCGAGTGCTCCATGGCGCTGGCCGGCGGCGTCACCGTCATGGCGACACCCGGCGCGCTCCTCGAATTCTCCCGCCAGCGGGGACTCTCGCCCGACGGCCGGTGCAAGGCGTTCGCCGAAGGCGCGGACGGCACCGGCTTCTCCGAAGGCGTCGGCCTCGTCCTGCTCGAACGACTCTCCGACGCCCAGGCCAACGGCCACCAGGTCCTGGCCGTGCTGCGCGGCTCGGCCGTCAACCAGGACGGCGCCAGCAACGGCCTCACCGCCCCCAACGGACCCTCGCAACAGCGGGTCATCCGGGCCGCGTTGGCCAACGCCCGCCTCACACCCGCCGACGTCGACGCGGTGGAAGCCCACGGCACCGGCACCACCCTCGGCGACCCCATCGAGGCCCAAGCCCTGCTGGCCACCTACGGCCAGGACCGTCCCGCCGAACGCCCACTGTGGCTCGGATCGGTGAAATCCAACATCGGCCACACCCAGGCAGCCGCCGGCGTCGCGGGCGTCATCAAGATGGTCATGGCGCTGCGCCACGGCCGGCTCCCCAAGACGCTCCATGTCGACGCGCCGTCGTCGCACGTCGACTGGGAATCAGGGGCCGTCAGCCTGCTCACCGAGACCACCGAATGGCCCGAGACCGAGCGGCCACGCCGCGCCGGCGTCTCCTCCTTCGGCATCTCCGGCACCAACGCCCACCTCATCCTCGAAGCACCACCCCAGCCCAACCCGGTCGACCAGGAAAACCAGGAAAACGACGGGAGCGAAGAAGGCAACGCGGACTCTGAGACCGAACCCGCCACTCCTTCTGTCTTCGCGTGGCCGGTC
>NZ_LBDA02000006.1 GCF_000980885.2 Streptomyces malaysiense | reverse complement strand
GTTTCCGACTCTATCAGATCTTTCCGATCCGATTTCCTCGGTGCTTTCCAGGTTCTCGCTCTCGCGTTTCCCTTTCCGGCGATTCCGACTTTATCAGAAGTTCTGAGCCGGATTTCCCTCCCGGTCCCGGGCACCTTGACCAGCACGTGAAGTACTGGGGTTCCCAACCGGGCGAGGTCGTAAACGTACTGGAGCGGGGCGCCCCGATGCAAATCGAGGCGCCCCGCTCCCGGTCCGAGCCGACGGGTCGTCAGACCTCCACGACCACAGGCAGGATCATCGGCCTGCGGCGGTAGTTGTCCGAGACCCACTTGCCGAGCGTGCGGCGGATCAGCTGCTGGAGCTGGTGGGGCTCCACGACGCCGTCCTGGGCGGACCGCTCCAGGACCTCGTTGATCTTCGGGACGACCTCGGTGAAGGCCGCGTCCTCGATGCCCGAGCCGCGGGCCTGGATGTGCGGGCCGCCGGTGATCTTGCCGGTGGAGGAGTCCACGACCACGAAGACCGAGATGATGCCCTCGTCGCCGAGGATCTTGCGGTCCTTGAGCGCGGGCTCGCCCACGTCACCGACGGAGAGCCCGTCGACGTACACGTAACCGGCCTGGACCTTGCCGGAGATCTTGGCCTTGCCCTCGACCAGGTCCACCACCACGCCGTCCTCGGCGATGACGATCCGGTCGTGCGGGACGCCCGTGAGCGCGCCCAGCTCGGCGTTGGCCCGCAGATGGCGCCATTCGCCGTGCACCGGCATCAGGTTCTTCGGCCGGCAGATGTTGTAGAAGTACAGCAGCTCGCCGGCGGAGGCGTGGCCGGAGACGTGCACCTTGGCGTTGCCCTTGTGGACGACGTTGGCGCCCCAGCGGGTCAGGCCGTTGATCACGCGGTAGACGGCGTTCTCGTTACCGGGGATCAGCGACGAGGCCAGGATGACCGTGTCACCGTCGACGATGCGGATCTGGTGGTCGCGGTTTGCCATCCGGGACAGCGCCGCCATCGGCTCGCCCTGGGAACCCGTGCAGACCAGGACCACCTCGTGGTCCGGCAGGTCGTCCAGCGTCTTGACGTCGACCACCAGGCCCGGCGGAACCTTCAGGTAGCCGAGGTCGCGGGCGATCCCCATGTTGCGGACCATGGAGCGGCCGACGAAGGCGACCCGGCGGCCGTACTCGTGCGCGGCGTCCAGGATCTGCTGGATGCGGTGCACGTGGCTGGCGAAGCTCGCCACGATGATCCGCTTGCGGGCGCCGGCGAAGACCTGGCGCAGCACGCTGGAGATGTCCCGCTCGTGCGCGGTGAACCCGGGGACCTCGGCGTTCGTGGAGTCGGACAGCAGGAGGTCGATGCCCTCCTCGCTGAGCCGTGCGAACGCGTGCAGGTCGGTGAGCCGGTTGTCCAGCGGCAGCTGGTCCATCTTGAAGTCGCCGGTGTGCACCACCATGCCCGCGGGGGTGCGGATGGCGACGGCCAGGGCGTCCGGGATGGAGTGGTTGACGGCGACGAACTCGCAGTCGAAGGGGCCGATGCGCTCGCGGTTCCCCTCGGCCACCTCCAGCGTGTACGGCCGGATGCGGTGCTCCTGGAGCTTGGCCTCGATCAGCGCGAGGGTCAGCTTGGAGCCGATCAGCGGGATGTCCGGCTTCTCGCGGAGCAGGAAGGGGACGCCGCCGATGTGGTCCTCGTGACCATGGGTGAGGACGATGCCCTCGATGTCGTCGAGGCGGTCCCGGATGGACGAGAAGTCGGGCAGGATCAGGTCGATTCCGGGCTGCTCCTCCTCGGGGAAGAGCACTCCGCAGTCGACGATCAGCAGACGGCCGCCGTACTCGAAGACCGTCATGTTCCGGCCGATCTCGCCGAGACCGCCGAGCGGGGTGACCCGTAGGCCGCCCTCGGGCAGCGGCGGGGGCGGGCCGAGTTCAGGATGCGGATGACTCAAAAGACTCTCCTCAACCACACGCGCCACGTACCGGTACGGCACGTGGCGCGCATGACGTTCGTGCGAAGCAGTTGTCGTTGTGGAATGCGGGACCGGTGGCCCGCGTATTCGGTTGTGGTGTCTTCAGTTGTGAAGCCCCGGAAACTTCCGGGAACTCCTGGACCGCGGGGGTCCGGGTGGTGCTGAAGTCTGTTGCTAGAGCTGTACCCCGCCGGCGGCAAGATCGATCTTGAGCTGGGCGATCTCCTCGGGCGAGCACTCGACCATGGGCGAGCGCAGCGGACCGCCGGGCAGTCCCAGCAGGTCGAGCGCGGCCTTGGTGGTCATGACGCCCTGGGTACGGAACATGCCGGTGTAGACCGGGAGCAGCTTCTGGTGGATCTCGGTGGCCTTGACGACGTCACCGGAGATGTAGGCGTCGACCAGGGCGCGCAGGTCCGGGGTGACCAGGTGGCCGACGACCGAGACGAAGCCGACCGCGCCCACGGACAGCAGCGGTAGGTTCAGCATGTCGTCGCCGGAGTACCAGGCGAGGCCGGACTGGGCGATGGCCCAGCTGGCGCGGCCGAGGTCGCCCTTGGCGTCCTTGTTGGCGACGATGCGGGGGTGTTCCGCGAGCCGGACGAGCGTCTCGGTGTTGATCGGGACGCCGCTGCGGCCGGGGATGTCGTAGAGCATGTTCGGCAGGCCGGTCGCGTCGGCGATGGCCGTGAAGTGCCGGTACAGGCCCTCCTGCGGGGGCTTGTTGTAGTACGGCGTGACGACCAGGAGGCCGTGGACGCCGATGCGCTCGGCCTCACGGGCCAGCTCGATGCTGTGGTGGGTGTCGTTGGTGCCGACCCCGGCCACGACGTGGGCGCGGTCGCCGACCGCTTCCAGTACGGCTCGTACGAGGTCCGATTTCTCCGCGTCGCTGGTGGTGGGGGACTCGCCGGTGGTGCCGTTGATGATCAGGCCGTCGTTGCCTGCGTCCACCAGGTGGGCGGCGAGCCGCTGCGCGCCGTCGAGGTCGAGTGCGCCGTCCGCCGTGAAGGGCGTGACCATGGCGGTGAGGACCCGCCCGAAGGGGGTCTGCGGAGTCGAGGTCGGAGCCATGGGTAACACGCTACTCGGTGCGGCATGCGCGGTCTGCCCTTGGGGGGCCGGGCAAGTCAGGACAAAGGTGGAACCCGGCACTGCCTGCTCGGGGGTTCAAGCAGTGCCGGGTCCGTTTGATCAGGCTAGATGAACTTCTCTAAATGCCGCAATACGGACACTTCAGGAGGCTGACCCGTACATCCGTTCCGCGCGACGGAACGGCGTCTCGCGGGGGCTCTCCGTGCAGGGCTCGCTACGGTGCGACGCGGCCGTTCGCGTTGTACGCGGCGTACGTCAGCGGCATGAGCTTCGCCCACTCCGCCTCCATCTTCTCGCCCACCATCTCGATCTCCCGCTGCGGGAAGGACGGCACCTTGGCCAGCTCGTGCTGGGTGCGCAGGCCGAGGAAGTGCATCAGGGAGCGGGCGTTGCAGGTGGCGTACATCGAGGAGTACAGGCCGACGGGGAGCACCGAGCGGGCGACCTCACGGGCGACCCCCTCGGCGAGCAGCCGCTGGTAGGCCGCGTACGACTGCTCGTACGACTCCTCCAGTGCGCCCTTGACCGCGGAGTGCTGCTCCGGGGTGCCCTCGACGAAGACGTACTTGCCGGGGCGGCCCTGCTGCACGAGCTTGCGGTCGGTGCCCGGGACGTAGAAGACGGGTTCCAGCTCGCGGTAGCGGCCGGACTCCTCGTTGTACGACCAGCCGACCCGGTGCCGCATGAACTCGCGGAAGACGAAGATCGGGGCGCTGATGAAGAAGGTCATCGAGTTGTGCTCGAACGGGCTGCCGTGCCGGTCGCGCATCAGGTAGTTGATCAGGCCCTTGGAGCGCTCGGGGTCCTTCTTCAGCTCGTCCAGGGACTGCTCGCCGGCGGTGGAGACGCGGGCGGCGAAGAGGACGTCGGCGTCCGAAGCGCTGGACTTGACCAGCTCGACGGTGACATCGCTGCGGAACGTGAGCGACTCGGGGGTGGTCACGGGGGTTGGGGTCCTTCCCATCACTTCGGTGGTTCGCGCCCACCTTACGGGGCACCCGCCGGGGGCCGGAGCGGCACCTCACCCCAAGACATGCCGACGATTTTTTCGGACATGGGCACCTTTTGCCGCACTCGAGCGTCTGTACCGGTGAGACCCGTACGTTCGGCCCCGAACGTGGAAAGGAGTGGCAGCCGCGATGTCCCGCCGCCGCGAGCCCGTACCCTTCGCCTTCCTCGCCGAAGGCGACACGTTCCGCAGCAATGTGGCTCCCCCGCCGCGCGCGCGGGGGTCCTTCGGCGAGATAGCCGGGCGCTGGCTGCTGGGTCTGACCGTCGTGGCCGGGCTGGTGGGCGCGCTGGTCATCGGCATGCCGGCGCTGTCCACGCCCGCGGATCCGCCGGTGCCGCAGTCCCAGGCGTCCCAGGGGCACTGACCCTTACGGCGGCTCCGGGCTGGTGAGCGGCCATGCGGGCGGATAGCCTCACCGGGCACAACCCCCGCGAGGACCGAGTGAGGAACCGCCGTGCCCCTGTCCTTCCTGACGGCCGACCGTACCTTCGAGGCGGCCTCCGAGAGCGCCCTGCCGTACGACGACCGGGACCGCTGGCGGCGCCCCTACCGTCCCGGTCCCTGGCGGGTCGGGGTGGCGGCGCTGGTGCTGATGGTGGCGTCGTTCGTGCTGTTCGCGGCGGTGCTGATCGCCCTGACCGGCTCGTCGTCGTCCGCGGTCGCCGTGCTCGGCCTCGGTCTGGTGGTGATCGCCGGGGCGTTGCGGCTGCTGCGGATGGGCGTGTGGGTGAGTCCCCGGGGAGTGCGGCAGGTCAGGTTGCTGATGACGCGGACGGTGCCCTGGGCGCGAGTGGGGTCCGTGCGGACGGTGCAGCAGCCGGTGCGGTGGCTGGGGCTGCCGAGGACGGTGCAGGGGCAGGCGTTGGTGCGCGTCCCCGCGGGGCCGGCGCAGGACTCGGTGCCGCTGCTCACGACGCACACGCTGGACTTCCTCAACCGGCCGGCGGCGTTCGACCGGGCGGCGGACACGGTGGAGGCGTGGGCGGCGGAACGTCGCCCGTGAGGCTCGGTGCCGGTCGGGCGCCCTGTGCTGTGGCCGGCCGGGGGCCGGGGCGCGTGCCCGCGCCTGCGGGGTGCCGCCCTGCGCCCACCCGTGCCGCACCCGGCGGCATGACCGCCCGCGGCGCGGGCGAAGCGCCGCTTCCGGAGCGCGGGGAAGCGCGCGAGCGGCCAGGGCGTGCCCGCGGCCGGCGACGTACGGCAGGGACCGTCACGCCTCCATCGGAGTACGGCCCGCGTGCAGGGCGATCGCCCGTTGCATCGCTTTGCGCGCCCGAGGCGTGTCGCGGGCGTCGTGGTAGGCGACCGCCAGCCGGAACCAGCAGCGCCAGTCGTTCGGGGAGGACTCCGTCTCGGCCTTCCGCCTGGCGAAGACCTCGTCGGCCGAGTCGCGGTCGATACGGCCGCCCGCCGTGCGCTTGAGCTCGTCCACGGGCAGGCCTCCCTCCGCGTCGAGTTCGGCGGCGAGCTGGTTGGCCCGGCGGACGAACTGGGTGTTCTTCCACAGGAACCACAGGCCGATGACCGGCAGGATCAGCACCGCGATCCCGAAGGTCACGGTGAGGACCGTACCGGTCTCTATCAGCAGCACGCCGCGGCTGCCGACCAGGACGAAGTAGAAGACCAGGACGGCGGCCGTGACGAGGTAATTGATCTTCGCGCGCATGGCAGGGACTGTTCTCAGCTCAGGTCGAGGAAGTGTTCGAGGCCGAAGGTCAGCCCGGGGGTGGTGACCACGCGGCGCGCGCCGAGCAGGATGCCCGGCATGAAGCTGCTGTGGTGCAGGGAGTCGTGGCGGATGGTGAGGGTCTCGCCCTCGGCGCCGAGCAGCACCTCCTGGTGGGCCAGGAGGCCGCGCAGCCGCACGGCGTGCACGGGGACGCCGTCCACGTCGGCGCCGCGGGCACCGTCGAGCGCGGTGACCGTGGCGTCCGGGGCCGGCGCGGTGCCGGCCGCGCGGCGGGCCTCGGCGATGAGCTGCGCCGTGCGCGTGGCCGTACCGGACGGCGCGTCGACCTTGTCGGGGTGGTGCAGCTCGACCACCTCGACCGATTCGAAGTACGGCGCGGCCAGCTGCGCGAACCTCATGGTCAGCACGGCCCCGATGGAGAAGTTCGGGGCGATGAGCACGCCGGTCCCCGGGGACTGGTCGAGCCGGCTCCTCAGCTGCGCGAGGCGGTCCTCGGTCCAGCCGGTCGTCCCGACGACCGCGTGGATGCCGTGGCGCACGCAGAAGTCGAGGTTGCCCATGACCGAGGCGGGGGTGGTCAGTTCGACGACGACCTGGGCGCCGGTCTCCGCCAGCGTCTCCAGCTTGTCGCCGCGGCCGAGGGCGGCCACCAGTTCCATGTCCTCGGCGGCCTCGACCGCCTTGACGGCCTCGGACCCGATCCGGCCCTTGGCCCCGAGGACCGCCACGCGCAGCTTGCTCATCTTCGCTTCCTTACCGATCCTCGTCGGCTTACCGACGTGTCGACGTGCCGTCCGGTGACGGCGGTGCGGGGGTCAGGCGACGGCGTCGTGCAGTCGCGCGGCCTGTTTGTCCTTCAGCGGGCCGATGACCGACAGCGACGGGCGCCTGCCCAGGATGTCGCGGGCGACCGAGCGGACCTCGTCCGGGGTGACCGCGGCTATCTTCGCCAGCATGTCGTCCACGGACATCTGCTCGCCCCAGCACAGCTCGCTCTTGCCGATGCGGTTCATCAGCGCGCCGGTGTCCTCCAGGCCGAGCACGGTGGAGCCGCGCAACTGGCCGATGGCGCGGGCGATCTCGTCGTCGGTCAGCCCGTCGGCGGCCACCTGGTCGAGTTCGTCGCGGCAGATCCGCAGCACGTCGTGCACCTGGCTGGGACGGCAGCCGGCGTAGACGCCGAACAGACCGCAGTCGGCGAAGCCGGAGGTGTACGAGTACACGCTGTAGGCCAGGCCGCGCTTCTCGCGGACCTCCTGGAAGAGCCGCGAGGACATGCCGCCGCCGAGGGCGGTGTTGAGTACGCCCATGGCCCAGCGCCGCTCGTCGGTGCGGGCGAGGCCCGGCATGCCGAGGACGACGTGGGCCTGCTCGGTCTTGCGGCCGAGCAGTTCGACCTTGCCGAAGGTGCGGATCGTACGGCTGCCGGCGCGCGGCGCGATGGGCTGTGCGGCCGGGTCCTTCAGGGCGCCCGCCTTCTCGAAGGCCGCGCGGACCTGTCGTACGACCTTGTTGTGGTCGACGTTGCCGGCGCAGGCGACCACGAGGTGGGTCGGGTCGTAGTGCTTCTTGTAGAAGCGGCGGATGCGGTCGGCGGTCAGGGCGTTGACGGTGTCGACGGTGCCGAGGACGGGGCGGCCGAGGGCGTTGTCGCCGAACATGGTGTGCGCGAACAGGTCGTGCACGCAGTCGCCGGGATCGTCCTCGGTCATCGCGATCTCTTCGAGGATCGCGCCGCGTTCGACGTCGACGTCCTCCTCGACGATGAGCGAGCCGGTCAGCATGTCGCAGACGACGTCGATGGCCAGCGGCAGGTCGGTGTCGAGCACGCGTGCGTAGTAGCACGTGTACTCCTTGGCCGTGAACGCGTTCATCTCGCCGCCGACGGCGTCGATCGCGGCGGAGATGTCCAGCGCGGAGCGGCGCCCGGTGCCCTTGAAGAGCAGATGCTCCAGGTAGTGCGTGGCGCCGTTCAGGGACGGGGTCTCGTCACGGGAGCCGACGTGCGCCCAGATGCCGAAGGTCGCGGAGCGGACGGAGGGCAGGGTCTCGGTGACGACGCGCAGGCCCCCGGGAAGGGTGGTCTTGCGGACGGTACCGATGCCGCCGGTGCCCTTGATGAGCGTTTGGGTACGGGCGACGGCCCGCGCCTCCGAGGAGGGGCGGGCCGTCACCTTCGAGCCACGGGACGTCACTTCTCGGCGTCGTCCTTCGCCTCGTCGCCGTCCTCGCCCTCGATCACCGGGATGAGGGAGAGCTTGCCGCGCGAGTCGATCTCGGCGATCTCGACCTGGACCTTCTGGCCCACACCGAGGACGTCCTCGACGTTCTCCACGCGCTTGCCGCCGGCCAGCTTGCGGATCTGCGAGATGTGCAGCAGACCGTCCTTGCCGGGCAGCAGGGAGACGAACGCACCGAAGGTGGTGGTCTTGACGACCGTACCCAGGTAGCGCTCGCCGACCTCGGGCATCGTCGGGTTGGCGATGCCGTTGATCGTGGCGCGGGCGGCCTCCGCCGAGGGACCGTCGGCGGCACCGATGTAGATGGTGCCGTCGTCCTCGATGGTGATCTCGGCGCCCGTGTCCTCCTGGATCTGGTTGATCATCTTGCCCTTGGGGCCGATGACCTCACCGATCTTGTCGACGGGGATCTTGACGGTGATGATCCGCGGGGCGTGCGGGCTCATCTCGTCGGGCCGGTCGATGGCCTCCATCATCACGTCGAGGATGTGGAGACGGGCGTCGCGGGCCTGCTTGAGGGCCGCGGCCAGGACGGAGGCCGGGATGCCGTCCAGCTTGGTGTCGAGCTGGAGAGCGGTCACGAACTCCTTGGTGCCGGCGACCTTGAAGTCCATGTCGCCGAAGGCGTCCTCCGCACCGAGGATGTCGGTGAGGGTGACGTAGTGCGTCTCGCCGTCGATCTCCTGGGAGATCAGGCCCATGGCGATACCGGCGACGGGGGCCTTGAGCGGCACACCGGCGTTCAGCAGCGACATGGTGGAGGCGCAGACCGAGCCCATGGACGTCGAACCGTTGGAGCCGAGGGCCTCGGACACCTGGCGGATCGCGTAGGGGAACTCCTCGCGCGTCGGCAGCACCGGCACGAGGGCGCGCTCGGCGAGGGCGCCGTGGCCGATCTCGCGGCGCTTCGGGGAGCCGACGCGGCCGGTCTCACCGGTGGAGTACGGCGGGAAGTTGTAGTTGTGCATGTAGCGCTTGCGGGTCACCGGGGAGAGGGTGTCCAGCTGCTGTTCCATGCGGAGCATGTTGAGGGTGGTGACGCCCAGGATCTGGGTCTCGCCACGCTCGAACAGCGCGGAGCCGTGCACCCGCGGGATGGCCTCGACCTCGGCGGCGAGCGTACGGATGTCCGTCACGCCGCGGCCGTCGATGCGCTTCTTCTCCTTGATGACGCGCTCACGGACCAGGGCCTTGGTCAGCGAGCGGTACGCGGCGGAGATCTCCTTCTCGCGGCCCTCGAACTCCGGGAGGAGCTTCTCGGCGGCCAGAGCCTTGACGCGGTCCAGCTCGGCCTCGCGCTCCTGCTTGCCGGCGATGGTGAGCGCCTGGGCGAGCTCGGGCTTGACCGCGGCGGTCAGGGCCTCCAGCACGTCGTCCTGGTAGTCCAGGAAGATCGGGAACTCGCCGGTCGGCTTGGCGGCCTTGGCGGCGAGGTCGGCCTGGGCGCGGCACAGGACCTTGATGAACGGCTTCGCGGCGTCGAGGCCGGCGGCGACGATCTCCTCGGTCGGCGCGTCGGTGCCGCCCTCGACCAGCTTGATGGCCTTGTCGGTGGCCTCGGCCTCGACCATCATGATCGCGACGTCGCCGTCCTCCAGGACGCGGCCCGCGACCACCATGTCGAAGACGGCGTCCTCGAGCTCGGTGTGCGTCGGGAAGGCGACCCACTGGCCGCGGATCAGCGCGACGCGGACGCCGCCGATCGGGCCGGAGAAGGGCAGACCGGCCAGCTGGGTGGACGCGGACGCGGCGTTGATCGCGACGACGTCGTACAGGTGGTCGGGGTTGAGCGCCATGACCGTGCAGACGACCTGGATCTCGTTGCGCAGGCCCTTCTTGAAGGACGGGCGCAGCGGGCGGTCGATCAGGCGGCAGGTGAGGATCGCGTCCTCGCTCGGCCGGCCCTCGCGGCGGAAGAAGCTGCCGGGGATCTTGCCGGCGGCGTACATCCGCTCCTCGACGTCCACCGTGAGGGGGAAGAAGTCGAGCTGGTCCTTGGGGTTCTTGGAGGCGGTGGTGGCCGACAGCACCATGGTGTCGTCGTCCAGGTACGCCACGGCGGAGCCGGCGGCCTGCTTGGCCAGGCGGCCCGTCTCGAAGCGGATGGTACGGGTACCGAAGGCGCCATTGTCGATGACGGCCTCGGCGTAGTGGGTCTCGTTCTCCACTAGCGTTTTCTCCGTTACTTATCGTCTTTTGTCCCTGGCCTGCCCGTGTGGCAGGGGGACGGTGGTGGAGAAGCGCGCCTGCGGTGCGGGCCGGTCTTCGATCGAAGCACCCGGGGCTCGCTTCCCCCCGGGGGCCACTACCGAGGACCGGCGGCGGCGTGGTGCGCTTCTCCTCATGTGTGTGGTGCGTTCTTGCGTTCTGCGTTCCTGCGCTGTGCTACCACACTACAAAGCGTGAGTGACACCGCGCACGTTTCCGCACGTACAGCAAAGGGAGCGGCTCCCGAGTCCTGCCGGGAACCGCTCCCCTCACGGCGTCCTTACTTGGCGCCGGCCGCACCGCGGCGGATGCCGAGGCGGTCGACCAGCGCACGGAAGCGCTGGATGTCCTTCTTCGCCAGGTACTGCAGCAGGCGACGGCGCTGACCGACCAGGATCAGCAGGCCACGACGGCTGTGGTGGTCGTGCTTGTGGGCCTTGAGGTGCTCGGTCAGGTCGGAGATCCGACGGGACAGCAGAGCGACCTGGACCTCGGGGGAGCCGGTGTCACCCTCCTTGGTACCGAACTCGCCGATGATCTGCTTCTTCGTAGCGGCGTCGAGCGACACGCGTACTCCTCATAGTCTGTTGAGGCCACCGAGTGCCCCCGGTCTACGTCTCGGGGGAGCTTCCTTGACTCGGAAGGCGGGGATCCGCTGCGCGCGGCCTCCAGGGCACGGGGCTCCGGGGGTGCGTACACGAACGGCCGTCACTCAGGGTACCAGGCGGTCGCGGGCCCGTTCGCCCCGGTCGGCGAACCACTCGATGGGGCGGCGTACGGCCACTAGGGTGAGCGCCGGGACCGTACGTCACCGGGACCGTACGTTACGTCGGGAAGGGGTCGCCGCGAGATGGCGGAAACGGAAGCCGAGACCAAGGCACGCAAGGAGCGCGAGCGCGACGAGCTGTACGCGCTCGACATCTCGGACGTCGAGTGGCACTGCGCCCCGGGCACCGAGGAGCACGAGGAGCGCGTGGAGATCGCGTACCTCCCCGAGGGAGCCGTGGCCATGCGCTCTTCCCTGGACCCCGGCACGGTGCTGCGCTACACGGAGGCCGAGTGGCGGGCGTTCGTGCTGGGCGCGCGGGACGGGGAGTTCGATCTCAAGCCCATGGCGCACAACGGCGGGCTGGACGTGCAGTAGGCGCGGCACCGGTCGGGGAAAGGGCGGCGCCCGGGGGTGCCGCCCCTTTCGCGTGCGGGGGCCTGTCCTTTCCGGGCCGGGGTCAGTGCCTGAGGCCGGGGCCAGTGCCTGAGGCCGGGGTCAGTGCCTGAGGCCGGGGTCAGTGCTTGAGGCCGGCGGTGCCGACGCCGAACACCGAGATGACGGAGCCTGCCTTGCGCGGGTCGTCGGACTCCAGCTGGTAAGGGACGAAGAACGCGTGGCCCTCCGCGTACAGGATGAAGGAGAACTCGGGGTTGTCCTCCACCTTCCCGCCGTGTTCCACGTCGCCCTGCGGCACACGGAAGAGAAGGTACGGGGTCTCCTTGCCGGTGCGGGGGTTCCAGTCGACCATGGCCGCGGACTGCACGTCGTCCAGACAGTCGCGGTAGAGGATCAGGTCGTCACCGTTCATGCGGACGGGAAGCACCGACTGGAATCGCCGGCCCTGGAAGGTGGCGACGGCCCTGCCCGTCCTGACGTCGAACGCCGTGATGTGGTTCGCGGGCTTGGAGATGTCGCTCGCGTCCTTGCCGGTGAGGAAGATCCGGTCCCGGCCGACCACGATGCCGGTGCACTTGTCGACGACACCGAAGTAGCCCAGGATCTCCGGGTCGCAGTAGGGCTCGTACTTCTTCAGCGAGACGGTGGCCCGGAGCCCGCCGTTCCCGGGGTCCAGGGTGATCAGGTCCGTGGGGGTGGTGTCCCCGGCCGCCACGGCGATCACGGGCGGGTCGGAGGACGGCAGGTAGACGTCCTGGACGCCTTTGCCGACCGGGTACCGCCACAGGACCCTGCCCGTGCGCGGTTCGAGTTTCTCCACCCGGTAGGTCTTCTCGTCGGCCTGCTTGCAGATGACCAGGGCCAGTAGCGCGGGGCCCCCGGCGTAGCCCGTGTCGTGGCACTGGGAGGTGGCGAGGGTGGTGTTCCACAGCCGCCTGCCGCTGTCCATGTCGTACGCCGCCGAGCCCTGGCCCCAGGCGATGGCCACGACACCGCGGGTCAGTGCGATGTCGGTGTTGGTGACATAGGCGAAATCGGCAGCCGGGATCTTCCGCTTCCACAGCTGCTTGCCGGTGGCGACGTCGAACATGAGCACCTGGTCGCAGATGCCGTGCGCCGGCTGGACGACGACCGCGGTCCGGCCGTCGACGGTGACATCACGGCTGACGGCGCAGACGGAGCCGTCGAGACGCAGGGTCCAGGCCGTGTTGTCGGGGTCCAGCGAGTCGCCGATCTCGTAGCCCGTGATCCGGTTGGCGACGGCCCGCGCGACGATCTTGCCCGTGGCCCAGACACCCGGCGAGTACCGGGTGTCCCCCTTGGCGATCTTCTCCTCGTGTTCGACGACGGTCTGGCCCTCCGGGGAGACGGGTGCCTTCTCCACCGCCAGGCGGTTGTCGCGGACGTCGTCCGGGGACTGCCGGGCCTGCTTGGCGTCGGTGCGGCCGTTTCCGTCGTCGGCCGAGTGGTACCAGAACAGGCCTCCGCCGACGCACAGCATGATCACCACGGCCGCGGCGAGCGCCCCCAGAAGGCGTCGGCGGCGCCGGCCGCGGGACCGGTCGGCCGCCAGCGCGGACTGTGTGTACACGGACGGGGGCGGGCCGAAGCTCATGTCGGACGTTCCTCCTCTTCGCCGCCTCGCCAGGGGCGGGCGGACCGCCGGCGCGAGGCCCGGGTCACTTGCTGGTCATCGCGCGGGCCGCCGAGTACACGTCGAACACGGCGAGCGCGAGGGGAACCAGGGTGAGCAGGACGAAGCCCTCGACGATCTCCAGGAGCCGGCCCCAGAAGGGGCTCAGGCCCCGGCGCGGGACGATGAGTCCGAGGGCCGCCACGAGGGCCGCGCCGCCCGCGATCGCCGCGGCGAGCCAGACGGCACGGATGTCGAGGCCGGAGCGGTCGCCGGTGAGCGCCGCGCGCAGGACGGACTGCGGCGGGTCGAGCGCCAGCCCGAGGCCGAGCAGCACGAGCGAGCCGAGGCCCGCCGCAAGGAGCGGGGCGACCTGTCCGGTGTAGCGGAAGAGCTGGGCGCGCATCAGCAGGGCCACGGCCGTGGCGAGGGCGAGCAGCTGGGCCCAGATGTCGTCGGAGAAGCCGAGCACCGCGCAGGAGGCGAGGGCGGTCAGCGCGCAGCCGCCGACGAGCCCGACGAGGATCTCGTGGCCGCGCCGGGCCTGGGCCTCGATCCGCTTCATGTCGACCGGCTCCTGTACGACGGTCTCCGTGCCGTAGGCGCTGCTCTGGGCGGAGTTCGGCGGTTCGAAGCCGATGGGCAGCCGGGCGAAGCGCATGGACAGGCCCGGCAGGAAGGCCAGACCGCCGACCGCGAGGGGCGCGCACAGGGCGGCGACGTCCGTGGGCGTCCAGTGCACGAGGATCGCCGTGAACACGGTGATCAGACCGAGCCCGGAGGCCAGGACGAAGGCGACGAAGGGGGCGTCCCCGCCGGGCGTGCACAGGGTCAGGACGACCGAGGCGATCAGGACGGCGGCGCAGGCGAGCAGGAACTGGAGCTTGCCGATGCCCTGGCCGTGCGCGAGGGCGAGGAGGCCGGAGCCGGCCACGCCGGCGTTGGGCAGGGCGCCGAGGCCCAGGGCGATGGCCGCGCCCCGGTCGTCGTAGACCCGGCCGCGGACGGCGGCGAAGACGACCAGGAGCGATCCGGCGACGCCGGCGAGGACGCCGGGCAGGCTGTGCATGTCGTGCCGGGGGTCGGCCTGCCAGGTGACGAAGGCGAGCAGGGCGGCCAGGACGCCCGCGCCGACGAGGCCCGCGGCGCGGGTGAGGTCGTCGCTCCACAAGGTGCGGTGCCGGGTGACCGAGGAGGCGACCGCCTCGGACACGTCGTCGAAGACGGCCGGCGGCAGCGACTCGGAGAAGGGCCGCAGGGTGAGCAGTTCACCGTCGAGGATCCGCTGCGCGGAGAAGGAGCGCGCGCTGTCGAGGACAGCGCCGTCCCGGCGCACGAGGTGGTAGCCGACCGGCGCGCCCTCGGCGGGGTCCTGCCGGGAGAGCCGGAGGACCTCCGGGTAGATGTCGGCGACCGGGATGTCGTCGGGCAGCGCCACGTCGATCCGGCTGTCGGGTGCGACGATCGTGACCCGGCAGAAACCGAGCCCCGACCCCGATCCCGTGCCGGGCACCGCTGTTCCCGTGGTCGTCGTGCTCACCTCGTACTCCCCCTCAGTAATGGTCCTGCGCCCGTGATGTGAAAATCCTGCGCCTGTCACCGGATGGAATTCCCGGGAATCGGCGCAGCGGGCGCCGGCCGGCTCCACCGGGGGTGGTATGCGGCGACGCCTCGCACGGAATACCCCGGTTCACGGGGTTTGTTCGCGTGTGCTCGAGCGAACACCCGGCACCCTACCCCGCACCGGTGACTCATGGAGTCAGTAGGATCACGCGGCGGCCTGCGTCCGTCCGTTCACGGGGGACGGACCTCATTCGTGGGGCCCGGCAAAGGAATTGGGGAGCAGTGAGTCACATCGTCGTGAAGCGCCCGCCGCGGGCGCTGCCGTCCGAAGTGCCCACGGGGGAGGTCGTTCTCCAGCCTCCTCCGGAATTGCCGCGGGGGCCGCAGGAAAGCGTCCTCATGCAGTTGCTGCCGACGCTCGGCATGGGTGGTTCGGTGGTCTTCTTCTTCACGAACGGGCAGCCGTTCATGAAGATCATGGGCATGGTGATGATCGCGTCGACGGTCGGTATGTCCATCGCCATGGTCATCCGTTTCCGGCGTGGTTCGCAGGGCCAACTCGCCGATGTGCGGCGCGACTACATGCGCTATCTGTCGCAGACCCGCGGCGCTGCCGTGGACACCGCGAAGGCACAGCGCGACGCGCAGTACTACCTGCACCCCTCGCCCGAGCAGTTGTGGGCGCTGGTCGCCGAGGGCAGCCGGGTGTGGGAGCGCAGGCCGGGCGACGAGGACTTCGCGCAGGTGCGCATCGGGCTCGGCTCGCAGGAGCTGGCCACGCCCCTGATCGCACCCGAGTCCGGCCCGGCCGGCCGGCTGGAGCCGCTGACGGCCGGGGCCATGGAGCGTTTCCTCGACGTCCACGGCACCCTGAACGATCTGCCGATGGCCGTGTCCCTGCGCGCTTTTTACCACGTCAGCGTCAGCGGCGACGCGGAGTCCGCCCGCTCGACCGTCCGCGCCCTGACCGGCTCGCTGGCCGCGCTGCACTCCCCCGAGGACCTGGTCATCGCCGTGGCGGCGGGCCGCGAGACGCTCCCGCGCTGGGAATGGGCCAAGTGGCTGCCGCACGCCCAGGCGCCCGGCGCCGTGGACGGGGCGGGCACGCGCCGGCTGATCGGCCCCGACGCCCGCGAGCTGGAAGACCTGCTGGCCGACCGTCTGGCCGGCCGCCCCCGGTTCCACCCGGGTGGCGCGCCGCTCCTGGACGAACCCCACGTCGTCGTCGTCCTCGACGGGGTGTCCCTGCCGCAGGACTCCGTCCTGGCCAACATGGAGGGGCTGCAGGGGGTGACGGTGATCGAGGTCGTGCCCGGCGAGCTCACCGCCGTCCGCGGCGACCTCGCGGTCGTCGCCCAGCCCGCCCTTCTCCGCCTGGAGTCAGCGAACGGCGAGATCTACGAGGGCACGCCGGACGCCCTGTCGTACGAGTCGGCCGAGGCCCTCGCCCGCCAGCTCGCCCCGCTGCGGCTGGCCTCCGGCGGTGACGACGACGAACCCCTGCTCGCCAACCTGGAGTTCACCGAGCTGCTGAACCTCGGCGACGCCGCGTCCGTCGACCCGCAGCGCACCTGGCGGCCCCGGGGGCTCGCCGAACGGCTGCGGGTGCCGATCGGTGTCGGCCCGGACGGCCGGCCCGTGATGCTGGACCTCAAGGAGGCCGCCCAGGAGGGCATGGGCCCGCACGGCCTGTGCGTGGGAGCGACCGGTTCCGGCAAGTCGGAGCTGCTGCGCACCCTGGTGCTCGGCCTCGCGGTCACCCACTCCTCGGAGACCCTGAACTTCGTCCTCGCCGACTTCAAGGGCGGTGCGACCTTCGCCGGCATGGCGCAGATGCCGCACGTGGCGGCGGTCATCACCAACCTGGCCGACGACCTCACCCTGGTCGACCGCATGGGCGACTCGATCCGCGGCGAGCTGAACCGACGCCAGGAGATGCTGCGCGACGCGGGCAACTACGCCAACATCCACGACTACGAGAAGGCACGCGCGGCCGGCGCCCCGCTCCAGCCGATCCCCTCGCTCGTGCTGGTGATCGACGAGTTCTCCGAACTGCTCACCGCCAAGCCGGACTTCATCGAGATGTTCGTGCAGATCGGCCGCATCGGCCGTTCGCTGGGCGTGCACCTGCTGCTGGCCTCGCAGCGCCTGGAGGAGGGCCGGCTGCGCGGCCTGGAGACGTATCTGTCGTACCGGATCGGTCTGCGCACCTTCTCCGCGGCCGAGTCCCGCGCGGCGCTCGGCGTCCCGGACGCCTACGAGCTGCCGAACGTGCCCGGTTCCGGATTCCTGAAGTTCGGCACCGACGAGATGGTGCGCTTCAAGGCGGCGTACGTGTCCGGGGTGTACCGCTCCGGCGGCAGGCAGGACGCCGCGGGCGGGGGGCCGCTGCCCGTGGACCGGCGCCCGGTGCTGTTCACGGCCGCGGAGGTGCCGGTGCACTACGCGCCGGTACCGAAGCAGCGCACCGAGTCGGCGTCCCAGGTCGACGACGCCCTCGCGGACACGGTGCTCGACGTGATCGTGCGCCGGCTGGAGGCGCAGGGTCCGGCGGCGCACCGGGTGTGGCTGCCGCCGCTGGACAGCCCGCCCTCGCTGGACGGGCTGCTGCCCCGGCTCACGGCCGTCGAGGGGCGCGGGCTCACGCAGCCCGGTTACGAGGGTGCCGGACGCCTCGTCGTCCCGGTGGGTCTGGTCGACAAGCCGTACGAGCAGCGTCGTGAGCCGCTGTGGCTCGACTTCTCGGGTGCGGCGGGCCATCTGCAGCTGCTGGGCGGCCCGCAGTCCGGCAAGTCCACGCTGCTGCGATCGCTGATCTGCTCCTTCGCGCTGACGCACACGCCCCACGAGGTGCAGATCTACGGCCTCGACTTCGGTGGCGGCGGTATGGCGGCGGTCTCCGGTCTGCCGCACGTGGGCGGGATCGCCTCGCGGCTGGACCCGGAGCGGGTGCGGCGTACGGTGTCCGAGGTCTACGGGGTGCTTCGGCGTCGTGAGGAGTACTTCCGGACGTCGGGCATCGCCTCGATCCAGGACTTCCGCACCCGGCGCGAGCGCAGCGAGATCTCGGTCACCGACCAGCCCTGGGGCGACGTCTTCCTGATCATCGACGGCTGGGGCAACTTCCGCACGGACTACGACAGTCTGGAGCCGGCCGTCCTGGAGATCGCCTCCCGCGGCCTCGGTTACGGCATCCACCTGGTCCTGACGGCGTCGCGCTCGATGGAGGTCCGCGCGAACCTCAAGGACCACCTGATGAACCGGCTCGAACTGCGGCTCGGCGACACCATGGACTCCGAGATCGACCGCAAGGTGGCGGCGAACGTGCCGGCGGGTGTGCCCGGTCGCGGTGTGTCGCCGCAGAAGCTGCACTTCATGGCGGCGGTGCCGCGCATCGACGGCCTGACCTCCGACACGGACCTGGCGGACGCGACGGCGGCGCTGGCGGCCGAGGTCTCCCGGCACTGGCAGGCACCGGGGGCGCCGCAGGTGCGGATGCTGCCCCGGGAGCTCCCCGTGGCGCAGCTGCCCGCGGGCGACCGGTTCCCCCGGCAGGGGATCGCCTTCGGCATCGACGAGAACGACCTGGAGCCGGTGTTCGTCGACTTCGAGACGGACCCGTTCTTCATGGTCTTCGGCGAGAGCGAGTCGGGCAAGTCGAACCTGCTGCGGCTGCTCATCACGCAGCTGACGCGGCGCTACTCGGGCGACGAGGCGAAGTTCTTCGTGGTGGACAACCGGCGCTCGCTGCTGGACGTCACCCCGGCCTCGCATCTGGCCGAGTACATCCCGATGTCGAACTCCATGGACCACCACATGGTGGCCCTCGCCGACCTGATGAAGCGGCGTACGCCCACGGCCGATGTGACGGCCCAGCAGCTGCGGGAGCGCAGCTGGTGGCGGGGCCCGACGGTGTACGTGGTGGTGGACGACTACGACCTGGTGTCGACCTCCAGCGGGAACCCGCTGAGCGGCCTCACCGACCTGCTGCCGTTCGCCCGCGACGTCGGCGTGCGCTTCATCATCGCGTGCTCGACGGCGGGCGCGGGCCGGGCGTCGTTCGAGGCGTTCATGCAGCGGATGATGGAACTGGGCGCGCAGGGCGTGGTACTGGCCGGCGACCCGAGCGAGGGCGACATCCTCGGCGGCGTCCGGGCGCGTCCGATGCCGACGGGCCGGGGGGTCTTCGTGTCGCGCAGGCGGGGGAAGATGCTGGTGCAGACGGGGTTGGTGGAGGAACAGTTTTAAAGCGCGAGTCGATGAACGTGACCGATTCGTCTGCTTACCTGATTGACTCATCCGGCCGGAGCCCCAGAGGGTCCCGGCCGGGGTCCGGTAAACGGGGAAGGGGCCAGCATGGCGCGGGATGAGTGGGAACAGCTGAAGACCGAGGCTCTGAAGAAGCAGTCGGCACACATGCAACTCAACCATCTGGTGCCCGAAGGGGGTGGCGGGGGCAACGGCAAAGGCGCCTGGGGAGATCTGAAGGTCAGCCAAACGGATCTCGCCGCAGTGGGTAAAGCAGCGCACGAACTGTTCGAGAACTTCGGGCTGTACAGCGACCATGCGCGTATTTCTTCCATGAAAGCCGCAGGTGGGCTCGAGAGTGAAGGCTTCGCTCTCGGTGCGGCACTCGATCACGTCGCCGAGCATTGGGTGGATCAGGTGCAGACCCTACTGGATGCCTGCGCGCACATCTCCAACCACCTGCGTTTCACGAAGAACCAGCACGCCGCCGACGACACGTACATCGCCGGCACTCTCAGCAGCATCTCCGTCCTGGACGAGGGCTTCGACCACCGGAAGGGTGACTAACAGCGGTGGATCTCGACGCGCTCCGCTTCGGCAACTTCTCGAAGCTCGGTGACGCAATCACCGACTGGGAATGGATGACAAAGAAGCTCGCAGAACTCAAGAACGATGCCGAGAACAACCTCAAGGCCAAGGCAGACGCGGCGGACTGGGCTGGTGTCAATGCCACAGTAACTCGCGAGTTCGTGGACAAGACAGCCGACGAGTTCGCTGACGCGCATACCCAGGCCGACTCGATCACTAAGATCCTCTCCGATACCCGGGACGAGCTGATTGACTATCGAACGCAGCTCGACGAGGCCATCGCGCGTGGCCGCAAGAAGAACCTCACCGTGATGGACACGGGTGGCGGCACGTTCACCGTCACCATGAACGTCCACCCCGATCGCTCCGCCAAAGGCGTCGACGTTCCCGAGCCCAGCCAGAAGGACGTGGACGACCTGCGGGACGAGGTCCAGCGGATCCTTCACAAGGCGACCGAAAGCGACAACAGCGCCGCCACGGTCCTCAGACTCCTCGTCGACCAGACCAAATACGGTTTCTCAGACGTCCACTACGAAGACCGCGACACTGCGGCCGACGCGGTGAAGGCCGCCGACAAGCTGGCGAAGATGGCCAAGCATCCGGATAAAATGTCCCTCGCCGACATTGCGGAGTTCAACCGCTATCTGGAGAAGTACCACGACGACTCTCTGTTCTCGGAGCGGCTCGCCGAAGGGCTCGGCGGCAAGGGGACTCTCCAGTTCTGGACGGACATGGTGAACGCCCATGCCGGTGCGAGAGGTTCGGAACTCAAGCAGATGGAGACGTTGCAGAGGAATCTGAGCCTGACCCTGGCCACGGCGTCTTTCTCTGATTCGGATGAAATGCAAGCATGGAAAAAAAATCTTCTCAAGGAAACGAATACGAGCTTCCATTCTCATTCCGGGCCCCAGCACTTCAGTCCCGTGGGTGCACTCGGCTCCCAGGTGCTCAGCAGTCTCATGCATCAGGGCGAGTTCGACACCGAGTTCCTGGACGACTACCGAACCAAGCTGTTCAAACAGGACATTGGCGCAGGCGACTCCAACACCAATGCGCTGTGGGTGAAAGGCTACGACAGCGTCGACATGGTCTTTGGCAACGGCACCGGCCGTGACCCACTGAAGGGGCTCTTCGACGCCCTCTCTCACAATCCTGAGGCCGCGACGCATGCCTTCGAGTCCAAGTCGGATCTGGACCACATACTGGGTACCACCAGGCACACGGATCGGGGAGAATCCCTCGGGGACGCCCTGGAGAGTGCCGTAACCGGAATCGCCGCTGGCGACACCACCTCCATGGCCCCATCACACAGTGCGGCCCAGGTCAAGATCATGGCCAACATCATGCATGCGGTGGCCCAGCCCGACGCAGGTGCAGACCTGGTAGCCCATGGGCTGGGCAGCAGCTTCGGAGACATGGCGGCTGCTTATATGCCGGAGATCAGCCAGACATTCGCAGGCCCTGATTCCGGCGCCATTTTCATTACACACAGTGAAACCCCTAAAGGGCTTGAGCTTCCGGATGTAACCCGGTTCCTTTCGGCGACATCCGCAGATCCCTCAGGCAGGGCCGGGATCATCTTCGGGGAAAGCATCTACACAGGCAATCTCCTTGAAGCGCACCTCTCGAATCCTTCATTGTTCCATGGGGACCAAGCACAAGCCCTTGCCGACATCAGCAGGAATGCAGGGATCATCGAGGGAATCGTCGGTCATTCCGCCGCAAATGCAGAGGTCAACGGCGCCATCAGCAGCGAGAACGAATACAACGACGCTTTGCAAGCGAAGGGTGATTTCGCGAAATCCTGGGTCAATGTCGGCCTGACCTTTATCAAGGTCCCCGAACATCTCGGCGGAGCAACAATGGGGGGGGCTGATCGGAGGCGGGATCGGAGCCGTCGCCGGAGCCGGCGTCGACCGTCTGATCACGGGTCAGCAACTCGAGGGGGCCAAGGATGCGGCGCTGTACCACTCGAGCCAAGACCTGTTCAAGATGCGGGATTCGGTCAGCCAACAGACGCAGTGGTCGGTAGACGACGCCCTGGCTAGGCACCACGTAAACCTGCCGGAGGACGGGATAAAAGACACCGTACGACAGGCCGTCAACGATGGCTGGAAAGACAGTGATTACTACTTGAATCGCTCCAAGGAACAATATGAATAAAGAGGCTTCAAGAAAAGGCGTGCCGCAATACACCACCAAAGCACTTTTCATAACCCTGACCATCATGGCAATCATAGGTGGCTCCACTTTTCTGTATTTCATGAAAGGGTTGTATCTACTTCCGGGCAAGGTGTGCGACGGCGCCGCGAATCGGGGCATTGCGATTCGAACTCTGCCGCACACGCGGGCAGCAGATCAATGGAGCGATCAAGGAGGTACAGGGCGTAGGTTTTCGTTCGCTTGCCGTATTTCCACCAGTAGCGGCTCGACCCTTTCGGGGGAAGTGGATCTTCGAGATTCATCCGAAGCCGCATGGGTAGATTTTTACGGGCGCCTTGCAGGAAAGCGCGTCGTAAGGGCCTCGAAGGGCGACCTCGAAGCACTGGCACAGGTTGATGGCGACAGCGGATCCGCTTCCGTCTACGTCCCTTGTGTGCCGAAAAACCTGAAGGAAAGCGGCGTACCACACACCTACGGCTTGGTGGCGGATGTCAGTGTGACCGGGAAGAGCAGATCCACCGGTGCGGGGCGACGCCAAGACTTGACCGACTTCGCCTATCAACTCACTGAGCATGCCTATAAACTGGCAAATTGTAAGGAGCCCCGCAACTTTCCCGAGGAACTGCCCCGCTACAAGGACGGCTCGTGACGAGGACCGTGTGAAGGGCCTGATGCAGGCCATGAGCCGCAACCCCCGGGCAGCGGAGTCCTACTTCGACCCGCACCAGAACGACAACCTCCACTACTTCCTCAAGGACCGGAACTGGCCGGGCGGCGGCGTGGAGAACAAGATGCCGCAGGACCTGATCGACAGCTCCGCGCGGCACTGCTTCGGGGACGCACTCGAAGCGGCGTCGACCGGGCACCGGCCCGGTGTCCGGACGCCGGAGATACCAGCCCGTCACGACCCCGCACAGGCGGCGATCTTCTCCGACGTCGTGACGGCGTACGGCCATGGCATCGCCGGCGATCCGGTGGGCGGCATGCCCGCGGGACTGCGCCACTCGATGGGCGGCATGCTCTCCGACTACATCGGCGACGTCCACGAGATCCTCGGCCAGGAGCGCGACACGCCCACCGACTACAGCGGCCTGACCATCCAGAACAAGGATCTGGTCCCCGTCATGCGGGCGATGGCGGAGGACGGTCACGCCTTCGCGCAGGTGCACGACGCCGAGACGTCGTACGTCGCTCAGGAACTCGACAAGTACGACGGCCAGGCATTCGTGGACAAGAACGCGCCCGGCGCCGACAAGCTGCAGGCGTTCGTGGGCCAGTCGAACTCCGCGCTCGGCCAGATGGACGCGGTGCGCGCGGACGTCATCTACCAGATGGGCGAGGACAAGAAGAGCATCAACGCCTGGAACAAGATGATGTACTACCACGTGATCGGCGCCCCGGTCACCGGCATTCCACTGGCGGGAGACACGATCCAGCGCATGGTCGACGTGGGTACCGCCGAGTACCAGAACAACCTCAACTCCCAGGTCGACCAGGAGACGCGGCAGCATCTCGCCGATCACTTCTCCGCCGGTCACCAGCAGGTGGACAAGATGCTGGAGAAAGCCGTGCACGAAAAGCTGCCGCAGAGCCAGTGGCATCTGATGGACCAGGACCCCGGCCAGTTCGAGAACAACCTCCAGGGCGCCGGACTGACCCGCTACCACGACGGCCTGACGAACGGCGTCGGCTACATGGGGAAGTCCGCAGGCTGATGGAGCGGAGGAAGAGGACAGGAATCGTCCTGGCCGTGACCGTGGCGGTGCTGGTGGCCGCGGCCGGACTCACCGTCGCGGTCCTGCGCGGTGGTGACAGCGGTTCGCCCGCGGAACAGAAGTCCTTCTGCTGGGGGACGCTGAAGCGTGCCGACGTCGCCGCGCTCGGCACACGTCCCCTCCATCGGTACGCGTCCGACGAGGGGGACCTCAAGGGGAGCACGCTCGCCACCTGTCAGGTGGGCGCGGGTCTCGACGCGCACGGGGTGATGAAGCAGTTGCAGTTCTCTCTTTCCGTGGGCGGCTCACCGAGCAACGACGTCTGGCACCTGGCGGACGACGTGGCAGGAGTGTCGCCCTTCCGGGCACCGCTCGCGGGCGTGCCCGGCTGGGTCAACCGGAGCATGGCGGGGGTACTGCTGCCGGCGTCGTGCTCCGCCCGGCTCCACTTCGGCGGCGCGGCCTACGTCCGGGTACAGACCCTGGCCGACCAGGACAAGGCGTGGCGCGACAGCACGCTGCAGAGGCGGATGGCCGACGTCCTGATGACGGCCGCGACGGGGCTCACACGTCAACTCGGCTGTCCGAGCGCGGCCTTCAAGGCCACCGCCGCCGCGCCGCGGTTGCTCGAAGGCCACGCGCCCGCCTCCGGAGAGGCGTGCGGCCTGCCGGGCTTCAGTGTCCCGGCGAAGTACACACAGCAGTACGCGACCGACGGTGACTTCAGGCTCTGGAGCTGCGCGCTGCGCGCGGGAGACGAGGAGGCGCACTTCACCGTCACCCAGGATCCGTACCTGCTCTGGCTGAACGGCTCCGGCTCGGATCGCTCGTCGACGACCCTGAACTGTGACGGCAAGAAGACCCTCGTACAGACCGGTTCCGAGAACGACGCCCTCGCCCGGAGCTTCCGCACGGCGCTGGCCCGCAGGGCCGGCTGCGCGTAACAGGACGAGGGGTGGGCACCTCCCGCGCGTGCCCACCCCTCGCCCCTCTCACGGCGTTCGGTCTACTCGAAGTAGCTGGCGCCCTTGAGGTCGCCGCCGCGGTAGTCGCCGCCGGCGGAGTGCACCCGGTGGGTGATGGAGAGCAGCGCCTGGTGGATACCGGTGGCGTGCTGGTCCCACTTCACGGACTTGCGCTGGAACGCCTCGTACGCCTCGCCGCCCCAGCCCTCGGCCACGTCGAGGACGCCCTTCTTCAGCGCGCTGAGGTCGTCCTCGAGCTGCTTGGCCACGTTGCCCAGCTCGGTGGCGAGCGCGTCCATGGCGCCGTACTTGACGGAGAGATCTTCGTAATGCGGAGTGCTCATGTCTTCCTCTTCCTCGGGGAGTCGATCCCGGTCAGTACAGGTTCAGCGCGGAGGTGCTCGCGCCGGCGTCGACCTCGATCTTGTTGATCGTCGTGTGGAGCTCGTCCTCGAGCTTGGTCTTGTCCTGCTTGTTCAGGTTGATGCCCTCAAGGAAGTCGTCGAGCATGCGGCCGATGGCGGCCATGTGCTCGTTGATCTCGTGCTGCTTCGCCTTGAACGCGTTGGAGCCGTGCCCCGTCCACTGGGTCTCGATCATGTCGATCGTGCCCTGGAGCCGGCCGAGGCACTTCCTGACCGAGTCGTAGCGGTCGATGACGTTCGTCTGAAGCTTTTGCGCATGTGAATCTACAAACTTACGGCCGTCGGCCATTGCGGCACTCCCCTTCGTGAGAGCTGTGCTCTTGTTGACTGCGCATCACCGGGTGGTGACGTCTTTCCTGTGAACCGTCAGGCACGTCGACGCGACCGGATCACGGCGAAGGCCGCGCCACCGATCACCACCAGCGCGGCGGCCGCGCCGACGACGACCCACGTCAGGGTGTTGCCGGACGGCTTCGAACTTGTGTCGGCCGCGGAGGTCGCACCGCCGGGGGTGGACTTGGCGGGGGCCGAGGGGGTCGAGCCGGACGCGGAAGCGGAGGGCGAGCTGCCCGGCTTGCCGCGCCAGTTCTCCGTGGCGAGCGGATCGGCCGTGGCCGAGCCCGGGTCGTAGTGGGGGTTCTCCAGCACCTTGCGGGGGCGGATGATCCCGTAGCCGAGGTAATTGCTGGGGGTGTCCTTGGGCCACTCTCGACCTGCCGTGTCGATCAGCGAGCGGAGGACCTGGTTGGCGGTCCAGTCGGGGTGGGCGGACCAGATGAGGGCGGCGGAGGCGGAGGCGATGGCGGTGGCTTCACTGGTGCCCTGTTGGTGCGCGCAATAGGACTGGAAGGTCGCATCACACCAGCCGGGCACGTCCACACCGGGAGCCGAGAGGTCAACGGAATACCCGTGGGTCGAGAACTTTCCCACCGTTCCGGCCTTGTCCACTGCAGCGACGCCGACGACATAAGGAAATGAAACCGGGTATTCGACTTTGTTCTTCGCCTGTGCACCGTTTCCCGAGGCCGCGAACATCAGCTTGCCTTTTGAAGCGGCGTACTTGATCGCGGCTTCTTCATCTTCATACGGGATGTCGTCACCGAAGGACATGTTGATGATCTTGACGTCACTGTCAGCGATGGCCCTGATCACCTTCGCGACGTCAGGCGCCTTGTTCTGCTCGGACAGGCTCAACTCCTTGCCCGCGATGCGGTAGGGCACAATCTTGGCGCCCGGTGCAAGGCCCTTCAGCCCCCCGCCTTGACCAGTACCCGCGATGATTTCCGCCATCGTCGTGCCGTGGCCGGCCGAGTCCTTCGTGGCCCCATAGGAAAGGGACTTCGGTACTTCGTCTGCCAGCACTTGACCTCGGAGGGACGAAGTCGAGGGATTGACGCCCGAGTCGACGACGGCGACTTTGACCCCCTTGCCCGTGCTCGTCTTCCACATCTCGTCGGCCTTCATCGCCGACAGGTACCACTGCTGCGACTGGACGTCCGCGGCAGCCGCGCTGGGGGCCAGGCCCACCGGCAGAGCCATCAGTGCGCCGAGCGCTGCACACGCGGCGGTCAGTCGTCTCGTGCTCGCTGACAACATGCCTCTCGTACGTCCTCGCTTCATCTCGTTACTCGGTCACCGGCGCCTGCCGCCGGCGCGACTTCTTGTCGTCGCGGTCCCGTGTGGAGCGTCGGGATGGCGAACGCCCCTGCACGTGCTCGTCGGCGGCGCGAGCGCCGTTCCTGGCCGTCGGTGCCTTGCTGTTGGGCGTCCCGACCGCCCCGCCGGGAGTCACGGGCCTACGCGAGGCCTGCGCCTCGGCGCCCTCCGGCTCGGCCCCACGGATCACTCCGCGCTGACCGGGTCGCTCCACGGCGTGCGGGTCACGAGCGGCGGGCTCGCCACCGATGACATTGCCGCGCGGCATCCGCGGGCCGTTGACGCCCTTCGCGGAAGGCGTGGTCGGCCGACCACCGATGACACCGCCGGTGCGTGCCGCCCCGGTCGGGCCCGATTCACCGATGCGCTCGCCGGGCACGCCACCGGTCCGAGGCGTTCCGCCGACGATGCTGCGACCGACCGGGCCCCGGCCCACCGGAGCCTTGCCCATGGGGGACTGCCCCATGGGGGTCCTGCCCATCGGTGACGCAGGCCCGCGCGCGCCCGCCTGACCGGGTACGACAGACTGCCGTACCCCACCGATGGGGCCACGCCCCGTGCCGGTTCCGACTTCCGGCTCCTCAACGGCGGGTACGGACATCCGTGGCGGCCCGACCCGGCCCCGGACGCCGCCTGCTCCACCGCGTGGCACGGGCATGCCCATGGTCGGAACCATGGGGCCGGGAGGGAAGGGAGCGATCGGCCCTCCACCACTGCTACCAGGACCGGGCGCGGTCGTCGGCGCGACCGGCACCGTCGGCTTCACCGTGTCCGGGGGAAGGGTGTTGACGCTGTCGATGTTGGTGCCGACGTGCTGGGACGGGTCCACCTGCCTGTGCTGTTCCGGTGGCAGGACCACATGGTGCAGCTTCGTCCCGGAGTCGTCCCCTACCGCACTGTGCCCGACCGGAGCGGCAACAAAGTGACCGACCGGCGCGCCTGCCACAGGTGCGTGCGGGAATGACGTCTGACCTCCGCCGACCTTGTCGTCACCTTTCCACCCAGGAGATGCCGCGGGCACCCCCATGTCCGGCATCTTCCCGAACTTGGGCTCCTCCAGCCCCCGCAGGTTCCCCTCCGAGACCGCGTAGTACGACGCCAGCCGGTTCATCTGGGTGATCGCTTCTTGGCGATGGTTCTCGACGGCCTGGGCCTGGATGCCACCCGGGTCCAACTTGGCCTGCTCGGCCGGCAGCAGGATCTTGGGCCGGTTGTCGCGGGGCGGCATGGAACTGCTCACCGAGGCGAGGCCCATGCTGGCCGCGGAGACCTGGGTCGCCACGTTGTCCGCGTAGAAGCCGAGCTCGTACGAGTGGTTGACGAGGTCGCCGGCCCAGCTGTGGAACGCGGTTGCCGCCTCGCCTTGCCAGTCGACCCGGCCGATGTGCTCCAGGAGTTCGTCGGCGGCACCCCAGATGGCGTCCCGCGCGTCCCAGAGGCCGTTGGCGGCGTTCTCCAGATGCTCGGGGTTCGCGGCCTTCACCATGTCGATCATGTCGTTCAACTGGTGGCTCTCGAAGTCGCTGACCTGGCAGCCGCCGCCCTGCTTGTTCAGGCTCGGCGCGGCGCACTGGCGCCCGTCCATCGCCGACTTCTCCTGCTTGAACTGCTGGTCGGCCGCCCAGCGATCGAACTGGTGCAGATCCGGCTGCTTGTTGTGGTCACCCATTAGAAGTCCCCGTCGGCCTGCTTGTCGTCGGTGCGCTTCTGGTCCTTGCGCACATCGCCGAACTGCTCGTTGATCTGCGTGCGGATCTCATGGAACCGGCGCCGCTGCTCGTCGTCCAGATTCGCGAACCCGATATCCGCCCCGTGCACCGCGATCTGCATCGCCTCGATCTGCAGCGTCAGCGACTGAGAGAGGGTCATGAGGCGGCCGTGGACGCGCGAGTACTGACTGTGCAGTCCCGCGGCCTCGGGAAAACCGCCGTTGCCGCAGAACGAGTCGGCGGTGATCGTATGCATCGCCACCTTCTTCGCCGAACCGGGCGAACCCTCGAAAGTCTTGAGCACCGAGTCCACACGTGTCTTGAAGGTCTTCAGGGCCTCCAGACCAACCTTCAACCCGCCCGTGCCGTCGTCAGGCCGCACGCTGCGCCACCCCCGTTTCCGTCCCCTGCCCGGGGCGGCAGCACTCCCCGGACGTTGGTCTTCGCAATGCAATCACTCTAGTCAACGCCACTGACAGCCCCAACTGACTTGTGTGACAAGTCTGCTGCAGCCCCGCGACCTTCACGCATCTTTCACGCCGCCGCCCGTCGCCCTCCTGCGCGCGTCGCGTACAGCCACCGCCGCGCCCGCGAGGGCGGCCACCAGCACGGCCGCTCCGACGGCGACGTACGTCGCCAGGCGGGCGTTGCGTTCGTCGGCCGTCTCGCCGAGCACCAGGCGGGCCGGGGTCGGGGCCTCGGCGCGGCTGAGACCGTCGTGCGCGTCGGGCTTCTCGATGGGGTGCTCGTCGTCGGTCAGGGCGCGGACGGGGTCGACGACGCCCCAGCCGACCAGCATGTCGTGCCCGGCGACCGAGCGTTCCGCGGTCTGCTCGATCTGGGCGACGATCTCGCGTGCCGTCCAATGAGGGTGCTTCGCCTTGATGAGCGCGGCGACACCGGCGACGTACGGGGCCGAGAAGCTCGTGCCGTTGTCCGAACAGTGGCCGCCCTTGGGCACGGTGGAGATCATGTCGACGCCGGGGGCGGCGACGCCCACGAAGTCACCCGACTGGGAGAAGGACGCGCGCTCGTTGTTGCGGTCCGACGCGGCGACCGCCAGGACGCCCGGGTAGGACGCCGGGTACGTGAACTTGACGTTGCCGTCCAGGCCGTCGTTGCCCGCGGAGGCGACCACCACGATCTCGTGCGCCAGCGCGTCGTCGATCGCGCTGCGCAGGCCGCCGGCCGGCTGGATCGCGTTCGCGGTGTCCTGGGAGATGTTGATGACCTGGGCCTTCTCCTTGATCGCGTGCTCGATCGCCTGGGCGAGGGTGGCCGCGGTGCCGTCGCCCTCCGCGTCGTTCTGCTTGACGGGGATGATGGTCGCCTCGGGTGCGAGGCCGACGAACCCCGTTCCCGGCATGGGCCGTGCGGCGATGATGCCGGCCACGCGGGTGCCGTGGCCGACGGTGTCCGTCGTGCCGTTCGCCTTGCCGCGGTCGATCTTCTGGCCCTTGCCGTTCTTCGCCGGCAGGAAGTTGGCCCCGCTCGACGCGTCCACCGCGTGGGCGAGCTGGGGGTTCTTGGTGTCCACGCCGGTGTCGATGACCGCGACGCGCACGCCCTTGCCCTTGGACTGGCTCCACAGCTCGTCCAGCAGCACGCGCTGCAGGGCCCAGGGGCGCCCGGGATACACCTTGTTCGGGAAGTTGCACTGGTCGGCGAAGGAGTCGGCGGCGGCGGGCGGGGCCAGGGCGACTGTGGCGGTGCACAGTGCGGCGGCCGCGATCGCCGCGGTACGGAGCGGACGCGGGTACGACACGTGACTTCTCCTACGAACCCTGCGGCTGGCTCGCCGCGGTGGTCGACAGGCGGGGGCCGGTCGGCAGGAACATGGACCAGGCGACCGGGATCGGGGCGGGGTCCAGACCGGCGTATCCGAGCCGGGTCTGGGCCAGTTGGGCCTCCTGCTGCAGCTCCTTGCGCTGCTTGTCCGTCATGCCGTACTCGGTGCCCTTGGAGCCGCTGTCGGCGTTGGACTGCATCGCGTAGCGCAGGCCCGTGTCGGTGACGAGGAAGACGCCGCCGGCCTTGGTGTCCGTGCCCTGGAACTGGCGGTAGAGCTGGCCCGAGCCCGGAGTCACGTACGCGCTTGACGATCCGGTGGGCAGTTCGGCCGGGAAGTCCGTGCCCGCCCAGGTGTTGAGGGTCGTGTCACCGTTGCCGGAGTCGACGTGGTCGAGGACGTTGCAGACCGTGCCGCGGCTGCCGTTCGCGGTTCCCGCGTCGTTGACGACCTTCGGGACGAGGGCCGGCCACTTGCGGTCGGCCGCGAACGCGGTCGGGCCCGGCACGAAGGCGCCCGCGCTGACGTCGAGGGCCTTGCTCGCCTGGTTGAGACCGACGAGGTCCTTGCTGTTGAGGAGCAGCTTGGCGGTGAAGTCGGAGACGGGCAGGACCTTGCCCTGTTCGACCACGTAGAACTGCCGGCGGTCGCCGTCGGGGGCCCGCAGGACCATGCCGACCTTGTTCGCGGCGGCCGGGAGGCTGCCCTGGACACCGGCGGGCGCGCCCGGGTTCCCCTCGATCCGGGGGAACCCGATCGGGTCGCCGGTGTGCAGGGTGTCCAGCCAGTCCCGGGAGACCCGTTCGGGCTGCCGGCCGGCGCCGACGAGGGTGCGCAGCAGCAACTCGTCGTTCTTGTCGACCTCGTACGCGGTGCCGTGGGCGTCCACGATGTAGCGCTGCCCGTCCGGGGCTGCGACGTACATGATGTCTCCGCCGCCGAGTTTCTGGCGGGCTCCCTCGGTCTTCTTGCGGTCACGGGCGGCGAGCACGAACGCGGCTTTCTGGATGGCCCTGCCGCCCGCGCTCGGGCGCTCGCAGACGGCCCAGCGCTTGTCGCCGCCGGCCTCCTGACTGGAGGGGAGGCGGTCGGGGGCGTACGGGATGCCGATGGTGACGCCGTGCGGGATCTTGCCGTTGTCCAGGATCGACTCGTCGACGGTGACCACGTCGCCCTTGCCGTCGGCGAGGAGGAGCTTCGCGGACGCCATGTTGAGCACCGGGTGCAGCTGGGTCTTGCCGTCCGTCTTCAGGACGACGTACCGGGTGGTCGACTTGCTGGCGATGATCACCTTCTCCCCCGGGGTGTCCCAGCCCTGCGGGGCGGTCGGGCGGAACATCCCCCAGGCGCCGAACACGGCCATGACGACCACTCCGACGATGGTGCCGGGCAGGACCGCCCGCAACGGCTTGGGGGCTGCTTCCTCCGAGCCGTCGGAGGAGGGCTGGACGAACGCCGCGAGCATGCGCTGCTTCGCAAAGGTGTAGGCGTTGAGTTGATCCCGCCGAGATGCCATCTGCCCCTGATTCTCCCCGTGTGGCCGTCCGGATACCGGTCGAAGACCACCGTCTCCGGCACACCGTTGTCGGACCGAGCCCCTACTATGCCTGGTGTCCGACCGGTTCCGTGGAGCGGGTAGGGTACCGGGGCCCTTGGAGCTCCGCTCAGGGGCTGCACGGCGGGGAGTTGTGAGGAAAACGGGGGGATGAGTTGAGGGCTTCCGGGACGCGTTCTCGTACGCGCGGGCACGGACGGGGAACCGGCCCCTCGGCGCCCGGTCCGCAACCGGCGGGGGCCCGGCCGGCGTCGCCCCGGGAGCAGCGGCTCCCGGATCCGGCGGGTCCGGGTGCCCGCCCGGCGCTGTCCGGCTCGTTCCGCATGCAACGGCTCGTGCTCCCGGAGCTCGCGCTGGCCGTGCTCGTCGTCGGCTGGGCCGTCGGCCCGGTCGCCATGGTGCCCGCCGCGGTCGTCGCCGTGCTGCTGCTCGCCCTCGCGTTCGTCCGGCGCCGCGGCCGCTCGCTGCCCGAATGGCTGACCACCGCACGGGAGTTGAAGGCCCGTCAGCGGCGCGCCGCGAGCACCCCCATACCGCCGGGCACCGAACCCTCGCTGGTGCCCGCGCTGGAATGCGAGCCCGCGCTGCGCACCTACTCCTACGACCCCCGCGACCGCCGCCCCGTCGGCATCGTCGGCGACGGCACCTTCGTCACGGCGGTGCTCCAGGTGGAGGCCGACGCGACGGCGTTGCGGGCGGAGCGCGGCCGGCAGCCGTTGCCGCTGGGGCTGGTGCGGGACGCGCTGGAGGTGGACGGGATACGGCTGGAGTCGGCGCAGGTGGTGCTGCACACGCAGCCGGCGCCCGCGTTGCACCTGCCGCAGCAGTCGGTGGCCGTCGCCAACTACCTGCCGTTGCAGGAGCAGACCGGGGCCCCGGCCGTGCGGATCACCTGGATCGCGCTGAAGCTGGACCCGGAGGCGTGCGCGGAGGCGGTGGCCGCGCGTGGCGGCGGGCTGCTCGGGGCGCAGAAGTGCGTCGTGCGCAGCGCGGACCATCTGGCGAGCCGGCTGACCGGCGCGGGCTTCCGCGCGCGGGTGCTCGACGAGGAGGAGCTGATCGCCGCGCTCGCCACCTCGGCCTGCGCCAATCCGCTGGTCACCGCGGAGGCGGGGCGCAGCGAGACGCGGGAGCGGCGCACGGAGGAGTCCGGGCGCAGCTGGCGTTGCGACAACCGGCGGCACACCACCTACTGGGTGCGGCGCTGGCCCCAACTGGGCGGCGGGCGCGGCGAGTCGCTGCCGCAACTGGTCGCGCGGGTCACGGCGATACCGGCGCTCGCCACCACCTTCAGCCTCACCCTCGCGCGCGGCGACCGGCAGGAGGTGTCGCTGTGCGGGCACCTGCGGGTGACCGGGCGCGGCGACGACGAACTCGTGGCGGCGCGGCGGGCGTTGGAGGCGGCGGCCCGGCAGGCCGGCGCCGGCCTGGCCCGCCTCGACCGTGAGCAACTGCCCGGCATGCTGGCCACGCTGCCCCTCGGAGGTGCTCGGTGACGACGATTCCCACGACTTCCCCCGAGGTCCGCCGGCCCGCGGACGACTCCGGGCCGCGCGGCCTCGGCGAGCGGCTGCGGCACGGCCTCGGGCTCCTGGGCCCCCGGCACGGCCGGCACGCGCTGCCCGCCCGTCTGCTGGACACGCTCGCGCTGCCCATCGGGGACGACGGCGTGGTGGCCGGTCTGGACGCCGAGGGCCAGCCCGCCGTACTGGGCATCAACCGGCCAACCCCGTACGACGTCGTGCTGATCGGCGGGCTGTGGACCGCGCAGGTACTGGCGCTGCGTTCGGCCGCCACCGGCGCCCGCGTGGCCGTGGAGACCGGCCGGCCGCAGGCCTGGATGCAGATGGTGCACGCCATGGGCGGCGGGCAGAACGGACTGTCGGTGTACGACGTCGGGCGGGTGCCCCCGCAGGGCGCCTCGGCCGGTACGCCGGTCGTGGTGGTGCGGGACTGCGGTATGCGGCCCCCGCGCGGCCGGGTGGTGGCCGGGCCCTGGCAGTCGGTGCTGACCCTGCTGCCGTATCTCAGCCCGGTCGCGCCCCGGCTGCTGCGCCAGGCCCGGCTCACGGGCATCCAGCGGGTCTCGCCGGACGAGGCGGCCGAACTCGGCCGCACTATGGGGCTCACGCGCACCGAGGTGGAGTCGCTGCCGGCGCTGCCGGACGGCGTCACCCTGTGGTGTACCGACCGGGACCGGCAATATGTGCTGACCCAACCGACCGACGCCGAGACCGGATTGCTGGGCACACCGCGACGCATGGACTGAATCGCCCCCGCCTGTTACGTTTGTTCGCTTTCTCTCTCTTTCCCGTTCGTCACCTCTCTTCCGGTTGCTCCGGGTTTCGTGCGACAACTCGGTTGACGGGCAACGCGCTTCGTCATGGCTTCCGACCTGGTGCGCGCGGGCCGACAGGCGGGCGGGCCTGCCGGGGGGCGGCTCGTGGTGATTAGGCTGGGAGCGGGCGTGCCGGCAGGACCCGTGGATCGGACTGCCCCTGACCACTACGGACGACTCGAACGACACGACATGGTCGCCCCGCCACGGCATGAGGGTGCTCGACCACACCAGGAGGAACTGTGAGCAGCGATCGGGACGGGATGCGCGGGGGCTGGGCCACACCCGGCGATGACCAGCCCGACGCGGAGGCCGTCGAGACCACCGGCGAGTTCACCATCGACTACGCTCCCCCGGCCTGGTACACGCAGAACGCGCCCGGCTCCGGCGGTTCGATCGGCGGCGCGGAGGGCGTGACGGACGCGCAGGGCGGCACCGACGGGGCTCCGGCCTCGTGGGCCGGTGTGCCCTCGGGAGCCGGTGGGTCCTCAGGTGCGGCCGCGCCGCCGCCGTTCTCCTCGTCGGGTGGTGCGGGGGCGCCGGGTCCGGATGCCGGGATGATGCCGCCGCCGGTCGGGGCCCAGCCCGTCGGCGCGCCGCCGGTGGGTGCCCAGCCCGTCGCACCCCCGCCCGTCGCCGCCCCGCCCGTCGGTGGGCCGCCGCAGGGGCCGCCGTTCGCTCCGCCGATGCCGCCGCCGCCCGTGCCGCCCCAGGCGCCGGTGCAGCCCCCGCAGTCGTTCGGTGAGTCCGTTCCGATGCCCAGGCTTCCGGACGGGTTCGAGCTCCAGCAGCCGCAGAGCCGGCCCGCCCAGCCCGAGGCCGCGCCCGTCGCGCCGCCGGCCGTCGAGCCGGAGACCGGCAACGGGGATCTGGAGAGCGGGGCGACCATGCGGTTCTCCGCCGTCGCCCTGAAGCGCGAGATGGCCGAGATCGCCGAGCAGGCCGCGGCCATGCAGAAGGCGGCCGCCGAGTCCGAGGCGGAGGAACCGGGCGAGGACGAGCCCGTCGCGGAGGCCGAGGGTTCCGAGGACGGTGCCTCCGCCGCCGGGTCCGGTGCGAGTGGGGAGCGGGAGGCCGGGGAGGACGAGTCCGGCGCGCTGCCCGAGAGCGCGGGCACGGACGGAGACGGGGCCACCGCCGCGGGCGCCGACGGCGTGGTGACCGGCGACGGCGTCTCGAAGGCCGTGGGCGCCGCCCCCGCGCCGGCGGACGCCGCCCGGCCGGACACCGCCCCCGAGGGCCCCCGGGACACGGCCCCGGGCTACGCCGCCCCGCAGGACGCCGCCGCGCAGGGCGCGTCCCCCCAGGACGCCGCCGTCCAGCCCGCTCCCCCGACGCCGCAGGACTTCCCGGCCGCCTGGACGCCGCCGCCCGCGCCGCAGAGCGGTATGCCCCCGCTGCCGCCGTCGTACCAGCCCGCCGCCCCGGCCCCGGCGGCCCAGTGGCCCGTGCAGCAGCCCATGCCGCCGCAGGCGGGACCGCAGCAGACGGGACCGCAGCAGCCCCTGCCGCAGCAGCCCGCGCCCCACCAGCCCGGACCGGCGCAGCCCGGACCGGCGCAGCCCGGACCGGCGCAGCCCGGACCGGCGCAGCCCGGACCGGCGCAGCCGCAGCAGCCGCCGTTCCAGCCGCAGGCGCCGCAGCCCGCGCCCGCGGTCTGGAACCAGCCGCACCAGCCCGTTCAGCCCCCGCAGCCGCACCACCCCGGCATGCCCACCCCGCCCGCCCAGCCGGGTCCGGCCCAGCCGGGCCCCCAGGCCGTGCCGCAGCCGAACCAGGCCGGTGGTTACGGCTTCCCGCAGCCCGACAGCCCCCCGCAGCAGGGCGGTTACGGCTTCCCCCAGCAGGGCGGACAGTCGCAGCCCCAGCCCGACGCCGCGCAGCCCCCCGCCGACCCCCGCGCCGGAGCCGCCTGGCCGCAGGCGATCCAGCACGATCAGCGGCAGCCCACCAACCCCGGTGCCGCGCCGCTGGGTTACACCGCGGCAGTGGAGCTGTCCTCGGACCGGCTGCTGAACAACCGTCGGCAGAAGGCGAAGAGCGGGCGGCCCGCGGCGGCCGGGTCCCGGTTCAAGCTGGGCGGCAAGAAGGAAGAGGCCGAGCGGCAGCGGAAGTTGGAGCTGATCCGTACACCGGTACTGTCCTGCTACCGGATCGCGGTCATCAGCCTCAAGGGCGGCGTGGGCAAGACCACCACGACCACCGCGCTGGGCGCCACCCTCGCCACCGAGCGACAGGACAAGATCCTCGCCATCGACGCCAACCCGGACGCCGGCACCCTCGGCCGACGGGTGCGCCGGGAGACCGGGGCCACCATCCGCGACCTGGTCCAGGCGATCCCGTACCTGAACTCGTACATGGACATCCGCCGGTTCACCTCGCAGGCGCCCTCCGGTCTGGAGATCATCGCCAACGACGTGGACCCGGCCGTCTCGACGACGTTCAACGACGAGGACTACCGGCGCGCGATCGACGTGCTCGGCCGCCAGTACCCGGTCATCCTCACCGACTCCGGCACCGGTCTGCTGTACAGCGCCATGCGCGGGGTGCTCGACCTCGCCGACCAGCTGATCATCATCTCCACGCCGTCCGTGGACGGTGCCTCCAGCGCCAGTACGACGCTGGACTGGCTGGCCGCGCACGGGTACTCCGACCTGGTGTCCCGCTCGCTGACCGTGATCTCCGGGGTCCGCGAGACCGGCAAGATGATCAAGGTCGAGGACATCGTGGCGCACTTCGAGACCCGCACCCGCGGGGTCGTGGTCGTGCCCTTCGACGAGCATCTGGCCGCCGGTGCCGAGGTGGACCTCGACATGATGCGGCCGCGGACCCGCGAGGCGTACTTCAACCTCGCCGCGATGATCGCCGAGGACTTCGTGCGGCACCAGCAGGCGCACGGGCTGTGGACCAGCGACGGCAACCCGCCGCCGGTGGCCGCCCCGCCGATGCCGGGCCAGGGTCAGCCCCATCCGCAGGCACCCGGACAGCAGTACCCGCAGAGCCCGGAGCAGCAGTACCCGCAGGCACCCGGACAGCCGTATCCGCAGGCTCCGGGACAGCAGTACCCGCAGGGCCCGGGGCAGCCGTACACCGGCCAGCCCGGCCAGCCCTACCCGCCTCAGGCCCCCCAGGCCCAGCCCCAGGCCTACCCGCCCCAGCAACAGCAGCCGGGGCAGCAGCCCTACCCCCCGCAGCCGGGCCAGCCGTACCCAGGGCAGCCCGGCCGGCCCTACCCTCAGGGCCGGCCCCCGCAGCAGCCGTAGCGGCACGACGAAAGGGCGGCCGGTGCTCGACGCACCGGCCGCCCTTCGCTGTCCCGGCGAAGCCCTCTGCGGCTGACCCTCCGGCGGCTAGGCCTGCGGCGGCTGACCCTCCGCCGCCACGATCTCCTTGCATCGCTTCACGTCCGCCGCCATCTGCTCCAGCAGTGCCTCCAGCGAGTCGAACTTCGCCTGGCCGCGGACATAGGCGAGGAAGTCGACGGCGACGTGCAGGCCGTACAGATCGAGGCCGACCCGGTCGATGGCGTACGCCTCCACCGTGCGCTCGGTGCCGTCGAACTGCGGGTTCGTGCCCACCGAGATCGCGGCCGGCATGATCTCGCCCTGCGCGTGCAGATACCCGGCGTAGACGCCGTCGGCGGGGACGGCGGTGTGCGGCAGCGTCTCGACGTTCGCCGTGGGGAAGCCGAGCTCGCGGCCGCGCTGGGCACCGCGCACGACGACCCCCTCCACCCGGTGCGGGCGGCCCAGGATCTCGCGGGCGCCCCCGACATCGCCCTCGGCGACCAGACGCCGGGTCAGGGTCGAGGAGAACGGCAGGCCGCCGCCGGCCGCGCCGGACACGTACAGGTCGATGACCTCGACCTCGAAGTCGTAGACCTTGCCCTGCTCGGCGAGGAACTCGACGTTGCCGGCCGCCTTGTGGCCGAAGCGGAAGTTCGGGCCCTCCACGACCGCCTTGGCGTGCAGCTTGTCCACCAGGACCTTCACCACGAAGTCGGCGGGCGACAGCTTGGAGAACTCGCTGGTGAAGGGGAGGATCAGCACCGCGTCGACACCCAGCTCCGCCATCAGCTCGCAGCGGCGGTGGTGCGGGGCGAGCAGCGGCGGGTGGCTGCCGGGGCGCACGACCTCGCTGGGGTGCGGGTCGAAGGTCACGACGACGGCCGGGACGCCCAGTTCGCGGGCGCGGTCGACGGCGTGCCTGACGATCAGCTGGTGGCCTCGGTGGACACCGTCGTAGGAACCGATGGTGACGACGCTGCGCCCCCAGTCCTCGGGGATGTCCTCCAAGCCACGCCAGCGCTGCACTGTGACCGCTCCTCGAACCCGTGTCCGTGTCTACCTTGACGATTGTGCAGGTCTAAGGGTGCCATGCCGGGTGCCCGGGGCCCGCATCGGTAGGTGCGCTGTGACCGGGCGCACGTTGGCGACGGCAGCTCGGGGCGGTGTCAGGCCGGTACCCTCGCGCCCCCGAGGTTCTCCAGGGTGCGGCGGGTGCTGGGGCCCACCACGGCGGCCCACTCGTCCGGGGTGCCGGCGAGCCAGCGGGTCATCCGGGTGGCGAACCCGGGGACGTGCCGGCCGAGGTCGACCAGGGCGCGGTCGAAGCGGGTGGCGCCCTCGGGTGTGCGGCCGAGGAGCAGCCCGGTGCGGTGGACGAGGGCGCGGACGTCGTCCGCCGGACCGGTCTCCGAGGCCGCCGCGTGCAGGACGGCGACCAGCACCGAGGGCTCCTGCTCGCGGGCGAGCAGGAAGTCCAGGAGTTCGGCGCGCGGCGAGTGGGCGGCTCGGCCGTCGGAAGCGGCGAGGACGGTGGCGAGGGCGGCCCGCAGTGGTTCGGGGCCGTCCCGGAGCAAGCCGGTGACCAGGGGGAACAGGACCGGACGGGCGGCCGGGCCGTGTTCCAGGCGGCGGTCGACGGCGGTGGCGACGCGTCCGGCGGTCTCCGGGTGCGGGCGCACCGCCTCCCGCAGCAGGGTCGCGGCGGCGCGGGCGAGGGCCGGGGTGGTGACGTCGGCGAGCAGGCGGCGCAGGCAGTCGGCCGCCTCCCGGTGCGGGCCGCGCAGCCGGGTCCGGAAGGCGTCCAGGACCGGCTCCGGGTGGCTGGCCAGGGCGGGGAGCAGGGCGGTCGGGGGAACGAGCGGGTCCCCGTCGGCGAAGTGCCGCAGTGCCTCGGCCAGATGCCGTTCGCGGGTGCCCGGGTCGCCGGCCAGCAGGGCGTGGGCACCGCCGTGCAGGGCGTGGTCGGCGGGGTGGGCGAGCACGGCGGCGGCGGCGCGGCACAGCAGCCCCCGGTCGGCGGCCGTGCGCAGATGCGGGGCGGCCCGCAGCGCGAGCGTCACGGCGGCCGGGTGCCGGGCGGCCCGCTCGTCGTGCGCCCAGCGGTGCACGGCCCGGCACAGCGCCGACGGCTCCTCCTCGGCGAGCACCGTGAGCAGTTCCTCCGCGTGCCGGTGGCCGCTCGCGGCCAGGGCCTCCGTGAGGGCGTCCAGCGCGCCGTGCCGATGGGTGTGCAGCAGGGCCTGCGCGGCGGTCGCCACGGTCGCGTGCGGGGCCGCGGGCAATGGCCGCTCGTCCTCGAACCACCGTGTCAGACAAGGCTGTACGGCGGCGGGCGCGGCGGCCAGCAGCCGGGCCACGGCGTCGATGTACCGCTCGCCCGGCGCGCCCGCGGCCGGATCGGCGAGGAGGAGCCGGCGCAGCAGGTCCAGGCGCCCGGCGGCGGACATGGGCAGGCCGGTCCAGAAGGCCGGCCCGAACTCCTCGGGGACCGGACGCGGTGCGCGCCGCCAGGCCACGACGCGCTCGGCGAGCAGCCGCAGCACCTCGGTGTACGGCGTCGCGTCCGGCACCTGTCCCAGGGTCCCGGCGAGCAGCCGGGCGGCCCACCAGGAGCCGGTGTCCAGGTCCAGGGCGTCCACCAGCTCACGCAGCTGGAAGGCGAGTTGCCGGGATCCCTGGCGGCGTCCGAGGTGCAGCAGGGCCTGGACGACGGGCCCGAGGCGATGACGCGGCACCGGCGTCGTGTCCTCCTCGGCCCCGGGGTTCCGGGCGCGGTGCACCAGGGTGTGCACGGCCTCGTCCAGGTCGAGGTGCAGGCCCTGGAGCCAGTCGGCCAGTTCCTCGTGGGCGAAGCGGTAGCCGCGCCCGGCCGGCACCAGCAGGCCCTCGGCGAGCACCGCGGGGGCCCAGCCGGTGCCGCCGCCGAGCCGTTCGGGGGCCGGTCCCCATGGGAACACCGCCTCGAAGGACGCCCGGTCCAGCTCGCCGCACCCCGGTCCCAGGCTGAGCCGGGCGGCCTCGTGCACCTGCCCGGCGACCCGCGCGGCGAGCCGTCGTACGGCCGTGCCGCGCAGCCCCCGCTCGGCGGCGAGGCGCACCGCGATGCGCAGGCACATCAGGTCGAGATGGGCGGCGAACACCTCGTGCCGGTCGACGGGCCCGGCGGACGGCGCCGTCCGCAGTACGGCGCACACCTCGGACAGCAGGCGCAGGGTGAGCGGATGCCGGGCGTCCGGCGCGGCGAGCAGGCCCTCGGGAATGCCGTACCGCGCCCGCGCCCGCTCGGCCTCGTCGGCTCCGAGGTCGCCGAGCACCGCTGTCCGGACGAGTGCCGAGGGGAACCCCGCGCGTTCCCAGTACTCCTCGCGGCAGGCCACCACCAGGCGGGCGCCGGTCCGGCGGAGCCAGCCGACCGTGCCCTCGGTCCACTCGGGGAGGCGGTGGGCCAGGGCCGGGGGCATCTCCTCGGGGCAGTCGAGGAGGAGCAGGAGGGGGCGGCCCGCGCGGGCGGCGAGGTGCTCGGGGGTGAGGTCGCCGAGGCCGGGCAGGTCGAGGTGGCGGGCGGCGGCGACGATGCGGGCGGCGCGTTCCAGGGCACGGCCCGCCGCGTCGGCCACCGAGCCGTCGCCCTCCTCCAGGTCGGCGCCGCGCAGCCACAGCGTCGGCTCCAGGGCGCGGCCGCGGCGGTCGGCGAGGGCCGCGAGTTCCGTCGTACGGCCGCTGCCCGGGGTGCCGACCAGGCCGAACACGCACCGCTCGCCGTCCGCGAAGTCGGCCGACTCGGCTGCCACCGAGGCCCGTTCGACCGGTTGCACGAGGGCCCTGGGCGGCCCGTCCTGGCCCACCGAGGTGGCGGTCAGCTCCATGACGCCCGCGAGGTTGAGGTCGGCGCCGTACGCGGGCACGGTGGCCGCGTTGCGGGCCAGCAGTTCGGCGAGGGGGCCGTCGGCGGCCCGGGGCGGCACCGCGAAACCGGCGTCGCGGTGCGGGGCGTGCAGCATGGTGCCGAGGACGCCGAGGACAGCGCCCGTACGCGCGTCCACCACCGGGCCCCCGGCCGCCCCGCCCCCGGGCCGCAGCGCGTCCCGGCCCGCCGTCCCGATGGCCAGCTCCAGCGCGTCGCCGATCAGGTGGCGGCCGTACGACACCTCGGCGGCGGTCAGCACCCGCGCCTCACGCCAGCAGCCGGCGGCGATCCGTACGTACGTACCGGCCGCGACGCCCTCCCGGCCGCTCAGCGGCAGCGGCGGCACGTCCAGGCCCTCCGCGCGCACCAGGGCCAGGTTCCGGGCGGGCAGCGCGATCACGTCCTCGGCGCCGACCACCCGGGTGCGGTCCCCGGCGCGCAGCACCAGCCGGTCGAGGCCGTCGACGGCTTCGTGGCTGGTGAGGAGGGTGCCCTGGTGGTCGGCGAGGAATCCGGTGCCGCGCGGCCGGCCGGCGGGGTCCTCGATGTGGACCAGGGGGCCGGTGGCGCGGGCGTCCCCGAGGGGTCCGGGGTCCGTACGGTGGACGCCCAGGGCGCCTTCCGCCTGCGGGCGGGGGGTCGTGAGCACCCGCGCGCCGCGCACCCCGGCCGTGCGGGCACCTGTCGGTCCCGCCGCGTCCGCCATGTCGCCCGTGCCGTGCGCCGTGGCCCCGCGGGCGCTGCCGGTGCGCGGGTCTCCTGCCGTCATCGTCTTGCCTTCCCGCCCTTGCCCTTGCCTGTGGCGACGGTAGGCGGGTGATGATCGGCGGGGCGGCGCGTCGGGGAACGCGCCCCCTTCCGCTCCCCCGTTTCACTCCGAGCGCCTGCCCGGACGGGTGAATTGGCGAGGGCGGCTGGACAGTCCTAGGGGTGGGGGAAGTGGGGGGACCGTGGGGCGGCGGCAGGGGCACACCCCGTGCCGACCGCCGCTCCACGGCGAATGCCCTCGCTCAGGCGAAGACGGCCAGGCTCTTGGCCTTGCCCTTGTGCGTCTCGACGAGCGCCAGGAAGCGGCCCTCGGGGTCGAACACGGCGACGGGACCGGCGTTCGCGTACTCGTCGGGCATCTCCAGGCGGACCCCGTTCAGCAGCAGCCTGGCGCGCTTGGCGTCCACCTCCCAGCGCGGGAAGGCGGCCGTGGCGGCCTCGGCGATCGGCATCACGGTCAGCTCCTGCTGGAGCTGGTCCAGCGTCCTCGCCGCGTCGAGCTTGTACGGCCCGACGCGCGTGCGGCGCAGCGCGGTGAGGTGTCCGCCGACGCCCAGGTCGGCGCCCAGGTCGCGGGCGAGCGCGCGAATGTAGGTGCCGGAGGAGCAGACGACGGAGACGACCAGGTCCAGGACGGGGGTGCCGTCCTCGGCGACCGCGTCGCGGACGTCGTACACCGTGAAGGAGGAGACGGTCACCGGGCGGGCCGGGATCTCGAACTCCTCGCCCTCGCGGGCCCGCTTGTACGACCGCACGCCGTCGATCTTGATGGCGCTGACCTTGGACGGGACCTGCATGATGTCGCCGGTCAGCTTGGCGATGCCGGCGTCGATGCCCTCCCGGGTCACCTTGGAGGCGTCGGTGGACGAGGTGATCTCGCCCTCGGCGTCGTCGGTGAGGGTGTTCTGGCCGAGCCGTACGGTGCCCAGGTACTCCTTCTCGGTCAGCGCGAGGTGACCGAGGAGCTTGGTGGCGCGCTCGACGCCGAGGACCAGCACGCCGGTCGCCATCGGGTCGAGGGTGCCTGCGTGGCCGACACGGCGGGTCCTGGCGATCCCGCGCATCTTGGCGACCACGTCGTGCGAAGTGAAGCCCGACGGCTTGTCGACGATGACAAGGCCGTCGGGCGTGGTGTGCTTCTGGGTCATTCCGCGGCGTCGCCGTCCGTCTCGTCGTCCGCCGGCTTGCGGTACGGGTCCGCGCCGCCGGCGTAGCTGGCGCCCGCGGAGGTCTCCCGCACCTTGGCGTCGGACTGCCGGGCCTTGTCGAGGAGGTCCTCGATGGTCCGGGCGGTGTCCGGCAGGGCGTCCGCGACGAAGGTGAGGGTCGGGGTGAACTTCACCCCGGCCGCACGGCCCACCTCGGAGCGCAGGATGCCCTTGGCGCTCTCCAGGCCCGCCGCGGCGGCCTCCCGCTCCTCTTCGTCCCCGTACACCGTGTAGAAGACGGTCGCCTCCCGCAGGTCACCCGTCACGCGGGTGTCCGTGATGGTGACGTGCGAGCCGAGCCGCGGGTCCTTGATCCCGCGCTGCAGCTTCTGGGCAACCACCTCTCGGATGAGGTCCGCCAGCCTTTTCGCCCGCGCGTTGTCGGCCACTGGTCCAGCTCCCGTTCTTTCCTTGTTCCTGGGTCTTCGCGTGTGTTCTGTGGTCTTCGGTCCGTGCTCCGCGGCCCCGGAGTCCGGTGTCAGTCGTCGTCGCCGTGGAAGCGGCGGCGGACGGACAGCAGCTCCACCTCCGGGCGGCCGGCGACCAGCCGTTCGCACCGGTCCAGTACGTCGGTGAGGTGCGCCGCGTCGCCGGAGACCACGGCCAGGCCGATGATCGTCCGCCGGTGGAGGTTCATGTGGTCCACCTCGGCCGCGCTCACGGCGTACTTCCGCTGGAGTTCGGCGACGATCGGGCGGACGACGGAGCGCTTCTCCTTCAGCGAGTGGACGTCGCCGAGGAGGAGGTCGAAGGACAGAGTCCCCACGTACATGTGTGTTGCCGGTTCACCCGCCGGTACGGGATCGATGGCCCCTGCGCCGGGTGGCCGGGGACATCAAGAAACGGTACCGCGTGCGGGACGGTGGCTCGACAGGGTTTCCGAGCCGGCCGTCCGCGGGGGCCGGGGACGAAGCGGGTGGCGGGAACCGGCAGGCCGGCCGGGCCGGCCGGAGGCCCCTCCGGTCCGTCACGCGCCGTGTCGGCGGCCCGGCGGACCCGCCCGGACCGTCGCGAGCCGCGGCCGGACGGCCCGGGGCGACGCCTCGGGCCGTCCGGCCGCGGTCCGGTGGGTGGGCGAATGATCGCCCCCGGGAACGGCACGCCGGCCGACAGGACACGTCCTGTCGGCCGGTGTGAACCGTCGGCCGGTTACGCCCGCGGCTTCTCGCGCATCTCGTACGTCGCGATGACGTCGTCGACCTTGATGTCGTTGAAGTTTCCGAGGTTGATACCACCCTCGAAGCCTTCGCGGATCTCGGTGACGTCGTCCTTGAAGCGACGCAGGCCCTCGATGGTGAGGTTCTCCGCGATGACCTTGCCGTCGCGCAGGAGGCGGGCCTTCGTGTTGCGGCGGACCTCGCCGGACCGGATGAGCACACCGGCGAGGTTGCCCAGCTTGGACGAGCGGAAGACCTCGCGGATCTCCGCCGTACCGAGCTCGACCTCTTCGTACTCCGGCTTGAGCATGCCCTTGAGGGCCGCCTCGATCTCCTCGATCGCCTGGTAGATGACCGAGTAGTACCGGACGTCGACGCCCTCGCGCTCCGCCATCTGCGCGGCACGGCCGGCCGCACGGACGTTGAAACCGATGACGATGGCGTCGGAGCCCATGGCCAGGTCGATGTCGGACTCCGTGACCGCACCGACACCGCGGTGCAGGACGCGGATGTCGACCTCTTCGCCGACGTCCAGCTGGAGCAGCGAGGACTCGAGGGCCTCGACCGAACCGGAAGCGTCACCCTTGATGATCAGGTTCAGCTGCTGGACCTCGCCGGCCTTGAGCACCTTGTCCAGGTCCTCCAGGGAGACACGGCGCGTGCGCTTCGCGAAGGCCGCGTTGCGCTCGCGGGCCGCGCGCTTCTCCGCGATCTGGCGGGCCGTACGGTCCTCCTCGACCACGATGAAGTTGTCACCGGCACCCGGGACGTTGGTCAGACCCAGGACCTGGACCGGCGTCGACGGGCCGGCCTCGGCAACGGTGTTGCCGCTGTCGTCCAGCATCGCGCGGACACGGCCGTACGCGTCGCCGACCACCATGGTGTCGCCGACCCGCAGCGTGCCTCGCTGCACCAGGACCGTCGCGACCGCACCGCGACCGCGGTCCAGGCGGGACTCGATCGCAATACCCTGCGCGTCCTGGTGGGGGTTGGCACGGAGGTCCAGCGCCGCGTCCGCGGTGAGGACGACCGCCTCCAGGAGGTTGTCGATGTGCAGACCCTGCTTGGCGGAGATGTCGACGAACATGGTGTCGCCGCCGTACTCCTCGGCCACCAGGCCGTACTCGGTCAGCTGACCGCGCACCTTGGTCGGGTCGGCGCCCTCGACGTCGATCTTGTTGACCGCGACCACGATCGGCACCTCGGCCGCCTTGGCGTGGTTCAGCGCCTCGACCGTCTGCGGCATGACGCCGTCGTTGGCCGCGACGACCAGGATCGCGATGTCCGTCGACCGGGCACCACGGGCACGCATGGCGGTGAACGCCTCGTGACCCGGGGTGTCGATGAAGGTGATCGCGCGGTCCTCGCCGTTGACCTCGGTCGCGACCTGGTAGGCACCGATGTGCTGGGTGATGCCGCCGGCCTCGCCCGCGATGACGTTCGTCTTGCGGATGGCGTCGAGAAGGCGGGTCTTACCGTGGTCGACGTGACCCATGACGGTCACGACCGGCGGACGGACGACCAGGTCTTCCTCGGTGCCCTCGTTCTCGCCGAACTCCAGGTCGAAGGACTCGAGCAGCTCGCGGTCCTCCTCCTCGGGGCTGACGATCTGAACCGTGTAGTTCATCTCGCCGGCGAGCAGGTGCAGCGTCTCGTCGGAGACGGACTGCGTCGCGGTGACCATCTCGCCGAGGTTCATCATGACCGCGACGAGGGACGCCGGGTTGGCGTTGATCTTCTCCGCGAAGTCGGTGAGCGACGCGCCGCGGGAGAGACGGATGGCCTCGCCGTTGCCGCGCGGCAGCATCACGCCGCCGACGCTCGGGGCCTGCATGGCCTCGTACTCCTGGCGACGCTGGCGCTTCGACTTGCGACCACGGCGCGCGGGACCGCCGGGACGGCCGAAGGCGCCCTGCGTGCCACCACGGCCACCGGGACCGCCGGGACGACCACCGAATCCGGGACGACCGCCGCCACCGGGGCCGCCGCCGAAGCCGCCGCCACCCGGACGACCGGCGAAACCGCCGCCGCCACCCGGACGGGCACCGCCGCCGCCACCGGGACGGCCGGCGAAGCCGCCGCCACCGGGACGACCGCCGCCACCGCCGGGACGACCGGCACCGGCCGGGCCGCGGCCGCCGGGGCCGGGACGCGGGCCGGCAGCGGGACGCTGCGGCATCATGCCGGGGTTCGGACGCGGGCCGCCCGGACGCGGGGCGCCGCCCTGCGGACGGGGCATCGAGCCCGGAGTCGGACGCGGACCACCGGGAGCCTGCGGACGCGGACCGCCGCCCTGGGCGCCGGGCGCCTGCGGACGGGGACCGGCACCGGGGGCGCCGCCGGGACGCGGGCCGCCCTGCGGACGGGGCGACTGCGGGCGCGCCATGCCGGTGGAGCCACCGGAGGTGAAGGGGTTGTTACCCGGACGCGGACCGGAGGGACGGGCACCCGGACGCGGGGCCTGACCACCGGGACGCGGCGCACCCTGGCCCGGACGGGCCTGACCCTGACCGGAGGCCGGACGGCCACCGGGCTTGGGGGCACCGGGACGGGCGCCACCGGGACGCGGACCCTGCGCGGCCGGGGCCTGCGGGGTCTGGGCGGCCGGGGCGGCCGGCGGAGCGGTGAACTCCGGGGCGGCCGGGGCCGGACGCGGCGCGGGCTTAGGGCCCGGACGCGGACCCGGGGCCGGCGCGGACGCGGCGGGAGCCGCCGGGGCCGCCGGCTGCTGCGCGGCGGGCGTCGGGGGCTTGGGAGCCGCCGGCTTCGGGGCAGCCGGACGGGCCGCCTGCGCCGGGGAGGGCGCGGCGGGCTTGGGGGAAGCCTTGCGCGGGGCGGGCTTGGCGGACTTGCCGCTGCCACCACCCTGGAAGGCGTCGGTCAGCTTACGTACAACCGGCGCTTCGATGGTCGAAGACGCCGAACGGACGAATTCACCGAGTTCCTGGAGCTTGGCCATGACGACCTTGCTCTCGACACCGAACTCCTTGGCGAGTTCGTAGACCCGGACCTTAGCCACTTCGCTCCTTTGAGGTCCGGGTGAAGCCGGACCGTCGCTAGTTCATGGGCGTACTCATCGCGTACTCATCGAGTGCTCATCGCAATCTCGACCTGCTTTCGACTCGCGAGGTACCAAGCCGCACGGGGTTCCGTACGGCATGTCTTACGGCGTTGCCTGCTCGGCAACTGTTGCCTGCTCGACGTGTCGGCGCAACGCCTTTGTGTCGAGCGCTCCCGGGGCGCGCAGTGCCCGCGGCAACGCCCGACGGCGTACCGCCTGGTCGAGACAGACCAGGGCGGGGTGCAGATACGCACCCCGGCCGGGCAGCGTACCGCGCGGATCGGGGACGCATTCGTCCTCGCTCCGCACGATCCGCAGGAGATCGTCCTTGGCCGCCCGCTGCCGGCACCCCACACAGGTGCGTTCAGGGCATGCTCCGGCATGCGTCCGGCCAGACACGGCTAAGTCTACCTCCCCGCACCGACCTCACCCCTCTGGGGGAAAGATCGAACGGCTGTTGTCGTAATCCAAGCCACTCGCGGCCTGGATCCATTCCCTCGCGGGGCGCCTACTCCGCCGGCTGCTCGGTGTCGGGCCGGATGTCGATGCGCCAGCCGGTGAGCCGGGCGGCGAGGCGGGCGTTCTGCCCCTCCTTGCCGATCGCCAGCGACAGCTGGTAGTCCGGCACGGTCACCCGGGCGGAGCGGGACGCGAGATCCACGACCTCCACCTTGCTCACCCGAGCGGGTGACAGCGCGTTCGCCACCATCTCCGCCGGGTCGTCCGACCAGTCGACGATGTCGATCTTCTCGCCGTTCAGCTCGCCCATCACGTTGCGCACCCGGCCGCCCATCGGGCCGATGCAGGCGCCCTTGGCGTTCAGGCCCGAACGGGTGGAGCGGACGGCGATCTTGGTGCGGTGGCCGGCCTCGCGGGCGATGGCCGCGATCTCCACCGAACCGTCGGCGATCTCCGGCACCTCCAGGGCGAAAAGCTTCTTCACCAGGTTCGGGTGGGTGCGCGAGAGCGTCACGGAGGGTCCGCGCACGCCCTTGGCGACCCGGACCACGTACGACCGCAGGCGCTGGCCGTGCGGGTAGGTCTCGCCGGGCACCTGCTCCTGCACCGGCAGGATGGCCTCCAGCTTGCCGATGTCCACCAGCACGTTCTTCGGGTCGCGGCCCTGCTGGACCACGCCGGTGACGATGTCGCCCTCACGCCCCGCGTACTCGCCGAGCGTCGCGTCGTCCTCGGCGTCGCGCAGACGCTGGAGGATCACCTGCTTGGCGGTGGTGGCGGCGATCCGCCCGAAGCCCGAGGGAGTGTCGTCGAACTCCCGCGGCTCCTGCCCCTCCTCCAGGTCCTCGGGTTCCTCCTTCGCCCACACGGTCACGTGCCCGGTCGACCGGTCGAGCTCCACGCGCGCGCGTCGGCGGCTTCCCTCGGTGCGGTGGTAGGCGATGAGGAGGGCCGACTCGATCGCTTCGACCAGCAGGTCGAAGGAGATCTCCTTCTCCCTGACCAAGCCCCGCAGGGCGCTCATGTCGATGTCCACGGCTACGCCTCCTCCTCTTCCTTGTCCTTCTTGTCCTTGCGGTTGAACTCGACCTGCACGCGGGCCTTCGCGATCTCCGGGAAGGCGATCCGGCGGGTGGTGGCCTTGCGGCCCTTGACGCCGGGCACCTCGACGTCGAGGCCCTCCTCGTCCACGGTCAGGATCCGCGCCACCAGCTCGCCGTCCTCGGTCAGCTGGAACTTCACCAGCCGGCCCGCGGCCCGCACGAAGTGCCGGTGCTCGGAGAGGGGGCGCTCGGCCCCGGGGGTGCCGACCTCCAGGTCGTACGCGGTGTCACCCATCGCGTCGGTCTCGTCCAGCTTCGCCGAGAGCGCACGGCTCACATCGGCGATCGCGTCCAGGTCCGCCCCGGAGTCGGAGTCGACGACCACGCGCAGCACCCGCTTGCGTCCGACGGAGTCGACAGCGATCTCTTCGAGGTCCAGCCCCTGGGAGGTGACGAGCGGTTCCAGCAGCTCTCGCAGCCTCTCGCTCTGGGTGGTGCTCATCCGGGTGACTCCTCGGCCGCGTGTGCTGTTGTGGGATGGGTCGCGTGTCTGGTCAAAGGGTATCCGGTCGCGGGGTGTGTTGCCGTCCACCTGGGGACGACCCGACGCGGGACGGGTGAGGCAGGGCGGTGCCGGTGACTGGTATCGGACAGGTGCGCGGGTACGGTGATCACGGCGCGGCGCCGCTCGCCGCTCTTCTTGTTGTCGTACGAGTCCCCGAGGACGTCTGCCGTGCCGTACCCCTCGCCACCGCGCATCCCCTCGGGGCCGCGCAGAAGAACCCTGCTCGCCTCGGCCGCCGGCGCCGCCCTGCTGGCGGGCTGCACGTCCGGCCCCGGCTCCGGCGGCGACGGCCCCTCGGCCACCGAGCGGGCCCGCGCGCAGGCCGCCACCGACAGCGCGGCGCTGCTGGAGCGCTACGACGCCGTGCTCAAGGCGTTCCCGGATCTCGCGGAGCGGCTGCGCCCGCTGCGCACCGAGGTCGCGGCCCATGCCGCCGCGTTCCAGGAGGGCACGACTCCCCCGGCGACCCCCTCGGGCTCCGCCTCCCCCTCCCCCTCCGCCTCGCCGGCCCCGGTGCCGGCGACCGAGAAGGGGGCCCTCGCCTCGCTGGCCGCCGCCGAGCGGGCACTCGCCGACCGGCGGGCCGGGGCGCTGCTGGAGGTGCCGGGCGAGCAGGCGCGGCTGCTGGCCTCCACGGCGGCGGCCGGCGCCGCGCACGCGTATCTGCTGACGACGGGGGCCGCGAAGTGAGCGACGGGCCGGACAAGAGCGAGCGCGCGGCCGAACTGAACGCCGTCCAGGCCGCGTTGGCGGCGGAGCACGCGGCGGTGTACGGGTACGGCGTCGTCGGCGGCCGGGTGGACGACCGGCGCCGGAGCGAGGCGAAGGCGGCGTACGACGCCCACCGGGCCCGGCGGGACGCGCTGGCCCGCGAGGTGCGGGACCTGGGCGGCCGGCCGGTGGCGGCGAGCGCGGCCTACGCCCTGCCGTTCGCGGTGCGCGACGCGGCCGGCGCGGTGCGGCTCGCCGCGCGGCTGGAGCAGCGGGTGGCCGGGGTCTACGCCGACCTGGTGCGCTCGACGACCGGTGCGCGGCGCACCTCGGCCGCGGCGGCGCTGCGGGAGGCCGCGGTGCGGGCGGTGGGCTGGAGCGGACAGAGCGTAGCCTTCCCGGGGCTCGCCGAACGGGCGGGCGAGGGAACGGGTACCGGCACGGACACGGGGACCGGGACGGGGGCCGCGGGCGGGACGCCGTCGGGGTCCGCGTCGGCGGCCCGCTGAGCGGCGTACGGGCCGCGTACGGCGGCCCCGGGACGGACGGGGCCCACGAGGAAGGGAACGGCTCGCGCATGGCTTTCGAACCGCCGCGGCGCCTGGTGCGGGCGCTCGGGGAGACGGCACCGGCCGGGGACGACTGGCTGGCCCGGCTGCCCGAGATGGCCGAACGGGCGGTGGCGCGGCTGGGGTTGACCGTCGAGCGGGTACAGGTGCCCGGGGGCCGCAGCAGCCTGGTGGTGCTGGTGCGGCAGGCGGACGGCACCCCGGCGGTGCTCAAGCTGGCCCCGCCCAGGGCCCGCCCGGAGAGCGAGCGCGCTGCGCTGGCGCACTGGGGCGGACGGGGCGCCGTGCAGCTGCTGGCGTCGGACGCGCGGGACGGCGAGGAGGGGGCACTGCTGCTCGAACGGCTGCACCCGGACGTCTCGGTGCGGTCGCTGCCGGAGGCGAAGGCGCTGCTGGAGGCGGCGGGCACGCTGCGGCGGCTGTGGGTGGAACCGCCGGCGGACCACCCCTTCGAGACCGTCGCCGAGCGCACGGCGCGGCAGGCGGTGGCGATGCGGGCGGGCGCGCGGCGGGAGCCGGAGGTGGCGGCGCTGGTGGACGCGGCGCTGGCGGCGCGGGACGACCTGCTGGTGGCGCCGCCGGAGGAGCGGCTGCTGCACGGCACGTTCCGGCAGAGCAAGGTGCTGGCCGGGGAGCGGCTGCCGTGGCTCGCGGTGGGGCCGGATCCGGTGGTCGGGGAGAACGCGTTCGATCTGGCGCGGCTGGTGCGGGACCGGGTGGAGGATCTGATCGCCTCGCCCGCGGGCGCGTCCATCACGCGGCGGCGGATCAAGCGGCTCGCTCAGTCGCTTGAGGTGGACCAGGAGCGGCTGCGGGGGTGGACGCTGTTCCGGGCGGTGGAGTCGGGGGTGCGTGCGGTGCGGGTCGGCAGGCCGCGGGACGGGGAGCTGCTGCTGGAGTTCGCCGGGTGGCTCTAGTGCCGCGGCACTAGCCTGAGCGGCCCGACGCGAACGCGGCGACGCTCCCCGGGGAAGGCCCCGGGGAGCGTCGGCCGTACAGCCCGGTACTACGCGGTCAGACGCGCGATCGCGTCCTCGACCGACACTTCCTCGCGCTCGCCCGTCCTGCGGTCCTTCAGTTCCAGGACGCCCTCGGCCGAGCGACGGCCGGCGACCAGGATCTGGGGGACGCCGATCAGTTCGGCGTCGGTGAACTTGACGCCCGGGGAGACCCCGGCGCGGTCGTCGACCAGGACGCGGACGCCCGCGGCGGCCAGCTTGCCGGCCACGTCGAGGGCCAGCTCGGTCTGGAGGGCCTTGCCGGCGGCGACCACGTGTACGTCGGCCGGGGCGATCTCCTTGGGCCAGCACAGACCCTGCTCGTCGGCGGTCTGCTCGGCGAGCGCGGCGACGGCGCGGGAGACGCCGATGCCGTAGGAGCCCATGGTGACGCGGACGGGCTTGCCGTTCTGGCCGAGGACGTCGAGCTTGAGGGCGTCGGCGTACTTGCGGCCCAGCTGGAAGATGTGGCCGATCTCGATGGCGCGGTCCAGCTTCAGGCCGGTGCCGCACTCGGGGCAGGGGTCGCCCTCCTGGACCACGACGACGTCCACGTACTCGTCGACCTCGAAGTCACGGCCGGCGACGACGTTCCTGGCGTGCGTGTCGGCCTTGTTGGCGCCGGTGATCCAGGCGGTGCCGGGGGCCACCCGGGGGTCGGCGATGTACTTGACCTTCTCGCCGAGGCCCTGGGGGCCGACGTAGCCGCGCACCAGGTCGGGGCGGCCTGCGAAGTCCGCCTCGGTGACCATCTCGACGGCGGCGGGCGCGAAGTGCTCCTCCACCTTGCCGAGGTCCACCTCGCGGTCACCGGGCACGCCGACGGCGACGATCTCGCCGTCCACCTTGACCAGCAGGTTCTTCAGCGTGTCGGCGGCCCGCACGCCGAGCGAGGCGGCCAGCGTCTCGATGGTCGGGGTGTCGGGGGTGGGGATCTCCTCCAGCGCGGGCACGGCGGAGCCGTCGACGGGCTGGAGCGCGTGCTTGACCGCCTCGGTGTTCGCGGCGAAGTCGCAGTTCGGGCAGTCCGCGAAGGTGTCCTCGCCGGCCTCGGCGGGGGCCAGGAACTCCTCCGACTTGGAGCCGCCCATGGCACCGGCGGTGGCCGCGACGATGCGGTAGTCCAGGCCGAGGCGCGCGAAGATCCGCCGGTAGGCCTCGCGGTGCAGGGCGTAGGCCTCGGCGAGGCCCTCGTCCGCGGTGTCGAAGGAGTACGAGTCCTTCATCAGGAACTCGCGGCCGCGCAGGATGCCGGCGCGGGGGCGGGCCTCGTCACGGAACTTGCTCTGGATCTGGTAGAGGATCACCGGCAGGTCCTTGTAGGACGTGCACTGGTCCTTGACCAGCAGGGTGAAGATCTCCTCGTGCGTGGGACCGAGGAGGTAGTCGCCGCCCTTGCGGTCCTGGAGCCGGAACAGCTCCTGGCCGTACTCGTCCCAGCGGCCCGTGGCGTCGTAGGGCTCGCGGGGCAGCAGGGCGGGCAGCAGCACCTCCTGGGCGCCGATGGCGTCCATCTCCTCGCGTACGACGCGCTCCACGTTGGCGAGGACCTTCTTGCCCAGGGGCAGCCAGGACCAGATGCCGGCGGCGGTGCGGCGGACGTAGCCGGCGCGGACGAGGAGCTTGTGGCTGAGGACCTCGGCGTCCGCCGGGTCGTCGCGCAGCGTCTTCGCCATCAACTGGGACATGCGCTGGACCTGTGCGTTGGCCATGGTTCTCGTACTCCTGCCAGGTGGGGGTGCCCCCGATCGAGCGCAGCCGAGAATGGGGGACGGTGATGGCATAGGAGGTTAGCCGGGCTTGCCGGGCGGGCGGAAATCGGTTAACGCCCTATCGCCTGCGCAGCGGCAGCGGAGCCCCCATGACGGCGTAGGGCCGCGGCGCGCTCGGGAAGTGGACGCGGCGGGCGAGGTCGACGTAGCCCAGGGAGTGGTAGAGGCCGCGGGCCGGGCTGTCGGTGTCGATCGCCGAGAGGATCGAGCGGGGTTCGGCGGCCGAGTCGGTGATCCGGGTGATCAGCCGGCGGCCGATGCCGCGGTTCTGGTGGTCCGGGTGCACATGCAGCTCGGTGATCACGAAGGCGTCGTCCAGCCAGGCCTCGTTGCCGGCCGCGCGCAGGTACGGCTCGACGACCGTCGACCACCAGTGGGTGCGGGAGTTGGGCATGCCGTAGACGAAGCCGACGAGGAGCCCGCCCGCGGTCGCGCCGAGGGCCCGCGCGCCGGGGAACTGCATATGGCGCTGGACGATCTGGCGCCGTACGGCCACTTCGTCCGGGCCGAGGCCGAACGCCACCGCTTGGACCGCCAGGGCCTCGTCCACGCGGGCCGACAGGTCCAGAGGGCCGATCGCTAGATCCATGCCGGGAGCGTATCGGGGTTCAGAACAGCACACTCATGAAGGCGCCGATCTCCTGGAAGCCGATCCTGCGGTAGGTGCGGCGCGCCGCGGTGTTGAAGTCGTTGACGTACAGGCTGACCACGGGGGCCACGTCGGCCAGGGCGTAGCGCAGGACCGCCGCCATGGCCGGGGCGGCGAGGCCCCTGCCCCGGTGCTCGGGGGCCACCCACACCCCCTGGATCTGGCAGGCCTGGGAGGTCGCCGCGCCGATCTCGGCCTTGAAGACGACCTTGCCGTCCTTGTCCAGGCGGGCGAAGGAACGGCCGGAGCCGACGAGTTCGGCGACCCGGGCCTGGTAGAGCAGGCCGCCGTCGCCGCCCAGCGGGGAGACCCCGACCTCCTCGGTGAACATCGCCACGCACGCCGGCATGATCGTCTCCATCTCGTCCTTGCGGACGCGGCGGACGTAGGGGTCCGGGGCGATGTCGTCGGGCATCCGGTCGGTGACCATCAGCGGCTGCTGGGACCTGACCTCACGGGCCGGGCCCCAGTGGGGCTCCAGCAGCCGCCACAGCGCGGAGGTGGCGTCGGCGGGGCCGACGATGGAGGAGCAGCGGCGGCCGGCCCGCCGGGCGCGGTCCGCGAAGCCGCGTACGGCGCGCTCGGTGGCGCAGATCGGGACCAGGTTGGCGCCCGCGTAGCACAGGGACGTGAGCATGCCGTCCTCGTACCAGCCCCACATCTCGCCGCCGAGGCGCCAGGGGTCGAGCCCGGCGATCTGGACGCGCGCGGTCACGAAGGCGTTCGCGACCGGCTCGCGGTCCAGGACGGCGAGCGCGGCGTCGAGGTCGCTCGGATCGAGCACCCGTGAGGTGGTCTGGGTCAACAAGTGCGGGGGCCTCACCCTGGGGTTTGTGCTGGTCTAGGCACTATAGCCGCGCGGGCTTGACCGTGTGCCGTCCAGCTCGGGGGCCGGGATCCCCTCGGGGGCGCCGCTAGGCGTTGATCTGCCGGTCCTGCTGGTACGACTGCTGGGCCCATCCCGCGATCTTGCGCAGCTCGGCCTTGAGGCCGTCCCAGGTCTTCATCGAGTCCCCGATCAGGCGGATCTCCATCGGGATCACGTTCGCGCCCTCGACCCCGTGCGGGGGGATCTCGTTCATCCCTCCGAACACCCGCTGCTGGGACACCGCCGGTGCGCCGCCCAGCGCCGACTGCGCGTAGGTTTCCAGGGACACCGGATCGAGACCCGGAAGCGCGCGCTCGGCGTTGTCGTAGAACGTGGCCTGCCGCCCGGTCGCCGTCGTCTCGTGGAAGGCGGACAGCCGCTCGATGATGTCGTCGCAGTTCGCCGCCAGGTAGGCCCTGATCGCGGGGTCGAGCAGCTGGTAGGCGTCGCCCAGCTGCGAGCGGGAGAGGAACAGGGTCCAGTTCTTGATCTGGCCCTGCGGCAGGGCGAAGCTGTTGCCCTGCCCCTGTGCGACGGCGACGTAGTCCGCCATGGCGGCGACCTGCGTGTAGACGAGCTGGAGGTAGCCGTCGAGCGCCGTGGTGTCGGTCGTCGACTGGGTGGCCTGCGCGAATCGCGCCGCCTCCGCCGCCGCGAACGGCCGGGCCTGCGCCAGCCGGTGCTGGGCGTCCGGGAGCACGGGGGGCCGGCCCTGGTCCGTCCGCTGCTGCGCGTCGGCCCGGTAGAGGTCGAAGAACGCCGGCATGCCGGCCAGCGGCACGCCGACGGAGTAGTGGACGAACAGGCCGTCGCCCATGCCCGGTTGACCGGCGGTCTCGGTGTAGCCCTCGCTGCTGAGGGTCACGCCCCTGGCCAGCAGCCGCAGGTCCAGCTTCAGCGCCGACAGACGGGTTCCCTCGGTCGCCTCGTAGAACCCGTCGCTCACCCGCCTGATCTCGTCGGCGATCCGCTCCAGTTCCTCGGGTCCCGCGTCCGCCTGCGTGCCCACCACCTGCACGGCGCCGGTGACGAACTCGATGTTGGAGTAGTCCCCGCCGCCGGCCAGGCCCCGCGAGTCCGAGACGACCTTGAAGTCCGCCCTCTTGCTCTGCGCGATGTCGGTGTCGCCGGGGAGCTTCTCGCCCTTCTGCGACTTGACCCGCTTGTCCCGCTCCGCCTCGAACCCCATCATGCGCTGGACCGGCTGCCCGGCAGCGCCGCCGGCGGCGGAGGACGCGTCGGGGGCCGCCGCCCGCTCGCCCACCGGCCGGGACATCACCCGGGTGGCGACCTGCTCCGCCTCGCGCTCGAACCGGTCCGACGGATGCGACACGGAGAGCCCTTGCCCGTTGTCGGTGCCCGCCACCGGGCCGCTGCGCTGCTGGACGACGTGGACCAGCTCGTGGGCGAGCGTATGCCGGTCCTCGCCCCCCTCGCCGACGACCACGTGATTGCCCGAGGTGTAGGCGCGCGCGCCGATCTCCTGCGCCGACCGCCCCGCCGCCGGACCGGTGTGGATGCGGACGTCGGAGAAGTCCGCGCCGAGCCTCGCCTCCATGTCCGCCCTGGTCGCACCGTCCAGCGGGCGCCCCGGCGAACGCAGCACCTCGTGCACGGCCGACCGCTGGACGGGGCGCTCCTCGGCATCGGCCGGGTCCTCGCGGTCGGGCCGGTGGCCCAGCATCCTGACCACGGCGGCATTACCGACGGCGCGCTGCAGCGCCAGCAGTGCCGCCGGTGCGGCGGCCCTCGCCGGGTCCGCCGGCCGGGCCGCCCGCCCGGCGGACTCCTGCGCGTTCCTGCCTTCCGGTTCGCGGTGGGCGTGCATGATCAGCTCCTGCCGTTCGAGGCCGCACACGGGTGTCGCACCACGTACCTATCCCGGCCGCCCCCGCCCGCACCAGGCCGCCGAGGGCAAACCCGAGGGCAGGCTCTGCGGCTATCGCGGCTTCGGCGTCCAGTTCTCCGGTACGAGTGGTGCGGGCATCAGGTACGCGGCGAAGGCGATCTGGCACAGGACCTGGAACACCAGCGGCTCGGGCGCGCCCGCCCCCACGAGAGGCCACGCGAAGAACACCATCGGGAAGGCCAGCGCGGCCCGGAACGTGGTGACGTCCATCTGCGTGTGAGCCGGACCCGCGAGGAGAGCGAGGAGCAGCGTCGGCCCGCCGACGATGACGAACATGCCCGAGCCGAGCCCGGTGTCCTCGGTGAACGAGTAGTCCCCGCGCAGGGTGAGGCCGATGACCACCCATGTCACGGCGTACAGGACCACATACGTCAGGACGAGTCGCGCGATCCGCTCCAGCACCCGGCGCACGCCGGGACCGGCCGAGGGCGGATACCGGCGACTCAACCCTGCACCAGCCCCAGGAACGCCTGCCAGGCGGCGGTCGGCACGGCGAGGGTGGGGGCGGTGGCGGGGTTCTGCTTGGAGTCGCGGATATGGATGGTGGCGGGGCAGGTGGCGATCTCGACGCATTCGCCGCCACTGCCAGTGCTGTAGCTGGACTTGTGCCAGGGGAGGGCGACTTCGAGGCATTCGCCGCCATCGCCACTGCTGTAGCTGCTCTTGAACCATGTCAGGTTCGACGGCTTCTCGACGGTCATGTCTCTCCCAGCAACTTCTCTACGAATGCCAGGGACTCGCGTGGAGTCAGGGCCTGGGCCCGCAAGAGACCGTACTGCTCCTCCACTTCCCTGACCGTCGCGCGGTCGGTGAAGAGGCGACTGGCCTTGTAGGCGGGTACATAGGCGATCCTGCGTCCTTTCGCCGTCTCGATCAAGGTGAATGGACCGTTGAGGGTGGCGTGCTCCTCGCTGTCATTTGGCATGACCCGAATCTCCACGTTACGCCGCTGGCCGTCCAGCAGGATCTGCTCCAACTGGCCACGCCAGAAGGTCAGTCCACCCAGTCGCCTGCACAGGACCGACTCCTCCATCACGAAGGTCACGGTGGGCGCTGGTTGACGCGCGAAGATCTCCTGGCGGGCCAGTCGTGGTCACTCGCTGCTCGATCGTCTCCGTACTCAGCGGCGGCCGCCACATCGTGAACACCGCCCGCGCGTAGTCCTCCGTCTGCAAAAGACCCGGCACTGCCTGCACGGCGAACACGTGCAACGCGACGGCCTGTTTCTCCAGCGCCGCCGCATCCCGGAAGAACGCCGGATACTGCGCCCTCTCCATGTCCTCGACGAAGTCGACCAGCAACCCGCCCGCGTCGAGCACCTCGTCCGCCTGCCGGATGAACTTCGTGTTCGGGATGCGCCTGCCCACCTCGTACGAGGTGATGGTCGCGGCCGAGTAGCCGGTGCGGCGGCCCAACTCGGCGCGTTCCATGCCCGCTTGGACCCGCAGCCGCTTCAGTACCCGCCCGAAGACGAGCGGAATGCCGGAGCCCGGCGCCTCCTGGTCTTCCTGTGCTTCCTCGCTCATGTACACCCCCAATGCCGTCGCGCCGCCCTCGGTCACGGTGCGCTCGTGTACAGCGGCACCTCGCCCTTGTACAACGCCTGGTGGTCCTGGTGCGGCCGCTGTTCAACGCTACTGAGCGTGCGGGACCGTAACCGCGTGAAATCAGAAATCTCCACCCAGGAATTCGCCATGCGCTTCACCTCCACCCCGCGCGGCGCACGGCTCGCCCGGCGGCTGGTCTCGCTGCGGCTGGACGAGTGGGAGCATCCGTACGACGGCGGTGCCAACGAGAGCGTGACGCTGATCGCGGCCGAGTTCGCCGCCAACGCCGTTCGGCACGGGCGCGTCCCCGGGCGGGACTTCCGTCTCCGGCTCACCGGGGACGACGACGTCCTGCGCGTGGAGGTCTCGGACACCCTGGCCGAGCGGCTGCCCGAGCCCCGGGTGCCGTGCGGGGAGTCCGGGCGGGGGCTGGTGCTGGTCGAGGCGCTCGCCGACAAGTGGGGGGTGGCGCCCCGGCGGCCCGGCAAGACCGTCTGGGCGGAGGTACGGCTGAGTCCCGCCACCGGGCGGTGACGGGACTCGTGAAGTCGTACGGTCAGCCCGCGACCGAGATGGACGGCTCGCCCGACTCGACGCCCTCGTCCTGCATCTTCTCGGCCAGCTTCATGGCCTCCTCGATGAGGGTCTCGACGATCTTGGACTCGGGGACGGTCTTGATGACCTCGCCCTTGACGAAGATCTGGCCCTTGCCGTTGCCGGAGGCGACGCCCAGGTCGGCCTCGCGGGCCTCGCCGGGGCCGTTGACGACGCAGCCCATGACGGCGACGCGGAGCGGGACGTCCATGCCGGTGAGGCCCGCGGTGACCTCTTCGGCGAGCTTGTAGACGTCGACCTGGGCGCGGCCGCAGGAGGGGCAGGAGACGATCTCCAGGCCGCGCTGGCGCAGGTTCAGGGACTCCAGGATCTGGGTGCCGACCTTGACCTCCTCCACCGGGGGAGCCGAGAGGGAGACACGGATGGTGTCGCCGATGCCCTCGGAGAGCAGGGCGCCGAAGGCGACGGCCGACTTGATGGTGCCCTGGAAGGCGGGGCCGGCCTCGGTGACACCGAGGTGGAGGGGGTAGTCGCACTGCGCGGCCAGCTGGCGGTATGCCTCGATCATCACGACCGGGTCGTTGTGCTTGACCGAGATCTTGATGTCGCGGAAGTCGTGCTCCTCGAAGAGGGACGCCTCCCACAGGGCGCTCTCGACCAGGGCCTCGGGGGTGGCCTTGCCGTACTTCTGGAGCAGGCGGCGGTCCAGCGAGCCCGCGTTCACGCCGATGCGGATCGGGGTGCCGTGCTCCTTGGCGGCCTGGGCGATCTCCTTGACCTGGTCGTCGAACTTCTTGATGTTGCCCGGGTTCACCCGGACCGCGGCGCAGCCGGCCTCGATGGCGGCGAAGACGTACTTGGGCTGGAAGTGGATGTCCGCGATCACCGGGATCTGCGACTTGCGCGCGATGGTGGGCAGCGCGTCGGCGTCGTCCTGGGTGGGGCAGGCCACGCGGACGATCTGGCAGCCGGACGCGGTCAGCTCGGCGATCTGCTGGAGGGTGGCACCGATGTCGGACGTACGGGTCGTCGTCATCGACTGGACCGAGACGGGCGCGTCTCCGCCGACCGGCACGGTTCCGACCTGGATCTGCCGGCTCTTGCGGCGCTCGGCGAGCTTGGTCGGAACGGACGGCATGCCGAGAGAAATCGCAGTCATCTGCTGTGCAACCCCAAGTCGTGGATCAAGATCCGGCCCCGTGCTACGGCGGGCTCCGGCATCCGAGATTACGGCACCGGCGCGTGCGCGGGCACATCCCACCCGGGAAACCCCCTCATTGGGGGGCGGCCGGACGCCGCACGGGAAGCGGCCCGGAACCCCAGGGTCCCGGGCCGCCGTGAACGCCGGACGGCTAGGAGATCTTCACCGGGTTCACCACGTCCGCGATGAGCACCAGGACGGTGAAGCAGACGAAGATCCCGGCGACCACGTAGGCCACCGGCATCAGCTTGGCCACGTCGAACGGGCCCGGGTCCGGGCGGCGCAGCACCCGGGCCAGGTTGCGCCGCAGCGCCTCCCACAGGGCGCCGGCGATGTGGCCGCCGTCGAGCGGGAGCAGCGGGAGCATGTTGAACAGGAACAGCGAGAGGTTGAACCCGGCGAGCAGCATCACGAACATCGCCACCTGCTGGGAGGCGGGGATGTCCAGGGTGGCGATGTCGCCGGTGATGCGGGCGGCGCCGACGATGCCCATCGGCGAGTCCGGCTGGCGCGGGGCGTTGTCGAACGCGGCGTCCCACAGGGCCGGGATCTTGCCGGGCAGGGCGGCGAGGGAGTCGACGGCGTCGCCGACCCGGTCGCTCATCCAGGTCACCGAGTCGCCGAAGCCCTGCTTCTGCACGCCGGTGGCGGAGCTGAAGCCGAGGAAGCCGGCCTTCACGTACTTGCCCTGCACGTAGGTGCCGCTGGAGTCCTTCTGCGCGACCAGGTTGGTGGCGATCTTCGCGTGCAGGGTGAGCTGCCTGCCGTCGCGCTCGACGACGATCGGCACGTCCTTGCCCGCGCTGACGCGGATCAGGTCCGAAAGGGTGTTCCAGTCCTTGGTGGGCTTGCCGGCGAAGGAGACGATCTTGTCCCGCTTCTGGATGCCGGCGGCCTGGGCCGGGGAGGCCGGGTCGGACTTCTTGCAGGTGTCGCGGTTCTCGCTCTGCGCGATGACGCAGGGCGAGACGGAGGCGACGGTGGTGGTCTGCTGCTGGATGCCGAAGCCCATGAGCACCGTGAAGAACAGGGCGATGGCGAGCACCAGGTTCATGAACGGGCCCGCGAACATGACGATGACGCGCTTCCACGGCTTGCGCGTGTAGAACATGCGCGTCTCGTCGCCGGGCTGGAGCTCCTCGTATGCCGCCGAGCGGGCGTCCTCGATCATCCCGCGCCACGGTGAGGTGGAACGGGCGGAGATCCGGCCCGCGTCGTCCGGCGGGAACATGCCGATCATGCGGATGTAGCCGCCGAGCGGGATCGCCTTGATGCCGTACTCGGTGTCGCCCTTCTTGCGCGACCACACGGTGGGGCCGAAGCCGACCATGTACTGCGGGACGCGGATGCCGAAGAGTTTGGCCGTCGACAGGTGCCCCAGCTCGTGCCACGCGATCGAGACGAGCAGACCGAACGCGAAGACCACTATGCCGAGGATGAACATCAAGGTCGTCATGCACGCGCCTCCGCGGTCGCCGTCTTGGCTGTGATCTCACGGGCCCGGGTCCGCGCCCAGGTCTCCGCTTCGAGGACGTCCGACACCGTGAGTGAAGTTCCCGTTCCCGGCGTGCCGTGTTCCTCGACGACCCGGGTGACGGTCTCCATGATCCCGTTGAAGGGCAGTGCGCCGTTCAGGAAGGCCTCGACGCACTCCTCGTTGGCGGCATTGAACACCGCCGGTGCCGTCCCCGCGAGCTGTCCGACGTGCCGGGCCAGGTTCACCGAGGGGAAGGCCTCGTCGTCCAGCGGGAAGAACTCCCAGGTGGACGCCTTGCTCCAGTCGAAGGCGGGCGCGGCGTCCGGAACCCGTTCGGGCCAGCCGAGACCGATGGCGATCGGGCCCCGCATGTCGGGCGGCGTGGCCTGGGCGATCGTCGAGCCGTCGGTGAACTCGACCATCGAGTGGACGTACGACTGCGGGTGCACGACCACCTCGATGCGGTCGAACGGGATGTCGTACAGCAGGTGCGCCTCGATGACCTCCAGGCCCTTGTTGACCAGGGTCGCGGAGTTGACGGTGATCACCGGCCCCATCGCCCAGGTGGGGTGGGCGAGGGCGTCCTGGACGGTCACGTCCGCGAGGTCCGCCCTGGTGCGGCCGCGGAAGGGGCCGCCGGAGGCGGTGACGACCAGCTTGCGCACATCGGCGCGGGTGCCGGCGGCGAGGGCCTGGAAGAGGGCGGCGTGCTCGGAGTCGACCGGGATGATCTGGCCGGGCTCGGCCAGCGCGGTGACCAGCGGGCCGCCGACGATCAGCGACTCCTTGTTGGCGAGCGCGAGGGTGCGGCCCGCCTCCAGGGCGGCGAGGGTGGGCGCGAGACCGATGGACCCGGTGATGCCGTTCAGCACGGTGTGGCAGTCGGAGGCGGCCAGCTCGGTGGCCGCCCGCGGTCCGGCGAGGATCTCGGGCAGCGGCTCGCCTGGGCCGTACGCGGCGGCGAGCGCCTCGCGCAGGGCCGGTACGACGTCCTCGCGGGCGACCGAGACGGTGCGCACCCGCAGCCGGTGCGCCTGCTCGGCGAGGAGGGCGACCCGGCCGCCGTTGGCGGACAGCGCGGTGACGCGGAAGCGGTCGGGATTGCGCAGCACGAGGTCGATGGCCTGGGTGCCGATGGATCCGGTGGAGCCGAGGACCACCACGTCCTTGGGGCCGTCGCCCGCGGGGGGGTCGTAGACGAGGTGGGGGTCGGCGAGGGGTGCCGGACGGGCAGGGCTGTCGGTCATCCCCCCATTGTGGCCGCTGGTGGTGGCGGTCAGGACAGGGTGTCCCCCCAAGAGGGCCAAACGTGAAGTAGGCGTGAAGATCGTGTGATAACACTTCAGTCTGCGCTTCGGCGCCCACGCATTTCGCGGACGACATCCTTGGGGGGATCTCTCCATGCGGACCATACGGCTGCGCGCCGCCCTGCCCGCCCTCGCCGGCGCGGCCCTGCTCACCGGCACCCTGCTCGACGTCCCGGCCGAGGCCGCCGGGGGTGTGAAGATCCACCACGTCTGGTTCGACAGCCCCGGCCCGGACAACCGCTCGAACAAGAGCTTGAACGGGGAGTGGGTGCAGATCAGGAACACCGGCGGCTCGGCGGTCTCGCTCAAGGGGTGGGTGCTGAAGGACGCCTCGAACCACCGGTACGTCTTCCCGAACGTCAAGATCGGTGCCGGGAAGTACATGAAGATCCACACCGGGTCCGGCAAGGACACCGCGTCGGACAAGTACCAGGGCCGCCGCGCCTACGTCTGGAACAACGACAAGGACACGGCCACGCTGACGAAGGCGAGCGGCGCCAAGGTCTGGTCCTGCTCCTGGACGACGCGGGACCCGAGCGACAAGTACTGCTGACCGGGCACCGCTAACCGCCGTACGGGCGGCGGGCGTTGGCCTGCGTGGCCGGCCCGGGGGTCGCGTCGGCGATCCACGGACCGTCCTCCGACGGGTCCACGATGCCCTCCTCCAGCCAGGTGTAGGCGCCGCCGAGGACGCCCTCGACGACCTTGCGGTCGAGGGCGTCGGTGTTGGTCCACAGCCGCCCGAACAGCTCCTCCACGCGGACGCGGGCCTGGCGGCAGAAGGCGTCGGCGAGCTGGTACGCCTCCCGGCCGTGCTCGTCGCGGGTGCGCAGCCGTTCGGCCCGTACGCAGGCCGCGCTCATCGCGAACAGCTCCGCGCCGATGTCCACGATCCGGCCGAGGAAGCCCTGCTTGGTCTCCATCCGGCCCTGCCAGCGGGACATGCCGTAGAAGGTGGCGCGCGCCAGCCTGCGGGCGGTGCGCTCGACGTACCGCAGATGGGTGGACAGGTCGACACCGTGCCGGAACTCGCCGTACGAAGACGGCAGTTGACCGGGCCCCGCGACCAGCTTCGGCAGCCACCTGGCGTAGAAGACTCCGGCCTGCGCACCCGCTTTCGCCTTCTCCGGCAGGGACTTGGCCGGATCGATGAGGTCGCCGGCGACGGAGAGATGGGCGTCCACCGCCTCGCGGGCGATCAGCAGGTGCATGATCTCCGTGGAGCCCTCGAAGATCCGGTTGATGCGAAGGTCGCGCAGCATCTGCTCGGCGGGTACGGCCCGTTCGCCGCGTGCCTTGAGGGACGCGGCGGTCTCGTAGCCGCGCCCGCCCCGGACCTGGACCAGCTCGTCGGCCATCTTCCAGGCCATCTCGGAACCGTAGAGCTTGGCCAGGGCGGCCTCGATGCGGATGTCGTTGCGGTCCTCGTCGGCCATCTGGGACGACAGGTCGAGCACCGCCTCCAGGGCGAAGGTGGTCGCCGCGATGAAGCTGATCTTGGCGCCGACGGCTTCGTGCAGCGCGACGGGCTTGCCCCACTGCTCGCGCTCCGCAGACCACTCACGGGCGATTTTCAGACACCATTTGCCGGCGCCGGCGCACATCGCGGGCAGTGAGAGCCGGCCGGTGTTGAGGGTGGTGAGCGCGATCTTCAGACCGGCGCCCTCGGGCCCGATCCGGTGCGCGGCCGGTACCCGCACCCGGTGGAAGCGCGTCACGCCGTTCTCGATGCCGCGCAGTCCCATGAACGCGTTGCGGTGCTCGACGGTGACGCCCTCGGACGTGGCCTCCACGACGAACGCGGTGATGCCGCCCTTGTGCCCCTCCGACTTCGGCACCCGCGCCATGACGACCAGCAGATCGGCGACGACGCCGTTGGTGGTCCACAGCTTCACCCCGTCGAGGACGTACCCGTCCCCCTGCGGCACGGCCGTGGTCGCGAGCCGTGCCGGGTCCGATCCGACATCGGGCTCGGTGAGCAGGAAGGCGGAGATGTCGGTGCGCGCGCAACGCGGCAGAAAGGCGTCCTTCTGCTCCTGGGTGCCGAACATCTTCAGCGGCTGGGGCACGCCGATCGACTGGTGCGCGGAGAGCAGGGCGCCGACCGCGGGGCTCACGGAGCCGACGAGGGCGAGGGCCTTGTTGTAGTACAGCTGGCTGAGGCCCAGACCGCCGTACTTCGGGTCGATCTTCATCCCGAGGGCGCCGAGTTCCTTCAGGCCCGCCACGACCTCGTCGGGTATGCGGGCCTCACGCTCGATGCGGGCGGAGTCGATCTCCGTCTCGCAGAAGGCCCGCAGCTTGGCCAGGAACTCCTCACCACGCCGTACGGACTCTTCGTCGGGCATCGGATGCGGATGCACCAGATCGAGCCGGAACCGCCCGAGGAACAGCTCCTTGGCGAAGCTGGGCTTGTGCCAGTCCTGCTCCCGCGCGGCCTCCGCGACCTGGCGGGCCTCACGCTCGGTGACGGTGCTGCGATTCTCGGTGGGGGCGGACATGGGATCACCTCGCCGCGAGGAGGGACCGACCGGGGCCGTTCGCTACCGACCGGTGCTACTGGCTCGTTGGTACCTGAATCGGACGCGGGGCGCCACCCCTGGCGCGGGCCCTTGAGCCAATCGGGTGTCGGGCGGCGCGCCTCCCGACGAGGGGCCCGCGGGACCGCCTCGTCCGCCGGGCCCCGCCCCGGGCTCGGCCGGCCGGCACCAGCCCGAGATCACCAGGCTTCACGGTCACCCTGCGCACCCGACCGACCGGCCTGGACCTCACGCGCGGGTGATCAGCGAGACGGGCCGTGCCATCGGATCTGCGTCCGGTGGCACGGCCCACCTCCCCTCCACCGATCAGTAGTTGCGCCCCGGAGCGGATTCGGACTGCGGGGCGGCCATGGGCTGCGGAGCACCCATCGGCTGGGGAGCACCCACGGGCTGCGGGGCGGCCATCGGCTGCGGAGCGCCCATCGGCTGCGGAGCACCCATCGGCTGGCGGGGGGCCGTCGCCTTCCGGCGCGAGAGCGACCGGAAGAAGTTGATGATGATCATGACGGGCAGGATGAACGCCTTGAAGAACACGATGTACGTGCCACCGTGGAAGATGAACCCGAGGTAGATGCCGTAGCCCATGAACCCGACACCGGCAATCATGCTGAAAGCCCGCCAACCCTTGCTGAGGCCATTGGAGTTGATGGCACCCAGGATCAACATCGCGGCACCACTGATGAAGAGCAGCACGACGTACCAGGAAAAGAGGGGCTCAGCACTGAAGTCGAGGTTCACGAAAATCCCTTGAAGAATGCGGACGGCCGGTGAATGCGGACGGCGCACACTACCCAGGCCGCACACAGTCACGCCACGGGCTTATGAACGGGAGATCCGGCACGCCCGAGCCGCCCTCTCGGCGAATCCGCCCCTCAAAACGGGGCGAAGTACCGTATGGAGCAGCCGAATCCATCTCCACGGAAACCTCCGGCACATCCCCGGGCCCACAACCGGTGATCCAATCGTTTCCCGTTCGTGGCCTGTTCGGCTTCAAATCCCGCACAGGAGGCCCCGGCCCGTCGCACGCGAGGATCCGCCACGTCACATCGGCCTTGCCGACCACGCCGAAGGCACATTCCCCGAGATCGGCGCCGGCCCCTTCCAATTGCTTCCGGTCCACCCCGGAGGAATTGACGTCTCTCGCGGACCCCGGCATGTCGATAAGTGCGTCGCGGTGATCACCGGCACCGGACGTCGCCCCCGGTCAGTTCACGCGACCGGTCGCACCCGGCGCGGTGGGCGAACTGTGGACGACGCGCTGTTCGGCCACATCCGTCTCCGAATCCCGGTGGACACGGAGAACGGCCGCAGCCCCCGCACAGTGGGCTGCGGCCGTTCCGTTCCGACCTGTCCGTGGCGGGCCGGATCCCAGGGGATCGTGCCTCGGCAGATCAGCTCTGGCGGACCTGTCCGGCGGACCGGTTCCGCCGGGCGGGTCCGGGGCGGGTCAGAGCGCGAGCCCGGTCAGGACCAGGACGCGCTCGTAGGTGTAGTCCTCCATCGCGGAGCGGACGCCCTCGCGGCCGACGCCGGACTGCTTGGCACCGCCGTAGGGCATCTGGTCGGCGCGGTAGGACGGGACGTCGCCGATCACCACGCCGCCGACCTCGAGGGCGCGGTGGGCGCGGAAGGCGGCCTGGAGGTCGTGGGTGAACACGCCCGCCTGGAGGCCGTACTTGGAGTCGTTGACCGCGGCGAAGGCCTCGGCCTCGCCGTTGACCTTCTGCACGCTCAGGACCGGTCCGAAGACCTCCTCGCGGGCGAGGGTGACGTCCGCGGGGAGGTCGGTGACCACGGTCGGCGCGTACGAGGCGCCGTCACGGTCGCCGCCGGTGAGCAGCGAGGCACCGGCCTCCACGGCCTCCTTGACCCAGGACTCCACGCGCTTGGCGGCGTCCTCGCTGACCAGCGGGCCGACATCGGTCCTGGGATCGTCCGGGTCGCCGGTCACCTGGGCCTCGACGGCGGCCACGATGCGCGGCAGCAGGCGGTCGTACACCGGGGCGTCCACGATCACGCGCTGCACGGAGATGCAGGACTGGCCGCCCTGGTAGTTGGAGAAGGTCGCGATGCGGTTCGCGGCCCAGTCCAGGTCGGCGTCCGAGGCGAAGTCGCCGAGGACGACGGCCGCGCCGTTGCCGCCCAGTTCCAGGGTGCAGTGCTTGCGCGGCACCGAGTCCATGATCGCGTAGCCGACCTTCTCGGAACCCGTGAAGGAGATGACCGGCAGGCGCTCGTCCTGGACCAGGGCGGGCATCTTGTCGTTGGCGACCGGCAGGATCGACCAGGAGCCGGCCGGCAGCTCGGTCTCGGCCAGCAGCTCGCCGATGACCAGGCCGGACAGCGGGGTGGCCGGGGCCGGCTTGAGGATGATCGGGGCGCCGGCCGCGATCGCCGGGGCGACCTTGTGGGCGCACAGGTTCAGCGGGAAGTTGAACGGCGCGATGCCGAGCACGACGCCCTTCGGGAAGCGCCGGACGAGCGCGAGCCGGCCCTCGCCGCCGCCGTCGGTGTCGAGGCGCTGGGCCTCGCCGCCGTTGAACCGGCGGGCCTCCTCGGCGGCCCAGCGGAACACCGAGGCGGCGCGGCCGACCTCGCCGCGGGCCCACTTGATGGGCTTGCCGTTCTCGGCGGAGATCAGCCGGCCGATCTCCTCGGTGCGCTCGGTCAGGCGCTTGGCCACGTGGTCGAGGGCGGCGGCCCGTACGTGCGCGGGGGTGGCGGCGAACTCGTCGCGGGCGGCGTACGCGGCGGCCACGGCCTCCTCCACCTGGGCGTCGGTCGGCACGCTGACGGTGCCGACGAGCCGGCCGTCCCACGAAGAGGTGACGTCGAAGGTGGTGTCGCCGGTGGCCTGGCGGCCGGCGAGCCAGAAGGCGTGGGTGGAAGTCATGTGCGATTCCCGGCCTTTCCGCGTTTGGGGGCGTCCTTGGCTTTCGTGCTCCACGGTAGGGCGGCCGGGGCCGGGGGTCGCTTGTCCGTGCCGTAGCAGTACGGGCCGCGGCCACTACTGATTGGACTACTGGCTCGCCTACTGGTCGGTCGAGGTGGCCTTCAGCGCGAGCCACAGCTCCATGCGCACGTCGGGGTCGTCCAGCGAGCGCCCGAGGATCTCCTCGACCCGGCGCATCCGGTACCGCAGGGTGTGCCGGTGCACCCCCAGGTCGGCGGCGGCCGCGTCCCACTGCCCGTGCCGGGAGAGCCAGGCGCGCAGCGAGGCGACCAGGTCACCGCGGCCGGTGGCGTCGTGCGCGTACAGCGGTCTCAGCAGCCCGTCGGCGAACGCCTTCACCGCGTCGTCGGCGAGCAGCGGCAGCACGGATCCGGCGGCCAGCCGCTCGTGCTCGACCAGGACCCGCCCCCGGCGCCGGGCCACCGACAGCGCCTGCTCGGCCTGCTTGTAGGCGGCCGCGGCGGCGATCGGACCGGTCGGGGCGGACAGTCCCACGACGAGCTCGTCCTCGTCCGCGCCCGTGTGCTCGGCGTTCGTGCGGGCGGCCTCCAGCGCGGCGGCCCAGCCGGTGCAGGCGGCCACCGCCGCGCCGCCGTCCGCGGCCAGTACCACGAGCCGCTCGCCCTCCGGCACCACCAGGACCGCCTCGCCGGAGCGCGCGGCGGCGGCCTCCAGGGCTTCGGCGAGGGTGCCGAGCCGGTCGCCGCCGGCCGTGGCCGCCCGCGCGGCGGGCACCGACTCGGCGACGATCATCCGGAACGGGGCGTCCAGCAGCCCGCCGTACAGGTCGCCGGCCACGGCGCGGGCGTGGTCGGGTTCCCCGGCGAGCAGCATGCGCAGGACGGCGGTGCCGATGCGCTGCTCGGCGGCGTGCAGGGAGCGGGAGCGCTCGGTGGTGAGGGTGAGCAGGGCGATGGCGGAATGCACGGCGTACCGCTCGGCGGTGCCGGGGGCGGCGGCGGTGCCGACGGCGAGGGCGGCGCGGGGGCGGCGGCCGGTGCCGAGGGAGTGCAGCTCGACGCGGTCCTCGTGCTCGGGGCCGCCGACCACGGAGGAGGCGGGTGCGGGCCGCTCCCTGAGTCTTTCCACCTCGCCGGTGAGGCGGGCGGCGCGGCGGCCGGCCCAGTCGGGGGCGGCGGCGACGACGGTGCCGGAGGCGTCGTACAGCGCGGCCCATCCGTCGAGCTGGGCGGCGAGGGCGGTGAGCAGTCCCTCGGGGCCGGAGTTCAGGGTTTGCTTGGTCAGCTCGCGCTGGGCGGCGAAGCCTGCCGTGACGGCGCGGTACTGGTCGGCGGCGATGGCGGCGGAGACGGCCTTGCTGATGGCGAGGAAGGGGGTGCGGCGGGGCACTTCGAGCAGCGGCAGCGGCTCGTCCGCGCAGGCGTCGACGAGGGCTCCCGGGATCTCCTCGTAGTTCACCCCGACGGCGAACCCGAGCCCGACGACGCCGGCGCCCGCGAGGCGCCGCACGTACCGGCGCATGGCCTCCGGGTCCTCCGCGTCCAGCTTGAGCGCGGTGATCAGGAGCAGTTCGCCGCCCTCCATGTACGGCACGGGGTCGGCCAGCTCGCTGACGTGCGCCCAGCGCACGGGCACGTCGAGGTGGTCGGCACCGGCCCGGACGGTCAGCTTCAGCGCCGAGTGGTGGACGAGTGAGGCGAGCGTCGGGGGCATGTTGCCTTCACGGTGACGGAGATCTGTCTTGGCCGCCACGTACCAACGGCCTCCCCCGATTCTGCCTCACCGTACGACCCCCCGCTGGCCGCTTCACCCCCTCCGGCCCGGCGGCCGCTCACGCCCGCAGATCCACCAGCAACGGCGGCGCGTGCTCCCCCCGCACACTGGTCAACGACAACACGGCATGCCCGGCCGGAACCCCGTGCGCGAGCTCGGAGGCCGACCAGCGCTCGCGTTCCACTTGACGGACGGTGACGGCGCGAGCGGTGGGCGCCTTGCCGGTGATGACCCGGCGCACCATGTGGACGGCCTTGCCGGCCGGGGTCTCAGCGATGATCTGCCGGTCGGTGACGTCCCGGGTCTCGGTCCACTCCTTGCCCCACACCTCGGCGAAATCCTGCCCGTCCCAGGGGGTGAGCCCGGACAGCGCCATCCGGCAGCCGACGGTCCCGAGCAGCGGACCGCGCAGCGGCCGGGGCGCGTCGTCCAGGGTGCGCAGGGTGAGCACCGCGCCGGCGTTCGCCGACCGCAGCCGCTGGATGCCGCGCACGGCCTCCGGGGTGATGACACCGGTGGCGTCGTCCAGGATCAGACAGGCGAACAGCGACCGGTCCTCGCGGACGGCCACGGTGGCCGTGAACTGGGCGAGCACCAGCCGCGCCAGGATCCGGGAGGCGTCGGCGTGGCCCCGCTGGGGCAGGTCGACCCGCACCCGGACCGGATGGTCGAGTGCCTTGAGCGAGAAGGGCCGAGTGCTCCCGGAGGTGTCGAAGAAGGAGGCGAAGGCGGGCCGGTCGAGCAGGGCGATCCGGTCGGCGAGCACGCTGCCGACATCGCCGGGGTGGGCCATCTGCCTTTCCCTGGCGTCCAGTTCGCGTAGCAGCGACTCGTGACTGGTGCCCGTCAGCGCCTTACGCAGGGCGTTCAGCGGGCCGGGTCCACCGTCGAGGAGACCCCGCAGTTCGGGCACGGAGGGGAACCGGCCGTGGACGGCGCGGAAGGGGCCGAGCAACTGGGCGAGGACGGTGGTGGAACGGCGGCTGTCGCTGCCCGGATGCGGGTCGGCCAGGTCGCCGGCGAGGGCCTCGGCCAGTATGACGGCGGCTTCGTCGGGGTCGGTCGTGCCGCCGTACAGGTCGAGGTCGTACACGGAGTCCGGCTGGCCGATGCGGATCACGACGTCGTACGACTCCGCCGGGCCGAGTCCCGCGCCGGCCGCGCCGACCACCACGACCGAGGCGCGGCCCGCGAGGGCGTGCAAGCACAGCGACTCGGCGAGTGGCCGGACCAGGGTGCCGGTCTTACCGGAGCCGGCCGGGCCGACGGCCAGCAAGGAGGTACCGAGCAGGTCGGGGCCGAGGCCCAGGCCGGTGCCGCGGTAGTGGTACGGGTTGCGGGGGTCGTCGGCGGTGGCGCCGAGCCGGACCTGGCCGGTGACCAGGTCGTGCCTGGCCTGCCGGACGGGCAGATCACGCCGGCCGGAGGGGTGCGGGCAGGCGGCGGAGCCGTCCTTCACCACGGCTCCGGTGAACGTGGCCAGACTGTGCCGCCCCGACCGCACCCCCTGCCAGGCCCGGTCGATCCGTGCATGGTCCACGTCCCCCATCAGCCCGGCCTTCGCCTCCCTCGCCAGCCGCTCGGCCGCCTCCTGCGCCCCGGCGGCACGGAGGTGGTAGAACTCGGCGGGGTCTTCTTCGGGGGCGGGCGGGCGCTCGCTCACCGGCAGCGCGGTCCGCCAGGCCGGCGGACCGTACCGGCGCCAGACCTCGCCCCAGCGGCCGAGCCGGCCGACGACGACCAGGAGGAGGACGACGATGAGGACGGAGTAGCCGTCCCACAGGAGTGCCTGCGCGACCGCGCTGTCACTGTTCTGCCAGGAATCCGGGGCGAGCAGGCGGACCGGCAGCACCCACCAGCCGCCGAGATAGCCGTGCGACAGCAGGGACCACATCAGCCAGGCCACGAGGAACGCGATCAGCGCACCGCCGATCAGCTGGTGGCCGGGGGTCCGCTCGGACTCCTGTCGCGGGCGGCTCCGGTGGCCGAAGCGCCAAATTCCCGGCGCGGCCTCGGGACGGGAGGTGCGCAGCCAGGTCAGGAAGGCCGTGCCGTCGGGCCTCGGCGGGGCACTCGGTGGTACCGCCGGACGAGGTGGTACCCCCCCTTGTTCCGGTGGGCGGGTCGGGTGGGGTAGTGGGCCGGGTTGGGTTCCGCGAGTGTTGCGGGTTTCGTCGTTGTGCATCCGCCCTGCCCCCTGACCAGCCGATCCGTCCACCGTCAGCGAGCAATCTAGTGCCTGGGGAGGGGAGTTCGGGGGTTGCGGCGCCGGAGGGGGCGCCCGGGGGTCCGGACGGTCGTACGCTCGCTATGTCCACCGCGGACAACCGCGGTGGCGCACAACGCCCACATGGAGCATGCCCACCTCCCCGCACCCGTCTTAGCCTGCGAGAAAAGAAGGCAAGCGTCCGTAATACCCCCAGGAGCCCCGCATGACCGCACTTCCGCAGGAGCGCCGCGTCGTCACCGCCATCCCCGGCCCGAAGTCGCAGGAGCTTCAGGCCCGCCGTACCGCCGTGGTCGCCCAGGGCGTGGGCTCCACGCTGCCGGTCTTCGTCACGCGCGCCGGCGGCGGTGTCATCGAGGACGTGGACGGCAACAGCCTGATCGACTTCGGCTCCGGTATCGCCGTGACCAGCGTCGGCGCCTCCGCCGAGGCCGTCGTACGCCGGGCCTCCGCCCAGCTCGCGGACTTCACCCACACCTGTTTCATGGTCACCCCGTACGAGGGCTACGTGGCCGTCGCCGAGGCGCTGGCCGAGCTGACACCGGGTGACCACGCCAAGAAGTCCGCGCTGTTCAACTCCGGCGCCGAGGCCGTCGAGAACGCCGTGAAGATCGCGCGTGCGTACACCAAGCGGCAGGCCGTCGTCGTGTTCGACCACGGGTACCACGGGCGCACCAACCTCACCATGGCGCTGACGGCGAAGAACATGCCCTACAAGCACGGCTTCGGCCCGTTCGCGCCCGAGGTCTACCGCGTCCCGGTCGCCTACGGCTACCGCTGGCCGACCGGTGCGGAGAACGCCGGCCCCGAGGCCGCCAAGCAGGCCATCGACCAGATCAGCAAGCAGGTCGGCGCGGACAACGTGGCCGCGATCATCATCGAGCCGGTGCTCGGCGAGGGCGGCTTCATCGAGCCGGCCAAGGGCTTCCTGCCCGCCGTCCGCCAGTTCGCCGCCGACAACGGGATCGTCTTCGTCGCGGACGAGATCCAGAGCGGCTTCTGCCGGACCGGGCAGTGGTTCGCGTGCGAGGACGAGGGCATCGTCCCGGACCTGATCACCACCGCCAAGGGCATCGCCGGCGGCCTCCCGCTCGCCGCGGTGACCGGCCGCGCCGAGATCATGGACGCCGCACACGCCGGCGGCCTGGGCGGTACGTACGGCGGCAACCCCGTCGCCTGCGCCGGTGCGCTCGGTGCCATCGAGACCATGAAGGAGCTCGACCTCAACGGCAGGGCCAAGCGCATCGAGGAGGTCATGAAGGGCCGGCTCGCCGCCATGGCCGAGAAGTTCGACATCATCGGCGAGGTCCGTGGCCGCGGTGCGATGATCGCCATCGAGCTGGTCAAGGACCGCGCCACCAAGGAGCCGAACCCGGAGGCCACCGCCGCGCTGGCCAAGGCCTGCCACGCCGAGGGCGTGCTGGTCCTGACCTGCGGCACCTACGGCAACGTGGTGCGTTTCCTGCCTCCGCTGGTCATCGGCGAGGACCTGCTGAACGAGGGTCTGGACGTCCTCGAGCAGGCCCTGGCCCGCATCTGAGGCTCGGGAATCCGGCTGCGGCAGGCCGTGTGAAGAAGGTGTGCGGGGTGCATGTCGGGACGGGAATGCGCCTGCCCAAGCGTCTCGGCCTGCCGTAGGTTCTACCCAGATGAGAGATGCACCCCGTCCACGGGGGACCGTGGACGATTTCAGGCCGGGGCCTCCCCAGCTTCGACCTGGTTGTGCCTACGCGCACACAACCGGCGCCTGACGCCGGGATCTCCTCACCGATCGGACGGTCGCCGCCCCAAACCCCCCGGGGCGTGCGACGTTCCGGTCCGGACGGCCGCCCCGTGACCACCCCCCCCTGTTCCGGGGCGGCCGGCCTCCTTCTTCGAGTGCCGCGAGGCTTCTGCGAGTGCCGCGAGGCCGGAACCCCGCCCCGGCACGACCGCTCCCGCGCCAGCCTGCCAAGCTGGCCCCCGTGCCGACCCCCGCCCCCCGCACCCGCCGCGCCCTTCTCCTCGGCGTCCCGGCCGTACTGTTCCTGCTGATCACCTGGCAGGTCGTCGGCCACGGTCCGCTGCTGCGCGCGGACGCCCGCCTCAGCCGGGAGCTGGTGCACCCGGACGGGTTCGCGCAGTTCCTCTCCGACCTCGGCGATGTCCAGGTCGCCGTCCCGGTCCTCGTCGTCGCCGCGGGATACGCCCTGTGGCGCGGCCGGAGCGCCGGACGCGCGCGCTGGTGGCTGCCGCCCCTGGCCGCCGCCGTCCTGATGGCGCTGCTCCCGGCGCTCGTGGTGCCGCTGAAGGACTGGACGGCCCGGCCGGGGACCCCCGCGGTGCCCCCGGCCGTCGGCTACTTCCCCTCCGGCCACACGGCCACGGCCGCCGTGGCCTACGGCTCCGCGGCCCTCCTCCTGCTGCCCTGGCTCCGCTCCCGCGCGGCCCGCCGTACCGTCCTCGTGCTCTGCGCGGCCCTGGTCCTGGGCGTCTCCTACGGCCTGGTCCGGCACGGCTACCACTGGCCGCTGGACGTGCTGGCCAGCTGGTGCCTGAGCGCGGTCCTGCTGACCGCGCTCTGCGCGCTGCCGGGATTCAGCCGAAATAGCCGTCGAACGTCTTCTGGAACTCCCAGTTCGAGTAGCGGTCCCAGTTGATCGACCAGGTCATCAGGCCGCGCAGATCCGGCCAGGTGCCATGGGTGGTGTACGAGCCGCAGTCGATCTTCTTCGTCAGGCAGTCCAGGGTCCTGGTGACCTCGGACGGGGCGACGTAGCCGTTGCCCGCTTCGGTGGAGGCGGGCATGCCGATCGCCACCTGGTCGGGGCGCAGCGGCGGGAAGACGTTGTCCGGGTCGCCGGCCACCGGGAAGCCGGTGAGGAGCATGTCGGTCATGGCGATGTGGAAGTCCGCGCCGCCCATGGAGTGGTACTGGTTGTCCAGGCCCATGATCGGGCCGGAGTTGTAGTCCTGGACGTGCAGCAGGGTGAGGTCGTCGCGCAGGGCGTAGATCACCGGGAGGTAGGCGCCGCAGCGCGGGTCCTGGCCGCCCCACTTGCCGGTGCCGTAGTACTGGTAGCCGTTCTGGACGAAGAAGGTCTCCGGGGCCATCGTCAGCACGAACTTCTCGCCGTACTCGGCCTTCAGGGTCTTCAGCGCCGAGACGAGGTTGACGATCACGGGCGTGGTGGGGTGCTTGAAGTCGGTGTCGGCGGTGTCCAGGGACAGCGAGTGGCCCTCGAAGTCGATGTCGAGGCCGTCGAGGCCATAGGTGTCGATGATCTTCGAGACGGAGGAGACGAAGGCGTCCCGGGCCGCCGCGGTGGTCAGCTGGACCTGGCCGTTCTGGCCGCCGATGGAGATCAGCACCTTCTTGCCGGCCGCCTGCTTGGCCTTGATCGCGGCCTTGAAGTCGGCGTCGCTCTCGGCGTTCGGGCAGTCGGTGACCGGGCAGCGGGTGAACTCCACGTCCCCGGAGGTGGGCGAGGTGGGCTCGGCGAAGGCCAGGTCGATGACGTCCCAGCTGTCGGGGACGTCCGCGAGCCTGGTGTATCCGGAACCGTTGGCGAAGCCGGCGTGCAGGTACCCGACGAGGGCGTGGGCCGGGAGACCGGCGGAGCCGCCGCCACCCGAGCCGCCGCCCGCGCCGGAGTCCGTCGTCACCGCCACCGCCGCCGACTTCGCGGACTCCCCCGCGTCGTTGACCGCCGTGACCTGGAAGCTGTACGCGGTCGAGGCCGTGAGCCCCGTGACGGTGGCCGAGGTCCCGCTCGCCGTCTGCATTTTGACTCCGTCGCGGTAGACCGCGTACCCCGTGGCGCCGCTCACCGCCGACCAGGACAGCGTGACGGACGTGGCGGTGACCGAGGAGGCGGTCAACCCGGCCGGTACGGCGGGTGGTTGGGTGGTGCCGCTGCCGCCGGGGCCGGTGAGGGAGAGGTCGTCGGCGTCGTAGGCACCCGTGCCGTACCAACCGTGGGTGTACACCGTGACCTCGGTGGTCGAGGGCCCGGTGGTGAAGGTGGTGCTCAGCTTCTGCCAGTCCGGTGCCGACTGGGTCCAGGTGGAGACGTCGGTGGTGCCGGTGCCGCTCGCACCCAGGTAGACGTACGACCCCCGGACGTAACCGGCCAGCGTGTACTGGGAGTCGGGCTGGACGCTCACCGACTGGGCGCACTGGGCGTCGTCGCTGCCGGCCGGGGTGGCCTGGAGCGCCGAACTGCCGCTGCGCACGGGCGAGTCGACCGTCGTACCGGAGGAGGCGGAGCACGTCCAGCCGGACAGGCCGGACTCGAAGCCGCCGTTCTGGAGCACGTCCGCGTCGGCCGCGTGGGCGGCCGACGAGAGCGCGGTGAGGCCGGGCACGGCGAGGGCCGTGGCCGCGAGGAGGGCGAGCAGGGGTCTGGAGCGGTCCACGAAGACCTCCGGGGCAAGGGGGAGTTGGAGGGTGGAACGGCACTCAATTTGGTCCAGACCAATCCTGGTGTCAAGACATACGAGCGCTACCCGCCCTCCCCCGCCCCGAGCACCAGCCGTGCCGCCGCCTCGTGCATCGCCAGTTCCAGCGGCGCGGCGTCGGTCAGCGCGCCCGATCCGTCCGGCGGCACCACCCAGCGCACCCCCCGGCTCGGCCGGCCCGGATGCGGTACGACGATCCAGGTGCCGGCGCCGGCGGTACGGACCCCGGTACCGAGCCAGCGGTCCGCGGTTCCGGGCGGCACGAAGAACCCGATCCGGTTGTCACCGGAGTCGGCGAGCACCGGGCCGGGCCGGCCGGACATCCGGGTCAGCACCGCCAGCGTCGGGTGCCCCAGCCGGGCCGGCAGGATCAGCACGTCCCAGGCCCGGCCCGCGGGCAGCAGCGCGACCCCGTGCGGATTGCGCTCCCACTCCCGGCGGCACCCCCGCGGATCCGGTGCCACGGACGCCAGCCACTCCACCGCCGTCTTCGTCCCGCCCATCGAAAGGCCTCCCGCTCTCCTCGGCGGGCGGCGCGGACGCGCCGCCTCGGCAGGAGAGAGGGAGGCCGTGGATGAGCATTACGCGGGTTCCGGGACCCCTGGCGAGTGACCTGGGTCACGCGAACTAACTGTCGAAGCCCAGGCCCAGCCTGTCCATCGTGCGCAGCCACAGGTTCCGGCGGCCGCCGTGGGCGTCCGCGCGGGCCAGCGACCACTTGGTGAGGGCGATACCGGTCCAGGCGAACGGCTCCGGCGGGAACGGCAGCGGCCGCTTGCGGACCATCTCCAGCTCGGTGCGCTCGGTGCGCTCCCCGTCCAGCAGGTCGAGCATGACGTCCGCGCCGAAGCGGGTCGCGCCGACGCCGAGGCCGGTGAAGCCCGCGGCGTAGGCCACCTTGTCCTGGTGGGCGGTGCCGAAGAAGGCCGAGAAGCGGGAGCAGGTGTCGATCGCGCCGCCCCAGGCGTGGGTGAACCGGGTGCCCTCCAGCTGCGGGAAGCAGGTGAAGAAGTGTCCCGCGAGCTTGGCGTAGGTCTCGGGGCGGTCGTCGTACTCCGCCCGGACCCGGCCGCCGTAGTGGTGGATGGCGTCGTAGCCGCCCCACAGGATCCGGTTGTCGGCGGACAGCCGGAAGTAGTGGAACTGGTTGGCGCTGTCGCCGAGTCCCTGGCGGCCCCGCCAGCCGATCTCCGCGAGCTGCTCGTCGCCGAGCGGCTCCGTCATCAGCGCGTAGTCGTACACCGGGACGGTGTACGAGCGCACGCGCCGCAGCAGGCTCGGGAAGATGTTGGTGCCGAGCGCGACCTTGCGGGCGCGCACGGCGCCGTACGGGGTGCGGACGGCCATCCCGGCGCCGTACGGCTTGAGGGTGAGCGCGGGCGTGTGCTCGTACACCCGCACCCCGAGCCGGACGCACGCCTGCTTCAGTCCCCAGGCGAGCTTCGCCGGGTGCAGCATGGCGACGCCCCGCCGGTCCCACAGACCCGCCTTGAAGGTCGGGGAGTTCACCTGGGCGCGCACGGCGGCCTCGTCCAGGAAGTCGATGCCGTCCGCGAGGCCCCGCTCCTGCAGCTCCCCGTGCCAGTCGCGCAGCTCCGATGCCTGGTAGGTCTCGGTGGCCACGTCGATCTCGCCGGTGCGCTCGAACTCGCAGTCGATGCCGTGCCGGGCGACGGCCGCCTCGATCTCGTCGAGGTTGCGCCGGCCCAGCTCCTCCAGCTTGTGGATCTCCTCGGGCCAGCGGGTCAGCCCGTTGGGCAGGCCGTGGGTGAGGGAGGCGGCGCAGAAGCCGCCGTTGCGGCCGGAGGCGGCCCAGCCCACCTCGCGGCCCTCCAGCAGGACCACGTCCCGCTGCGGGTCGCGCTCCTTGGCGATGAGCGCGGTCCACAGTCCGCTGTAGCCGCCGCCGACGACCAGCAGGTCACAGGTCTCGGGGCCGGTGAGGGCGGGCTCGGGCCCCGGCTTGCCGGGGTCTTCCAGCCAGTACGGGACCGGCTGGGCTTCGGAAAGAGATGCGATCCACTTGTCTTGGCCACGACTCATGGCGCTTGGGGCCATGATTTCAACTCCCTACAGAGCTTTTCCGCGCTTTTCCATTGCGCGCTTTTCGGTTTACGCCTTTTGACTGTTACGGCGATTGTTGATCAGCATCGACACCAGGACCAGCACCACGGCGAGCAGGAACATGGCCGTGCCGATCACATTGATCTGAACGGGCGTGCCGCGCTGCGCCGAACCCCACACGAACATGGGGAAGGTGACGGTCGATCCGGCGTTGAAGTTGGTGATGATGAAATCGTCGAAGGAGAGCGCGAAGGACAGCAGCGCGCCCGCGGCGATTCCTGGTGCCGCGATCGGCAGGGTGACCCGCAGGAAGGTCTGCACCGGGCCCGCGTACAGGTCCCGGGCGGCCTCCTCCAGCCGCGGGTCCATCGACATCACACGCGCCTTGACCGCGGTGACGACGAAGCTCAGGCAGAACATGATGTGGGCGATCAGGATCGTCCAGAAGCCCAGCTGGGCGCCCATGTTGAGGAACAGGGTGAGCAGCGAGGCGGCCATGACGACCTCGGGCATCGCCATCGGCAGGAAGATCAGTGAATTGATGGCGCCGCGCGCGCGGAAGCGGTAGCGGACCAGCGCGAAGGAGATCATCGTGCCGAGGACGGTGGCGCCCAGCGTCGCCCACACGGCGATCTGGAGGCTGATGGACAGCGAGTCGCACATGCCGGCGACGCCGCACGGCTGTTTCCAGGCGTCCAGGGAGAACTGCTGCCACTGGTAGTTGAAGCGCCCCTTCGGTTTGTTGAAGGAGAACAGCGTGACGATGACGTTCGGCAGCAGCAGATACGCGAGGGTGAAGAGTCCCGCGATGACGACGAGATGGCGCTTGAGCCAGTTGACGACGGGCATTTAGACCAGGTCCTCCGTCCCGGACCGGCGGATGTAGATCGTCACCATGGCCAGGATCGCGGCCATGAGGATGAAGGAGAGGGCCGCCGCCGTCGGGTAGTCCAGGATGCGCAGGAACTGCGTCTGGATCACGTTGCCGATCATGCGGGTGTCGGTGGAGCCGAGGAGCTCGGAGTTGACGTAGTCACCGGCAGCCGGGATGAAGGTCAGCAGTGTGCCGGAGACCACGCCCGGCATCGACAGCGGGAAGGTCACCTTGCGGAAGGTGGTCGACGGCTTGGCGTACAGGTCGCCGGCCGCCTCGTGCAGCCGCCCGTCGATCCGCTCCAGCGAGGTGTACAGCGGCAGGATCATGAACGGCAGGAAGTTGTACGTCAGTCCGCACACCACCGCGAGCGGGGTGGCCAGCACCCGGTCGCCGGCCGTCCAGCCGAGGAAGTCGGTGAGGTCCAGGACGTGCAGCGAGTTCAGCGCGTGCACCACGGGGCCGTTGTCGGCGAGGATCGTCTTCCAGGCCAGGGTGCGGATCAGGAAGCTGGTGAAGAACGGCGCGATCACCAGGATCATGATCAGGTTGCGCCAGCGGCCCGCGCGGAAGGCGATCAGGTACGCCAGCGGATAGCCGAGCAGCAGGCACAGCACGGTGGCACCGGCGGCGTAGAAGATCGACCGCAGGAACTGGGGCCAGTACTCGGAGAAGGCGTTCCAGTAGGTCGCGAAGTGCCAGGTGACCTTGTAGCCCTCCTCCAGGGAGCCCGTCTGCACGGACGTGGAGGCCTGGTAGACCAGCGGCAGCGCGAAGAACACGACCAGCCACAGGATGCCGGGCAGCAGCAGCCAGTACGGGGTGAAGCGGCCGCGCTTGCGCGGGGGCTCGGCCGCGGATTCGGCGGGGGCGAGCGGCGGGGGCGCCTCGGTGAGCGTCGACATCAGGCGGCGACCTCTTCCCCGGTGCCCGCGTCGATGGCCTGGGCCGCGTCGAGGCCGAAGGTGTGCGCGGGGCTCCAGTGCAGGACGACGTCCGCGCCGGGGACCAGGCGGGCGTCCCGTTCGACGTTCTGGACGTAGACCGAGAGTTCGGCGCAGGCCGGGCTGTCGATGACGTACTGCGTGGAGACGCCGATGAAGCTGGCGTCGGCGATCTTGCCGGTGAGGCGGTTGCGGCCCTCGGGGATGCCGCCCGCGTCGTCGGCGTGGGCGAGCGCGATCTTCTCGGGGCGGATGCCGACCAGCACCTTGCCGCCGGCCGGGGCGGGGGCGCCGCAGCGCGCGGCGGGCAGCACCAGCTTGTCGCCGGCGGCCTTGAGCACGATGTCGTCGCCGCTCTTCGTGTCGACCTCGGCCTCGATCAGGTTGGAGGTGCCGAGGAAGTTGGCGACGAAGGTGGTCCTCGGGTTCTCGTACAGGTCGGTGGGGGCGCCGAGCTGCTCGACGCGGCCGCCGTTCATCACCGCGACCGTGTCGGCCATGGTCATGGCCTCCTCCTGGTCGTGCGTGACGTGGATGAAGGTGATGCCGACCTCGGTCTGGATGCGCTTGAGCTCCAGCTGCATCTGACGGCGCAGCTTGAGGTCGAGGGCGCCGAGCGGTTCGTCGAGCAGCAGCACCTTGGGGTGGTTGATCAGCGCGCGGGCGACGGCGACGCGCTGCTGCTGGCCGCCGGAGAGCTGGTGCGGCTTCTTGCGCGCCTGCTCGCCGAGCTGGACCAGGTCCAGCATGTCCTCGACCTGCTTCTTGACGCTCTTGAGGCCGCGGCGGCGCAGTCCGAAGGCGACGTTCTCGAAGATGTCGAGGTGCGGGAAGAGGGCGTAGGACTGGAAGACCGTGTTCACGGGCCTCTTGTACGGCGGCAGGTGGGTGACGTCCTGGTCGCCGAGGTGCACGGTGCCGCTGGTCGGCTCCTCCAGGCCCGCGATCATGCGCAGGGTGGTGGTCTTGCCGCAGCCGGAGGCGCCGAGCAGGGCGAAGAAGGAGCCCTGGGGCACGGTGAGGTCGAGCGGGTGCACGGCGGTGAAGGCGCCGTAGGTCTTGCCGATACCGGAGAGGCGGACGTCGCCGCTGTTGTCTGTCGTCATCGTGGTCGTCACGCCCCTGTGAGCTTGGAGAACTTCTGCTGGTAGGCGGTCTCTTCCTTCTGCGTCAGGGCGCGGAAGGGGTGGGACTTCGCCTGCATGGCCTTGTCGGGCACGATCAGCGGGTTGGTCGCGGCCGACTTGTCGATCTTGGCGAGGTAGGGAACGACCCCCGCGACGGGGCTCACGTAGTTGACGTAGGCGGCGAGTTCGGCGGCGGGCTCGGGCTGGTAGTAGTAGTCGATGAGCCGCTCGGCGTTCGTCTTGTGGCGCGCCTTGTTGGGGACCAGCAGGTTGTCGGTCGACGTCATGTAGCCGCTGTCCGGAATGAGGTAGCCGACGTCCGGGTTGTCGGCCTGGAGCTGGACGATGTCGCCGCCCCAGGCGACGCAGGCGGCGATGTCGCCCTTGGCCAGGTCGGAGGTGTAGTCGTTGCCGGTGAAGCGGCGGATCTGGCCCTTGTCGACGGCCTTCTGGAGGCGGGCGATGGCCGCGCCGTAGTCGTCGTCGGTGACCTTCGCCGGGTCCTTGCCGAGGTCCAGCAGGGTCATGCCGATGGTGTCCCGCATCTCGGTCAGGAAGCTGACGCGGCCCTTGAGCTTCGGGTTGTCCAGGAGGTCGGAGACCGACTTCACCTCGACGCCGTCCAGGGCCTTCTTGTTGAAGGCGATGACGGTGGAGATGCCCTGCCAGGGGTAGGAGTAGGCGCGGCCCGGGTCCCAGTCGGGGTCGCGGAACTGGTCCGAGAGGTTGGCGAAGGCGTGCGGCAGGTTGGCCGCGTCCAGCTTCTGGACGTAGCCGAGCCGGATCATCCGGGCGGCCAGCCAGTCGGTGAGGACGATCAGGTCGCGGCCGGTGTCCTGGCCCGCGGCGAGTTCCGGCTGGATCTTGCCGAAGAACTCGTCGTTGTCGTTGATGTCCTCGGTGTACTTGACCCGGACGCCGGTCCGCTCGGCGAACGCGTCGAGCGTGGGGTGGTGCTTGCCCGAGTCGTCGACGTCGATGTACTCGGGCCAGTTGGAGAAGTTGACGACCTTCTCGGTGGCCGAGTGGTCGTCGGCGGACACGCCGCCCTGGTTCTTGGTCGCGGCGGGGATGCCGCAGGCGCTCAGCGTCCCGAGTCCGCCGATCGCGAGCGCGCCCCCGGCGGAGGCGCGCAGCAGCGAACGGCGGGTCAGCGCGGCCCTGCCGCTGCGGAAACTCCGGCGTACGGCGGCCGTTTCGACCGGTGTCAGGCGGTCGGGCTCGTAACTCTCCATGCGCGTGGTGGCCTTTCGGGAGGGGAGGGGGTGCCCGGTGGAGGGGACGGGCGGCGTTCCTGGCGGAGCGGACCGCGGGCGGGGGTCCCGCGGCCGGGGGTCGCTCTACCGGTCCCCGAAGATCGTGCGGTGCCAGTCCTTGCGGACCACCGCGGTGTTGTCGAACATTACGTGCTTGACCTGCGTGTACTCCTCGAAGGAGTACGCCGACATGTCCTTGCCGAAGCCCGAGGCCTTGTAGCCCCCGTGCGGCATCTCGCTGATGATCGGGATGTGATCGTTGATCCAGACGCAGCCCGCCTTGATGTCGCGGGTGGCGCGGTTGGCCCGGTAGACGCTGCCGCTCCAGGCGGAGGCGGCGAGGCCGTACGGGGTGTCGTTGGCGAGCCTGATGCCCTCGTCGTCGGTGTCGAAGGGCAGGACGACCAGTACGGGTCCGAAGATCTCGGACTGGACGATCTCGCTGTCCTGGGCGGCGTCGGCGATGAGGGTGGGCCGGTAGTAGGCGCCCTTGGCCAGGTCGCCGCCGGGGGCCTCGCCGCCGGTGACCACGCGGGCGTAGGAGCGGGCGCGCTCCACGAAGCCGGCGACGCGGTCGCGCTGGGCGTGCGAGATGAGCGGCCCGAGGTCGGTGCCGGGGGCGAACGGGTCACCGAGCCGCACGGTCTCCATCAGGGCGGCGGTGCGCTCCACGAACGCCTCGTACAGCGGCCGCTGGACATAGGCGCGGGTGGCGGCGGTGCAGTCCTGGCCGGTGTTGATGAGCGCGCCGGCCACGGCGCCGTTGACGGCGGCGTCCAGGTCGGCGTCGTCGAACACGACGAACGGGGCCTTGCCGCCCAGCTCCAGGTGGAGCCGCTTGACGGTGGAGGTGGCGACCTCGGCGACGCGCTTGCCGACGCCGGTGGAGCCGGTGAAGGAGGTCATGGCGACGTCCGCGTGCCCGACCAGGTGCTCACCGGCCTCCCGGCCGGTGCCGGTGACGATGTTGATCACGCCGTCCGGGAGGCCCGCGGCGGTGGCGGCCTGGGCGAAGAGCAGCGAGGTCAGGGGGGTCAGCTCGGCGGGCTTGAGCACGATGGTGTTGCCGGCGGCGATCGCCGGGAGCACCTTCCAGGCGGCCATCTGGAGCGGGTAGTTCCACGGCGCGATGGACCCGACGACACCGATCGGCTCGCGCCGGACGTAGGAGGTGTGGTCGCCGGAGTACTCACCGGCGGACTGCCCCTGCAGGTGTCGGGCGGCGCCCGCGAAGAAGGCGGTGTTGTCGATGGTCCCGGGGACGTCGAACTCGCGGCTGAGCTTGAGCGGCTTGCCGCACTGGAGCGACTCCGCGGCGGCGAGGTCCTCGGCGCGGTCGGCGAGCACGGCGGCGAAGCGGTGCAGGACGTCCGAGCGCTCGCCCGGGGTGGCCGAGGCCCAGCCCGGGAACGCCGCGCGCGCGGCGGCGACGGCCGCGTCGACGTCCTCGGTGCCGGCCAGGTCGTAGGTGTACACCTCGTCGCCGGTGGCCGGGTCCACCACGGCGTGGCGGCGACCGGAGGTGCCCTTGGTCAGACGGCCGGCGATGAACTGCGCGCCTTCCGCGAAACGGTCCTCTGCGGGAAATCGTTCCTGGCCGGCGGTGCCCGGGTTGTGCATGTCGCTCTCCTCCGCCGATCACCCCCGTCCCGGGGGTGGGTGGCGTAGCTCCAGCTCGATTTGAGTGCCGATCCTGACAGAGCCAGCAGCCTCCAACAAGTGATTCCGTTGTTTCCATTTGGTTACGCGACGGAATCTGTCGACCAGGTGTCGAGTCGGCCGAGGAAATGCCGGACGGAGTGTCAGTGGTGCGTGCCAGACTCGCGTGCATGGGGAGGATCGACGGGCTTCAGGCCCTGGTCAGCGAGGTCCGGGCGGGGTCCCGGATCAAGTACCTGCACTTCTGGGGACACCGCCCCCGGCCGGACGGAAGCATCGGCGCGAGCTGTCTGAGCCAGTGGTGGCCCTCACCCTTCGTGGTCGCCGACAGACGGTACGCGACGGCGGAGCACTGGATGATGGCCGCGAAGGCCCGGCTGTTCGGCGACGCCGAGGCGGAGCGTCATGTCCTCGCGGCGGCACATCCCGCCCAGGCCAAGAAGGCGGGCCGCCTGGTCCGCGGCTTCGACGAGGCGATATGGGAGCGGGAGCGGTTCCGGATCGTGGTCGAGGGCAGCGTCCACAAGTTCGCAGCCGACCCCGCGCTCGGCGCGTTCCTGCTGAAAACGGGCGAGCGGGTGCTGGTCGAGGCGAGCCCGGTGGACCGGGTGTGGGGCATCGGCCTGGCCGCGGACGACGAGGCGGCTTCGGACCCGGAGCGCTGGCAGGGGCTGAATCTGCTGGGCTTCGCGCTGATGGAGGCGCGGGCGGAACTGGCGGGGCAGCAGATACGGCGGGGGCCGGACACGGCGGGGGGCTGAGTGCGGCGGGCTGGGTACGACGATGCCCGCCGGACCGGGTTCCGCGGTCCGGCGGGCATGGATCGAGACGATCAGCGCTGTGCCGCCACCGCCGCCGGGACGGAGTGCAGGGAGCCGTAGTACGGATCGGAGCCGGAGTCGTCGTTGATCGCGGCGGTGATGCCGATCGCGAGGAGCACGATCACCGCGACGCCGACGATGATGCCGATGATGCCCATGATCAGACCGGCCTGGGCCTGGCCGTGGTTGGTCGCCTCGCCGCGCTCGGCGCGGCGCCGCCCCTTGACGCCGAAGACCACCGCGAGGATGCCAAGGATCACGGAGGCGACCCCGTACAGGCAGAACAGGCAGATCGAGAGGATGCCGAGCACCATCGCCGCGGTGCCCATGCCGTTCTGCGGGGTCATCGGCATACCGGTCCAGCCGTAGCTCCCGGCGGCCGGGTAGCCGGGGTAGCCGTAGCCGCCCGCGGGCGGCGCGGGCGCCGGGGGCACGCCGGGGCCGGTGGGCGCGATCGGCGGGGGCGGCACGGGCTCACCCGTGCCGGGGGCGCCGAACGCGGGCGGGGTGGGCGCGCCGAAGCCCGGTGCGCCCTGGGTCGGCGGGGCGGGCGGGGCGAAGTTGGGCTGGGCGTACCCGCCGGTGGGCAGGTCGGTCACGGTGGCCTGCTCGTGCACCGACGGCGGCTGCGCCGGAGGCTGCCCCGCACCCGGCGCGGCGGGCTGGTCCTTGTTCAGCGACAACCCCTGCTCGGGCGGCGCCCACGGATCGTGACCGCCGGCCGCCCCACTCGACTGCGTTCCGTCTGACACGCGTTACTTCCCCCTCGGTCGATCGTCCCGCCATGCTACGGCCTTCCCGCCCCGCCCCGACCGGCCGGTCCCGCCGTCCCGGCGCCGGGGCCCGCCCCGGCCGCACGGCTCGTACGGGCTCCCCCGCCCGCCGCCCGGGTGCGCCCCGCCCGTCACTCCCCCTCGCGGGTCCCCCGCCCCTGCCCGCCTACGATGTCCCCTGACGATCAGCCGATCACCCGCGCCGCGCCCGAGAGGGCCCGTCGGCGCCCTGCTCGCGGAGGACCCCTTGTCCGACAGTTCCGTACCCGCCGCCGGCCCGGACGGCCGCGACCTGCGCGCGTTCATCGCCGGACTGCCCAAGGCCGAACTGCACGTCCACCACGTGGGCTCCGCCTCCCCCCGCATCGTCTCGGAGCTGGCCGCGCGCCACCGCGACTCCAAGGTGCCCAGCGACCCCGAGGCCCTCGCCGAGTACTTCACCTTCACCGACTTCGCGCACTTCATCGAGGTGTACCTGTCGGTGGTGGACCTGATCCGCACCCCGGAGGACGTCCGGCTGCTCACCTACGAGGTGGCCCGTGACCTGGCCCGCCAGCAGGTGCGCTACGCCGAGCTGACCCTCACCCCGTACTCGTCCACCCGGCGGGGCATAGACGAACGCGCCTTCATGGAGGCGATCGAGGACGCCCGCAAGAGCGCGGAGGCCGAGTTCGGCACCGTGCTGCGCTGGTGCTTCGACATCCCCGGGGAGGCCGGCCTGCAGTCGGCGGAGGAGACCGTCCGGCTGGCCACCGACGACCGCATCCGGCCGGAGGGCCTGGTGTCCTTCGGGCTCGGCGGGCCCGAGATCGGCGTGCCCCGCCCGCAGTTCAAGCCGTTCTTCGACCGGGCCATCGCGGCCGGTCTGCGCTCGGTGCCGCACTCCGGTGAGACCACGGGCCCGCAGTCGGTGTGGGACGCGCTCAACGAGCTGGGCGCCGAGCGCATCGGGCACGGCACCAGCTCCGCCCAGGACCCGGCGCTGCTCGCCCACCTCGCCGAGCGGCGCATCCCGCTGGAGGTCTGCCCGACCTCCAACATCGCCACCCGCGCGGTGCGCACCCTGGACGAGCACCCGATCAAGCAGTTCGCGCAGGCCGGGGTGCTGATCACGATCAACTCCGACGACCCGCCGATGTTCGGCACCGACCTCGACAACGAGTACGCGGTGGCCGCCCGCCTGCTCGACCTGGACGAGCGCGGCGTCGCGGACCTCGCCAAGAACGCGGTGGAGGCGTCCTTCCTGGACACGGCGGGCAAGGCGCGGCTCGCGGCGGAGATCGACACGTACACCGCCGGCCGGCTCGCCGGCTGAGGCGCACCACAATGGGGGCCATGCAGACCGTGACCGCCGTGGCCCACCGCGGCGACCCCTACCGCTTCCGTGAGAACACCCTCGACTCGCTGCGCTCCGGTCTGGACCGGGGCGCGGACGCCGTCGAGTTCGACGTCCGGCTCACCCGCGACGGCGTGCCCGTGCTGCTGCACGACGACACGCTCGAACGGCTGTGGCGGGTCGAGCGCCCGCTGAGCGCGCTGTCCGCCGAGGAGGTGCGCGGGCTCACCGACGGCGGGGTGCCGACGCTGGCCGAGGCGCTCGCCGCGACCGGCGACAGCCGGGTGATGGTGGATCTGTGCGGACGGGTGACGCGGCGGGCGACGGAGCGGATCCTGGACGTGGTCCGGCAGAGCGGGGCCGGCGACCGCGTGTACTACAGCGCGGGCGCGGAGACGATGCTCACCGTGCGCGCCGCCGACCCGGCCGCGGAGATCGCGCTGACCTGGACGACCCTGGCCCCGCCCCGCCCCGCCCTGCTGGCCGCGATCGGCCCCCGCTGGCTCAACTACCGCTTCTCCCTGGTCGACCGCGACCTGATCGCCCATGTGCACCGCGCCGGCCGGCTGGTCTCCGTGTGGACCCCGGACACCCGGCGCTCCCTGCGCCGGCTGATGGACCTGGGCGTCGACTCGATCACGACGAACCGCGTCGACGTCCTGCACGACCTGCGCACCCGCTAGGGGTGCTGGCCGGGCAGGTTGGTGACGCGGCGGCCCCGGGCCGGGGGCCCTCAGCGCGTCCGCCCCGGTCCCGGCTCCGGCCGCCGGGCCGCACGGGGGAGCCGGTTCAGCCGTACCGCCATCAGGGCCACGTCGCCGCCGCCGTCGGGGGTCATGCCTTCGAGGAGGTGTACGCACGCCTCCTCCGGGAACCCGGACGCCTCCTCGACCGCCGCGGCGAGCCGTTCGAGGTCCTCGTGCCGGCGTTCGACCAGGCCGTCGGTCGCGAGGACGATCAGGGAACCGGGCTCCGCGGCGAACTTGAGGGCGGGCGGATGGGGAGGTCCGAGGCCGTGGAGGGGGCCGTGCTCGCGCACACGGCGGGTCGTGCCGTCCGGGCTCCTCAGCAGGGGCGGCAGATGGCCGGCGTTCGCGACATGGACGAGGTCCGTGTCGAACTCGACGAGCAGGACGCAGAGCGTGACGGTCGCGCGTCAGCTCGGAGTACAGCGCCATGGCACCGGCGTTCGTCTCCTCCAGTTCGGCGTTCAGCCGCTGGAGTTCCTCCTGCCGGCGCCGGGACTCCTCCATGGCGGCCGGCAACTGGTGGTTCTGCGTGCGCGGTGGCCTCGTACGGCTCCCCCAGCTCGTAGTCGAGTTCCGCGAGGCTGAGCCGGCCCTGGAGGTCCTCGTCGATCGTCCTCGTCCAGCGAGCGAGGAATTCGTCACGCTGTGCGGTCGATCTGTCGACCAGAAGGCGCGTGTTGGTCCCAGCCGTCACGTTGTCCCCGCTCCATCTCCGTCTTATGTACCGCCGGAGGAACGACACGACAGCCGGCGCCCCGCTCCCCGCCCGGTCCGAGCAGGAAGAAGCAGGCGGGAACGGGTCCGTGCGATGCATGGTGCCCTACCCGCCGAACGCGGGCAGACGGAAGGGACATGGCCGACCGCCGGAGGAGGAGAAGATGGAAGACAGGTCATCGCTGAAGGCCGTGGGCTGGGCGCGCACTCTGCCCCTGCACAGCGGGGCGAAGGCGGCCAGGGACTGGACACGGGCTCATCTGGAGACGCTCGGCTGGACCCGGACCGCGCCGGAACTGGTGGATTCGATCGTGCTGATCGTCTCCGAACTCGTGACCAATGCCCACGTCCACGCCCGCAGCACCGCACAGCTGATCCTCACCTGCGACGAGGGTTGCCTCCATGTGACCGTGCACGACGCCGACCCCGGACTCCCCCGCCCGCGGCGCCCCGGCACCGACTCCCCGGGCGGGCGCGGTCTGCTCCTGGTGGACGCCCTCGCCCATGACTGGGAGATCCACCGCTGTCCGCGCGGCAAGGACGTCATCGCGTGCTTCCGGCCGCCCGCCCACCCGTCGGCGGCGTGAGCGCCGCGGGCGCGGCGGTCAGCGCCTCAAGCCGCTTGATCTTCGCGCGTACGACGCACAGCGGGACGACCCCGAGGACGCCGAAGGACATGTCGATCAGGGTCCACCAGAACGGGATGCCCCGGATCGGGCCGCAGACGAGGGCGAGCGGGACGATGCCGGCGCAGGCGATCATGCCGAACTCGACCACCCAGATGTTGCGCACCGGGTCGCGGTAGGGGCCGTAGAAGGCGACCGCGATGACGAGATGGGCGAAGGCGAGCCAGTCCGTGCCGTAGAGGACGAACGGGTACTTCGCGTCGACGGCGTCGAGCCCGTCCCGCACCCGCGCGATCCAGCCCATCAGGGCGGGCAGCCGGTCCGGCATCCCCAGCGCCCGCAACACGTCCTCCGTCCAGCGCAGTTCGTGCACCAGCGGAAACGCCGTGGCGCCGCTCAGCACCAGGCACACCACGAAGAAGACCAGCCAGCCGCGAATGCCCTTCAGGAGGGCGGCTCTGTCGCTCATGGGCAGAGCGTACGCTTGAATTGAACGCGTTCAAAACTCAATTCCGAAGGACGCGCGTCACTCGTCGCACACAATCGCGGCACGGGCCGGAGCGCCGCAGCGGCGCGGCACGGAAACCCGGCGAGCGGGGCGGACGGCGGCCGGGGGCGCCGTTCCCGGGGCGGTCCGCCGCGCCGGCCCGCACGGCCCACGCCGGGCCCCGGCCGGCCGTCAATCACGCGACACTCCCCCACACGCCTGTACATTTCGGACCACCGCTTCGAGAGATGACCGGCGGACGGGGCATGGGATGAGCGCGGACGGACGTGGCGCGGTGGTGACCGGGATCGCGCGGCTGTGCGCGACGCCCGCGCTGTTCGGGACCGAGCACGCAGTGGACGGGAGCGGGCGGGCCGGTGACGGACTGCCGGCCGGCAGCGGGGTCGTCGGCGGGACCGTCGGCGAGGGCCCGTTGCCCGGCCCCGCGTGGGCGAGCTTCGCCGGACCGGTCCCCGTCCCCGCACGGCACGGCCTGACCACCGGTGAGCCGGCGCGCCGCTCCGCCACCGCGGCCGTGGCGCGCCACGCGGGCGCGCCGGTCGTACTGAGCGTGGTCGAGGCGACCGGCCGGCGGCGCGCCATGAACGCCGTGGCACCACCCGGCCCTTCGGGTTCGTCGGCGCCCCCCGCGTCGACGCCCGCCGCGCGCCCGCGCCCGCCGAACTCACCCTGCCCAAGGTGCGCTTCCGTGATCTGCGCGAGGTCCCGGCCTTCGCCCGGCACACCGTTGACGGCACGTACGCCACCGACCCGCTCCGGGGCTCCGGCCGGCTCCGGCGCACCCTCGGCGCGGGCGCGGACCCGCTGCCGCTGTGCGACCCGCCCGCGCCGCCGGCCTGGGCGGGCGGCGACCTGCCGCTGTGCTCCTGAGCCGCCCCGCCGGGAAGGACGGACCCGTCGATGACATCGACTCCGGTCGGCCATGAGGAGATCCGCGGGTTCCGGGCGGGTGACGGGCCGCCGCTGGTGGCCGCCTGGTGCCGGAGCGCACCGGCCGATCCGATCACGCCGGACCGCTTCCGCACCCTCGTGCTGCTCGACGCCAACTTCGACCCGGAGGGGCTCCGGGTCGCCGTGGCCGGCGGCCGTGTCCTCGGGGCCGCGTACGCGGTGCGCCGGCTGACCCCGATGTGCGGCACCGACCTGGAGCCGGAGCAGGGCTGGATCCCGTTCCTCTTCGTCGACCCCGCCGCCCGCGGGCGGGGGCTCGGCCGGCTGCTGCTGACCGAGGCCCTCGACTGGCTGCGCGCGCGAGGCCGTACCACCGTGGACTTCTCCTCCTACACCCCTCACTACATCCTCCCCGGCCTGGACGCCCAGACCTACCCGGAGGCGGCGAAACTCCTGGACTCGCACGGGTTCCGGACGCTGTACGAGGCGGCCGCGATGGACCGTTCGCTCGTCGGCCACCGGATGCCGGACCCCGTCGCCCGGCGCCGCGACGAACTCACCTCGCGGGGCTACCGGTTCAGCACTCCGGCCGACGACGACCTGGTGGAGCTGATCGCACTCGCCGGGACCCGCTTCACCCCGGACTGGGCGCGCGCGATCCGGGAGTGCCTGGCGGGCGGGGCCCCACTGGACCGGATCGTCGTCGCCCGGGAGCCCGGGGGGCGGCTGGTGGGGTGGGCGATGCACGGGGCGTACGAGTCGGCGGTCGAGCGGTTCGGACCGTTCGGGGTGATGGAGGAGATGCGCGGCACCGGGCTCGGCAAGATCCTGCTGCACCTGGCGCTGGCCCGGATGCGAGCGCGCGGCGCGCACGGGGCGTGGTTCCTGTGGACCGGCGAGCGGTCACCGGCGGGCCACCTGTACCGCGCCGCCGGGTTCACCACGACCCGGGTGTTCCGGGTCCTGCGCCGGGAGACCGCCCGGTGACGCGGCCCCGGCACGGCCTGGACCGGCGGCACTTCGCCCTCGCGCTGCCCTCCGCCCTGCTAGCCGCGGGCTGTGCCGCGCCGCGCCGGGGCACCGGCCGGCCCGGGGACCCGATCGTCCTCACCCTGCTCTCGCACTACTCCAGCGGGGCGCTGAGGAAGGCGCTCCAGGACCCGGTGGACGAGTGGAACGCCACCCACGACCGGGTCAAGATCCGTACGGAGGCGGTGGAGTTCACGGATCTGCTGACCACCTTCATGGTCCGGCAGGCCGCGGGACGCGGCGCCGACATCATCCAGCCGTACTGCCTGTGGACCGGCCAGCTCGTCCGGGCCGGTGTGCTGCGGCCCGCCCCGCCGGAGCACACGGCGGAGATCCGGCGCGGCTACACCGCGGCCGCGGTCGGCGCCGCCTCCGTCGGGGGCCGCGTCTACGGCTACCCCACCGAGGTGCAGACGTACGCCCTGTACCACAACAGGCGGCTGCTGCGCGCGGCCGGCATCGATCAGCCCCCGCGCACCTGGCCGGAGTTGACCGAGGCGGCGCTGCGCACCACGCGCCGCGACCGGTACGGCAACATGCTGGTGCAGGGGTTCGGCCTCTCCTCGTACGACGACTCCACCACCGTCGGCCAGACCCTCGCCCTGCTGAACGCCGCCGGGGGCACCTTCGTCAGCGCGGACGGCCGGGGCACCGCGATCGACTCGCCGGCCGGGCGGGCGGTGTTCGAGCTGGAGCACCGGCTGGTGGCCGAGGGAGCGAGCGCCCCCGGTGTCAACGTCTACCAGGCGTTCCCCGCCGGGCAGGTGGCCATGGTGATCAGCGCGGGCTGGTGGACCGGCAGCCTGAGGCCCCTGATGGGCGCCGCCTACCGGGAGGTCGGCGTCGCCCCCGTGCCCGTCCCCCGCGCGGGCGACCGGCCCGCCACCCTGTCCACCGGATTCCTGCTCGGGGTCAACGCGGCCAGCCGGTTCCCGCGCGAGGCATGGGAGTTCCTGCGCTGGCTCAACGCGGAGCGGACGGGCGCGAAGGGCGTGACGCGCATGAGCGCCCTCCAGGTCTCGGTCGGCTCGCTCACCGGCCGGGCCGACGACATGCGGGCGCTGCTCGGCACGGGCGGGGACCCGAATCTGCGGCCGTTCCTGGACGCGCTGGCGTACGCGGTGCCGGAACCGAACGTGCCGGGCGCCCAGCAGGCCAAGACGCTGCTGCGCACCAACATCGAGGCGCTGTGGACCGGTCAGCGGTCGGTCGAGGAGGCGCTGCGCAGCACACGCCGGCAGGTCGATCAGGAGGTGTCGCGCCTGTGGTGAACACGCTCGCGCCGGAGCGGGCCGAACATCCGGCGTCCCGCGCACGGCCGGCCGGACCCGGCCTCGCCGCCCGCGCCCGCCGCCGCCAGACGGTGGTCGCCTATCTCTTCCTGGCACCGACCCTGCTGTTCTTCGCGGTCTTCCTCGTCCTGCCGCTCGGCTTCGCGCTGCTGCTGTCGATGTCGCGCTGGGCGGGGTTCGACCTCGGGGACATCCGGCCGGTCGGCCTGGACAACTTCACCGGGCTGTTCGCGCGCGGATCGACGTTCCTGACGCCGATCCTCGCCAACACGGTGCTGTTCGCGCTGGGGACGGTGGCCGTCGCGCTCGCGGGCTCGGTGCTCGTCGCCACCTGTATCGACCGGCTGCGGTTCCAGGGGCTGTGGCGGACGCTGTACTTCCTGCCGATGGTCACCACCGTGGTCGCCGTCGGCAATGTGTGGAAGTACATGTACGAGCCGGGCGGCCTCGTCGACGGAGTCCTCAACGCCCTCGGGCTCGCCTCGGTCGCCTTCCTCCAGGACCCGCACACGGCGCTGCCCGCCGTGGTGGTCGTCCAGGCGTGGGCCTCCGCGGGGTCGGCGATCCTCGTCCTCACGGCGGGGCTGAAGTCGATCCCGCGCTCGTACTACGAGGCCGCGGAACTGGACGGCGCCGGTGCCGTCACGGTCTTCCGGAAGATCACGCTGCCCTTGCTGCGGCCGTCGCTGCTGTTCGTGTGCATCACCCAATTCCTCACCGGGCTCCAGTCGTTCGCGCTGATCACGGTGATGACCAAGGGCGGACCCGGCGACGCTACGGCGGTGGCCGCGCTGGAGATGTACCGGCAGGCGTTCTCGTACGGCGACTGGGGCACGGCGAGCGCGGCGGCGTTCGTGCTTTTCGTGGTGGTGCTGGTGATCACGCTGGTGCAGTTGTGGGTGCTGCGGCGCAAGGGGGAGGACGCGTGATCCGCCGCCGTCACCGGTTGCCGTGGGTGTCGTATCTCCTGGTCGTGTCGGGTGCGGTGCTCATGGTGGTGCCGTTCCTCGACATGGTGATGACCTCCTTCAAGGGACCGGGAGAGGCGGGGAGGCTGCCGTACCGCTTCCTCCCGCGCGGCTTCGGCTTCGGCTTCGGCAACTACCGTGCGGCGCTGGACCAGTTGGATCTCCCGGTGCTGTTCCGCAACAGCGTCACCGCGACTGCGCTGATCACCGGCTCGGTGCTGCTCACCTCGTCGCTCGCCGGCTACGCGCTCGCCAAACTCCGGTTCCGGGGGCGGGACCTCATCTTCCGGCTGGTGCTGACGACGATGATGTTCCCGCCGTTCCTCTTCTTCATCCCGCACTTCCTGATCCTGGTGCACTGGCCGCTGGCGGGCGGCAACGACCTGCTCGGGCGGGGCGGCGCGGGGCTGACCGTGAGCATCGTGGCGCTCACGATGCCGTTCCTCGTCAACGGGTTCGGGATCTTCCTGATGCGCCAGTTCATGATCTCCGTCCCGGACGAGATCCTGGAGGCCGCCCGCCTCGACGGCGCGGGCGAGTTCACCCTCTGGTGGCGCGTCGTCCTGCCCCAGACCAAACCGGTCCTCGTCACCCTGGCCCTGCTGACCTTCGTGGACGCCTGGAACGAGTACATCTGGGCCCTGCTGATCTCCACCGCCGACCCGGGCGTGATGACGCTCCCGGTCGGTATCCAGCTCCTCCAGGACCACGTCGACCCCACCCGCACCATGCCGGTCGTCATGGCGGCCCTGGTCCTGAGCGTCCTCCCGGTCCTCGTCCTCTTCCTGCTGCTCCAGAAGCACTACATCCGGGGCGTGGTGCTCAGCGGCCTGAAGTGAGGCCACCTGGCGGACACGCCGGGGTCAGAGACCCACGATCCGGTTCCAGCGCCGGGCGAACTCCACGCGTTCCACGGAGGTGATGTCGCGGGCGATGGCGAGGTGGGAGCGCATCGTGGCGTCGGGGAAGATCAGGGGATTGCCGGCGAGGGCCGCGGTGTCCTTGTCGGCGGACGCGGCCAGGATCTCCCTGGCGGCCGGGACCGGGCAGACGTAGTTGACCCAGGCGGCCAGCCTCGCGGCGACCTCGGGCTCGTAGTAGTAGTCGATCAGGCGCTCGGCGTTGGCCTTGTGCGCGGCCCGGTCGGGGATCATCAGGGAGTCCGACCACAGCTCGGCGCCCTCCTCGGGGACGACGAAGCGGATGTCGGGGTTGTCCGCCTGGAGCTGGATGACGTCGCCCGAGTACGCCTGGCAGGCCAGGACGTCGCCGCTGACCAGGTCCTTGGTGTAGTCGTTGCCGGTGAAGCGGCGGATCCGGCCCCGGCGGACCTGCCGTTCCACCTCGTCGCACATGGTGTGGAAGTCGTGCGCGGTCCACTTGGTGATGTCCACGCCGTTGCCCTGCATCAGCAGCGCGAAGGACTCGTCCAGGCCGGACAGCAGGGTGACCCGGCCCTTGAGGTCGTCCGCCCACAGGTCCTTGACCGCACGGATCTCGCGGCCGAGCTTCTTGTGGTTGTAGGCGATGCCGGTGATGCCGGACTGCCACGGCACGGTGAACCTGCGGCCCTCGTCGAAGGCGGGCGTGCGCAGCAGCGGGTCGAGGTACTTCGCCACGTTCGGCTGGTGCGCGCGGTCCATCTCCTGGACCCAGCCCAGCCGTACGAACCGGGCGCACATCCAGTCGCTGATGACGATCAGGTCGCGGCCGGCGGACTGGTGGTTCATCAGCGCGGGGCTGATCTTGCCGAAGAACTCGTCGTTGTCGTTGATCTCCTCGGCGTACTCCACCCGTATACCGGTGCGCTTCGTGAACGTGTCGAGGGTGGGCCGACGGTTCGGGTTCTTGTCGTCGGTGTCGATGTACAGCGGCCAGTTCGCCCAGGTCAGCCGGCGATCGGTGGCGGACTCGTCGCTCACCGGGCGATCGCCGGGCCGCACGTAGGCGGCGGGCACTCCACAGCCGGCCAGCGCGCCGAGCGCGGCGGTGCCGCCGAGCGCGCTCAGCAGGGAACGGCGGGACATGGACGTACGCGAGGAAGTCTGGGGCACCCCGGAAGGATGCCGCTCCCCCGTCCGGGCACACAATCGACGCTGCGTCGAGCGGGGAGCGCCCTGTCCGACACCTTGTCGATCAGTGCCGTTAGGCGGAAAGCGGCCCCCGCACAGGGAGGTGAACCAACCCGTGCGGGGGCCGCCGGTGACGTCCCGGGTCCGCTAGCCCAGCGACGTCATCACGTGCTTGATCCGCGTGTAGTCCTCGAAGCCGTACGCCGAGAGGTCCTTGCCGTAGCCGGACTTCTTGAAGCCGCCGTGGGGCATCTCCGCGACCAGCGGGATGTGGGTGTTGATCCACACGCAGCCGAAGTCCATCTTCTTGGACATGCGCATCGCGCGGGCGTGGTCCTTGGTCCACACCGAGGAGGCCAGGGCGTACTCCACGCCGTTGGCGAACTCGACGGCCTGGTCCTCGTCCGTGAAGGACTGGACGGTGATGACCGGTCCGAAGACCTCCTTCTGGATGATCTCGTCGTCCTGCTTGACGCCCGACACCACGGTCGGCGCGAAGAAGTAGCCCTTGTCGCCGACCCGCTTGCCACCGGCCTCCACCCGCGCGTGCGCGGGCAGGCGCTCGATGAAGCCCTCGACCTGCTTGAGCTGGTTGGGGTTGTTCAGCGGGCCGTAGAGGACGTCCTCGTCGTCCGGCTGCCCGGTCTTCGTCTCCTCGGCGGCCTTGGCCAGCGCGGCCACGAACTCGTCGTGGATCGACTCGTGGACGAGGACGCGGCAGGCGGCCGTGCAGTCCTGGCCGGCGTTGAAGAAGCCCGCCACCGAGATGTCCTCGACGGCCTTGGCGATGTCGGTGTCCTCGAACACGACGACCGGCGCCTTGCCGCCCAGCTCCAGGTGGACCCGCTTGAGGTCCTTGGAAGCGGACTCGGCGACCGACATGCCGGCGCGCACGGAGCCGGTGATGGAGGCCATCGCCGGGGTCTCGTGCTCGACCATCAGGCGGCCGGTGTCACGGTCGCCGCAGATGACGTTGAAGACGCCCTTGGGCAGCACCGAGCCGATGATCTCGGCGATCAGCACCGAGGAGGCGGGGGTGGTGTCCGAGGGCTTGAGGACGACCGTGTTGCCCGCGGCGAGCGCCGGGGCGAACTTCCACACGGCCATCATCATCGGGTAGTTCCACGGCGCGACCTGGGCGCAGACGCCGATCGGCTCGCGGCGGATGATCGAGGTCATTCCCTCCATGTACTCGCCGGCCGAGCGGCCCTCCAGCATCCGCGCCGCACCGGCGAAGAAGCGGATCTGGTCGACCATCGGCGGGATCTCCTCGGAGCGGGTGAGCCCGGTGGGCTTGCCCGTGTTCTCCACCTCGGCCGCGATGAGCTCCTCGGCCCGCTCCTCGAACGCGTCCGCGATCTTCAGCAGGGCCCGCTGGCGCTCGGCCGGCGTGGCGTCGCGCCAGGCGGGGAAGGCGCGGGCGGCGGCCTCCATGGCGGCGTCCACGTCCGCCTGCCCGGACAGCGGCGCGGTCGCGTACGCCTCGCCCGTCGCGGGGTTGACCACGTCGGTGGTCCGTCCGTCGGCGGCGTCCCGGAACTCACCGTCGATGTAGTTGCGCAGACGACGCAGCTCGGTGCTCACTGCCGGCCTCCTGATCTGGTTCGAGGGTTCGAGCGGTCCAGTCCGGACGGCCCGTGCGGCTGTCCGATCACTGAGACACCCCACCCTAGTCGGCACCCCCACGTTTTCAACACCCCCGGTGCCGCCACATCTGCGAAATCCGCAACCCCAGATCCCTCAGACAACGAATTTCATCGATCGGGGCTTGCGAAACTGACGAGACCTCGTGCAGAGTGAGCGCGTGGCCAGTCGAAGCGCAGACCAGAGGGACTCGTCCCGCGAGTCCAGGAACGGCACCCCGCAGCTGGATGCCGTCTCCCTCGCCATCATTCAGCAGCTCCAGGAGGACGGCCGCCGGCCGTACGCCGCGATCGGCAAGGCCGTCGGCCTGTCGGAGGCGGCCGTGCGCCAGCGCGTCCAGAAGCTGCTGGACCAGGGCGTGATGCAGATCGTCGCCGTCACGGACCCGCTCACCGTGGGCTTCCGCCGGCAGGCGATGGTGGGCATCCACGTCGAGGGCGATGTCGAGTCGATCGCCGACGTGCTGACTGACATGTCGGAAGTCGAGTACGTGGTGATGACCGCGGGCTCGTTCGACATCCTCGCCGAGATCGTGTGCGAGGACGACGACCACCTGCTGGACGTCATCAACAAACGCATCCGGGCACTGCCCGGCGTGCGCTCCACCGAAAGCTTCGTGTACATGAAGCTGAAGAAGCAGACCTACATGTGGGGAACCCGATAACCGTGACCCAGAAGGACCTCAGCCGCACCGCGTACGACCACCTGTGGATGCACTTCACCCGCATGTCCTCGTACGAGAACTCCCCCGTCCCGACGATCGTCCGGGGCGAGGGCACCTACGTCTACGACGACAAGGGCAAGCGCTACCTCGACGGTCTCGCGGGCCTGTTCGTGGTCCAGGCCGGGCACGGCCGCACGGAACTCGCCGAGACCGCGTTCAAGCAGGCCCAGGAGCTGGCCTTCTTCCCGGTGTGGTCCTACGCCCACCCGAAGGCCGTCGAGCTCGCCGAGCGCCTCGCCGACTACGCACCCGGCGACCTGAACAAGGTCTTCTTCACCACCGGCGGCGGCGAGGCGGTCGAGACCGCCTGGAAGCTGGCCAAGCAGTACTTCAAGCTGACCGGCAAGCCCACCAAGTACAAGGTCATCTCCCGCGCGGTCGCCTACCACGGCACCCCGCAGGGCGCCCTGTCCATCACCGGCCTGCCGGGCCTGAAGGCCCCCTTCGAGCCGCTGGTGCCGGGCGCGCACAAGGTGCCGAACACCAACATCTACCGCGCGCCGATCTTCGGTGACGACCCGGAGGCCTTCGGCCGCTGGGCCGCCGACCAGATCGAGCAGCAGATCCTCTTCGAGGGCCCGGACACCGTCGCCGCGGTCTTCCTGGAGCCGGTGCAGAACGCCGGCGGCTGCTTCCCGCCGCCGCCCGGCTACTTCCAGCGCGTGCGCGAGATCTGCGACAAGTACGACGTGCTGCTCGTCTCGGACGAGGTCATCTGCGCCTTCGGCCGCCTGGGCACGATGTTCGCGTGCGACAAGTTCGGCTACGTCCCGGACATGATCACCTGTGCCAAGGGCATGACCTCGGGCTACTCCCCGATCGGCGCCTGCATCGTCTCCGACCGCCTGGCGGAGCCGTTCTACCAGGGTGACAACACCTTCCTGCACGGCTACACCTTCGGCGGCCACCCGGTCTCCGCGGCCGTGGGTCTCGCCAACCTCGACCTGTTCGAGCGCGAGAACCTCAACCAGCACGTGCTGGACAACGAGGGCAGCTTCCTCCAGACCCTGCAGAAGCTGCACGACCTGCCGATCGTCGGCGACGTCCGCGGCAACGGCTTCTTCTACGGCATCGAGCTGGTGAAGGACAAGGCCACCAAGGAGTCCTTCAGCGACGAGGAGACCGAGCGCGTCCTGTACGGCTTCCTCTCCAAGGCGCTGTTCGAGAACGGCCTCTACTGCCGCGCCGACGACCGTGGCGACCCGGTCATCCAGCTCGCCCCGCCACTGATCTCCAACCAGGAGACGTTCGACGAGATCGAGCAGATCCTGCGGGCCACCCTCACGGAGGCGTGGACCAAGCTGTAATCAGCTGACGGTGTGACCGCGACCGGCCCCGGAGCCGCCCGTTCGAGTGAGAACGGGGGCCCGGGGCCGTGTGCTGTCCGGCCACCGTGCGGCGGCTGCCTAGCGTGCCAGTGACCGATCGGCCCTGCCTTCGTTCCCTCGTATGGAGGAACGGGCACGGGAAAACGGATCAGAACCGAGGTGTACGCCCATGGAGGCTCCGCCGGACAACGACGTGCTCTGGGCACGGTCCCTGCACTTCACACACCCCGACGGCTCCCCCGGGCTCTCCGGGGTCACGCTCGCCGTACGGGAGGGCGAGATCCTCGCCGTCAGCGGCCCCCGGGGCAGCGGCAAGACGACCCTGCTGCGCTGTCTGTCCGGACTGGAGCCGGTGGCCGAGGGCGAGATCTGGTTCAACAGCACACCCCTGCACACCCTCGGCCCGGCGAACCGCGAACGGCTGCGCCGCGACCGCTTCTGCTGGATCGGCCCCGAACCGGCCCTGGTGCCCGAGCTGAACGCCTGGGAGAACGCCGCGCTGCCGCTCATGCTGCGCGGCACCAGCCGCCGCCGGGCCAAGACCACCGCACTGGAATGGCTGGAGCGCCTGGACGTCGGAGAGGCGGCCCGCAAGCTCCCGCACCGGCTGATCCAGTCCGAACGCCAGCGCGTCTCGATCGCCCGCGCGCTGGCCCCGGCGCCCACCGTGCTCTTCGCCGACGAGCCGACGGCGCCGCTGCACCGCGCGGACCGCGGCCATGTGCTGCGCACCCTCACCAGCGCCGCCCGCTCGCACGGCATCACCGTGCTGCTCGCCACCAACGACCCGGAGACCGCCGCCCTCGCCGACCGCACGGTGAACCTGCTGGACGGCAGGCCGGTGCGGACCGTACACCTGCCGGAGGTCCCCGACGCGGAAGGCCGGGCCGCGTGCTCGATCTCCGTCTGACCCGCGCGGCCCGCCCCGCCGTCCAGCTGCGCCGCCTGCTGGTGGCAGCGGCCTCGGCGGGCACCGGCTTCCTGCTGCTGTCCTGCCTCGGCTACGCACTGAACCACCCCGAGGCCGCGGGCTCGGGCGCGCTGCGGCTGGCCTGGTGCGGGGTGCCGGCCGCCGCGACGGTGTACCTCGCCCTCGCCGTGGCCCGCACCGACCCCGGCACCCGCCCGCGCCCCGGCCTCTCCGCCATCGGCCTCGGCCCGGCCCGGCTGATGGTCATCTCCGCCCTGGTCACGGCCCTTTCCACGCTCCTGGGCTCGCTCGTCGCCCTCTCCCTCTTCCTGTATCTGCGCGGCGACCTGACCAAAATGCCCTTCGACGGCGCGGCCGCGTCCTTCCTGGCCGCCGGCAAGTCCCTGCCCCTCGCGGCGACCCTGACCCTACTGGCGGTGGTGCCGGGGGTGGCGACGGGAGCGGTGGCGCTGGCACTGCGGCCGAGGGATCCACAGCCGGTGGCGCGGCCGCAGCGCAGGTACCTGCCGTTCGTCCGGCAGGCCGGCGGTCCGGCCGTGGAAGGCCGTACCGGCGAGGCGGAAGCGGGGGGCGCGGAGGGTGCGCCCGCCGGGGAGGACACCCCGCGGGCGCGGGCCGGCGCGACCGGCGCCCGGCCCGCGCCGGCGCCGGGCACCGACGAGACCGACGGCGGCGCCCCCGCCGGCCTCCCCTGGGCGGTGGCCCTCGTCGCCACCGGCCTCACCGCCCAGGCGTACGCGGGACGCACGCCTCCCACCCCCGCCTTCACCTTCACCGCCGTCCCCAGCGGCGCCGGCCTCTTCCTCCTCGGCTGGCTGCTCACCGCCGTCGGCCTGATCCTCGCCACCCCCGGCCTCACCCACCTCTGCGGCCGCCTCCTGCAGTGCGCCCGCCCCGGCGCCCTCCGCCTCCTCGCGGGCCGGGGCCTGATGGCCGAGGCCACCAGGATCGGCCGCCCCCTGGGCATCCTGTGCGCGGTCACCGCCGCCGGGTACGCGATGACCACCCTGTACGACGCCCCCGCCCGCCCCTTCGGCCCGCTCAGCGCCCTCGGCGCGCTGGTCGTCGCCGGCTGCGCCTTCGCCACTCTGCTGACCGCGGCCGTCGAAACCCGCCAGTGCCGTACCGAGACCACCGCCGCCCTGCTGCGCCTCGGCGCCCCCGTGACCGTCCTGCGCGGCGCCGCGGCCCTGCGCGCGTTCGCCCTGCTGGCCTTCTTCGCGCCGCTCACCCTGGCGATCGCCGCCCTGGCCGCCTTCCCGCTTACCCGCTGACCCGCTGCCCCGCCGACTCGCCGACTCGCCAAGGGGCCGTCCGGGACGTCGCCGGACCCGGCCGCGGCGGGGGCGGTACCGGTCCCTAGCATGGGCGGATGCCTCCCCCACCCGCCCAGCCGCGGCGACGCGCCGGCCGCGCCCAGGAGATCGAGTCGCTCGCCGAGTTCGACCGGGCCGTCGCCGAGCACGGCTCGCTCGCCGGCTACCGCGTCCAGGCGGTGGACCTGACGGGCCGTACCGACGCCCTGCTCCGGCTCGACACCACGGACGCCGTCTTCCTGGGCTGTCCGATGGCTCCCGAGGCCGCCGCCCGGGTGCGCGCGTCCGGCGCCCTGGTGTTCCCGCCGGTCCCGGGCCTGCCCTTCGACCCGTACCGGGCCCACCCGTACACGCCGGACGAGCTGTTCGCGTCGCTGGAGCAGGGGTACGAGGCGACGCCGGACGCGCGGGCCTACGGCTGGTCCAGGCGGACGACGGCCGACGGCGACGTGTTCGCCTCGATGCTGCGCGCGATCCACGACGACGCCGTCTCCGACGCGCTGGACGAAGTCCTCGGCGGATGCCGGGTGGTCGGGATCATGGGCGGTCACGCGATGGCCCGGGGCACGGTCGGGTACGCCGGTGCCGCACGGCTCGGCCGCTCGCTCGCGCGCGCCGGATTCACGGTCGCCACCGGAGGCGGCCCCGGCGCGATGGAGGCGGCGAACCTCGGTGCGTACACCGCCCCGTTCGCGGACGCGGTGCTGGAGGAGGCGCTGGTGCCGCTCGCCAAGACGCCCTCCTTCCGGCCGTCCGTCACGGAGTGGGCGCGGGCCGCCTTCGAGGTGCGCGCCCGCTGGCCCGAGGGGGGCACCTCGATCGGCATCCCGACCTGGTTCTACGGCCACGAGCCACCGAACGCCTTCGCCTCGCACATCGCCAAGTACTTCGCCAACGCCCCCCGCGAGGACGGCCTGCTGGCCCGCTCCACCGCCGGAGTGGTGTTCCTGCCGGGCGCCGCCGGGACCGTACAGGAGATCTTCGACAACGCGACGCCCAACTACTACGAGTCGTACGGCGCGCCGCGGCCGATGGTGCTCGTGGACCGGGAGCACTGGACACAGGAGCTGCCGGCGTGGCCGTTGCTGCGATCGCTGGCGCGCGGGCGGGACATGGAGTCCCGGATCACCCTGGTGGACCGGATCGAGGATGTCCCGGAGGCACTCGCCCGATCCGGGGACGGGGCGCCTCAGGGATCACCGTAGGGGCACTTCCCGGCCACCGGATGCGGCGGGCACGCGGCTGATCGCGTCAGGGCCCGCACCCGGCACCGCCGAAGCACCCCCGGCGTGATCAGCCGAAGTTCGAGTTCTCCAGCCAGAACTCCAGCACCTCGCGGTCGCCCACGACGTCGAGGCCCGGGGTGTCCAGCGGGAGCCGGCGGTAGAAGGCGAGCAGGACCGAGGTGAGCGGCCCGCGCAGGGCGACCGTCGCCTTCTCGTGGCCGCGCCGCCAGCTGACGCCCTTCTCGTCCATCTCCACCAGCCACTCGGCGTTCAGCGCCGGCTCGGCGTCGGTGGCGTGCAGATGGATGCTGCGGGGGGACCCGTACAGATCCGCGGCCCACTCGCGGACGCCGGTGCGCTGCACCCACTCCACCAGTTCCAGCCACTCGTCCAGCGCGTCGGCGGCGATGTCGGGCGCGACGTCGTACGGCGCCCCGACGGTGAGCGCCGCGTCGGCGCGGTGGACGGTGATCTCGTGGGCCATCCGGCGCGCCCAGAACCCGCTGGTGGCCATGCCGGTCCAGCTCCACACCGCGGTCTCGGGTCCCGCCTCGCGCAGCGCCCCGACGACCAGCTCGCCGCTCTGGGCCAGCCAGGCGTCCAGCGCGGCCGGGTCGCCCTGCTCCTCGGGGCCGCCGCCGAGCGGGACCCGGTCCCGCGGGAGCATTTCCCGGGCCCGTTCCCGCACCAGCGTGCCGGACCAGCGCAGGGCGCCGCCCATGTGCCGTACGAGCCGTTCCAGCGACCACTCCGGGCAGGTCGGCACGGTGGCCGACAGATCCGCGCCGGCGGTGATCAGCTCTCTCAACTGCCCTACTTGCAGGGCGATTTCGTCACAGTAACGCTCATGCGCGAGGTAGCTCATGGGCCCACCCTAGGCGGCGGACGATCAGTCGAGCACGACGATTTCGGCCGCGTCGAACTCCGCGCCCACCGCGTCCCCGGTCTCCGGCGCCTCCCGCAGCGCGCAGGCGGCTTCCAGCCGGGGGCCGTCCGGGGGCTGGAGGTGGACGGCGACATGGGTGCCCTTGAAGGTGCGGGCGGAAACCGTGCAGGCCAGCCCGGTGCCGGCGGGGACGAGCCGCACCCCCGCGGGCCGCACGAGCAGGGTCCGGGCCCCCTGCGGGGCGTCCCGCGGCACCGGCAGTTCGCCCCAGGGACTGTCGGCGACCGTGCCGGCGACCGTCGCCGGGACCACGTTGTCGAAGCCGAGGAAGCCGGCCACGAACGCGTCGGCGGGACGCCGCCAGACCTCGAGTGGCGTGCCCGACTGGGCGATCCGGCCGTCCCGCATCACCACCACCCGGTCGGCCAGCGCGAACGCCTCGCCCTGGTCATGGGTGACGGCGAGCACGGTCGTGCCCAGCCGGCCGAAGAGTTCACGGAGTTCGACCACGAGGCGTTCGCGCAGGGAGCGGTCGAGCTGGCCGAGGGGTTCGTCCAGCATCAGCAGCCGGGGCCGGGGGGCTAGCGCACGGGCGAGGGCGACGCGCTGCTGCTCGCCGCCGGACAGCGCGGCCACCGCCCGGCGGGCCGCGCCCGGCAGCCCGACCAGTTCCAGCAACTCGCCCACCCGGTCGTCCCGTTCGCCCTTGGTCACGCCGTGCATCCGCAGCCCGAACGCCACGTTGGCGCCGACGTCGCGCTGCGGGAAGAGCTGGTGGTCCTGGAACATCAGGCCGACCCCGCGCCGGTGCGCGGGCACCCCGCCCTGGTCCCGCCCGGCGAGCGACACCCGCCCGGCGTCGAGAGCCTGGAGCCCGGCGACCGCCCGCAGCAGGGTGGACTTGCCGCTGCCGCTGGGGCCGAGCACACACACCACCTCGTGCTCGGCGACCTCCAGGTCCACCGCGTCCAGCACGGCCCGCCCGCCGAAGCGCACGGTCGCGCCCTGGAGGCTCAGCATCAGAACTCCCCCGTCCGGTCGGTGCGCAGCCGCTCCAGCAGAAGCAGGGCGGCGGCGCACACCACCATCAGAATGGTCGAAAGGGCCATCGCCTGGCCGTAGTTGAGATCGCCGGGCCGGCTGAGCAGCCGGGCCACGGCGACCGGCAGGGTCGGGTTGTCGGGCCGGGCGATGAACACGGTCGCACCGAACTCGCCGAGCGAGACGGCGAACGCGAACCCGGCCGCGACCAGCAACGCCCGCCGCACCAGCGGCAGGTCGATCTCCCGCCACACCCGCCAGGGCGAGGCCCCGAGCACGGCCGCCGCCTCCCGCAGCCGGGTGTCGACCGCGCGCAGCACCGGCAGCATGGTGCGGACGACGAAGGGGGCACCGACCAGGGCCTGGGCGAGCGGCACCAGGATCCAGGACTGGCGCAGGTCCAGCGGGGGCCGGTCGAGGGCGATCAGGAAGCCGAAGCCGACGGTCACGGCGGACACGCCGAGCGGGAGCATCAGCAGCGCGTCGAAACCCCGTACCAGGCGGCCCGCGTCCCGGCGGGCCAGCGCGGCGGCGGCGAGGCCGCCGATCACCACGGCGATGGCGGTGGCGGCGACGGCGTACTGGAGCGAGGTCCACACCGCGTGCACCGGCGCCACCAGGAACGTTCCGCCGTCGGTGCGGGTCAGCGCCCGGTAGTAGCCGAAGCCGGGGGCGTCCAGGGAGCGGCGGACGAGGACGGCGAGCGGCAGCACCAGGAGCAGCAGGACGGTGGCGAGGACGCCGGCGAGCAGTGCCCGCTGCCCGGCGCCGCGCGGCCGCCGCGCGGTGAGCGCGGGGTCGACCAGGCGCAGCGCGCTCTCCCGGCGCCGTACCGTCCAGGCGTGGACGCCGAGGATCGTGCCGACGGCGGCGAACTGGACGAGGGTGAGCACGGCGGCCGTGGTCAGGTCGAAGACCTCGGAGGTCTGGCGGTAGATCTCCACTTCGAGGGTGGAGAAGGTGGGACCGCCGAGGATCTGGACCACGCCGAAGGAGGTGAAGGTGAACAGGAACACCATCAGCGCGGCGGCGGCCACGGCGGGCGCCAGGGCGGGCAGCGTCACCTTCCGCCACGCGGCGAGGGGCGAGGCGCCGAGCATCCGCGCGGCCTCCTCCTGGCGCGGGTCGAGCTGGGCCCACAGTCCGCCCACGGTCCGCACGACGACCGCGTAGTTGAAGAAGACGTGCGCGAGCAGGATCGCCCACACGGTGGTGTCCAGCCGGACGCCCCACAGCTGGTCGAGCAGACCGCCGTGGCCGACGAGCGCGAGGAAGGCGCTGCCGGCGACGACGGTGGGCAGCACGAACGGGACGGTGACGACGGCCCGCAGCACCTGTTTGCCGGGGAAGTCGAGGCGGGCGAAGACGAACGCGGCGGGCAGCGCGAGCAGCAGGGTGAGCGCGGTGGAGGCGAGCGCCTGCCAGGTGGTGAACCACAGCACGTGCCGGATGTCCGGCTGGGTGACCACGTCCGCGATCCGCCCGAACCGCCAGGCGCCGTCGGTCCGCAGCCCGCGCGCCACGATCGCGGCGACGGGCCAGGCGAAGAACACGGCGAAGAACGCGACGGGCAGGGCCATCAGGCCCAGCCGCGCCGCGCTCCCGCGCGGGCCGCGCCCGCGGGCGGTCACTTCAGTACGAGTGACGTCCACGTCTTGACCCACTGATCACGGTTGGCGGCGATCTTCCCGGGGGCCATCGTCTCGGGGTGCTTGGCGGCCGGACCGTACTTCGTGAAGTCGGCCGGCACCTCGGCGCCCGCGACGACCGGGTAGACGTACATGTTCAGCGGCATGTCCTCCTGGAACTCCTTGGAGACCAGGAAGTCGATGAACGCCTTGGCGCCCTTGGGGTTCTTGGCGTTGCTCAGCAGCCCGGCGAACTCGATCTGCCGGAAGCAGGTGCCGGTCGCCACGCCGGTCGGGGCGGTGGCGGGGCGCTTCTTGGCGTAGATCACCTCGGCGGGCGGGGAGGAGGCGTACGACACGACGAGCGGGCGGTCGCCGCCGGCCTTCTTGCCCTCCGAGGAGCCCGAGAACTCCTGGTAGTAGGCCTGTTCCCAGCCGTCGACGACCTTGACGCCGTTGGCCTTGAGCTTCTTCCAGTAGTCCTGCCAGCCCTGGTCCCCGAACCGCGCGGCACTGCCCAGCAGGAAGCCGAGGCCGGGCGAGGCGGTGGCCGCGTTCTCGGTGACGAGGAGGTTCTTGTACTCGGGCTTGGCGAGGTCGGCGTACGACTGCGGCGGCGTCAGGTGGTGCCGGCTGAAGTACGCCTTGTCGTAGTTGACGCAGATGTCGCCGTAGTCGACGGGCGTGACGCGGTGCTTGCCGTCGAGCTGGAACCGGGCGCCGACCTTGTCCAGGCCCTTGGCGGTGTAGGGCTGGAACAGCCCGTTGTCGAGGGCTCGGGAGAGCAGGGTGTTGTCGACGCCGAAGAGGACGTCGCCCTGGGGGTTGTCCTTGGTCAGGATGGCCTTGTTGACGGCCTGTCCGGCGTCGCCGTCCTTGAGGACGCGGACCTTGTACCCGGACCGCTTCTCGAAGTCCGCGAGCACGCTCTTGGAGACCGCCCACGAGTCGTGGCTGACCAGGGTGACGGTCTTGCCGTCCGCCTTGTCCTGGCCCTGCGTCGAGCCGCACGCGGAGAGCGCGAGCAGGCCGAGCCCGGCCGCCGCGGCCACGAAGGTCTTGTTGTGCACTTGGTTGTCCTCCTGGGGTTGGCCAGGAAGAACGCGGCCCTGTCCGGAGAATCCGGACAGGGCGCAACAGCTTGAGTAGTGACCGAACTTCCTACCCAGAATGACCTGGGCGAGGTTCAGAGGGTCTGCGGCCCGTTGCCGCACTCTCAGCGCTGTGGCGCTCCCCTGTCGGAATATGAAGATGTGATGGAACGGGCCCAGATTACCGCTCGGTGGCCGCGAGCTGACCACAGGCTCCGTCGATCTCCTGCCCACGGGTGTCCCGGATCGTCACCGGCACCCCGTGCGCGGCGATCGCCTCCACGAACGCCTTCTCGTCCTCGGGCCGCGACGCCGTCCACTTGGAGCCCGGAGTCGGGTTCAGCGGGATGAGGTTGACGTGCACGGGCCTGCCCCGCAGCAGCCGGCCGAGCCGGTCGCCGCGCCACGCCTGGTCGTTGATATCGCGGATGAGCGCGTACTCGATCGACAGCCTGCGCCCGCTCTTCTCGGCGTACTCGAACCCGGCGTCCAGCACCTCGCGCACCTTCCACCGCGTGTTCACGGGGACGAGGGTGTCGCGCAGCTCGTCGTCGGGGGCGTGCAGGGAGATCGCCAGGCGGCACTTGAAGCCCTCGTCGGCGAACCGGTGGATGGCCGGCACCAGCCCGACGGTGGAGACGGTGATGCCGCGCTGGGACAGCCCGAGGCCGTCCGGCGCCGGGTCGGTGAGCGCGCGGATGGCGCCCACGACCCGCTTGTAGTTGGCGAGGGGCTCGCCCATGCCCATGAACACGATGTTGGACAGGCGCGCCGCGCCGCCCGGCACCTCGCCGTCGCGCAGCGCCCGCATGCCGTCCACGATCTGGTGGACGATCTCCGCGGTGGACAGGTTGCGGTCCAGACCGGCCTGCCCGGTCGCGCAGAAGGGGCAGTTCATCCCGCAGCCCGCCTGCGAGCTGATGCACATGGTGACCCGGTCCGGGTACCGCATCAGCACGGACTCCACGAGGGTGCCGTCGAACAGCTTCCACAGCGTCTTGCGGGTGGTGCCCTCGTCGGTCGACAGATGCCGGACGACCGTCATCAGCTCCGGGAACAGGGCCTCGCGCAGCTTCTCCCGGGAGCCGGCCGGGATGTCGGTCCACTGCTCGGGGTCGTGCGCGTACCGCGCGAAGTAGTGCTGCGAGAGCTGCTTGGCACGGAACGGCTTCTCACCGATCCCGGCCACCGCTTCCTTGCGCTCGGCGGGCGAGAGATCGGCGAGATGCCGCGGCGGCTTCTTGGCTCCGCGCGGCGCGACAAAGGTGAGTTCTCCGGGAATGGGCATGGTGGTACCAGTGTCGCAGATCCAATCGGGTGACCTGCGGCGTGCCGTCGCCCTGGGCCGGTGGCGGGTGCGGCCCGGGAAGTGACGCCGTGCACAGCGCGAGGGTCGGTCCCGCGGGTCCGCGGTCCGCCGCCGGAGGTCGACCCGGGCGCGGCTCACATCGGGGACGGTTTGATCATCGCGAAGGGGGCGCCCTGGGGGTCGGCGACCACGGTCATCCGGCCGGCCATCATGTCGAAGGGCGGGGCGAGGACCGTGCCGTTGCGTTTGACCAGGGCGTCCACGGTGGAATCGACGTCGTCGACAGCGAAGTAGGCCAGCCAGTGGGCCGGGGTGCCGGGCGGGTCGTCGGCGAGCTGGGTGACGCCGCCGACCGCGCGGCCGCCGACCGTCAGCGTCCAGTAGGAGTCCGTGCCCTCCATGGGCTGGATCTCGATGCCGAACGCCTCGCCGTAGAAGCCGGTGGCGGCGGGCACGTCGCTGGTGTGCAGCTCGTTCCAGGTCAGCGCGCCGGCCTCGTTGACCACCTGGGCGCCGGGGAACTCGCCGGGCTGCCAGACGCCGAAGACGGCGCCCTGCGGGTCGGCGGCGATCAGCATGCGGCCGAGGCCGCCGACGTCCATCACCGGGACGAGCAGGGTGCCGCCCGCCGAGACGATCGCGTCCTGGGTGGCCTGGGCGTCGGTGCTGGCCAGGTAGCTGGTCCAGACGGTCGGCGGGGGCTCCGGCATGTCCTGGGGCTTGGGACCGAGGCCCGCCACGGCCTTGCCGTGCAGCTCGCAGACCGTGTAGCCGCCGAATTCGGCCGGTCCCGGCTGCCCCTGCCAGCCGAGCAGGTCGCGGTAGAAGTCCAGCGCGGCCTGCTGGTCCGAGGCCATCAGGTCGACCCAGCAGGGGGTGCCGGTCGCGTACGGGGTGGTGACTTCGGGCATCTCTCGCTCTCCCTACCAGTGGGCCACGCCACGGGCCGCTCTTTGTCACCATGGTGTCGCCAAACGTGATCGCCCGCGCGTCGGGGACACGGATGCGCCGCCGTCGGGGACGAACCCCCGCGGGGCGGGACGAGCGGAGGGCCGTACGACGACGGGCCCCGGCCCTGTTACCAGGGCGGGGCCCGAACGGCCGTGACGGCGGGCGGCAGCGGGTTTCGTCAGGTGGAGCCGACGAAGAGCACCAGCAGCAGCCAGACCACCGGCGCCGTGGGCAGCAGGGAGTCCAGGCGGTCCATGATGCCGCCGTGGCCCGGCAGCAGAGTGCCCATGTCCTTGATGCCCAGGTCGCGCTTGATCATGGACTCGCCGAGGTCACCCAGGGTGGCGCTGGCCGCGACCGCGAGGCCCAGCACCAGACCCTGCCACCAGTGGCCGCCGTCGATCAGGAACTGCATGCACAGCGCGCCCGCGACCATCGAGAACGACACGGCGCCGAACAGGCCCTCGCGGGTCTTGCCGGGGCTGATGCGCGGAGCGAGCTTGTGCTTGCCGAAGCGCCAGCCGACGGCATAGGCGCCGGTGTCGCTGACGACGGTGAGCAGCAGGAAGGTCAGGACCCGCCAGGGGCCGTCGTCCGCGGTGAGCAGCAGGGCGACGAAGGTGGCCAGGAAGGGGACGTAGAACGCCGCGAAGACACCGGCCGTGACGTCCTTGAGGTAGCCCTCCGGGGGTTCCGTCATCCGCCAGACCAGCACCGCGAGCGTGGTGAGGGCCATGGCGACCCAGGCGCCCTCGGCGCCGCGCACATACCCGGCGACCACCATCGCCGCACCGCCGACCGCGAGCGGCACGAGCGGTGCCTTGATCTCCTTGCGCTCCTGGAGCCTGCTGGTCAGCTCCCACAGGCCGACGACGACGGCGACCGCGATCACGCCGACGAACACCGCCTTGACGATGAACAGCGACGCGATGATCACCACACCGAGACCCACGCCGACGCCTATGGCCGCGCTGAGGTCGCGGCCCGCGCTCTTCTTCTGCGGCGCCGGCGTCGGCTGCGGGGCGTCGGGCATGGGCTCCGGATTCTGGATCGGGCTCGGGGTCGGCTGGGGCGTCCCGTACGGGGGCAGCGGCTGCGACCCGTAGGGCTGCTGCCCGTGCTGCGGCCGCTGCTCGACCGGCTGCTGCTCGAACGGCGGCTGCCGCGGCTGCTCGTACGGCGGCTGGGTCCCGTAAGGGGGCTCCGCGGCGTACCGCGGCGGTGTCCCGTACTGCGACTGGGGCTCGTCCCGGAACAAGGGGCCGCTCAGCCGAGCAGCCCCCCGGGTGTCGTCCTGGTCTCCGCCATACGCGGGTACGTCGGGCACGATGGGCATGGGGCGCGTCTGCTGCGCCTCGGGCGCATCGTACGCGGGACCCGCCGGGGCGGCCCCGCCCTGGACGGGCCCACCCTCGGCGGGCCCCCAGTAGCCGGTCTGCCCCGCCGGTGGCGGCGCCCCCCAGGAAGAGTCGCTCATCAGACTTCGAGCAGTTCCGATTCCTTGTGCTTGAGGAGCTCGTCCACCTGGGCGACGTACTTCGCCGTCAGGTCGTCCAGCTCCTTCTCCGCACGGCGGCCCTCGTCCTCACCGATCTCGCCATCCTTGATCATCTTGTCGATGGCGTCCTTGGCCTTGCGGCGCACGGAACGGATGGAGACCTTGGAGTCCTCGGCCTTGCCCTTGGCGACCTTGATGTAGTCGCGACGGCGCTCCTCGGTCAGCTCGGGGAACACCACCCGGATGATGTTGCCGTCATTGCTGGGGTTGACGCCCAGGTCGGAGTCGCGGATCGCCTGCTCGATGTTGCGCAGCGCGCTCTTGTCGAACGGCGTGACGACCGCCATCCGCGGCTCCGGCACGGAGAACGAGGCCAGCTGGTTGATCGGCGTCAGGGCACCGTAGTAGTCGGCCACGATCTTGTTGAACATCGCCGGGTGCGCACGGCCGGTGCGGATCGCGGCGAAGTCCTCCTTGGCGACCACGACGGCCTTCTCCATCTTCTCCTCGGCTTCGAGGAGGGTCTCTTCGATCACCACTTGCTCCTGCGTGTCTTGAGTAAGGCCCGGCTGCGGTTCCTCAGCGGTTCGCCGGCCGGCTGCGTCGCGTCTTCTTCCTGCACGGTTCCCGACCGGCAGGACATTGTCCATCCCCCGGCCGAGGCGCGTCCCGTCCGTCCCTCGGACAGGTGTCGTACCCGGGCGACGGGGGCGTGCCGGTCAGTTCCGGCTGCCGTGGTCACCCACCAGCGTGCCGATCTTCTCACCCTTGACGGCACGGGCGATATTGCCCTCCGCGAGGAGCTCGAAGACGAGGATCGGGAGCTTGTTGTCGCGGCACAGCGTGATGGCGGTGGCGTCGGCGACCTTCAGGTCCCGGGTGATGACCTCGCCGTAGCCGAGGGCGTCGAACTTGACGGCGTCGGGGTTGGTCTTGGGGTCGGAGTCGTAGACCCCGTCCACACCGTTCTTGCCCATGAGCAGCGCCTCGGCGTCGATCTCCAGGGCGCGCTGGGCGGCGGTGGTGTCGGTGGAGAAGTAGGGCATGCCCATACCGGCTCCGAAGATGACCACGCGGCCCTTCTCCAGGTGGCGCACGGCGCGCAGCGGGATGTAGGGCTCGGCGACCTGGCCCATGGTGATGGCGGTCTGCACCCGGCTGTCGATGCCCTCCTTCTCCAGGAAGTCCTGGAGGGCGAGGCAGTTCATCACGGTGCCGAGCATGCCCATGTAGTCGGAGCGGGCACGGTCCATGCCGCGCTGCTGGAGCTCGGCGCCGCGGAAGAAGTTGCCGCCGCCGATGACGACGGCGACCTGCGCGCCGTCCCGTACGACGGCCGCGATCTCACGAGCGATCTTGTGCACCACGTCCGGGTCGACGCCCAGGCCGCCGCCACCGGAGAACGCCTCTCCGGACAGCTTCAGCAGAAACCGGCCGCGTACTTTGCCGTCGTCGCTCTTCTGGGCCTTGTCGGTCATGGGAGATCCCGCCTCTTTCACGTGTTGCACATACGAAGAAGGCCATTGCCGGTGGGGTCGCTATTCGCTCCCATACTCGGCAATGGCCTCCTCGTCAGATCTGCTGCCGTCCGCCCCACACCCGGGTGTGGCGGTGGTCGCGGACGACTGCTGTCGACCCTATCGGGATTTCCCCGCGGGTCGCGCGTCGATCGCGGTACGGACTCAGATGCCGACCTTGATGCGCGTGAAGCGCTTCAGGGTGACACCGGCCTCGTCCAGCACCTTCTGGACCGACTTCTTGTTGTCCAGCGCGTACGGCTGGCCGAGCAGGGTGGCGTCCTTGAAGAAGCCGTTGACGCGACCCTCGACGATCTTGGCGATCGCGGCCTCGGGCTTGCCCTCGGCGCGGGTCGTCTCCTCGGCGATACGCCGCTCGGACTCGACGACGTCGGCCGGGACGTCCTCCTTGGCCAGGTACTTCGGCGCGAACGCGGCGATGTGCTGGGCGATGCCCTTGGCGACCTCGGCGTTCGGCTTGTCCAGCTCGACCAGGACACCGATCTGCGGGGGCAGGTCGGGCATGGTGCGGTGCATGTAGGCGGTGACGTAGCCGTCGGAGAACCGCGCGAAGCGGTCCAGGACGATCTTCTCACCGAGGTTGGCGTTGGCCTCGTCCACGAACGCCTGGACGGTCTTGCCGGCCTCGATCTCGGAGGCGAGCAGGGCCTCGATGTCGGCCGGGGAGGTCTTGGCGACGTGCTCGGCGATGGTCCTGGCCACGGCCTGGAACTTGTCACCCTTGGCGACGAAGTCCGTCTCGCACTTCAGCTCGACCAGGACGCCGGAGGAGTTGTCGTCGGCGATGATGGAGACCACGGCGCCGTTCTCGGCGGAGCGGCCCTCGCGCTTGGCGACGCCCTTCTGGCCCTTGATGCGCAGCGCCTCGACGGCCTTGTCGACGTTGCCCTCGGCCTCGTCCAGCGCCTTCTTGCAGTCCATCATGCCGGCGCCCGTGAGCTCACGGAGCTTCTTGACGTCGGCGGCGGTGTAGTTCGCCATGAGTCAGTGAGTCTTTCTCGAAGTCTGGGAGATCTTCAGATCCGCACGGTTTGCGATCCACATGGAGGCGCAGAGCGCATACGTCGTACCGACCTATGGGTGAACAGCGGGGGCGGAGTCGATGTCGCCGCCCCCGCTGTCAAACGCTGACGCGGCGGATCAGGCCTGCTCGCCCTCGGCGGCCTTCTCCTCGGCCGGAGCGGCCTCGGCGGCGGGGGCCTCGGCGGCCTCGGCGGCCGGAGCCTCGGCGGCGGGAGCCTCGGCGACGGGGGCCTCGGCAGCCGGAGCCTCGCCCTTCTTCTCACCCTCGAGCAGGTCGCGCTCCCACTCGGCGAGCGGCTCGCCCGCGGCCTTCTCGCCCTTGTCACCGGTGGCGACGCGAGAGCGGGAGATGAGGCCCTCGGCGACGGCGTCGGCGATCACGCGGGTGAGCAGGGTGACGGAGCGGATCGCGTCGTCGTTGCCCGGGATCTTGTAGTCGACCTCGTCGGGGTCGCAGTTGGTGTCGAGGATCGCGACGACCGGGATGTTCAGCTTCCGGGCCTCGCCGACGGCGATGTGCTCCTTCTTGGTGTCCACGATCCAGACGGCGCTGGGCACCTTCTGCATCTCGCGGATACCGCCGAGGGTCTTCTCCAGCTTGGCCTTCTCGCGGGAGAGGACCAGCAGCTCCTTCTTGGTCAGACCGGAGGACGCGACGTCCTCGAAGTCGATCTGCTCAAGCTCCTTGAGGCGCTGCAGACGCTTGTAGACGGTCGAGAAGTTGGTGAGCATGCCGCCCAGCCAGCGCTGGTTGACGTAGGGCATGCCGACGCGGGTGGCCTGCTCGGCGATGGCCTCCTGCGCCTGCTTCTTCGTGCCGACGAACATGACCGTGCCGCCGTGGGCGACGGTCTCCTTGACGAACTCGTAGGCGCGGTCGATGTACGACAGCGACTGGAGCAGGTCGATGATGTAGATGCCGTTGCGCTCGGTGAAGATGAAGCGCTTCATCTTCGGGTTCCAGCGACGGGTCTGGTGACCGAAGTGGACGCCGCTCTCCAGCAGCTCCCGCATCGTGACGACGGCCATTGCCATCTCCTTGAGATTCTCGGTTGTGCCGCGCCCGCCGGACGGCGGCCGCGCCTGACGCCCGTGTGCGCCGTGCCACGAAGGACCGAGAGGCGCTGGTACGAACCGTTTCCGGATGCCGTACCGGGGCGTGCGAAGTCGACCCGGTGACCCGGATCGCCAGAAGAATTGTACGGGACCGCCGGGCCACCGGGTGACGCAGCTGTCCACAACCGGGGAGTGGCCCACAGGTGAAGAGGCCGGGTCGGCGATGTGCGGGACGGTGGGCGCATGCGACGACGGGTGTGGTGCGGAGTGTTACGGGCGGTCCTGGTGACGGCCCTGGCGGTGCTCGTGTACGGAAGCCGGGCCTGGGCGCCGCCCGCGCAGGGACCGGCTCCGGCCGGGGCCGACGCCGGGGTGCCGGCGCTCGCCGGACTCTGGCCGGTGGGCGTACGGCCGCCGGTCCTGCGCGGCTGGGAGCCGCCGGCGACGCCGTACGGCCCCGGACACCGGGGGGTGGACCTGGCGGCCGCGCCCGGGAGCCCGGTACGGGCGGTGGCCGCGGGCCGGGTGTCCTTCGCGGGCCGGGTCGCCGGGCGGGGAGTGGTGACGGTGGAGTTGACGGGGACGGGGCTGCGGACGACGTACGAGCCGGTGAGCCCCTCGGTGCAGGCGGGGGCGCGGGTGCGGGCGGGCGACGTGGTCGGGACGGTGGCGGCGGGTGCGCACTGCGGTGACGCGGCCTGTGTCCACTGGGGCCTGCTGCGGGGCGCGGCCTATCTGAACCCCTTGTCCCTGCTGCCGCCGTGGCTGCTGGGGCGGGGGCCGGCGAGGCTGCTGCCGGTGCTCACCGGCTGATCCCGGCGACGCTCAGCCCCGCACGCCCCGCAGCGCCATCCTGACCGCGGCCTCCGTCACCGCCGCAGGGTCCTCCGCGGTGATCTCGATCCGCCGTACGGCCGCGTCCACGACGCCCTGGAGCAGCATCGCCGCCAGCCGCGGCTGCGCCTGCCCCAGCTCCCCCAGCGCCTCGACGACCATCGCGACCAGCTCGCCGTGCGCCGCCCTGATCTTCTCCCGCGCCCCGGCGTCCAGCTCGCTCGCGGAGATCGCCACGACCGCCCGGTGCCGCCGGTCCCCGACGAGGGCCAGCTGCCGGCGGACGTACGCCTCGACCTTCTCCTCGGGCGAACCCGCGTGCTCCATGGCCGCGGCCACCTCCGCCGCCCACAGCGGGAAGTCGGCCTCGCACAGCTCCTCGACCACGGCCGCCCGGGACCGGAAGTACTCGTACACGGAGGAGCGCGCGAGACCCGTGCGCTCGGCCAGCGCGGGGAAGGTCAGCGCCTCCGTCCCGCCCTCGGACAGCAGGGTACGAGCCGCGTCCAGCAGGGCGGCTCGCTGCATCGACCGGTGCTCGGCCACGGAGGCCGCTCGAATCCTTGGCACGTCGACCACTTTAGGACGCGCCCGCGCGCAGCGGCGTCCGTTCAGCGTCCGAAGCTCGCCAGCTTGGCCCGCAGCTGGAGCACCGACTTGGTGTGGATCTGGCTCACCCGGCTCTCGGTGACGCCGAGGACGTTGCCGATCTCGGCGAGCGTGAGGCCCTCGTAGTAGTAGAGCGTGACGACCGTCTTCTCCCGGTCGGGCAGCGTGTTGATGGCCCGCGCGAGGAATCTCCGCAGCTCCCGGTCCTCGGCCACCTCCACGGGGTTGTCCGCGGCGGTGTCCTCCAGCGTGTCCATGAGGCTGAGCCGGTCCCCGCCGTCGCCGCCGACATGCAGCAACTCCTCCAGGGCGACCACGTTGGCGAGCGACAACTGGCTGAAGACGGCGTGCAGCTCCTCCACCTCCATGTCCAGTTCCGCGGCCACCTCGCTCTCGCTCGGGGTGCGCCGCAGCCGGGCCTCCAGGGTGGCGTAGGCGCGCTCGACGTTGCGCGCCTTCTGCCGCACCGAGCGCGGGATCCAGTCCAGCGCCCGCAGCTCGTCGATCATGGCGCCGCGGATCCGGGTGATCGCGTACGTCTCGAACTTGATCTCCCGGTCGATGTCGAACTTCTCGATCGCGTCGATCAGCCCGAACACCCCGGAGGAGACGAAGTCGGCCTGCTCCACGTTCGGGGGCAGGCCGACGCTGACCCGGCCCGCCACGTATTTCACGAGCGGCGAGTAGTGCAGGATCAGCTGCTCCCGCAGCCGTTCGTCCCCCGTCGCCTTGTACGACCGCCACAGCTCGTCGAGCGTCGAGGGAGCGGGCGGCCGCACGCTGCCACCGTCGCGGGCGGCTGGGGGGATCGCCGCCCGGTCGGACCCGGAGGTGTGCTGGGGCATTCGTCGCCTTGTGCCGTTCTGCCGTGAAGTGCCGTGACCGTGAGTGCGGTGCGGGGGGATCGAGGGGTGGAAAGGGGCCGCCTGGGTGAGGTGTCGATCTGATGTCGAGTTGGCTGTTCTGTGGAGACGTCTTCGTGAGCGTAGCGTGACTGAGGAGTCGCGGTGTGCGAACGGCGAGGCACCACCCCTGCGCGGGTCCCGGAGGCCCCTTCGGCATCACCTTCCGCAGCTCGCTCTGTGTGATGGCCGACGGGCGCCAACTCCGGGAAACCCCAAGGGCGTCGGGTGTTCCCCCGGACGGCCGAACACGCTCGGTCAGCATGGGGGGCGGCCGGTCCGGGCCGAGATCACCGCCTGGCGTGTCAACTTCCAGCCATCGCCGTGTCGTTCGACGTATCCAAGTGCTCGGAGTTCGTACAGTCTCGCGATCGCCTCGTCCGGGGTGGTACGGGCGGCCGCCGCGATCTCCCCGGCGGGGGCCGCGCCCTCGCCCGGCAGCGCGGCGAGGACGCCCCTGGCGGCCGGTGTCAGCAGGTCGCGGGGCAGCACCGGGCCGGTGCGGGGCGGGGCCAGGTCGCCCATGTCGCCGACGAGCTCCGCCACCTCGGCGGCGTCGGTGACGAGGGTGGCCTCGCCGCGCAGCAGTTCGTGCACCCCCGCGCAGAGCGCGCTGGTGACCGGGCCGGGCACGCCCATGGTGTGCCGGCCCAGGCGCTGCGCGGCCCGCGCGGTGGCGAGCGAGCCGCTGCGGCAGGCGGCCTCCACGACGACGGTGCCCCTGGTCAGGGCGGCGATGACACGGTTGCGCAGGATGAAGCGGCTCGGCGTCGGGTGGTCGCCCGGGGGCAGCTCGCCGATCACGAGGCCCTGCTCCGCGATCCGTTCGATCAAGGTGGTGTGGCCGCGGGGGTAGGGGCGGTCGACGCCACTGGCCAGGACGGCGACGGTGGCCCCGCCGGAAGCGAGCGCGCCGCGGTGGGCGGCGGCGTCGATGCCGTAGGCGCCGCCGGAGACGACGACCCAGCCGCGCTCGGCGAGACCGGCGGCGAGGGTGGCGGCGACATGGGTGCCGTACTCGGTGCAGGCGCGGGCGCCGACCACGGCGACGGAGCGCAGGGCCCAGATGCGCAGGCTCGGGCGGCCGCGGACCCAGAGCCCGAGGGGGCGGGCGTCCGCGAGGTCGTCCAGCTGCCGGGGCCACTCGGCGCTTCCCGGCGCCACGAAGCGGGCGCCCGCCGCCCGTGCCCGTGCGAGATCCCGCTCCGGCTCGGCCCGCGCGGCCCGCGCCACGAGCCCGGCCCACCGCGCCTCGCTCACCCCCGGCAACGCCCCGCCCCCTTCCCGGACCCGCCTCACCACCTCCGTCACCCCGAGCTCCCGCACCCACCGCCCCCCGGCCTCGTCCCCGGGTTCGATCACCCGCCCCAGGAAGACCCGGCCGCGGGTCTCCTCGTCCGGCTCCCGGGACGGGTCCCGCGCCCCCTCGCTCATGTCAGCGCGCCGACGGCCGTCGGGACCCCGCGCGGGACGCCGGTGCGCAGCTGCAGGGCGAGGGCCACGTCGGCCGCGTCCGGGCGGTCGTGCCCGACGAGGTCGGCGACCGTCCAGGCGACGCGCAGCACCCGGTCGATGCCGCGGGCGGTGAGCACGCCCCGCTCCAGGTTGCGCTCGGCCTCGTCCATCGCGCCGCCGACGGCCTGGAACCGGCTGCGCAGCTCCCGGCCGGGCACCTCGCTGTTGGTGCGCCAGGGTGTTCCGGCGAGGCGCGCGGCCGTACGCTCCCTGGCTCCCCGCACCCGGTCCGCGACCGTCGCCGTGGACTCGCCCGGGGTGCCCCGCGCGGTGAGCTGGGCCCGGGTGACCGGATCGACCTCGACGCGCAGGTCCACCCGGTCCAGGAGGGGGCCGGAGAGCCGGGCCTGGTAGCGGCGGATCGCCGAGGGCGGGCACTCGCACAGGGCGTCACGCCGGGAGAAGCGGCCGCAGGGGCAGGGGTTGGCCGCCAGCACCATCAGGAAGCGCGCCGGGAAGCGGACCACTCCGGCACTGCGCGCGATCACGACGTGCCCGGACTCCAGGGGCTGCCGCAGGGCGTCCAGGGTCTGGCTGTGGAACTCGGGCGCCTCGTCCAGGAACAGCACACCGCGGTGGGCGAGGGACACCGCTCCCGGCCGCGCGATGCCGGGGCCGCCGCCCACGAGGGACTGCATCGTCGCCGAGTGGTGCGGGGCGCAGTAGGGGGCGACGTCGATCAGCGGCCTGCCCGGTGGCAGCAGCCCGGCCACCGAGTGCACCGCCGTGACCTCCAGGCACTCCTGCCCGGTCAGCCTCGGCAGCACCCCGGGCAGCCGTTCGGCCAGCATCGTCTTGCCCGCGCCCGGCGGGCCCTCCAGGAAGAGGTGGTGCCCGCCGGCGGCGGCCACCTCCACGGCCGTACGGGCCGAGGTCTGACCGACGACGTCCGCGAGGTCGTGATCGGATTCCTGCTGGACGGCGCCGAGGCCGCGCATGCCGGTGGCGGCGCCGGTGCCCGGCACCCGCAGTCCGGCCAGCAGCGGATCCGGGCGGCCCGGCTCGTCGGGCTCCTCCTCGGGCACGGGTTCCTCGGCCAGCACCGCGAGGAGCTGGCGCAGGCTGCGGACGCCGAGCACCGACACGCCGGGGACCAGCGCGGCCTCCGCGGCGGCGCACTCGGGCACGACCACCTGTTCGTAGCCCGCCTCGGCGGCGGCCAGCACGGCGGGCAGGATGCCGCGCACCGGACGCACCCGGCCGTCCAGGCCCAGCTCGCCGATCATGACGATGTCGGCGAGGACCCGGGGGTCGACGCGTTCGGCGGCCCCGAGCACCGCGCAGGCGACGGAGAGGTCGAAGCCGGAGCCGGCCTTCGGCACCGAGGCGGGGCTGAGCCCGACCGTGAGCTTCTTCTGGGGCCACTGGGCGCCGGAGTTCACCACCGCCGCGCGCACCCTGTCCCTGCTCTCCGACAGGCTCTTGTCCGGGAGGCCGACCAGGGTGAAGGCGGCGACGCCGGGTTCGAGGTCGGCCTGGACCTCGACGACCACGCCCTCGACGCCGACGAGGGCGACGGAACAGGTGCGGGCGAACGCCATTCAGGCCACCCCCCGGGCGTGCTCGACCTGGGGGGCGCCGCGGCCGGGGACGAGGACGCCGACCAGGTCGATGCGGACCCCGCCCGGTGGGGCGCCGCCGTGGGCGTGGATCCAGTGTTCGGCGAGGTGGCGCAGCCGGGCGGCCTTCCCGGGGGTCACCGCGGCCATGGGATGTTCGTAGCGGCCGCCCGCGCGGGTCTTGACCTCGCAGACGACCAGGACCTCGCCGTCCCTGGCCACGATGTCGATCTCGCCGCCGCGTCCGGCGCGCCAGTTGCGCGCCAGGATCGTCATCCCGCCCTCGGCCAGCCGGCGGGCGGCAAGGTCCTCTCCGTACCTGCCGATCGCTTCCCGTGCGTTCATGTCGGCACCACCTCCGGCGCCAACCGTCACGCATCCCGCCCCGCCGAGTGGATCTTGGTGGACCACTGGGAGGTTGTGGAAAACCTCGTCACCCGCACGGCTCAGGGGGCGAGACGCCCGGGTCGTCAGCCGCCCGGCAGTTCCAGGTCGCTCTTGTTCAGCTCCTCGATGTTCACGTCCTTGAACGTGAGCACCCGGACCTGCTTGACGAACCGGGCGGGCCGGTACATGTCCCAGACCCAGGCATCGGCCATCGACACCTCGAAGAACACCTCGCCCTGGACGGAGTGCACCTGCATCTCGTAGTCGTTGGTGAGGTAGAAGCGCCGTTCCGTCTCGATCACGTATTTGAACAGACCGACGACATCTCGGTACTCCCGGTAGAGCTTCAGCTCCATCTCGGTCTCGTACTTCTCGAGGTCCTCGGCGCTCATGGCATGTTCCCCTTCAGCCGTGCGGTCCACCCATTGTGCGCCAGTTCCGCGGGCCCTCAGACGATTTCCGTGTCGAGGGTCACCGGGCCGGCCGGGGGACCCTCGTCGAGCAGCGTGCGCAGCAGCTCGGCGAGCCTGGTCGGATACACCGTCTCATGTGCCCGGGTCAGTTCCCGGCACGTCCACCAGCGCGCTCCGGCGACACTGCGCCGCTCCAGCTCGGTCAGACCCGTCGCCGCGGTCGCGGTCCGGGTGGTACGGGCCAGGTAGTACCACTCGTCCTGGTCCCAGCGGCGGCCCGCGAACGGGAAGGAGCAGCGGCGCCGCCACAGCACCGGGCCGAGGTCGACCTCGGTGATGCCGGTCTCCTCGGCGAGTTCCCGCAGCGCGGCCTCCGCGCGGGTCTCGGCGCCCTCCACCCCGCCGCCGGGGGTGAACCACCAGTCGTCGGCTGGGTCGTCGGGCTCGTGTCCGTGCAGCAGCAGGATGCGGTCCCGGGGGTCGAGCAGCACGACGCGGGCCACCTTGCGCAGGCCGCCCTCGTACGGCTGTCCGCGCTCGGGTTCAGCGGGCACCGGCCGCCTCCGCGCGGGCGGCACGGGCCCGGGAGCGGCCGGCCCGCTTGGCGATCGGGCCCCAGGCGCCGCCGCCCAGCACCAGCACGGCGCCGACGACGACCAGCAGCTCGATGGTGGGCAGCGGACCCGGCTGCGAGAGGGCGCCCAGCGCCTCGAATCCGGTGGGACGCTTCAGCCCGCCCTTCCACGGGAAGACGACGGCGTCCACCCGGGCGATCACGGCGGTGCGGGCGACGGTGCCCTTGGCGGCGTCGGTGAGGTGGGCGGTGGAGTCCAGGGAGCCCTGGCGTTCGTCGCCGAGCAGGAAGAGCCGGCCCTTGGGGACGGTCACGGTGGCGAAGTCCTGGTTCTCGGCCAGGGTGCCCTTGGGCAGGTACGGCTCCTCGATCCGCTTGCCGTCGACGGTCAGCTTGCCGTCCGTGCAGCAGGACACGGTGTCGCCGCCGACCGCGACCACGCGCTTGACGACGTCGGAGCCGGTGACCCAGCTGCTGTCGTGGAAGACGACCACGTCGCCGCGGCGCACCTCGCCACCGTCCACGCGCTGGGCCAGTACACGGTCGCCCGCGTCGATGGTGGGGGTCATGGAGCTGGTGGGCACGGTGTACGGCCGATAGCTCAGCGCCGCCCAGCCGAAACCGCCGAGGAACAGCACCAGGCCCAGGGCCACGGCCACCGAGGACAGCCGCTGCCCGAGCCGGCCGCCGCTCGCCGCCGTCCCGGTGCCGCCGCTGCGCGGGGCCGTACGCGTCGTACTCTCACCACCCATGGACCCGCACCCTACCTGTCGGTACCGAGCGAGGTCAGCCCCTCTTCCACGACCTGGGGCACAGCTTTCCCGGAGCTTCACACACGGCCCGGGAAAGCGTCGGCGCGGAGATCAGCGCCGTCCGCCGACCGACTTCTGCAGGGCGTCCGAACGCAGCCGGTCCGCGCGCCTGCGCCGCCACACCAGGAGGGGCACCACGGCCGCGACGCCGACCCCCTCGGGGGCGACCGTCAGGGAGGCGGCAGCGGAGGACCGCTGGTTGTTCAGGCCGGGCTGGTCGAAGGTGTCCGGGACGGGCAGGGTGCCCCAGTGGTTGATGGGCCATGCCTTGACGATGGCGCGGCCGACGACCTTGTCGACGGGCACGAAGCCGTGGTTCTTGTCGGTCTGGTTGTAGCGCGAGTCCCGGGAGTTCTGCCGGTGGTCGCCCATCACCCAGATGTAGCCCTTGGGGACCTTCACCTTGAACTGGCCGCCCTGGTCGTCCTGGCTGCACGGGGTGTTGCCGGGGTAGACGTACGACGTCTCGTTCAGCGCCTTGCCGTTGAGCAGCAGGGGGCCTGTGCCCTTGCATTCGATGGTGTCGCCGCCGACGCCGATCACGCGCTTGATCAGGTCCTTCTCGTTGGCGGAGGGCATCAGCCCGATCCAGCTGAGGACCTTCTGCACCGCGTTCGGGTTCGGCGCGGGCTCGCCCGCCAGCCAGTCGTCCGGGTCGTGGAAGACGACGACCTCGCCGCGCTCGGGCTTGGAGCCGAACCACGGGGTCAGCTTGTCGACCAGGACGCGGTCGCCGATCCGGAGGGTGTTCTCCATCGAGGCGGAGGGGATCGAGAACGCCTGGACCAGGAAGGTCTTGATCAGCAGCGCGAGGACCAACGCGATCACGATCAGGATCGGCAGCTCCTTCCAGAAGGAGCGCGGCTTCCTGGGCGGCGGCGGGGCGTCGCCCGTGCCGCCGTCGAGGCCCTGTCCCTCGCGCGGTGCGCCGTCCTCGCCCGTCGCGTCATTCCCGGTGGTCATAGCGCCGTCCGAACCTGAGTCGTCCGCCTCCGCGGCGTTCCCGCGGGGCTCCTCGCCGTCGTGACCCGACCGTGCGCCTACCGCCACATCCCCCACGCCAACTCCTTACTCCGTGCCGCCGCCCGCGCCACAGACGGCGCAGGCCCACCACTCCCATAACGAGCGGGAGTTCCGCAGGGGTCGGGAGTCGGGTCATTCCGTTCGGATTCTCATGGTCAACCCTATGCGACAGGGGCGGGGCCGCAGCCGTCCGCGTCCCGGCACGGGCAACGCTTGCAAAGGTTTTAGGTTCCTCCAGGCGCGTCCAGTGGCCGACCGGCCAGCCGATCCACATGGCCCGCCCGACCACCGATTCGACCGACACCGTTCCGCCGTACGGGGAGTCCCGGTGGTAGCGGGAGTCCGCGGAGTCGGCCCGGTGGTCGCCCATCACCCAGAGCCGGCCCTTGGGGACGACGATGTCGAAGCGCATGTCGGACGGGTCGTTGCCCGGGTAGAGATAGTCCTTCTCGGACAGCGGCACGCCGTTGACGGTGATCCGGCCCTGCGCGTCGCAGCACTTGACGTGGTCACCGCCGACCCCGATGACCCGTTTGATCAGGTCCTTCTCGTTGTCGGACGGCAGCAGCCCGATGAAGCTGAGGCCCTCCTTGAGCTGCTTGACCACGACCGGGTCGGGTTTCTGGGCGGCCTGTTCGCCCGCCAGCCAGCCGCCCGGGTCGTGGAAGACGACGACGTCGCCGCGGTGCGGCTCGGCGCCGAACCAGGGCGTCAGCTTGTCGACCAGGACGCGGTCGCCGATGCGGATCGTCTGCTCCATGGAGCCGGACGGGATCACGAACGCCTGGACCAGGAAGGTCTTCAGGACCAGCGCGATCAGCACCGCGACACCCACCAGAAGGGGGATCTCCTGAACGGCTGAACGTCTGCGCTTGCGCTTGACCTTGCGCTGGAGCTTGCGCCGCTCCGCGCGGGTGCGGCCGCCGCCGGGCGCTGAGCTGCGCGGGCAGGCGTCGGCGGACGGCCCGGCGCCGGCCGGTCCGGAGCCCGCGCGCGGCTTGCCTCGGTTACCCATGGGCGCCGCCCGTCGTGGCGGGCACGCGCGCGTAGGCGGACGGCCGGGTCAGATGGGCCCAGTGGGGGTACGGCCAGACGATCCAGTCGGCCCGTCCGACGACCCGGCCGACCGGGATCATGCCGCCGCCCGGCGAGCCGAGGTGGTCCCGGGAGTCGCTGGAGTCGCCGCGGTGGTCGCCGAGGACGAAGAGGGTGCCCGGGGGCACCACGATGTCGAACGGCACGCTGGAGGCGCTGTCCCCGGGGTAGAGGAACGCCGACTCGTCGACCGCGCGGCCGTTCACCTCGATCCTCCCCCGTTTGTCGCAGCAGACCACATGGTCCCCGCCCACCCCGACGACCCGTTTGATGTAGTCGCCGTCCCCGAAATACCCGCTTCCGTCGAACACAATCACGTCTCCGCGGGCGGGCCCGGCACCCAAGCGGTAGGTCAGCTTGTTCACGAGGACGCGGTCGCCGATCCGCAGCCCCTGCTCCATGGACCCGCTCGGGATCTGGAAGGGCTGCACCACGAAGGTGCTCAGCAGGAGCAGGAACACCAGGCAGGCGAAGAGGGTGAGGGTGACGCGGCCGCCCGGCAGCCATTCGGTGATCCGCGTCGGCAACGCGAAACGCGACCGCTCCTCCGGGCCCGGGGAATCCGGGCGGGAGGGGCGGTCGCGCTTCGTCGGCTGTGCTTCGGTGTCCATCGGGGCGAGATGTTATCCGGCCCCGCTGTGACTCCGGGGAGGCGCTCAGCTCTCGCGCTTCTCCTTGATCTTCGCGGCCTTGCCGCGCAGCTCACGGAGGTAGTACAGCTTGGCGCGGCGCACGTCACCACGGGTGACCAGCTCGATCTTCTCGACGATCGGGGTGTGCACCGGGAAGGTGCGCTCGACGCCGACGGAGAACGAGACCTTGCGGACCGTGAAGGTCTCGCGGACACCGGAACCCTGGCGACGGATCACAACGCCCTTGAACTGCTGCACACGGGAGCGGTTGCCCTCGATGACGCGCACGTGGACGTTGACGGTGTCACCCGGGCGGAAGGACGGGAGGTCGCTGCGCAGCGACGCGGCGTCGACGGTGTCGAGCAGGTGAGACATTTCGTCTGCTTTCTTCGCTGATGCCACAGGTCATCAACGGGAGTGAAGATGTACGGGAAGCTGCCGCGCGCGTCGGGTCGGGCGTCTTGTCCCCCTGTGGCAGGGGCGCACACCGGACGAGCGCACAGCAGCGGCCTATTCTTCCACGCCGGTGGCCCGGCGCCAAAATCGGCCGCACGAGTGACCGTCCGGGTCCGGTTCCCAGCCCAGGATGGACAGCATCTCGCGGTCCTTCTTGTCGAAGGTCTTCGGGTCGCAGTGCTCGATCAGATCGGGCCGGTTGAGGGTCGTACGCCGCAGGGCCTCGTCGCGGCGCCAGCGGGCGATCTTGCCGTGGTGGCCGCTGAGCAGCACGTCCGGGATGTCCCGGCCGCGCCAGGCGGGCGGCTTGGTGTAGACGGGGCCTTCCAGGAGGTTCGCCATGGCGCCGGGCGCGAAGGAGTCGTCGCGGTGCGACTCGGCGTTGCCGAGGACGCCGGGCAGCAGCCGGGCGACGGCCTCCGTGACGACCAGGACGGCGGCCTCGCCGCCGGCCAGCACGTAGTCACCGATGGACACCTCGTGGACGGGCATCCGGGTGGCGTACTCGTCGAAGACACGCCGGTCGATGCCCTCGTAGCGAGCCGGTGTGAAGATCAGCCAGGGCCGCTGGGAGAGCTCCACCGCGAGTTCCTGGGTGAAGGGCCGGCCGCTGGGCGTGGGGACGATCAGCGCGGGGGCGTGGGCGCCGCTCTCGTAGCCGTCGGCCAGGACGGCGTCCAGGGCGTCGCCCCAGGGCTCGGTCTTCATGACCATGCCGGGCCCGCCGCCGTACGGCGTGTCGTCGACCGTGTTGTGCCGGTCGTACGTCCATTCGCGCAGGTCATGGACGTGGACATCGAGCTGTCCGCGGTGACGGGCCTTGCCGACGAGCGAGACGTTCAGGGGTTCCAGGTACTCGGGGAAGATGGTGACGACGTCCAGGCGCATCACGCGTCTTCCCCCGGCTCGTCCGCCTGCGGCTCGCCTTCCGCGCGTTCCGCCTCTTCCGCCTCGCGGCCGGAGGCGATCTCGGCGCGGTCGTCGATCAGGCCGGGCGGGGGCGTGATGACGGCCCGCTGCTCCCGGAGGTCGATCTCGGAGACGATCTCCTCCACGAAGGGGATCATGACCTCGGTGCCGTCCGGGCGCTCCACGATGAACAGGTCCTGCGAGGGCAGGTGCGAGATCTCGGTGATCCGGCCGACCTCCACGCCGTCCTCGGTGACCACGTCCAGGTCCATGAGCTGGTGGTCGTAGTACTCGTCCTCGCCCTCCGGCATCTCCTCCGGGTCCACGTCGGCGATCAGGAGGGTGTTGCGCAGGGCCTCGGCGCCGGTCCGATCGGTCACGCCCGCGAAACGCAGGAGCAGACGGCCGCTGTGGACGCGACCGGTCTCGATGGTCAGCGGACCCGTGGCGGCGGGATCCGTGGCGAGTACGGCGCCGGGGGCCAGCCTCAGCTCCGGCTCGTCGGTACGTACCTCGACGGTGACCTCGCCCTTGATGCCGTGGGCACGGCCGATCCGTGCGACTACCAGCTGCACCTGTCCAATTCTCCTGTCATCTGCTGCGCGTGTCCTGCTCATACGACTGCGGGCCGGGGACGGCCGAGTGGCCCTCCCCGGCCCGAGCCGGTTGCGATGAAGCGTCAGCGGACGTTGTCCACGTCGACCAGGTCGACGCGGACACCGCGACCGCCGATGGCGCCCACGACGGTACGCAGAGCGCGCGCGGTACGACCGTTGCGGCCGATCACCTTGCCGAGGTCGTCGGGGTGCACCCGGACCTCCAGCACGCGCCCGCGGCGCAGGTTGCGCGAGGCGACCTGCACATCGTCAGGGTTGTCGACGATGCCCTTCACGAGGTGCTCAAGCGCCTCTTCGAGCATGCTGCTCAGGCCTCGGTCGACGAGGACTCGGCCGCGGCCTCGTCCTTCTTCTCAGCCTTCTTCTTCTGGGTGATGGCCTCACCCTTGGCGTCGTCGTCGCCACCGAGGGCCTCGAACGACGGACGGGCCGACTTCGGCTCGGCGACGAGCAGCGGCGCGGGAGCCGGCTCGCCCTTGAACTTCTGCCAGTCGCCGGTCTTCTTCAGGATGGCGAGGACGGGCTCGGTCGGCTGGGCGCCGACGCCGAGCCAGTACGCCACGCGGTCGGCGTCCACCTCGATGACCGACGGGTTGTAGGTCGGGTGGTACTTGCCGATCTCCTCGATGGCCCGGCCGTCACGGCGGGTACGGGAGTCGGCGACGACGATGCGGTAGTGAGGCGAACGGATCTTGCCCAGACGCTTCAGCTTGATCTTGACTGCCACGGGAGTGGATTCTCCTGGTTTTGACGTGGTGGGGCACGGCGCGTTGCCGCGTGGGGTTGCGGTACCCGTGTGCCCGACGGACGCGTCAGCCGGAGGAGAGAGGGGTCCTGTGCGGCTGTCGAGTACAGCCATCCATTCTGCCATACCCTGCGGACCCCTCTCGGCCAGGGGGACGGAGCGCGGCCGGGCACGCCTGACCGGGGCCCGGCGAACGGCCCGGGTCCCGGCGGCCGCGCCGCCCCGCACCGGGGGCGCCGCGCCGCGCCCGCCGGCCTGGGGTGCCGGCGGGCGCGGTGTGTGGTCGTGGTGTGGGGTCCGGCACCCACGAGATGCCGGGCGAGGGTCAGGCGGCGCCCGACATCTCCGGGATGCGGAAGGGTTTGCCGCAGCCACCGCAGACGATGGGGGCCTGGGCGAGGACGGAGGGGACCACGCGGACGTTGCGACCGCAGTCGCAGACGGCCTTGACGCGGACGCCGCCGCCGGAGGATCCGTGGCGGGCGGCGGGACCCCGGAAGGTCCGGGAGGTGTCCTCCGTCGTGGCCGCCGAGTGCGCCTTGAGGGCGCGTTGGAGACGCTCGATGGTCGGACGGTAGCGCCGCTTCGCCTCGGGGTTGAGCGTGACCAGCGAGAAGCCGCTGCTGGGATGCGGTTCCTCGGGGTGGTCCAGGCCCAGCTCCTCGGCGATCGAGAGGAACCGTCGGTTGTGGTAGCGGCCGGCACGGGAGGTGTCGCGGACCCCGCGCGCGGCGGCGATGCCGTGGACTGCCTCATGGAGCAGCCGTTCGAAGGAGAGCTCGTGTCCGCACGCGGACGACGACTCTCCGATCAAGGACTCTGGCGCGGCGAGATCCGGCAGATCGGGGTGGTACCGCTGAATATCGGCCCACGCCTGTGCCAGCTCTGCGGCGAGAACAGGTGGTGTCTGTGTCGTGCTCACGTAATGACAACGAGCGGAGGGCACGCTGTGTTCCTATTCCGGGGCATCCCAAATAATTTGCACGTACCCGTCAGTTGGCACTGATGCGTCCTGACGAGGGCGCGTGCGCCGATGTGCGGAGGAAGCCTCACAGCTCATAACAAGCCGGTGCGTAGACGGCACTACGATCCGTCCGGTACACCCTGTGACGACGATGACCCGTGGATGCGCAAGGGGCGTTTCGGCCGCTCTCGGTTCCGGGGTCCCACCTTGCTCAGCGCCCGCGCCGGCCGCGACGTTACCGTGCGCGACCGCGCCCCCCGGCACCGGCCCGTCCTCCGGCGTGATCACCGTAAGGGCGGCGGGATTGCCGGGTTGTGAATTCTCGCCACACCGGCGCACCGCGTCCAAGCGGGCCCCCTCGACCCCTGGACGGGGCCGCGGCGCGGGAGTTACCTGGCATACGTGGGACGTCCGCGAGGACGGCCACGGGGGCCACACGACCTGACACAGCGGCGAACCGTCGGCGGATGGGAGCGCTTATCCATGACAGCCTCGCTCGTACGGCAGCATCCGCCGCACGTGGATCCCACGGCCCACGAGGACGCGGAGGCACGTGCGCGGGACTGGGCCGAGATCCAGGAACGCGTGCTCGTCCCGCTCCACGAGGCCGTGTACGAACGGCTCGACGTGGGCCCGGACACCCGCCTGCTCGGCCTGCGCTGCGGCTCCGGCCTCGCCCTCCTCCTCGCGGCCGCCCGCGGCGCCGCCGTCACCGGCGTCGACCCCTCCCCCTGCCTGCTGGCCCTCGCCCGCGAACGGCTGCTGCCGCCCGACGGCGGCAGCCCGCGCGCGGAGCTCCTGCGCGGCTCACCGGTGGCCGCCCGGAGCGCCGCGCCGTACGGCCTGATCACCGCGCTCGACCCCGTCCGCTGCCCCTCGGGCGACCCCCAGGCGCTCGCCGCCCTGCTCACGGAGGCTCTTCCGTACGCCGCGCCCGGTGCCGCCGTGGTGCTCGCCGGCTGGGGCCCGCAGGAACGTTGCGCCACCTCCACCGTGCTGCGGGTCGCGGCGAAACTGGCTGATCCTTTGCGCAGCAACGGCGGCTGGCGGCCGGCCCGGCGGGACGACCTGGAGGAGGCCGCCCAGCGGGCGGGGCTGCGCCCGGACGGCTCGGGGCGGGTCTCCTGCCCGTTCGGGTACGCCGACCCGGGGAGCGCGGTGCGGGGACTGCTGTCCACCGGGCTCTTCGACGCGGCGATCGCGGCGACCGACGCCGAGCAGGTCGACAAGGAACTGGCGGAGGCCCTGCACCCGTACCGCCGCGCCGACGGCACCGTCTGGATGCCCAATGTCCTCCGCTACCTGATCGCCCGCGTCCCGTGAGCGTGCGGCGCGGTCAGCGCGGCTCCTCGGGGTCCTTGACCAGCCGTGTGATCCCGGCGATCCGGTAGGCGTCCGCCTCCTCCAGCGTCTCGTGCTCCAGCAGCGCCCGCGCCAGCGCGTCCAGCTGACCCCGGTGGTCCCGGAGTTTGCGCCGCGCCTCGTCGTAGCACTCGTCCACGATCCGCCGCATCTCGGTGTCGATCACGTCGAGCGTCCCGGGGGCGGCGGCGAGCCCGTAGGCCTGCTGGGCGTCGCTGGGCAGCGCGGACAGCCGGCCGACCCGCTCGCTCATGCCCCAGCGGGCCACCATCGCGCGGGCGATGTTCGTCACCTGTTCGAGGTCGCTCTCCGCGCCCGTGGTGACCACGCCGTAGACGACCTCCTCCGCGGCCATGCCACCCAGCGCACCGATGATCCGACCGCGCAGATACTCCTCCGAATGGGCGTACCGCTCCACCTCGGGCGTGGACATGGTCACCCCGAGCGCCCGGCCGCGCGGCACGATGGTGATCTTGCGAACGGGGTCCGCGCCCGGCTGGAGCATGCCCAGCAGCGCGTGGCCGCTCTCGTGGTAGGCGGTACGCCGCCGGTCCTCCTCCGGCATCACCAGGGTCCGCTCGGCACCCAGCTGGACCTTCTCCAGCGCCTCGGAGAGATCCGCGGCGGTCACCCGCTCCTGCTTGCGCTTGACCGCGAGCAGCGCGGCCTCATTGGCGAGGTTGGCCAGGTCGGCGCCCGTCATGCCGGGGGTCGCGCGCGCCATCCGGGCCAGGTCGACGTCCGGCTCCAGCGGCACGTCCCGGGTGTGGATCAGCAGGATCGCCTCGCGGCCCGCGCGGTCCGGCGGGGCCACCGTGACCACCCGGTCGAAGCGGCCGGGGCGGGTCAGCGCCTGGTCCAGGATGTCGGCGCGGTTGGTGGCCGCGATGACGATCACGCCCTCCGAGCCCGAGAAGCCGTCCATCTCGGTGAGGATCTGGTTGAGCGTCTGCTCACGCTCGTCGTGCCCGCTCATGGCCGTACTGCCGCCGCGCGCCCGGCCGATGGTGTCGATCTCGTCGATGAAGATGATCGACGGGGCCACCTTGCGGGCCTCCGCGAACAGCTCGCGCACCCGGGACGCGCCGACGCCGACGATCATCTCGATGAACTCCGACGCCGAGGCCGAGAAGAACGGCACCCCGGCCTCGCCCGCGACCGCCCGAGCGAGCAGTGTCTTCCCGGTTCCGGGCGGGCCCGCGAGGAGCACGCCCCGGGGCAGTTTCGCGCCCATCCTGCGGTAGGCGTCGGGGTGCTCCAGGAAGTCGACCACGTCGTCCAGTTCGCCCTTGACCTCGTCGATCCCCGCCACGTCCGCGAACGTGGTGCGCCGGGTGTCCGGCTCGGGCCCCACCGGCTTGGGCGGCGCCCGGCGGCCGAACAGACCGCCCGCGCCGGGCAGCGAGCCGCCGAACCGACGGGCGAAGAACACCCACACCGCGACCAGGACGAGGATCGGGATCAGGGAGAGCAGCAGGTTGGAGACGAAGCTGCGCTCCTGCACCACCGGGCGAGCGGTCACCGTGACGCCGTGGCTGCTCAGGTTCTGCCACAGCCGGTCGTCCGCGAAAGCGGGGCGCTGTGTCTTGAACCGGGTGTACCGGCCGCCGCCCTCGGGGTTGCTCCGGGAGGTCTTCAGCCGGCCCTGGATCGCGTCGCCCTTGGAGTAGATCGTGGCGACATTGCCCTCGGATACCTGCCGGCTGAACTCGGTGTAGGAGATCGTCGGCTGATTCGCCTGGCCGAGGTAGTTCAGGCCGAGATAGGCCAGCAGGAAGACGATCACCGCGGTGACGAGGAGCCCCCACCACTTGCCGCCCCGAAGCCCTCCCCCACCGGACCGCCGGGGCGTTTCGGGGGTGCCCTCGGCGCGCCACGGCTGCTCCGGGTCCTTGCGCGGGGGCGGCGCGTTGCTCATATAGGGACGTTAAGGCAGATATCGGAACACGGCACATGATGAAGGGCGCCCCCTCGCAGGAGGAGGCGCCCTTCAGGCCGTACGACCGTCCACGACCGTCAGCCCATGAACTTCTTGAACTCGTCCGGCAGCTCGAACTCCTCGGCGCCCTGCTGGGGCAGCTGGAAGGCGTTGCCGCCCTGGGCCGCGGCCTCGCGCCGCTGGGCCTCCTCCAGCTCCTGCTGCTTGCGCTTCATCGGGTTGCCGGAGCGCTGCTTGCCCTTGGCCTTCTTCTGCTGCTTCTTCTGCCGGCCGGGGCCGCCGCCCATGCCCGGGAGGCCCGGCATGCCCGGCATGCCGCCGCCCTGGGCCATCCGGGACATCATCTTGCGGGCCTCGAAGAACCGCTCGACCAGGCCCTTCACGGCGCTGACCTCGACGCCGGAACCCTTGGCGATACGGGCGCGGCGGGAGCCGTTGATGATCGTCGGGTCCTGGCGCTCGCCCGGGGTCATCGACTTGATGATCGCGGCGGTGCGGTCGACGTCGCGCTCGTCGATGTTCTGGATCTGGTCCTTGATCTGCCCCATGCCCGGCAGCATGCCGAGCAGCTTGGAGATCGAGCCCATCTTCCTGACCTGTTCCATCTGGGACAGGAAGTCGTCCAGGGTGAAGTCCTGGCCCTTCTTGGACGCCAGCTTCGAGGCCATCTTGGCGGCCTCTTCCTGGCTGAAGGTCTTCTCCGCCTGCTCGATCAGGGTGAGCAGGTCACCCATGTCGAGGATGCGGGAGGCCATCCGGTCCGGGTGGAACGCGTCGAAGTCGTCCAGCTTCTCGCCGTTCGACGCGAACATGATCGGCTTGCCGGTGATCTGCCGGATGGACAGCGCGGCACCACCGCGGGCGTCACCGTCCAGCTTGGACAGGACGACACCGTCGAAGCCGACGCCGTCGCGGAACGCCTCGGCCGTGTTGACGGCGTCCTGGCCGATCATCGCGTCGACGACGAAGAGGATCTCGTCCGGGGAGACGGCGTCGCGGATGTCCGCCGCCTGCCGCATCATCTCCTGGTCGATGCCGAGGCGGCCGGCGGTGTCCACGATCACGATGTCGTGGACCTTGGACTTCGCGAACTCGATGGAGTCCGTGGCCACCTTGACCGGGTCGCCGACGCCGTTGCCCGGCTCCGGCGCGTACACGGCGACGCCCGCGCGCTCCGCGACGACGCTGAGCTGGTTGACCGCGTTGGGCCGCTGGAGGTCGCAGGCGACGAGCAGCGGGGAGTGCCCCTGCTCCTTGAGCCAGCGGCCGAGCTTGCCCGCGAGGGTGGTCTTACCGGCGCCCTGGAGACCCGCGAGCATGATCACGGTGGGCGGCTGCTTGGCGAAGCGCAGCCGGCGGGTCTCGCCACCGAGGATGGTGACGAGCTCGTCGTTGACGACCTTCAGAACCTGCTGCGCCGGGTTCAGCGCCTTGGAGACCTCGGCGCCGAGGGCACGTTCCTTGACGTTCTTGATGAACGTGCGGACGACAGGAAGGGCCACGTCCGCTTCGAGGAGCGCGATGCGGATCTCGCGTGCCGTGGCGTCGATGTCCGCCTCGGACAACCGGCCCTTGCCGCGGAGGTTTTTGAAAGTCGCGCTGAGGCGGTCGGAGAGGGTATCGAACACGGTGGCGTCGGTCCTCGGGGTCGGAGGGGTCTGGGCTGCCCTCCAGGGTATCCGGCCCGGCAGGTCATCAGTCCCCGCCCGTCGCATTCGGCGTCCGTCACGGCGCCCGCAGCGTCTCCTCCAGCACCCTCGCCACCGACCCCGCGTCCCGCTCGGGCAGCGCCTCGCCCGCGCCCGTCGTCACGTAGAAGGCGTCGACCGCGTTGGCGCCCAGTGTCGAGACGTGCATGCTGCGGACCCGGACACCCGCCTTCTCCAGGGCCATGCCGATGCGGTGCAGCAGGCCGGGGGCGTCCTGGGCACGGACCTCGATGACGGTGGCGTGGTGGGAGGCGGCCGGGGCCACCGTCACCCGCGGCGGCGGGGCGAGCAGGCCGCGGCGCCTCGGGTAGGCGGCGTCGCGCTCGGCGAGGCGGCCGGCGATGTCGAGGGAGCCGTCCAGGGCGCGGACCAGGTCGGCGCGCAGCCGCGCGGCCTCGGGCAGCGAGCCGTACTCGGCGGCGACCCGCCAGTCGAGCAGCAGCACCGATCCGTCGCCGCCGCCGACGTACCCCGGCAGCCGCAGGGTGCGCAGCTCGGCGGTGCGGACGGTGAGCCGGTGCACGGCGAGGACACCGGCGACGGCGGGCAGCACGGCGGTCTGGTCGGGTACGGCGATGAGCAGCTCGACGCCGAGCGGCTCGGGCGCGCCGGGCGGTTCCTCGGCGGGCACCGGCTCGCTGCGGGCCCGCAGGGCGAGGACCGGTCCGCCGGTGCGGAACGCCTCGACGGCCAGGCGTTCCTGCTCGGCGGTGGGCGCGGTCGGCGCGGGCTCGTCCGGGAGGTCGCCGGCGAGCAGGGCCCCGACGCGGCGGACCAGGTCGGCGACGAGCGAGCCGCGCCAGGAGGACCAGGCGGCGGGGCCGGTGGCGAGGGCGTCGGCCTCGGTGAGGGCGTGCAGGAGTTCCAGGGTGCCCTCGGTGCCGACGGCGTCGGCGACGGAGCGGACGGTGGCGGGGTCGTCCAGGTCGCGGCGGGTGGCCGTGTCGATCAGCAGGAGGTGGTGGCGGACCAGCGTCGACAGGACGGCGGCGTCCTCGGGGTCGAAGCCGATGCGGGTGGCGACGTCCTTGGCGATGATCTCGCCGGCCACCGAGTGGTCGCCGGGCCAGCCCTTGCCGATGTCGTGCAGCAGCGCGGCGACGAGGAGGAGGTCGGGGCGGTGGACGTGCCGGGTGAGGGCGGCGGCGCGGACGGCCGTCTCGATCAGATGGCGGTCGACGGTCCAGACGTGGACGGCGTTGCGCTGGGGGCGGCAGCGGACCCGTTCCCAGTCCGGGAGCAGCCTGCTGATCAGTCCCTCGGCCTCCAGGGCCTCCCAGACCTCGACGGTGGGGCGGCCGGAGCCGAGCAGGGTGACCAGCTGCTCGCGGGCCTCGGCGGGCCAGGGCGTGGGCAGGGGGCGGGCGGCCGCGGCCAGGCGTCGTACGGCGTACGGGGAGAGCGGGAGGCCCGCCTGGGCGGCGGCGGCCGCGGCGCGCAGCGGGAGGACGGGGTCGCGCTCGGGGCGGGCGGCGCGGGCGAGTACCACCTCGCCGTCCTGTTCGACCACGCCCTCGGCGAGCGGGGACCGCTCGGCGAGCTGCTTCCCGCCGCCCAGCATGGCGCGCAGCCGCGGGCGTACGGCCCGCGAGCGCAGCACCCGGCCCACCTCGCGCCAGGTGACGTCGCCGGCGTAGGAGATGACGCGGGCCGCCTCGTAGACCTGCCGGAGCAGGGCGTCGGCGTCGAGGAGGCCCAGTTCGGCCGCTACCTGGTCCTGCTCCTGGAGGGCGAGGCGGTCGGTGGCGCGGCCGGTGCTCAGATGGAGGGCGTCGCGCACGTCGAGCAGGGCGCGGCGGGCCTCGGCCAGGCCCTCGCGGGGGGCGTCGGCGAGCCAGGAGGCGGCGACGGCGCGCAGCGCGGTGGCGTCACGCAGGCCGCCGCGGGCCTCCTTGAGGTCGGGTTCCAGGAGGAACCGCAGCTCGCCCTGGCGTTCGGCGCGTTCGTCGCACAGTTCCCTCAGTTCGGGCAGCCGCTTGGGCGCCTGGTTGCGCCAGTCGGCGAGGACGGCGGTGCGCAGTCCGGCGGTCAGCGCGAGGTCGCCGGCGAGGTGGCGGGCGTCCAGCAGGCCGAGCTGGACCTTGAGGTCCTCGCCGGCCGTCTTCCGGGCCTCGGAGAGGGTGCGTACGGAGTGGTCGAGGTCGAGGCCGAGGTCCCAGACGGGGTACCAGAGGCGGTCGGCGAGGGCGGCGACCGCGGCGGGGTCGGAGCCGTCGTGCAGCAGCAGGAGGTCCAGGTCGCTGCGCGGGGACAGCTCACCGCGGCCGTAGCCGCCGACGGCGACGAGGGAGATGCCCTGCGGCTTGCCGGCCGCGGCGGTGAGGAGTCCGGCGAGCCAGTCGTCGGTCAGTTCGGCGAGGGCGGCGCGGCGCGGCGGCCCGGTCCGCGCCCCCTCGGTGAGGAGGCGCAGCCGGGCCGCCGCGTAGCCGCCGGGTTCCGGGCTCTCGGCCGATGTCCGCTCATCCGTTCCCGTCACCCAGCGACTCCCGTTCCGTTCCGTTCCGGTGTTCCAGGTCTGATTCTCAGAGGGCGTCCGGGCCGCGTTCCCCGGTGCGGACGCGTACGGCCGTCTCGACCGGGACCGACCAGACCTTGCCGTCGCCGATCTTGCCGGTGCGGGCCGCCTTGGCGATGGTCTCGATCAGTTCCTCGGCGTCGTCGTCCTCGGTGAGGACCTCGATACGGATCTTGGGCACCAGGTCGACGGTGTACTCCGCGCCGCGGTAGACCTCGGTGTGGCCCCGCTGCCGACCGTAGCCGCTGGCCTCGGTGACCGTCAGTCCGTGGACGCCGAAGGACTGGAGGGCTTCCTTGATCTCGTCGAGCCGGTACGGCTTGACGACGGCCGTGATGAGCTTCATGCGTCCACCTTCTTGGTCTGCTTCCCGCTCTTCTTGTCGCCCTGATTCTCCGACGGCTTCCCGCCGGCCGCGCCGGCCGCGGCGGAGAGGGCGGATCCGAGGACGCCGCCGCCGGCCCCGCTGTAGTCGTAGGCGCTCTCGGCGTGCTCGGCGCGGTCGATGCCGGAGATCTCCTCGTCCTGGGTGACGCGCATCCCGATGGTCTTGTCGAGGAGGAAGGCGAGGACCGCGGAGACGATCAGGGAGTAGGCGAGGACGCCGCCGACGCCGGCGCACTGCTTCCACAGCTGGGTGAAGGAGTGGTCGCCGTAGAAGACACCGGTGGCGGTGGACTGGCCCTTGCCGCTGGCGAAGAAGCCGATCAGCAGCGAGCCGATGATGCCGCCGACCATGTGGACGCCGACGACGTCGAGGGAGTCGTCGTAGCCGAGGCGGAACTTCAGTCCGACGGCCGCGGCGCAGGCGACACCGGCGATGGCGCCGACGGCGATCGCGCCGAGCGGGGTGACCGCGCCGCCGGAGGGGGTGATGGCGACGAGCCCGGCGACCGCGCCGGAGGCGGCCCCGAGGGTGGTGCAGGCGCCGTGCCGGATCTTCTCGTAGCCGAGCCAGGCGAGCATGGCGGCGGCGGTGGCGATCTGGGTGTTGACGAACATCAGGGGGCCGACGCCGTCGTCGTTGCCGAGCCAGGAGCCGGCGTTGAAGCCGAACCAGCCGAACCACAGCAGGCCGGCGCCGAGCATGACCAGGGGCAGGCTGTGCGGGCGCATCGGGTCCTTCTTGAAGCCGACGCGCTTGCCGATGACGAGGATGACGCCGAGGGCCGCGGCACCGGCGTTGATGTGGACCGCCGTACCGCCGGCGAAGTCGATCACGCCCAGTTCGTAGGCCCAGCCGCCGGTGCCCCAGACCCAGTGGGCGACCGGGAAGTAGACGATGGTGACCCACAGCACGAGGAAGACGGCCCAGGCGCTGAATTTCACCCGGTCGGCGAGGGCGCCGCTGATGAGGGCCGGGGTGATGATCGCGAACATCATCTGGAAGACGGCGAAGACGAAGACCGGAATGGTGTAACCGGGCCACAGGTCCATCTTGCCGATACCGGTCCAGCCGACGAAGTCGGAGGTCCAGCCGATCAGGGAGCCGTGGTCCGTGCCGAAGCTCATCGAGAAGCCGTAGAGCACCCACAGAATGGTGACGATGCCCATGCTGATGAAGCTCATCATCAGCATGTTCAGGGTGCTCTTGACGCGGACCATGCCTCCGTAGAAGAAGGCCAGGCCCGGGGTCATGAGCAGCACCAGGGCGGAAGCAATGAGCATGAAGCCTGTGTTGGCGGACGACAGTTTGGGTGCGTCCGCCGCAAGCATGATGGCTGGGGCCATCGGCGTCTCCTCGTCGATCGGTACGGCCCGTGCGGGCGGTGCCTCAGCGGTCCGGTGGGTGGTGTGGGGGGCCGGGTATGCGCCAGAGACTGACGTAGCACCGTTTCCACGGAAGCCACACGTTGTTTCACCGGGGTGACGAAGAAGACCTGTGTGTTACGCGTGCATGAACCGGCCGCGGCGCGGACCTCTCGATGACCTGGCGTTGGGGGAGCCGAGTCGGGCGGTTCGGGAGGTCCGGCCGCGGCCGGGGTTCCGGGGCGGGGACCGGGTCAGACGGCCTCGGACTCGGGGAGGTCCACGGCGAGCTGTTCGGCGAGGTCGATCACGGCACCGAGTTCGGCGTGGTCCCGCACGGCCGTGCCGACCGTCTTTCGGATACGGGTGTTCACGCGCTCGGAGCGGACCTTCTTGGCCACGGTCATCGCCCGGGAGGCGAACTCCGCGCCGGCCTCGGGTTCGTCCTGGAGCAGGTGCACGGTGGCCATGCCGATCAGGTTGAGCGCGTACGACCGCTGGTGCTCGCCGTCCTTGGCGAACAGGTCCACCGCCCGCCGCATCAGCGGCTCGGCGAGGGAGGCGTAGGCGGGGCTGCGGCCCGCGCTGTAGGCGAGGTCGCGGAAGGAGTGGGAGTTCTCCGCGTACAGCTCGGCCTCGGAGAAGAAGCGGATCCAGTCCGGGTCCGGCTCGTCCCACTCGTCCACCTCGGAGAAGGTGTCCTCGGCCATGCGCACCGCGCGCTTGGTCCGGCCGGGCTGGCCCATGTTGGCGTAGGCGCGGGCCTCCATCGCATACAGCATGGCCTGGGTGCGCGGTCCCGCGCAGTCGCGGCTGCCGTACTGGGCCAGGTGGACCAGCTCCAGGGCGTCGTCGGGCCGGCCGAGGTGGATCATCTGGCGGCTCATGCTGGAGAGGATGTACGAGCCGAGCGGCCGGTCCCCGGCCTCCTTGGCGGCGTGCAGCGCGAGGACGAAGTACTTCTGCGCGGTGGGCTGCAGTCCGACGTCGTACGACATCCAGCCGGCCAGTTCGGCCAGCTCGGCGGCGACCTTGAAGAGCTTGCGGGTGGTGGCCTCGGGCTGGGGTTCCTGGAGCAGGTCGGTGACCTCGTGCAGCTGGCCGACGACGGCCTTGCGGCGCAGTCCGCCGCCGCACTGGGCGTCCCACTGGCGGAACATCCGGGTGGTCGACTCCAGCAGCTCCAGCTCCGGCTTGGACAGCCGGCCGGGGCGGCGGGAGTCGAGGGGGGACTCGGGGGCGGACGCGGCCGGGGCGCCGGGGGTGGGCACCAGCCAGCGCTGCATGGGCTCGATCAGGGAGGGGCCGGCGGACAGCGCGAGGGAGGTGCCGAGGAAGCCGCGCCGGGCGAGCATCAGGTCGCTGCGGGAGAACTCGCCGAGCTGGGCGACGGTCTGGGGACCGGTCCAGGGCAGGTCGACGCCGGAGGCGGCGGTCGGCTGGCGGGCGGCGCGCAGGCCCAGGTCCTCGATGGAGACCACGCAGCCGAAGCGCTCGGAGAACAGCTCCGAGAGGATGCGCGGGATCGGTTCGCGCGGGTTCTCGCCGTCCAGCCAGCGGCGCACCCGGGAGGTGTCGGTGGAGATGTGGTTGGCCCCTAACTGGCGGGCCCTGCGGTTCACCTGGCGGGCCAGCTCGCCCTTGGACCATCCGCTGCGCACGAACCACGAGCCGAGCAGCTCATTGGGGCGCTTGTCAGCGTTTGTCCCGCTTCCGCCATTGCCGCCCACTGGAACGCCCCCATCCCTGAGACCTCTTGCCGCCCGAGTGCGCCAAGCCCTATCAGAATGCCGGTAAGAACGGTCCGGCGTCCCCCGGTTCCCAGCCTTCGAACGCGATACCGAGCCGTTCTCGAGCCCTGTTCCGGGTTACCGCCGAGTCACTTCCGGGTTGCCCCCGGCATACCCACCGGCGCATGTGCCCGGAGGATTCCGCACACTCACAGTAACGTCGTGATCACCGGCTCAGCCACGCGGATCAGAGAAACGCCACCATTCGCCACCCCTTCGAATGAACTCCCGGTCCGTCGCACGCGATTCACTTGACACAGGACGAACGGAAGCAGGCGGAGTGATGCACAAAGGGGCGCGTGAATCCCGGTGCGCCACCCGACGTGCTTCGAAGCGCCGCCGTGGTTCCGTCACGGCGGGGGTGCCCGGAGACGTAGCGTTACGTTCCGCTTCCGTCTCGTTCCGTGTCGTAACCACCGGCGCGCTGGACCCGTTGGAGGGGGCATGGGCTTCACGATCGGCGGCATTCGCGAGATCCGCTCCGGCACGCGTCGACGCGGCCGGTCCGCGGAGTGCACCACGGTCGCCGAGTTCACCGGGCTGTGGGGCTGGGACGTGGTGCCCGGCGCGCGGGCCGCGGCGGGCGCCTGCTCCTGCGGGTTCGAGAACTGCCCGGAGCCGGGCGCGCATCCGCTCGACTTCGCGCCCGAGGTGCCGGCCGGGGCCACCCTGGACGACGTGGCCAAGGCGTGGGCGGAGTACCCGGGCGCCTCGGTGCTGCTGCCGGTGGGGCGTGCCTTCGACGTCGTGGAGGTCTCCGAGGCGGCCGGCCGGCGCGCCCTGGTCCGGCTGGAGCGGATGGGGCTTCCGCTGGGTCCGGTGGCCGTGACCCCCGAGGGCCGGGTCCACTTCTTCGTGGCACCGGGCGCCGCGGCCGAGCTGCCCCGGCTGCTGTACCGCATGGGCTGGGACGACCCGCGCGCCCTTGATCTGCGCGGCCTCGGACCGGGTGCGTACATCACCGCGCCGCCCTGCGACCGGGGCGGCCGGGGCCCGGTGCGCTGGCTGCGCCCGCCCGCCCTCGACTCCGCGACCCGCCCTCCCGCGGCCCGGCTGCTGCTGGGGACGCTGGCGTACGTGGCGCACCGGTCGCGGTGGCGGGCGTAGGGCCGCCGGGGAGAGCGGCCGAAAGAGCGAAGTGCCCGTCCTCAACTGCACCTTGAGGGCGGGCACTTCTCCGTGACGGGGGACGGACCGGCTACGGTCAGTCTCCGATCAGCGCGTCCACGAACGCCTCCGGCTCGAACGGCGCGAGGTCGTCCGCGCCCTCGCCGAGCCCGATCAGCTTGACCGGCACGCCCAGCTCGCGCTGGACCGCGACCACGATGCCGCCCTTGGCCGTGCCGTCCAGCTTGGTCAGCACGATGCCGGTGATGTCCACGACCTCGGCGAACACCCGGGCCTGCACCAGCCCGTTCTGCCCGGTGGTGGCGTCCAGGACCAGCAGCACCTCGTCCAGCGGCGCGTGCTTCTCGACCACGCGCTTGACCTTGCCCAGCTCGTCCATGAGACCGGTCTTGGTGTGCAGCCGGCCGGCGGTGTCGATGAGGACGACGTCGACCCCCATCTCCTTGCCCTCCTTCACCGCGTCGAAGGCCACGGAGGCGGGGTCGCCGGCCTCGGGACCGCGCACGGTGTAGGCGCCGACCCGCTCGCCCCAGGTCTGGAGCTGGTCGGCGGCGGCGGCGCGGAAGGTGTCGGCGGCGCCCAGCACCACGGTGCGGCCGTCGGCGACCAGGACGCGGGCGAGCTTGCCGGTGGTGGTGGTCTTGCCGGTGCCGTTGACGCCGACGACCATCACGATGCCGGGCCTGCGGTCGGCGGGCTCGGTCTTCACGGTGCGGTCGACATCGGTGCCGACCAGCTTGAGCAGCTCCTCGCGCAGCAGGCCGCGCAGCTCCTCGGGGGTGCGGGTGCCGAGCACCTTGACGCGCTCGCGCAGGCCCTCGACCAGTTCCTGGGTGGGCTGCACACCGACGTCGGCGGTGAGCAGGGTGTCCTCGATCTCCTCCCAGGTGTCGTCGTCCAGGTGCTCGCGCGAGAGCAGCGTGAGCAGGCCCTTGCCGAGGGCGTTCTGGGAGCGGGACAGCCGGGTGCGGAGCCGGACCAGCCGGCCTGCGGTGGGCTCCGGGATCTCGATCTCCGGAGCCTCGACGGCGGGGACGGGAGGCTCTTCGACGGCGACCGGCGGGCCGCCCGGGAGATCCACCTCCTCGATCGTCCGGCGCGGTTCGTCGCGCGGCGTCTCGGCCTCTTCGCCGACGTGCGGCTCGGCCGGGGGCGCGGTGATGTCGGGCGCCTTCGGGGGCGGCGGGGGCAGCGACTTCCGGCGTCGGGTGCCCACGATCAGCCCGCCGAGCGCGCCGAGCACGACCACGGCGATGACTACAGCAAGGATGATGGTTTCCATAACGCCCCCAGTATCGGCCATGGGCCACCCCGGGACCGGGCTTGTGACTTCCTCCGAGAGACAAACGCCACGTTTGGCGATGAGTCGGAGCAAAGTACGATGGTCCGGGCTGCGTTGACGCGCGTAGAGTCCGACCGTCCCCTTCCCCCCACGTCTAGGGCACACTTCCCCATGAGCAAAACCGTCGAGACCGAAGGCGCTCTCGAGACCCGTGGCATCGAGCAGGTCCCGGACCACGAGCGGACCGGCCGGACCCGTGAGCTGTTCCCGACCTGGGTCGGCGCGAACATCAGCGTGCTGCTGCTGACGATGGGCGCGAGCCTCGTCGTGGCGTACCACCTGAACATCTGGCAGGCGCTGGTCGTCGCGGTGGCGGCGCCCGTGGTGTCGTACGGCCTCGTCGGCCTGATCGGCATCGCCGGCAAGCGGGGCGGGGCGCCGGGCATGGCGCTGTCCCGCGCGGTGTTCGGACAGCGGGGCAACCTGCTGCCGGGTTCGCTGATCTGGGTGGCCCGCTGGGGCTGGGAGACGATCAACGCGGTGACCGGCGCCTACGCCATGCTCTCCATCCTGGAGATCCTCTTCGGCATCAAGGCGAACAGCGTCCTGGACATGGTGACGCTGCTGGTCTTCGTGGTGGCCACCTTCGCGATCTCCGGGCTCGGCATCAACGCCGTGCAGAAGTGCAACAAGTACGCCACCTACTTCTTCGGCGCGTTCTCGGTGCTGGTCCTCGTCTACCTGGCGGTGAAGACGGACTGGTCGAAGGTGATGGACCACAGCGCCGGCTCCACGGCCGCGGTAATCACCGGCATCGGCATGATCGCGGCCGGTGGCGTCAGCTGGATCCCGACGGCCCCGGACTTCACCCGCTATCTGCCGCGCACGGCCTCCTCGAAGGCGATCGTGGGTACGGCGGTCGGCGGCGCCGGTGTGGTCGTGCTGCCGATGGTCCTGATGGGCGCGGTGATGGCGGTCGCCACCCCGGACCTGGCCTCGGCCACCGACCCGGTGTCCTTCCTGGGCAAGATCCTGCCGACGTGGATCGCGGTGCCGTACCTGTTCATCGCGCTGGTCGGCATGCTGCTGATCAACTCGATGTCGATGTACTCCGCGGGCTTCACCGCGCAGACCCTCGGCTTCAAGGTGCCCCGGCACTGGGCGGTGTCCGTCAACGCCGTGATCTCGCTGGTGTTCGGCGGGGTGCTGATGCTGGTGGCGACGAGCTTCATGGGCTCCTTCATCGCCTTCCTGTCCCTGCTCGCGGTCGCCTTCTCCGCGTGGGTCGGCGTGTTCGGCGCGGACATGTTCCGCCGCACGGAGTACGACGGCCGGGCCATGGCCGACACCTCGCGCACCAGCGCCTACTGGTACAAGGGTGGCTTCTCCCCCGCGGCCGTGGCCGCGTGGGCGATCGGCCTGGTGTCGGGCCTGATGTTCACCACCTCGGACTGGTTCACCGGTCCGCTGGCCAAGAACAACCTCATCGGCGAGTACGGCCTCGGCTGGGTCGCGACGATCGTGATCTCGGGCGTGCTGTACATGGTGCTGCCGAAGCCGCGGATCGAGGCTCCGGCGGGCGCCGAGGAGGCCGCGCGGGCCGACGGGACCGCCGAGTCCGTCTCCGGCCGTACCGGCGGGCAGGCGACCGCCGCCGTCTGATCCCGCGTTCGCCGGGCTCGGTGGCCGCTCCCGCGCGGGCCGCGCGGTGCCGGGAAGCGCACAGCCGCCCGCAGCGGTCCGTCCCCGGTCTCCGTTCCGGCACCGGCCGGGCAGCGGCGGTGCGGTGCCCGGCCGGTGCCGGAACGGCACGCGCCCGCGACCGGCCCCGGCCCTCCGAGCCCGCAGTCGGGCCGGGTCGTCCGCCGGCCCGATCGCACGGCCCCGGTGCCGCGTCCGACGTCACGTCATCCCGGATCCCCCTCCGACGCCTCGCGCAGGAGGGGGATCCTGCTTGTCCGGACGTACGAGAGCGGGGCCGCGGGAATCTCCTCGCGCACCCGCGCGGCGGTCGGTGACGAGGGGCGGGGCCCGCCGGCGAAGGGGACGGAGGCGGAGCGAGCGCGGCCGGGGAGGCGCGCGGGCGGCGCCACCGAGGACGGCGAGCCGTTCGGGCGGCGGCGCCGGGGAGGCCGACGCGGAAACACCCGGCACCCCGCCCGAACTCCCGGGTCGAGACCCCGCCCGGCACGACGACGGGGAGCATGTGACCGCCCGGAACCCGGCGCCGCCCCCTCCTCCGCACTCCTACCGCGACACTCGACCAGCTCCCCGCCCATCCACCCGTCGACGCGTGAAAGCCCTCGCCCCCGGACCGGGCAGTGGCCGGTCCGGGGGCGAGGGGAGAAACGAGGAGAGGGGCAGCGGGGTCTGAAGGCCCTTCTCCCCGGGATCGAGGGTGCCTCGGGGGAGGCTCAGCCCATCTCCTCCAGGGCCTTGCCCTTGGTCTCCTTGACGAACCTCAGGACGAAGGGGATGGAGAGGGCGGCGAACACCGTGTAGATGACGTACGTGCCGGAGAGGTTCCAGTCCGCCAGCGACGGGAAGCTCGCGGTGATCGCCCAGTTGGCGATCCACTGCGCGGCGGCGGCCACACCCAGGGCGGCGGCGCGGATCCGGTTCGGGAACATCTCGCCGAGCATGACCCAGACGACCACACCCCAGGACAGGGCGAAGAAGAGGACGAAGATGTGCGCCGCGACCAGGGCGACCCAGCCCTGCGTGGCCGGCAGCTTGCCGTCGACCAGGTGGTAGGAGAAGGCCCAGGCCTCCAGCGCCAGGCCGACGACCATACCGACCGAGCCGATGAGCGCGAGCGGCTTGCGGCCGATCCGGTCCACGAAGATCATCGCGATCACGGTGCCGAGAATGTTGATGATGGACGTGGTGAAGGAGTAGAAGAACGAGTCCGTCGGGTCGACGCCGACCGACTGCCACAGCGTCGAGGAGTAGTAGAACGCGACGTTGATGCCGACGAACTGCTGGAAGACCGACAGGCCGATGCCCACCCAGACGATCGGCTTGAAGAAGAAGCCGCCGCCCAGCAGGTCCTTGAAGGTGGAGCGGTGCTCGCTCTTCATCGCGTGCTCGATCTCGGCGACGCGCTTGTCCAGGTCGGTGCCCTTGCCCTCGACCTCGACCAGGATCTCCTTGGCGCGCTCACGCTTGCCGACGGACAGCAGGAAGCGCGGGGACTCGGGGATGGCGAAGGACAGCAGGCCGTACAGGGCGGCCGGGATCACCATGACGCCCAGCATGACCTGCCAGGCCTCCAGGCCCATCAGGTGGCCGCGCTGGTTGCCGCCGGCGGCGTTCAGCAGACCCCAGTTGACCAGCTGGGAGATGGCGATGCCGACGACGATCGCGGCCTGCTGGAAGGAGCCGAGCCGGCCGCGGTAGGCGGGCGGGGCGACCTCGGCGATGTAGGCGGGGCCGATCACGGAGGCCATGCCGATGGCGAAACCGCCGACGATGCGCCAGAAGGCGAGGTCCCACAGCGCGAAGGGCAGCGCGGAGCCGACGGCGCTGATCGTGAACAGCGTGGCCGCGATCTGCATGCAGCGGATACGGCCGATCCGGTCGGCTATCCGGCCCGCGGTGGCGGCACCGATGGCGCAGCCGATCAGGGCGATGGCGATGACCTGCGCGAGCGCGGCGGAGCCGATGTCGTAGCGGTCGCGGATGGCCTCGACGGCGCCGTTGATGACGGAGCTGTCGTAGCCGAAGAGGAAGCCGCCCATGGCCGCGGCCGCGGCGATGAAGATGACGTGCCCGAGATGTTCGGGATGAGCCGTCCCGGCTCCTGACTGAGGTGCCTGCGCTGTGCTGGTCACGTGAAACTCCTCGGGCCACGGCAACGCTGCCGGGGTGGGGGTGAGCCCTTCCAGGTCTCCAGTGGCGCATACGCCTGCGCTACTTACACCTGAAGGAAAAAAGCAACGTGGGAGAGACTATGCCTTCAACTTCCGAAGTCAATAGGTGGAATGCTGTGAGTTAGGAGATACCGTCCAGCACCCTGTGTTCAAGAAATGAACAGGGAGTGAGATGATCTTGCTCGTTGACTCCAGTCGGTCTTGAAATGGGTCAGCGCAATCGCTGCGAGATGACCTTCGACACACCGTCGCCCTGCATGGAGACGCCGTACAACGCGTCGGCAACCTCCATGGTGCGCTTCTGGTGCGTGATCACGATCAGCTGCGAGGACTCCTGCAGCTCCCGCATGATCCGGATCAGCCGCTGGAGGTTGGTGTCGTCCAGCGCCGCCTCGACCTCGTCCATCACATAGAAGGGACTAGGCCGGGCCTTGAAGATCGACACCAGCAGCGCGACGGCCGTCAGCGACCGTTCGCCGCCGGAGAGCAGGGACAACCGCTTGACCTTCTTGCCCGGCGGCCGCGCCTCGACGTCGACGCCCGTGGTGAGCATGTTGTCGGGGTCGGTGAGCACGAGCCTGCCCTCGCCGCCCGGGAACAGCCGGCCGAAGACGCCCTCGAACTCACGCGCGGTGTCCCGGTAGGCCTCGGTGAAGACCTGCTCGACCCGCTCGTCGACCTCCTTCACCACCTGGAGCAGATCGGCGCGGGTCTTCTTCAGGTCCTCCAGCTGCTCGCTGAGGAACTTGTGCCGCTCCTCCAGCGCCGCGAACTCCTCCAGCGCCAGCGGATTGACCTTGCCGAGCTGCTGGTACGCCCGCTCGGCCGCCTTGAGCCGCTTCTCCTGCTCGGCTCGTACGAAGGGGCGCGGCTGGTTACGGGGGTGATCCGGGTCCTCCGGCAGCGTCTCGCCGTCGGCGGGGGGCGAGGGCGGCACGGGCTGGTGCGGCCCGTACTCCGTCTCCAGCCCCGCCGGTTCGACACCCAGCTCCTCCAGCGCCCTGGTCTCCAGCTGCTCGATCCGCAGCCGCTTCTCGGCGCCGAGTACCTCGCCGCGGTGGACCGAATCCGTCAACTTGTCGAGTTCCGACTTCAGTTCACGTCCGGTGGTGCGGGCGGCGGTCAGCTCTCGCTCGCGCCGGGCCTTGGCGGCGTCGGCGGCGGTGCGCTCCTGATCGGCTCGGACGAGGGAGACCTCTACGTGCGCCAGCAGCTGCCGGGCGCCGTCGGCCACCGCTCGGGCGACGGCCGCCTCGTGGCGCAGCCGGGCCCGGCGCTGCTCGGCCCGCGTCCGCGCCTCGCGCTCCGCGCGGGCGGCACGGTCGAGGGAGTCGGCCCGGCCGGCCAGCCCCTTGACCCGCTCCTCGTGGGTACGGACCTGGAGACGGGCCTCCATCTCGGTCTGCCGCGCGTTGGCGCCGTCGGCGGAGAGCCGGTCGCGCACCGAAGTGTCGGGCTCCTCCTCCACGGGCGTCTCCTCGGCGACGGCGAGCCGCTCCGCGAGTTCCTCGGCTTCCCGCACGGCCTTGTCCAGCGCGTCCTGCGCCCGCGCGGCAGCGGCGGCGGAGCGCTCGGCCTCGCCGGCGGCGGCGCGGGCCTCGCCCGCGAGGCGGCCGAGCCGCTGGGCGACGGCGGACTTCTCCCGGTCGGCCACCCGGCGCCGTTCGCCCATCTCCTCCACCAGTGCCGCCGCCCCGGTACGGCGTTCCGTCGCCGCGTCCTCCTCCTCGGCCAGCTCCGCACAGCGGACCGAGAGCTGCTCCAGTTCGGCGGCGGCCTCGTCCACGGAGGCCTGGACCTCCAGCAGGCTGGGGGCGCCGGCCGAGCCGCCGTGGGCGAAGTGGGCGCCCAGGAGGTCGCCTTCGGCGGTGACGGCGGTGAGGTGGGGGTGGGAGCGGACGAGGTCTTCGGCGGCGTCCAGGGTGTCGACCACGACGATGTCGTGGAGGAGTGCGCGGATGGCTGGCATGAGCTCGGCCGGGGCGCGCACGAAGGTCTCGGCGAGCAGGTGCCGTCCGTCGGCCGCGGGCACGTGGTGGCCGGTCGCGCTCCTGAAGGGCGCCTCCGGTGAGCCCGTGACGAGCAGCGCCGCCCGGCCTCCGTCCTGTTTGCGCAGCAGGCGGATGGCGGCCGCGGCCGCGGCCGGGTTCGTCACGGCGAGGGCGTCGGCCGCGGCTCCGAAGGCGGCGGCCAGGGGGATCTCGTAGCCCGGAGTGATGGTCAGGAGTTCTGCCGCCGGGCCGAGGAGGCCGGTGAGGTGGGCCTCGGAGTCCAGCAGTATGCCGGTGCCGTCCTTGCGCCGCAGACCCAGGGCCAGTGCCTCGTGGCGGGCCTGGGTCGCGGCGCGGCGGCGCTCGGTGGTGGCGGCGGCCTGGCGGGCCGCGGTCAGGGCGGTCTCGGCGTCGGCGAGCCGGTCCCGGGCCGTCCGGTGCCGTTCGGCCAGCTCGGTGTCGGCCTCGTCGAGTCCGTCGACCTCGGCCTTGAGCGCCTCGTACTCCTCCTGGGCGCGCACCGCGCGGTCCCGCGCCTCGTCGCGGGCCGTGGCCAGCCGGCCGATCTCGGCCTGGGCGGCGGCCGCGCGTGAACGGGCCGCGCCCACCTGGCCGTTCAGCCGGGCCAGGCCCTCGCGGCGGTCGGCGATGGCGCGGGCCATGTCCTTGAGCCGGCGTTCCTCGACGGCCAGTTCCCGCTCCAGTTCGGCACGGTGGGCGACCGTGTCGTCCAGGGCGTGCCGGGCCGCCTCCAGGGCGGCCTCCAGTTCGGCCTCCTGCTCGCGGACGCGGGCGGCCTCGCGCTCCAGGTCCTCGGGGTCGCGGCCGTGGCGCTCCTCGGGCGGCGCGGAGGTGGCGCTCTTGACCCGGGCGTCGGCCAGCGAGATGGTGCCGCGCACCCGCTCGGCCAGTTGGGACAGCTCGTACCAGGTCTGCTGGGCGTTCTGGAGGCGGGGCGCGAGCTGCCGCACCTCGTCCTCCAGCAGGGACTCGCGGTGCAGGGCCTTCCTCAGCTCCTGCTCGGCGGCCTCCTTGCGCTCCTTGAGGGCGGCCTCGTCGGCGATCTCGGCGTCGAGCGCCCGACGCAGCCGTACGAGGTCGTCGGCGAGCAGCCGCAGGCGGGTGTCGCGCAGATCGGCCTGGATGACGGCGGCCCGGCGTGCCACGGCGGCCTGGCGGCCGAGGGGTTTGAGCTGGCGGCGCAGTTCGTCGGTGAGGTCCTGGACGCGGGCGAGGTTGGCCTGCATCGCGTCCAGTTTCCGCAGCGCCTTCTCCTTGCGCCTGCGGTGCTTGAGGACGCCGGCCGCCTCCTCGATGAAGGCGCGGCGGCCCATCGGATCGGCGTGCAGCACGGAGTCCAGCTGGCCCTGGCCGACGATCACGTGCATCTCGCGGCCGATGCCGGAGTCGGAGAGCAGTTCCTGGATGTCCAGGAGGCGGCAGGTGTCGCCGTTGATCTGGTACTCGCTGCCGCCGTTGCGGAACATGATCCGCGTGATGGTGACCTCGGCGTACTCGATGGGCAGCGCCCCGTCGGAGTTGTCGATGGTCAGGGACACCTCGGCACGGCCCAGCGGGGGGCGCCCGGTGGTGCCGGCGAAGATGACGTCCTCCATCTTGCCGCCGCGCAGCGACTTGGCGCCCTGCTCGCCCATGACCCAGCTCAGTGCGTCCACCACATTGGACTTGCCCGAACCGTTCGGTCCGACGACGCAGGTGATCCCGGGTTCGAACCGGAGGGTGGTCGCGGAGGCGAACGACTTGAAGCCGCGCAGGGTCAGGGCCTTGAGGTGCACGCCGCCGGACTCTACCGGCCGCCGCCCGCCGTCTCAGTCCATGAACCGTCGCGACCGCGCGGTTTCACCGCCGGACACGCGGGGCACACCAGATGTTGAAGAGGGTGAAAGGATGCGCGGGGGAAGAAAGAAGGGACGCCGAAGCGTCCCTTGCCATTCTATGGACGGGCCTCGGATGCCGGCCGTCCGGTCTGTAGAGCGGTTGATACGGGCCGCCCGACCGCTGCTGCCGTGAAGCGATGCGGCGATCAGGTGAGCGCAGGCTCCGCCTGGTGTGCGTCGATGCTCTCCATGATCCTGTCCTGAGAGGCGGCAGCCGCCAGCGCGTCGTTCTCCGCCTGGATCCTGACCAGCTCGGACTCCAGGTCCTGTACGCGCTGCTGCAGCCGTCGCATCTCGGCGAGGAGTCGAGGGTCGGAGCCGCCGACGTAACCGAGAAGCGCCTTTGCCATGATGGATGGTCCTCCACACTGAGTGACCGACCGATGCGGTGTGGGTCGTGAGGGATTCGCACCCGCGGTGCTTGGCACATCCGAATGTTGCTCTGCTGTTGCTCCATGCCAAACAGCTAGGGTGCGCGGGGCTTTCAGCGTCTCACCAAAAAGTTTGACGGTCAACACGATCACACCCCGTATTGGCGGGGGGACCGGGGCGCTCGGCCGGAAGGACACGGCGGAGCGGCGGGTCGCCCAGGCCCTGGGGCGCAGCGATCAGCTGTACCTGCGGAGCCTGCCACGCTGCGCCCTCCTTGGCAACCACCAGGCCGTTTCCGCTCCGGACCACCGTCCGAGGGGCCCGGCGGCCGGGATCGGGGCGGCTCCGGCTCAGCGGATCGCGAAGCCGTCGTAGCCGCCGCGGGGTGTGTCCCAGATCTCGGTGACACCGTCGACACGGCCGGGCGTGTCGGCCCCCTGGAGCCAGCCGAGCAGCCCCTCGCAGCCCTCGCGCGCGCCCTCGGCGACGACCTGGACCCGGCCGTCCGCCAAATTGAGAGCAAAACCACTCAGACCGCCGATCTCCAGCGCCTTGGCGCGTGTGAACCACCGGAATCCCACGCCCTGCACGTGTCCACGCACCCAGGCGACCAGTCGAACATCCTCACTCATGGGGGCAACCTAACCGGCCGGTGTCGTTCGGGACACATCGCCCCCGGAGGGCATGAGGTACGGTCCGCACGCGGGCGCATCCCCGGGGAAACTCACTCGATCGAGTGGGTTGGGCTGGCCAGAAGCACCAAGGAAGAACGAGGAAGAGGGCAAGGTCATGGGACGCCACCGACGCTCGGACGGCGGCCGCGCCGCGGAGGGCGAGGACCCGCGCGCCCGCGCCGCCGGGAACGACGATCCGGCGGCCGCGCCCACGGCGCCGATACCGATGGGCACCGCGCCCTACCTGAACCCCGAGACGTACGCGGCGGCGAAGGCCAGGGCGGACGCGTATCTCTTCGCGGCCGGGCCCGGCATCCCGTCGCACGCGGGCCCGGGGGCGGCGGACGGTCCGGCGGGCGGTTCCACCGCGGCGGAAGGCCCCGGCGAAGCCCCCGGCGCGGACGCGGGCGACGGCCACGGGCGGCACCCCGGTGAGGGCCCCGACCGTGGCCGGCGGCGGCAGAAGCAGGCCGGGCGCGCGGTGAGCATGACGCTGCTCGGGATGTGCGTGGCCGTCGCCCTGGGCACTGCGGCGGTGGCCGCCGGTGTGGTCCCGGGCTTCCAGGGCTACCGCCTCGGCGGCGGCTCCCACGCCACCGGTGACGACCGGATCCGGGTGGCGGGCTCTCCCGGCAACACGGACGACGCGCAGGGCGGCACGTCCGGCAGCGCGAACACCGGCGGCTCGGACACCGGGCGCTCGGACACGGGTACCGGTGCCGGCGGTCCGGCGTCCGGCCGGGACACCGCGCGGCCGTCCTCCTCCGCCGCCCCGACGCCGTCGTCGTCGCCGGCGCCCACGACGTCCGCGTCGGCCCCGCCGTCGGCATCCGCCTCCGCCTCGCCGGCCCCGCCGAAACCCGCGAAGTCCACCGCGGCGACCCCGTCCGCGAAGCCCGGCGCCCGCAAGAGCCCACCGGCCGCCCCCGCCCCTCCGAAGCCCAGGCCCTCCCCCACCAGGACGAAGCCCACCCCGACCCCGACGAGGACGGCGGCCCCCCGGCCGTCCGTCCCGCCCGTGACCGTCTCCGCGCAAGCCGCCGCCGAGGCCCAGGTGCTGAAGCTGGTCAACGACGAGCGGGCCAAGGCGGGGTGCGGCCCGCTGGCCGCGAACTCGGCACTGACGAACCTGGCCGAGTCGTTCAGCGACGACATGGCGGCGCGGGGCTTCTTCTCCGACACCGACCCGGACGGGAAGACGCCGTGGGACCGGGCGGCGGCGGCCGGTGTCACCGGACTCGGCGCCGAGAACATCGCGCGCGGCCCGGCGGACCCGGCGGCCGTGGTGAAGGCGTGGATGGCCAGCCCCCAGCACCGCGCCAACATCCTCGACCCCGACTTCCACACCCTCGGCGTCGGCGTGCACTTCGGCGCGGGCGGCCCCTGGTGGACCGCGGAGTTCGGCGACTGAGCCGGACTCCCCCGCCCGTCAGGCCGGTTACGCGGCGATCCGGCCCCGCGCGAACGTCCGAGCGGTCTGGGCCACCCGGCGCCCGAGGTGCTCGGCCGTGGCGATGTCCGCCTTGTGCACGCCCTCGGGACCCTGGTCCGTGTCGGTCTGGGCGGCGGCGCCGGCGAAGAAGCCGAGACGGTTGAGGTCGTTCTCGGAGGCGGTGCTGCTGTTCCAGCCCGGGAGCAGGCCGAGGTTCACCCAGTGCATGCCGTGCTGCGCGGCGAGCGTCTGGAAGAACTGGAGCGTGTGCAGCTTGTCGCCGCTCTTGGAGCCGGAGTTGGTGAAGCCGGCGGCCAGCTTGTCCTGCCAGTCCTGGCCGGCCCAGCGCGAGGAGGTCGCCTCGCCGAAGACGTGGAAGGCGCCGGAGGCGGTGCCCATGTAGGTGGGCGAGCCGAAGACGATCGCGTCGGAGCGGTCGAGCATCCCCCACTGCTCCTCGGTGATCTCGTCCACCTTGATCAGGTGCGCCTCGGCGCCCGCCTCGACGGCACCGGCTCGTACGGCCTCGGCGAGGACGGCGGTGTGGCCGTAGCCGGAGTGGTAGGCGATGGAAACAACGGGGCTGGTCATGACTCTCCTCGGAAGGGCAGCTCAGTAACGGCGAGAAAAGGAAAGCACTAACCAGGAGTTAGTGCAACCCCTTGGTTAGCGCTGCATGGGCGTACCCTTGTGTCATGACCGCACATGCCCAGGAGCCCGACGAGCTCGCCTACAACGTCTTCGCCAAGGCATGCCCCTCCCGCTGCACGCTGGAGAACGTCACGGGGCGCTGGGGCGGACTGACGCTCGGCGCGCTGTCCGAGGGCTCACTGCGCTTCAACGAGCTGCGCCGCCGCGTCGACGGGGTCAGCGAGAAGATGCTCTCCCAGACCCTGCACGCGCTGGAGCGCGACGGCCTGGTGCACCGCGAGGCCCAGCCGACCAACCCGCCCCGCGTCGACTACGAGCTGACGCCGCTCGGCCGCGAGGTCGCCGGGCGCCTGCTCTCCCTCATCGAGTGCGTGGAGGGCGCCATGGACGAGGTGCTGGCCTCGCGCGAGCGTTACGACGAGGCGCGCGGCGCCCGCTGACACTTCGGGCAGAAGTAGCTGGAGCGGTTCATCCAGGGGCGGCGCCGCATGGGGGTGCCGCAGCGGCGGCAGGGCTCGCCCTCGCGGCCGTAGGCGTCGAGCGAACGGTCGAAGTAGCCCGACTCGCCGTTGACGTTGACGTACAGGCTGTCGAAGCTGGTGCCGCCGACGGCGAGGGCCGCGTTCATCACGTCCCGGATGTGGCCGAGGAGTTCGGCCGTGACCGGGCGGGTGAAGTTCGCGGTCGGACGCTCGTAGTGGATGCGGGCGCGCCACAGGGCCTCGTCCGCGTAGATGTTGCCGACGCCGCTGATCAGCGACTGGTCCAGCAGAGCCCGCTTGACGGTGCTGCGCTTGCGGCGCAGCGCCTGGTGGAAGGCCTCGTCGTCGAAGAGCGCGTCGAGGGGGTCGCGGGCGATGTGCGCGATGACGTCGGGCAGCCCGTCCGGGGTGTTGTCGTGCAACGACAGCCCGCCGAAGGTGCGTTGGTCCACGAAGCGCAGTTCGGTGCCGAGCGAGTCGGCGAACCGGATCCGGATGCGCAGGTGCTTCTCGTCCGGCGTCTCCCGCGGCTGCACCAGCAGCTGCCCGCTCATCCCGAGATGCGCGAGGACCGACTGGTTCGTCTCCTCCAGCGGTAGCCACAGGTACTTGCCGCGCCGGCTGGGGTCGCCGATGTGATGTCCCTTGAGCCGGTGCGCGAAGTCCTCGCCGCCGGCCACATGACGGCGTACGGCGCGCGGGTGCAGCACCTCGGTCTCGGCGACGGTGCGGTGGGCCACCCACCGCGCCAGCCCCCGCCGGACGACCTCGACCTCGGGCAACTCGGGCATCGAAACCCCCGTGGAAAGCGCTGTACGAAACGGAAGGGCACTGCGAAGAGAGCGCCCGCCCCGTCCGGAACCGGTGGGGCGGGCGCTCGGTGCTGCTTTCGTCAGGCGGTGGCGGACGACGTGCCGTCGTCCGCGGCGGCTCGGGCGACGGCCTGCTCGGCCTCCGTCGCCGCCTTGGCGCGCTCGTCCGCGGCGGCCTTGATGGCACGCCATGCGGACTCGGCGGCCTGCTGCTCCGCCTCCTTCTTGCTGCGGCCGGTGCCGGTGCCGTACGAGACGCCTCCGACGCGGGCGGCAGCAGTGAAGGTCTTCTCGTGGTCGGGGCCGGTCTCCGTGACCAGGTACTCGGGCACACCGAGCCCCTCGATCGCGGTCAGCTCCTGGAGCGACGTCTTCCAGTCCAGGCCCGCGCCCAGGTTGGAGGACTTCTCGATCAGCGGGTCGAAGAGCCGGTGCACCAGCTCGGACGCCGCGTCGAGGCCCTGGTCGAGATAGACCGCGCCGATCACCGCTTCAAGGGTGTCGGCGAGGATGGACGCCTTGTCCCTGCCACCCGTGCCCTCTTCACCCCGGCCGAGCCGGATGAAGGCGCCGAGGTCGAGGCCGCGCCCCACCTCCGCCAGCGCACGCGAGTTGACCACCGCGGCCCGCAGCTTGGCCAGTTGGCCCTCGGGCAGGTCGGGGTGGGTGCGGTACAGCGTGTCCGTCACGACGAGGCCGAGCACGGAGTCCCCGAGGAACTCCAGCCGCTCGTTCGTCGGCAGACCGCCGTTCTCGTACGCGTAGGAACGGTGGGTGAGCGCACGCACCAGAAGGGCGGACTCGACCTGGTAGCCGAGCCGCCCTTCCAGAACTGTGTGGGACGAGGCCAGTGAGCTGCCCCCGCGCTGGCGGGGACTAGCGGCTTTCGCGTCTGTCATCGGGCCTCTCACCAACCGCTCAGACTTCGAGGACCTGGCGCTTGTTGTAGGTGCCGCAAGACGGGCACGCGATGTGCTGCTGCTTGGGCTCGTGGCAGCGCTCGCACGCAACCAGGGTGGGGACCGCAGCCTTCCACTGCGACCGGCGGTGGCGCGTGTTGCTGCGCGACATCTTCCGCTTCGGAACAGCCACGGCTACTTCTCCTGCTTCTCGTCGACGCCCGCTTCGGCGCCGCTCATCTCGTCCTTCTCGCCGTCCGTCGTGGTGCCGGCGAGTCCCTGCAAAGCCGCCCAACGGATGTCGACGGCGTCATGATGGTGTTCCGGGTCGTCCGCGAGCCGGGCTCCGCACTCGGAGCACAGACCCGGGCAGTCTTCCTGGCACACCGGCTGCATCGGCAGTGCGAGCACCACCGCATCACGCAGCACGGGTTCGAGGTCGAAAAGACCGTCCTCGATGAAGAGCCTGTCCTCGTCGTCCTCGGCGTCGTCGCCCGGTTCCGCGATCACACGGCCCCGGTCGTCGGCGTCAGGGTACGAGAACATCTCCTGGAAGTCCGCGTCGAGCTCAAGCCCGACCGGCTCCAGACACCTTACGCACTCCCCCTTGGCCGTTGCACGGGCGGTGCCTGTGACGAGCACCCCTTCCATGACCGACTCAAGCCGGAGCCCGAGTTCCACCGGGGTGCCTTCCGGCACTTCGATGACTCCCGGGATGCCGAGATCCCCGGGGGCGTCGATCTCGCGGGTCAGGCGCTGCAGCGCACCAGGACGCCGACCCAGCTCGTGAGTGTCGAACACGAGGGGGTTGCGGTGGTCGAGGCGGGCGTTGGAAGCCATTCCTGCTTTCGATCTGCGAACTCGGAGGGACACCGCCCGTCGGTGTTTCCGGGCGGCGGTGGTCGCGGGCGATTCCGTACGCGAGCGTCAGGGCACGCGCGACCGAAGAGCCAGGATACTGGACCTTGCGCTCAGGGCCCAATCCGGCCCCGTCAGCGGGTACCGCGGCCCTGCTCGTACGCCCGCAGCTGCTCCGCGCTGATCATGCTGGTGTCGAAGAGGCTGGTCTCGTCCAGAGCGTAGTCCTGCTGCGGCTGGGAGTGCTGCGGCGCCTGGGACAGCTGCTGGGCGTCGTACGCGCCCTGCTGGGCGTAGCCGCCCTGGTACCCGTAGGGGTCGGCCTGCTGGTAGCCGTAGGAGTCCTGTCCGCCGTAGCCGCCCTGCTGGGGAAAACCGGTGTAGGGGTCCTGCTGCTGGTCGTAGGCGCCGTAGGCGGGCTGCGGCTCGTACGCGGGCCGCTCGGGCTGCTGCTCGTACGGCGACCGCTCCGGCCGCTGGTCGTACGCGGGCTCGGCCTCCGGCTCGTACGCGGGCTCGGCCCCCGGCTCGTACGAGGGCCGCTCGGGGCGGGGCTCGTACGACGGCTGCTCCTGCCGGGCCGCCGGGCGCTCGGCCGGGGTGTCCGCGAGGGCGGCCAGGTCGGCGAGGTAGTCGGCGTCGCTGGAGTGCTGGAAGGTCGTGGTGTCGTCGGCGAGGGCGCCGAGGTCGTCGGTGGCGATCCGGCCGTGCAGCTTCTGCCGGCCGCGGCCGACCGCCTCCAGGGTCTTGGCGAGCACCGCCTCGAAGGCGCCCAGCTTCGCGTCCACGTACGCGTCGGCGTTGTGCCGCAGGGTCTCGGGGTCCAGGCTGCGCTCGGGGGCGTCCTCGTCCTCGTAGCCGTTCTCGTCCAGCCCCGGGCCGGTGCCGAGGAGCTTCTCGCGGCCGCGGCCGACCGAGCCCAGGGTCTTGGTGAGCACGACCTCGAAGTTGGCGAGCTTGGAGTCGACGTAGTCGTCGGCCTCGGCGCGGACCTCCTCGGCCTCCTGGCGGGCCTCGGTGAGGATCCGGTCCGCCTCGGTCTGGGAGCGGCGGGCGACCTCGGTGCCGGAGACCAGCGAGCCACGCTCGGCGTGCGCGGTCTCGATGATCCGCTCGGCCTCCTGGCGGGCCTGCTCGACCATCTGCTCCCGGTCGCCGATCAGCTCCTGCGCCTGCGCGAGGGAGCCGGGCAGTGCCTGGCGCACCTCTTCCAGCAACGCGAGCAGGTCGGCGCGGTTGATCACGCAGGACGCCGACATGGGCATGGCCCGTGCGCCGGCGACCGCGGAGACGATCTCGTCGAGCTTCTTCTGCACGTCCACCTGTGCTCGCCACTTCCTACAGCCGGATCGGAGACGGACGGGACGACTGTAGTCCCAAGTCCCATCAGTCCTTGCGCAACCGTCTGTTGAGGGCGTCGAGGATCTGCGGCGGCACCAGGTGGGAGACGTCGCCGCCCCAGGCCGCGACCTCCTTGACGAGCGAGGAGGACAGGAAGCTGTACGTGGGGTTGGTCGGCACGAACAGCGTCTCGACCCCGGTGAGGCCGTTGTTCATCTGGGCCATCTGGAGTTCGTAGTCGAAGTCGCTGACGGCCCGCAGGCCCTTGACGATGGCGGGGATGTCGCGCTGCTTGCAGAAGTCCACGAGGAGGCCGTGGTGGGTCTCGACCCGTACGTTGGCGAACTCCGAGGTGACCTCACGGATCAGCTCGATCCGCTCCTCGACCTCGAACAGGCCCTTCTTGGACTGGTTGATCATCACCGCGACGTAGACCTCGTCGTACAGCCGGGAGGCTCGGGCGATGATGTCGAGATGTCCGTTGGTGATCGGGTCGAACGACCCGGGACAGACGGCGCGGCGCACTTGTGATCCCTCGCTCTCCGGTCCGGTCATCGTGCGTCTTCGCACGTAGAGGCGGCGCGACCGTACCAAAACGTTCCCTCGCCGTAGCGACGGGACCGGATCGCCTCGAAGCCGTCCGGCCAGTGGAATTCGCCGCCTCTGGTGCTGCGCTCCACGGTGACCAGCGCGTCCGTCGCGAGCCACCCCTCCGTGCGGAGTGTGAGGAGAATCTCGCGAAGATCGTCGTCGGTGACGGCGTAGGGGGGATCGAGGAAGACCAGGTCGTACGGGGCGGCAGGGGGAGCGGTCCTGATGACTTGTTCGGCTTTGCCCGCTCTGACCTCGGCGCCGGGAAGGCCCAGGTTCTTCACGTTCTCGCGGACGGTCCGCGCGGCACGGGCGTCGGCCTCGACGAGGAGGGTGTGGCCCGCGCCGCGGGAGAGTGCTTCCAGGCCGACGGCGCCGGAGCCGGCGTAGAGGTCGAGGACGCGCTCGCCCTCCAGGGGGCCGCCGAGGAGGGACTGCCAGGTGGAGAAGAGACCTTCGCGTGCGCGGTCGGATGTCGGGCGGGTGCCCGTTCCCGGTGGGACTGCGAGGCGACGTCCGCCGGCTGCGCCGGCGATCACGCGGGTCATGTGTGGTCCTTCGTCGTGGGCGGCTACAGCGTTCATTGTGGCTGGTCGCGGCCCGCGGCGGCAGCCGCAGGTCCGGCGCGGCCCCGCACCCCCGGCCGGGCACGCCTCAGCCCTTCTCCAGGTACCGCTCCCGCTCCTCGTCCACCAGGGCGTCCAGGGCCGTCCGCAGGCCCGGCAGACGCTCCAGGTCCGGGTCCGCCGTCACCAGGGCCATCGCCTCGCTCCTCGCCTCCGCGATGACCTCCTCGTCCTCGATGACCTCCAGGACGCGCAGGCTGGAGCGGGCGCCGGACTGGGCCTGGCCGAGGACGTCGCCCTCGCGGCGCTGTTCGAGGTCGATGCGGGAGAGCTCGAAGCCGTCGAGGGTGGCGGCGACCGCGTTCAGCCGCTGGCGGGCGGCGCTCGCCTCGGGCATCTCGGTGACCAGGAGGCACAGGCCGGGCGCGGAGCCGCGGCCCACGCGGCCGCGCAGCTGGTGGAGCTGCGAGACGCCGAAGCGGTCTGCGTCCATGATGACCATCGCGGTGGCGTTCGGGACGTTCACGCCCACCTCGATGACCGTGGTGGCGACCAGTACGTCGGTCTCGCCCGCGGTGAAGCGGCGCATCACGGCGTCCTTGTCGTCGGGGTGCATACGGCCGTGCAGCACCTCGACCCGCAGGCCCCGGAGAGGGCCCTCGGCCAGTTGGCCGGCCACGTCGAGGACCGCGAGCGGGGGCCGCTTCTCGGCCTCGTCCTCGGGGGACTTCCGGCCGGCCGCCTTCTTCGGGTCGTCCTCCTCGTCCCCGATGCGGGGGCAGACGACGTACGCCTGATGGCCGTTCTCCACCTCCTCGCGCACCCGTTCCCAGGCGCGGGCCAGGAAGTGGGGTTTGTCGGCGGCCGGGACGACATGGCTGGCGATCGGGGAGCGGCCCGCCGGGAGCTGGTCGAGCACGGAGGTCTCCAGGTCGCCGAAGACGGTCATGGCGACCGTGCGCGGGATCGGGGTGGCCGTCATGACCAGGAGGTGCGGGGGCCGGCTGCCCTTGCCGCGCAGCGCGTCGCGCTGTTCGACACCGAAGCGGTGCTGTTCGTCCACGACGACCAGCCCGAGGTCGTGGAACCGGACCTTGTCCTCGATCAGGGCGTGGGTGCCGACGACGACGCCGGCCTCGCCGGTGGCCAGGTCGAGCAGGGCCTTGCGGCGGGCCGCGGCGCCCATGGAACCGGTCAGCAGCACCACCTTGGTGGCGTGTTCGGTGCCGCCCAGCATGCCGCCCTCGGCCAGGTCGCCCATCATCTCGGTGATCGACCGGTGATGCTGCTGTGCCAGCACCTCGGTCGGCGCGAGCATGGCGGCCTGCCCGCCCGCGTCGACCACGGCGAGCATGGCGCGAAGGGCCACCAGCGTCTTGCCGCTGCCGACCTCGCCCTGCAGGAGCCGGTGCATGGGGTGTTCGGTGGCGAGATCGGCGAAGATCTCGCGGGAGACCTTCCGCTGGCCCTCGGTGAGGGTGAACGGCAGCCGGTCGTCGAAGGCGGTGAGGAGGCCGTCCGCCCGAGGGCGGCGGGCGACCGCCGGGAGCTGGGCGTCGGCGTACCGGCGGCGGGCCAGGGCGACCTGGAGGACGAACGCCTCGTCCCACTTGAGGCGGGCGCGGGCGTCCGCGATGTCGGCCTTGGTGTGCGGGCGGTGGATCTTGAGCAGGGCCTCGGGGAGCGGGAGCAGGCCGCGGCCCTCGCGCAGGGCGGGCGGCAGCGGGTCCAGTGCCTCCTGGGCGGCGGGCAGGACCGTCTGCACCGCCTTGCCGATCTTCCAGGACTCCAGTTTGGCGGTGGCCGGGTAGAGCGGGATCAGGGCGCCCGCCCAGGACTCGACGGCCTCCTCGCCCTCGCCCTCGCCGTGCAGCAGCTCGTAGGCGGGGTGGGCGAGCTGGAGGCGGCGGTTGAAGACCGAGACCTTGCCGGCGAACATCGCGCGGGTGCCCGGCAGCAGGTCCTTGTGCGGCTTGTGCACGCCGTTGCCGAAGAAGACCAGCTGGAGGCGGCCGCTGCCGTCGGTGATGGTGACCTCCAGGCGCTGGCCCTTGCCGCGGGGCGCCCGGGAGGAGGCGAAGGAGTGCAGGCGGGCGTCTGCGACCTGGGCGACGACGGTGACGTGCTCGTCCATGGGGAGGTCGGCGAGGTGGGTGAGCTGGCCGCGCTCCTCGTACCTGCGCGGGTAGTGGTGCAGGAGGTCGCCGACGGTGTGCAGGCCCAGGTGCTCGGCCATCACCTTCGCGGTGGCGGGGCCGAGCACTGACTTCAGCGGCTGTTTCAGTGGTTCTTCCGGTGCGGGCACGAGATCCATTGCACACCACCGCACCGACAATGCCGTACACGCCTGTCCCACGGGTTCGTCGCGGGATGCCGTACCGGTCCCGATAGCCCCTGGTCGGCCCGGCGGTTCCGGCCCTAGGATGACGCGTTCCGGCCGTCCTTCGCGGTCACCGCCCCCTGCTGCGGGACCGCCCGACCCCGCGCCGCGTCCTCCCCCTTCGGCGCAGTGACGATGGATTCCCAGACCCCACAGTCATCCCAGTCCTCGCAGTCTCCCCTACCCCCCCACACGTTCCAGGTCGATCTGCGCGGTCTGGTCGATCTCCTCTCCCACCACCTCTACTCCAGCCCCAAGGTCTATCTGCGCGAGCTGCTCCAGAACGCGGTGGACGCCGTCACCGCCCGGCGGGCCCTCGCGCCCGGCGCCCCGGCGGTGGTCCGGCTGCACACCGCGGACGGCGGCCTGAGCGTGACGGACAGCGGCATCGGGCTCACCGAGTCGGACGTGCACGAGCTGCTGGCGACCATCGGGCGCAGCTCCAAGCGCGCCGAGGGGCTCCAGGAGGCCCGCTCCGGTTTCCTCGGCCAGTTCGGCATCGGCCTGCTCGCCTGCTTCGTCGTCGCCGAGCGGATCCGCGTGGTCAGCCGCAGCGCCCGCACCCCGCACGCGCCCCCGGTGGAGTGGACGGCGCGCGACGACGGCTCGTACACGGTGCGGACGCTGCCCGGCACGGCCCGGTCCGAGCCCGGTACGACGGTGCAGCTGACGCCCCGGCCCGGGGCGGCCGAGTGGCTTGCGCCCGAGCGGGTGCGCGCACTGGCCCGGGACTTCGGCGCGCTGCTGCCCTACGACGTCCGGGTGGACGAGGAACCGGTCACCGAACTGCCCGCGCCCTGGGACCGGTCGTATCCGAGCCCCGGCGCACGCCGGGTGGCGCTGGCCGGGCACTGCCGGGGGCTGTTCGGGTTCACCCCGCTGGACTCGATCGACCTGGACGTGCCGCTGGCCGGGGTCCGCGGGGTGGCCTATGTGCTGCCGTCCGCGGTGAGCCCGGCGCAACGGGCGACGCACCGGGTGCACCTCAAGGGCATGCTGCTCACCGAGCGGGCCGAACAGCTGCTGCCCGACTGGGCGTTCTTCGTGCGCTGTGTGCTGGACACCGACAGCCTGCGGCCCACCGCCTCGCGCGAGTCGCTGTACGAGGACGAGACGCTGGCCGCCGTGCGGGACGCGCTCGGCGAGCGGATCCGCGGCTGGCTGACCGCTCTCGCGGCCGGTGACCCGGAGCGGCTCGCGGCGTTCCTCGCCGTGCACCACCTCGGGGTCAAGTCGCTGGCGCGGCACGACCACGAGATGCTGCGCACGATGCTGCCGTGGCTGCCGTTCGAGACGACCGACGGACAGGTGTCGCTGGCGGAGTTCGCGCGCCGGCACCCGGTGGTGCACTTCACCCGTAGCGTCGAGGAGTACCGGCAGGTCGCGGCGATCGCCTCGGCGCAGGGCGTGGGCGTGGTCAACGGCGGTTACACCTACGACAGCGAGCTGATCGAGGCGCTGCCGTCGGTGCGGCCGGGGACGGTGGTCGCCGAACTGGACGCGGACACCGTGACCGCGCATCTGGACGGCGTCGAGCCGGGCGTGGAGCTGCTGCTCACCGGGTTCCTGGCGACGGCGCGGGCGAAACTGGACCCGCTGGGCTGCGACGTCGTGCTGCGCGCCTTCCACCCGCTGTCGGTGCCGGCGCTGCATTTGGACGACCGGGCGGCCCGGCACGAGCAGGCCCGCGCGGCGGCCGAGGAGCAGGCCGACGATCTGTGGGCGGGCATCCTGGGCTCGCTGCGCGGCGGCGCACCCCGCGCCCGGCTGGTGCTCAACCATCTCAACCCGCTGATCCGGAAGGTGAGTTCACTGGACGATCCGGAGCTGATCGGCACCGCGGTCGAGTCGCTGTACGGGCAGGCGCTGCTGATGGCGCAGCGGCCGCTGCGGCCCGCGGACTCCGCGCTGCTCAACCGGGCGTTCGTCGATCTGCTGGAGTGGGCGACGCGGGGGACGGACCATGACTGAGATCACCGACCTGCCGGCGCTGCGCCGGGCGATGGCGGAGAACGCCGAGCAGCCCGAGGGCCCGGCCCGCAACGCCCGCGCGGAGCGGCTGCTGGCCGCGGCCGAGGGGCTGGACGTTCCGCTGGCCGTGATCGAGGCGCTCGGGCACCAGCTGAGCGTCTACAACTACAGCTCCGAGAAGGACAAGATGTTCGTCCCCTTCGCGCGCCTGCTGCGCATGTGGGACGAGCGGCCCGGGGACTTCGACGCGTACGAGACGCATTCGCTGCACTGGGTCTTCAAGTGGATGTCGGCGGGCATGCTGGACCAGCCGCACGTCCCGCTCGCCTCGATCGAGAAGTGGCTGGGCGAGATGGAGCACCGCTACCGGCTCGCCGGGCACTCCGAACGGGCGGTGCGCAGCGCCGAGTTCAGCGTGGCCGCGCACGTCGGGGACCTGGCGCGGGCGGAGCGGGCGTACGCCGCGTGGCTGGCCGCCGACCGGGACCGGATGGCCGACTGCCATGCCTGCGAGCTGTACGGGCAGGGCCTGTGGCAGGTGGAGCGGGGCCGGGACGCCGAGGCGCTCACGGCGTGGCGGCCCGTGCTGGAGGGCGAGTTCAGCTGTGCGCACGAGCCGCACTCGGTGCTCGCCGCGTCCCTGGTCCCGCTGCTGCGGCTGGGCCGCGCGGAGGAGGCCCGTGCCCACCATCTGCGGGGGCTGCGGCTGGTGCGGCCCATGGAGAGCATGCGGGCCGCGTACGCCGAGCACGTGGAGTTCTGCGCGCTGACCGGCAACGAGGCGCGCGCCCTGGAGCTGCTGGCCGAGCGGCCCGCCTACTTCACGGACAGCGGGCATCCGCGCAGCCGGCTGGACTTCCTGGCCGTGGTGGCCCTGCTGACCGACCGCCTGACCGGGCTGGGCCTCGGCGACGAACGGGTACCGGGCCCCGCCGGGCGCGCCTGGACGGCACGGGACCTCGCGGCCCACGCCCGCACCGAGGCACTGGCCCTGGCGACGCGTTTCGACGCGCGCAACGGCACGTCGCACGTCGGCGACCGGACGCGGGCGCGGATGGCCCGGCGGCCGCTGCTGGACCGGCTCCCGCTGGGCGTCCGCACCCCCCGCACGGTTCCGGCGGCCGCTCCCCCGTCGTCCCCCGCCGCCGCGTCCGGTCCGTCCGGCCCGCGCGCGCTCCCCGACGCCCAGGCTCTCCCCGGTGCCGAAGCTCTCCCAGGTGAGCCCGGTCGGCCCGGTCTGCCCGCTCTCCTCAGCGAGGCGCGCCGGCTGGCGGACACCCTGCGCCCGGAGGCGCCGGAGGCCTGGGCCGCGGTGGCGCGGGCCGCCGGTGACGGCGGACTCTCCCCGGCGGACCGCGCGGCGGTCGCCGATCACGAGGCCATGTCCCGGGGGCCGGAGGGCGCGGAGCTGTTCGAGCGGGCGGCCGAGCTGTACGCGGCGGCGGACGACCCCGGCGAGGCCCTGGCGGCACGGGCCCGGGGCGCCTACTTCCGCGCGCTGCGGGGTGAGCCGGACGCGGCCCTGACCCGGGTGACCGGTCTGTCCGAGGAGGTCCTCGCGCTGTACGCCGACGGGGCCACCGGGATACGGCAGACCGCGTCGGTCCTGATGAGCAGGGCCCGGATCCTGATGCACCGGGCGCGCACCGGCGCGGGGCCCGCCGAGGACGCGGACGCCGCCGTGCGCGAGGTGCCGGCCCTGATCGAGCGGCACGGCACGCGGGACGAGGGGGACGTGCGGCTGACGGCACGGGTCGCCGAGTCCTGGGGGATGCTGGCCGAGCTGGCCGGGGCCCGCGGGGACGGTGCGCGGGCGGCGGAACTGCTGCGGCGGGCCGCCGGGGAGTACGTGCGCGCGGGGGTGCCGTGGTGCGCGGTGGAGTACGAGGTCCAGGTCGCCGCGCTGGCCGAGGAGGCCGGTGACCGGGCGGGGGCCGAGCGGGCGCTGCGGGCGGCGCTGGAGCACGGCGGCCCGTACGTGGAACCGACCGGACAGGCGCGACTGCACCTTCGGATATCCGAGTTGACGGCGGAACGCGGTGACGCCGCCGCCGCGGCGGAGCACGCGCTCCAGGCCACGCACTGGGCGGACGAGGCCGGGGAGTCCGGCACCTCGGGTGCCTGGGCGCGGCAGCGGCTGGGCGGATTCCTGCTGCGGCAGGGGCGGTGCGCCGAGGCGGCCGAGGTGCTGGAGTCCGCGCTGGCCGACCTGCGCGCCGAGACGCACGGCGACGGGGCCGTCGTACAGGCCCGCTGGTGGCTCGGGGACTGCCTGCAGGAACTGGGCGAGCACCGGGCGGCGGCCGAGCAGCGGCTGCTGGCCGCCGACATCGCCCGGCACTGGCCCGAACAGCGCGACCACGCCACGCTCGCCCACCTCGCCGCCGACTCCCTGGACAGCGCGGGCCTGGCCGCGGAGGCCGACCGGGCCTACGCCCGCGCGGGCGAGCTGTGGCGCGCCCTGGGTGACACCCGGCTGCTCGTCCGCTCCCTGCGGGCGCGTGCGTGGCTGGCGCTGCGCGAGGAGCGCGAGACGCCGGCGGCCGAGGGGCTGATGGCCGAGGCCGTGGAGGCGTGCGAGCGCGCGTGCCAGGACGCCGCCGACTCCCGCGCCCTGGACGGACTGACCCATGAACTGGCCCAGACCCACCGCCAGTTCGGCGACCTCCTGGCGCAGGCCGGGGGGCCGGGCGCGGCCCACTTCGAGCGGGCGGTCACGCTCTTCGGCTCCCTCGGCGCGGCCGGGCTGCACGACCGCACCGACGCCGAACTCGCGGCGGCCGGACTGGCGGCCGAACTGGGCCGCCCCGAGGAGGCGGCGGCCCGTGCCCGCGCCGTACTGGCCGCCTACGAGAACGCCGACGACACGGACGAAACCGTCCGGGCACGGCGCGCGGAGGCCGCCCGGATGCTCGGCACGGCGGGGTGAGCCGGGGCCGTCCGCCCGGCGCGCGGCACGGCGGGCCGGGGCGGCGCGCTCACTCCACGCCGATGAGCAGCAGCGCTCCCTGGCGGCCGCCCCGGTACACCACCGTGTCCACGGCCAGGTAGGACTCCCGTACCCGGGTCTCCAGACGGCCGGCGACGGTCTCGGGCGCCTCGTCGCCGACGACGAGGGTGACCAGTTCGCCGCCGGCCTGGAGCATGCGGTCCAGGACGGTCTCGGCGACGGTGGTGACGTCCGCCCCGATCACCGCCACGTCGCCGTCGATCAGCCCGAGCACGTCCCCGGCCTGGCAGATCCCGGCCGTCGTCCAGGACCGGTGCTCGGCGACGACGACCTCCGCGTACCGGGTGGCGCCCGCGGCCGAGGTCATCTGGACGACGTCCTCGTCGAACCGGCGCCCCGGCTCGGACACCGCGAGCGCCGCGATGCCCTGGACCGCCGAGCGAGTCGGGATCAGCGCCACCCGGGCCCCCTCGGTACGGGCCTGCTCGGCCGCCGCGGCCGCGGTGTCGCGCAGTTCGGCGTCGTTGGGCAGCAGCACGACCTCGCGCGCGTGGGCCCGGCGCACCGCCGCCAGCAGTTCCCCGCTGGCGGGTGGCTCCCCGGGCCGCGCGAGCACGGTGGTCGCGCCGGCCTCGGTGTACAGCTCGGCGAGGCCCTGACCCGGCACGACGGCCACCACGGCCCGCTGGGCCCGCTCGCGCGGGGGGCGGGGCCCGCCGGTGTGCACGTCGCCGAGCCCGAAGTGCGTGATCCTGATCCGGTACGGGCGCCCGGCCTCCACGCCCGCCTCCACGGCGGCGCCCGCGTCGTCCACGTGCACATGGACGTTCCACAGCCCGTCGCCGCCGACGACGACCAGGGAGTCGCCGAGGGCGTCGAGCCGGGTGCGCAGCCTGGCCACGGCGGTGTCGTCGGCCTCCAGCAGGTAGATCACCTCGAAGGCGGGGCCACCGTCCTCGGCGGCCCCGCCGGCACAGGCCCCGGTTCCGGTCCCGGGCAGGGCCCGCGGCAGGAGGTCCGCCCGGTCCGGTGCGGCGTCCACCGCCTCCGCCAGGTCCCGCGCCGCCTCCCCCGTGCACGCCTCCACCAGCGCGCCGAGCACCGCCACCAGCCCGCTGCCCCCCGCGTCGACCACCCCTGCCCGCGCCAGGACGTCCAGCTGGGCCGGGGTCGCCGCCAGGGCCGCGCGGGCGCCCTCGTGGGCGGCTCGGGCGACCGTCCCGCAGTCGCCGTCCGCGCGCTCGGCCGCGGCGGCGGCGGCCGAGGCGACCGTCAGCACCGTGCCCTCGACGGGATGCGCCACCGCCTGCCGGGCGGAGTCGGCGGCCCGGCGCAGGGCGAGCCGCAGCGCGGGGCCGTCGCAACGGGGCTCCGCGCCGTCCGCCGCGAGGACCTGGGCCATGCCGCGCAGCAGCTGCGCGAGGATGGTGCCGGAGTTGCCCCGGGCGCCGATGAGCGCCCCGTGGGCCATCGCGCGCACCGCGTCCGCGAGGGTGGGACCGGCGGGCTGCGTCTCATATCCGGCGAACACGGCCTCCACGGCCGTCGCCGCGGACTCCAGGGTCAGATAGAGGTTGGTCCCGGTGTCGCCGTCGGCCACCGGATAGACGTTGATCGCGTCGATCTCCTCGCGCGCCCGCCCCAGGGCGCGCAGGGCCAGACCGCACCAGGTGCGCACCGCGAGACCATCGAGGAATGTCTGCGGCACCTGCGCCACCTGCGCCTCCCTGAGCCGGCTTGACGTGCTCGCAGCGTAGACCCCGGGGCGGTGCCCACCGGAAGCGGGCCGGGGGCGGGCCTCCTCCCGGTCATGGTAGTTTCGCTCTACCGACGCAGGCTTGCTATGCTGCTCCGGTTGCCCGATCCGATCGGGCTCTCCCCCTGGCACCGCCAACCAGATCTCAGATCGCACGATCTCGATCCCGGCATGCCGGGATTATCCGTAAGTGCATCTGAAGTCTTTGGAGTGACCCGTGGCTGCCAACTGCGACGTCTGCGGCAAGGGGCCGGGCTTCGGCAACAACATCTCGCACTCGCACCGCCGTACGTCCCGCCGCTGGAACCCGAACATCCAGCGTGTGCGTACCGTGGTGGGCGGGACGCCGAAGCGCGTGAACGCTTGCACCTCGTGCATCAAGGCCGGCAAGGTCTCGCGCTGACGCTACAGCTGAGCGCGCGGCCACTTGTCGGTTCGCTGCACTGAGCCGGTCCATCTCAGGATGGACCGGCTTTTTGCCGTATCCGGGCACGGGCCCGGACCCGTACGAGCGAGCCCGCGGGACGCAGAGCCGGCTCAGGCCCTGAACCGCCACCCGTGATCCACCGGCCCGATGCCGGCGCCCAGCGCGAACCCCGCCGCGATCGCCCCGGTGACGTACTCCTTGGCCTCGGCGACCGCCGCCGGGACGGCGAGGCCCCGCGCCAGCCCGGAGGCGACGGCGGAGGCGAGCGTGCAGCCGGTGCCGTGGGTGTGCCGGTTTTCGTGGCGGGGCGCGCGCAGCCAGTGCTCGTGCCGCACGGTACCGTCCGTCAGGAGGTCCACCGCGTCACCGGCCAGATGCCCGCCCTTGATCAGCACCCAGCGCGGCCCGTGGGCCAGCACCGCGTCCGCGGCCCGTCGCAGATCGTCCTCCGACTCGACGCGGACTCCGGTCAGCTGTCGCACCTCGTCCAGGTTGGGGGTCGCCACGGTGGCCGCCGGGAGCAGCCTGGTGCGCACGGCTTCCAGGGCGGAGTCGGCGAGCAGCGCGTCGCCGTGCTTGGAGACGCCGACCGGGTCGACCACGGCGGGCGCGTCCGTGCCGGCGATCAACTCGGCGACGGTCTCGACCAGTTCGGCCGAGCCCAGCATGCCGGTCTTCACGGCCTGGACGCCGATGTCGTCCACGACGCTGCGGTACTGGGCCCGTACCGCCTCGGCCGGGAGTTCCCACACGCCCTGCACGCCGAGGGAGTTCTGCGCGGTCACCGCGGTGAGCACGCTCATCCCGTGCACGCCGAGCGCGAGCATCGTCTTGAGGTCGGCCTGGATCCCGGCGCCGCCGCCGGAGTCGGAGCCGGCCACCGTGAGCACCCGGGGCGGGATCACGGCTCTATGTCCCCGAAGTGGTCCCAGCCGCCCCTGCTGGTCCAGGGCGCCCCGTCCACCGTCACCTGCGGCAGCGCGGAGGGGTTGAGGACCTCCCCGATGACCTTCCAGCGGGCCGGGAGCTTGGTGTCCGGCGGGAAGGTCGCCACGATCGCGTGGTCCTCTCCCCCGGTCAGCACCCACTGGAGCGGGTCCACGCCGACGGCCTGCCCGATGTCGTTCATCTGCGTGGGCACGTCGATCGCGCCGGAGCGGATGTCGATCCGGACCTTGCTGGCCTCGGCGATGTGGCCGAGGTCGGCGATCAGCCCGTCGCTCACGTCGCACATCGCGGTCGCGCCGAGCGAGGCGGCGGCCGGACCCGCGTGGTACGGCGGCTCGGGGCGCCGGTGGGCCTCCACGAAGGCGCGCGGCGAGCGGAAGCCGCGGGAGAGCACCGCGTAACCGGCCGCGGACCAGCCCAGCCAGCCCGTGACGGCCACCAGGTCGCCGGGCTGGGCGCCCGCCCGGGTCACCGGCTCCTGGTTGCGCAGATCGCCGAGCGCGGTGATCGACACCGTGATGGTGTCGCCCCGTACGACGTCCCCGCCGACCACGGCGGCGCCCGCGACCTGGCACTCGTCGCGCAGCCCGTCCATCATCTCGGTCGGCCAGCTGACCGGGAGTTCGGCCGGCACCACCAGGCCCAGCAGCAGGGCGGTCGGTACGGCGCCCATCGCGGCGATGTCCGCGAGGTTCTGCGCGGCCGCCTTGCGTCCCACGTCGTAGGCCGTGGACCAGTCGCGGCGGAAGTGCCGCCCCTCCAGCAGGACGTCGGTGCTCGCCACCACCCGCCGGTCGGGCGCGGCCACCACGGCGGCGTCGTCCCCCGGGCCGATACGGACCGCCGGAGTGGTGGTGAGACGGGAGGTGAGCTCCCTGATGAGCCCGAATTCCCCGAGCTCACCAACCGTGCCCTTCATGTCCCTGACTCCCCTTCTCTGCCTCTGCCTGACCGTGCTGACTCGCGCCCCATCAGTGTCCCCGATACCGTCGAGATGACCCCGACGCGGTCGGAAACGACCGCCGATACGGTCCCGGACGACCGTCAACTTCCGTCGTGCCTGCACCCTGGCGCGCAAGCCCGGTCCCCGCAGGTCTCCCCGCGGGGAGCGGCGACGCGATACCGTGGCGTTCCTTTTCCCCACATGATCCTCGTGGCCGCCCTGGAGGTTCCGTGGTACAGGCGTACATCCTGATCCAGACGGAGGTCGGCAAGGCGTCGACCGTCGCCGAGACCATCAGCAAGATCCCTGGAGTGATCCAGGCCGAGGACGTCACGGGCCCGTACGACGTCATCGTGCGCGCCCAGTCCGAGACCGTCGACGAACTCGGTCGCATGGTGGTCGCCAAGGTCCAGCAAGTGGACGGCATCACCCGCACCCTGACCTGTCCGGTCGTGCACCTGTAGCCCCCGTCTACGCTTGGCCGGTGAACTTCTTCCGTCACCGGCCCCCCGCCCTGCTCGCCGCCCTGTCCGCGCCGGTCCTGCTGCTCGCGGTCGCGGGCTGCTCCTCGGAAGACAGCGCCACGGTCGCGGCTCCCCGTCCCGACGCGAAGACCGCCCCGCTGTGCCGGAGTCTGCGCGCGGTGCTGCCCGCCGAGGTGGACGGGCGGCGCCGGGCCGACCCCGAGCCCCGGTCCGCCTACACGGCGGGCTGGGGAAACCCGGCGATCATACTGCGCTGCGGGATCGTCCGGCCGCCGAAGATGATCGATCCCAAGGTGGCCCAGGGCCAGGACCCCGACGCGATCGCCGGCGCGGTCAACGGCGTGGACTGGCTGATGGAGAAGCGGGGCGACGGCACCTGGCGCTTCACGACGGCGGGCCGCAAGGCGTACGTGCAGGTGAGCCTGCCGAAGAAGCTGTCGGGGCCGGACCACAGCACCCAGGTGCTCGAGGACCTGGCCGCGGCCGTGAAGAAGGCCATCCCCACGGGGATGGCCTCCATGCGCGGCTGACCGCTCGCTCGGCCGCCTCAGCGCAGTCCGGTGGACCTGCGCAGCGCGGCCTGGACCAGCAGGTCGATCAGCTCGGGGTAGCCGACCCCGGTCGCCTGCCACATCTGCGGGTACATCGAGATCGGGGTGAACCCGGGCAGCGTGTTGATCTCGTTGATCACGAACTCCCCGTCCCCGGTGAGGAAGAAGTCCGCGCGCACCAGCCCCTCGCAGGACGCCGCCTCGAACGCCTCCACCGCGAGCCGCCTGATCTCGGCGGTCTCCTCGTCGGTGAGCGGCGCCGGGACGATGCCGGGCGTGGAGTCGATGTACTTGGCCTCGAAGTCGTAGTACGCGTGGGCGTCCGGCGGCGGGATCTCCGCCGGGAGGGAGGCCCGCGGGCCGTCCTCGAACTCCAGGACACCGCACTCGATCTCGCGGCCGGTGATCGCCGCCTCGACGAGGATCTTCGGGTCGTGGGACTGCGCCTCGGCGATCGCCTCGTCCAGGCCGGACAGGTCGTCGACCTTGGTGATGCCGATGGACGAACCGGCCCGCGCGGGCTTCACGAACAGCGGCCAGCCGTGCTCGCCGGCGAAGTCCACGATCTTCTTGCGCGCGGCGGCCTCGTCCTGCCGCCACTCGCGGGGGCGGATCACGACGTACGGGCCGACCTTGAGCCCGAAGGAGGTGAAGACCCGCTTCATGTACTCCTTGTCCTGGCCGACGGCCGAGGCGAGCACGCCCGCGCCCACGTACGGCACTCCGGACAGCTCCAGCAGGCCCTGGAGGGTGCCGTCCTCGCCGTAGGGACCGTGCAGCACCGGGAAGACGACGTCGACCTCGCCGAGCGCCTTGGGCACGGAGCCGGGCTCGCTGTAGACGACCTCGCGGTTGGCGGGGGCGACGGGGAGCACCACGTCGCCCTCGTGCGACTCCGCCAGGTCCTCGACGGCGGGCAGGGCGCGGTCGGTGATGGCCATCCGCTCCGGCTCGTCGGCCGTCAGCGCCCAACGGCCGTCCCGGGTGATGCCGATCGGCAGGACGTCGTACTTCGTCCGGTCGATGGCCTTGAGGACGGCGCCGGCGGTGACCACGGAGATCCCGTGTTCGGAGCTGCGGCCACCGAACACGACGGCCACGCGGGGCTTGCGCGACGGCTGCTCAGGGCTCTGGGGAAGGTTCTCGGTGCTCATATCGCGTTGAGAGTACCCGTTGGTAGAGCCCGGATACAGCGTCGGCTCCGCCCCGGAACGCACAAAAACGGGCGGATTTCGCACACTGTCCATACGTTTTCGCGCAGCGGCCCTGGGGTCTCGCTCAGCGTCGCTCGGACTTCGCGCTGCGCGACATCAGCTCCTTGAGCGCGACGACCGGCGGCTTGCCCTCGTGCACGATGCCGACGACCGTCTCGGCGATCGGCATGTCGACGCCGTGCCTGCGGGCCAGATCCAGCACGGACTCGCAGGACTTGACGCCCTCCGCGGTCTGCCTGGTGACCGCGATGGTCTCCTCCAGGGTCATGCCCTTGCCGAGGTTCGTGCCGAAGGTGTGGTTGCGCGACAGCGGCGAGGAGCAGGTGGCCACCAGGTCGCCGAGGCCCGCGAGACCGGAGAAGGTCAGCGGGTCGGCGCCGAGCACCACACCGAGCCGCGCGGTCTCCGCGAGGCCCCGGGTGATCAGCGAGCCCTTGGCGTTGTCGCCGAGCCCCATGCCGTCCGCGATGCCGACGGCGAGCCCGATGACGTTCTTCACCGCGCCGCCCAGCTCGCAGCCGACCACGTCGGTCTCGGTGTACGGCCGGAAGTACGGCGTGTGGCAGGCCGCCTGCAGCCGCCTGGCCACGGCCTCGTCGGCGCAGGCCACCACGGCGGCGGCGGGCATCCGGGCGGCGACCTCGCGGGCCAGGTTGGGCCCGGTGACGACGGCGACGCGCTCCGGGCCGACCTTGGCGACGTCCTCGATGACCTCGCTCATCCGCATCGCGGAGCCGAGTTCGACGCCCTTCATCAGGGAGACGAGCACGGTGTCCGGGGCCAGCAGCGGAAGCCACTCGGCGAGGTTCCGGCGGAGGGTCTGGGAGGGGATGGCGAGGACGGTGAACTCCGCGTCGCGCAGCGCCTCGGCGGCGTCCGCGGTGGCGCGCAGGTTCTCCGGGAGCTCCACACCGGCCAGGTAGTCGGGGTTGGTCCGGGTGGAGTTGACCGTCTCGGCCAGCTCGGGCCGACGGGCCCACAGGGTCACGTCGCAGCCGGCGTCGGCGAGCACCATGCCGAAGGCGGTGCCCCAGGAACCGGTGCCCATGACGGCCACCCGCACGGGCGTGCTCACTTGCTGTGCTCCTCTTCCTGCCTGTCCTTGTTCTGCGCCTGCGTACGGCGCCGCTGCTCGATCCGCTCGCGGCGCGGGTCGTACGGGGTCTCGGGCGCCTTCTCGCCGCGGATCTCCTCCAGGAGGCGGGTGATCGCCGCCATGATGACCTCGGTGGCCTCCTTCTGGAGGTCCGGGGTCATCTCCTTGTCGTAGAAGCGCGACAGGTCCACCGGCGGGCCCGCCAGCACATGGTGGGTCTTGCGCGGGAAGATGTTCGGCTTCTTCGCGTACGCCGGCAGCAGTTCGTTGGCGCCCCACTGGGCGACCGGGATCACCGGGCACCTGGTCTGCAGGGCCACGCGGGCGGCGCCGGTCTTGCCGGTCATGGGCCAGCCGTCGGGGTCGCGGGTCAGGGTGCCCTCGGGGTAGAAGGCGACGCACTCACCGCGCTCCACGGCGTCGATCGCGGCACGGAAGGCGCTCAGCGCGTCCGTGGACTCGCGGTAGACGGGAATCTGTCCGGTGCCGCGCATCGCGGCGCCCACGATTCCCTTCCTGAAAAGACCGCTCTTCGCCAGGAATCGCGGAACCCGTCCGGTGTTGTACTGATAGTGCGCGTACGCGAAGGGGTCCACATGGGAATTGTGGTTCACCACGGTGATAAATCCACCCTCGGCCGGAATGTGCTCCATTCCACGCCAGTCCCGCTTGATCAGAACCACCAGCGGCGGTTTGCAGATCACCGCGGCGAAGCGGTACCAGAAGCCGATTCTGCGGCGGGGCACAAGGACACCTTCCTCTAGGGGGACCCACGGGGAACTGACCCCGGCGGGGGCCGCACAAGTGTCGCCCCGGAGCGCCGGTCTGTCGAGAACACCGTACGCCCGACACGCCTCGCCCCCGCCCTCGTGAGGGGCTCCGCGCGCCTGCCCGCGCGCCCCGCCTCTTCGGCCCCGGGTGACAATGATCGCGACGAGAGAGGGGCGGTACGCCGGTGCAGTGGACGTTGGTCATCCCCCTGAAGCCCCTGTCCCGGGCCAAGAGCAGACTCGCGGACACCGCGGCGGACGGGGTGCGCCCCGGGCTGGTCCTGGCGTTCGCCCAGGACACGGTGGCCGCGGGCCTCGCCTGCCCGGGGGTCGTCGGTGTGGTGGTCGTCACGGACGATCGACGTGCCGGGCGCGAGCTGTCCGCGCTGGGCGCGCGGATCGTCCCGGACGCCCCGGCACGGGGCCTGAACGCGGCGCTGGCGCACGGGGCGGAGGCGGTGCGGCTGATACGCCCGCGGGCCGCCGTGGCCGCGCTGAACGCCGATCTGCCGGCGTTGCGGGCGGAGGAACTGGAGCGGGTGCTGTGCGCTGCCGCGGAATTCCCCAGGGCCTTTCTCGCGGATGCGGCGGGGGTCGGTACGACATTGCTGGCGGCGGGGGCGGGCCGGGAATTGCGGCCGGGCTTCGGACCCGGGTCCCGGGTGCGGCATCGGGCGTCCGGCGCGGAGGAACTTCTGCTCGGCGGTGTGGATTCGGTGCGGCAGGACGTGGACACGGGGGACGACTTGCGGGCGGCGCTGGCACTGGGGGTCGGGCCGTACACGACCGCCGCGTGCGCCGGCCTCCCGGCGCCCGGGTCCTGATCCGGCCGGGGCGAGGCGGGGCCGGGTCCCGGGTCCCCCGCCCGCCCGTGGGAACCGGGTGCCGCCCGCGTCCTTCGGACCGACGGCCGCCGGGCACTAATCTGAACCCATGCAGGCCACCGCGTACACGTACGACAGCGACACCCGGAGCGGGCAGGTGCTCCTCGACGACGGCACCCCCGTGCCCTTCGACGCCGCGGCGTTCGACAGGGGCGGCCTGCGGCTGCTGCGGCCCGGACAGCGGGTGCGGATCGAGACGGAGGGGGCGGAAGGCACCCTGCGGATCACCCTCGTAACGCTCCAGACCCTGTAACTCCCCTTACACACGCCGCGGGCCGGACTCCCCTGGGAGTCCGGCCCGGCGCGTGAGTGCCCTGGTCGATGACTTACGCCTTGCGCGCGGTGGCCTTCTTCGCGGTGGTCTTGCGGGCCGTCGACTTCTTGGCCGGGGCCTTCTTCGCGGTGACCTTCTTCGCGGGGGCCTTCTTCGCCGTGGCCTTCTTGGCGGTGGTCTTCTTCGCCGCGGTCGCCGTGGCCTTCTTCGCCGTGGTCTTCTTGGCGGTCGCCTTCTTCGCGGTGGTCTTCTTCGCCGCGGTCGCCGTGGTCTTCTTCGCCGCGGTCTTCTTGGCGGTGGTCTTCTTCGCGGCCGCCTTGGCGGTCTTCTTCGCGGCGGCCTTCTTCACCGTCGCCGCGGCGCCCCCGGTCAGGCTGCCCTTGGGCGCCTTCTTCACGGAGACCTCGCCGCCGCGCGGGAGCTTCTTCGACCCGCTCACCAGGTCCTTGAAGCCCTGACCGGCGCGGAAGCGGGGAACGGAGGTCTTCTTGACCCGAACCCGCTCGCCCGTCTGGGGGTTACGGGCGTACCGCGCGGGGCGGTCCACCTTCTCGAAGGACCCGAAACCGGTGACCGAGACCCGCTCGCCCGCGACGACCGCGCGGACGATGGCGTCCAGAACATGATCGACGGCTTCCGCCGCCTGCTGGCGGCCGCCAACCTTCTCGGCAATCGCTTCTACGAGCTGCGCCTTGTTCACGTCTTCCCCTTCGGAGACATCGCCAGAACGAATGTGTTCAAGCTTTTTCGCACGTTAGGCAGATATATACCGCAAATCAAACACGAAACGGGCTTATCACCCTTGTGCCGCAACGGACTCGGCGGGCTCGGGCCGTTCAGCGGTCCTCATCGGGGATCCGACCCTCGTCGAGGTCCGCGGTGAACCGCTCAAGCCGCCTTGCCGCACCGGCGAGATCGTGCTTGGCCGCGGCCGTAATGACCAGCAGCTTCCGGGTCAGCGCCATCCGTACGCCCTCCGGGACTTGCAGTGCGCGCACTCTTGCGTGCGCTTCCTTGAGTTGGTTCGCGACCGCCGCATAGAGCTGGAGTTGGCCGTCGTGTTCCATGCACAGATTGTGCCATCTGGGGCGAGTTGTCGCCTGCCCAGGGGGCAACTCCCGCCACAAATGGCCTTCCAGGCCCTTGCGGAAGACGCGATCCTCTGCCTCAAGTACCCTTCCAACGCCCTTCATAACATGGGAAGTTGAGAGGGGCCCCGGCGCCAGGGGGGTCCCTGAGGGCCCGGACATGCCTGTACCCCCGATCGGGGCGATCGGGGGTACAGAAGGGTTGGTTGGGTGGCCGAAACCCGACCCTCGGAGAGGGCCGGGACAGGCTACCGGGTCAGTCCCGGAGGGTCTGCGGCTTGTAGGCGGGCCGCCGCTGCTCGTACGCGGCGATGTCGGCCTCGTTCCGGAGGGTGATGGAGATGTCGTCCAGGCCGTTCAGCAGCCGCCAGCGGGAGTTCTCGTCCAGCTCGAAGGAGGCGGTGACGCCCTCGGCGCGCACCTCGCGCGCTTCGAGGTCCACCGTGATCTCGGCGGTCGGGTCGGCCTCGGTCAGCTCCCACAGCGCGTCCACGACCTTCTGCTCCAGAACCACGGTGAGCAGGCCGTTCTTCAGCGAGTTACCACGGAAGATATCCGCGAAGCGGGCCGAGATCACGGTCTTGAAGCCGTAGTTCTGGAGCGCCCAGACGGCGTGCTCGCGGGAGGAGCCGGTGCCGAAGTCGGGTCCGGCGACCAGCACGGTGGCGCCCTGCCGCTCGGGACGGTTGAGGATGAAGTCGGGGTCCTTGCGCCAGGCCTCGAAGAGCCCGTCCTCGAACCCGTCCCGGGTCACCTTCTTGAGCCAGTGGGCGGGGATGATCTGGTCGGTGTCGACGTTGCCGCGGCGCAGCGGGACGGCCCGGCCGGTGTGGGTGGTGAAGGCTTCCATCGTTCTCAGACTCCAGCGGGCGTGCGGTCGTCGGTCAGGTCGGCCGGGGAGGCCAGATGGCCCAGGACGGCGGTGGCCGCCGCGACCTGCGGCGACACCAGGTGGGTGCGACCGCCCTTGCCCTGCCGGCCCTCGAAGTTGCGGTTGGAGGTGGAGGCGGATCGCTCGCCCGGGGCCAGCTGGTCCGGGTTCATGCCCAGGCACATCGAGCAGCCCGCGTACCGCCACTCGGCGCCGGCTTCCTTGAAGACGACGTCCAGGCCCTCGGCGGCCGCCTGGAGGCCGACCCGCGCGGAGCCCGGCACGACCAGCATCCGTACGCCGTCGGCGACTTTGCGGTCCTTCAGGATCGCGGCGACATTCCGCAGGTCCTCGATCCGGCCGTTGGTGCAGGAGCCTACGAAGACGGTGTCCACCTTGATGGAGCGCAGCGGCGCTCCGGCCTCCAACCCCATGTACTCCAGGGCCTTTTCGGCGGCCAGGCGCTCCGATGCGTCTTCGTACGAAGCCGGATCGGGGACGTGGGCCGAAAGCGGCGCGCCCTGGCCGGGGTTGGTGCCCCAGGTGACGAACGGGGACAGCGCGGCGGCGTCGATGACGACCTCGGCGTCGAATTCCGCGTCGTCGTCCGTGCGCAGCGTCTTCCAGTACGCGACGGCGGCGTCCCACTCGGCGCCCTCCGGGGCGTGCGGGCGGCCCTTGAGGTACTCGAAGGTGGTCTCGTCGGGGGCGATCATGCCCGCGCGGGCGCCGGCCTCGATCGACATGTTGCAGATGGTCATCCGGGCCTCCATCGAGAGCTTCTCGATGGCGGAGCCGCGGTACTCCAGGACGTAGCCCTGGCCGCCGCCGGTGCCGATCCTCGCGATGATCGCCAGGATCAGGTCCTTGGCGCTGACGCCCTCGGGCAGTTCGCCGTCCACGGTGATCGCCATGGTCCTGGGGCGGGTCATCGGCAGCGTCTGGGTGGCCAGCACGTGCTCGACCTGGGAGGTGCCGATACCGAACGCCAGCGCGCCGAAAGCGCCGTGCGTGGAGGTGTGGGAGTCGCCGCACACCACGGTGGTACCGGGCTGGGTCAGGCCCAGCTGGGGGCCGACCACGTGCACGACACCCTGCTCGACGTCGCCCAGCGGGTGCAGCCGCACCCCGAACTCGGCGCAGTTCTTGCGCAGCGTCTCCAGCTGGGCGCGCGAGACCGGGTCGGCGATCGGCTTGTCGATGTCGAGGGTCGGGGTGTTGTGGTCCTCGGTCGCGATGGTGAGGTCGAGGCGGCGCACCTGGCGGCCGTTCTGGCGCAGCCCGTCGAAGGCCTGCGGGCTGGTCACCTCGTGCAGCAGGTGCAGATCGATGTAGAGGAGGTCGGGCTCGCCCTGGGCGCGCCGGACGACGTGGTCGTCCCAGACCTTTTCCGCCAGTGTCCTACCCATCGCTTTCCCTCCGGCCGGCATGCGTGCGCCGGCCCAACTAGAGATCTTGAGGACGGCGCCCGCGCCCCTGGTTCCGGGCGTCCGCCGCCGGGCCCGCCGATGGACGGGCCGCCGTGTTCATCCAGAGTGGCGCGTTCCGAGGAAAATTGAACTTGCGTTTCACAGAGTGAGACGCGAGTATCGTTGCATGGACAACAGTAGCGGCGTAGGCGTTCTGGACAAGGCGGCCCTCGTCCTGAGCGCTCTGGAGTCCGGTCCGGCCACCCTCGCGGGTCTGGTCGGGGCCACCGGACTGGCACGACCCACGGCCCACCGCCTGGCCGTGGCCCTGGAACACCACCGCATGGTGGCACGCGACATGCAGGGCCGGTTCATCCTCGGACCGCGTCTCGCGGAGCTCGCGGCGGCGGCGGGCGAGGACCGCCTGCTCGCGACGGCGGGCCCCGTGCTCACCCACCTCCGGGACGTCACCGGCGAGAGCGCGCAGCTCTACCGGCGCCAGGGCGACATGCGGATCTGCGTGGCCGCGGCGGAACGGCTGTCCGGGCTCCGGGACACCGTCCCGGTCGGCTCCACGCTCACGATGAAGGCCGGCTCCTCGGCGCAGATCCTGCTCGCCTGGGAGGAGCCCGAGCGGCTGCACCGGGGCCTGCAGGGCGCCCGTTTCACGGCGACGGCCCTGTCGGGCGTGCGGCGCCGCGGCTGGGCGCAGTCCATCGGTGAGCGCGAGCCGGGCGTCGCGTCCGTCTCGGCCCCGGTGCGCGGCCCCTCCAACCGTGTGGTGGCCGCCGTCTCCGTCTCGGGCCCGATCGAACGCCTGACGCGGCACCCGGGCCGGATGCACGCCCAGGCCGTCATCGACGCCGCGACCCGCCTCTCGGAGGCTCTGCGCCGCACGGGCTGAGCGAGCCCCGCGGATTTCCCCTCCGGGATGCTCCGACGACTCTCAGGTGGGTCCGCCCCAACGCCGCGGCGGACCCATCGGGGAGCGGAGCGGCCGGTCTCAGCCGGCCTGAGCGTCCTTCGCGTCCCGCTCGGCCGGCCCGCCCGACCGGTAGGCGAACCGGTCCTTCGCGTACCTCCCGCGCTCCGCGAGCGGAATCTGCCCGTGCGCACCCGCCAGCCCGAACGCCGGCATGTCCGCGTAGATCGCCTCGTACGACCCCTCGGGCACCACGTACGCCTCGTGCCAGATGCCGACCTCGCCCCGCAGCCTGCCCGCCCGCTCCTTGCGGTTCAGCCGCGCCCAGACCTCGTGGTGGAAGGCGTCGGGCGCGGTGGCGTAGGCGTACAGCTTCTCCTTGGACTCCCAGTACTGCACGACGTAGTACGTCCGTGGCGATGCCGTGAGCAGCACTTTCTCCCGCAGCCCCCGCTCCGGGTCCTTCGCCAGCTCTCGCAGCATGCGGAGCATCGCCAGCATCACCGGCACCCACAGGTGCACCGCCCAGAAACGGTTGATGCGCATGCCTATGAGCAGGACGACGACGTCGCCCTTCGCGTCGGCGGTCGTACGGGACACCATGGCCTCCCCCTTCATCGCGTGCTTGGATAGTGCTCTTATCCAAGAAGGGGCGCAAGGCATGCGGCTGGCCGAACTGAGCGGGCGCAGCGGGGTCTCCACCGCGACGATCAAGTACTACCTGCGCGAGGGCCTGCTGCCGCCGGGCCGGCAGCTGAACGCGACCACGGCGGAGTACGACGAGGAGCATCTGCGCCGGCTGCGCCTGGTACGGGCGATGATCCAGGTCGGACGGCTGCCGGTGGCGAAGGTGCGCGAGGTGCTCGGGCACGTGGACGACGAGTCCCTGGGCGGCTCGATCCGGCTGGGCGCCGCGCTGTGGGCGCTGCCGCAGGTGCCGGAGCCGGACGAGGACGACGCCTGCGTACGGACCGCGCACGAGGAGGTCGCGGCGCTCGTGGACCGGCTCGGCTGGGAGAACGCCAAGTGCCTCGCGACCCTCTCCCCCGCGTACCGCTCACTGGTGGTGACGGTGGCCGCGTTCCGCCGGCTCGGTTACGAGTGGGGGGCCGAACAGCTCGCGCCGTACGCGGAGTTGATGCACCGCACGGCCGTACTCGACCTGGACAACATGGAGACGCTGCCGCCGGGGGCGGAGCGGATCGAGTTCGCGATCCTCGGGGCGATCCTCAACGAGCCCGTGCTGCGGGCGCTGCACCGGCTCGCACAGGAGGAGGAGGCGACGCGGCGGTACGGCTTCGAATGAGTGACGCCGGAGATGCGCGAAGGCCCTCCGCCGAAGCGAAGGGCCTTCCTCTGTACCCCCGACCGGATTCGAACCGGCGCTACCGCCTTGAGAGGGCGGCGTGCTAGGCCGCTACACAACGGGGGCCTGGACGCTGCGTTTCCGCAGGTCCGAGCTGGTCTACCTGGACTCGAACCAAGACTAACTGAACCAGAATCAGTCGTGCTGCCAATTACACCATAGACCAATGATGGTTTAGACCAGTCGTACCCCCGACCGGATTCGAACCGGCGCTACCGCCTTGAGAGGGCGGCGTGCTAGGCCGCTACACAACGGGGGCCCTAGCGATCCCGACAGGATCAGGATCAGTACCCCCGACCGGATTCGAACCGGCGCTACTGCCTTGAGAGGGCAGCGTGCTAGGCCGCTACACAACGGGGGCTTTGCAGATAAGCTCTGCGAGCTGGCCTACCTGGACTCGAACCAAGACTAACTGAACCAGAATCAGTCGTGCTGCCAATTACACCATAGGCCACTGGAACTCAACCCCCTGCGGGGTTCTCGTTCTAGTTCGCTCCTCGGGGTTCCGGCCTTTCGGCCCGTTCCCCTCGGCGCAGGAAGAACATTACCCGAAGGTGGACGGGGCTCCAAAACGAGTATCCGAGCGGAGCAGCGCGGGGAGTTCGGACAGGCTGGCGATGCGGTGCACGACGGCGTCCCCGGCGCCTCGCACGGACGTGGTGCCGCGGTCGATCCACACGGACAGCAGCCCGGCCTCGGCGGCGCCCCGCCCGTCGATCTCCGGATGATCGCCGACGTACGCCACCTCGCGCGGGGCGAGGCCCAGCGCCTCGCAGGCGGCCAGGAAGGCGCCGGGCCGGGGCTTGGAGACGCCCAGCTCGGCGGCGCACAGCACGACCTCGAAGCGGTCCAGCAGGCCGAGGGTGCGCAGCTTGCGCTCCTGGACGGTGATGCTGGAGTTCGACAGCACCGCGAGGCGGTGCGTGGGCGCGAGCGCCCGCAGCGCGGGCAGCACGTCCGGGAAGAGTCCCCAGGCGGCCTCGTAGTGCCCCACGTAGCGCTGGAACCAGGCCTCCGCCTCGGCGTCCGCCATCTCCGTGTCGAGGAAGGCCCGCACCCGGTCGCGGCGCTGCTCCTCGAAGCCGCACTCCCCCGCCGCGTACCTCGCCCACTGCCGGTCGGTGATCTCCCGCCACCGGCCCAGCGCGTCCTCCACCGTGCCGTACCGCCCGAGCAGCCCCTCGGCGACGAGGTGCGCCCGCATCCCGCTGCGGTCGGCGCTGGTGTAGTCGAAGAGCGTGTCGTCCACGTCCCAGACCACGGCTTCGATGCTCACGCCTTCGACCGTAACGCCGGGGGCGGGGCGCGTCCGGGGAACGGCGGCGGCACCGGGGGCGGGAGCGGTGAGTGTCGTCACACCGCGGACGCGGGGGTACGGCGAAGGGGCGGCACCCGGGGTTCCGGGCGCCGCCCCCTGTCCACACGCGGTGGGCCTTACGCGGCGAGCCTCGCCAGGGCCGCGTCGACACGGGCCAGGGTCTTCTCCTTGCCCAGGACCTCCAGGGACTCGAAGAGCGGGAGGCCGACGGTGCGGCCGGTGACGGCGACGCGCACCGGGGCCTGCGCCTTGCCGAGCTTGAGGCCGTGGACCTCGCCGGCGGCCAGGACGGCCTCCTTGAGGGACTCGGCCGACGTCCAGTCCGCGGACTCCAGCTTCTCGCGGGCCGTGCGCAGCAGGGCGTCGCTGCCCTCCTTCATCGCCTTGGTCCAGGACGCCTCGTCGAAGACCGGCTCCGGGAGGAACAGGAAGTCGACGTTCTCGGTGATCTCGGAGAGCACCTTCAGACGGGTCTGGGCGTGCGGGGCGATGGCCTCCCACTTTGCCTCGTCGAACGCCTCCGGCGCCCAGGGGGCGAACGGGGCCTTCAGCCAGGTGCGGCAGCGCTCGGTGAACTCCTGCACATCCAGCAGGCGGATGTGGTCGGCGTTGATCGCCTCGCACTTCTTCAGGTCGAAGCGCGCCGGGTTGGGGTTCACGTCGGAGATCTCGAAGGCCGCGACCATCTCCTCGACCGTGAAGATGTCCTGGTCCGCGGAGAGCGACCAGCCCAGCAGGGAGAGGTAGTTGAGCAGGCCCTCAGGCAGGAAGCCGCGCTCGCGGTAGAGGTTCAGCGAGGACTGCGGGTCGCGCTTGGAGAGCTTCTTGTTGCCCTCGCCCATCACGTACGGCAGGTGGCCGAAGGCCGGGGTCCGCTTGGCGATGCCCAGCTCCGTCAGCGCCTTGTACAGCGCGATCTGGCGCGGGGTGGAGGAGAGCAGGTCCTCGCCGCGGAGCACGTGCGTGATGTCCATCAGCGCGTCGTCGACGGGGTTGACCAGCGTGTACAGCGGGGCGCCGTTGGCGCGGACGATGCCGTAGTCCGGCACGTTCTCCGGGGTGAAGGTCAGCTCGCCGCGCACCAGGTCGTCGAACGTGATCGTCTCGTCCGGCATCCGGAAGCGGACGATCGGCTGCCGGCCCTCGGCGCGGTACCGCTCGACCTGCTCGGCGGACAGGTCGCGGCAGTGGCCGTCGTAGCCGGAGGGCTTGCCGGCCGCACGGGCGGCCTCGCGGCGGGAGTCCAGCTCCTCCTGGGAGCAGTAGCAGTGGTAGGCGTACCCGCCGTCCAGGAGCTTGTGCGCGACGTCGGCGTAGATGTCCATGCGCTGCGACTGCCGGTACGGCGCGTGCGGGCCGCCGACCTCGGGGCCCTCGTCCCAGTCGAAGCCGAGCCAGCGCATCGAGTCGAGCAGCTGCTCGTAGGACTCCTCCGAGTCGCGGGCCGCGTCGGTGTCCTCGATGCGGAAGACCAGGGTGCCCTGGTGGTGCCGGGCGAACGCCCAGTTGAACAGGGCGGTGCGGACCAGGCCCACGTGCGGGTTGCCGGTGGGCGAGGGGCAGAAACGGACGCGGACGGGAGACGGGGAGGCGGGTGCGCTAGCCACGCTTGACAACCTTGTTGGTGAGAGTGCCGATGCCTTCGATGGTGACGGCGACGTCGTCGCCGACGTTCAGGGGGCCGACCCCTGCCGGGGTGCCGGTGAGGATGACGTCGCCGGGCAGCAGCGTCATGGCCTCGGTGATGTTGACGATCAGGTCCTCGATGGGGTGGATCATCTCGCTGGTGCGGCCCAGCTGGCGCTGCTCGCCGTTGACGGTGAGCTGCACCGTGAGGTCATTGGCCCGAGCGAGGTCCAGGCCGGTCTCCACCCAGGGGCCGAGCGGGCAGGAGCTGTCGAAGCCCTTGGCCCGCGCCCACTGCTTCTCGCGGCGCTGGACGTCGCGGGCGGTGACGTCGTTGGCGCAGGTGTAGCCGAAGATCACGTCCTTGACGCGCTCCCGGGGCACCTCGCGGCACATGCGGCCGATGACGACGGCCAGCTCGGCCTCGTGGTGCAGTTCCTCGGTGAACGAGGGGTAGCGGATCTCGTCCCCGGGGCCGATCACCGAGGTGGACGGCTTGAAGAAGGCGAACGGGGCCTCGGGCACCTCGTTGCCCAGCTCCCGCGCGTGCTCGGCGTAGTTGCGGCCGAAGGCCACGACCTTGTTGGGGAGGACCGGCGGGAGCAGCCTGACCTTGCTCAGCGGCACCTTCGTGCCGGACAGCTCGTGGTCGGCGAAGGGGATGCCCTTGATGATGTCGAGGACGAGTTCGTCCTCCTTGTCGCCCTCGACCGCGCCGAAGGCTACGTTCCCGTCGATGGAGAACCTGGCGATGCGCACGGGTGCTTGCGCCCCTCACTGAGAACCGGCGTACTGACGCCCAAGGTTAACCGGTCGGGCGGCACGATGTTCGGCCGGGCGGGCATGGCGAGGGCTTTTCCCGGGGCCGTAATGCGCTTAAGGGGAATTCCCGTTTCCGGCGTTTTCGAGGGCGTCGCCAGCGGGACTTGGGGCGCACTCCGCACCTCTGACCTGCGGAGATCATGTCCACCCGGGTCGGCCGGCGGGGACCTGGAGGGCTACGGCGCCCACCGCCGCCGCGGCCGATAAACGCGGCGGCGCGAATGCGGGGGAAAACGTGTGCGCCCCCGTGGGGCGCCGAAAAGACGAGCGCGGCCCGGAAGATCACCGCCGTCGGGTGATCTTCCGGGCCGCGCCCCGGGGTGCCGCGGCCGCGCCGGCGGTCACTCGCCGGCGGCGGCCGCCACGGCCTCGGGGAGGTCCATCAGGATGGTGCGCCGGGGGTTGGCCGTCTGGGCGGGGAGCTCGACGGACTGCTCCGGCAGGGCGGGCGCCTGCAGCTCGCCGGCGTCCTCGAGGTGCACCAGGGTCGTGCGCCGCGGGTTGGCTATCTTGCGGAACATCATCGTCGTCTTCACGGTTGTACGCGTCCTAGTCGTGTGTCGGCGGGTGACGGTGCGGGGTGACAGATACGTCCCTCATGTAAAGCGTCAGGCTAAACATCCGATTCCCTGACCAACTCGCCAACCTGCCTTGATGGTTATGTGATTTTGCTCACCAACTCAGGGACAAACAGGTCAATTCCGGCCGACAAACCGCCTCAACGAAACGGACATTGACGGCCGGAAGGCCACATTCCGCTGCTGATCATGGCGACTGGGACACGTGCCACCGGGCGGCAACTCGCAGGGATACGTCCGTTATGGATGAGATCGACTTCCACGACTGGTGACTCGACATGCACAACCTGTCACGGTTGTCACAGCTCGGCACACGGCCCTTGTTGGAGATCCGCCACTGTGCTGGAATTCCACGGACCGCCGCAGGATCGACCCGGCGCGCAGGGGCGCAACGCAGCGCCGAGTGGCGGCGAGACAAGGGGGAACCAGCGCCGGTCACTCAAGACCACCGGGGGGCGTTTTCAGGGCGCCTTCCACGACGCCGACACCGTGTTCCGCCGCTCGCGCGGAGGAACGCCTGGTCCAGAGGTTGCGACGCTAGTGCAGGGACGTTTCAAGAGGGATGGCAGCGCTTCGGCGGAGCCGGAGCCGCACGACGGGACTGGCCCCATGAAGGGCAGCGCCTCTCCCCAGCACGCCCAGAACCCGGGCCCGACCCCGCCCGGTGAGGGCCCCGACCGCGCACGCCCCGGCGCGTCGGCCCCCTCCGCCAAGGGCTCCGCCTCGGGCAAGGGTTCCGCCTCCGGCAAGGGCTCCGCGAAGCCCGCGGGCGGCCCGGCCTCCGCGAAGCCCGCCGCGGCCGCGAAATCGGCGTCAGTGCCGCCCAGTTCCGGCTCGCGCCTGGCGCTGCGCAACTGGCGCATCTCGACCCGTCTGGTCTCGCTGCTCGCGCTCCCCGTGGTCGCGGCGACCTCGCTGGGCGCACTGCGCATCGACGAGAACCTGAACGACATCCAGCAGCTCGACAACATGAAGCTGCTGACGGACATGACCAAGCAGGCCACCGAACTGGCCGCCGCGCTCCAGGAGGAGCGTGACCAGTCCGCCGGTCCGCTGTCGCACGGGCTCAGCGCGAGCGACTACACGGTCAAGGGCTACCAGCAGAAGACCGACCGGGCCCGCGCCAACTTCCTCGACGCCTCCGAGCAGATCGACCAGGCCAGCAAGGACGGCCAGCTCCAGGGCGTGCGCGACGCGCTCGTCGGTCTCGCCAACCAGCTGGACGACCTGGCGAAGATCCGCCGGTCCGCCTACGAGTCCAAGGGCAACTCGACCCAGACCATCGAGTCGTACCACCGGCTGATCACCCAGCTGATCGGGCTGTCCCAGGACATGGCCGAGGCGTCCAGCAACCCCGAGATGATCTCGCGCACCCGCGCCCTGGCGGCGTTCTCCACCGCCAAGGAGTACGCCTCGGTGCAGCGCGCGACCATCGCCGCGGCGCTGCCCTCGACCACCTCCAGCAAGGCGAACCTCTCGGAGAACGACCGCCTGTACGGCGAGTCGGCGTACGAGAGCGAGAACTCCGAGCTGGCGATCTTCCGCAAGATCTACGCGAGCCAGAACGCGGAGGAGCTGCTCAAGCCGATCGACGGGGGCAACAACCCGACGATCGAGTCCGCGGACACCTACGCCAAGCGCGCCTTCGCACAGCGCGGCGGCCTGTCCGACCTGCCCGCGCGCTCCTACCGGGACTGGGTGGACGACAGCTCGACCAAGATCGAGCAGATGAAGAAGATCGAGCACACGCTGCTCGAGGACATGGAGCAGAAGGCGCGCGAGCTCAAGAGCGCCACCCAGCGCGACGCCATCATCTCCGGTGTGCTGATCCTGCTGGTGCTCGGTGTCTCACTGGTCGGCGCCTTCGTCGTGGCCCGCTCCATGATCCGCTCGCTGCGCCGGCTCCAGGAGACCGCCACCAAGGTCGCCCAGGAACGCCTGCCCGAGCTGGTCAAGCACCTGTCGGAGTCCGACCCGCAGGACGTGGACACCTCCGTCGAGTCGGTCGGTGTGCACTCCCGGGACGAGATCGGCCAGGTGGCCGCGGCCTTCGACGACGTGCACCGCGAGGCGGTCCGCCTCGCCGCCGAGCAGGCCCTGCTGCGGGGCAACGTCAACGCGATGTTCACCAACCTCTCGCGCCGCTCCCAAGGTCTGATCCAGCGCCAGCTGTCGCTCATCTCCGAACTGGAGTCCCGCGAGGCCGACCCGGACCAGCTGTCCTCGCTGTTCAAGCTGGACCACCTCGCCACCCGTATGCGCCGTAACGGCGAGAACCTCCTCGTCCTCGCCGGTGAGGAGCCGGGCCGCCGCTGGACCCGTCCGGTGCCGCTGGTCGACGTGCTCCGCGCCGCCGCCTCCGAGGTGGAGCAGTACGAGCGCATCGAGCTGGCCGCCGTGCCGACGACCGAGGTCGCCGGCCGGGTCGTCAACGACCTCGTGCACCTGCTCGCCGAGCTGCTGGAGAACGCCACCTCGTTCTCCTCCCCGCAGACCAAGGTCAAGGTCACCGGTCACGCGCTGCCCGACGGACGGGTGCTGATCGAGATCCACGACACCGGCATCGGCCTCTCCCCCGAGGACCTCGCGGCGATCAACGAGCGGCTGGCCTCGCCGCCCACCGTGGACGTCTCCGTCTCCCGCCGCATGGGCCTCTTCGTGGTCGGCCGGCTCTCGCAGCGCCACGGCATCCGCATCCAGCTGCGCCCGTCCGACTCCGGCGGCACGACCGCGCTGGTCATGCTGCCCGTGGACGTCGCCCAGGGCGGCAAGAAGGCTCCCGGCAAGGCCGGCGGTCCCGGCGCGGGCGGCGGTCCGGCCGCCGCGCAGGCCGCAGCCGGTGCGGCCGCGGCCCGCCGCGGTGGCGGCAACGCCGGCGGTCCCGGCGGTGGTCCGCTCGGCTCCGGTGGCGGTTCGCGCGGCCAGGTCGGCGCGGGTCAGGGTCCCCGGGCCGCGCTGCCCGGCACGGGCCAGGGCGGCCGTCCCGGCTCGCCGGGCGGTGCTCCCGGCGGCGCGCGCGGTCCGCAGCGCGGCGCTCCCGGCTTTGGTGCCCAGGCGCCGAACGCCCCGCAGAACCTCCAGGCCGCCAACCCGGCCGGGCCCCAGCAGGACCTGTTCGGCGGCCGCGGCTCGCAGCGTGACGCCGGCGGCGGTGCCGACCAGGGCCGTCAGCCCCAGCTGCCGCCGCGTGGCGGCCCGCGGGCCGAGCTGCCCGGCGGCGACTCCCGGCGCGGCCAGGACTGGAACGACGGCCGGGCGTCCCTCGACACCCCGCGCGGACACGACGAGCTGAACCCGGCGCAGACCGCGCAGATGCCGCCGATCGGCGACCGGCAGGGTCCGGGTTCGACCGCGGAGATGCCTCGCATCGATCCGCACGGTCCGGTGCCCACGGGCGACTTCGGCCGGCCCGAGCTGCCCGGTTCCCAGGGCGCGGACCAGTACGGCCGCCCGGAACCCACGCAGCAGACGGGCCAGTTCGCCCGGCCGGACACCACGGGCCAGTACCAGCGCCCGGACGCCGGCCGGAACACCGGACAGTTCCAGCGGCCCGGATCCCCTCAGGACACCGGCCAGTTCGCGCGGCCCGACACCACCGGCCAGTACCAGCGCCCGGACGCCGGCCGGAACACCGGACAGTTCCAGCGGCCGGACGCGCCGCAGCACACCGGCCAGTTCCCGCAGGCCGACCCGGGCCGGCAGACCGGTCAGCACACCGGCCAGTTCCCGCAGGCCGAACTCCCGCAGCAGACCGGGCAGTTCCAGCGACCCGACGCGGCGCAGCAGTCGGTGGGGTACGACGCTCCGGCCGGGCAGCAGGACGACGGCTCGTTCGTGCGCCCGGACGTCTTCGGAACCCCGGCGCGGCCGGACGCGCCCGCCCAGGACACCGGCCGGTACGACGCCCCCGGGGCCTACGACAACGGTGGCACCGGACAGCACGCGCTGCCCGGCCGTGCCGACCCGGCGCACACCGGGCAGTTCGAGCGCCCGCAGCCGCCCGCCCGTGACGACTTCGGCGCCCCGCGCCCGCCGGCCCCGCGGCAGGTGCCGGCCCACCAGGAGCGCCCGGTGCGCGAGCCGGAGGCGCTGCCGCCGGCCAGCGGTCCCGGTGACGGCCGTACCCCGCTGTTCGACACGCTGGAGACCAACTGGTTCCACGGCGCGGCCGGCCAGCAGCAGGGCGGCCAGCCGCAGGGCGCGCCCGCCGAGCAGCAGCCGCCGCAGGCCGCGCAGCGCGACGAGCCCGCCGCGACCGGCTCGTGGCGCGCCTCGCCGAACGACGAACTCGTACGGCAGGCGGAGCGGGTGCGCCAGCCCGCCGCGGGCGGTATCACCACGTCCGGTCTGCCGCGCCGGGTGCCCCGGGCGAACCTCGTGCCGGGCACGGCTCAGCAGCAACAGCACCAAGCCGGTCCGCAGGTCTCGCGTGCGCCCGACGACGTACGCGGCCGGCTGACCAATCTCCGTCGGGGCATCGCCCAGGGTCGTCAGGCCGGTACCGGTCAGACGGGCAGCTACCCGAGCCCCACTCACCAGCAGGAGCGTTAGTTGAGTCCGATGAGCCAGGCGGCACAGAACCTGAACTGGTTGATCACCAACTTCGTGGACAACACCCCCGGGGTGTCCCACACGGTGGTGGTCTCCGCCGACGGCCTGCTGCTGGCGATGTCCGAGGGCTTCCCGCGGGACCGCGCCGACCAGCTGGCGGCCGTCGCCTCCGGTCTGACCTCGCTGACGGCCGGGGCCTCCCGGATCTTCGAGGGCGGCACCGTGGCCCAGACGGTCGTGGAGATGGAGCGGGGGTTCCTCTTCCTGATGTCGATCTCGGACGGGTCTTCCCTCGCGGTACTGGCCCACCCGGAGTGCGACATCGGCCTGGTGGGCTACGAGATGGCACTGCTCGTCGACCGCGCGGGGGCGGTGCTCACCCCGGACCTGCGCGCCGAACTACAGGGCAGTCTGCTTCACTGACCGGCCCCGGCACCACCCAGCTCACCAAAACACCGTCCGGCCGCCACAAACCCCCCACCGGCCCCGTCAGACGGCTTGACTGACCGACTTGCTGTCCCGCCCGGAGGATCCATGACCCCGCCCACCGCCCATCACGATCCGTACGCGGAACCGTACGGGGACGAGGGCGACCAGCCGCTGGTGCGGCCTTACGCCATGACCGGCGGCCGGACCCGGCCGCGCTACCAGCTCGCCATCGAGGCGCTGATCAGCACCACGGCCGACCCCGCCGCGCTCATGGGGCTGCTTCCCGAGCACCAGCGGATCTGCCACCTGTGCCGTGAGGTCAAGTCGGTGGCCGAGGTCTCGGCGCTGCTGAACATGCCACTGGGAGTGGCCCGGATCCTGGTCGCCGACCTGGCCGAGGCCGGCCTGGTCGCCATCCACCAGCCGGGCGGGGACGAGAACAACGGCGGCGCTCCGGACGTGACGCTGCTCGAAAGGGTGCTCAGTGGACTTCGCAAGCTCTGACGCGGGACGGGCCACCACCTCGGCGAAGATCGTGGTGGCGGGCGGCTTCGGCGTGGGCAAGACCACGTTCGTCGGCGCCGTCTCGGAGATCAACCCGCTGCGCACGGAGGCCGTGATGACCTCGGCCTCGGCCGGCATCGACGACCTCACCCACACCGGGGACAAGACCACCACCACGGTGGCCATGGACTTCGGCCGTATCACCCTCGACCAGGACCTCATCCTGTACCTGTTCGGCACGCCGGGTCAGGACCGCTTCTGGTTCATGTGGGACGACCTGGTGCGCGGCGCGATCGGCGCCGTGGTCCTCGTCGACACCCGCAGGCTCGCCGACTGCTTCCCGGCCGTGGACTACTTCGAGAACAGCGGCCTGCCGTTCGTCATCGCCCTCAACGGCTTCGACGGCAACCAGCCGTACACGCCGGACGAGGTGCGCGAGGCGCTCCAGATCGGACCCGACACCCCGATCATCACCACCGACGCACGGCACCGCGCCGACGCGAAGAGCGCGCTGATCACGCTGGTCGAGCACGCGCTGATGGCGCGACTGCGGTAACCGGCCGGGACGGCACTCAAGTGCGACGCCCCGTACGGCAGTTGCCGTACGGGGCCCGGCGGGGCCGACTGTGGCCTTTGCCACGGTCGGCCGCGGTGTTCATAACAGTTCGGCAGAGGAATCAACCGAGTTCACCACGCGACGCGGTCGCCCGATGCCGCTGCGCGCACGACTGCCCCGCCTTTTGGCGGGGCTCGCTCTTTATGACCGTTTTATCTCTCGTTTACAACTGAACGGTCACAGGGTTTCCACTGTTTGGAAGTGCGCTGGTCCACGTGCTGGAATGCCTGGACTGCCCCATGGTCCCTGACGTACTGCGTCGTCGTCGGCCGAGCGGGCTCTGAGAGACTGCGGCACGACGTAGGTGCCGACCGCCGAGAGGTTGTTGGTCGAGTGAGGCGAAGCAAGAACGGTCCCGAGCCGTCGGCGCGGGGCAACTTCACCCCGCCGCCGCGAGCCGCGGCGCCCGCCCCGGTGCAGGGTGCGGAGCCGGCGGAGACTCCCGCGCCGAGCGGTGGCCGTTTCTCCCCGCGCAACTGGCGGGTGCCCACCAGGCTGAACGCGATCCTGCTCATACCCGCGGCCGTCGGCCTGGTCATGGGCGGCTTCCAGGTGAACAACTCCATCGACACCTGGCAGCAGGCCCGTGACGCCGAGAACACCGCCCGGCTGGTGCGCGCGGCCCTCGTCTACGCGGACGCCGTGGAGAACGAGCGCGACATCACCGCCGAGCCGCTCCTGCTGAACAAGAAGGACAGCAAGAGCAAGGCGACGATCGAGAACGCGCGCAAGGCCACCGACGAGGCCGCCGCCGGTTTCACCGAGGCGACGAAGAGCATGCCGCACACGCCCGGTCTGGAGCGTCGGCTGAAGCTGTTCCGCAAGGCCGAGCCCGAGATCCAGGTCCTGCGCAAGACCGCCTACACCTCCAAGCTCACCGGCGTGCAGACCGAGGAGGCGTACGTCGAGGTCGCCCACCCGCTGATGGAGTTCGCCAACGAGCTCGGTCTGGGCACCGGCAACATCACCTCGTACGGCCGTACCGTCTACGCCATGTCGCTGACCAAGGCGGCGCTGTCGCTGGAGCGTTCCATCGGCATGCACCTGCTGGTCAAGCCGGGTCCGGACGCGCCCAACCTCTCCACCCAGCGGGTCTCCCTGGCCTCCTACGCCTACCTTGAGCGCATCGCGATCGAGGAGTACCAGGGCGGTGGCACCGCGCAGGACTCGCAGGTCCTGGCCGCCGCGCAGAAGAAGGTCCAGGAGGACGCCAAGGCCGAGGCCGCGCAGGCCAAGCTGGACGACCCGAACTACGTGCCGCCGCCGAGCAACCCGAGCACCATGGTCTCGTTGCTGGCCACCATGAAGGACACCAGCCCGGCCACCCGTGACGCGCTCGCCGCGAACGGTGTCAGCGCCCAGAACTGGTTCGCGGTCAACACCCTCAAGTACAAGGCGTACCGCAAGATCGAGGCGGACATGGCCGACAAGGCCGTGAACGAGGCGTCCGGCATCGCCGACGACGCCCGCACCTCCGCGATCATCACCGGCACCATCGTGGTCATCGCCCTGCTGTTCGCCTTCCTCCTGGCCGGCGCGGTCGCCCGGCAGATGAGCCGCTCGATGCGCCAGCTGCGCAACGCGGCCTTCGGTATCGCCGAGCAGCGCCTGCCGATGCTGGTCGACCAGCTCTCGCGCACCGACCCCGGCCGGGTCGACACCCGGGTGGCCCCGATCCCGATCCACACCAAGGACGAGATCGGCGAGGTAGCCCGCGCCTTCGACCAGGTGCACCGCGAGGCCGTCCGCCTCGCCGCCGAGCAGGCCCTGCTGCGAGGCAACATCAACGCGATCTTCACCAACCTGTCGCGCCGCAACCAGTCGCTGATCGAGGGCCAGCTGACCCTGATCACCGACCTGGAGAACAACGAGGCCGACCCGGACCAGCTGGAGAACCTCTTCAAGCTGGACCACCTGGCCACCCGTATGCGCCGCAACGGCGAGAACCTCCTGGTCCTCGCCGGCGAGGAGCCCGGCCGCCGCTGGGACCAGCCGGTGCCGCTGGTCGACGTGCTGCGCGCCGCCTCCTCCGAGGTGGAGCAGTACGAGCGCATCGAGCTGTCCGGTGTCCCGGACGCCGAGATCCACGGCCGCGCGGTCACCGACCTCGTGCACCTGCTGGCCGAGCTGCTGGAGAACGCCACCACGTTCTCCTCGCCGCAGACCAAGGTCAAGGTCACCGCGACCCGACTGCCCGACGGCCGTGTCATGGTCGAGATCCACGACAAGGGCATCGGCCTGACCGCCGAGGACTTCGCGGACATCAACCACAAGCTGGCCAACCCGCCGACCGTGGACGCCGCGATCTCCCAGCGCATGGGCCTGTTCGTGGTCGGCCGGCTGTCCGACCGGCACGGCATCCGGGTCCAGCTGCGCCCCTCGGGCGAGCAGGCCGGCACCACCTCGCTGGTCATGCTGCCGGACGCGATCACGCACGGCGGTGGCGGCGACACCCCGCTGGAGCGCGAGGAGTTCACGGTCTCGCAGATCATCCCGGAGCAGCAGTTCCGGGCGGAGCGCCCGGAGGCGCAGCCGCTGCGCACGGCCGCCGAACTCGGCTTCGACGACAGCCAGTACACCGAGGTCCCGGACGACATCCGGGACCTGGACCCGGTCGGCCGCTCACTGCTCCGCGAGGGGCGCCGCGCCTCCCTGGAGGCGCAGACCCACGGCCAGCCGCAGTCGGACGAGCCGCGCCAGGACACCGGCGAGACCTACGCGGAGCCGCTGTTCGAAGGGCAGTACTCCGGCTACCCCGAGCAGCCGCGGCAGCCGTACGAGGAGACTCCCTACCAGGAGGCCGCGTACCAGGAGCAGGCGTACCAGGAGCCGTACGCGGAGACGCCGTCGGCGTCCTACGAGCGGTCCTACGACGGGCAGTACTACCCCCAGAACGGTGAACTGCCGGGCGCGGAAGGCTACCCGGAGAACGGCGGTTACCCGCACGGCGGCTATGCGGAGCCCGCCTACCAGGGCGACTGGCAGCAGCAGGGCGCCTACCAGAACGGCTACCCGGCCCATTACGCTCCGGAAACGGAATCCGCGCCGGCCGACGCGAGTGAGCAGAACCGCGTAGGCTTCGACAGTCCCGGAGCGGGCGCTCCCGCAGCGCACGCGCTGACCGACGCCGGGCTGCCCCGCCGGGGGGCCGTCCAGAACGGTTTCGACGGCGCGGTCCCCGCGCAGCCGGAGACGCCGGCCGCCGCACCGAGGGACAACGGTGACGGTGAACGGCATGCAGCGGACGACGGCGACGGAGACGACGACTGGCGTTCGGCGAACGACGAGCGCTGGCAGCAGGCTTCCCAGCTGCGTAAACCCAAGGCAGGCGGGGTCACCGCCTCCGGTCTGCCGCGGCGGGTACCCAAGGCCAACCTGGTCGAGGGCAGCGCCGAAACCACCCCTCAGGGAGGCCCCCAGGTCTCCCGCGCCCCGGAGGACGTCCGGGGCAGGCTGAGCAACCTGCGCCGGGGCGTCCAGCGAGGACGCAGCGCAGGCACCGAAACGAACGGCCAGGCCACTGGGAACCAACACAGTGGTCCTGACAGCACCTACGACCAGGAGCGTTAGTGTGAGCCCGATGAGCCAGGCGGCACAGAACCTGAACTGGTTGATCACCAACTTCGTGGACAACACCCCGGGGGTGTCCCACACGGTGGTGGTCTCCGCCGACGGACTCCTTCTGGCGATGTCCGAAGGCTTCCCCCGTGACCGCGCCGACCAGCTCGCCGCCGTCGCCTCCGGTCTGACCTCGCTGACCGCCGGTGCCTCGCGCATCTTCGAGGGCGGCAGTGTCAACCAGACGGTTGTGGAGATGGAGCGGGGATTCCTCTTCATCATGTCCGTCTCGGACGGATCGTCCCTGGCGGTCCTGGCCCACCCGGAAGCGGACATCGGCCTCATCGGGTACGAGATGGCCCTGCTGGTGGACCGCGCGGGCACGGTCCTCACCCCGGATCTCCGCGCGGAGCTCCAGGGAAGCCTTCTCAACTAGTAATCGGACGGTGCGTATTCGTGTCCCGGGGCCGTAAGGTTTCGGGACGCGGCTCCACACGGATGGGTGCCCGACGCAGTCGGAGGAGGAGAAAGTGGCAACACCCCCAGGAGGTTCGCCCTCGGGCAATTGGTCGTACGGCCCTGCCCAGGGCCACGGCGACGGCTCGGCGAACCCGTACGACTTCCCCTCCGCGCCCCACCACCGGCAGCCCTACGCCCCGCAGGGCCCCGGCCCCTCGCCGTACGACCGGCCCGGGGGTCCCGGCCCTTCGCCGTACGACCAGCCGCCTGCCCCGCGCATCCAGCCGGTCCAGCCGCAGCGCCGCCCCGAGCCGGCGCCGGCCGCGGCGAACAACCCCCTGGTGCGTCCGTACGCCATGACCGGCGGCCGGACCCGCCCGCGCTACCAGCTCGCCATCGAGGCGCTGGTGCACACCACCGCTGCTCCGCACCAGATGCAGGGTCAACTGCCCGAGCATCAGCGGATCTGCAATCTCTGCCGGGAGATCAAGTCGGTGGCCGAGATCTCGGCCCTGCTGACGATCCCCCTCGGCGTGGCCAGGATCCTCGTCGCCGACTTGGCGGAGGCGGGCCTGGTCGCCATCCATCAGCCCGGCGGCGACGAGAACGCCGGTGGCCAGCCAGACGTGACACTGCTCGAAAGGGTGCTCAGTGGACTTCGCAAGCTCTAGCGGAGGGCCGGTTTCTCAGAGTCGCTCCACCACCTCGGCGAAGATCGTGGTGGCGGGCGGCTTCGGCGTGGGCAAGACCACGTTCGTCGGCGCCGTCTCGGAGATCAACCCGCTGCGCACAGAGGCCGTGATGACGTCCGCTTCGGCCGGCATCGACGACCTCACCCACACCGGGGACAAGACCACCACCACGGTGGCCATGGACTTCGGCCGTATCACCCTCGACCAGGACCTCATCCTGTACCTGTTCGGCACGCCGGGTCAGGACCGCTTCTGGTTCATGTGGGACGACCTGGTGCGCGGCGCGATCGGCGCCGTGGTCCTCGTCGACACCCGCAGGCTCGCCGACTGCTTCCCGGCCGTGGACTACTTCGAGAACAGCGGCCTGCCGTTCGTCATCGCCCTCAACGGCTTCGACGGCAACCAGCCGTACAACCCGGAAGAGGTGCGCGAGGCGCTCCAGATCGGTCCGGACACCCCGATCATCACGACGGACGCACGGCATCGGGCCGACGCCAAGTCGACGCTCATCACGCTGGTCGAGCACGCGCTGATGGCTCGTCTGCGGTAGTCGACCGCGGCTGCCCGGCTGCCCGTCGCGGTGCTACACCGCGACGGGCAGTCTTGTCCGCCCGCGCGGTTCCCCCGCGCCCCTTCGGGGCGCACGGACGGCGTGTGGACGGGCACCTGGGCATGGGAACACGCGGACATGGCAGTGGGGCCCCTCCGAGGAGGGGCCCCACTGCCATGTCTTCTCGCCTCAGCCGTGCCAGCTGTGCGGGGCGCGGAAGCCCGGCTCGCGGTCGAGGCGGCGCCAGCCGGCCTTCGGGTGCGGGCGGCGGCGGGTCGGATCGGGGCGGGCGGCGGCGCGGGCGAGGAGGACGGCCGTGATGGCGGCGACCTCCTCGGGGTCGGCGTGGCCCTTCTCGACGCGGATGTCGGCAGTGCTCATGGGTGTCAGTCTCCGTAAGAGAGATGTCCGCTCGGTTACTGCGGGGGGTTGCCGTGCTTGCGGGACGGGAGGTCGGCGTGCTTGGTCTGGAGCATCGCCAGCGACTTCACCAGCACCTCGCGGGTCTCGGCCGGGTCGATGACGTCGTCGACCAGGCCGCGCTCGGCGGCGTAATAGGGGTGCATCAGCTCGGACCTGTACTCCTTGACCATGCGGGCCCGCATGGCCTCGGGGTCCTCGGCCTCGGCGATCTGGCGGCGGAAGATGACGTTGGCCGCGCCTTCCGCGCCCATCACGGCGATCTCGTTGGTGGGCCAGGCGTAGGTGAGGTCGGCGCCGATCGACTGGGAGTCCATGACGATGTAGGCACCTCCGTACGCCTTGCGCAGGATCAGCGAGATCCGCGGCACGGTGGCGTTGCAGTAGGCGTACAGCAGCTTCGCGCCGTGCCGGATGATTCCGCCGTGCTCCTGGTCGACGCCGGGGAGGAACCCGGGAACGTCCAGGAAGGTCACGATCGGAACATTGAAAGCGTCACACATCTGGACAAAGCGCGCAGCTTTTTCACTCGCCTCGATGTCCAGTACGCCCGCGAGGACCTGCGGCTGGTTGGCGACGATGCCGACCACCTGGCCGTCGATGCGGGCGAGCGCGCAGATGATGTTGCGCGCCCAGCGCTCGTGGACCTCCAGGTACTCGCCGTCGTCGACGATCTCCTCGATGACCTTGGCCATGTCGTACGGCCGGTTGCCGTCGGCCGGGACCAGGTCGAGCAGGACGTCCGAGCGGCGGTCGGCCGGGTCGGAGCACTCCACGCGCGGCGGGTTCTCGCGGTTGTTCTGCGGCAGCAGCGACAGGAGGTAGCGCACCTCGGCGATGCACGTCTCCTCGTCGTCGTACGCGAAGTGGCAGACGCCCGAGGTCTCGGCGTGTACGTCCGCGCCGCCCAGGCCGTTCTGGGTGATCTCCTCACCCGTCACCGCCTTGACCACGTCGGGACCGGTGATGAACATCTGCGAGGTCTCGCGGACCATGAAGACGAAGTCCGTGAGGGCCGGCGAGTAGGCCGCGCCGCCCGCGCACGGGCCCAGCATCACGGAGATCTGCGGGATGACACCCGACGCCTTCGTGTTGCGCTGGAAGATGCCGCCGTACCCGGCGAGCGCGCTGACGCCCTCCTGGATGCGGGCGCCCGCGCCGTCGTTCAGGGAGACCAGGGGCGCGCCGGCCGCGATGGCCATGTCCATGATCTTGTGGATCTTGGTGGCGTGGGCCTCGCCCAGCGCGCCGCCGAAGACACGGAAGTCATGGGCGTACACGAAGACCGTACGGCCCTCGACCGTGCCCCAGCCGGTGATGACACCGTCGGTGTACGGCTTCTTCGCCTCCAGGCCGAAACCGGTCGCCCGGTGCCGGCGCAGCTGCTCGACCTCCTGGAAGGAACCCGGGTCCAGGAGCAGCTCGATCCGCTCCCGCGCCGTCAGCTTGCCCTTGGCGTGCTGCGCCGCGGTCGCCTTCTCGCTCGGGCCGGCCACGGCCTGCGCACGGATGTCGTGCAGTTCGGCGACCCGTCCGCGCGCGTCCGTCGGCTCGCCGGTCGGCTCACCCGTCGTCTCTTCCAAAACGGTCATGTAGCGACCTTACGAAGGACACCAAGGAAAGCGAGCCGTCGACTCCGTACAGTCTCACGCCCGTTTTCCTGGTGCGAGTGAACAGAACCACGGCAAGGTGCAGCCGTTCCGACTGCTCAGAGGCGGCTTCCGTTGTGGGGATTCCACAAGCGCGCCCCCGCGGATCATCCCGCATTCGTGGGAACGCGCATGCCATCCCTGGAGTGACGCCACCCCTCGGACGGCCCTCGGCCGCGACCCCTCCCCACGGTATGCGCATCTTTCGGTGAACGCGCATAGTTACTTCGAGTGATCGACGCATCACACTGCACATCATGTTGAAAACCGAACGGAATGGGGCTACGGTCTGAGGCGTCAGATTCGTTGAACGTTAAACAGAATCGCTCCAGGAGGACGTCATGGGCATCTTCGGCCGCAAGGACCACAGGACCGCCGCCCCCGCGCAGGGCACCGGCCCCGATCTGGCCGCGCTGACCGGTGACTACACGATCGACCCCGCGCACACCACGATCGAGTTCGTGGCCCGCCACGCGATGGTCACCAACGTGCGCGGCGGCTTCCAGGACTTCACCGGCAGCCTCCACCTCGACGGTCGGGATCCGGCCAAGTCGACCGCCACGCTCGACGTCACGATGGCGAGCATCGACACCGGCAACGCCGACCGCGACGGCCACCTGAAGTCGGCCGACTTCTTCAAGATCGACGAGTTCCCCACCATGACCTTCCGCTCCACCGGGGCGGAGTCCCTGGGCGGCGAGGACTACCGCATCACCGGCGACCTCTCCCTGCTCGGGGTCACCAGGCCCATCACCGTCGACCTGGAGTTCAACGGCGTCGCCAAGGACCCGTTCGGCAACGAGCGGGCCGGCTTCGAGGGCAAGGCCGAGCTGCTGCGTTCCGAGTGGGGCCTGACCTGGAACGCCGCGCTGGAGACGGGCGGTGTCCTGATCTCCGACAAGATCAAGCTGCGTTTCGACGTCTCCGCGATCAAGAACGCGTGAGCCCCGGCCGCGATCGCGGACAGCGGGGCCGGCCGCCGGCCGGTGGCGTTCCGGCCGTGGTACCCGAGGACCGGGAGAGGGTGCTGGTCCCGCCGGGCGCCCACCGAGCCCGGAGGCCGTAGCGGCGGATCCGGATCGCGAGGGCGGGACCCGCGGTGAAGAGGGCCGAGCCGGCCGGCGGACCACCGGCCCCGCATCGGGGTCAGGGTGAGGACCACCGCGAGGACCACGGAGTCCGTGTGCCGTCCTGCCCCGCCCTCCAGCCACAGGCGGCCGCACGGAAGAGCGGGACGGCCGTCGTCGTCACCGTTTGCTTCATAAGCGCTGCGTATCAGTATCTGACGCACTGTCCGAGAACAGAGCCCGTAAGTCGGAAATTCGATAAGGAGCTGCGTACGATCCGCGCATGGATCATCTCGCCGATGCCGCCGCTCTCCGTCGTGCCGTCGTCCGGATCAACCGGAGGCTGCGACAGGAGCGCGGGGAGGGGGGCCTGAGCCCCAACCAGCTCGCGGTGCTGGGACATCTGCACGCGCACGGCCCGGCCACGCCGGGACGGATCGCGGCACGGGAGCGGCAGCGGCCGCAGTCGCTGACACGGGTGTTCGCGGACCTGGAGGCGGAGGGGCTGATCGCCCGGGAGCCGGACGCGGGCGACCGCCGGCAGTCGGTGCTGAGCCTGACCGAACCGGGCCGGCGGGCACTGGAGCGGGACATGGCCGAACGTGACGTCTGGCTCGCGGCGGCCCTGAGCACACTCGGCGAGACGGAGCGGGGGGTACTGACGCTGGCGGCGGCGCTGCTGGAGCGGGTGGGCTCGATGGAGATACCGGGCACGGAGATCTGACCGCCGCCCCCTTTGGTCCCTCACGAGCCGGGCGGTTCTCGACCTCGGCATGGACCCTCCCTCGGCCCTCATGGCTCACTCATGACTTAGCTCATGGCGTGAGTTAATTGACTCCTCATCAACTCATGAAGAACGCATACCAGTTGCTCCGCCCCGCTCATCCCCGCTCTGTCGACCCGAGAGGAAGGGCGACGCACCATGAGGAGATCCCACCGCGCGCTCCGGCTGCTGCCGGCCGGGCTGCTCTCCGCCGCCGGATTCACCGCGGCCGTACCTCCCGCCCATGCCGCCGGTGAGCAGGTCACCGCGTGGCTCACCACCACCGACGACTCCGCCGGCCGCCATGTCTTCACCGGCGCCTCGTTCACCGACACCGCGGCCTGGCTGTTCGGCAGCAGCGGCGCCCTGTCCCAGGCGACCCGGGACGCGACGATGCGCAAGCTGTTCTCGCCGACGGACGGCATCGGCCTGTCCTTCCTGCGCAACCCGATGGGCGCATCGGACCTCGCTCGCCACGGCTGCACGTACGACGACGTCCCGGCCGGGCAGACCGACCCGAGTCTGAGCAGGTTCTCGATCGCGCACGACCTCGCGGACGTCGTGCCGCTCACCCGGCAGGCGCTCCAGCTGGTCCCCTCGCTGACCGTGATGGCCTCGCCGTGGACGGCCCCGGCCTGGATGAAGGACAGCGGCTCGCTGAACGGGGGCCGGCTGAAGGCGGAGGACTACGGCGCCTACGCGTCCTACTTCGTCAAGTACCTCCAGGAGTACCGGGACCAGGGCGTCGACGTCTCGTACGTGACCCCGCAGAACGAGCCGACCTGCTGCCGCGGCTCCAGTCCGCGGGCCTGAGCACCAAGGTCCTCGCACACGGCTGGAACTGGGACAGCTACGACTCCTACGCCGCGCTTTCGGTGGACGATCCGGCGATCCGCGAGCACCCCGACTTCGGCGGCATCGCCTGGCACGGCTTAGGCGGTGACGTCTCCGAGCAGACGACGATCCACGACAAGTACCCGTCGCTCGACGCCTTCGGCACCGAGCACTCCGGGGGCACCTGGAACGCGGACCAGCAGCACGAGGACATGGCGGACATCGTCGACTACACCCGCAACTGGGCGAAGTCGGTGACCAAGTGGTCGCTGGCCGTGGACCAGGACATGGGCCCGCACAACGGCGGTTGCGGCACCTGCACCGGCCTGGTCACCGTGCACGACGGGGACGGCAGGAGCAGGAGCGTGGACTACACCGTCGAGTACTACGACATGGGCCAGCTCACCAAGTTCGTGCGGCCCGGCGCGCAGCGGATCGCCTCCACCGCGTCCACCACGGTGCCCAACGTGGCCTGGCGCAACCCGGACGGCAGCAAGGCGCTGATCGCCTACAACGGCTCCTCCTCCGCCCGGACCGTCACCATCGACTGAGGCTCGCAGCACGCCACTCACTCGCTGCCCGGCAAGACCTCCGCGACGTGAACCTCGCCGCGGACAAGTGCCTGGACGTCACCGACGACTCCCCGGCCGACGGGGCCCGCGCGCAGATCCGGTCCTGCACGGGCGCCGCCGACCAGAAGCGGCGGCTTCGGTGACGAGCGGCCCAGGGCCGGCTGGGGGACGGTGAGGGGGGTCCGCCGTCCCCCGGCCGGTTCGTCCCCCGGCCGGTCCGTCGCTCGCCGAGCGGCGGGGCGTCGGTGTGTGGCGCGCCCGCGACGAGGCCGAGCCGCGTGAGAAGGTGCTCGGTACGCTGCCGCTACGGTCCTGGACGAGTCTCACCTCAGTCCGCCGGAGTCCCGTCCGAACGACCGGGCCGCGTCTGACGCCCTGCCGCCCCGGCGACCTGGAGCCCTTCATGACCACACCGCAGGACCTGTTCCTCGTCAGCGTGGACGTCCCCGGCACGCGCCCCGTCGAGCAGGGCGATCTGTCGCTGGCCCTCGCGGGGGCCGAGCTGGTCGACCTGCTCGGGACGCGGGCGCTCACCCTGGACGGCGCGCGCATCGTGCCGGGGGCGTCGCTGGGCACGGGTGACCGGATGCTGGACGAGGCGGGCGCGGCTCTGGTGCGCGCGGAGCCGTACGAGAGCGTCGAGGACTGGCTGTGGCGCCGGGGCCGCGGGCTCGCCGCGGCCTACCAGGACGACCTGGACCGCTCCGGTCAGCTCACCGGGGAGCGCCGGCGCTGGCTGCCCCGGCTCGGCGGGGACGCCCCCCGGCCCGACACCCCCGCCCGCCGCCACGCGGCCGACCGCTGGTGGTCCCACGAGCCGGTGCTGACCGCCCTCGCCGTCCCGCTGGGCATCGGTGAGGACCGCGCGGACGGCAACGAGGACGCCGACGACGCGGTCCTCACCGTCCTGGCCGCCGTGGGCGACGCGATCACCGAGCTGACGGCGGTGCGGGAACGCCGGCGGATCGAGAACGCCGCCTTCGACAACATCTGGCGGGCGCCCTGAGCCCCGTCGGGGCGGGGCGCCCGGCGCCTCGTGCCCGCGAGAGCCGCTACGCCGGCTCCACTCCCGCGCGCAGCAGGCCGTACGTGTAGGCGTCCTCCAGAGCCTGCCAGGAGGCGGCGATCACGTTGTCCGCGACGCCCACCGTGGACCACTCGCCGGTGGCGTCGGAGGTCGAGATGAGGACGCGGGTGGTGCTGGAGGTGCCGTGGCGGCCTTCCAGGATGCGGACGCGGTAGTCGACCAGTTCGAGGGCGGCGAGCTGGGGGTAGATCTTCTCCAGGGCGACGCGCAGGGCGCGGTCGAGGGCGTGGACCGGGCCGTTGCCCTCGGCGGTGGCGACGATGCGCTCGCTCTTGGCCCACAGCTTGACCGTGGCCTCGTTGGCGTGGCTGCCGTCGGGTCGGTCCTCGGCGATCGCCCGCCAGGACTCGACGTCGAAGTACTTCAGCGCCCTGCCCTCCGCCTCGCCGCGCAGCAGCAGCTCGAAGGAGGCGTCGGCGGCCTCGTAGGTGTAGCCCTTGAGCTCGCGCTCCTTGACCCGGGCCACCACCCGCCCGATCAGCTCGCGGTCGCCGCCGAGGTCGACGCCGAGTTCCTTGCCCTTGAGCTCGACGGAGGCGCGGCCCGCCATGTCGGAGACCAGCATCCGCATGGTGTTGCCGACCAGCGCGGGATCGATGTGCTGGTAGAGGTCCGGGTCGACCTTGATCGCGGAGGCGTGCAGCCCGGCCTTGTGCGCGAACGCGGAGACACCCACGTACGGCTGATGGGTGGACGGCGTGAGGTTGACGACCTCGGCGATGGCGTGCGAGATCCGGGTCATCTCCCGCAGCCGGCCCTCGGGCAGCACCTTCTTGCCGTACTTCAGCTCCAGGGCGGCGACCACGGGGAACAGGTTCGCGTTGCCGACCCGCTCGCCGTAGCCGTTGGCGGTGCACTGCACGTGCGTGGCGCCGCCGTCGACCGCGGCCAGCGTGTTGGCGACCGCGCAGCCGGTGTCGTCCTGGGCGTGGATGCCGAGCCGGGCGCCGGTGTCGGCGAGCACGGTGGCGACGACGGCGTGCACCTGGGCGGGCAGCATGCCGCCGTTCGTGTCACAGAGCACCACCACATCGGCCCCGGCCTCCGAGGCGGCGCGTACGACGGCCTTGGCGTACTCGGGGTTCGCGCGGTAGCCGTCGAAGAAGTGCTCGCAGTCCACGAAGACCCGGCGGCCCTGCTCGCACAGGTAGGAGACGGTGTCGCGGACCATCTCCAGGTTCTCGTCCAGGGTGGTGCGCAGCGCCATCTCGACGTGCCGGTCGTGCGACTTGGCGACCAGCGTGATCACCGGGGCACCGGACTCCAGCAGCGCCCTGACCTGCGGGTCGTCGGCCGCCTTGGCACCGGCGCGGCGGGTGGCGCCGAAGGCGACGAGCCGGGCGTTACGGAATTCGATCTCGTTCCGGGCGCGGGCGAAGAACTCGGTGTCGCGGGGGTTCGCGCCGGGCCAGCCGCCCTCGATGAAGCCGACGCCGAAGTCGTCCAGGTGCCGGGCGATGGCGAGCTTGTCCGCGACGGTGAGGTTGATGCCCTCGCGCTGCGCGCCGTCGCGCAGCGTGGTGTCGAAGACGTGGAACGAGTCGTCGAGCTCGCTGGGTGCCGTCTCGGTCATGGTCTCAAGGCTCCTGTTGTGGATCTTCGGTCTTACCGGAATGACCGGCTCCACCGTCCCCCCAATACTCCCTCGCGCTCGGTTCACGGCTGAAGGTGGGCCGTAAAACGAAAAAACCCCTCGCGGATGCGAGAGGTCTGCGCGCGGGTCGAGGACGAACGGTGGCCACCCGTACCTTTTCGTACGAGATGGTCACTGCGGACCGGCGCGCCTGTTGCCGATAATCGTGGCGAACGTAAGCACGGGGGAAGTCTGGCACAGCGACGCCCCCGGCTCACCGACCGTCTCAGGATGCGGTCGTCACGGCGGACTTCTCCACTCCGTCGGCCCCTCGTGTTCCGGTCGGATCCAGGTCCCCGGTCTCCCGCATGGTGACATACACGACGAGCGAAACGGCCGCACAGCCCGCCACGTACCAGAAGAAACCGGACTCCATCCCGGCCTTCTTGAACCACAGCGCGATGTATTCGGCGGTGTCGCCGAAGAGGGCGCTGGCGAGGGTGTACGGGAGGGCGATGCCCAAGGAGCGGACACTCGTGGGGAACAGCTCGGCCTTCACGCGGGCGTTGACCGAGGTGTAGCCGGTGACGGCCACCAGCGCGAGCAAGGAGAGGCCGAGCGCGGGCCAGTAGCCGCCGGCGTGCTTGAGCAGGGTCACGACCGGCACGGTCAGGACGGTGGAACCGACCGCGAAGGTGATCAGCAGCGGCCGGCGCCCGATCCGGTCGGACAGGGCCCCGGCGAGCGGCTGGAGCGCGGCGAAGACGATCAGCGCGGTGAAGGAGACGAGGGTCGCGGTGTCCTCGGCCAGGCCCGCCGAGTTGGAGAGGTACCTGGTCGGACAGGTGGTGTACGTGTAGTACGCGACCGTGCCGCCCGCGGTGAGCGCGATACGAGGAATGCCTCGCGCCGGTACCGCCCAGGGCGCGCAGGCCGCCGCGCTCCTCGGCGGCCGAGGTGTCCTCGTCGTACACCTCGCTCTCCGGCATGTCGCGGCGCAGGTGGAAGACGACGGCCGCGCCGAGGGCACCGACGACGAAGGGGATGCGCCAGCCGTAGCTGTGCAGGGCCGAGTCGGACATGGTGCGCTGGAGGATGATCTGGAGGCCGAGGCCGACGATCTGGCCGGCGGTCACGGACACGTACTGGAAGCCGGAGGCGAAGCCGCGCCTGCCCGGGTCGGTGGCCTCGGTGAGGTAGGTGGCGCCGGCCGCGTACTCGCCGCCCACCGACAGGCCCTGGAGCAGCCGGGCGACGAGCAGGACGAGGGCGCCGCCGTACCCGGCGACCGCGTACGTCGGCGCGACGGCGCGACGGCGATCAGCGCCGCCGGGGCCGACATCAGCGTGACGGTCAGCGTCAGCGCCGCCTTGCGGCCCCTGCGGTCGCCGGCCCGCCCCAGCAGCCATCCGCCGACGGGCCGCATGAAGAACCCGACCTGCCCGCGAGCTGATCGGACGACGCGCCCCGCAGGGGCGCGGGGGACCGCGGGCGCGGGCCGCACCCCTACGACGACCGGGCGATCAGACCGTCCTCGACGAACTCCCTCACATGCGCCAGCACTTGCTCCCGCGAAATCCCTCGCAACCCGATGGCGACCTGGATCGAGAACCCGTCGAGCAGCGCACGCGTCCGGGTCGCGAAGCGGTCCGCGTCCACCTCCCGGAACTCCCCCCGCGAGACGCCCTCCGCGATCAGGGCGACGAGGTCCCGGTGCCACGCCCCCTCGATCGCGGCCTGGCGGGCGCGCGCGTCGTCGTCGGCGTTCTGGGAGCGGTTCCAGACCTCCAGCCACAGGGTCCAGTGCGGATCGCGGTGGCCGTCGGGCACGTACAGGTCGACGTACGCCGCCAGCCGCTCCCGGGCCGGGCCCTCCCCCGCCAGCAGCCGGCCGCGCGCCGCCCCGAGCCGGCCCTCGCTCCACTCCAGGGTCTGGAGCAGCAGTTCGTCCTTGGAGCGGAAGTAGTAGAGGAGGTGCCCGCTGCTCATCCCGACCTCGCGGCCGAGCGCCGCCATGGTGAGCTTCTCCAGACCGCGCTCGGCGATCATGCCCATGGCCGCGGCGAGCAGCTCCTCGCGGGGCGGGGCGGGGGTGCGCCGGCGCGGCGCGGAACTCTCGGTCATGGGGTCACCAGGCGTACGGCGGCGGGCGGGACATGGGTCTTGTACGGGCCGTGGCACTCGGCGGGCAGGCCCGCCACCGTGCAGCCCGCACGGACCAGGACGTTCACCCGTATGTTCTACCCGACCCGAGGCGCCGACGGCTGCCGGGCGGGGGCCTCCCCCACTCCCCCGGGCGGCCGTCCCTGCGTCCAGACCGCCCGGACGGCCATCCGGGCGAACCGCCAGCCGTCACCGGTGCGTGCGAGCTCCGCCTCGAAGACCCCGCCCACCTGGAACAGCGTGGCGTCGTGACGGACGTGGACCATCAGGGCGTTCCAGGAGGCCCGCGCCGTACCGGCGTCCGTGTCGGCGACGATGCCCGAGGCGAGGTGCTGGGTGCGGTCGTACCGTCCGAGCGCCTCCTCGGTCGCCCGCACGGCCGCCGCGCCCTCGGACGTCCCGAGCGGGGTCTCCATCCGGGCGTCCGGGGCGAGGAAGGCGTCCGCCCAGCCGGGCGTGAACTCCCGCGCGTCCAGCGCCCGGAAGTACCGGTCCACGAGCGTGGTGATCTCCGACTGATCCGTCTGTGTGGTCATGTGCTCAGCCTCCGACCTGAAGCGGACTTGAGGTCAAGGGCGGCGGGACCGCGGCTGCTGCTGGGTGATGCAGTGGATGCCGCCCCCGGCCGCGAAGATCCGGCGGGCGTCGACCAGGGTGACGGTGCGCTCGGGGAAGAGGCGGCGGAAGATGGCGGCGGCCGTCTCGTCGCGGGGGTCGTCGAAGGCGCACAGGACGACGCCGTCGTTGCAGAGGTAGTGGTTGATGTAGGAGTAGTCGGCCCAGTGGCCGTCGGCCTCCAGGACGGTCGGCGCGGGGACCTCGACGACCTCCAGTGGACGGCCCTGGGCGTCGGTCGAGGACCTGAGGAGGCCGATGATCTCCTTGCCGACCTCGTGGTCGGGGTGGGCCGGGTCCGGCTGGTGATGGGCGAGCACGACACCGGGGCGGGCGAAGGCGGCGACGATGTCGACGTGGCCGAGGGTGCCGAACCCGTACGGCGGATAGTCGGCGGTCAGGCCGCGCGGCAGCCAGATGGCCTTGCTGGTGCCGAGGTGGGCGTGGATCTCCGCCTCGACCCGCTCCCGCGTCCAGTGCGGGTTGCGCTCGGGGCCGAGCTGCACGGTCTCGGTGAGCAGCACCGTGCCCTCGCCGTCGACATGGATGCCGCCGCCCTCGTTGACCAGCGCCGAGGCGTACGTCCGGGCGCCCGCGAGGTCGGCGACGTGCCCGCCGATCTTCGCGTCGTGCTCCCAGCGGGCCCAGTCCTGGGCGCCCCAGCCGTTGAACGTCCAGTCCACGGCCGCCAGTCCGCCCCGGCCGTCGGTCAGGAAGGTGGGCCCGATGTCCCGCATCCAGGCGTCGTCCAGCTCGCGCTCCACGAGGTCGACGTCCGGCCCGAGCAGCTCCCGTGCCTCGGCCGAAGTGCCGGGACCGCAGACCACGGTCACCGGTTCGAAGCGGCGGACGGCGCGGGCGACCGAGGCCCAGGCGTGCCGGGAGGCGGCGAGGTCGTCGGCGTCGTCGAAGGTGGGGTTGGGGCCCGGCCACGCCATCCAGGTGCGCTCGTGCGGGGTCCACTCGGCGGGCATGCGGAAGCCGTCGGCGGCAGGGGTGCTCATCTGGGGGTCCGTTCGGGGTTCACAGGAGGGGTCCGGAGGTCACAGGAAGTAGAGGCGGTTGAGGGAGACGGAGTCGGCCGGCTCCGAGCGCAGCGGGTCGCCGTCGAGGGTGACCAGGCCGGTGCGCTGGTCGACGTCGACCGCTCCGGTACGGGCGTTCAGCCGCAGGTCGGCGGGGCCGATGCCGCGGGTGCCGCGCACGGCGACCCGGCGGCGGCGCGTCGGCATGGTGTCGTTGCCCTGGTCCGCGGCCGCCCGCGCGACGAACGCCACCGAGAGGTCGGCCGCCGTCGCGCCGTACGCCCCGAACTGCGGTCCCAGTACGAGGGGTTCGCAGGTGTCGGTGGCCGCGTTGGGGTCGCCGACGACGCCGTACGCGGGGAAGCCGGACTTGAGGACGAGCTGCGGCTTGGCGCCGAAGTACTCGGGGCGCCAGAGCACGATGTCCGCGAGCTTGCCGACCTCGATGGAGCCGACCTCGTGCGAAAGGCCGTGCGCGATCGCGGGGTTGATGGTCAGCTTGGCCATGTAGCGCAGCACGCGGGCGTTGTCGTCGCCCTCGCCGTCGCCCTCCAGCGGGCCCAGCTCGGCCTTCATCTTGCCGGCCATGGCGAAGGTGCGCCGTACCGTCTCGCCCGCGCGGCCCATGCCCTGGGCGTCGGAGGAGGTGATGCCGATCGCGCCCAGGTCGTGCAGCACGTCCTCGGCGCCCATGGTGCCGGCCCGGATGCGGTCGCGGGCCATGGCCGCGTCGCCGGGCAGTTCGGGCTTGAGGTCGTGGACGGAGACGATCATGCCGTAGTGCTCGGCGACCGCGTCCCGGCCGAAGGGCAGGGTGGGGTTGGTGGAGGAGCCGATGACGTTCGGCACCCCGGCCATCTTGAGCACGTTGGGGACGTGGCCGCCGCCGCAGCCCTCGATGTGGAAGGCGTGGATGGTGCGGCCCTCCAGCACCCTGAGGGTGTCCTCGACCGAGAGGCACTCGTTCAACCCGTCGCTGTGCAGGGCGACCTGGACGTCGTGCTCCTCGGCCACCCGCAGCGCGGTGTCCAGGGCGCGGGTGTGGGCGCCCATGTCCTCGTGCACCTTGAAGCCGCTCGCGCCGCCCTCGGCCAGCGCCTCGATCAGCGGCGCCTCGTGCGAGGACGAACCCCGGCCCAGGAAGCCGATGTTGACCGGCCAGGCGTCGAAGGCGCCGAAGGCGTGCCGCAGCGCCCAGGGGGAGTTGACGCCGACACCCCACACCGGGCCGAACTCCTGCCCGATGACGGTGGTCACGCCGGAGGCGAGGGAGGCCTCCATGATGCGCGGCGACAGCAGATGGACATGGGTGTCCACGGCACCGGCGGTGGCGATCAGGCCCTCGCCGGAGACGATCGAGGTGCCGGTGCCGACCACGACGTCCACGCCGTCGAGGGTGTCCGGGTTGCCCGCGCGGCCGATCGCGCTGATGCGGCCCTCGCGGATGCCGATGGACACCTTGCGGATGCCCTGCACCGCGTCGATCACCACGACGTTGCTGATCACGACGTCGCAGGTCTCGCGCACGGCGGCGGCCTTGAGGTGCAGCCCGTCGCGGGCCGTCTTGCCGAACCCGGCGAGGAACTCGTCCCCGTGGCGCTGGGCGTCGGACTCCACGCGGACGGTCAGGCCCGAGTCGCCGAGGCGGACGCGGTCGCCCGCGCGGGGCCCGTGGGTGGCGGCGTAGGCGCCCGGGTCGACGTGGATCGCCCGGCTGACCTCGCGCCCCTTGGAACGGCTCATCGGTCCTGCCCCTTCTCCTCGTCGCTCGTTACCCCCAGATATCCGCAGGCCGCGGCCCTGCGCAGCGCCTCCGCCCGCGCGCCCGGCGCGTCCAGCGGTCCGTCGACCAGCCCGGCGAAGCCGATGGCGATCCGCTCGCCGCCGATCGGCACCAGGCCGACCTCCTCGCTCTCGCCCGGCCCGAAGCGCACGGAGGATCCGGCGGGCACGGCGAGCCGCATGCCGTAGGCGGCCGCGCGGTCGAAGTCGAGGCGCGGGTTGGCCTCGAAGAAGTGGAAGTGGGAGGTGACGGAGACCGGTACGGCCGCGGTGTTGGTCACGGTGAGCCGGAGCGCCGGCTCCGGGTCGGCGTGCGCGGGGCCGGGCAGCAGCGCGCCCGGGGCGTCCGTGCCCAGGCCGCCGCCGATGGGGTCGGAGACCACCGCGAGCCGGGAGCCGTCGTCGAAGACGGCCTCGACCATCACCTCGGTCACCACGTCGGCGACCCCGGGCAGCACGTCCGCGGGCCCGAGGACGCCGCGCGCCGCCTCGACGGCCTCCGCGAGCCGCCTGCCGTCCCGGGCGGCCTCGCAGACGGTGTCCGCGATCAGCGCGGTCGCCTCCGGCACGTTCAGCCTGAGGCCGCGGGCGCGGCGGGCTCGGGCCAGCTCGGCGGCGCCGAAGAGCAGCAGCCGGTCACGTTCCGTGGGGGTCAGTCGCACGGCGCGGGCCTCCCTCTCGTCAACCTTTTAGAGCGACGCTCTAAGCTTTAGAGCAGCACTCTAAACGGAGAGTCCGGGCACGGAAAGGCCCCACCGAGCGATGGGCTTGTGACGGATCGAACACCGCTCCAAAAACGCGCAGGGCCGCCGTGATCCCCCTGGAGGGAATCCGCGGCGGCCCTGCGCGAGGGTGCCCGAGCGTCAGCCGATCCTGTGCATCCAGCCGTGCTTGTCCTCGGTCATGCCCCGCTGGACGCCGAGCAGGGCCTCGCGCAGGCGCATGGTGACCTCGCCGGGGGCGCCGTCGCCGTGGGTCCACGCGTCGGTCTTGGTCTTCACGTGGCCGATCGGGGTGACCACCGCGGCGGTGCCGCAGGCGAAGACCTCGGTCAGCGCGCCGGAGGCCGCGTCCGCGCGCCACTGTTCCAGGGTGACCACGCCCTCCTCGGCCTGGTAGCCGAGGTCACGGGCGACCTGGAGGAGGGAGTCGCGGGTGATGCCCTCCAGGATGGAGCCGGTCAGGGCCGGCGTGACGATCCTGTCGCCGTAGACGAAGGCGACGTTCATGCTGCCGCTCTCCTCCACCTTGGTGCGGGTGACCGCGTCGAGGTAGACGACCTGGTCGCAGCCGTGGGCCGCGGCCTCGGCCTGCGGGAGCAGGGAGGCGGCGTAGTTGCCGCCGGTCTTGGCGTCACCGGTGCCGCCGGGCACGGCGCGGACGTGGTCCTCGGCGACCCAGATGGTGACCGGCTTGACGCCACCGGAGAAGTAGGCGCCGGAGGGCGAGGCGATGAGCAGGAACATGTACTCGTTGGCCGGGTGCACGCCGAGCGCGGCCTCCGTGGCGATCATGAAGGGGCGCAGGTAGAGGGCCGCCTCGCCGCCGTGCGCCGGGACCCAGTCGGCGTCCTGGACGAGCAGCGCGTCCAGGGCGGCGATGAACAGTTCCTCGGGCAGCTCGGCCATGGCCATGCGGCGGGCGGAGGTGCGGAAGCGGCGGGCGTTGGCCTCGGGACGGAACAGCGCGATCGAGCCGTCGGGCTGGCGGTACGCCTTCAGCCCTTCGAAGATCTCCTGGCCGTAGTGCAGCACATGGGTGGAGGGGTCGAGGGAGAGCGGGCCGTACGGCACGAGCTGGGCGTCGTGCCAGCCGCGGCCCTCGGTCCACCGGATCGTCACCATGTGGTCGGTGAAGTGGCGGCCGAACCCGGGATTGGCCAGGATCGCCTCGCGCTCGGCGGCGGCGAGGGGACTGGCGGAGGGCTTGAGCTCGATCGTGGGCGTCGTCATGAGTGATTGTCCTTCACCGGTTGTCGTGACGGGCCGCGCTCACGTCGGCACCGGCTGGGGACCGGTGCTCGGACGTCCGAGCTTTCCCTCATACCGCGGCTCCGCGTTCGATTATCGCGCGCGGGCCCCGGCCGATGGAATCGGGTGGCGGCGGCCCAGGGGTCGTGGTGGCGGCCCGGGGGCGATCGTTTCACCCGGCGGAGACATGCGGAAGCCGCCGGGCGGTCGTGCGACCCGGCGGCTTCTTCCGAATGGAGCGCCGGGTCAGCCGGCTACTCGGGAGGCGACCGCGTCGCCGATCTCGGAGGTGCTCCGGGCGGGCTTGTCCGCGCGCTCGGTGAGGTCGGCGGCGACCGCCGCGTCGATGCGGTCGGCCTCGGCGTCGTAGCCGAGGTGACGCAGCAGCAGGGCGACGGAGAGGACCGTGGCCGTCGGGTCGGCCTTGCCCTGGCCGGCGATGTCCGGCGCCGAGCCGTGCACCGGCTCGAACATGGACGGGAACTCGCGGCCCGGGTTGATGTTCCCGGAGGCGGCCACGCCGATGCCGCCGGAGACGGCCGCGGCGAGGTCGGTGATGATGTCGCCGAAGAGGTTGTCGGTGACGATCACGTCGAAGCGCTCGGGCTGGGTGACCAGGAAGATCGTGGCCGCGTCGACGTGCAGGTAGTCGGTGCCGACCTCGGGGAACTCCTGGGCGACCCGGTTGAAGGTGTCGGTCCACAGGTGGCCGGCGAAGGTCAGCACGTTGTTCTTGTGCACCAGCGTCAGCTTCTTGCGCGGGCGGGCCTGGGCGCGGGCGAAGGCGTCACGGACGACGCGCTCGACGCCGTAGGCCGTGTTGACCGACACCTCGGTGGCGACCTCGTGCGGGGTGCCCTTGCGGATGGTGCCGCCGTTGCCGGTGTACGGGCCTTCCGTGCCCTCGCGGACGACGACGAAGTCGATCTCCGGCTGCCCGGCGAGCGGGGTGGACACGCCCGGCAGCAGTTTGCTCGGCCGCAGGTTGACGTGGTGGTCGAAGGCGAAGCGGAGCTTGAGCAGGAAGCCGCGCTCCAGGACGCCGGAGGGCACCGACGGGTCGCCGATGGCGCCGAGCAGGATGGCGTCGTGCCGCTTCAGCTGCGCGAGGTCCGCGTCGGTGAGGGTCTCACCGGTGGCGTGGTAGCGCTTGGCGCCGAAGTCGTAGTCCTGGGTCTCCAGCTTCACATCCTGCGGAAGCACGGCGGAGAGGACCTTCAGACCCTCGGCCACGACCTCCTGGCCGATGCCGTCACCGGGGATCACTGCGAGATTGATGCTGCGAGACATGCGGGCACCCTACCCCTCGTCCCAGCTAATGACACGGGCCGTCCGACATCCGGACGGCCCGTGTGGGGTGAGCGGCTCGAAAGGCGGTACGGCGGACGGCTCAGTGGCCGGTCTGTCCGCCGTTGTCCCGGCGGTCGAGGGCGCGCTGGAGGGCGGCGGCGGCGTTCTTGCGGTCGGACTCGCCGGTGCTGGGCACGTGGCGGACGCGGCGGCGGACGGTCGTCTCGGCCATGGAAATCGACTCCTCGGCATGAAGGGAGTACGGCGGTGAGGGGGGTGTTCGAGACGCCGGAGGGCGGGGAGCACCGGCCGCAGGGGTTGCCTGCACGGATCCGGCTCACGACCGCCATTCGCTGGATCGAGCGAGACGTTCGGCTTCTTCCAAGCTAAGGGAGCGGCCCGCGTCTGTCTGCACAATTACTCGGACTTCCTACTATCTGAGACGGCGGATCACCGCGAACCGCTCTGACCTGCGGCTACGTGCGTTCGAGTGCGGGCTCTCCGAGGCTTCGGGACCCTCGGGACCCACCGGGCCCCTCCAGCGAGCGCGGGGTCCGGATCAGGGCGCGGACGGCGGTGGTGTCGGCCAGCTCCGGGGTGGTGACGTAGCCGACGCGTCGGTACGGGCGGTCCGGGCCGAGGCCCGCGATCTCCACCGAGGGCGGCGCACCGGTGAGGGACAGCGCGGGCATGACGGGCATGCCGAGGCCGCTGCCCACCATGAACAGCACCGCCCCGTCGTCCTCGGCCCGGACGGTGGCGGCCGGCAGCCAGTCCTGGGCGGCCCACCAGTCCCGGGTGCGGGAGCCGCAGTTCTCGGCCCAGTCGACGAGCGGCGGGGCGCGCGGGTCCGGGTGCCCGGCGGGGCGGGAACACGGTCAAGATCCTGGTGCGCCGGACGAATTGACGCCGGGCCGGGTCCGTCGCCGACGCCGGGTCGTCGGCGGGCGCCGGGCATTGGAAACGGGCCGGGAAGCCTGCTCGGGGGTCAGGCTTCCCGGCCCGTCGTTCGGGTCAGGGCGAGGGTCAGCCCATGTGCGGGTACGTGTAGTCGGTCGGCGGGACCAGGGTCTCCTTGATGGCGCGGGTCAGGGTCCAGCGCATCAGGTTCTGGGGGGCACCGGCCTTGTCGTTGGTGCCGGAGGCGCGGCCGCCGCCGAAGGGCTGCTGGCCGACCACGGCGCCGGTCGACTTGTCGTTGATGTAGAAGTTGCCCGCGGCGAAGCGGAGCTTCTCCATCGTGTACGCGGCCGCGGCGCGGTCGTTCGCGATGACCGCGCCGGTGAGGGCGTAGTCGGAGACCGACTCCATCTGGGTCAGCATCTCGTCGTACTTGTCGTCCTCATAGACGTGCACGGCGAGGATCGGGCCGAAGTACTCGGTCGTGAAGACCTCGTTCTCCGGGTCGGAGCACTCGATGACGGTCGGGCGCACGAAGTAGCCGACCGAGTCGTCGTACGTGCCGCCGGCGACGATCGTGCAGCTCGCGTCGGCCTTGGCGCGATCGATCGCGGCCTTGTTCTTGGCGAAGGAGCGGTCGTCGATGACGGCACCGATGAAGTTGGACAGGTCCGTCACGTCACCCATGGTGAGGTAGTCGACCTCGGCCGCGAACTCCTCCTTGAAGCCGGCGTTCCAGATGGAGGCCGGGATGTACGCGCGGGAGGTGGCGCTGCACTTCTGGCCCTGGTACTCGAAGGCACCGCGGGTCAGGGCGGTCTTCAGGACCGCGCGGTCGGCGCTCGGGTGGGCGACCAGGAAGTCCTTGCCGCCGGTCTCGCCGACCAGACGCGGGTACGAGCGGTACTTCTCGATGTTGTTGCCGACCGTCTTCCACAGGTACTGGAAGGTCTTGGTCGAACCGGTGAAGTGGATGCCCGCGAGGTCGCGGTGGGCCAGGGCGACCTCGGAGACCTCGATGCCGTCGCCCGTGACGAGGTTGATGACGCCCTTGGGCAGACCGGCCTCCTCCAGGAGCCGCATGAGCAGCACGGCGGCGTGCGTCTGCGTCGGGGACGGCTTCCAGACCACCACGTTGCCCATCAGGGCGGGGGCGGTGGGCAGGTTCGCCGCGATCGCCGAGAAGTTGAACGGCGTGATCGCGTAGACGAAGCCCTCCAGCGGGCGGTGGTCCATGCGGTTCCACACGCCCGGGGAGTTCGCCGGGGGCTGCTCGGCGAGGATGTCGCGGGCGTAGTGCACGTTGAAGCGCCAGAAGTCGACCAGCTCGCAGGGGCTGTCGATCTCCGCCTGCTGGGCCGTCTTGGACTGGCCGAGCATGGTGGAGGCGGCGATCGTCTCGCGCCAGGGGCCGGACAGCAGCTCGGCGGCGCGCAGGATGATCGCGGCGCGGTCGTCGAAGGCCATCGCACGCCAGGCCGGGGCGGCGGCCAGGGCCGCGTCGATGGCGTCCTGGGCGTCCTGCCGGGTGGCGTGGCGGCCGGTGCCGAGGACGGCCTTGTGGTTGTGCGGCTGCACGACCTCGAACGGCTCGCCGCCGCCGAGGCGCTTCTCGCCGCCGATGGTCATCGGCAGCTCGACCGGGTTCTCGGCCAGCTCCTTGAGCTTGGCCTCCAGGCGGGCGCGCTCGGGCGAGCCGGGGGCATAGCCGTGCACCGGCTCGTTGACGGGGGTGGGGACCTGGGTCACAGCGTCCATGAGATCCGAACTCCTTGTACGTGAGCGGGTGGTGGGACTCAGCCCTTGCTGACCATCGACCGGAGGAAGAAACGCAGGTTCGCCGGCTTCTCCGCCAGACGGCGCATGAAATAGCCGTACCAGTCGGTGCCGTACGCCGTGTAGACGCGCATGCGGTGGCCCTCTGCGGCCAGCCGCAGGTGCTCGTCGCCGCGGATGCCGTACAGCATCTGGAACTCGTACTCGTCGAGCTTACGACCGGCCTTGTGGGCGAGCTCCTGCGCGATGGAGATCAGACGCGGGTCGTGGGACCCGATCATCGGGTAGCCCTCGCCCTCCATCAGCGTCCTCAGGATGCGCACGTAGGCCTTGTCGATCTCGTGCTTCTGCTGGTAGGCGACCTCGGCGGGCTCCTTGTAGGCGCCCTTGACCAGGCGGACCCGGCTGCCGGCCTCGGCGAGCCGCCTGGCGTCGGCCTCGGTGCGGAACAGGTACGCCTGGATGACGCAGCCGGTCTGCGGGTGGTCCTTCCGCAGCTCCTCGTGGATGGCGAACATCGAGTCGAGGGTGGTGTGGTCCTCGGCGTCCAGCGTGACCGTCGTACCGATGGCGGCGGCGGCCTCGACGACGGGGCGGACGTTGGCGAGCGCGAGCTCGTGCCCGCCCTCCAGCGCCTGCCCGAACATCGACAGCTTCACGGACATCTCGACCTTCTCGCCGAGCTCCAGGTCCTTGAGGCGGTCGATCAGCGCGAGGTAGGCGTCGCGGGCGTGCGCGGCCTGCTCGGGGGTGGTGATGTCCTCGCCGACGACGTCCATCGTCAGCTGGAGGCCCTTGCCCGTCAGGTCCTTGATGATCGGGACGATGTCGGACACCGTCTCACCGGGGATGAAGCGGTCGACGACCTGCTTGGTCACGGGGGCCGCCGAGATCAGGCGACGCATCCGGTCGCTGCGCGACGCGGCGAGAATCACGGGACCCAGCACGGGGCACCTCCACAGACAAGCACCAAAGAGGCCATCACCCGACGATTCGGGTACGGCACGGAGAACCACCGCGAAACCTACGGATCCCTTTGATCGTCGGCCATCGACAGCTGTCACGCATCCGTGCCCGGGATCTCAGACATCTGTATGAAGATGGCCGGAAAATGGGGGAGAATGCCCGGGTGGCGGCGGATTACAAGGGTGACTACCAGGAACTGGTGGACGAGATCTCGGAGCTGCTGGGCGCGCCCGCGACCCTGGAGAACCGCGACTTCGAGCTGCTCGCCTTCGGCACGTACGACAGCGACGACGAGCTGGACGCCTCGGCGCTGGACCCGGTGCGCACCCGCTCGATCCTGACCCGGCGCTCCACGGCGGGCGTGCGCGCCTGGTTCGAGGGCTTCGGCATCACCCGCGCCACCGGCCCGGTCCGCATCCCGCCGAGCCCCGAGGCCGGGGTCTACCGCGGCCGGATCTGCCTGCCCGTGCGGCACCGGGGCGTCGTCGTCGGCTACGTCTGGCTCCTGGAGGGCGAGACCGGGCCGACGGACGACCAACTGGCGGCGGCGATGCGGGTGGCCGGCCGGATCGGCGCGCTGCTGGCGGACGAGGCGGAGGCCGGGGCGGGTCTGAGCCGGGAGCTGCGGGCGGTCCTCACGGCGGAGGGCGGCTGGCAGCGGGACATGGCGGTGGCCGACCTGCGCACGGCGCTCGGCCCCCGCGCGGACGGCCCGCACACCCTGGTCTGCGTCGCCCCCTGGCCCTCCCCCGACCCCGACGACGCCCCGTCCGCCCGCTCCGTCCCGCACGCGGCGGCCCTGTGCACGGTTCCCTGGGGAGCGGCGTCCCAGAGCCTCGCGGTACTGGTGCGGCTCCGCTCCACGGCGGTGGCGGCACCGGCGTCGGCGGCGGCGGGCCGGTTGCTGGAGGAGGCGGAGACGGCCTGGGGAGCCCTGGGGCCGCCCGGCGGGCCGGGGGCCACGACGGAGGGGAGCCCGGGGCCGGCGGGTTCCGGCGCCGGGGCGGAGGGAGCTTCGGGCGGCAGGGCGCGCGGGGCGGTACCGCGCGGGGCCGGGGCGGCGGTGGCCGCGGCGGTCGCCGCGGGAGTCGCCGGGGCGGGCCGGTACACGGCCGGGTTCGGCGGGCCCGCCGCCGGTATCGGGGACCCCCGGGTCGGGCTGGCCGAGCTGGGCACGGTCTGGCAGGAGGCGCGCGCCGCGGCACAGGCGGCGCTCGCCGAACGGCACCTCGGGCCGATCGCACAGTGGCGGGGCATCGGGCCGTACCGCCTGCTGACCGCGCTCCCCCCGGAGTCCGGGCAGGACCCGGCGGCCGGCCCCCTCCTCTCCCCCGCCCACCGCGAGCTGGCCCGCACCGCCGAGGTCTACCTGGACTGCGCGGGCCAGGCGGGCCGCACGGCCGCGGAGCTGGGCATCCACCGCCAGACCCTCTACTACCGGCTCAACCGCGTGGAACAGCTGACGGGCCTGGACCTGGACGACGGCGAGGACCGGCTGCTGCTGCACATGGCGTTGAAGCGGGCGAGGCTGTAGCGGGACGGGATCATCATGACGGGACCCGCGCCCTGCCCCGGATCGGCGCCTTCCACGAGTCACGCGTTCCCGGGACAGCCACCGCGGACCGGCCCCGGTCCTGCGGTGGCCGAGCGTTCGTCCGGCCGCCGCGCGTCGCACGGGCAGGCCGAGCGCATGGAGCCGGGCGGCCTCACAGGCAGTCGCACCCTGTGCCGTGGGCCAGCAGGAAGAGGGCTGTCATGGCGGCCACGGTGAAGCCGGCAGCGGTCAGGGCGGCGAGGCCCCGACGGCGGCCCTTCGTGGGATCACGGAAGATCTGCCAGGCACGTGGACGAGGAAGAAACCGAGCAGCCCGGCCCCCGCGATGGTGAAGCGCGGGCCGAAGGACCAGCTCAGGTAGGCGGTCAGGGCCAGGCAGCCGAGCAGGGCGCAGGCGAGCAGGCTGAGGATCGCCTCGGTGAGGGCTTCTCCCACCATGTCGATCAGAAAGTCACCGACGCCCTTCGCTGTCCTGCGGACCCCCACGGCGCTCCTCCACTCTCGCATCCGACAGCCCCGAGCGGAGCCTGGTGGGAGGGCCCCCGCCCGGCCGGCGATCCAGTCCGGCGGGGGCGCCTCGTGGTGGGACGATCCCGACTACTCCGCGGCCCCGGCAACGTGCCCGATGAACTCCGCCCAGGCGTGGAAAGGGAGGAGGAGGGCGGGGCCGTGGGGGTCCTTGGAGTCGCGGACGCCGATGTGGGGGTGGAGGGGGGCCACTTCGACGCAGTTCTGGCCGGGGTCACTGTAGGAGGACTTGAACCAGTCGTGGTCGGGTGCGAGTTCGGTTGCGATGCGGCGCGGGTTCATGGCCCTACAGCTCTCCTCTTAGTCGGTGCAGGAATTCGGGTGTGACATCGGGGGGCAATGCCGATGCTGCCATGACGTCGAACCTGCGGTGAAAGCGGTCCACTTCACGGGGCTTGTCCGAGGTGGACACCGAACCCCAGGCACTGTCGGCCTGTACTCGCGGGGGCAGATCCTTTCCGAAGTCGAGGATGGAGAAGTCGTTGGTGGAGCGGTAACTCCGACGGAACGGCAACACCTGGATGGTGATGTGGTCCCAGCCCGACATCTCCTCGATCTTCGAGAACTGCTCGTCCATCACCTCAGGACCTCCGACGGGGTACCTCAGAGCGGCCTCGCCGAGGATCACGTGAAGCCTGACCGGGTCCTCCCGGGTGAGGATCTCCTGGCGCTTCATCCGTAGCTCGACGCTGCTGCGGATGAACTCCGTCGTGTACTCCTCGATCGGCTTGTGCAACTCGTGAGTCGCCAAGGCGTAGCGCTCGGTCTGCAACAGGCCGTGGACGACCGTCGGGTGGTATGCCTTCATCGCTCGCGCTTCCGGTTCCAGCCCCACGAACCCCGGCATCCCCGCAGGCATCAGCCCCCGGTACTGCGTCAACCAGTCCTGCTGGTTGGAGTCTTTGTTGAGGTTGATCAGCGACTCGATGACCTCCTCGTCGGTGACGCCGTACTTGTCGAGGAGTTTGCGCAGGTCACCTACGTTACGAAAGTTGAGGGAACCGGACTCGATCCGCTGCAACGAGGCCTCCGAGATGCGGAGCCCGACGACGGCTTGCCTCCGGGTGAAGCCACCGCCTCGGTCTCCGCGTCCACAGTTCTCTCGTAACTGACGGAGTTGCAAGCCAAGTTCGAGTCGTTGGGCTGTGCGCCCACGCTTTGGTGCCATGTGCAGAGTGTTCCAGCACCTGTGCAACGCTCGCAGGCGATCGCGCGAAATCCTGCATAGTCCACTTACCAACTCACTGATTAATCAGATGGCTTTCGATTGAAGTCGAACGGGATGGCCCGTCACCGTGTTGAACACCTGCAACGGAACGGAGCCCCCATGCCCCCCACCCTCCTCACCCACGACTGGGCCATGAGCTACCCCATGACCACCCGCAGCGTCCCCGTCGCCCGCGCCCAGGTCCGCCGTCGCCTCACGGGCTGGAACTGGGCCGGGGACATCGAGGACGCCGCCCTCGTGGCGTCGGAGCTGGTCGCCAACGCGGCGGTGCACGCGAAGGTGCCGGGTCACCAACTGTGGCTGAGACTGCAGGAGTTGGAGAACAACGAGCTGATCGTGGAGGTGTCGGACCCGGTACAGGCGTTCCCCGAGCCGGGCCGGCAGGGCCCCGGGGGCGAGCGCGGCCGGGGGCTGCGAGTCGTCGCCGCGCTCGCGGAGGAACTGGACTGGTTCCTCAGGGCGGAACTCGGCAAGACGGTCCGGGCCCGCCTGGGCGTCCCCGGCTGAACCCTCTCGGTTCGATGCCAACTCGGCCGGCGGGACCGGGTGCCGGCCCGTGCGGCAGACGAGGCGCAGGCCCGCGTCGACAGCGCGGCCCGCCCGCTGCCGGCCGGCAGGCAGGCGCACTTGAACGTGTTCAAAAAGATGGGGAGACTGGGCCCCACTCGAAGGGGAGGGGACGGTCATGGTGAGTAGGCTGCTGACGCCGTGCGGGCGGACTCGACAGGCCGAGGCCGGCGGCCGTGATGCGTGCGGAGGAACCGCACCGACGCGGATTCTCGACCGGGGACATCCGCGGGTCCGGTCTGCCGTGCGGAGTATCGGCACCGCGGCCCCGGAAGAGGAGGGGCCCGCGGCGAAGGTGGCGGCTCTCCGCCGCGCACACCGATGGATCTCCGAAGAGGTTCGCCCGGTGTACTCGGTGGAGGAGACGCGACCGGTGTCCCAGGTCCTGCGGCTCGGCCGCGGCTCCTGCAGCCAGCGGATGGCCGTACTGGAAGCGGTCGCGCGGGCGTGGGGCGTTCCCTCCCGGGTGCGCGGCCTGGTCGTGGACGGCGCGTTCTGGTACCCGCGCTTCCCCCGGCTACGTCGGCTTGTCCCCGCGCAAGTAGTGCTGGCCTGGCCGGAGTTCCACCTCGATGGGCTGTCCGAGGCCGATCACGCCGGCGCACCGTGGCTTGCGGTGTCCGAGCTCTTCGCCGGTGCCGGCGAGCCACGTGGCCGGGCCGGCGGCGGCTTCACGAACGCCGGTCCGGAGACCCTCTTCGAGGCACTGTCCAGGACGAGCGTCGACTGGGACAGGGGCACGGCCTGCCCCGCGTCGGACGGCTCGTGCGAACCCTCGGCGTACCTGCTCACGGACCTCGGGCACTTCGACTCCCGAGACGAGCTCTTCGCCCGGCACGGCCAGACGCTGTGCGGCCCGGCGAGGTTCCTGGCCGAGCCCGTCCTGGGCCGACGAGCGGCCGGACTCTAGTGCCGCGGCAGGCGACGTTCGCCCACGAGCCGCGGTGCGCCTCACCGCGGTGGCCGCCGCGACCCGCGCGATCCCGACGGCACGGGAGGACGAGAGAACGCGGGACGGGCCGAGGGAGACCTCGGCCCGTCCCGCGTTCTACGCCAACCCTTCAGCCCAGCGGGTCGGCTGGGCGGGCGAGCGGGGAAGGGAGGTCAGACCAGGTTCACCGAACGCGCCGACGCCGCGCCGATCTCGGCGGCGACCTCGGCCAGGACGTTCGGCGTCACCGTGTCGTCCACCGTGAGGACGGCCAGGGCCTCGCCGCCCACCGCGGCGCGGGCGACCTGCATGCCGGCGATGTTCAGGCCGGCCTCGCCGAGAATGCGGCCGACGGTGCCGACGACACCGGGCCGGTCCTCGTAGCGCAGGACCAGCATGTGGTCGGCGAGGGCCAGGTCGACGTCGTACTCCCCGACCGCGACGATCTTCTGGATGTGCTTGGGGCCGGCCAGGGTGCCGGAGACCGACACCTCCTCGCCGGTGCCCAGCGTGCCGCGCACGGTCACCACGTTGCGGTGCTCGCTGGCCTCGGAGCTGGTGGTGAGGCGGACCTCGACGCCGCGCTCCTGGGCGAACAACGGCGCGTTCACGTACGACACCGTCTCGTCGACGACGTCCTCGAACACGCCCTTGAGCGCGGAGAGTTCGAGCACCTTCACGTCGTGCTGGGTGATCTCGCCGTAGACCTCGACGTCCAGGCGCACGGCTACCTCACCGGCGAGCGCGGTGAAGATGCGGCCGAGGCGCTCGGCGAGCGGCAGGCCCGGCTTGACGTCCTCGGCGATGACACCGCCCTGGACGTTGACCGCGTCCGGGACCAGTTCGCCGGCGAGGGCGAGGCGCACCGACCGGGCGACCGCGATGCCCGCCTTCTCCTGGGCCTCGTCCGTGGAGGCGCCCAGGTGGGGGGTGCACACGACCTCGTCCAGCTCGAACAGCGGGGAGTCGGTGCACGGCTCCTTGGCGTACACGTCGAGGCCGGCGCCGGCGACGCGGCCCTCCTTCAGCGCCGCGTACAGCGCCGCCTCGTCCACGATGCCGCCGCGCGCGGCGTTGACGATGCGCACGCTCGGCTTGACCTTGCGCAGCGCCTCGTCGCCGATGAGGCCCAGGGTCTCGGGGGTCTTCGGCAGGTGGACGGTGATGAAGTCGGAGACCTCCAGGAGCTCGTCCAGGGAGAGCACCTTGACGCCCATCTGGGCGGCGCGCGCCGGCTGCACGTACGGGTCGTAGGCGACGACCTTCATGCCGAAGGCCGACATGCGCTGCGCGACCAGGGCGCCGATGCGGCCGAGGCCGACGACGCCGAGGGTCTTCTCGGCCAGCTCGACGCCCGTGTACTTGCTGCGCTTCCACTCACCGTTCTTCAGCGCGGCGTTGGCCTGCGGGATGTTGCGGGCGGTGGACAGCAGCAGACCGCAGGCCAGCTCGGCCGCGGTCACGATGTTGGAGGTCGGAGCGTTGACGACCATCACGCCGGCCTTGGTGGCGGCGGACACGTCCACGTTGTCCAGGCCGACGCCCGCGCGGGCGACGACCTTGAGCTTCCTGGCCGCGGCCACGGCCTCGGCGTCGACCTTGGTCGCGGAACGGATCAGGATGGCGTCGACGTCGGCGATGGCGGGCAGCAGCTCCGCCCGGTCGGCTCCGTTGCAGTGCCGGATCTCGAAGTCCGGGCCGAGGGCGTCGACGGTCGCGGGCGAAAGCTCTTCGGCGATGAGTACGACGGGTTTCGAGCTCACGTGGGTCCTCACAAGTCCAATGCGGACGGCCGTCCCGACGGCCGCTGGCGGAGGGGTGCTAGCCGCGTGGAAGACGCACGACGCTGTGGGCCTGACGCGTATGTTGTGCAGCAGTCTAGTGGCGCCGCGCTCTTCGTTTTGCGCCGCTGCGGAAGGATCACCCGGACGGGGAACTCCAATGTGGAGTGCTGTCGGAGATCGTGGCGAATGGGGGCCGGAGCAGCATGCCCCGACCCCCTGACGTGAGGCTTACGCCTCCTCGTTCACCCAGCTCATCAGCTGGCGCAGCTGCTTGCCGGTGGTCTCCAGCAGGTGCTCGGAGTCCTGCTTCTTGTACTCGTTGTACTTCTTCAGACCGCCGTGGTACTCGTCCATCCAGTTCTTGGCGAAGGTGCCGTCCTGGATCTCGGCGAGGACCTTCTTCATCTCCGCCTTGGTGGCGTCGGTGATGATGCGCGGGCCCGTGACGTAGTCGCCCCACTCGGCGGTCTCGGAGATGGACCAGCGCATCTTCTCCAGGCCGCCCTCGTACATGAGGTCGACGATCAGCTTCAGCTCGTGCAGGCACTCGAAGTAGGCGATCTCCGGCTGGTAGCCGGCCTCGGTCAGGGTCTCGAAGCCCGCCTTGACCAGAGCGGCCGTGCCACCGCACAGGACGGCCTGCTCGCCGAAGAGGTCGGTCTCGGTCTCCTCGGTGAAGGTCGTCTTGATGACGCCGGCGCGGGTGCCGCCGATGCCCTTGGCGTACGACAGGGCCAGCGCGAAGGCGTTGCCGGAGGCGTCCTGCTCGACGGCGGCGATACAGGGCACGCCGCGGCCCTCCTCGTACTGGCGGCGGACCAGGTGGCCCGGTCCCTTGGGGGCGACCATGCAGACGTCCACGCCGGCCGGGGGCTTGATGAAGCCGAAGCGGATGTTGAAGCCGTGGCCGAAGAACAGCGCGTCGCCGTCCTTCAGGTTGGCGGCCACGGACTCCTCGTAGACCTGGGCCTGGATCGGGTCCGGGACCAGGATCATGATGACGTCGGCCTCGGCCGCGGCCTCCGCCGGGGTGACCACGCGCAGGCCCTGCTCCTCGGCCTTGGTCTTGGACTTGGAGCCCTCGTGCAGGCCGACCCGGACGTCCACACCGGAGTCGCGCAGCGACAGGGCGTGCGCGTGACCCTGGCTGCCGTAACCGATGACCGCGACCTTGCGGTTCTGGATGATGGACAGGTCGGCGTCAGCGTCGTAGAACAGCTCGGCCACTTTGGGTTCTCTCCCTATGTGTGCAGGTGGTGCGTCCCACCGTATGACGGTGGGCGACGAGATGGTTCGGGGGTCTCGGCATACGGGCGAGCGGTGCGGACCGGCCGCCCGTAGGGCTCCGTGCCCGGTGTTACGCGGATCGGTCCAGGGCGCGCAGCGAGCGGTCCGTGATCGAACGGGCGCCGCGGCCGATGGCGATGGTGCCGGACTGGACCAGCTCCTTGATGCCGAACGGCTCCAGCATCTTGAGCATGGCGGACAGCTTCTCGCCGGACCCGGTGGCCTCGATGGTGACGGCCTCCGGGGAGACGTCCACCGTCTTGGCGCGGAACAACTGGACGATCTCCACGATCTGGGAGCGGGTCTCGTTGTCGGCGCGGACCTTCACCAGAACGAGTTCGCGCTGAACGGCCTGATTGGGTTCCAGCTCGACGATCTTCAGCACGTTGACGAGCTTGTTGAGCTGCTTGGTCACCTGCTCCAGCGGCAGTTCCTCGACACCGACCACGATGGTGATCCGGGAGATGTCGGGGTGCTCGGTGACACCCACCGCGAGCGAGTCGATGTTGAAGCCGCGGCGGGAGAACAGGGCGGCGATGCGGGCGAGGATGCCCGGCGTGTTCTCCACCAGGACGGAGAGCGTGTGCTTGGACATGGTCTTTTTACGTCTCTCTCGCTCAGTCGTCTTCGCTGTCGCCGAAGTCGGGGCGGACGTCCCGGGCGGCCATGATCTCGTCGTTCGAGGTGCCGGCGGCGACCATCGGCCACACCATGGCGTCCTGGTGGACGATGAAGTCCACGACCACCGGACGGTCGTTGATGGAATTGGCCTCCTCGATGACCTTGTCCAGGTCCTCGGGGCGCTCGCAGCGCAGCCCCACGCAGCCCATCGCCTCGGCCAGCTTCACGAAGTCCGGCACCCGCGTGCCCCTGGCCTCGGGGTTGACGTCGTCGGGACCGCTGTGCAGCACGGTGTTGGAGTAGCGCTGGTTGTAGAACAGAGTCTGCCACTGGCGGACCATCCCGAGCGCGCCGTTGTTGATGACGGCGACCTTGATGGGGATGTTGTTCAGGGCGCAGGTGGTCAGTTCCTGGTTGGTCATCTGGAAGCAGCCGTCGCCGTCGATCGCCCAGACCGTCCGCTCGGGCCGGCCGGCCTTGGCGCCCATGGCGGCCGGGACCGAGTAGCCCATGGTTCCGGCGCCGCCGGAGTTCAGCCAGGTGGCCGGCCGGTCGTACTGGATGAAGTGCGCGGACCACATCTGGTGCTGGCCGACGCCCGCCGCGAAGATGGTGCCCTCGGGGGCGAGCTGTCCGACGCGCTCGATGACGGCCTGCGGGGACAGCGAGCCGTCCTCGGGCCGGTCGTAGCCGAGCGGGTAGGTCTCGCGCCAGCGGTTGAGGTCCTGCCACCAGGCGCTGTAGTCGCCCCGCTGACCCTCGCTGTGCTCCTTCTGCACGGCCTGGACCAGGTCGGCGATGACCTCGCGGGCGTCGCCCACGATGGGCACGTCGGCCTCGCGGTTCTTGCCGATCTCGGCCGGGTCGATGTCGGCGTGCACGATCTTGGCGTACGGCGCGAAGCTGTCCAGCTTGCCGGTGACGCGGTCGTCGAAGCGGGCGCCGAGGGCGACGATCAGGTCCGCCTTCTGCAGCGCGGTGACGGCGGTGACCGCACCGTGCATGCCCGGCATCCCCACGTGCAGCGGGTGGCTGTCGGGGAACGCGCCGAGCGCCATCAGGGTGGTGGTGACGGGTGCCCCGGTGAGTTCGGCGAGGACCTTCAGCTCGGCGGTGGCCTTGGCCTTCAGGACGCCGCCGCCGACGTAGAGGACGGGCCGCTTGGCGGCGGTGATCAGCTTGGCGGCCTCGCGGATCTGCTTGGCGTGCGGCTTGGTGACGGGGCGGTAGCCGGGCAGGTCCATGACCGGCGGCCAGGAGAAGGTTGTCTTCGCCTGGAGGGCGTCCTTGGCGATGTCGACCAGCACCGGGCCGGGGCGCCCGGTGGAGGCGATGTGGAACGCCTGGGCGATGACCCGCGGGATGTCCTCGGCCTTGGTCACCAGGAAGTTGTGCTTGGTGATCGGCATGGTGATGCCGACGATGTCCGCCTCCTGGAAGGCGTCCGTGCCGATCGACTTCGACGACACCTGGCCGGTGATCGCGACCATCGGCACCGAGTCCATGTGGGCGTCGGCGATCGGGGTGACCAGGTTGGTGGCGCCCGGTCCGCTCGTCGCCATGCAGACGCCGACCTTCCCGGTGGCCTGCGCGTATCCCTCGGCCGCGTGGCCCGCGCCCTGCTCGTGGCGGACCAGGACGTGACGCACCCGGGTGGAGTCCATCAGCGGGTCGTAGGCCGGCAGGATCGCGCCGCCCGGAATCCCGAACACCGTGTCCGCGCCGACCTCCTCGAGGGAGCGAATGAGGGACTGCGCGCCCGTGACGTGCTCGACGGGGGCGGAGTGCTGTCCGCCGGATCGGGGCCGGGGCTGCGGATGATGGGCCCCGGTGGCCTGCTCGGTCATCGGCTTCTCTTCTCGATGCTGAGGATTTTTGCGAGGGTCGGACGGAGTTCGGGTGTCGTACGAGGGGCACTCGTGCAACAAAAAACCCCTCGTGCCGTAAGGCAAGCGAGGGGAGCGCGCCGGTGAGGGTCGCTGGGGATTCCGGATCGCGTTCCGGTAGGGCCCAGCTCAGCCGACGCGCTGTCCAAGTACGAGAATTCGGGTGCGCATGGCACTGACCCTCCCCCCGGGGCGCACCACGTGTCAAGTGGGTGGGACGGGCGTCTCAGAATGTGAGCGAAGGGCACTGCTGCCTCCGAAAACAGCGGGTACTCCTCCGGTGTACACCCCCGCGGCACCCAGCCGCCCCTGGGTTTCCCGCACTCTGCCCGCGAACGCGGGTTCGGCCGGCGCGTGGGACCCGGCCTGCGCGTGCGGGCCGCCCTGCGCGTGGGGGCCGCCCGACGCGTGCGCTCCGGCCGCCGCGTGCGCTCCGGTCCCGGTGTGCGGCACCGGGCAGGACCCGGCGCCGAGCGCCCGGCGCAGCCGGTACTCGTCCAGCGGGCCGGAGAAGGCCGCGCCGGTGCCGTGGGTGCAGCCCATGGCACGCAGGGCCACCGCCTGCTCGGGCAGGTCCACGCCCTCGGCGACGGACTGGAGCCCGAGGTCCCCGGCCATGCGCAGCAGCCCGCTGGTGATCTTGTGCAGCCGCGCGGAGTCCACCACGCCCTCGACCAGGCCGCGGTCGAGCTTGAGGATGTCCACGGGCAGCCGCCGCAGCGCGGTGATCGCCGCGTGGCCGCTGCCGAAGCCGTCCAGCGCGATGCGCACCCCGAGCCGGCTCAGCGCGGTCAGCCTGCGCTCCAGCTCGTCCAGCCCGAGCCCGGGATCGGTGTCGGACAGTTCGACGACCAGCGCCCCGGGCGGCAGCCCGTATCTGGTCAGCAGCGCCTCCACCGAGCCGGGCGGCAGTGAGCGGTCCAGCAGCCGCCGGGCGCTCATCCGCACCGCCACCGGTACGACGAGACCGCTCGCCGCCCGCTCGGCGGCCCCCGCCACGGCCTCCTGGAGGGTCCAGCGGTCCAGCTCGGCCGTCTTGCCGCCGCCCTCGGCCACCCGCAGGAACTCGGCCGGGGTGAACAGCACACCCTGCGAGGAACGCCAGCGGGCCTGCGCCGAGACCGCCGTGATCCGGCCGTCCTCCAGGCACACCACGGGCTGGTGCAGCAGCGCGAACTCCCCGTCGTGCAGCGCGGCGCGCAGCCGGGTGGCCAGCTCCGCCTTGCGCACGACGTCCTGCTGCATCTGCGGCTTGTACAGCTCGACGCGGCCCTTTCCGGCCGACTTCGCGCGGTACATCGCGAGGTCGGCGTTGCGCAGCAACTCGCCCGCGCCGAGCCCCGGTTCGGCGAAGGCGACGCCGATGGAGGCGTTGACCCGGACATCGTTGCCGTCGATCGCGTAGGGCTGGGAGAGGGTCGTCCTGAGGCGGTCGGCGAGCTCCAGGATGTCGCGCTCCCGGGCGGCGCGGTCATGGGTGCCGTCCCCGACGATCAGGGCCGCGAACTCGTCGCCGCCCAGCCGGGAGGCGGTGTCGCCCTGGCGGACCGCGTCCTGGAGCCTTCGGGCGGCCTGCACGAGGAGTTCGTCGCCGGCCTGGTGCCCGATGGTGTCGTTGACGGCCTTGAAGCCGTCGAGGTCGATGAAGAGCACGGCGGTGCCGAGCAGGGCGGCGCCCCGGTCGGTGGCGCGGCGGCCGGACAGGGCCTGCTGCACCCGCCGGGTGAACAGCGCGCGGTTGGGCAGGTCGGTCAGCGGGTCGTGCTCCGCGTTGTGCTGCAGCTGCGCCTGGAGGCGCACGCGTTCGGTGACGTCCCGGCTGTTGAAGATCAGGCCGCCGTGGTGGCGGCTGACCGTGGACTCGACGTTCAGCCAGCCTTCCCCGCCCTCGGCCCCGCTCGCGCGCGAGGTGCCCCCGCCGCCGGAGCGGAAGCGGCACTCGATCCGGGTGACGGGCTCCGTCAGCGGGCTGGCGGCGAGGAAGCGGCGCACCTCGTGCACCACGCAGCCCAGGTCCTCGGGGTGGATCAGGGCGGCCAGCTCGGTGCCCACCAGGTCCTCGGCGGGCCGGCCGTAGACCCCGGCGGCGGCCGGCGAGACGTAGCGCAGGACGCCGTTGGGCGCGGCGATCATGATGACGTCGCTGGAGCCCTGCACCAGGGAGCGGAAGTGGTTCTCCTTCTGCGCCAGTTCCTGGGTGAGGGCGATGTTGTCCAGCAGCATGATGCCCTGGCGGATCACCAGCGCGAGCACCACGCAGCCCGCGGTGATCAGCACGACGTGGTCGGGCCTGCGGCCGTTGAGGACGTTGTACAGGATGCCCAGGGTGCAGACCGCGGCGGCGAGGTACGGGGTGAGCGCGGCGAGCGAGCCGGTGATCGGGCGGCCGGCCGGATAGCGGACGGGGTCGGCACCGGGGTAGGAGGCGGGGCCGGTGTGCCCGGACGCCGGGGGCGGCCCGAACGGGCCGTCCGCGCAGTCCTGGCGGCGGCCCGGTTCCGGGTACGAGCCGCGTCCGGAGCCCTCGTGGCCATCGCATCCGGGACCCGCGGACGCGTCGTGGCCGGAACCGGGGTCCTGCTCGGGGCCCGGGTCGGGGCTGTGCTCGGCGGTCGGGGCGGGCGCGGACGGCGAGCGGTCGTCGGCGGCGCGCGGCGCGGGCAGGTGCCCGGAGGCCGCGTGGGTGTGCCCGTCCGCCTCCGGTGCCGACGACCTGCTACCGGGCCGGGGTGTGGCCCAGGGGGCGTAGGCGAGCAGCAGCGAGCCGGCGAACCAGCCCGCGTCCAGCAGCTGCCCGGAGCGGTAGCTGCTGTGCAGCAGCGGGGAGGTGAACAGCGCGTCGCACATCACGGTCAGGGCGAGCGCGCCGATCGCGGTGTTCACGGCGGTGCGGTTGCCGGGCGCGCGCCGGAAGTGAAGTGCGAGCACCATGCTGATCAGCGCGATGTCGAGCAGCGGGTACGCCAGCGACAGCGCGGTGTGCGCCACGCTCGGCCCGTCGAACCGGGCCGCCTGGGCGAGCGCGAGGCTCCACGACAGGGTGAGCAGCGAGCCGCCGACCAGCCAGGCGTCCAGGCCCAGGCAGATCCAGCCGGCCCGGGTCACCGGGCGGCTGGCGAGCACCAGCAGGCCCACGATCGCGGGCGGCGCGAAGCACAGGAAGAACAGATCGGCGTACGACGGGCTCGGTACGGGCCGGCCGAGCACGACCTCGTACCAGCCCCAGACGGCGTTGCCCAGGGCCGCCATGGCCGAGGAGAGGCCGAACAGCAGCCAGGCGGGGCGGTAGCGCACCCGGGGGCCGCGGGCGTAGAGGAAGCAGGAGACGGCGGCGGCGCCGGCCGCGGCGCTGAGCCCGAAGTCGCCCATGACCAGCGCGATCTCGTCCGTGCCCCAGTCGAACGCGGCGCCGACGGCGTACGCCGCGCAGACGAGGGCGAGGACGAGCTGTTCGGAGGCGCGGGTGCGCGGGGCGGTAACCCGTCCGCGCGCCGGCGGTTCCTGGTGCGGGTGCGGCGCGCGCACCTCCGCGTGGACGGTGGTGGTCGGTGTGGGCGCGTTCACCGGGGCCTCCCGGTGGGTGACGCGCCCGCGTCCCGCCGGGCCCGGCGGACCGGGTGCGGGTGCCTGCGGGGGCCGGCCGGCCGGCGCGGGTGGTGGGTGTGGTGAGCGGTGTGCCGGCCGCGTCTGCCCGCGGCCGTGCGCCAGGGCCGCCTTCGGCGGCTCCACCGCGTCGGATCGTTCGTCCATAGGCCGTGCATCGCCCGTCGCCCCCCTCACAAGATCTGAAATGTCATCCCCGGCGCCGATGTAGGCGGCGCTGCCCCTGTCGGGACGATACACCAGGTTCGTCACTCAGGGACATAGCTTCTCTACGCTCCGTGACGACCAGCGGGGATGCGGGCACAGGCCGCGTCCGAGAGGTCGCGGAGGGTGCCGGAAAGGCCCTAACGCCCGTTCGTTCCCGGGGTGTCCGGGCCCTCCGGATCTGTCCCGGCGGGATCTTCCGGGGCCGTTCCCACCGGGTTCTTCGGGTCCGGTCCCGTCGTCAGGATCACGTTCCGCAGCGGCTCGTGGTTCACGAACCGGGTCAGCTGATCGACCAGCAGCCGCTTGGCGCGCGGCAGGAAGGCGGAGGTGGGCCCGCCGACATGCGGGGTGATCAGTGCGCCGGGTGCCTTCCAGAGGGGGTGGCCGGGCGGCAGCGGCTCGGGGTCGGTGACGTCCAGGGCAGCGATGATCCGGCCCCGTTCCAGCTCCGCGAGCAGCGCGTTCGTGTCCACGACCGGCCCGCGGGCGACGTTCACCAGGAGGGCCCCGTCCTTCATCCGGGAGAGGAACTCGGCGTCCACCAGACCGTGGGTGGCGTCCGTGAGGGGGGTGGACAGAATCACGACATCGGCGGCCGGAAGCAGAGAAAGCACATCGGCGATCGGATGCACAAGACCGCGCGCCGTGGTGCGCCGGGAGCGCGCGACGCGCGCCACCCGCGCAAGCTCGAAGGGCGTGAGCCGGTCCTCGATGGCGGCGCCGATCGAGCCGTAGCCGACGATGAGCACGTTCTTGTCGGCGAGCGCCGGCCGGAACGCGCCCTGCCAGCGCTCCTGTTGCTGGGCCCGCACGAAGTCCGGGATGCCGCGCAGCGCGGCCAGGGTCAGGGTGAGCGCCAGCTCGGCGGTGCTCGCCTCGTGCACCCCGCGCGCGTTGCACAGCCGCACGCCCGGCACGATGGCCGAAAGGCGCGCCGTGATGTCGTCGACGCCGGCCGTGAGCGTCTGGATGACCCGGACGTCGCTCAGCAGCTCCAGCGGGCGCACCTTGACCGGCCACCGCTTCATGTAGGGCACCACGTACATCACACACCGGGCGGGGTCGCCCGGAAACTCCTGGTCGCCGTCCTCGCCCCCGTCCCAGAACAGATACCGGAGCCCCTCGGGCAGCCCCTCGATCTCCTCGGGCGGAAGCGGAAGCCATACGTCTGCGCTCATGGTCAGGAGGCTATGTCAGGTACGCGCGGCGCAGAGGTTAGGTTGGGGGTCAGGCTAGGGGAGGGTTCCGGAGCAGGTGGAGCGCAGGACGATCGGCGCGGGGGCGCTCGCGGTGGGGGCCGTCGGACTCGGGTGCATGCCGATGAGCTGGGCCTACAGCACCTCGCGGCAGCGGGGCGACGAATCGGTGCGATGCGTGCACCGGGCACTGGACCTGGGGTCGAGCCTGCTGGACACCGCGGACATGTACGGCCCGTTCACCAACGAGCTGCTGCTCGGACGAGTGCTGAGGGAGCGCCGGGCGGACGCGTTCGTCTCCACGAAGGTGGGGCTGCTGGTGGGCGAGCAGCACATCGTGGCCAACGGCCGCCCCGGCTATGTGAGACGGGCCTGCGACGCCTCGCTGCGCCGGCTCCAGACGGATGTGATCGACCTCTACCAGTTGCACCGCCCCGACCCCGAGGTGCCGATCGAGGAGACCTGGGGCGCGATGGCCGAGCTGGTGCGGGCCGGGAAGGTGCGGTCGCTGGGCCTGTGCGCGCTGGGCGCGCGCGGTGGGCGCCGTTCGGGCACGGGACTCCACGACGGCACGCTGCGCCAGTTGCAGCGGGTGCAGCAGGTGTTCCCGGTGGCCGCGGTCGAGGCGGAACTGTCGGTGTGGTCGCCGGAGGCGCTGCGGACGCTGCTGCCGTGGTGCGCGGCGCGCGGCGTGGGCTTCCTGGCGGCGATGCCGCTGGGCAACGGCTTCCTGACCGGCACGCTCACCCCGGGCGAGGGCTTCGAACCGGACGATGTGCGTGCCCGGCATCCCCGGTTCACCGCCGAGATGATGGCCGCGAACCAGCCGATCGTGGCCGGTCTGCGCCGCGTCGCCCGGCGGCACGGCCCGGAGGTCACCCCGGCGCAGGTCGCGCTGGCCTGGGTGCTGTCGCGGGGACGCCATGTGATCGCGCTGCCGGGCACGAAGCGGGAGCGGTGGGCGACGGAGAACGCGGCGGCGGCCGGTCTGCGGCTGTCGGCGGCGGATCTGGCGGAGATAGGGCGGCTGCCGGGGGCGCGGGGGTCGTGGGACTGAGGGACCCTTGGGAGGGGAAGATCTGCCGCTGGAACGCCGCCCCGAAGGGATCGTGATCGTGCGACGTCGAGCTGTGCCGGCCGTGCTGGCCGCGGCCGCCCTGCTGCTGACGGCGGGCTGCTCCGCCGGCTCCTCGGGGGTGGGCTTCCCCGGTGAGGTCCCCCGTACGGCGCCCCCGAGCACCGCGCCCGCCGCCCCGGCCACGGAGCCGGCGGCACCGGCCAAGGGCTCGGTACGGGTGCTGCGCACGGTGGCCGAGGGCCTGAAGTCGCCATGGGGCCTGGCCGTGCTGCCGGACGGCGGTCTGCTGGTCTCCTCCCGCGACGACGGGACGATCACCCGCGTCGATCCGGTCACGGGCCGCAAGACCGAACTGGGCACGGTCTCCGGGGTCTCCCCGGCGGGCGAGGGCGGTCTGCTGGGCATCGCGCTGTCCCCGCACTACGCGTCGGACCACATGATCTACGCCTACTTCACCTCCGCCTCGGACAACCGCATCGTCCGCGTGCGCTACGACGACAAGAAACCGGCCGGTGAGCAACTGGGCGCCCCCGACACGCTGTTCAAGGGCATCCCCAAGGGCACCATCCACAACGGCGGCCGGATCGCCTTCGGCCCCGACGGCATGCTCTACGCCGGCACCGGCGAGAGCGGCCGGCGCGGCCTCGCCCAGGACCGCGACTCCCTGGGCGGCAAGATCCTCCGGCTGACCCCGGAGGGCGAGCCGGCCCCCGGCGACCCCTTCCCCGGCTCCCCCGTCTACTCCTACGGCCACCGCAACGTCCAGGGCCTCGCCTGGGACGATCGCCAGCGTCTGTTCGCCTCCGAGTTCGGCCAGGACACCTGGGACGAACTGAACGCCATCAAGCCCGGCGGCGACTACGGCTGGCCGGACGCCGAGGGCAGGTCCACGAACCCGCGCTTCCAGAACCCCGTCGCCGAGTGGCACACCGACGACGCCTCCCCCAGCGGCATCGCCTACGTCCACGGCGTCATCTGGATGGCCGCCCTCAAGGGCGAACGCCTGTGGCGCATCCCCCTCCACGGCACCCGGGCGGCGGCCGCCCCCCAGTCCTTCCTCACCGGCACCTACGGCCGCCTGCGCACCGTCGCGCCGGCGGGCGACGGCAAGCTCTGGCTGATCACGAGCAACACGGACGGGCGGGGGCATCCGAAGAAGGGGGACGACAGGATCCTGGAGCTTCAGGTGAGTTAGCCACGCCTACGGCTCCCGGGGGCCCGCCCCCCGCTCGCGCTCCCCTTCCCGCTCCGGCTCCGGCTCCTCCCGCTCCCGCTCCGGCTCCGGCTCCTCCCGCTCCCGTTCCGGCTCCGCGCCGGCCGGGCGCCGAGCGGACAGGCGTATGACCGCCTTGCCGGAGGTCAGGTCTATGGGGCCGCGGCCGGGATCGCTGTCGCCGGCCTCCTCCCGGGTCAGTTCGAGGCGGTTCTGCTCGTCGCGGGTGTGTTTGCGACCGGGTGTGAACAGTTCGCTGAAGGCGTCGAACACGACTTCTCCCCCTTGCCGGTTGTCCCGGGGCCATTGTCGCGCGCCGCGCACGCGTGAGGGGCCCCGGGGAATCCGTGGCATGAGCACGGGTTCCCCGAGGCCCCTGGGCGTGGCGGGCTACCGCCCGTTCAGCCCGCCGAAGGCAGCGCCAGCAGCGCGTCCGAGTACTTCAGGACCGCCAGCAGCAGGCCGATGACACCGAGCGAGACACCCGCCCAGGCCACCGACTTGATCCAGGGCGCCTGCGGGCGGCCGGGGGCGCCGAAGGCGGGGCGGGCCAGGACGACCACTCCGGTGACCAGCGCGAGCAGGGCGAAGAAGCCGGCCCACAGCGCGGTGGTGTGCCAGGCGTCACCGTAGACCGCCTTGATCTGTGTGGCGACGCCCGCCGTGGAGGACGTCCGCAGCTGACCGACGAGCTGCTGGCGGGCGCCCGCGACCGTGCCGACCCAGCCGCCGCTGAGCGAGACCAGGCCCAGCGCGGCGGAGACCACGGCGCCGGCGCCCTGGCCGACCCCGGAGGGCGCCTTGGCGTCCGCCGCGTCGTCCGCCGCGTCTTCCCCGGCCTCGTCCGCCGGGCCGTCCGCGGTCTCCTCGGCGAGCGCGCCGTCGGCCGCCTCCTCGGTGTCCCCGGCGACCGCGCCCTCGGCGCTCTCGCCCTCGGCCCCCGCCTTCCCCGCGGTGTCCTGCCCCGCGGTCCGCGCCTCCTGTGCCGTCTCGTCGTCGAGCTGCGCCGCCGTCGTACCGGCCGCGGCGTCTTCCGATGTCTTCGTTGCCATGCCGGCAACCGTACGGACGCCGTCTGAGAGGGCGCTTAATGATCGTCAATGGGCGTGTTGCGCGGCGCCCTCGCGGGCCGTGGGCCATTCGGGCGCCAGCACCGACCAGATCTCGGTGCTGGTGCGCTCCCCGTCGTGCGGGTAGTTCTCGCGCAGTACACCCTCACGGGTCATGCCGAGCCGCCGGGCCACGTTGATGCTCGGCTGGTTGCCGGTGGCCACCCGCCACTCCACGCGGTGCATGCCGCGCGTCCCGAACGCCCAGTCGACGAGGAGCCGCATGCCCCGGGTGACGAGCCCGCGCCCGGCCGCCGCGGGCTCCAGCCAGCAGCCGGCCTCGCACACCCCGCTGGGCGTGTCCCAGGTACGGAAGAGCAGCCCGCCGACCAGCGTCCCGTCCTGCCAGATGCCGTGCAGCGCCCCGGTGTCGGTGGCGCGCTTCTCGCCGTACGACCGCAGGTAGGCGCGGGCACCGTCCAGGTCGGCCACCACCTCGGGCAGTCCGATGTGCCGCCCGATGAACGCGCGCCCCCGGTCGATGTTGGCCAGCATCTCCTCGGCGTGCCAGATCTCCAACGGGCGCAGTTCGGCGCCCTCACCCAGGGATATCGCGTACATCGCGCTGCGCTTCCTTCTGCTGTTCACGGATCCGGTCCCGGCCGATCCCGTCGGCCGGGACCCGTCCGAGCCTCTCATGCGCGGCGCGGCACTCCGGCGGCTCGATGCTGATGTGCGGCAGCCTGCGCTCCAGCCAGCCCGGCAGCCACCAGTTGGCGGCGCCGAGCAGATGCATCAGGGCCGGCACCAGGAGGGTGCGCAGCACGAAGGCGTCGAGGGCGACGGCGGCGGCCAGCGCGATGCCGAACATGGCGATCACGCGGTCGCCGCTGAGCACGAAGGCCAGGAAGACCGAGATCATGATCACGGCCGCGGAGTTGATCACCCGGCTGGTCTCGGCGAGGCCCACGCGGACGGCGCGCCGGTTGTCGCCGGTCGCCAGCCATTCCTCGTACATCCGGCTGACCAGGAAGACCTGGTAGTCCATGGAGAGCCCGAAGAGCACCGAGACCATGATCACGGGCAGGAAGGGTTCGATGGGACCCGCTCTGCCGAGGCCGAGCAGCTCGCTGCCCCAGCCCCACTGGAAGACGGCGACCACCACGCCGAACGCGGCGGCCACCGCGGCGATGTTCATCACGGCGGCCTTGAGCGGTATGCCCAGCGAGCGGAAGGCGACGAGCAGCAGCAGGCAGCCGAGGCCGATGACGGTGCCGACGAAGAGCGGGAGTTTGCCGACGATGACGTCGGCGAAGTCGTCGTAGCCGGCGGTCACCCCGCCGACCTGGATGTCGAGGGAGGTGCCCCGCTCCGCGCGGGGCAGCACCGTCTCGCGCAGCCGGTCCACCAGGGCACTGGTGGCCTGGGACTGGGGTGCGGAGTCGGGGACGACGGTCAGGTAGGCGGTCTCGCCACCGGTGGCGTAGGCGGCCGGGGTGGCGGAGGCCACGCCGGGGGTGGCCCGCAGCGTCGCGTCGAGGTTGTCAAGGGCGAGCCGGTCGGCGGCGCCGTCCACCCGGGTGACGAGGGTCAGCGGCCCGTTGATGCCGGGCCCGAAGCCGTCGGCCAGCAGGTCGTACGCCTTGCGGGTGGTGGAGGTGCGGGGGTCGTTGCCCTGGTCGGAGGTGCCGAGGTGGAGCGAGAGCGTGGGCAGGGCGAGCAGCGCGATCACGGCCACGGCGAGCGAGCCGAGCAGTCTGGGGCGCCGCTGCACGAGCGCGGACCAGCGGGCGGCGAGGCCGGTGGGCACCTCGGGGCGCGGCCCGTGCTCGGCGAGCCGGCGGCGTTCGCGGCGGCTGAGGGCGCGCGGGCCGATGTAGGAGAGCAGGGCGGGCAGCAGGGTGACGGAGGCGGCGACGGTGAGGGCCACGGTCAGGCCGGCGGCCACGGCGACGCCGTTGAGGAAGCTCAGGCGCAGGATCAGCATGCCGAGCAGGGCGATGCACACGGTCGCCCCCGCGAAGACGACGGCGCGTCCGGTGGTCGTCACGGCGCTCACGGCGGCCTCCGTGACGTCCAGGCCGCGTTTGAGTCCGCGCCGGTGTCTGGTGACGATGAACAGCGCGTAGTCGATGCCGACGCCGAGGCCGACCAGCATGCCGAGCATGGGCGCGAAATCGGCGACCGTCATGGCGTGGCCCAGCAGCCCGATGCCGGCGTAGGCGGTGCCGACGCCGATCAGGGCGGTGGCGATCGGCAGCAGGGAGGCGGCCAGGGAGCCGAAGGCGAGGAAGAGGACGACGGCGGCGACGAGGACCCCGACCACCTCGGCGGTGTGGTCGTCCGGTGTCTCGGTGAGCCCGATGGCACTGCCGCCCAGCTCCACCTGGAGTCCGTCCCCCTCGGCCGCCTTCGCCGCGCCCACCACGGCCTGGGCCTCCTTCGCACCGATGTCCTCGGCCTGGCGCGCGAAGGTGACGGTGGCGTAGGCGGTGCGGCCGTCGGCGCTGATCTGCCGGCCGCCCCGGCCGTCGTACGGCCCGTCCACGGAGGCGACGCCGGGCAGATCGGCGATCTTGTCGAGGGCGGTGGTCATGCTCTGTTCGACGTCGGCGGCGCGGACGGTGCCCTTCGCGGTGTGCCAGACGACGGTGTCGCTGTCGCCGCCGAGGCCCGGGAAACCCGCCCGGAGCAGCTGCGCGGCGCGACCGGACTCGGTGCCGGGGACCGAGTAGTCGTTCGAGTACGACGTGCCGGCGACGGAGGCTGCCGCGGTGACCCCGCCGAAGGCGCACAGCCACAGCAGGACGGCGATCAGTCGGTGCCGGACGCACCAGCGCGCGAGGGCTGCCACGGACGTGCTCCCAAGGACGATTTGTGGATCTTTGACCGGGAACGATCGTCCATTGACTGAACAGCCCGCAAAGAACGTATGAGCAATATTTGGACACTCTTGCAGGCGAAAGTGATCCTTTGCTGTGTTCGTGGGCTTATTCACAGCGAGGGAGGAAATGCCGTGGGGGGACGCGCCGGTGCGGCGCGTCCCCCCACGGTCGACGGTGGCCCGGCTCTCGCCGGCCGGCCCCCGCGTCAGCCCTCGCCGACGCCCAGCCGCTCCAGGATCAGCTCCTTGACGCGGGCCGCGTCGGCCTGGCCACGGGTGGCCTTCATGACCGCGCCGACCAGGGCGCCGGCCGCCGCCACCTTGCCGCCGCGGATCTTGTCCGCGATGCCGGGGTTGCCGGCGATGGCCTCGTCCACGGCGGTGCCGAGCGCCGAGTCGTCGGAGACGACCTTGAGGCCGCGCTTGTCGACGACCTCGTCCGGGGTGCCCTCGCCCGCGAGAACGCCCTCGATGACCTGGCGGGCCAGCTTGTCGTTCAGATCGCCCTTCGCGACCAGCTCGGTGACCCGGGCCACCTGCTGCGAGGTGATCGCCAGCCCGTCCAGGGAGGTGCCGGACTCGTTGGCGCTGCGCGCCAGTTCGCCCATCCACCACTTGCGGGCGGAGGCCGCGTCGGCCCCGGCCTCGATGGTGGCGACGATCGGGTCCAGCGCGCCGGCGTTCAGGATCGCCTGCATCTCGGTGGCCGAGATGCCCCATTCGGCGAGCAGCCGGGTGCGGCGCACCAGCGGCAGCTCGGGCAGCGCCGCGCGGATCTCCTCGACCCACTCGCGTGAGGGCGCGACGGGGACCAGGTCGGGCTCCGGGAAGTACCGGTAGTCCTCGGCCTCCTCCTTCACGCGGCCCGAGGTCGTGGACCCGGTGTCCTCGTGGAAGTGGCGGGTCTCCTGGACGATGGTGCCGCCGGAGGAGAGCACGGCCGCGTGCCGCATGATCTCGAAGCGGGCCGCACGCTCCACCGAGCGCAGGGAGTTGACGTTCTTCGTCTCCGAGCGCGTGCCGAACTTCTCGGCGCCCTTGGGCATCAGCGACAGGTTCACGTCGCAGCGCATCTGGCCCATCTCCATGCGGGCCTCGGACACGCCGAGGGCACGGATGACCTCGCGCAGCTCACGCACGTACGCCTTGGCCACCTCGGGGGCACGCTCGCCGGCGCCCACGATCGGCTTGGTGACGATCTCGATGAGCGGGATGCCGGCGCGGTTGTAGTCCAGCAGGGAGTGGGACGCGCCGTGGATACGGCCGGTGGCGCCGCCGACGTGCGTCGACTTGCCGGTGTCCTCCTCCATGTGGGCGCGCTCGATCTCCACGCGGAAGGTCTCGCCGTCCTCCAGCTGCACATCGAGGTAGCCGTCGAAGGCGATCGGCTCGTCGTACTGGGAGGTCTGGAAGTTCTTCGGCATGTCCGGATAGAAGTAGTTCTTCCGGGCGAAGCGGCACCATTCGGCGATCGAGCAGTTCAGCGCGAGGCCGATCCGGACGGCCGACTCGACGCCGGTCGCGTTGACGACCGGGAGCGCGCCGGGCATGCCGAGGCAGACGGGGCAGGTCTGCGAGTTGGGCTCGGCGCCCAGCTCCGTGGAGCACCCGCAGAACATCTTGGTCTTGGTGCCGAGTTCGACATGGACCTCGAGGCCCATGACGGGGTCGTACGACGCCAGCGCGTCCTCGTACGACACCAGGTCGGTCGTGGTGGTCACGGTGAAAACTTCCCTCTCAGCCCAGCAGGACGTCGTCGTCGCCCAGCCGCTTCAGCTCGCGGTAGAGGATCGCGAGGCCGGTCGCGATCGCGGCGGCGGAGACCGCGGCGTCGATCAGCCGCAGCGTGTCGTGCTCGGCGCGGGCCTTCTTGATCTGCTTGGTGACACCGATCGCGCCGAACGCGGTGGTGGCCATGGACAGGTACGTACCGGACCTGGACTTCTTGAAGTCCTTGGCCTTGGACAGCTTGCTCACAGCGACGGAGCCTCCTCAAGCAGCGGGTGTCCCCACTTTTCCACGAAGGCGGCCTCGACGGCGGCGCCCACCTTGTAGAGGCGATCGTCCCGCATCGCCGGGGCGATGATCTGAAGACCCACCGGGAGGTTGTCCTCCGGGGCGAGCCCGCAGGGCAGCGACATGGCCGCGTTGCCCGCCAGGTTGGTCGGGATGGTGCACAGGTCCGCGAGGTACATCGCCATCGGGTCGTCGGCGCGCTCGCCGATCGCGAAGGCGGTGGTCGGGGTCGTCGGGGAGACGATCACGTCGACCTGCTCGAACGCCTTCTCGAAGTCCCGCGTGATGAGGGTGCGGACCTTCTGCGCGGAGCCGTAGTAGGCGTCGTAGTAGCCGCTCGACAGGGCGTACGTGCCGAGCATGATGCGGCGCTTGACCTCGGGGCCGAAGCCGGCCTCGCGGGTCAGGGAGGTGACCTCCTCGGCCGAGTGCGAGCCGTCGTCGCCGGTCCGCAGGCCGTAGCGCAGGCCGTCGAAGCGGGCGAGGTTGGAGGAGCACTCCGAGGGCGCGATCAGGTAGTACGCCGACAGCGCCAGGTCGAAGGACGGGCAGTCCAGTTCGACGATCTCGGCGCCCAGTTCCTTCAGCAGCTCGACGGACTCGTCGAAGCGCTGGATGACGCCGGCCTGGTAGCCCTCGCCGCGGAACTGCTTGACCACACCGACGCGCATGCCCGCCACGCCGCCGTTGCGGGCGGCCTCGACCACCGGCGGGACCGGGGCGTCGACGGAGGTGGAGTCCATCGGGTCGTGGCCCGCGATGACCTCGTGCAGCAGGGCCGCGTCCAGGACCGTACGGGCGCAGGGGCCGCCCTGGTCCAGGGAGGAGGAGAAGGCGACCATGCCGAAGCGGGAGACCGCGCCGTACGTCGGCTTCACGCCGACGGTGCCGGTGACGGCGGCCGGCTGGCGGATGGAACCGCCGGTGTCGGTGCCGATGGCGAGCGGGGCCTCGTAGGAGGCGAGCGCGGCGGAGGAACCGCCGCCGGAGCCACCGGGGATCTTGGTGAGGTCCCAGGGGTTGCCGGTCGGGCCGTAGGCGCTGTTCTCGGTGGAGGACCCCATGGCGAACTCGTCCATGTTGGTCTTGCCGAGGATGACGACGTCGGCGGCCTTGAGCCGCTTGGTGAGCGTGGCGTCGTACGGCGGGATCCAGCCCTCGAGGATCTTCGAGCCGACGGTCGTGGGCACGCCCTCGGTGGTGAAGATGTCCTTGAGCGCGAGCGGGACGCCGGCCAGCGGGCCGAGCTTCTCGCCGCGGGCCCGCTTCTCGTCCACGGCGCGGGCCTGGGCGAGGGCGCCCTCGCGGTCGACGTGCAGGAAGGCGTGCACCTTCTCGTCCACGGCCTCGATGCGGGCGAGGTGGGCCTCGGTGACCGCGACGGCCGTCAGCTCGCCGGAGGCGATCTTCTCGGCGATCTGCGCGGCCGTGAGCTTGATGATGTTGTCCGTCATGGTCACTCCTCCCCCAGGATCTGCGGCACCTTGAAACGCTGCTGTTCCTGCGCGGGGGCGCCGGAGAGCGCCTGCTCGGGGGTGAGCGAGGGACGGACCTCGTCCGCCCGCATGACGTTCGTCAGCGGGAGCGGGTGCGAGGTCGGCGGTACGTCTTGGTCGGCGACCTCACTGACGCGGGCGACCGCGCCGATGATGTCGTCGAGCTGGCCGGCGAAGTGGTCGAGTTCTTCGGGCTTCAGCTCCAGACGCGCCAGCCGGGCGAGGTGGGCGACCTCCTCGCGCGTGATGCCAGGCATGCAGCGATCCTCTGGGGTGAGTGCGTGTGTTTTGGAGCCAATCCTATGGGGCGGGGTGGCGTGGCCGTTAAACGGTTTCCCCGGACGGGCCCGCGGCGGCTCCGCGCCGCCCTGCCCGGCGGGCCGGTCACACCGCGAAGAGCGGCGCGGCGCTGAGGGCCGGGACGCGGTGACCACGCGCCGGCCGGCCGCCGAGATCGAGTAAAGCCGGCCGGTCCTCTACAGTCACTTCAAGGGCAAGGACGCGATCACGGCGGCGGTCGCGGTCGACGGCTGCGCCGACCTGGCGAGGGAGCCGCGGCAGGCACACCCGGCCGCCGACGGCGTCCGGGCCCCGCTCTTCGCGGTCACCCGGACCTACACGGCCTTCGCCCGGCGCCGGCCCGCCCTGTACGACGCGATGTTCACCCGTCTGGTGGACCTGCCGTTCGCCGCACCGCAGACCCCGGCCCCGCTCCGGGACGCCTTCGGCGAACTGCTGGCCGCGGTGGCACCGGTCACCACCGAGGAGGACGCCGGCCCGCTGACCGAGACCTTCTGGGCGGCCCTGCACGGCCTGACGACCCTGATGCGCGGCGGCCGGCTGCCGGAGTGGGCGCACGATCGGCGCCTGGGGCTGCTGGTGGACCGGTTCGCCGGGAAGCAGCCGGGAAGCGGGGGCGGCGAAGGTCTAGGGGGTCGGCTTGCGGCCGCCCGCCGTCGCCGGTGGCGGCCCGCTCGCACCCGGGACGGGCACCTCTCCCCCGGGCAGGGGGCGGCGCGTGGGTGAGCCGACGCTGGTCTGGCGGAAGCGCAGCCATGCCGTCGTCTCCTCCGGCGGCATCGCCGCGGCCACCAGCCATCCCTGCACCGCGTCGCAGCCCAGGTCCCGCAGCCGCTCCCAGGTCTCGTCGTCCTCCACGCCCTCCGCGACGACGAGCAGCCCGAGCGAGTGCGCGAGGTCGACGGTGCAGCGCACGATCTCCGCGTCCTCGGTGTCCACCGCGAGCCGGGCGACGAACGAGCGGTCGATCTTCAGCTCGCTGACCGGCAGCCGTCGCAGATGCACCAGGGAGGAGTACCCGGTCCCGAAGTCGTCCAGGGACATCTTCACGCCGTGCCCGGTGAGCGCCGCGAGGGTGTCGGCGGCCCGCTGCGGGTCCTCCAGCAGGACGTGCTCGGTGATCTCCAGCTGCAAGGCGCCCGCCGGCACCCCGTGCCGGGCCAGCCGCGCGGCGACCGAGCCCGCGAAGCCGGGTGTGTGCACATCGCGCGGGGAGACGTTGACCGCGACCGGCACCCGGATGCCCTGCGCCCGCCAGCGGGCGACCTGCCCGAGGGCGGTCTCCAGGACGTACTCGGTGAGATGGGGCATCAGCCCGGAGGACTCGGCGATCGCGATGAACTCGTCCGGCGGGACCTTCCCGCGCTCCGGGTGCACCCATCGCACCAGCGCCTCCAGCCCCGCGACCTGACCGTCGAAGCGCACCTTGGGCTGGTAGTGCAACTGCACCTCGTGCGCGTCCAGCGCCCGGCGCAGGTCGCCGAGGAGGCCGAGCCGGTCCGGGGTGTTGGAGTCCCGCTTGGACTCGTAGACCTCGACGCCGGTGCGGTCCCGCTTCGCCTGGTACATGGCCACGTCGGCCCGCCGCAGCAGTCCCTCCGCGTCCAGCGCGTGGTCCGGGAAGACGGCGACCCCGGCGCTGGCCTCCAGCACGAGGGTGAGGCCGTCGAGGTCGAGCGGGGAGCTGAGGGCGGTCACGAGGCCGCGGGCGACCCGCATCGCCGACGTGATGGAGTCGGCGACGGGCAGTAAGACCGCGAACTCGTCGCCGCCGAGCCGGGCCGCCTCCGCGCCGCGCGGCAGGGCGAGCCGCAGCCGCTCGGCGATCTGCAACAGCAGCCGGTCTCCGGCGAGATGACCGAGGGTGTCATTGACCGAACGGAAGCGGTCGAGGTCGATCAGCATGAGCGCGGAACGGGCACCGCCCCGGTCGGCCTCATCCAGCGCGGTCCAGATCCGCTCCTGGAGCCACTGCCGGTTGGGCAGTCCGGTCAGCGGGTCGCGCAGTTGCTCCTCGGCGCGGGCGCGGGCCATCCACAGGGCGGAGTCGAGGGCGATGAGGGGGATGGCGAACAGCGGCAGCAGCACCGGCTGGGCGTCCGCGACCACGCACACGAGCGGCGCGATGCCGAGCAGCGCCACGGCCACCAGGCCCTGTCTGACCAGGGCGGGCCGGGGGATGCCGGGCAGTCCGCGGGTGCGCGGCGCGGTCAGGTACCACAGCAGGCCGCGGCTGACGGCGAGATAGGCGACGGCGGCGAGCACGACCTCGGGCGCGGTGGCGAGGCTCCAGCTGTGCGCCCGCCAGGGCTGCTCCACGCTGGGCACCCGGCCGAGCGCGCCGAGCAGCAGGGCGGCCACGGCGATGCCGAGGATGTCCGTCGCGCCGTGCAGCACGCCCTGGCGCCAGCGGTACCGGCGGGCGATGCCGACCAGGACGACGACGGTCAGGCTCACCATGCCGGCGGGCACCCAGCCGTAGAGCAGCAGTACGGCGAGGGTGAGCGCGGCGCCCGAGCCGGTGCCGCCCCACCAGCGGGCGCGGCCCAGCATGACGAGGTGGCCGACGATGATCCCGGTGAGCAGGGCCAGCGCCCAGCCGGCGGTGCCGTACGGGAAGAGGGCGTGCCGGCCACCGAAGGCGCGCAGGAAACCGGCGGCCAGGACGAGCCCGGCGGCCGCCGTGACGGCCGCGGGCAGCGCGGGCCGGGGACCCGGCCGGCCGGGCTCCGGCTCGCCGCCGACGCTCGCGCCCGCCAGGCCGGGCGCGGGCTCGACGGCGAGCGGCACGCGGGTGCCCGGCGGGGTGACGGGGCCGGCCGCGGCCGGGCGGACGCGCGGGCGGGTACCGCCGCCGGCGCGGGCGGGCCGCAGGATCTCCCGCCAGGCGAGCGCGCGGCGGCGCAGGCGCAGCCGTGAGTCCGGGGCGACGCTCTCGGTCGGTTCCATTCCCGTCCCTCTCACAGCCGGCGGTGCCCACGCCACGCGGCCGATGTCAGACGCCATCGACGGCTTCGCGCTGAAGAAACCCTTGCCGCGCCCGCGGCGGGCAGGGAAATGCCCCCGTCCGCCGCCGGGCACGGCAGGTGCACAACTCAACACTAGGCCGCGCGGGGCTTCCACGGGCACCGGTCGTCGGCGGTTGCCCGAATGCGCCGGGGCCACCCGTATGCAACTGGTATGCGCCGAACGGGTGGCCTTCAACCGCTACTCCTCGGTCGGAAGCGCGGCCTCCGTCGCGGCGTCCGGACCCTGCTCCAACAGGACGCCGAATCCGTCCTCATCGAGCACCGGAACCTTCAATTGCATGGCCTTGTCGTATTTCGATCCCGGGTTGTCACCGACGACCACGAAAGAGGTCTTCTTCGAAACCGAGCCGGTCACCTTGGCGCCCCGGACCTGGAGTGCCTCCTTGGCGCCGTCCCGGGTGAAGTTCTCCAGCGTGCCGGTGACCACGACGGTGAGCCCCTCCAGCGGACGCGGGCCCTCCGCCTCCCCGCTGACCTGGTCCTCCAACGGGACCCCCGCGGCCTTCCACTTGCGGACGATCTCGCGGTGCCACTCCTCGGCGAACCACTCCTTGACCGCGGCCGCGATGATGGGGCCGACGCCGTCGGTGGCCGCCAGCTCCTCCTCCGTGGCCTGTTCGATGCGGTCGACCGAGCGGAACTCGCGGGCGAGGGCCTGGGCGGCGACCGGACCGACGTGCCGGATGGACAGTCCGTTCAGGAAACGGGCGAGCGGGCGGGACTTGGCCGCCTCGATGTTCTCCAGCAGCGCGAGGGTGTTCTTCTTCGGCTCGCCCTTCTGGTTGGCGAAGACCGTGACGACCTTCTCCTCACCGGTCCTGGGGTCGCGCTTGGGCAGCCCGCTGTCCGGGTCCAGGACGTACGCCTTGATGGGCAGCAGTTTCTCCACCGTCAGGTCGAACAGGTCGCCCTCGTCCACCAGCGGCGGGTCGGCCGGCTCCAGCGGGCGGGTGAGCGCGGCGGCGGCCACACCGCCGAAGTGCTCGATGTCCAGGCACTCGCGGCCCGCGAGATAGGACACGCGCTCGCGCAACTGTGCCGGGCACGTGCGGGCGTTGGGGCAGCGGAGGTCGATGTCGCCCTCCTTCATGGGCCGCAGCGGGGTGCCGCACTCGGGGCACTCGCCGGGCATCACGAACTCCCGCTCGCCGCCGTCCCGCAGGTCGACCACCGGGCCGAGGATCTCCGGGATGACATCGCCGGCCTTGCGGATGACGACGGTGTCGCCGATCAGCACGCCCTTGGCCTTGACGACCTCCTGGTTGTGCAGGGTGGCGAACTCGACCTCGCTGCCCGCGACGGTGACGGGCTCGACCTGGGCGTACGGCGTGACGCGGCCGGTGCGCCCGACGCCCACCTTGATGTCGATGAGCCTGGTGTTGACCTCCTCCGGCGCGTACTTGTAGGCGATGGCCCAGCGGGGGGCGCGCGCGGTGGAGCCGAGCCGGCCCTGGAGGCGGATCTCGTCCAGCTTGATGACGGCGCCGTCGATCTCGTGCTCCACCGAGTGGCGGTTCTCGCCGTCGTAGTGCGCGATGAACCGCCGGACGCCGTCGAGGTCGTCGACCACCCGGTTGTGCGAGGAGGTGGGCAGGCCCCAGGACTTGAGGAGGTCGTACGCCTGGGACAGGCGGGTCATGCCGCTGAAGCCCTCCAGGGCGCCGATGCCGTGCACCACCATGTGCAGCGGCCGGGTGGCGGTGACACGGGGGTCCTTCTGGCGCAGCGAACCGGCAGCCGCGTTGCGGGGGTTGGCGAAGGGCTTCTCGCCGGCCGCGACCAGGCGTTCGTTGAGTTCGAGGAACTTCTCCATCGGGAAGTAGACCTCGCCGCGGATCTCGACCAGGTCGGGGACCTCCTCGCCGCCCAGCCGGTCGGGGATGTCCGCGATCGTACGGACGTTGGGCGTGATGTCCTCGCCGGTGCGGCCGTCACCGCGGGTCGCGGCCCGGGTGAGGCGGCCGTGTTCGTACGTGAGGTTGACGGCGAGGCCGTCGACCTTCAGCTCGCACAGGAAGTGGTAGGTCTGGTCGCCCAGTTCGCGGGCGATGCGGTCGGCCCAGGCGGCCAGCTCCTCGTCGTTGAACGTGTTGTCGAGGGAGAGCATGCGCCGGCGGTGCTCGACCGCGGTGAACTCCGTCGCGTACGACCCCGCCACCTTCTGGGTGGGCGAGTCGGGGGTGCGCAGTTCGGGGTACCGCTCCTCCAGCGCCTCCAGGGACTTCAGGAGCTGGTCGAACTCCGCGTCGCTGATGACGGGAGCGTCCTTCACGTAGTACCGGAAGCGGTGCTCCTCGATCTGCTCCGCCAGCTGCGCGTGCCTGTCGCGGGCCTCGGCGGGCACCGCCGTGGTCTCCGCCTGCTTGTCGCCGGCCACCGTGTTGTCCTCCCGTTACTCTGGGTTGTCCGCGAGGGATCTCGCCGCCCGGACGCAATGGGCGAGCGCCTGGCGCGCGTAAGCGGGGGAAGCGCCCGCGAGACCGCACGCCGGGGTGACCGTGACCGCCTCGGCGAGCAGGCCCGGATGCAAGCCCAGCCTGCGCCACAACGTCCTGACACCCATGACGCTACCGGCAGGGTCTGACAATGGGCCGTCCGTGCCCGGCACGACACCGGCGAACAGCCGGGTCCCGGCCTCGACGGCCTCACCGATCGCATCGTCGTCACGCTCGGTGAGCAGCGCGAAGTCGAACGACACGGCGTCGGCGCCGGCCCGGCGCAGCAGGGCGAACGGGACGTCGGGGGCGCAGGAGTGGACGGCGACGGGACCGTCGGGGTGGGCGCCGACGACGTCGCGCAGGGTGTGCTCGACGAGCTGGCGGTCCACGGCGCGGTGGGTGCGGTAGCCGCTGGCGGTGCGGACCCGGCCGCGCAGTACGGGGGTGAGGGAGGGCTCGTCGAGCTGGAGCAGGACGCGGGCGCCGGGGACCCGGCGCCGGACCTCGGCGAGATGGAGCCCGATCCCCTCGGCGAGGGAGGCGGCGAGGTCCCGGCAGGCGCCGGGGTCGGACAGGGCGGCCTCGCCGTTCCTCAGCTCCAGGGCGGCGGCGAGCGTCCAGGGCCCGACCGCCTGCACCTTGAGGTCGCCCTCGTACCCCTGGGTGAACTCCTCCAGCGCGTCCAGGTCCTCCCCCAGCCAGGCCCGCGCCCGCCGGGTGTCCCGCCCCGGCCGGTCGCCGATCCGCCAGCCGCTGGGCTCCACGCGCGCGTACAGCTCGACCAGCATCCCGGCGGTCCGGCCGATCATGTCGGCGCCGGGGCCGCGGGCGGGCAGTTCGGGCAGATACGGGAAGTCCTCGAAGGACCCGGTGACGGTCTTGGCGGCCTCCCGGGCGTCCCCGCCGGGCATGGACCCGACTCCGGTGGCCCCGGCGAACCTGAACACGCTCTTTTCGCTCACCGGAGAAGCCTACGGAACCCGCGGGGCGGCTCAGCGGCCCGGACGCACCGTCAGGTCGTTGACCTCGGCGTCCCGGGGCAGGTCGAGGGCCATCAGGATCGTGGTGGCGACCGACTCGGGGTCGATCCACTTCCCGGCGTCGTACTCCTTGCCCTCCTGCTGGTGCACCTTGGCCTGCATCGGGCCGGCGGTGCGGCCGGGGTAGACGGAGGTGACGCGGACTCCGCCGGCGTGCTCCTCCTGGCGCAGGGCGTCGGCGAGGGCCTTGAGGCCGTGCTTGGAGGCGGCGTAGGCGGCCCAGCCGGCGTGGGCGGCGAGGCCCGCCCCGGAGTTGACGAAGAGGACGTGGCCGCGGGACGCGCGCAGCTGGGGCAGCAGGAGGCGGGTCAGCTCGGCGGGGGCGACGAGGTTGACGTCGAGCTGGTGGCGCCAGGACCGGGGGGTCAGCTCGCCGACCTCGCCGAGGTCCACCACGCCGGCGATGTGCAGCAGGGAGTCCACCCGGTCCGGCGGTGTCTGGTGGGAGAACGCCCAGGAGAGCCGGTCCGGTTCGGCGAGGTCGCCCACCAGGGTGCGGGACCCGGGAAACTCCGCGGCCAGTTCCTTCGCGCGCCCCGCGTCCCGCGCGTGCAGCACGAGTTCGTCCCCGCGCGCGTGCAGCCGGCGGGCGACTGCCGCGCCGATGCCGGAACCGGCCCCGGTGATCACATGTGTAGCCATACCCGCCATGCTCGCATCAGCGGGTGCCGGCCTGCTCCTCCAGGTAGGCCAGCGCGCCGGACGGCTCCTCGGCGAAGAAGACCAGGTCGGCCAGGGGGCGGGGCAGGAAGCCCTCCTCCTCCATGCGGCGGAACTGCTCGCGCAGCCCGTCGTAGAACCCGGCCGTGTTCAGCAGCACCACCGGCTTCCGGGTGCGGCCGTGCTTCTTCAGCTCCAGGATCTCGGTGGCCTCGTCCAGGGTGCCGGTGCCGCCCACCATGATGACCACGGCGTCGGCCTTCTCCAGGAGCAGCTTCTTGCGCTCCGCGAGGTCGGAGGCGATCACCATCTCGTCGGCGGCGGGCCGGGTCTTGTTGGCCAGGAACTCCACGGACACGCCGACCAGCCGGCCGCCCGCCTCCTCCACCCCGTCGGCGACGACCTTCATCAGACCGACGTTGGAACCGCCCCAGACCAGGGTGTGCCCGCCCTTGCCGATCAGCTCCGCGAACTCACGGGCGGGGCGGGTGTACCGCTCGTCGAGGTCGGCGGCGGAGAGGAAGACGCAGATGTTCATGGCCCCTACCGTACGCGGGAAGAACCTGGCGCCCGGCGGCGCTGTCCAGGTATGGCCGAAGGACACACCATCACCATCGAAGCCGGCGAGCGGCACGTGCGCGTGGTGCACGGCGACCAGGTGCTCGCGGAGACCGACCGCCCCCTCGTACTGCGCGAGACGGGCTGCCCGGCGCGCTACTACATCCCGCCCGAGGACGTGCGCGTCGACCTGCTGACCCCGTCCGGGACCCACACCGTCTGCCCGTTCAAGGGCACGGCGTCCTACTGGTCGCTGCCGGACGCGCCGGACCTGGTCTGGGCGTACCACGAGCCGAAGCCGGAGGTCGCGCCGATCAAGGACCATCTCTGCTTCTACGACGTCGACGTGTCGTGAGCGACGAGTCCGCCCTCGTGCGGCAGTCTGCACGGACATGGACGAGAAGACGACTTCCCGCGACGGAACCCCACTCGCCTACGCGGTGACCGGCCGGGGGCCCGTGGTGATCCTGGTGAGCGGCGCGATGTCCACCGGCGGCACCCTGGCTCCCCTGGCCGAGCGGCTCGCGGACCGGGTGACGGCCGTCGTCTACGACCGCCGGGGCCGCGGCAGGAGCGGCGACACGGCGCCGTACGCGGTGGACCGCGAGGTCGAGGACCTGGCCGCGCTGCTGGACGCGGTCGGCGGCGACGCCGCGCTGTTCGGCGTCTCCTCCGGCGGCGCGCTGGCACTGGAGGCGGCGGCGAGCGGGCTGCCGGTCACCCGTACGGCGGTGTACGAGGTGCCGTACGCGGACCATCTGGCGGGCGGCGCCGAGCGGGAGGCCGCGTACAAGCGGGACCTCGGGCAGGCGCTCGCACAGGACCGGCGCGGGGACGCCGTCGAGCTGTTCCTGCGGCTCACCGGGCTCGGCGAGGAGATGATCCAGCGCGCCCGGCAGTCCCCCATGTGGCCGGGCCTGGAGGCCGCCGCGCCGAGCCTCGCGTACGACGACGCGGTCATGGGCGACGGACTGCTCCCCCGTGCCCGCCTGACGGACGTCTCCGCGCCGCTGCTGGCGGTCGTGGGCGGCGCGAGCCCCGAGTGGATGCGGCGGGCCGGCCGGGACATCGCGGACGCGGTGCCCGGCGGAGCGTACCGGGTCCTGGAGGGGCAGACCCACATGGTGGAGCCGGAGGTGCTGGGGCCGGTGCTGGCCGACTTCTTCGCCGGTTAGACGGGGTTACGCCGCCGTCGTCACCCGGGTGGTGGAGGCGATCGTGGCCGAGCCGACGACGCGCGTGCCGTCGTACAGCACGATCGCCTGGCCGGGGGCGACGCCCCGCACCGGTTCGGCGAAGGTGACGCGCAGTCCGCCGTCGGCCGGCTCGGCACGCACCTCGGTCTCGCCGCCGTGGGCGCGCAGCTGGGCGGTGTAGGTGCCGGGGCCGGTGGGGGCGGTGCCGCACCAGCGGGGCTTGATCGCGGTGAGGGCGGTGACGTCCAGGGCGGCGGCCGGGCCGACCGTGACGGTGTTGTCCACCGGGGAGATGTCGAGGACGTAGCGCGGCTTCCCGTCGGGGGCCGGGGTGCCGATGCGCAGGCCCTTGCGCTGGCCGATCGTGAAGCCGTACGCCCCTTCGTGCGTGCCCAGGCGGGCGCCGGACTCGTCCACGATGTCGCCCTCGGCCTTGCCGAGCCGCTGGGCGAGGAAGCCCTGGGTGTCGCCGTCGGCGATGAAGCAGATGTCGTGCGAGTCGGGCTTCTTCGCCACCGCGAGGCCCCGGCGCTCGGCCTCGGCGCGGATCTCCTCCTTGGTGGTGACCGTGTCGCCGAGCGGGAACATCGCGTGCGCGAGCTGCTTCCCGTCCAGGACGCCGAGCACGTACGACTGGTCCTTGGCCATGTCGGAGGCGCGGTGCAGCTCGCGGGAGCCGTCCGCGCGGACGATCACCTGGGCGTAGTGGCCGGTGCAGACGGCGTCGAAGCCGAGGGCGAGGGCCTTGTCCAGGAGGGCGGCGAACTTGATCTTCTCGTTGCACCGCAGGCACGGGTTGGGGGTGCGGCCGGCCTCGTACTCGGCGATGAAGTCCTCGACGACGTCCTCGCGGAAGCGGTCGGCGAGGTCCCACACGTAGAAGGGGATGCCGATGACGTCGGCGGCACGGCGGGCGTCGCGCGAGTCCTCGATGGTGCAACAGCCCCGCGCGCCGGTCCGGAAGGACTGGGGGTTGGCGGAGAGCGCGAGATGGACGCCGGTGACGTCATGGCCGGCTTCCGCGGCGCGCGCGGCGGCGACGGCGGAGTCGACCCCGCCGGACATGGCGGCGAGGACGCGGAGGGGGCGCTGCGGGGTCTCAGTCATAACCCCTCCAGGGTACGGGGCGCCGGAACCCGGGCGGCCGGGTGCCGGACTCCGGAAAAATCATGAACCAGGCCCTTTATGTCTGATATGGACGGGCTTATGCTCTTAGCAGACCTACGAGACGAGTGAGGGAGTTCAAGCGGAGTAGCCGACGTCAGCGTGAGACCGCGAGGGATCCGCTGGTGCCGACGTCGACGCTCGGGCTGAGAGGCCGGATGGTCGTAGACCGGAAGGCGACCTCCATACACCTGATCCGGACAATGCCGGCGAAGGGAACCCGCCTCGTAGGTCGTTCTCGCGCCCTCTTCCGCCCGGCGGCCTCAGGTGAGGCCGGCCGCGCGGGCACGTTCCACCGCCGGGCCGATGGCCTTGGCGACCGCGTCCACGTCCGCCCCGGTGGAGGTGTGACCGAGGGAGAAGCGCAGGGTGCCGCGGGCCAGGTCGGGGTCGACGCCGGCGGCGAGCAGCACATGGCTGGGCTGGGCGACACCCGCCGTGCAGGCGGAGCCGGTGGAGCACTCGATGCCCTGGGCGTCCAGCAGGAGCAGCAGGGAGTCGCCCTCACAGCCGGGGAAGGTGAAGTGCGCGTTGGCGGGCAGCCGGCCGCCGGGGGCGGGGTCGCCGCCGAGGATCGCGTCCGGTACGGCGGCTCGCACGGCGTCGGCCAACCGGTCGCGCAGGGCGCCCACTTCACGGGCGAAGCGCGCACGCCGCTCCGTCGCGACCCGGCCGGCGACGGCGAAGGAGGCGATGGCGGGGACGTCGAGGGTGCCGGAGCGCACATGCCGCTCCTGGCCGCCGCCGTGCAGGACGGGTACGGGGGTGTACTCGCGGCCCAGCAGCAGGGCGCCGATGCCGTACGGGCCGCCGATCTTGTGTCCCGAGACGGTCATCGCGGCGAGGCCGGCGGCACCGAAGTCGACGGGGACCTGACCGAAGGCCTGGACGGCGTCGGCGTGCAGCGGGATGTCGAACTCGGCGGCGACGTCGGCGAGTTCGCGGATCGGCATGATCGTGCCGATCTCGTTGTTGGCCCACATCACGGTGGCCAGCGCGACGTCCCCGGGGTTGCGGGCGACAGCCTCGCGCAGGGCGTCGGGGTGGACGCGGCCGTACCCGTCGACGGGGAGGTACTCGACGGTGGCGCCCTCGTGCTCGCCGAGCCAGTGCACGGCGTCGAGGACGGCGTGGTGCTCGACGGGGCTGGACAGGACGCGGGTACGGGCGGGGTCGGCGGCGCGGCGGGCCCAGTACAGGCCCTTCACGGCCAGGTTGTCGGCCTCGGTGCCGCCGGAGGTGAACACCACCTCGCTGGGCCGCGCGCCGAGCGCGTCCGCGAGGCTCTCGCGTGACTCCTCGACCGTACGACGGGCCCGGCGGCCGGAGGCGTGCAGGGAGGAGGCGTTGCCCGTGACGCTCAACTGCGCGGTCAGGGCCGCTGCCGCCTCCGGGAGCATCGGGGTGGTCGCGGCGTGGTCGAGGTAAGCCATGGTGGGGAGATTCTACGGCGCGGCCGCCTCCCCGTCGGCGCGCCCTCGGCCGGGCCGGCGGCTCACAGGCTCCAGGACACCGTGTTGGAGATCTGGATGGCGATCAGCAGCACGGCGAGGTCGGCGACGCCCAGGGCCAGACCCAGACAGGCGCGGCCGCGGCGGGTGGTGCCGCGCCACAGGGAGATCGCGGACAGGGCGATGGCGATCGGGCCGAGGAAGAGGTTCAGGACGAGGAGGCCGAGGAGGCCGAGGACGAAGGACGCGACGGCCATGCCGTCGGCGTCGCCGTTGCGGGCGGGGGCCTCGGGGCGGCCCGCGGCCGGTGCGGTGAGTTGCATGGTGCTGGACTCCCGGTGGTCGGTGGGCGGTCAGTTGGCCGAGGTGCGCCGGCGGCGGCCGATCCGCTCCCGGACGGCGAAGACGCCGAGCCAGACGGCGATGACGGCGGCCAGCACGCCGGTGACGCTCAGCGGCGCGTGGGCGACGGTGCCCAGCACCACACCGAGCAGCATGAGTGCGGCGACGAGGAACAACATGGGAAAAGATCCCCCTCCGAGATGCCTCGTGTTCCAGTGCTCCGTAAAGTTTCGGTGAACAGTTGTAGTAACACTTGTTCACTGACTTTGAGTCTAGCGCGTCCGGCGGCTTTCCAATTCCAGAGAACAGTTGTTAACTGGATGACATGAGTCACACCCTCGGCGCCCGGCAGGCCCAGAAACAGAAGACCCGGCAGGCGTTCCTGGACGCGGCGCTCGCGCTGCTGGAGGAGCAGAGCCTGAGCAGCCTGGGCCTGCGCGAGGTCACCCGGGCCGTCGGTCTCGCCCCCACCGCCTTCTACCGGCACTTCCGCTCCATCCCCGACCTCGGCGTCGCCCTGGTCGACGAGGCCCTCGGCAGCCTGCACCCGATGGTGCGCGAGACGGTGTCCACCACCGGCGACAGCGAGGAACGCATCACGCGCGCGGTGGAGCTGATCGCCCACTACGTCGCCGCCCACCCCTCCCACGTCCGCTTCATCGCCCGCGAGCGGCACGGCGGGGTGCAGCCGGTGCGCGAGGCCATCGGCGGCCAGCTGGCCCGGTTCGCCGAGGAGGTGAAGGCCACCCTCGCCCAGGATCCCGAGGCGGCGGGCTGGAGCGACGACGACGTGCTGATGCTCGCGCGCCTGTACGTCGACCAGATGCTGATCAGCGCCTCCCTGTTCCTGGAGGCGCTGGAGGGTCCGGCGCACGAGCGGGACCGGGTGGCCCGGCTGGCCACCCGGCAGCTGCGGCTCATCACCATCGGCCGCGACCACTGGCTGGACTGAACCGGCCCGCGATCCGGACCGGTCGACCCGTCCGAGCGGTCAGCGCTTGGTGTCGCTGTTGAACAGCGAGCGCGACCAGAGGTAGCCGATCAGCGCGATCCCGGCGCACCAGGCCAGCGAGATCCACCCGTCGTCGCCGATCTCCGTGCCGCAGAGCAGTCCGCGCAGCGTCTCGATCATCGGCGTGAACGGCTGGTTCTCCGCGAACCAGCGCAGCCCCGGCGCCATCGACCCGGCCGGCACGAACGCCGAGCCGAGGAACGGCAGGAACTGGATCAGCAGCGGCTTGTTGCTCGCGGACTCGACCGTCTTGGAGATCAGCCCGAGCGCCACCGACAGCCAGGTCACCGCGAACGCGATGGCCGCGAGGAGACCGGCCGCGGCGAGCCACTCCAGCGGGCCCGCCGCGGAGCGGAAGCCGACCGCCAGGGCGACGCCCACGACCGGGACGCAGCAGAGCATCGTCTGGATGACGCTGCCGATCACGTGCCCCGTCAGGAAGGACGAGCGCGTGATGTTCATGGTGCGGAAGCGGTTGATGATGCCCTCGGTCATGTCGTTGCAGACCGCGATCGAGGTCGACATCGAACCGGCGGCCACGCCCATGACGACGATCCCGGGGGTGAGGTAGCCGATGTAGGCGTCCCGGCCGCCCATCCCGGCGCCGATCGAGCCCCCGAAGGCGTACACGAACAGCACCAGCATCAGGATCGGCATCATGGCGGCGCCGAGCCCCACGGACGGGTAGCGGATCGCGTGCTTGAGGTTGCGGCGCAGCATCGTCCGCGAGTCGTGCACGGCGTGGGCGAACGTGCTCATCGGTTCTCCTCGAGGTGCAGCGGGGCGCCGGAGCCGGCGGTGCCCTGACCGGTCAGGGCGAGGAAGACGTCGTCGAGGTCGGGGGTGTGCACGGAGAAGCCGGCGGCCCGGACGCCGGCGGCGTCGAGCCGGTCGAGCAGGGACCGCAGCGCGTCGAGTCCTCCGTCGCCCGCGACCCGCAGGGCGAGTTCGTCGTCGTCCCGGGCGGCACCGGGGAAGACCGAGGCCGCGCGCTCGTACTCGGCCGAGTCGGTGAACCGCAGCCGTACATGGCTGCCGGGGATGCGCGCCTTCAGCTCGTCGGCGGTGCCCTCGGCCACGATCCGGCCGTCGTCGAGCACCGCGATCCGGTCGGCCAACTGGTCGGCCTCCTCCAGGTACTGGGTGGTGAGGAAGACCGTCGTACCGCCCGCGACCAGCTCGCGCACCATGTCCCACATGGTGCGGCGGCTGCGCGGGTCGAGGCCGGTCGTCGGCTCGTCCAGGAAGATCACCTGGGGGTCGCCGACCAGCGTCATGGCGAGGTCGAGCCGGCGCCGCATGCCGCCGGAGAAGGTCGCGGCCCGCTTGCGGGCGACGTCGGCGATGCCGAACCGTTCGAGCAACTCCCGCGTACGGGAGCGCCCTTCACGCCTGTCCAGGCGGAGCAGGTCGGCCATGAGGAGCAGGTTCTCCTCGGCGGTGAGCAGGTCGTCGAGCGCGGCGAACTGCCCGGTGACCCCGATCGCGGCGCGCACCCCGTCCGGGGCGGTGGCGATGTCGTGGCCGGCGACCTGGGCCTGCCCGCCGTCGGCGGCGACGAGCGTGGACAGGATCTGCACGGTGGTGGTCTTGCCGGCCCCGTTGGGCCCGAGCAGCGCGAACACGGTCCCGGCCGGGATGCGCAGATCGATGCCGTCGAGGACGGTCTTGTCACCGTAGGACTTGCGCAGACCGAAGGCGGAGACGGCGGCGGGTGGCCGCGCACCGCCAACCTTCCTTGGTGTGGGCATGACAGAAGAAGGCATGGCGCCCCCCGTTCGAAGGCTGAGGTGGAGTGCGGAGGAATGTGTGCGGGTCGCGGTGAGGTACGCGGGGCCGGTACGGCCGCTCAGCGCCGGGCGCGGCGCACGTCGATGTTGCCGTAGCGGGTACGGGCGCGGACCTTGACGGCCTCCTCGGACCGCTCGGGAGCCCCGGAGGCGGTGAGCGTGTTGCGCACGTGCCCGCGCTCGGAGCTGACGTCGAGCCAGGCGGCGGACCCCTGCCGGACCCCGACCTCGATGGCGCCGTAGGAGGTCTCCAGCTGCACGCTGCCGCGCACGACTTCGGCGGCGCGCAGGGTGCCGTGGGCGGTGGTGGCGACGACGTCGCCCTCGGCGCATTCGATGTCGATGTCGCCGTTGGCGCCGTTCACCCGCAGTTCGCCGGTCACGACGCCGACGACCGTGCTGCCGTGCGAGTTCTTCAGGACGGCGGGGCCGTGGACGGTGCCGACGCGCAGACTGCCGGAGCTGGTGGTGATCTCGGCCCCGCCCGCGACCCGGTCGACGCTGATCGAGCCGTGGGAGACGGTCAGCTTGAGCGGCCCGGCCGCGTCGAGGCGGACGTCGCCGACCGAGGTCTTCACCCGGGCCTCGCCGAGCCCGCCCTCGCCGAACACCTGGACCCAGGAGCCGCCCACGTCGACACGTGAGCCCGTGGGCAGTTCGACCGTCACCTCGACGGTGCCGCTGGGCCCGATGAAGGTGCGCTCCTTGGTCCGGACGCTCAGCTCACCGTTCGCGTACGCGACCTCGGTCTGCTCGGCGGCCCGTACGTCCTTGCCCCGCTTGCCGCCGGGCAGTACCTCCACGGTGGTGTCGGGGCGGTCGCTCGCGATGAACCGGATGGAACCGGCGCCCACATGGGCGGTGACGGAAATGGGTTCGGGAGTTTCGAAAGCAGGCATGGCTGTGCCGTCCTCATGAGTCCTCGGGGCGTCCCCGCTGGTGGGAAGTGGTCTGGGTGAAGCGGTCGGGCGGGGCCGCGGTCAGCGCACCCAGCCCGTGAAGCTCTGTCCGAAGGTCTGGGTCTTCTCCGCGGGGCGCGGCCGGGCTCCGCCGTCGACCGCGGCCGACACGGCCCGGACGAGCCACGCGTTGACCGACAGCCCCTCCCGGCTCGCGGCCTCCTCGGCCCGCGCCTTGAGCTGGGCCGGCAGCCGGAGGTTGACCCGGGCGGTGCCGCCCTCTTCGGTGTCGACGGGCGCCTGCGGCGGCGCGAGCGGCTCGGCGGCGGCCGCGACGGGGCCGCCGGCCTCCGGCAGCGTCACCACGAAGTCGGGATCCAGCCCCCGCAGCCGCACATCGACCGAGCCGGGCGCCAGGTCCCGGGTGATCTCGTCCATCGCCGCGGACAGCACGTTGAGCATCGTCAGCCGGGCCGCCGACTCCAACGGAGCGGTCAGCCGCTCGGCCAGCTCCCGGGCGTCCGCTCCGCCCGCTTCGGCGGCGACGGAGAGTTCGCGACGGAGATTGTCGACGTAGGGGGTGAGGTCCATGACGCCATCATGGCACCACATTGGCACTGCATGCAAGGGCGGAAGGCATCACACACATGGTGATCTACGGGAATCACCAACCAGAAGGCTCTGACCTGCACAAACACGCGGCAGTTCCGATGTGCACCAAAGTGGCGCCGCGTGGCGCGACATGGCACCACGTGGCGCCATGTGATGCCACTTGATGCCACGTGGTGCTGAGCACGCACCGGCCCGGCGAACATCCGCCGGCCGTACGCGAGCAGTTCACGCAGCGCCGGGCGGCGGTGGCCTGGAGGGCGGTCGCGGGGTGGACGTACCGGGCGGCGCGCGCCCGGTCGGACACCGTGCGCGGACGAGCCGGCGAGAGTTCCGCCCCGGGACGGGCGCGGTGGAACGCGGCGGGGGCGCCGAACAGCGGCGTCACGGTGCGGCCGACGGTCATCCCGACCGTGAGCCGGCCCCGGATCGGATCGCTCACCCCACCCACCGTCTGCCCGACCGGGCCGGCCGCGGCGAGCGCGGTCCGTGCGCGGGCGGGCACCGCCCCGCCCGCGACCGTGAGCGCGACCGGCTCCTCGGCGCCCGCGACGACGTCGGGCGGTCCGACACGGGGGCGCGGCCGGGATCGCCGCGTCCCGCGAGGACGACGCGGTGCCTGCGTACCCGCCGGGCGAGCGGACCGTGGGCCGGGAGGCGATCTCGGCGCCGCGGGAGAAGGTGCCGGCGGGCCGGCCCCGGTTCGAACCGGGGCCGTCGCCGCCCGCTCCGGTCGGCGACGGCATCGCGCTCACCGCGACCCCGCCGAAGGGCGGGACCGGAGCCCGCGCGCAGGCCGCCCGGCGCCGGCCCGCCACAAGCCGGCCGCGCCCGCTCGACCGGCCGGAGTGCGTCCCGCCCGCGCGGTGACCCCGGCCCCCGCGGGCGCCCGGGTCAGGCCAGCCTGACCCGCGCCAGCTGGCGGGACTGGGCCACCAGCCGGTCCTCGCTGTCCCAGACCTCCGCGTCCTCCTCCAGGAAGCCGCCGGCGAGGTTGCGGGTCGCGATGGCGACGCGCAGCGGGCCCGGGGCGGGGCGGTGCCGGATGTGGGCCGTCAGTTCGACGGTGGGGACCCAGCCCATGAGGCCCATCTCGAAGGCGGTCGGCGGCAGGGCGTCCACGGCCAGCAGCAGTGAGAGCGGGTCGGCGTCGCGGCCGTCCGCGAGGCCGAACCAGGCGCGCATCTCGCCCTTGCCGGAGGGCTTCCCGAGCGCCCAGCCGATGGTGGCCGGATCCAGCTTGAGCAGCAGGCGGTCGGCGATGGCCGAGGTGCCCTTGAGCGGGTCGGGGCCGTCGGCCGGGCCGAAGCACTGCTCGAAGGGCGGGATCGCGGGCGGCTCGGCGGTGGTGCGGACGTCGTCGGGAAGGGTGCCGAGGTCGCCGTAGGAGGCGAGGACGCGGATGCGTTCGACCTCGTTGCCCTCGTCGTCGCACTGGAAGAGCGAGGCCTGGCCGGTGGAGAGGGTGCGGCCGGTGCGCACGGTCTCCGTGCGCACCACGGCGCTGCCCGGCCGCGAGGCGGTCAGGTAGTGCGCGGAGATGGTGAAGGGGTCCGGGTGCGCGAGGGCGTCCCCGAGGGCCCGGCCGAGCACGGCCAGCAGATAGCCGCCGTTGACGGCACCGAGGATGGTCCAGCCGGCCGAGAGGTCGACACCGTAGACCCCGGGGGCGCGGCGGACGACGGCGGTGTCGCGGTCGAACTCGCTGTCGCCGATCACGGCCGGCGACAGGGAGGTCGCGGATGCTGCTTCTACCATGGCTGAACGGTACAACAGGTAATTACTAAGCGGTAGCTTTTTACTGATCGCACCTCGCCGTCACGGTAGGATTACCAGAGGTGAGGTTTCGGCAATTTCTCGGTAAGTGTCAGGACACGTCCGTAACCCCGGGCCCTTGTTTTCCCTCTATCGGGACATGAGCCTCACCGGGACTCCGTTCCTCTACACGACCGTCGTGCTGGCCGTGGTCGCCCTCATACTGCCGCTTCTGCTGTGGTCGAAGATGCGCGGCCCCAGGCACCTGCGCACCCTCGCCCGCGTGCTGATGCTGCTGTTCGCCCAGGGCACGGCCGTCACACTGGTCTTCGTGCTGGTGAACAACCAGAACAACCTGTACGACAACTGGGCCGACCTCTTCGGCACCGGCAGCCATGTCGAGCAGGCCGCCGACCTCGGCCGCGACGGCACCGGCGGCATAGCGGTCAAGCGCCTGCCCAAGGTCAAGCAGACCTTCACGCAGGCCACGGGGCCCGGCATGCACTCCGCCGGCGGCGTCCGCGTCACACAGCTCAAGGGCCGGGTCTCGGGCGTCGACGCCGAGGTCTACGTATGGCTGCCCCCGCAGTACAACGACCCGGCGTACAGGCACAAGAAGTTCCCGGTGGTCGAGGTGCTGCCCGGCTACCCCGGCTCGGCGCGCGCCTGGTTCGGCTCGATGAAGGCCCATGAGCAGCTGCTGCCGCTGATGGAGAGCGGCCAGGTCGCCCCGTTCATCATGGTCGCCCCGCGCACCAACCTGCTGGCCGGTGTGGACACCGGCTGCGCCAACATCCCGGGGCAGGTCAACGCCGACACCTGGCTGAGCATCGACGTGCCCAAGATGGTCATGGACAACTTCCGCGCCCAGCCGGCACCGCAGGGCTGGGCCATCGCCGGCTACTCGGCGGGCGCCCAGTGTGCGGTCAAGCTGGCCGTGGCGCACCCGGACCGGTACCGGGCCGCGGTCGGCATGTCGGGCTACAACGACCCGATCGGCGAGCGCAACTCCCTCGCCTCGCAGAACCCCGCGCTGCGCGCCGAGAACAACCCGTACCTGCTGCTGAAGAAGGCCGCGGTGCCGCCGCCGGTCGCGCTCTACATCTCCGGCGAGTCCGGCGACGGGTACGAGGCGGGCACGGCGCTGGAGTCCGTCGCCAAGGCGCCGACCACCGTGCACGTGGTCTTCCTGCCGCGCAGCGCGGGCGGCCACACGATGGCGCTGTGGCGGCCGCAGGTGCCCTCGGTGTTCCGCTGGCTCACCCTCCAGATGGGCCAGAACCACGCCAAGGGCCGGGACCACTCCGTCAGCGGCACCCCCGGGACCGGCGTCGGCGCCCCCGCCGGGACGGCCGCGGCCGGGACCACCGGTACTACTCCTCGCTCACCGTCGACCGGCGGTTCCACGCACGCGGAGCTCGCCAGTGGAACCGCATCGCGAGCAGACGCAGCACAAAAGCGGTGACGGCCGCGATCCCACTGGTGAGGGGGGTCAGCGCGTCGTAGCGGATGCACAGCACCACCATGCCCGCGCCGACCATCGCCGGGACCGCGTACAGGTCGCGGTCCCAGCGCAGCAGCGAGGGCACCTCGTTGGCCACCAGGTCGCGCAGCACACCGCCGCCGACCGCGGTGGCCAGGCCGAGCGCCGCCGACGCGGTCAGGCCGAGGCCGTAGCCGTACGCCTTCGTCGTACCGCTGACGCAGAACAGGCCGAGGCCGGCCGCGTCGAAGACGAGCACCGCCGTCTGGATCCGCTCCACGTGCGGATGCAGGAAGAAGACGACGAGCGTGGCGAGCAGCGGGGTGAGGAAGTACCCGAGGTCCGTGAATGCGGCCGGGGGTACGGCCCCGATCACCAGGTCGCGGAAGAGTCCCCCGCCCAGCGCGGTGACCTCGGCGAGCACGGCGATTCCGAAGACGTCGAAGTTCTTCCGGACGGCCAGCAGGGCGCCGGAGATCGCGAAGACGAAGATGCCGATCACGTCGAGCGTGTGCTGGACGGAGGGGCTGAAGAACTGTTGGAACTGCACCCTGACATTCTCACCTGTCGAGCGAGCTGAACCTTACAAAGCCAGGCTCACAGGGCAGGTTTACCTGTGGTGAACAGCCAGGTGTGGAACAGATCACCGAGCCGCTGTCCACTGACCCGCTCGGCGAGGCGGATGAAGTCGGCGGTGTCCGCGTTGCCGTGCCGGTGCAGCCGGGTCCAGGCGGGGAGCAGCCGGAAGAACGCCTTGTCGCCGATCCGCTCGCGCAGCGCCTGGAGGGTCATGGCGCCGCGGTCGTAGACGGCGTCGTCGAACATCGTGTCCCGCTGGGGGTCGGCGACCTTCGTCCGCCAGAAGGAGGAACCGGCCGGGAGGGAGTCGTAGGCGGCCAGGAACGAGTCGTGGGCGCTGCGGGTGCCCCGGTGCTCCGCCCACAGCCACTGGGCGTAGGTGGCGAAGCCCTCGTTGAGCCAGATGTCCTTCCACTCGGCCACGCTCACCGAGTCGCCGAACCACTGGTGGGCCAGCTCGTGCACGATGGTCGTCTCGCTGCGCACGGCGGAGTACGCCGGCTTGGACTGCACCTCCAGCGAGAAACCGGCCTCGGGCATGTCGTCCACGATCGCGCCGGTCTCCTCGAACGGGTACGGCCCGAAGATCTTCGACCAGTAGTCGGTGGCCTCGGCGGTGACCCCGTACACGTCGACCTTGTTCGAGTTCTTCAGCACCGGGTCGACGGCGACGTAGATCGGGGTGCCGCCGGGGGTGCGGCCGGTGCGGACGTCGAACTTCCCGATGGTGGCGGTGGCGAGGTAGGTCGCCATCGGCTCGGACTCCCGCCAGTGGGTGTACGTCGACCCGCCCCGGTCGCGCGTGGACACCAGCAGCCCGTTGGAAACGGCGGTCAGGCCCTTCGGCGCCTTGATCCGGATGTCGTAGGTGGCCTTGTCGGACGGGTGGTCGCTGGACGGGAACCAGGTGGAGGCCGCGTTCGGCTCACAGGCGACGAAGACACCGTCGGGTGTCTTCATCCATCCGTACTCGGAACCGAAGACGATGGGACCGGTCAGCGGCTTGGGCACGCCCCCGTAGGTGACCCGCACGGTGAAGCGCCGGTTCCTGGCGAGCGGGCCGCGCGGGGTGACGGTGACCTCGGAGCCGTCGCGGCTGAACCGGGCCGTCCTTCCGTTCACTTGTATCCGCGTGATCTCCAGCTGCTGGAGGTCCAGGTCGAAGGAGGAGAGGTTCTGGGTGGCGCGGGCGGTGAGGGTCGTACGGCCGTCCAGGCGGCCGGTGGCGGGGGCGTAGGCGAGATCGAGGTCGTAGTGCAGCGCGTCGAAGCCGCCGTTGCCCAGGTCGGGGAAGTAGGGGTCGCCGATGCCGGGAGCGCCGGGAGTGGGGGCCGGGACGGCGGCGACGAGGAGGAGGAAGGAGGCCGCGGCGGTGGCCAGGCCCCCCGCACGTGCCGAACGGGAGAGTGCCATGAGTCGTCCCTTTCGAGCGTGTACCGATCAGGTGTCGGACACGGGCGACTCTGCACTCTCCCGTTCAGGCATGTACATGCCCTTGCATGTACGGCTGCCCGGCGGCGGGCCTTTTTCGGCTACTCGCCCTTCGGCTTCGGGGACTTGGGGGCGTCGTCGGACCCGGAGACGGGCTCCGGGTCACCGGCGGCCTCCGGGGAGGACGCGGGCTCGGCGGCCTCGGCCTCCGGCCCGGAAGCCGAACCGGCCCCGGACCCGGACTCCTCGGCGGCGGAGGCCTGCTCCTTGTCGCTCGCGCCCTCGGAGCCGGCCTCGGGCTCGGGCGCGGCCTCGGACTCCGCCACCGCCTCCGTCTTCGAGCCGGGCTCCTGCTCCTGCTCCTGCTCCGGTTCCGCCGAAGTCCCGGTCGCGGCCTCGGACTTGGCCTCGGACTCGGCCTCGGACCGGGAGTCGGCCTCGGACCCCGTCCCGTCCTGCGACCCGCCGGACAGCACCGTGTCCGGAACCAGCTCCGACGCCTCCTTCGCCGCCGACAGCAGGACCGTGTCCTGCGGTGCCTGGTCGGCGAAGTTCTCCGGGTGGTGGCAGGCGACCCGCTGTCCCGGCTTCAGCTCGACCAGCTGGGGTTCGGTGGTCCGGCAGATCTCCGTCGCCTTCCAGCACCGGGTGTGGAAACGGCAGCCGGACGGCGGGGCGATCGGCGAGGGCACGTCGCCGCGCAGCAGGATGCGCTCGCTCTTCTGGCCCCGGCGCGTGGTGTCCGGCACCGGCACCGCCGACATCAGCGCCTTGGTGTACGGGTGCATCGGCGCCTCGTACAGGGCGTTGCGGTCGGCCAGTTCGACGATCTTGCCGAGGTACATCACCGCGATCCGGTCCGAGACGTGCCGGACGACGGAGAGGTCGTGCGCGATGATGACGTAGGTCAGGCCCAGCTCCTCCTGGAGGTCGTCCATGAGGTTGACGACCTGGGCCTGGATCGACACGTCCAGCGCGGACACCGGCTCGTCGGCCACGACCAGCTTCGGCTTCAGGGCGAGCGCGCGGGCGATGCCGATGCGCTGGCGCTGGCCGCCGGAGAACTCGTGCGGGTAGCGGTTGTAGTGCTCGGGGCTCAGACCGACCAGTTCGAGCAGCCGCTGGACCTCCTTCTTCACCCCGCCCTCGGGCTCGACGCCCTGGAGCCGGAAGGGTGCCGAGACGATCGAACCGATGGTGTGGCGGGGGTTCAGGGAACCGTACGGGTCCTGGAAGATCATCTGGATGTCGCGGCGCAGCGGACGCATCTCGCCGGTGGACAGCCGGGTGATGTCCTGGCCCTCGAAGGAGATCTTGCCGCCGGTCGGGTCCTGGAGGCGGGTGATGACCCGGCCCATGGTCGACTTGCCGCAGCCCGACTCGCCGACGACGCCCAGGGTCTCGCCCTTGCGCACCTCGAAGTCGATGCCGTCGACGGCCTTCACCGCGCCGACCTGGCGGCGCAGGATGCCCTTCTTGATCGGGAAGTGCTTGGTCAGGTTCTCGACCTTGAGCAGCACCTCGCGCTCGTCCGGAGCCGACGCCTGCTCGGGGACCGCGGCCTTCGCGGCGGTGTCCGTCTTCTTCGTCTCACTCACAGCTTCGGCGCAATCTCTTCGGTCCAGATCCGCTCACGGTCCTCGGCCGACAGGTGGCAGGCGGACCAGTGTCCGGCGCCGACCAGCTCCAGCTCGGGGCGCACCGTGCGGCTGACGTTGTCCGCGGGGATGTCCGCGTACGGGCAGCGCGGGTGGAAGGCACAGCCCGAGGGGACGTTGATGAGGCTCGGCGGCTGGCCCTTGACCGGGGTGAGCCGTTCGGAGGTCTCGCGGTCGATGCGGGGCATCGAGCCGAGCAGGCCCCAGGTGTAGGGGTGCTGGGGCTTCTCGAAGACCTCGGTGGCGGTGCCGCGCTCCACGCACCGGCCGCCGTACATCACGAGGACGTCGTCGGCGATCTCGGCGACCACGCCGAGGTCGTGCGTGATCATGATGACCGCGGAGCCGAACTCCTTCTGGAGGTCCCGGATCAGGTCGAGGATCTGCGCCTGGACGGTCACGTCGAGGGCGGTGGTCGGCTCGTCCGCGATGAGCAGTTCGGGGTTGTTCACCAGCGCCATGGCGATCATGGCGCGCTGGCGCATGCCGCCGGAGAACTCGTGCGGGTAGCCGTCGACGCGCTTGGCCGGCTCGGGGATGCCGACGCGGTCGAGCATCTCGACGGCGCGCTTGCGGGCTTCCTTCTTGCTGACCTTGTGGTGCACCCGGTAGGCCTCGACGATCTGGTCGCCGACCTTGTAGTAGGGGTGCATCGCGGACAGCGGGTCCTGGAAGATCATCGCCATCTCGCGGCCGCGGAGCCTGCGCACCTCGTCCGGGGATGCGCCGACCAGTTCCTTGCCGTTCAGCCAGATCTCGCCGGACATCCGCACGTTCTTGCCGCGCGCGCCGAGCCGGTGCAGACCCATGACGGCGAGCGAGGTGACGGACTTGCCGGAGCCGGACTCGCCGACGATGGCGAGGGTCTTGCCCTTCTCCACCGAGAAGGAGAGCCCGTCGACGGACTTGACGATGCCGTCGTCGGTCGGGAAGTGCACCTTGAGGTCGCGGACCTCCAGGAAGGCCGAGGGTGCCTTGGCGGTGGCCTCGTCGCCCGTTTCGGTCTTGGAGAGTTCGGTCACGAGAGCCTCACCCGCGGGTCGGCGGCGGCGTAGAGCACGTCCACCAGGAGATTTGCGATGACGACGAAGACGGCGGCGAGCAGGGTCACGCCGAGGATCTTCGGCAGGTCGTTGTCGGTGATGCCCTGCACCGCGTACTGGCCGACGCCGGGCAGCGAGAACACGTACTCGGTGATCACCGCACCGCCGAGCAGCAGACCGAGGTCCATGCCGAAGACGGTGATGATCGGGGTGAGGGCGGCCCGCAGGCCGTGCCGGACGACGACCGTGCGTTCGGGCAGGCCCTTGGAGCGGGCCGTGCGGATGAAGTCCTCGTTCATCGTCTCCAGCATGCCCGAGCGGGTGAGCCGGGCGTAGATCGCGGAGTACAGCAGCGCGAGCGAACACCAGGCCGGGAAGAGGGTGTTGGCCCACTGTGCCGGGTTCTCGGTGAACGGGACGTAGGTGCGGCCGAAGATCGGCCACTTGTAGGTGAAGAGCAGGATCGCCAGGTTGCCCGTGAAGAACATGGGGAGCGAGACGCCGGCGAGGGCGACGCCCATGAAGGTGCGGTCGAACAGCGAGCGCGGCTTGAGCGCCGAGACGACACCGACGGCGACACCGGAGAGCAGCCACAGCACGGCGGCACCCAGGGCCAGCGAGAGGGTGATCGGAATGCGCGAGGTGAGCTGCGGCCAGACCTCGACGTGGTCCTTGAAGGAGTAGCCGAAGCAGGGAACGTCGCAGTGCACGGTGGTGGGGCCGAGGTTGTAGTCGGCGCCGGCCACGATCCCCTTGATGAAGTGCCAGTACTGGATGTAGAGCGGCTGATCAAGGCCGAGGTTGTGCTTGACCGCGACGATGTCCGCCTTGGAGGGGCTCTTTCCGATGTACTGCTGCGCCAGTTGGTCCGCTGACTGGCCCACGAGCCGTGGCAGCAGGAAGAAGATGGCGAAGGTGACCGCGGTGACGACCAGCAGCAGGATCACTGCCGCGAACGTCCGGCGGAGGATGTACGAGATCACGGGGACCGGCGCTGGTGCCCGCGGGCCGCGAAGCCCGCGGGCACCAATGCCTTCACCTGCCTTCCGGGGCTGCTACTTCTTCGTGGTGCCGAGGTTGAGGTAGTCGTACTGACCGCTGAAGGCAGCAGTGGAGACGACGTTGGTGGCGTACGGCGAGCGGTACAGCAGGACCTTGAAGTAGGTCAGCGGGACCAGGACGGCGTCGTTCATCGCCTGCTGGTCGATCTGCGCGTACATGGCGTTGCGCTTGGCCGTGTCCGGCTCCGCGATCGACTGCGCGAGCATGTCGTCGACCTTCTTGTTCGTGTACTGCGACAAGTTGGTGTTACCCGACTGGCTGATCGCCTTGCTGTTCAGGATCTGCTGGAGGAAGCCGTAGCCGGACGGCCAGTCGGCACCCCACTGCATCATCATCAGGCCGATGTTCTGCTTCTTGTCGAAGCTCGGCACACCCGCGTAGTCGGTGAAGTACTTGCCCTGCGGGTACTGCTTGAGGGTGGCGTTGATGCCGACCTTCTTCAGCGAGTTGATGATCGCGGTGGCCGCGTCCACCTCGCCCGGACGGTCGGAGCGGGCCGTGATGTTGGTGTTGATCGTCTTCTGGCCGCAGGCCTTCAGCTGGTCCTTGGCCTTCGCGACGTCGCCCTTGTTGCCCGGGGTCGCGTAGGCGTCCGCCTTCTGGTAGCCGGTGATGTCCGGCGGCAGGACGGTGGAGGCGATGTCACCGCGGATCGGGCCGCCCATGGCGGTCTGCACGGAGACCTTGTCGATGGCGTACTCGACGGCCTTGCGGCAGGCGACGTTGTCGAACGGCTTCACCTTGGTGTTGATCGCCGCGTAGACCAGCCGGCCACCGAAGGCGTTGTCGGTGTTGGCCTTGGCCTCGGCGGAGTTCAGGATGTCCGCCTGGGTGGAGGCCTGGACGCCGGTGCCCGCGAGGTCGACGGTGGCGTCGCCGGACTGCAGGTCCTTGTCGATCGTGTCGGGGTTGACCTTCAGGTTGACGACGATCTTGTCGGCCAGCTGCTTGCGCAGCGGGTCGGTCTTCGGGTCCCAGTTCTTGTTCGGGACCAGGACGACCTGCTTGCCCTCCTGGTAGCTCTGGATCTCGTACGAGCCGGAGGACACGATGTGCTTGACGTAGTCGACGCCGTCGTCCTTGGCCTGCGGCACCGGGGCCGTCTCGGGCGTGGCGACCAGGTAGTCGAACTCCTGGAAGGCCCGGTTCAGGTGGAAGACGATCGTGGTGGCGTCCGGGGTCTCGATCGAGGACAGGCCCTTGGCGCTCTTGTCCTTGTAGGGACCCTTGTACTTGTCGCCGTCCTTCATGAACTGCTGGAAGTAGTTCGGGCCCAGCGAGAGCACGTCACGCGCGAAGTTCGACCGCTCGACGGCGTACTTGACGTCCTTCGAGGTGATCGGGGAGCCGTCCTGGTACTTCAGGCCCGAACGCAGCTTGTACGTCCAGGTCTTGCCGCCGTCGCTGGGAACGCCCTTGCTCGCGGCGAGGTCCGGGACCAGGGTGTTGCCCTTGGAACCGGGGGCCGGCTCGAACGTCATCAGCGGACGCGCGTAGAGGCGGCTGAAGTTGTACATGTACGCGTAGTACGTGTTGCCCGGGTCGAACGAGTCCGGCACGTCCGACATCTCGTAGGTGACCGTGCCACCCTTCTTGTCGGACGCGTTGACGACGCTCTTGGTCGCCACGTTGGCGCCGGCCGCCTTCGGAGTGTCCTTGTTGTCATCGGCCTTGCTGCAGCCTGCGACAAGCAGGCTTGCGGAGCCGATGGCCGCGACTGCGGCCAGCGCTGACCTTCGCATGATGGTCTGCTTCCCCTCCATTGATCGGAAAACTTGAAGAGCTCTCTGGCTGCCTAGCGGCTGCGCGGGTCGAGAGCGTCGCGGAGACCGTCGCCGAGCAGGTTGAACGCGAGGACGGTGATGAAGATGGCAAGGCCGGGCACGATCATGTACTGGGGATCGACCTGGTAGTAGGTGACAGCTTCGCGGAGCATGCCGCCCCAGGAGGCCTGCGGGGGCTGGATGCCGACACCGAGGAAGCTCAGGGACGCCTCGAAGAGGATGTTGGTCGGGATGAGCAGCGTCGAGTAGACGATGATCGGGCCGACCAGGTTCGGCATCAGCTCGCGGAAGAGGATGTACGGCCCCTTGGCGCCCATGCCGCGGGCGGCATCGACGAACTCGCGTTCACGCAGGGCCAGCGTCTGGCCGCGCACGATCCGGCCCAGGTAGGGCCAGTTGAAGAAGCCGATCACGAAGATCAGTACGGCGAGGTGGAGCGGAAGACCGTTCAGGCCGAAGGCGCCGCCCTGGAGGGTTGCGGAGATCGCGATGGCGAACAGCAGCAACGGGAAGGCGAGGAAGGTGTCCATCAGCCGGCTGATGATCGAGTCGACGCGGCCGCCGTAGTAGCCGGCGATCACACCCATGATCGCGCCGATCACGTTGGACAGGACCGTGGCGCCGAAGGCGACGACCAGCGAGACCCAGGAGCCCTCCAGGATGCGGGTGGCGATGTCCCGGCCGAACTTCGGATCCACACCGAGCGGGTGGTCCGAGCCCATACCACCCCAACTGCTCTTGGGCAGCGAGGTGTTGGGGTCGATAAGACCCTGGTGGAAGGCGTTGGGGTCGAGGCCGAAGACGGCCTGGATGGGGCGCGAGAGGATGGCCAGCAGGATCAGCAGGATCACGATGACGCCGCCGGCCACGGCGACTCTGTCCCGCTTGAAGCGGGTCCAGGCGATCTGGCCCAGGGAACGACCCTCGATCCGCCCCTTGTCGGCTCCCGCCAGCACAGCCTCAGGCTGCGCGTCGGCTGCCGCCCCGGTGGTCTCGATCGGTGCGGTCACGATGTGCGACCCCTCTCGCCGGTGGTGACCGGCCTGCGCTGCCGCGGTTTGCGGCTTTGTCGACTTGCAAGCGAACACGAGTTCTTACGCCTCGTGGTCTGAGTGGGGAGTCTTCAGCGTCCCTGCGATCACTCGCCAGATCTGGCGGTGAAAGTATGCGCAACCGTGATGCACTGCGGAGGATTCCGTTATCCGGACAGTGGGTAACGCCCCTCGGACACGGCTCAGTTGGGACACAACGCCGTAATGCCGCGGTTCGGGAGGTAGCGCGGGAACGGCGTCCGATCCGGCGGAACCTCAGTAACCGCCGTGCACCGGCGGATAGCCGTACCCCGGCGCCGGGGACTGGACCTGGGGCGCCGGACGGCCCGCGGGCGCGGCCGCGTGGGCCTCGCGGTCGTAGAACGGCCGGGCCTTGGCCCGCATCCACATCACGACCGGGTCGTGGTCGTCGGTCATCGCGACCGTGGAGACGGGCAGGCCCTCGGGGACGGCACCGACGGAGAGCTGCATCATCGCGCGCACCGAGTCGACCGCGGCGGGCGAGGTCTCGTACAGGTCCAGGCCGATGGCGAGGTACGGCGCCCCGAGCGCCGGCTGCACCCAGGCGCGGCGCAGGGAGCGCAGGGCGGGGGTGCGGTGGGCGTGCTGCGCGAGCAGGGCGTAGAACTGCGGGATCTCGATGCCGGGCTCCGTCAGCCGCAGGGGTCCCGCGGGCTGCCGGTCCAGGCCGGTGGCGATGCGGCGCAGGTCCAGCCAGGGGATGCCGACACCGCCGCCGGGGGCGTGCGGGTTCAGCCAGAGGCCGTAGTGGTCGGGGTAGAGGGTGCGGGCGACGTCCAGGCCGTCGACCACCTCGTACGAGCGGTTCCAGCCACTGGCGGACAGCTCCTGGGCGGAGGTGACACAGGGCGCGTAGTGGCAGCCGCCGACCTCCATGTCCCCGTACTGGGCGTCCGCGGAGCCGGCCTGGCCGTGCCACAGCAGCATCCAGATCTGGCCGGCGGAGGGGGTGGCGAGGGCGCGCAGCAGGGCCTCGTAGGCGTCGTAGCGTCCGGGCGTGACGTGGCGGAGCGTGTGTTCGACGCTTCCGCTGTGGGTGGCGCTCACCTTGTCGTGCCCTTCTTCTCCATCGTGACCCGCGTGTGGAGACAGCTTATGCGCCGACGGGCACGGAGCCCGTTGTCCGTTCGCCCGGACCGTGGCTAGTGCCGCGGCAGGCAGCGTTCGCCCGTCAAGGAGCGGCGTCCGGTACGTGCTCTCGGCGTGCCGGACGGAAGCCCTCGCACTGGACGTACTCGGGCTTTCGGCCGGTGCGGCGAGAGTGCGTGCAGGGCGTCGCGACGGGGCGGACGTCGCCTGCCACGGCACTAGCGAACGTAGAAGGGCCGGACGCTCGACTTCAGCCATTCGGCCACCGGGTCGTCCGTCACGTCCAGCAGGATCAGGTTGACCGGCCAGGCGGTCGGCACCTGGCCGAGGGCGCGGCCCAGGGCCTCCAGGGGCAGGGCGCGGAAGTCGCCGTCCCACTGGGAGAGTTCCACGCCGACGAACATGACCGGGTCGGCGTTCTCGATGGCGGCCAGGCAGCGGCGGGCGGTGCGGACCACGCCGGTCGCGGCGAACTCGGCGGACGCGGCGGAGAGGAAGTCGACCGGGTCGTCCTGCCAGTCGGGCTCGAACAGGCGGACGCGGCCGCCGGTGGCGGGGCCGTCCAGCGGGGTGTGCCCGGCGCGGCACAGCTCGGCGACGGCCTCCGGCGGGAGCGGGATGCCGACCGTGCCGCCGGGGTTCACCGCGATGCCCGCCTGCGGGGGCAGTCCGCGGGCGAACTCCACGGCCGGGGCGATGGTGTACGACATGTGGGAGCCGACGGCCTGGCGGAACTGCTCCTCGGAGCTGAACACCGGGACGAACGCCTGGCCCTCGATGTCCAGGGTGGGCAGGTCCAGCGGGCCGCCGCCCGGACCGCCGCCGGCCGGCAGCGGCACCCAGACGAAGCTGCGGCCGAGGACCTCGATGATCCGGCCGCCCGCCGCGGGTATGCCGAGGGAGGCCGAGAGCACCTCCTCCAGTTCGTTGCCGGGCCAACCGCTGTGCGGGTGGGGGTGCGCCTGTGCCGGGAAGTCCGCGGGAATGTCCGCCGGGAAGTCCATCTGCCTACCGCCTGCTGGGAAACCACTGCTGTGACCACGAAGGCTAACGGGTACCGGTGACGGAGCCGAACACCGTGAACACGATCCGCTGTACAACGTCCACCGCGGCCCGGTCCGGCGGCACCGCAGAGCCGCAGCCCGCGGGCACCTCGCCCCGCCCGGCCGCGCCGAGCGGCCGGGCCGTCGTACGCGGGTGGCGGCGGGAGGCGAGGCGGGAGGACGGCGCGGCCGCGCTCGCGCCGGCCCAGGTGGGGCCGCTCGGCACCGGGACGCGGGTCGCGTGCGCCATGGTCCTGTCCACCGTGATCGTCCGTCCTCCCCCCGCGGTTCGCAATACCCATGCCCGGCAGAAGCAAAGGGAAGGCAATGTCCGATGTGCCCCGGGCGGGTGCGCGTACCGCCACGGGTCGGTTACGGATACGGCCCCTGACGGGCGGGGTCCCGACGTGCAATGATGTGGCCGCCAACTGCATACCGGCCGTTTGAATCCGCGCGGGAGAGTCCCCAGCAGGCTTCGCTGGGGCGCCGAAGGAGCAAGTCCCTCCCTTGAATCTCTCAGGCCCCGTTACCGCGCGGGCGAGGCACATCTGAAAAGCGGGCCGTGTGACAGCGGCCCCACCCAAGGTGCAAGCCGTGGTCGCCCCCGTGGCGGTCCCGGCGAACCTCTCAGGTTCCGATGACAGATGGGGAGGAACGTTCCTCGCCCCATCCCTGTTGCCCTGGGAGACGACCGACCGATGAGCAGTACCGAACTCCGACACACCGCGCTGGACGCCGTGCACCGCTCGCTCGGTGCGACGATGACCGACTTCGCGGGCTGGGACATGCCCCTGCGCTACGGCTCGGAGCGTGACGAGCACCTGGCCGTGCGGACCAGGGCGGGCCTGTTCGACCTCTCCCACATGGGCGAGATCACCGTCACCGGCCCCGAGGCCGCCGAGTTCCTGAACATGGCCCTGGTCGGCAACATCGCCTCCGTCGGTGTCGGCCGCGCCCGCTACACGATGATCGTGCGGGCCGACGGCGGCATCCTGGACGACCTGATCGTCTACCGCCTCGCCGAGACCGAGTACATGGTCGTCGCCAACGCCTCCAACGCCCAGGTGGTCCTGGACGCGCTGGACGAGCGCTCCGGCGGCCTCGACGTCGAGGTACGCGACGACCGGGACGCCTACGCCCTGCTCGCCGTCCAGGGCCCGGCCTCCCCCGGCATCCTGAAGTCCCTCACCGACGCCGACCTGGACGGTCTGAAGTACTACGCGGGCCTGCCCGGCACCGTCGCCGGCGTTCCCGCGCTGATCGCCCGCACCGGCTACACCGGCGAGGACGGCTTCGAGCTGTTCGTGAAGCCCGAGCACGCTGTCGAGCTGTGGCAGGCGCTGACCGAGGCCGGCGAGGGCGCCGGCCTGGTGCCCTGCGGACTGTCCTGCCGCGACACGCTGCGCCTGGAGGCGGGCATGCCGCTGTACGGGCACGAGCTGAACACCTCGCTGACCCCCTTCGACGCCGGGCTCGGCCGCGTGGTCAAGTTCGAGAAGGAGGGTGACTTCGTGGGGCGCGCCGCGCTCGTCGAGGCCGCCGCCCGCGCGGAGCAGAACCCCCCGCGCGTCCTGGTCGGCCTGATCGCCGAGGGTCGTAGGGTCCCGCGCGCCGGGTACCCGGTGGTCGCGGACGGCACGGTGATCGGCGAGGTCACCTCCGGCGCCCCCTCCCCCACCCTGGGCAAGCCGATCGCCATGGCGTACGTCGACGCGGCGCACGCCGCGCCCGGCACCGAGGGCGTCGGCGTGGACATCCGCGGCACGCACGAGCCCTACGAGGTCGTCGCGCTGCCGTTCTACAAGCGCCAGAAGTAGACAGCGAGCCCGGTCGCCGCCCCCGCCCCCGACGGGCGGAAACGTGACCCCGCGCACATTCGCCCGCCCACCGGCGGTCAGCGCCCTCCCCCCGTCATCACCACTCCCGCGCGTACAGGAGAATTCAGGCCATGAGCAACCCCCAGCAGCTGCGCTACAGCAAGGAGCACGAGTGGCTGTCGGGCGCCGACGAAGGCGTCTCGACGGTCGGCATCACCGAGTTCGCGGCCAACGCGCTCGGCGATGTGGTCTACGCCCAGCTCCCCGAGGTCGGCTCCACCGTCGAGGCGGGCGAGACCTGCGGTGAGCTGGAGTCCACCAAGTCGGTCTCCGACCTGTACTCCCCGGTCACCGGCGAGGTCACCGCGATCAACGAGAACGTCGTCGACGACCCGTCGCTGGTGAACTCCGAGCCCTTCGAGGGCGGCTGGCTGTTCAAGGTCCGCCTCGCGGGCGAGCCGGCCGACCTGCTCTCCGCCGCCGAGTACGACGCCCACATCGCAGGCTGAGGAGTCGTGACCGTATGACTGTCCTGAACACGCCCCTGCACGAGCTGGACCCGGAGATCGCCGCCGCGGTCGACGCCGAGCTGCTCCGCCAGCAGTCCACGCTCGAGATGATCGCGTCCGAGAACTTCGCGCCGCTCGCGGTGATGGAGGCCCAGGGCTCGGTCCTCACCAACAAGTACGCCGAGGGCTACCCGGGCCGCCGCTACTACGGCGGCTGCGAGCACGTCGACGTGGCCGAGCAGATCGCCATCGACCGGATCAAGGAGCTGTTCGGCGCCGAGTACGCCAACGTGCAGCCCCACTCCGGCGCCTCCGCCAACCAGGCGGCCCTGTTCGCGCTGGCCCAGCCCGGGGACACCATCCTCGGCCTGGACCTGGCGCACGGCGGCCACCTGACCCACGGCATGCGGCTGAACTTCTCCGGCAAGCAGTTCGACGTGGTCGCGTACCACGTGGACGAGGAGACGGGCCTGGTCGACATGGCCGAGGTCGAGCGGCTCGCCAAGGAGCACCGCCCCAAGGTGATCATCGCGGGCTGGTCGGCGTACCCGCGCCGGCTGGACTTCGCCGAGTTCCGCCGGATCGCCGACGAGGTCGAGGCGTACCTGTGGGTCGACATGGCGCACTTCGCGGGCCTGGTCGCCGCCGGTCTGCACCCGAACCCGGTCGAGCACGCGGACGTGGTCACCTCCACGACGCACAAGACCCTGGGCGGCCCGCGCGGCGGCATCATCCTGGCGAAGAAGGAATTCGCGAAGAAGCTCAACTCGTCCGTCTTCCCGGGCTTCCAGGGCGGTCCCCTGGAGCAGGTGATCGCGGCGAAGGCGGTCTCCTTCAAGGTCGCGGCCTCCGAGGACTTCAAGGAGCGCCAGCGCCGTACGGTGGAGGGTGCCCGCATCCTCGCCGAGCGCCTGACGGCCGCGGACGCCCGTGAGGCCGGGGTGAACGTGCTGTCCGGCGGCACGGACGTGCACCTGATCCTGGTCGACCTGCGCGCCTCCGAGCTGGACGGGCAGCAGGCCGAGGACCGGCTGCACGAGGTCGGCATCACGGTCAACCGCAACGCGGTCCCGAACGACCCGCGTCCCCCGATGGTCACCTCGGGCCTGCGGATCGGCACGCCCGCGCTCGCGACCCGCGGCTTCACGGCCGAGGACTTCGCCGAGGTCGCGGACGTGATCGCCGAGGCACTGAAGCCGTCGTACGACGCGGAGTCCCTCAAGGCCCGGGTGACGGCCCTGGCCGACAAGCACCCGCTGTACCCGGCTCTGAACAAGTAAGTCCCCGGGTGGGGCACTCGACGGAGAGTGCCCCACCACTGCCCCAAGGAGTGACCGTGGCCATCTCGGTCTTCGACCTGTTCTCGATCGGCATAGGCCCGTCCAGCTCCCACACGGTCGGTCCCATGCGCGCGGCGCGCATGTTCGCGCACCGGCTGCGCAACGAGGATCTGCTGGCCCCGGTCGCCTCCCTGCGCTGCGAGCTGTACGGCTCGCTCGGCGCGACCGGACACGGCCACGGCACCCCCAAGGCGGTGCTGCTCGGCCTGGAGGGCGCCTCCCCGCGCACGGTCGACGTGGAGTCCGCCGACGACCGGGTGGAGTCGATCAGGAACTCGGGGCGGCTCGCGCTCCTCGGCGAGCACGAGATCGCCTTCTCCTTCGACGACGACCTGGTCCTGCACCGCCGCAAGGCTCTGCCGTACCACGCCAACGGCATGACGATACGGGCGTACGACGCCTCGGGCGCGGAGCTGCTCGGCAAGACGTACTACTCCGTCGGCGGCGGCTTCGTCGTGGACGAGGACGCGGTCGGCGCGGACCGGATCGTGCTGGACGACACGGTCCTGAAGTACCCCTTCCGCACGGGCGACGAGCTGCTGCGCCTGACGAAGGAGACCGGCCTCTCGATCTCCTCCCTGATGCTGGAGAACGAGCGGGCCTGGCGCACCGAGGAGGAGATCCGCGAGGGCCTGCTGGAGATCTGGCGGGTGATGCGGGCGTGCGTGCAGCGCGGCCTGACCCGTGAGGGCATCCTGCCGGGCGGGCTCAAGGTCCGCCGCCGGGCGGCCGTCTCCGCGCGCCAGCTGCGCGCCGAGGGCGAGCCGCTGGCGCGGGCGATGGAGTGGATCACGCTCTACGCGATGGCGGTGAACGAGGAGAACGCGGCCGGCGGCCGGGTGGTGACCGCCCCGACGAACGGCGCGGCCGGCATCATCCCCGCGGTGCTGCACTACTACATCAACTTCGTGCCGGGCGCGGACGAGGACGGCGTGGTCCGCTTCCTGCTGGCCGCGGGCGCGATCGGCATGCTCTTCAAGGAGAACGCCTCCATCTCCGGCGCCGAGGTCGGCTGCCAGGGCGAGGTCGGTTCCGCGTGCTCCATGGCGGCGGGGGCGCTCGCCGAGGTCCTGGGCGGCACCCCCGAACAGGTCGAGAACGCCGCCGAGATCGGCATGGAGCACAACCTGGGCCTGACCTGCGACCCGGTCGGCGGCCTCGTCCAGATCCCGTGCATCGAACGCAACGGCATGGCCGCGGTGAAGGCGGTCACGGCGGCCAGGATGTCGATGCGCGGGGACGGTTCGCACATGGTCTCCCTCGACAAGGTCATCAAGACCATGAAGGAGACCGGCGCGGACATGTCCGTGAAGTACAAGGAGACGGCGCGGGGCGGGCTGGCGGTGAACATCATCGAGTGCTGACATCCACCTGGTCGGTCCGCGGAAAAGATCATGGCTGCCGCGGACCGGCCCGGCCGGCCGTCCGGCGCGGGTCCACGTCATATGACACGGACGGGCTCTCCTTCGTTTTCATCAAGGCGACCGAGGGTCGTTCGTACGTGAACCCCCGCCTCACCGCGCGGACCAGGACCGGCCGTGACGCCGGACTGGTCGTGGGTTTCTACCACTTCCTGTGTCCGGGCGATCTCACCGCGCAGGCCGACCACTTCCTCCGGCACGGCCCGGGAACGCGCCGGCGACATCCTGGCCGTCGACCGGGAGAGCACGGGAGACGGCACGCACGCCGGCAACGCGGAAAAGGACGGTTTCATCCGCAGACTGAAACAACTGCGGCCGCACAACAGGGTCGTGCTCTAGACCAACAGAGACTTCTGGCTCAACATCGACCGCACCTCCTGTGCGGGCGACGATCTCTGGATCGCCGACTACGTCACCGCGGGCAGACTCCGCATCAAGGCCGAGTGGCGTTTCCACCAATACGCGAGCCGGCCCCTCGACAAGGACCTGGCAGACTTCTCCTCCGAGGCGGCGTCAAGCAGTGGGCGGCCGGCTGACGCGCACAGGGGTGCCCCCTGACCGAAGGAGGGATGGCGTCTGCGGACCGTACGGGAGATCCTCGACGGTGTGGCCCGGGGCGTGTTCCCGCCCGCGGACGGCCGTACGGTGGTCCTGCCGCAGCCCGGACCCCGGCACGCGGGCGTATTGGCGTTCACCGCGCACTCCGTCGTCGTCACGGACGAGGACCCGGCATGGGTGTACGGGACGCTGCGCGGCCTGGACTGCGATCCGCTGGCGGCCGCCCTGCACCCGCGCTTCCTGGCCGCGCTGCTGGAGCGCACCGGGCGGCGGGCGGAGACGGTGGACGCGGTGCTGGTGGCCGCCCCGCTCCCCGGCGTCCCCCCGCTCGCGCTGACGGAGATCCGGGACGCCGGTCATCCCCGGATCCGGTACGCGCGCGAGCGCCGCGACGACGTGCGGGCCTGGCAGGCGGACGGCGGGGTGCTGGTGACGGGGCGCGGGACGGCCGGGCGGCTGGAGGTCTCCGTGGAGGTGGACGAGGGGGCCGGGGAGAAGGGCCTGGGCCGGCGGCTGGCGGCCGCGGCCCGGCAGCTGGCCGGCGAACCGTTGTGGGCGCAGGTGGCGCCGGGGAACGCCCGTAGTCTGCGGGCGTTCCAGGCGGCCGGTTACGGTGCCGTCGGCGCGGAGCTGCTGCTCCGGCTCCCCGGCTCAGCGGAAGACGCCCGTGTGCCCCAGTGAGTAGCGGCCCGGCTGGGGGTAGACCGCGAGACCGTGCGGGCCGCTGCCGACCGGGATGCGGGCCAGCTCCTTGCCGGTGCGGGTGTCGATGGCGTACACCTCGGCGTTGTAGCGGCCGGACAGCCACAGGACCTTGCCGTCGGCGGAGACGCCGCCCATGTCCGGGCTGCCGCCGCCGGGCAGTTCCCACTTCTTGGTCAGCTTGTTCCGGGCGAAGTCGAAGACGGAGATGGTGCCCTCGCCGCGGTTGGAGATGTACATCTCACGGGAGTCGCGGCTCACGTAGAGGCCGTGCGCGCCCTTGCCGGTGTAGAGGAGAGACGGCTTGGTGAACTTGTCGCCGTCCAGGATCCACACACCGCCGGCCTTCATGTCGGCGATGTAGAACCGCTTGCCGTCCGGGGAGACCTTGACGTCCTGCGGCATGGAGCCGTGCACGGACAGTTTCTGCTGGCCGACCACCTTCATCCTCGCGGTGTCGACCTTGAGGATCTCGCCGCTGAACTCGCAGGAGACGATGAAGTAGCGGCCGTCGCGGGAGAAGTCCGCGTGGTTGACGCCGTAACAGCTGACCGGCACCGCCTTGACGGTCTTCATGGTGTGGGCGTCGCGGAAGACCAGCTGGCGGTCCATGGAGGCCATGACGATCGCGTACTTGCCGTCGGGTGTGAAGTACAGGTTGTACGGGTCGTGCACGGCGACCGGCTTGCCCGCCTTGCCGGTGCGCGGGTCGATGGGGGTCAGGCTGTTGCCGAGGTCGTTGTTGACCCACAGGGTCTTCAGGTCCCAGGAGGGCACCACGTGCTGGGGCTGGCGGCCGACCGGGATGGTGTCGATGACCTTGTAGGTCCCGGGGTCGATGACGGTGACGGTGTCGGAGTTGGTGTTGGGGACGTACACCCGGGAGGGGAAGTCCTTGACCACCGGGGAGAGCATGCCCGGCCGGTCCGCCGCGTAGATGTCCGCCGGGTCCTCGACCGGGGGCATGCCGGGCAGTACGTTCACCCGCGCCTGGTCCACCTGCGGCTGGGCCGGCGGACTGCTGCCGACGGCCTCGTTCGCGCGGTGCGCGCCCTGGCCGCTGCAGGCGGACACCAGGGCCAGGGCGGTGAGGGCGGCGACGGCGGCCAGCCGGCGGGCGGCTTTCGTGGTTCGCATCAGCTCAGCAGCTCCGTGGTGGTGACGGCACTCAGTTTGCGGCGGTCGAATTCCGTGAGGACGTCGGGCAGGGCGGCGACGGTGTCCTCGTAACCGAAATGCAAACTCACCACCGAGCCCTCCCGCACCTCCGAGAGGACCTTGCGGGTGACGGCGGCGGCGCCGGGGCGGGTGTAGTCGAGCGAGTCCACGTCGTACGACAGCACGTGCGGGTAGCCCGTCCGGCGGGCCAGGGCGGCGACGAGCGCGGAGGCGGTGGGCGCGCGGGAGGGACGGAACCAGGTGCCGATGGAACCGGTGAGCCGTCTGAGCCGGTCGGCGCAGTCGGTGATCTCCTTGCGGGCCTCGGCCTCGGCGAGGTCGTTGACGGAGATGTGCCGCTGGGTGTGGTTGCCGAGGTCGTGGCCGCCGTCGAGGATGCGGCGGGCGATGTCGGGGTGCTCGTCCAGCCAGGTGCCGACGGCGAGCACGGTGAGGTGGGCGCCGTACCGCTCGGCGGTGCTGAGCAGGGTGTGGGCGATGCCCGGGTCGCCCTGGCCGTGGAAGGTGAGCGCGACCCGGGGGCGGGTGCGCGGGCCGTGGGTGATCTGCGCGGGCAGGCCGGGGAAGGCGCGGGGGGCGGGGGCCGGACGGTCGGCGGGTGCGGATTTCGCGGCGGTCCCGGCGGTGGCGGGGGACCGCACGGGGGCGGACCGCGCGGTGGCGGACCTGGCGGCGGCGTCGGCCGTCCGGCCCGTGCCGCATCCGGCGGCGAGCGCGCCGCCCGCGACGAGTCCGGCGCCCGCGCGCAGCGCGTCACGGCGGTTGGTGGTGGTCACCCACGCCATTTAAGAGAGGAAAGGTAAGAAAAGCGCGCTTTGTCCTACTTGGTGTCAGGAGGCGTGCCGCGAACGCCCCTACCGCTCGTTCACCCGCATCTCGAACCAGGTCGTCTTGCCGCGCGGCAGCAGATCGACCCCCCAGCGGTCGGACAGCTTGTCGACCAGGAACAGGCCCCGGCCGCTGACGTCCAGCTCCTGGACCGGCATCAGGCAGGGCAGCCCCCGGGAGGGATCGCGCACCTCGACGCGCATCCAGCCCGGACGGCAGCGCATGCGCAGGCCGAAGACACGGGCGCCGGTGTGCCGTACCGCGTTGCCGACCAGTTCGGAGACGAGCAGGACCGTGTCCTCGGTCAGCTTGGGGGTGAGCCGCCAGGTGCGCAGGACCACGACCTGGGCGAGACGGCGGGCGGTGGCGGCGGATTCCGGGCGGGACGGCAGCTGCACCTCGCGCTCCGTCGGATTGCCGAACAGTTCGAGCGCCTTGAGCGCCTGTTCGTCCTCGACCGTGGGCGACCAGCGTGCCGCGGAAGCGCGGCTGTGTCCCCGCGGCTGTTCGATGCCCTCCAGCCCCGCCATGCCCCCATGATGGCCGTCGCAAGCGGTCCTGGGGGCCGTTCCGGAGGAATACGCCCCCCGTGCGCCCCCGCCGTGCACCGCACGTCTGGCATATGCCGAAGGCATGTCACTGGCCAGTACACCCCGACTGAGCTGCGAGGACGCCTCGCTCGCGGGCAATCGCGGGGCTCCCTCGACCAGAAAGACTTAAGGGTGCTTTAAGGCTCCCATAATCCGTCCCATCGAGGGATCCCCGCGAGATGACCCATCAACTGCTGGTCGATTCACGGGAGTTCAGTTGCGCTTTAAAGGAACTCCGGGAATTCCTCCGCCAACCCGCAGTCGTCTAGAGGAACTTGGCCTTACCGGGCCCCTCCTCCACGAAGCTGCGCATACCGCGCTCGCGGTCCTCGGTGGCGAACAGGCCCGCGAACCAGTTGCGTTCGACCGCGAGGCCGGTGTCGATGTCCGTCTCCAGGCCGACGTCGACGGCCTCCTTGGCCGCCCGCAACGCGACGGCCGGCCCCTGGGCGAGCCGGGCGGCCCAGGCGTGCGCCTGCTCGTAGACCTCGGCGGCCGGGACGACCCGGTCCACCAGGCCGATCGCCAGGGCCTCGTCGGCCTTGACCATGCGGCCGGTGAAGATGAGGTCCTTGGCCTTGGAGGGGCCGACCAGACGCGGCAGGCGCTGGGTGCCGCCGGCGCCCGGGATCAGGCCGAGCAGGATCTCGGGCTGGCCGAGCTTGGCGCCCTCGGCCGCGATGCGGTAGTCGGCGCACAGGGCGAGTTCGCAGCCGCCGCCGAGGGCGTAGCCGGTGATGGCGGCGACGACCGGCTTGGGGATCCGGGCCACGGCGGTGAAGGCGTCCTGGAGGCCGCGGGAGCGCAGGACCATCGCGGTGTGGTCCATGTTCTGCATCTCCTTGATGTCCGCGCCCGCCGCGAACACCCGCTCCCCGCCGTAGATCACCACGGCGCGCACGTCGTCGCGGCGCGTGGCCTCCTCGGCGAGTTCCCTCAGCCGGTCCTGGGTGGCGACGTCCAGCGCGTTCATCGGGGGGCGGTCGAGACGCAGCGTGCCGACGCCTTCGGCGACATCAAGAGTGACGGTCATACGGCTCAGGTTAACGGCGACTAACGGCGGCGGGCCCGGTGCCGTAGGTCACAGCACCGGGCCCGCACGTCGCACGAGGCTCGCCCCGTCCCCGAGGGGACTACTTCTTCCAGTCCGCCCAGGACAGGTTCCAGCCGTTGAGCCCGTTCGCCGGGTCCACGGTCTTCTCGTGGGAGTGCTTGACGACCACCACGTCGCCGAGGATCGAGTGGTCGAAGAACCACGCGGCCGGCGTCGCGGAGTCGTAGCCGCCCTTCACGTCGCGCAGGCCGATGCAGCCGTGGCTGGAGTTGTAGTTGCCGAAGGCGCCGCCGCCCCAGTAGTTGCCGTGCGCGAAGGTGCCGGAGGTGGTCAGGCGCATGGCGTGCGGGACGTCCTTGATGTCGTACTCGCCGCCGTAGCCGACCGTCTCGCTGTTCATCCGGGTCACGGACAGCTTCTCGCTGATGACCATCTGGCCGTTCCAGGTGTCGTAACCGGGCTTGCCGGTGGTCACCGGGAGGGTCTTGATCACCTTGCCGTCGCGGGTGACCTTCATCGTGTGCTTGCTCGCGTCCACGACGGAGACCTGGCTGCGGCCGATGGTGAAGGACACCGTCTTGTGCTGTTTGCCGTAGACGCCGTCGCGGCCCTCGACACCGTCGAGGTCGAGGTCGACGGTGACCTTGGTGCCGGACTTCCAGTAGTTCTCGGGGCGGAAGTCGAGCCGGTCGTTGCCGAACCAGTGGCCCTCGACGTCGACCGGCGGGTCCGTCTTGATCTTGATGGACTTCTCGACGGCGCCGGGATGGGTGATCCCCCGGGAGAAGTTGACGGAGAACGGCATGCCGACACCGACCGTCGAGCCGTCCTCGGGCGTGAAGTATCCGGTGAAGGTGCTCTTCGGGGTGAGGGTGGTGAAGCTGGAGTCCTTGGTGGTGGTCTTGCCGTCGGTGTCCTTGGCGACGGCGTGCACCGTGTACCTGGTGCCGGCGGCCAGATGGGTGGCCGGCGTCCAGGAGCCGCCGTCACCGGCGATGTCGCCGGCGACCTTCGCGCCCTTGGCGTTCTTGACGGTGACCTCCGTCAACTTGCCCCGGGCCGCGCTGACCTTCAGGGCGCCGTCGGTGGCGACACCCGTGGCCCCCTGCTGCGGGGCGATGCTGACGGCGGCGGTGGAGGGCCGGCCCTGCTGGGTCGCGGCCCCCTTGCCGTCGTCCTTGCCGCCGTCCTTGCCGCCCCCGCTTCCGCCGCACGCCGCGAGCGACAGCACCAGGGAGCCGGCTATGAGCCCCCCTGCGGCGCGCCGCCGCCTCGCCACCGACGCCCCCGATATCGGCCGCACGTTCAAGTTGTTCTCCCCTCGCCGGGCCTGCTCGGCCCGCTCCCCACCACATCGGTGCGCGAATACTAACTGCCCGGATTTGAGCGGGGTGTCAGGCGAATGTCACCGTTCCGTCGCAACTTCCGCCTGCCACCCGCACCGTCCCCCCGCGCGCCGCCCTGTGGCCCTCCCACGAGGCTATTTCACCGCGGAACCCGCCTTCCACGCCTGCCAGGACAGGTTCCACCCGCCGAAGCCGTTGCCCGGGTCGACGGTCTTGTCCTGGCTGTTGACGATCTCCACGACGTCACCGACGAGGCTGCGGTCGAAGAACCACCCGGCGGGGGTGTCCGAACTGCCGCCCTGGACGTCCCTGAGACCCACACAGCCGTGGCTGACGTTGGCCACGCCGGGAGCGCTCGGGTCCCAGTAGTTGCCGTGCAGGAAGGTGCCGGAGTCGGTGAGCCGCATGGCGTGCGGGACGTCGGGGATGTCGTACTCACCGCCGAAGCCGACCGTCTGACTGTTCATCCGGGTCTCCTCCAACATCTCCATCACCACCATCTTGCCGTTGTAGGTGGGGTTCGCCGGGGCGCCCGCGGTGATCGGGACGGTGGCGAGCAGCCGGCCGTCACGCCGCACCTGCATGGTGTGCGCCGCCGCGTCGACCAGGGAGGTCTGGCTGCGCCCGATGGTGAAGGAGAACGACTTGGCCTGGAGCCCGTAGACGCCCTTGGCGGCCTCGACGTCCCGCAGGCCGAGGTCGACGGTGACCTTGGTGCCGGGCTTCCAGTACTTCTCCGGGCGGAAGTCGAGCCGGTTCTTGCCGAACCAGTGGGCGCGGATCTCCACCGCGGGCCGCGCGGTGACGCGCACCGCGCGTTCGACGGCCGCCTTGTTCACGATGTCCGTGCTGAAGGCCAGGGAGACGATCTCCCCGGTGCCGACCAGGGAGCGGTTCTCCGGGGTGGCGTAGGCGATGAACCGCTTGCCGGGGACGTAGGTGGTGAAGGAGGCGTGCCGGGCCGAGCGGCGGCCGCCGGAGTCCAGTGCCACCGCGTCCACGGTGTACCTGGCGGCGAGCGCCAGCCGGTCGTCGTCCGGCCGCCAGGTCAGTCCGTCGGCGCTGAGGTGCCCGGGGACCTGGCTGGCCCGCGCGTCCTGTTCCTTGACGACCTTCACCTTCTCCAGGCGGCCGTCGGGCACCCGCACCCGCAGCCGCGTGCTCTGGGGGACGGCAGTGCTGCCGTCGTCCGGGGCGATCCGGATCGTGTCCCCGGGTGCCGAGGTTCCGCCGGGTCTGCCGCCCAGGCCCAGCGGGCCCGAGCCGCCCGCGGAGCATCCGGCCAGCAGTCCGGCCCATGTCAGTACGGCCGCCAGTGCGGCCCCCGCGCGCCGTGCGCGCCCATGTACGTGCCTCACGCGCTGCTCAACGAGCGGGCACGCTCCTGGGAAACGTGAGTGCGAGCCATGCGGTGGGCAGAACTGTGGGAAGGACGACACGTCGGGGAGCCGATCGCCGCGCCCGCACCGGAGCCGAGGGGCGCGGCCGCACCGGGCGGCCGGGTCCGCCGGCGGCCCGGGGCGCTGTGCCGCGCCGGGTCCGTCCGGGTGCCTTCGGGCCTGCCCGGCGGCCCGGGGCGGCGGGCTGCGCCGCCCCGGGCCGAGCCACTGGAAGAGGGGCCGACAGGTGACGAGCGCAGCCGAGCAGCGGGCACCGGCCAAGGGGCGGGCCGCGGCGCCCTCGACGAACGGAGCCCGGCGCGCCCCGGTGCCCGGACCGCCGGTGTGGCCGGGGGCGTCGACGCCGCTGGGGGCCCGGTTCCGGGTCGGCCCGGACGGGGTGGCGGGCACCAACTTCGCGCTCTGGGCGGCCGGGGCACAGGCGGTCCGGCTGTGCCTGTTCGACGCGGACGGCCGCGAGACACGCGTCCCGCTGACCGAGCTGACGCACGAGATCTGGCACGGCTTCGTGCCGGGTGTGCTGCCCGGACAGCGGTACGGCTACCGGGTGGACGGCCGCTGGGACCCGTGGACCGGCGCCCGCTGGAATCCGGCGAAGCTGCTCCTCGATCCGTACGCGCGGGCGGTGGACGGCGAATTCACCCTCCCGGCCGAGGTGTACGGCCATGTGCGGGACTGGCCGGAGCAGCACGTCGCCGACACGGTGCGCGACGAGCGGGACTCGGCGCCCCACGTCCCGAAGGGTGTCGTCGTCCACGACGACGACGACTGGTCCGACGACCGCCGCCCCAAGACGCCCTGGGCGGACTCGGTCATCTACGAGCTGCACGTCCGCGGCTTCACCCGGCTGCACCCCGGCGTCCCCGAACAACTGCGCGGCACCTACGCCGGGCTCGCCCACCCGGCCGCCGTCGAACACCTGGTGCGGCTGGGCGTGACGGCGGTGGAGCTGCTGCCCGTCCACCAGTTCGCGCACGAGGACCACCTGCTGCGCCGGGGCCTGTCCGACTACTGGGGTTACAACTCCGTCGGCTACTTCGCCCCGCACGCCGCCTACGCCGCCTCCGGTACGGCCGGGCAGCAGGTCGGCGAGTTCAAGCGGATGGTGCGCGCGCTGCACGCGGCCGGCATCGAGGTCATCCTCGACGTGGTCTACAACCACACCGCGGAGGCCGGGGAACTCGGGCCGACGCTGTCGCTGAAGGGCATCGACAACCGCGCCTACTACCGGCTCCAGGACGACGCCCGCCGCTACGCGGACTACACCGGCTGCGGCAACACCCTGCACGTGGTGCGGCCCCAGGTACTGCGGCTGATCACCGACTCGCTGCGTTACTGGGTGACCGAGATGGGCGTGGACGGCTTCCGCTTCGACCTCGCGGCGGCGCTCGCCCGCTCGATGCACGACGTGGACATGCTCTCGCCCTTCCTCGCGGTGATCGCCCAGGACCCGGTGCTGCGCCGGGTCAAGCTCATCGCCGAGCCCTGGGACGTCGGCTCCGGCGGCTACCAGGTGGGCGCCTTCCCGCCGCTGTGGGCCGAGTGGAACGACCGCTACCGGGACACCGTCCGCGACTTCTGGCGGCACGCGCTGCCCGACGTGCGCGAGATGGGCTACCGGCTGTCCGGCTCCAGCGACCTGTACGCCTGGGGCGGGCGCCGCCCGTACTCCTCGGTCAACTTCGTCACCGCGCACGACGGCTTCACGCTGCGGGACCTGGTGTCGTACGAGCGCAAGCACAACGAGGCCAACGGCGAGGACAACCGGGACGGCACCGACGACAACCGGTCCTGGAACTGCGGCGCGGAGGGTGAGACGGCGGACGCGGACGTCCGGGCCCTGCGCCGCCGGCAGCTGCGCAATCTGCTCACCACGCTGCTGCTGTCCACCGGGGTGCCGATGCTGGTGGCCGGCGACGAGTTCGGGCGCACCCAGGGCGGCAACAACAACGCGTACTGCCAGGACAACGCGACCGGCTGGCTGGACTGGTCGCTCCTGGAGGAGCCGGGCTGGCGGGATCTGCTCTCCCTCACCTCGCGGCTGATCGCGCTGCGCCACCGGCATCCGGTGCTGCGCCGGCGCGCCTTCTTCTCCGGGCGGGCGCAGGCCGCGGACGGGCTGCGCGACCTGGCCTGGTTCACCGCGCGGGGCGCGGAGATGACCGAGGGCGACTGGTACGCGCCCGCGGCCACGCTCGGCATGTACCTGTCCGGACGGGACATCCCGGGCCGTGACGAGCGGGGCGCGCAGGTGGTGGACGACAGCTTCCTCGCCGTGCTGCACGCGGGCGCGGAGCCGACCGGCTTCGTGCTGCCGGGCCCGCCGTGGGCCGAGCGCTACGAGATGGTGGTGGACACCTCCCGCGAGGACCAGTCGGCGGCGCCCGGCACGGCGTACCCGGCGGGCACGGAACTCACGGTGCCGGGGCGGGCGGCGCTGCTGCTGCGGGTCCCGCGGGGTCCGGGCGCCGGCTGAGTCCGGGACCGGCCGCGCCGGTGCGGCGGCCGCGCGTGACGCGGATCACGTGCCGCGGGTGCAGCGTACGAGGGGGTCCAGGGCCTTACCCCTTGTGAAGAGCGCCGGCGAGAACGGGGACCGTGGGAATGGAGCAGGCTCGGGCCGGTGAGTACGACGCGTTCGTGGCGGCCCGCTGGTCGGTCCTGTGCCACCTGGCCCGTCTGCTCACCGGGGGCGATCGGCACCGTGCCGAGGACCTGTTGCAGGAGTCCTTGGTCAAGCTGTGGTTCGCCTGGCCGAAGGTGGCCGACGAGGCGCCGGAGGCGTACGTGCGCACGGTGCTGGCGCGGGCGGCGGCCCGGTCGGCGCGGCGGCGCTGGTGGGGCGAGCGGCCCGTGGAGGAGCTGCCCGAGGTGGCGGCCGGCGGTGATCTGTCGGCGACCGTGGCCGAACGCTCCCGTCTGGAGGCCGCCCTCGCGCGGCTGACGCCGCGCCAGCGGGCCGCCGTGGTCCTGCGCTACTACCAGGACCTGCCCGACCGGCAGGTGGCCGAGACCCTCGGCTGCCCGGTCGGCACCGCACGGTCCCATGCCGCGCGCGGGGTGGCCCGGCTGCGGCAGTTGCTGTCGGACGTCGTCGAGCCGGTGGGGTGAGTGATGAAGCTCGGGAATCACGTGGAGGGGACCGGTCTCGGCGGGGCCGACGGCACCGAGGGGCCCGACGGTTTTGAACAGCGGCTGACGCGGCTGATGCACCGGACGCAGGAGCCGGCCCCGTTCGAGCCGCGGCACCGGGAGCGGCTGCGGGCGGGGGTGCGCACCCGCCGCCGGGTGCGCGCGGCGTACCGGGCCGCCGGTTCCGCGGCGGTGGTCGCGGGGATCGGCCTCGGGCTGTTCCTGTGGCCGCACGGGAACACCGAGGTGCTGCCCGGCGGGCCGGGGCCCCGGCCCGCCACCAGCCCGGCGCCCTCGCCCTCGGCCCCGCCGAGCGGTACGTCCACCGTCTCGCCGACCACGTCGCCGAGTTCGACACCGAGTTCGACCCAGGGTCCGGCCCCGAGTTCGACACCGGCTTCGACCCGGAGTTCGGACCCGGGTTCGTCATCGACCTCCTCCCCGTTTCCGGACGGAGCGACGTCGACGCCCGGTGCTCCCGGTACGACGCCGGCCACGTCGTACCCGCCGAACCCTCCCGAGACGGCCTCGGCCCCGCCGCCCACCACGACCGCCACCGCGAACAGCGAACGGGGAACCACATGATCAGCATCCGACCGGCCCGGCCCGCCACGCCGGTCCAGGCCCCCGCGCCCCGGCGCGCCCCGCTGCCCGTCCACCACGACGAGCCCGTACTGGACCTGGTCGTGCCGGTGTTCAACGAGGAGAAGGACCTGGAGCCGAACGTCCGGCGGCTGCACGCCCATCTGCGGGACACGTTCCCCTACCCCTTCCGGATCACGATCGCCGACAACGCGAGCACCGACCGCACCCCGCACATCGCGGCCCGGCTCGCCCTGGACATCCCCGAGGTGACCTCGCTGCGGCTGCCGGTGAAGGGCCGCGGCCGGGCGCTGCGGGCGGCCTGGTCGGGGTCCCGGGCGCCGGTGCTGGCGTATGTGGACGTCGACCTGTCCACCGGACTCGCGGCGCTGCTGCCGCTCGTCGCGCCGCTGATATCCGGCCACTCCGACCTGGCCATCGGCACCCGGCTCGCGGCCGGCGCGCGGGTGGTGCGCGGGCCCAAGCGCGAGGTGATCTCGCGCTGCTACAACACGCTGCTGCACTGGGCGCTCGCCGTCGGCTTCTCGGACGCGCAGTGCGGCTTCAAGGCGGTGCGCCGCGAGACCGCCGAGCGGCTGCTGCCGCTGGTGCGGGACGAGCACTGGTTCTTCGACACCGAGCTGCTGGTGCTCGCCGAACGGGCCGGGCTCAGGATCCACGAGGTACCGGTGGACTGGGTGGACGACCCCGACAGCAGTGTCGACATCCTCGCCACCGCGCTGGCCGACCTGCGCGGGATCGCCCGGATGCGGCGCACCCCGGCCGCCGCGGGCACGCGTGCCCGCCGTCCCCGTCCGGCCGCGTGACGGCGACCCTGCCGCGGCCCCTCGCCCCGGCCCTCGCACCCGGCTCCCGCCTGCGCCTGGCCGCCCGCCGGCACGGGCCGGTCCTCGCCGTGTTCGGCGCGCTGAAGCTGGCCGGCTTCTGCTCCTTCATGTACCTGCTGTCCGCCGCCGGTGACTACCGGGCCAAGGACCCCCGCTTCGGCGGCGGGGCGCACGCCTGGGACGTGCTGGCGACCTGGGACGGCTGGTGGTACCAGCAGATCGCGCTGCACGGTTACGACCCGAAGCTGGTCCCCGTACCGGGCGCCACCGGGATGATCACGCTGGAGGGCAACTCGGCGGCGTTCTTCCCGCTGTACCCCGCGCTGATCCGGATGACCTCCGCGGTGACCGGCCTCGGCTCGTACGGCGCCGGGCTGCTGGTGTCGATCCTCGCGTCCTTCGCGGCCGCGCTCGGCGTCTACGCGGTGGCGGAACGCTTCGGCGGCCGGCGCGCGGGGTTCGCCGCGGCCGGGCTGTGGGCGGTGTGGCCGGGCTCGGGCGTGGAGTGGGCGGTCTACTCCGACTCCCTCTACGTGGCCCTGGCCGTCTGGGCCTGCTACGCCGTGCTGACCCGGCGCTGGCTCGCCGCCGGGGTGCTCACCTTCAGCGCGGGGCTCAACCGGCCCACGGCCGCCGCGCTGATCGCCGCGCTGGCGGTGGCGGCGCTGCTGGCGGTGCGGCGCCGCGAGGACGGTGTGGTGCGGCCGCTGCTGGCCCTGGCGCTGGCCCCGCTCGGGCTGCTCGGCTATCTGCTGTGGGTCGGTGACCGGATGGGCGACCTCGGCGGCTACTTCAAGCTCCAGTCGGGCGCGTGGGCGCACCGCTTCGACTGGGGCAGCCAGACCCTGGACGTGCTGCGGTCGGTACCGGTGGGCCGGTTCGGCGACTACCTCTTCGCCTACCCCTACGCGGACATGATCGGCGTGGGTGTCGTCCTGCTCGCCTGCACGCTGCTGCCGCTGCTGATACGACTGCGGCCGCCGGCGGTACTGGTGGTGTACACGGTTCTCACCCTGGCCCTGGTCCTCGGCAGCCAGCAGATCTTCGCCAACGTCTCGCGCTATCTGCTCCCCTGCTTCCCCCTGTTCCTCCCACTGGCCTCCGCCCTGCGCCGGCTCTCCCTGCCGATGCTGTGCACGGTCCTCGCGTTCGCCGCGCTGGCCTCCGGCTCGTACGCCGGGTACGCGTTGTTCGAGCTGGGGGTGCCCTAGCCGCTCCGCGTGCGCGACCCGCAGGGGCGGCGCCCGGCCGGAGCACCGGTGTCCCCCTCAGACCAGGCTGTCCCGCCACGCCTTGTGGAGGTCGGCGAACCTGCCCGCGCCCGCGACGAGTTCGGCGGGGCGGCCGTCCTCGACGACCCGGCCGTCGGCCATCACCAGGACGCGGTCGGCGATCTCGACCGTGGACAGGCGGTGCGCGACGACCACGGCGGTGCGGCCGCGCAGGACGGTGGACATGGCCCGCTGGACGGCCCGTTCGCCGGGGATGTCCAGGGAGCTGGTGGCCTCGTCCAGGATGAGGACGGCCGGGTCGGCGAGCAACGCCCGTGCGAAGGCGACCAGTTGGCGCTGACCGGCGGAGATACGGCCACCGCGCTTGCGGACATCGGTGTCGTAGCCGTCGGGCAGCGTGCTGATGAACTCGTGCGCGCCGATCACCTTCGCGGCCCGCTCGATCTCCGCCCTGGAAGCGTCCGGACGGCCGATCGCGATGTTGTCCGCGACGGTCCCGGAGAACAGGAACGCCTCCTGGGTCACCATCACCACACCGCGCCGCAGTTCGGCGGTGGGCAGGTCGCGCAGGTCCACCCCGTCGAGCAGCACGCGCCCCTCGGTGGGGTCGTAGAAGCGGGCGAGCAGCTTGGCCAGGGTGGACTTGCCCGCGCCGGTGGAGCCGACCACGGCCACCGTCTGCCCGGCCGGCAGGGTCAGGTCGAAGCGTGGCAGCACCTCGCCGCCGGTGCCGTAGGCGAAGCGGACCCCGTCGAACGTCACCTCGCGGCCCGGGAACCCGTCGCGGGGCGGCGGCAGTTCGCGGGGCGTGACCGGTTCGGGCACGGACGGTGTCCGGGCCAGCAGCCCGGCGATCTTCTCCAGGGACGCGGCGGCCGACTGGTAGGAGTTCAGGAACATCCCGAGCCGGTCGATCGGGTCGTACAGGCGGCGCAGATACAGCACCGCCGCGGCCAGCACACCCAGCTCCAGCGAGCCGTCCGCCACCCGGTAGGCGCCCCAGAGCACGATGCCCGCGACCGCCGTGTTGGCGACCAGCCGGGAGCCCACCACATAGCGGGCCATCTCCAGGAGCGAGTCCCCGTTGGTCCGCTCGTGGGCGCGGTTCAGCGCGGCGAACGCGGCGTCGTTGGCCGCCTCCCGGCGGAAGGCGCGCACCGGGCGGATGCCGTTCATCGTCTCCACGAATTTCACGATCACCGCCGCGATCGCCGTGGACCGCGCCCGGAACACCCGTCCCGCGCGCCGCTGGTAGAGCCGGATCAGGAAGTACAGCGGAACGAACGAGCCGACCGCGACCGCGCCGAGCCCGAGGTCCAGCCACAGCAGCATGGCCGAGATGTAGACGAAGGACAGGACGACGGTCACCAGTTCCTGGAGCCCGTCCTCCATCAGCTCCCGCAACGACTCCACGTCGGTGGTGGAGCGGGAGATCAGCCGCCCGGAGGTGTACCGCTCGTGGAAGTCGATGCTCAGCGCCTGCGCGTGCCGGAAGATCCGCCCGCGCAGGTCGAGCAGCACGTCCTGGCTGACCCGCGCGGTCTGCCGCACGAACGCCATCTGGAGCCCGCCGGAGAGCAGCGCGCACAGCAGACAGCCGGCGCCCACCGCGATCAGCGGCCCGTACCGGTGGTCCCGGAAGGCGGGTACGGCGCGGTCGATGGCGTACGCCACCAGCAGCGGTCCGACCTGGACGGCCGCCTGCTGGAGGAGCAGCACGGTGGTGGTCAGCGCGACGCGGGCACGCATCGGCGCGAGCAGTGAGCGCAGCAGGGCGGCGGTGGCGCCGGGCGGGGAGGGCAGGAGGTCCTGCTCGAACGGGTCGCCGGGGCTCGTGGCGGTCAACGGGGGTCCTCCTCGCCGGACATGAGGTGTGCGTACTCGGCGTTGCAGCGCAGCAGTTCCTGGTGCGTGCCCACGGCCGCGATCCGGCCGCCGGAGAGCAGCGCCACCCGGTCGGCGAGCAGCACGGTGGAGGGGCGGTGCGCCACGATCAGCGCGGTGGTGTCCGCGAGCACCCGGCGCAGCGCGGCCTCCACGGCGGCCTCGGTGTGCACGTCCAGCGCGGACAGCGGATCGTCCAGGACCAGGAACCGGGGGCGGCCGACGACGGCCCGAGCCAGCGCGAGCCGCTGCCGCTGGCCGCCGGACAGACTGAGGCCCTGCTCGCCGACGCGGGTGTCGGTGCCCTCCGGCAGGGCGTGCGCGAACTCGGCCCGTGCGACTTCGAGGGCGCTGTCGAGATCGTCCCGTCCGGCGCCCTCCGGGGCGCCCATCAGGACGTTCTCCCCGACGGTGGCCGAGAAGAGGGTGGGTTCCTCGAAGGCCACGGCGACCTTCTCGCGCAGTTCCTCGCGGGGCATGGCCGTGATGTCGACGCCGTTCAGGGTGATGCGGCCCGAGGTGACCTCGTGCAGGCGGGGGACGAGGGCGGTGAGGGTGGTCTTGCCGCTGCCGGTGGCGCCGACGAGGGCCATGGACTCGCCGGGGCGGACGTGCAGGTCGATGTGGTGGAGGAGCGGCGGGGAGCCGGGGTCGGCGTCGGGGTAGCGGAACCGGACGTTCTCGAAGCGGAGCCCGGCCTCGTCGGCCGCGGCCGGCTCGGGCGCCGGGTCGCGCGGCCCGCTCCCGGCCGACTCCTGCTCCGGCGCCTCGTCCATCGCCTCGAAGTACCGCTCCGTGGCCGTGGCCGCCTCCTGGCTCATCGCCAGCAGGAACCCGATCGACTCCACGGGCCAGCGCAGCGCGAGCGCCGTACTGAGGAAGGCCACCAGCGTGCCGGCCGAGAGGTCCCCGTCGGCGACCTGGATCACGCCCAGCACCAGCGCCGCCCCGATCGACACCTCCGGCAGGGTGACGACGACGCCCCAGATCGTCGCCAGCAGCCGGGCCTTGTGCAGCTCGGTCCCGCGCAGGTCCGCGGAGCGGGCGTCGAACGCCCGTGCCTGGCTGCGGTGGCGGCCGAAGCCCTTGACGACGCGGATGCCGAGCACGCTCTCCTCGACCAGCGTGGTCAGGTCCCCCACCTGGTCCTGGGCCCGGCGCGCCACCCGCGCGTACCGCCCCTCGAAGACCACGCACGTCCACAGCACCGGCACCGCGGGCACCAGCACGACGAGCCCGAGCAGCCAGTCCTGGGCCAGCATGATCACCACGCCGACCAGGATCGTGACGCCGTTGACCAGCAGGAACGTCAGCGGAAAGGCGAGGAACATGCGCAGCAGCATCAGATCGGTGGTGCCCCTCGACAGCAGCTGACCGGAGGCCCACCGGTCGTGGAAGGCGACGGGCAGCCGCTGGAGATGCCGGTACAGGTCGGCCCGCATCCCCGCCTCGACGTGCGACAGCGGCCGGGCCACGAGCCAGCGCCGCACGCCGAACAGCACGGCCTCGGCGATCCCGAGCAGCAGCAGGTAGAGGGCGCCGAGCCAGACCCCCGCCGGGTCCCGGTCGGCCACGGGGCCGTCCACCAGCCACTTCAGGACGAGCGGGATCACCAGGCCCGTGCACGAGGCGACGATCGCGACGAGGGCCGCGGTGAGCAGCCGCGCGCGCACCGGCCGCACATAGGGCCACAGCCGCAGCAGGCCGCGTACGGCGGATCCGTTCTGGGTGGTTGCATGTGTCGTGGGCATCACGGGCGAGCGTACGGACCGGCACCGGCGGCGCCCACCGAGTTTCGACCGGTCCCCGCTCCGCCGCTGGTCCTACGCCGCCGGTCCCGCGCCGGGTCGTAACCCCGCATCAACCGATCGGCTGATGCGCCTTCGAGCGGGCCGGCCGATGTGCCGGACCCGGCCCGGACGGGATTCTCGACGCATGCCATCCGTCATCGAAGTCACCGATCTGCGCAAGTCGTACGGCGGCCGGCCCGTCGTGGACGGCGTCTCCTTCGCCGTCGAGGAGGGCGAGATCTTCGGGATCCTCGGCCCGAACGGCGCCGGCAAGACCACCACCGTCGAGTGCGTCGAGGGCCTGCGGGTCCCCGACGGCGGCCGGATCCGGGTCGCCGGGCTCGACCCGGTCGCCGACCACGCGGAGGTCGCCCGGAGCCTCGGCGCCCAGCTGCAACAGAGCGAGATCCAGGCCAAGCTGACGGTACGGGAGGCACTGGAGCTGTACGCCGCGTTCTATCCGCGGCCCGCCGACTGGCGGCCCCTCGCCGAGCGGCTGGGCCTCACCGACCGGCTCGGCACCCGGTTCGGGAAGCTGTCCGGCGGCCAGCGGCAGCGGCTGTTCATCGCGCTGGCGCTGATCGGCGGCCCCCGGATCGTGGTCCTGGACGAGCTGACCACCGGTCTCGACCCGCGGGCCCGCCGGGACACCTGGCAGCTGATCGAGGACGTCCGCGCGAGCGGGGTCACCGTCCTGCTCGTCACCCACTTCATGGAGGAGGCGCAGCGGCTGTGCGACCGGATCGCGGTGATCGACAAGGGGCGGGTGGCCGCCCTGGACACCCCGGCCGGGCTGATCCGGCGCTCGGCGGGCGCGACCGTCATCAGCTTCACCCCGTCGGCGCCACTGGACGAGCGTGAGCTGGCCGCGCTCCCCGCGCTCGCCTCGGTCGGGCGGCAAAACGGCCGGCTCACCCTGTCCGGCACCGACGAGACCGTCGACGCGGTCCTCACCCTGCTCGCCCGGCACCGCGTCACCGCCCATCAGCTGCGTGTCGTGGACGCCACCCTGGACGACGCGTTCCTCGACCTGACCATGGAGGCCACGGCATGAACACCGCCGTCCTGCGTACCGAGTTCCGGCTGTTCCGGCGCGAACCGGCCGCCGTGTTCTGGATGTTCCTGTTCCCGACGCTGCTGCTGGCGATCCTCGGCGCGATCCCGGCGTTCCGCGAGGCCGACGCGTCGATGGGCGGGCTGCGGCCCATCGACGCCTATGTGCCGGTTGCCGTGCTGATCGCGCTGCTGATGTGCGGGGCGCAGTCGCTGCCGCAGGTGCTCACCGGATACCGGGAGCGGGGCATCCTGCGCCGGATGTCGGCCACCCCGGTGCGGCCGGTCGCGCTGCTGGCCGCGCAGATGACGGTGCAGGGCGGGGTGGCGCTCGCCTCGGCGCTGCTCGCGCTGCTGGTCGGCCGGCTGGTGTTCGGCGTACGACTGCCCGAGCAGCCGGGCGGCTATCTGCTGGCGCTGCTGCTCGCGGCGGCGGCCTCGCTCGCCCTCGGCTCCGTCCTGTCGGCGCTGTCGCGGACCACGAAGATCGCGGGGGCGATCGGATCGGCGGTGTTCTTCCCGATGATGTTCTGCGCGGGGGTGTGGCTGCCGGTGCAGAACATGCCGCACACGCTGGCCCGGGTGGTGGGCTTCACGCCCTTCGGGGCGGCGGCCGAGGCCCTGGGCCAGGCGGCCGCCGGCCACTGGCCCGGCTCGGAGCACCTGGGGGTGCTCGCACTGTGGGCGGTGCTGCTCACGGCGGGCGCGGCCCGCTGGTTCCGCTGGGAGTGAGTGCCGCCGTGCCGGACACTGGGCTCATGACGCACGCGACCGGACCCGCGCGCAGGGCCTCCTTCGACCGCTGGGGGCCCTACGCGCTGCTCGCCGTGGGCCTGGTGACGTCGGCCGCCTCGGCCCGTGCGATCGGCATGTCGCGGGGCGGGACGGTGGCGGCCGGCGCTCTGGTGGCCGCCGCCGTGCTGCTCCAGCTGTCGTGGCGGCGGGTGACCCGGGGCACACCGGAGCCGAACCGCGTCGGCGCGTGCCTCTACTTCGCGCGCTGGGGGATGGCGTTCGCGCTGACCTGGCTCAACCCCTTCTTCGGGTTCTACGCGGCGGCCGGCTACTACAGCTCGGGGCTGCATCTGCCGCGGCGGGTGGTGCCGCTCGGGCTGTTCATGACCGCGGTGACCATGGCCGGCAGCGAGGTCGGGGGGATGCCGCCGCACGGGCCGCTGATGTGGGTGATCTTCGCGGCGGTCCTGTGCACCAACATCGGACTGGTCGGTCTGTTCTTCCGGTTCGCCGATCAGGAGCAGCGGCGCATGGCGGTCCAGGCCGACACCATCGACGAACTGGAGCGCACCAACGCGGCGTTGCAGCAGGCACTGGACGAGAACGCGGCCCTGCACGCGCAGTTGCTGGTGCAGGCGCGGGAGGCGGGCGTCGCCGACGAGCGGCGCAGGCTGGCCGCGGAGATCCACGACACGATCGCCCAGGGCCTGGCCGGCATCATCGCCCAGCTCCAGGTGGTCGCGGGCGCGACCGACCTGGCGACCGCCCACACCCATCTGGAGCGCGCCTCCTCCCTCGCCCGGCACAGCCTCGGCGAGGCCCGCCGCTCCGTGCACAACCTCGCCCCCGTCGAACTGGCCGGTGCCGGACTGCCACAGGCGCTGAAGAAGACGGTCGCCGACTGGGGCGAACGCACCGGTGTGCGGGCCGAGTTCACCATCACCGGCACCACCGGGTCACTGCACGAGGAGGTCTCGGCGACGCTGCTGCGGATCGCCCAGGAGGCGCTGTCCAACGCGGCCCGGCACGCCCGTGCGACCCGGCTCGGCGTCACGCTGACCTACCTGGGCGACGAGGTGATCCTGGACATCCGCGACGACGGCGCCGGCTTCGACCCGGCCGCCGTCCCCGCCCGCAGCCACGCGGGGGGTTTCGGCCTGGCGGGGATGCGGGCGCGGGCGGAGCGGATCGCGGGCACCCTCGCCGTCGAGTCGGAACCGGGGCACGGCACCGCGGTGTCGGCTCGCGTACCGTTGGTGCGCGATGACCGCTGAACCCCTCATCACGCTGCTGATCGTCGACGACCACCCGGTCGTCCGGGACGGTCTGCGCGGCATGTTCGAGTCCGCGCCCGGCTTCCGCGTGCTCGGCGAGGCCGCGAGCGGTCCCGAGGGGGTCGTACGGGCGGCCGAGCTGGACCCCGACGTGATCCTGATGGACCTGCGCATGCCGGGGGGCTCCGGCGTCGCGGCCATCCGTGAACTGACCCGGCGCGGTGCCCGCGCCAAGGTCCTGGTCCTCACCACGTACGACACCGACTCCGACACCCTCCCCGCGATCGAGGCCGGCGCCACCGGCTACCTCCTCAAGGACGCCCCGCGCGACGAGCTGTTCACCGCCGTGCGCGCCGCCGCCGAGGGCCGCACCGTCCTCTCCCCCGCCGTCGCCTCCCGCCTCGTGCGGGCGGTGCGCGCCCCCGCCCCCGGCAACGAACCCCTCTCCGCCCGCGAACGCGAGGTCCTCGCCCTGGTCGCCAGGGGCACCTCCAACCGCGAGATCGCCCGCGAGCTCTTCATCAGCGAGGCCACCGTCAAGACCCACCTCACCCACCTCTACGCCAAACTGGGCGCCAAGGACCGCGCCGCGGCGGTGGCGGCGGCGTACGACCGGGGCATCCTGGGCTGAGCCCACGCCCCCGCCCGCCCGCCCGTTAATCGATGGAGCGGTGCCGCGGGGCGTCGATACCGTCTGGGTTTTCCGGTGGGCGCACGGTGGCTGGGGGCTCGATGATCGACGCGTACGAGGAGCCGGGGGCGGCGCAGACGCGTGGGGGCTGGTGGTATCTGTGGTGGGTGGTGGCGCGGCAGCGGAGGCGGCCGTGGGCGGCGGGTGGGCTGGGGACGGCGTGGATGGTGCTGCTGGCGGCGCAGCCGTACATGATGCAGCGGGCCGTGGACGAAGGGCTGGTGCCGGGGCGGCTCGGCGTGCTGGCCGCGTGGAGTGCGGCGATGTTCCTGGTGGGGGCGCTGACCGCCTGGCTGAGCATTCTGCGGCACCGGACGATGACCCGGCTGCGCATGGACGCCGGTTTCCGTACGAGCAAGCTGGTCGTGGAGCAGGCGGTGCGGCTGGGCGCCGCGTTGTCGCGGCGGGCCGAGGCCGGCGAGGTGGTGACGGTCGGGGTCGGTGATGTGAGCGCCGTCTCGGACTCGCTCACCATGGTCGGACCGGGCGTCGCCTCGATCGTGTTCTACGGGGTGGTGGCCGGGCTGCTCGTCTCGGTCTCCCCGCCGCTCGCCCTGGTCGTGCTGCTCGGACTGCCCCTGATCGCGCTGGTCACCGGGCCGCTCGGCCGCAGGCTCCAGGGTGTCGAGAGCGAGTACCGGGAGCGGCAGGGCGTGCTCACCGCCCGCATCGGTGATCTCGCGGCCGGATTGCGGGTGTTGGGCGGCCTCGGCGGGAAGGGGCTGGTCGCGGACGCCTTCCGCGCGGACTCGCGGCGGCTGCGCGAACAGGGGTACCGGGTGGCCTCGGTGGCCAGCTGGGTGCAGGCGCTCGCCGTGGGCCTGCCCACCCTGTTCCTCGCCGTCGTCACCTGGCTCGCGGCCCGCATGGCCGCCCAAGGAGACCTGAGCATCGGCCAGTTGGTCGCGGTGTACGGATACGTCGCGGTCCTGGTCGGCCCGGTCGCCTTCTTCGTGGAGATGGTCTACGACCTCAACCGGGGCGTCGTCGCCGCGCGTCGTGTCGTACGGCTGCTCCGCCTGGAACCGGAGCCGGACGAGGGCACCCTCCCGGCGCCCGAGCGGCCCGCCGAGCTGTGCGACCCCGTCTCCGGGACCCGGGTGGCGCCGGGCCGGCTGACCGCGCTGGCCGCCGCCCGGCCTGCCGACGCCACCGCCGTGATCGACCGCCTCGGCCGGTACGGGCCGACCGACGCCACCTGGGGGGACGTGCGCGTGGACGCCGTACCGCTGGCGGACGTGCGCCGGCGCGTCCTCGTCGCGGACAACGAGGCCGATCTGTTCGCCGGGCCGCTGTTGGAGGTCGTGGCCGCGGGGCGGCCCGCCGGCGCGGACGCCGTGCGGCGGGCGGTGCACGCGGCCGCCGCCGAGGATGTCGTCGACGGCCTGCCGGACGGGCTGGACACGGCGGTCTCCGGGCGGGGCCGCAGCCTGTCCGGCGGTCAGCGGCAGCGGCTGCGGCTGGTGCGCGCCCTGCTGGCCGACCCCGAGGTACTGCTCGCCGTCGAGCCGACCTCCGCGCTGGACGCGCACACCGAGGCGACGGTGGCCCGGCGGCTGCGGGCGGCCCGGGACGGCCGTACCACCCTCGTGGCCAGCACCTCCCCGCTCGTGCTGGACCACGCGGACATCGTGGTGTTCCTGGCCGAGGGGAAGGTCGTCGCGACCGGGCCGCACCGACGGCTGCTGGCCGAACAACCCGCCTACCGGGCGCTGGTGGCCCGGGACGCCGAGGAAATCGACACGGAAGGGGCTGCCTCGTGAGCGCCGCCGAGACGCTGCTGCCCGTCGCGAACCGCGCGGACGTACGACGGGCCGCGCTGCGGCTGGTGCGCGCCGACCGGCGGAAATTCGCCGGCACCCTGCTGCTGAACGTGCTCGCCGCGGCGGCCGGGCTCGCCGGACCCTGGCTGGTCGGCCGGATCGTCGACGAGGTGCGGGCCGGCCGCGGGGTCGGCGCGGTGGACCGGCTGGCCCTGGGGATCCTGGTGTGCTCACTGGCCCAGCTGCTGCTGGCCCGTTGGGCGCGCCGGGCCGGCAACCGGTTCGGTGAGCGGACCCTTGCCAGGGTGCGCGAGGGCTACGTCGAGAACGTGCTCGCGCTGCCCTCCTGCGCGGTGGAGCGGGCCGGGACCGGAGATCTGACCGCGCGCGGCACGGCGGACGTGGTGACCGTCGGCTCGACCCTGCGGGACGCCGGTCCGGAGCTGCTCATCAACGGCGTGCAGGGCCTGTTCGTCCTGGGCGCGGTGTTCGCGCTCGACCCGCTGCTCGGCGGGATCGCGCTGCTCGCGCTGACCCCGATCTGGCTGGCGCTGCGCTGGTATCTGCGGCGCGCCCGGGACGGCTATCTCGCCCAGGGCGCGGCGGGCTCCGCCGTCGCGGAGATCATCGCGGCGACGGCCGAAGGCGCCCGCACCGTCGAGGCGTTCGGACTCGCCGAGCGGCGGATCGCCGCGAGCCGGGACAGTCTGGAGCATTCCCGCCGGGCCCGCTTCCACACCCTGTTCCTGCGCTCGGTGTTCTTCCCGGTCATCGAGACGACGTACGCCCTCCCGGCGGCCGCCGCGCTGCTGCTCGGCGGCTGGCTGCACGCGCGGGGCGAGGTCGGCGTGGGCGCGGTGGTGGCGTCGGCGCTGTATCTGCAGCAGTTCGTGGATCCGCTGGACCAGATCCTGATGCGGGTGGAGCAACTCCAGAGCGCCGGGGCCTCGTTCGCCCGGGTGGAGGGGCTGGCGCGGGCTTCCGGCCCGGCGGACGGTCGCCCGACGGCCACCCCCAGCCCCGACTCCACCCCCGCCCCCGACACCCGTATCGAAGTCCGCGGTCTCCACTACGCCTACGACCACGGCGCCGAGGTCCTGCGCGGTGTCGACCTCGCCGTCCGCCCCGGTGAACGCCTCGCCCTCGTGGGGCCCTCCGGCGCCGGCAAGACCACCCTGAGCAGACTCCTCGCGGGCGTCGACCGCCCCGGCACCGGCTCGGTGACCGTCGGCGGGGTACCGGTCACCGAGCTCGCGCCGGAGGTGCTGCGCCGCCAGGTCGTCCTCGTCACCCAGGAGCACCACGTCTTCCTCGGCACCGTCCGGGACAACCTCCGCATCGCCGAACCCGCCGCCACCGACGATCGGTTGTGGGCCGCCCTCGCGGCCGTCGGCGCCGACGGCTGGGTGCGCGAGTCGCCCGACGGCCTCGGCACCCGCCTCGGCGCCGGCGGTCACCCGACCGACGGCTCCCAGGCCCAGCAACTCGCGCTGGCCCGCGTCGTGCTGGCCGACCCGCACACCCTGGTCCTGGACGAGGCGACCGCCCTCCTCGACCCGGCGACCGCCCGGCACACCGAGCGCGCCCTCGCCGCCGTGCTGCGCGGCCGCACCGTCGTCGCCGTGGCCCACCGCCTGCACACCGCCCATGACGCGGACCGCGTGGCGGTGATGGAACACGGGCGGCTGACCGAACTGGGCACCCACGACGAGCTGGTGGCGGCCGGCGGCACCTACGCGGCGCTGTGGCGGACCTGGCACGGGGATGCCGCACGGGCCTGACCGATATCAAGCCACACACAGCACGCCCTCAAGCGGACGAACGGAATGTGAAATTCCGGAAAACCATGCCCCAAGGACCATAAAAATCAAGGTCATTGGGGAGCGACAGCAATCCGGGCGCGACTCGTTCACACCATCGCAATATTTCTCGGACACTCACTTCCAGCCAACATCACTTCAGGGTCCTGACATGTACGCGCCTTGGGTGTCACTCTCTCTCCACGCCGCAAGCAGCACAGCAGCTTCACAGCAACACACTCTCCGGCAGTAACCCCACGCTGCCCGGACTCCCCCACGAAGAAGGAGCTTGCGTGAGCCCCCTCTACGCGCGTCACAAGCGCACCACCCTGGCCATCGCCACCGCCGTCGCCGCCGGAGCCCTCGTCTCCGCCGGTCTGGCCACCACCGCCTCGGCGGCCCAGACCCCGGCCGCCGCCAAGCCGCTGGCCGCGGCGCCCAGCGCGTTGTCCGCCGCCGCCCACACCTCGCTGATCGAGCGGGCGCAGACGGACGCCCCGCAGACCGCGCGGCAGATAGGCCTCGGCGCCAAGGAGAAGCTGGTCGTCAAGGACGTCGTCAAGGACGTCGACGGCACGGTGCACACCCGCTACGAGCGCACCTACGCGGGCCTGCCGGTCCTCGGTGGCGACCTGGTCGTCCACACCGCGAAGTCCGGCAGGACCGAGGGCGTCACCAAGGCGAACAAGGCCACCATCAAGGTCGCCTCGCTCACGCCCAGGCTCACCCCGGCCAAGGCCGAGAAGCAGGCCGTCTCCGCCGCCAAGAGCCTCGGCTCGGCCAAGTCCACCGCGGACGGCGCCCGCAAGGTGATCTGGGCCGGCTCCGGCACCCCCGTCCTCGCCTACGAGACGGTCGTCGGCGGCCTCCAGGACGACGGCACCCCGAACCAGCTGCACGTCATCACCGACGCCGCCACGGGCAAGAAGCTCTTCGAGTACCAGGGCATCGAGAACGCGACCGGCACCGGCAAGACCCTGTACTCGGGCTCCGTGAGCCTGACCACCACCCAGTCGGGCTCGTCGTACCAGCTCACCGACGCCACCCGCGGCGGCCACAGCACCTACAACCTGAAGCACAGGACGGGCGGCAAGGGCACGCTGTTCACCGACGCGGACAACATCTGGGGCACCGGCACGGCCTCCAGTTCCAGCACGGACCAGACGGCCGCCGCGGACGCCGCCTACGGCGCCCAGGAGACCTGGGACTTCTACAAGAGCACGTTCGGGCGCAGCGGCATCAAGAACAACGGTGTCGGCGCGTACTCCCGCGTGCACTACGGCAACCAGTACGTGAACGCGTTCTGGGACGACAGCTGCTTCTGCATGACGTACGGCGACGGCTCGGGCAACAACCACCCGCTCACCGCGCTGGACGTGGCCGGCCACGAGATGAGCCACGGTGTCACCTCCAACACCGCGGGCCTCAACTACAGCGGCGAGTCCGGCGGTCTGAACGAGGCCACCTCCGACATCTTCGGCACCGGGGTGGAGTTCTTCGCCAACAACGCGTCCGACAAGGGCGACTACCTCATCGGCGAGAAGATCGACATCAACGGCGACGGCACCCCGCTGCGCTACATGGACAAGCCCAGCAAGGACGGCGGCTCGGCGGACTACTGGTCCTCCTCCGTCGGCAACCTGGACGTCCACTACTCGTCCGGCGTCGCCAACCACTTCTTCTACCTGCTGTCCGAGGGCAGCGGCGCGAAGACGATCAACGGGGTGTCCTACAACTCCCCCACGTACAACGGCTCCGCGGTCACCGGCATCGGCCGGGACAAGGCGCTCCAGATCTGGTACAAGGCGCTGACGACGTACTTCACGTCGACCACCAACTACAAGTCGGCCCGCACGGGCACGCTGTCCGCGGCATCCGCCCTGTACGGCTCCTCCAGCGCCGAGTACAAGGCGGTGGCGGCGGCCTGGTCGGCGGTCAACGTCAACTGACCCCCGGCGCGGCGGTGACGAGGGCAGGGTTGTGAAGAGGGCGGCACCCGGAGCGGATCTCCTCCGGGTGCCGCCCTACCCTTGTGCCCCATGTCCTCGGCACCCTTCACGTACGAACCGGTCGGAGCGACCCGCGACGACCTGACCTTCTGCCCGCCCGGATTCCGCCCGCTGCTGGTGCGCACCCGCCTCGGCGAGGGCCGGAAGGTCTTCAGCCGGGCCGCCGAGGCGGTCCTCACCTGGGAGATGCACCGCGCGCTCGGTGTGGGCATGGAGGCCGCCGCCGACCGCGCCGCCCCCGGCGTGGACGTCACGGTCACCCTGGCCGGCGTCGTCAAGGCGCCCTGCCAGGTCATATGGACCGCCGAGGAACCCCGCCGCGCGGGCTGGGCCTACGGCACCCTCGGGGGCCACCCCGAATGCGGCGAGGAAGCCTTCCTGGTCGACCGCACCGGGGACGGCACGGTCTGGCTCACCGTCGCCGCCTTCAGCAGGCCGGCCAAGTGGTACGCGAGGGCGGGCGGCCCGGCGACCCGCGGCCTCCAGCACGCCTACGCGCGGCGGTGCGGGGCCGTCCTGAAGAAGATGTGCGCGGCGTACGACGCGGACTGAACGGGCACCGGCTACCGCAGCAGCATCCCCGCTCCCTCCCCCGCGTCCTCCGCCGGCAGTGCCACCACGCCCACCTCCGCCGCCGAGGCGAGCAGGCGGTGGGCGGGGAGGATGCGCACCGTGCAGCCGTAGGGGCCGGTGCGGTCGAGGGAGAGCTGGCCCTCGTAGAGGCGGTGGCCCTCCAGGTCGGGGGTGCCGGCCGGTTTCAACGGGACGATCGTGGCGTCGGTGATGCGGTCCCGCGCGTCCACCCGCCCGGAGACCGCCTGGACCTCGACGTCCTCGGGGGTCAGCGCGCCGAGCCCGACGCGCACCCGCAGTCCGATCGTCGTACCCAGTTCCGCCGTGGCCGTCGTCTCGGTCGTCTCGACGTGGTCGACGCTCACCCCGTGCCAGGCGTCCCGCACCCGCGCCTTCCACCCGGCCAGCTCCCCGGCGGCGTCCGGGGTCAGCGCACGGTGGGAGCGGGCGGCCGGGGCGTAGAGCCGCTCCACGTACTCGCGGACCATGCGGCCGGCCAGCACCTTGGGGCCGAGCAGGGTGAGGGTCTGGCGGACCATCTGGATCCACCGGTCGGGCAGCCCGCCCCGGCCGCGCTCGTAGAAGCGCGGGGCGATCCGCTGTTCCAGCAGGTCGTAGAGGGCCGCCGCCTCGATGTCGTCGCGCCGCTCCGCGTCCGTGCCGGCGCCGTCCGCGGTCGGGATGGCCCAGCCGAAGTCCGGCCGGAACCACTCGTCCCACCAGCCGTCCCGCACGGAGAGGTTGAGGCAGCCGTTGAGTGCCGCCTTCATCCCGGAGGTGCCGCAGGCCTCCAGCGGGCGCAGCGGGTTGTTGAGCCAGACGTCGCAGCCGGGGTAGAGCCGCTGCGCCATCGCCATGCCGTAGTCGGGCAGGAAGACGATCCGGTGCCGCACCCGGGCGTCGTCCGCGAACCGGACCAGTTCCTGCACCAGCCGCTTGCCGCTGTCGTCGGCCGGGTGCGCCTTGCCCGCCACCACGAGCTGCACCGGCCGCTCGGGGTGCAGCAACAGCTCCCGCAGCCGGTCGCGGTCGCGGAGCATCAGCGTCAGCCGCTTGTAGGACGGCACCCGCCGCGCGAACCCGATGGTGAGCACGTCCGGGTCGAGGACCGACTCGATCCAGCCCAACTCGGCGCTCCCGGCTCCGCGTTGGCGCCATGAGGCGCTGAGCCGCTCGCGCACCTCCAGCACCAGCTGTTCGCGCAGGGTGCGGCGCAGCTCCCAGATCTCCTGGTCCGGGATGTCCGCCACCGAGTCCCAGCGCTCGGAGCCGCCGACGGCGAGGGCGTCCTCGGCCCGCTGGGTGCCGATCTTCCGGGCGCCGAGCCGCAGCACCTCCGGGGCTACCCAGGTGGGGGCGTGCACCCCGTTGGTCACGGAGGTGATCGGCACCTCCTCGGCGTCGAATCCCGGCCACAGCCCGGCGAACATCTCCCGGCTGACGTGTCCGTGCAGCAGCGAGACCCCGTTGGCGCGCTGGGCGAGCCGGAGCCCCATCACGGCCATGTTGAACAGGTTCGGCTCGCCGCCGGGGTACGTCTCCATACCGAGCGCGAGGATCCGGTGCGTCTCGATGCCGGGCAGCTCCGCGTCCGGGCCGAAATGCCGTGCGATCAGGTCCCGTTCGAAACGGTCGATGCCGGCCGGGACCGGGGTGTGGGTGGTGAACACCGTGCCGCCGCGCACCGATTCGAGCGCGGCGTCGAAGTCCGTTCCCCGCGCGCAGAGTTCGGCGATCCGTTCCAGGCCGAGGAAGCCCGCGTGCCCCTCGTTGGTGTGGAACACCTCCGGCTCCGGGTGCCCGGTGAGCCGGCAGTACGCGCGCACCGCCCGGACACCTCCTATGCCGAGCAGCATCTCCTGGAGCAGCCGGTGCTCGCTGCCGCCGCCGTAGAGCCGGTCGGTGACCGAGCGGGCGCCGAGGTCGTTCTCCTCCACGTCCGAGTCGAGCAGCAGCAGCGGCACCCGGCCGACCTGCGCCAGCCAGATCCGGGCGTGCAGGGCCCGCCCGCCGGGCAGCGCGAGCGCGACGCGCGCGGGCGTCCCGTCGGCCTCCGCCAACTGGGTGAGGGGCAACTCGTTGGGGTCGAGCACCGGGTAGTGCTCCTGCTGCCAGCCGTCCCGGGAGAGGGTCTGCCGGAAGTACCCGTGCCGGTACAGCAGCCCGACCCCGACGAGGGGGACACCGAGGTCGCTGGCCGCCTTCAGATGGTCGCCGGCGAGGATGCCGAGCCCCCCGGAGTACTGCGGCAGAGCGGCCGTGATGCCGAACTCGGGGGAGAAATAAGCCACGGCGGAGGGCAGCCCCTCGGGCTGGGCCTGGTACCAGCGCTCACCGGTCAGATAGTCGTCCAGATCGTCCGCGACCGCGTTCAGACGCCGCCTGAAGCGCCGGTCCCCCGCGAGTTCGGCGAGCCGCGCGGGCCGCACCCGGCCCAGCAGTCGTACCGGGTCGCACCCTGCGGCACTCCACGCCCCCGGGTCGACGGACTGGAACAGATCGCGCGTCTCCGCATGCCATGACCAGCGCAGATTGTGCGCCAGCTCGCTCAGCGGCCGGAGAGGTTCGGGGAGAACGGGACGGACGGTGAACCGACGGATCGCCTTCACATGCCACCTCGGCGGGCGCGTTTCGGAGTGAGACGCACGGCGGCGTGCGTCTCGTCGTCCCTCCCGACGGTAGTGGTTACCGGAGCGTCGGTGGGGACGTCCCGGCGGGGGTGTCGGGCGTGGGCCGGCGGGCCCGGGGCACTCGTACAAGTGGGCCGGTCTGATGGGTGGACATACGCACGAGTAGTTAACAAAGTTCCGGATTGCCCACCCGAGAAGGATGGGAAGGCTCCTCCGTACCCGCCCCGAAGGCACCACCCGGAACCGCACGCAGGACCCACCTCCCCTAGTCATCCCACGTTGACGCGGACAGGAGCGGTCATGCCCGCCACGCACCACTCGTCAGCCGCCACGCACACCTCGTCGCCGGCCCCGCCCGGCACCGCCCCGCCCCCGGGCGCCGCCCCACCCCCGGGCGGCGCGCCCGCGGCGGCGGCGAAGAAGACAGCGGCCCGAAAACGCGCCAAGTCCCCCGCCGGGACACCACCGGGGCAGGCCACCGCCGTCGGCCGCATCCCGGTCCTCGACGTGTGCCCCGTGGTCCAGCACGGGCGCCGGCCCGCCAAGGCGGTGACCGGGGAGTCGTTCGAGGTCTCGGCCACGGTGTTTTGCGAGGGGCACGACGCGGTGGCGGCCAACGTGGTGCTGCGCGACCCCCGGGGCCGGCCGGGCCCCTGGACGCCGATGCGGGAACTGGCCCCGGGCACCGACCGCTGGGGCGCCACCGTCACGGCGGGGGTGCCCGGCCGTTGGACGTACACGGTCGAGGCGTGGGCGGATCCGCTCGCCACCTGGCGGCACCACGCCGGGATCAAGATCCCGGCGGGCATGGACACGGAACTGGTGCTGGAGGAGGGCGCCCGGCTGTACGAGCGCGCCGCCGCCGGGGTCCCGAAGACGCACCGGCGCGAGATCCTGGACGCGGCGGCCGCCCTGCGGGACGGGGAACGCCCGGCCGCCTGGCGGCTGGCGGAGGCGCTGCGGCCCCCCGTGCGGGAGCTCCTGGACCGTCACCCGCTGCGGGAGCTGGTCACCGCCTCGGACCCGATGCCGCTGCTGGTCGAGCGGGAACGGGCGCTCTACGGCTCCTGGTACGAGTTCTTCCCGCGCAGCGAGGGGACGAAGGAGCGGCCGCAC
>NZ_LBDA02000059.1 GCF_000980885.2 Streptomyces malaysiense | reverse complement strand
AGCGCGACCCCGAACGCGCCACCCACCGCGCGGTCAACGCGCTCAACCAGCTCGGCTACACCGTCACCCTCAACCCGCTGCAAGGCACGGCCTGACCAGCCAGAGCCAGGACACCCGACGACCGCCACAGCCACCGGGCACTCAGACCTGCCCCCACCCACCCTGACCTGCTGCTATTTACGCGTCAGAATCCAGTCGGATCGCTTCTGGGCGGCGCGGGTTGTCGTCGGCCGCCGCGTTCGGGTATGAGCACCCGTTCCTCCAAGGGAGTCGGTCATCCTTGCATCCGTACTTGGCTTCGGCACGGCGGTGCGTTACATCGTGCCCCGTTTCCCCGTCACCGCGTGAGCGCGGTCGCGCGCCCAGAGACCCGCGAGAAGCCGCGGCCGCTGATCCACCCGGCGGCCGGGAAGCAGGTGTCCACCCTCGTCCAGGACGAGTGGGCGACGACGGCTGCAAAGAGGTCGTGCCGGATCGTGCAGGAAACCACGGGGGAACACCGGGGACCGGCCGACCCGCTCACCAGGCGTCGGCACCTTCCGCCGCAGGTGAACCGGGCCACCGGCCTGGTGGTGGGCTCTTGGCCGACTGTCACCGTTCCCCGGGGGAATCCAGCCCGCCGGTGACGGCGTGTGATCACCGAGAGCTCATCGGCTCCGGATCCCCGCTTGCCTGGCGCCACAGCAGGAAACGGTGTGCGGTCAGCGTGAAACGGTGCTCTTTGCGGCTTCGGTGTCCTCGACCCGCAGGGCGGGAGGGTTCTCCCGCGGGGCGGGACGGTTCTTGGGACCGCGGGCCAGGACGAAGAGGAACAGGGCGGCCATGACCGCGACACCGACCCACATGGCCTGCTGCCAGCCGTCGACGAAGGACTGCCGGGCGGCGTGAACCACCTGCTGGCTGTGGGCACCCGTGCCCTTGGCTGCTTCCAGAGCGTTGGCGATTCCCTCGCGCGCGGTGTCGGTGGTGGCTGCGGGGAGGTCGTTCAGCCTGTCATCGACGGAGGTGCGGTAGCCGGCGGACAGCAGTGCGCCGAGCATGGCCACGCCGAGTGCGGTGCCGAACTCGCGGGTGACGTCGTTGAGCGCGGACGCCACGCCCTGCTTCTGACGGGGCAGGGAGCCGGTGATGGCTTCGGTGGAGGGGGTCATCGCGAAGCCCATGCCGATGCCCATGGCGACCATCCCGGGCAGGACGGAGAGGTAGCCGCCGTCCACGGAGACGACCAGGGCCATGAGGGCCAGACCGACTCCGGCCACAGCGATGCCGAAGGCCATGGTGGAGCGCGCGCCGATGTGGGCGGCCAGCTTGGCGGCCAGGCCGGACGTCGTCATCATCGACACCGCCATGGGCATCAGCGCGAGCGTGGACAGAAGCCCCGACCAGCCGAGCACGGCCTGGAGGAACGGGAAGAGGACAACGGCGATGCCGGCCTGGACGCCGAAGACGACCAGCAGTGTGATCGATCCGCCGGCCAGACCACGCTCGCGGAACAGGCGGACGTCCAGCAGGGCAGCGTCCCGGCGGTGCAGTTCCCAGGCCACGAACGCGACCAGTGCGGCAAGGCCGACGAGGAGACCGAGCACGGTGACGGGGTCGCTCCAGCCGCGCTCCGGTCCTTCCTGCAGCACATAGCTGAGCGCGACCACGGCCACCCCGGATGTCAGCGCGCCGAGCAGGTCGAAGGAATGGCCCGAATGCTCGCGGGAGTTGGGCACCGACCTCGTCGCCATGGCCAGGGCCACGACGACCAGGGCCACGGGCAGGACGAAGAGCCAGCGCCAGGAGGCCACATCGACGAGCAGTGCGGAGAGGAACATGCCGAGGATGCCGCCGCCTGCGGCAACGCCCGTCCACACGCCGATGGCCCTGCCTCGCTCCTCCTCAGGGAACGTGGAGGTGATCACGGCCAGGGTGATCGGCATGATCATGGCCGCGCCGATACCGCTGAGCGTGCGTGCCGCGAGCATGATCTCGGCGTTCGGCGCCAGGCCCGCCGCGGCGCTCGCAACGCCGAAGACGCCCAGCCCCGACATCAGCACGGGCTTGCGGCCCAGTCGGTCACCCAGGGCACCGAGCGGGAGCAGCAGCGCGGCCAGGGTGAGGGTGTAGATGTTGATGATCCACAGGATCGCGCTCTGCGAGGCGCCGAAGGCGACCGCAAGGCGGGTCTGGGCCACGTTCAGGCCCGAGACGGAGGCGATGACGGCCATCAACGCGACGCAGACGGTGATCAGAATCGCGTGCAGCTGACGGGCATCCGGCGCGCTCCCGTCGGCCGCAGCGCCGCCCTTTGCCGGGGTCGGCGCCTGTGGGGGCTGGTTCTCACTCATGGGTTCCTCTCGAAAAGGGCATTCGGTGTCGACGGCGGACCGAGCGCGGTCGCCCAAGCGGGGGTGGGAGTCCGTGGAGCCCGGCGCAGAGCTGCGCCGGACGAAGGTCAGGTGGTGGTGGGGCTGGTGCCCGCCGCGCCGGGGGCCGCGTCGACGTCGGCGGCGCTTCCGACGTGCGGGTGGTGGGAGCGGTCGGGCATCAGCGCACCGTTCAGCCCGGCGGGACCATCACCGATCACCACAGCGTCGACGGTCTCGCGCGACAGCGTGTCGATCGCGTATCCAGCAGTCACGGGCATGTCCTCGCGGCCTTCGCATCTGTGGGGCCCTGCTCGGTCCCGGGCCCCGCACGCATGACGCTAACCGCGGATTGCGCCATGGGCATACCATCTTGCTCATGACGCAAACAGATGGCGATCTGGACAGCCTCGTACGCAAACGGATCCGCGCTCTGCGGGTCGCGCAGGGCTGGTCCCTGGAGGAACTGGCCGCCCGTGCCCGGCTCAGCCAGTCCTCGCTCAGCCGCATCGAGAACGGTCAACGCCGCCTCGCCCTGGACCAGCTGGTCACCCTCGCACGAGCCCTGGACACCACACTGGATCAGCTCGTGGAGAGCGCCTCCGACGACATCGTCACCAGCCCGATGATCGACGGAGCCCACGGACTGATGCGCTGGCCCATCAAGTCCGATCCGGGCATGTCCGTCGTACGTCAGCGGATGACCGAGCCGCCGCCGGACAACCCCGCGCGCATGCGCGCCCACCCAGGGCGTGAATGGCTCGTGGTCCTGTCCGGCACCGCTGTCTTGATGCTGGGCCATCGCCGCTTCCGCGTCGAGACCAACCAGGCGGCCGAGTTCCCCACCATGCTGCCCCACGCCATCGGCGCCGAAGGCGGCCCCTGCGAGATCCTGGGCATCTTCGACCGGGACGCCCGCCGCGGACACCGACAGCGCGCCGGGGAGAACCGCGAGGGCGAAGGCGACCGTCCCTGCCAGTAGCAGCGCTGCCGCATGCCGTGTCCATGGGCTGCGCGCCGGAGCGCGTCCCGCCGAGGGCGACGGCTCCGGTGGCCGTCTGTTGCGCATCGCGCAATTCTTTCGCCCATCGCCTTGCGTCATGCGGAAGCTATCGCACCACGGGCACCTGATCGGTCTAGCGTGCCTCCATGCCCCCTGCACACCCACACTGCTCCCATCACGGCGCGCGACACTGCACCACCCAGGACGCCGGACAGGCGGAACTTCTCGACCTGGACGCGGAAGTCGTCGCCGCACACATCGCCGAGATCACGGCCTGGCTGCCCCTCGACGCGCCCCCGCGCCAGATCGTGGACCTGGGCTGCGGCACCGGAGCGGGAACCTTCGCCCTCCTGGGGCGCCTGCCCGGGGCGCAGGTCACCGCGGTCGACTCCTCGGCCGGACACCTTCAGCGACTGTCGGAAAAGGCACGCGCCCAGGGGGTGGCCGAGCGGGTACGCACCGTGCAGGCCGACCTCGACGAGGCCGACTGGCCCGACCTCGGCTTTCCTGACCTGGTGTGGGCTTCCGCCTCGATGCACCACATGGCCCACCCCGAACGAGCCCTGCGCAGAGTCCACGACCTGCTGACTCCCGGCGGGCTGTTCGCCGTCGTGGAGCTGGCCGGCTTCCCCCGCTTCCTCCCTGAGAACGCCCCGGAAGACCGGCCCGGCCTCGAAGACCGCTGCCACGCCGCAGGCGACCGCTTCCACGCCGAACACGTGCCCCACCGGGGCGCCGACTGGGGCCCGATGCTCACCGCCGCCGGATTCACCGTCGAGGGCGAGCGCGCTGTGACCGTGAACATCGAAGGGGCAGGCAGCCAGACTGTCGGCGCCTACGCCCTCCACAGCATGCGGCGCCTGCGCCACAGCGCCGCCCACGCGCTCTCCCCCGAAGACCTCGACGCGCTCGACCGCTTGCTCGACGCCGACAGCCCCCAGTGCATCCTGCACCGCAGCGATCTCACGGTCCGTACCGAGCGCACCGTCTGGACCGCACGCCGCACCGACCAAACCCGTGACCGCCCCCTGAACCCATGACCGACCCGGCGGCCTCGCTCGCAGGCTGGATTCCAGAGCCCACGCGCAGCACTCCTGCGGTACGCCGCCGCAGCCGCCCTCTTCGACGGCGGTCACGGCGGAGAGGAAGCGAATCGCGATGAGCGTGCCAATCCGCCTGCGTGGCCGACGAGGTCGGGTGCCCCACTTTCGACGGTCACGTCGTCATGTCCTACCCCGAAGGTCACGTCATGGGCCAGGGGGACGCCGGTGCCGCAACCGTCGAGGACCTGGGGGCGGCGACCTTGCGTGGGCCGGCCCGGAGTCCGATCGCGGCACCGTCCGGGCCCCCGGCGGCCCTGGCCGAAGGCTCCGGCGCCTGACCGGCATGCGCGAGCGGCTGGCCGGCGTCGGCGGCAGCGCGGCGCAGGACCGACACCTGAGGGCTGGAGAGTGCGGATGGAGACCCCCACGTGACGCCGCCCGCCGAATCGGCTCCCGACAGCGACAAGATCAGGGTCCTGGTCGCGGACGATCAGCATGTCGTCCGCGACGGCCCTGGTTCTGCTCATCGGCATGCCGGACGGCATCGAGGTGGCCGGCGCGGCTCGCGACGGCGCATAGGCGGTGACACCCGCCGAACAACTGCTGCCCGACGTGGTGCTGATGGAGACGCCTTTCGAGGGTCAGCGGTGCGTTCCGATGTGCCCTGCTGGTGGCGCTGCCGGACTGGTCGGCCGCGTTCACCGGGAGCTCTGGGATCTCGGGGCTCCCGATGAGCGGCTGTGCGTGGCGTCAGCGTGCGGACTTTTCGATGGCCGCCGCGGTGACGGGGGTGAAGAAGTTGACGAGGTTGCAGTCTGGGTCGCGGAACAGCAGCGACCGGTTGCCCCAGGGCATCGTGGTGGGCTCGTTGACGAAGTCGGTCACGAAGCCGGTCAGGCTCTGGTGAACGCGGTCCACGTCGTCGACGCGGAACTCGGTGATCACGGTGTGGTTGTCCGCCGGGCGGGCAGAGCCCGGGGCGAACAGCGGGACGGTGCGGGTGCCGGCGATCGCGAGGGTGGCGCCCGGGGTCCTGAGTTCGGCGAAGTCCTCGGTGGCCCACGTCGCCCGCACTCCGGTGGCTCGCTCGTAGACCCGACGAGACGCGGTACATCAGCGGTGATGATGCGGATCGAGACGAAGTCCATGGGAATCTCCTTGGCTTTGTGGTGGCGTGCACGTCGCAGGCTGGGAGAAGTAGTGGACAGAATCGGTCCTGTATCCGGGTTGGGCTGCGAACATGACCCGCCCCACCGGCCGCGTGCTGACACTCCTGGAGCTGCTGCAGTCGGGCGGCACCCGGACCGTCGCCGAACTCGCCGACCGGCTCGGCGTCGAAGGACGCACCGTGCGGCGGTACATGGACCAGCTGATCGACCTCGACATGCCCGTCGAATCGGTACGCGGCCGCTACGGCGGATACCGGCTCGCCCCCGGGTACCGCCTGCCTCCGCTCATGCTCAGCGACGACGAGGCGCTGGCCGTACTGCTCGGCCTGGTCGCCGGCCGCCGGGCAGGGCTGACGACGACGCAGTACACGGCCACCGAGACGGCATCAGCCAAGATCCGGCGGGTGCTGCCCCAGCACATCGCCCGCCGGCTCGACACACTCCTGGAATCCCTCGCCTTCACCGACCAGCCCGGAGAACTCGACACCCCGGACGCCGGGGTCCTGCTCACCATCGCCGATGCCGTGCGGCACCGCCGCCCCGTCTCGATCCGCCACACCGACCGCGACGGCAGGCGCAGCGAACGCACACTGCACGCGTACGGGATCGTCGCCCATTCGGGCCGGTGGTACGTCACGGGCAAGGACGCCCGGATCGGCGAGGACCGAACCTTCCGGCTCGACCGCATCGTGGACGCGCGGACCCTGCCCGGCTCCTTCGAAGCACCGGCGGGTCCCGCTCCGGCACAGCGCGTCTTGACGGGGTTCGCCACGGCCCGAGTACCGGCATGAGGTGACCTTGCGGATCCACGGGACGGTCGAGCAGATCCGCGCGCGGCTTCCCGCCAGTGTCGCGAGCGTGGAGGAGTCCGAGTCCGAGTGCGCGCCGGGAAATCGCCGACAAGGCCCCTCCGGCCGTACGGGAGCCAGATCGCGAAGCCCGCCAGCGCGCCGAGTACCGCTGTCAGGCACCCCGCAGCGCCGGTGACGGCTTCGCGCCGGGACGTCTGTTCAGTTTCCATATACGGAGAGAGGCTTCGCCGGGGCTGGGAAGTTCCTCTGCCCCCCGAAGGGGTCCGGTCCGGCGTTCCGTCCAAAGCGTCAGCGGGTACGACATGCCGGTCGCCCGCCTGTGCCCATCACGGCCGAGGTGGTCACAGGGGGGTCACGGGCTGTGCGCCCTCGCGAGTCCGCTGGTGAACCGGCGTCCGAGTGATGCGACAGCTCGCCGGACACGGGCAGGCGGCCTTCGCGGTCGCGCCGGCACAGGCCGATGTCGATTGCGTCCGGAACGAGGTGGGCGTCCTTCGACATCGAGAGGAGGGCGAGCGAGGGGCGGGGTAGCCGTCCTCGATGAACAGGCGGACCAGCAGCAGCCGACGCTGCCCCGGCCCAGGGTCGGGGAAAACGTTGCCTCGGCCGTGGTGGTCACAGAGCGGGCGACTGCCCGGGCAGCGTCGAGGGCGTGGCGCTCGGGCTGACGGGGGTGACACGCCCGGGACAGGTGGTGCTCGATCCCTCGGTGCGCCAGCGGCCGGTTCGAGTGTGGCCCGTCACCGTCACCCGCGCCGAGTCGAGGTCCGGGTCGGCGATGAGGCGAGCAGCGGCAGCCGTGCAGATCAGCTGGTCGGCGGCGGTGCGGGGCAAAGGGCTCTTGAGGTCCTGGGGCAGTTCGATGGCCACCGTGTCGGCTCGTGTCCGTACTCTCACCCCGAGCGGTGCCCGGGTGGGAGCCGGAGTCTGCCGGTGCGGTTCCACCGCCAACTGCGGCAGCTCGGTGGTCAGGCCGTGGAGCTGCTCCGGGCTGGTCGGGCCGCTGAACAGCATCGCCACGGCAGTCTCGGCATCGACCGGACCGGTGGCCGAGCGGGGGACGGCGACCAGTATGCCGTCGCTGACGAAATAGAGCCGTACGGTCGGCGTGACGCCGGTGGCGGCTGTTCCCGCCCCCACCACGCCGGTCGGAGCGATACTGCAGGCGGAAAGCGCCAACAGTGCCGCTGGGAGGAGCGAGCGGCGCAGGAACAGGGTGGCGGCACGGCGAGCGGGTCTCATCGGGGGCCTCCCGCGGACCGGTCGCCATGACGTCGCAGGGGAAGGGCCACGGTGAAGAGGGCGCCGCCCGCGGCGTGGTTCGCCGCTCGGATGGTGCCGCCGTGTACGTGGACGTTCTCGGCGGTGATCGCGAGTCCCAGCCCGCTGCCCTCGGTGCGGGTCCTGGCCGTGTCCGACTTGTAGAAGCGCTCGAAGACATGAGGAAGGACGGTGTCGGGGATGCCGGGACCGCTGTCCCATACCTCGATGACCGCTTGCGTCTCCTGCCCAGTCCGTTCGGCGGACAGACGCAGCTCCACAGGGCGGGCACCGTGCCGCAGTGCGTTGCCGACCAGGTTCGCGACGATCACGTCGAGGCGGCGTGGATCGACACGGCCGCGCAGTACGTCGGGCTCGGGCAGCCGGGCATCCACCTCCTGCGACCAGGCGCGGGAGGCGAGCGTGCGGCGTACGGACTCGGCGAGATCGATCTCGTCGAGGTGCAGGACGGCCGCGCCCGCGTCGAAACGGGCGATCTCCATGAGGTCGTCCACCAGACGAGTCAGTTTCACGGTCTCCGTGCTGATCAGTTGGACAGCCGTGGCGGTTTCGGAGTCCAGCCGGGCCGCCCCCTCGTCGAGTACGTCGGTGATCACGGACATGGCGGCCAGGGGCGTACGGAGTTCGTGTGAGACGTCGGCAGCGAAGCGCCTGGCGCGCGCTTCCATGTCGTGCAGCTCGGCCACCGAGGTCTCCAGCGCGGCGGCGGTCTCGTTGAAGGTGCGGGACAGATCGGCCAGTTCGTCGGATCCGTCGACGGTGAGCCGGGTGTCGAGGCGGCCTTCGGCGATGCTGCGGGTGGCGTGCCGCAGTGCGCGTACCGGTCGCAGCACTCCACGGGCGGCCAGCAGGGCGAGCAGGACGGCGAGAGCGAGGGCGGGTACGGTGGCCCGCTCGACGGCGGTGACCAGGGCGTCGACGTACGACTGTTCGTTCGCCAGAGGCACTGTCAGGAAGACCTGGACACCGGATGTGTGAGGGCCCTGTTCGGCCGGATACGCGAACGTGACCGGCATGCCGACGACGAGTGAGGCACGCCCGCCGTCGCGCACCCGCTGGAAGGCCGTGAAGGGTCGGGAACGCACGGCCTCACGCAGGGCGGGCGTCAGTTCCTCGAAGGGGTCGCCGGGGACGGAGGTGACACTCAGGTCGCGGTAGACGGCGAGTACGCGCCTGGCGGGGGACTGCTCGCCGGCCGCGACGTCGACCGCGAAGCGCCGCAGTTCGGACTCGGACGGGGGGAAGGCGAGGGCTGGGGCGAGCCGGTCGACGCGGGCGCGCAGTTGCTTGATCACGGCGTCCTGGCTCTGCTGGAGGATGCCGGTACGGGCCTCGCGGAAGGTCAGGGTTCCGGTGGCGGCGGCGGTGAGGACGGCGACGAGGCCGAAGGCGACGACCAGGCGAACGCGGAGGCCACGCAGTTGAGGCGGTCTGATCCGGCCCCTGATCGGAGCCTTCACCGAGGCCCGAACCGGTAACCGAAGCCGCGCACGGTCTGGACGTATCGGGGCCGGCCCGCCGGTTCTCCCATTTTCGACCGCAGCCGTTTGACACAGGCGTCCACAAGGCGCGCGTCGCCGTGGTAGCTATGCTCCCAGACCGTCTCCAGGAGCTGCTGGCGGCTGAACACCTGGCCGGGCGAGGCGGACAGGGTCAGTAGCAGCCGTAGTTCGGACGGCGCGAGGGCGATCGGCACGCCCTGCCGGGTGACGGACATCCCGGCCCGGTCGACGGACAGGTCTCCATGGGTCTCGATCCTGGGTATGCCGTCGGCAACCTGTGCGGTGGTCGCGCGGCGCAGGACGGCGCGGATACGCGCCTCCAGCACACGTGCCTGGACGGGTTTGACGACGTAGTCGTCGGCTCCCGCTTCCAGACCGACGACGATGTCCACCTCGTCGCCCCGTGCCGTCGCCATGATGATCGGCATCGCCTGGTCGACGCCGCGGATCTCACGGCACACCTGCAGGCCGGTCATCCCGGGCAGCATCAGATCGAGTACGACGACGTCCGGCCGGAACGAACGCAGCCGGGTCATCCCGTCCTCCCCGGTCCCGGCGGCGGCCACCTCGTGGCCCTGGTGTCCCAGTGCGAGTGCGACGGCCTCTCGGACGGCGCGATCGTCTTCGATCAGCAGAACACGTGGCATGGGATCAGTATCGACTCCGGGACGAAAAGCGGAGGGACATTGTTACAGGATGATCACACAGGATGGTTCGTTATCGCTTCGTGATCTCTCGGGCCAGGTCCGCGCACATCCCCCGCCCAGCCTGAAGGGCCATGAACGCGCACAAGGCAACCCGCTCACGTTCCCGTCGCCGCAGGCCCGTCCGCAGGCACGCATCCGCGCGCAGGGACGGGAAGCGGGTCTGGCCGGTGGGCCTGGCCGCAGCGGCCGTGCTGGTGCTCGCGGGTTCAGCCGTCGCAGGGTGGACGTCGTTCTCGTCCGGCACCGAAGGGACCGCCGCCTCGGGCGGTTCCGGCCACGTCACAGGCCCGGCCGCCCCCGGCCGGTCTCCCGTTCCTTCCGAAAGCCCCTCCCGGCGGCCGCCGGGCCACCGTTCCACGCCGGGCTCCACCGCCTCCGCCTCCAGGCCGCCGGCGCCCTCCATACCCACGTCCGGTGCAGGAACGTTCACCACCGCCTCTGGAACGGGCGCGAAGGCGGGGCGGGGCAAGACCCTGCGCTACCGCGTCGACATCGAGGACGGTCTCTCCCTGTCCGCCGCCGGCGTCGCCGCCCAGGTCGAGCGCATCCTCGCCGATCGCCGCGGCTGGACGGCGAACGGCACGTCCGCCTTCCAACGCGTCTCCGGCGGCCCGACGGACTTCGCCGTGCGCGTCGCCACCCCGAGAACCGTGGACGACATCTGCGGACAGTACGGCCTGGACACCGGTGGCGAACTCAACTGCAACGTGGGCGGACAGGTCATGGTCAACGTCAAGCGCTGGCTCCTGGCAACTCCCGTCTACGCGAAGGACGTCACCGTCTACCGCGCACTGATCATCAACCACGAGGTCGGCCACTTCCTCGGCCACGGCCACGTCGGCTGCCCCGGCAGAGGAAAACCGGCCCCCGTGATGATGCAGCAGATCAAAGGCATGCACGGCTGCGTCCCCAACGTCTGGCCGTACGACACCCACGGGCGGTACATCACCGGCCCCGCCCTCCCTTGACCCCGGCGGCCGGACAGCCCCGGTTCCGGCACCCGGGGTGGACACGGTACGGCGGGTGGCATACCAGCCGAGTCACGGCCATCCAGGAAGCGGATGCCGAACTCCTGGGAGAACCACCGGTGCACGATCGTCACGATGCGGGCCGGATCGCAGACCCGGCCCGCACCGACACCGACGGCGTCAGTCATCTCCGCGGCAGTTGTGGTGCCGACGAGCAGACACGGTTCACCTCGGCAGCCCACACCGTGACCCGCACCTGTCCCGGACCGGGCACCAACCGCTCGCGCACCCTGACCGCCGACGCCCCGGTGTCCGGGGCCCGGCGAACCAGCGCCTCGATGCTCAGGAGGCGGTCTCGGGGTCCGGAACCGGAACCTGGAAGCACACCAGGATCGAGGAGATGATCTGGTACTGCCCGATGAGGCACAGCACGGTGATGATCCCGGGCTCGCCGAACAGGTCGACTGCCTCGTGGTACAGCTCGTCCGGAACCTCGCGCTGCTTCATCAGCGCCGCGGCAAGACGCTGGGCGGTAGCGGCCTGACGCCCCAGCCCCTCCGGTACTTCGCCGCGGATGATCGCCTCGATGGCGGCCTCCGGCACTCCCGCGGTGCGTGCGGCACATCGGTGGGCTTCGATCTCATAGGGGGCCGGCCAAGCGGCGCCGACGGTCAGGATCACCGCCTGCCGGACCTCCTCGGCCAGTCCCGCCGCGGTTACCTCGGCAGTGAACCGTCCCAGCCCCGCGGCGAGTTCGGGAACCCGCAGCAGGGCGTTGAAGGGACCGATGAAGCGCCCGTCCGAAAGCCGCACGGTGAAGCCGTCGTGAGCGGCTTCCGGGACGACCATCTGCTCCAGGACGCGATAGACCTGCATCTGCGCGCCGTCGAGGTCCTCGGGCGCGAGCAAGGCGAGTCGGCCGCCGAGCCGGTCCGGTCCGCAGTCCTGCGCAGATTGCATGGCAGTGCTCATAGGTATGCTTATTCCTCATGGAGTGGTCTTCTACTGGACTGCGGGTGCTGCGTGCGGTCGCCGAGACGGGATCCTTCACGGCCGCGGCCGCGGCCGTCGGCTACACCCAGTCCGCGGTGTCCCGGCAGGTCGCGGTACTGGAGCAGGCGACCGGAGTCCAGCTGTTCGAGCGGCGGCCGGGCGGGGTCCGGCTGACCGCGGCCGGAGCGACGTTCCTGCGCCATGCCTCGCTGGCACTCGACGAGGTCGACAAGGCCGAGCGGCTCCTGCATGAGCCGGCCCCGAACCGTCCGGCGCTGCGGCTGGGCGTGTTCACCAGCTTCGGGGCAGCCCTGGTACCCGAAGCGCTCGAGCTGTTGCGGCAACGGCGCCCCGACATCGACGTCTTCACCCGCGAAGGCTCCACCCCCGCGCTCACCCGGAGCCTGCGCGCCGGCACGATCGATCTCGCGGTGATCTCTGCCCGGCCGCCCTATCCGAGCCCTGACGACCAGGACCCGCCGCTGGACCTGGACGTCCTGGTGGAAGGCGACCTGATGGTCGCCGTCCCCGCGGCCGGCACGATCGGCCGCGACGGCACGGCGACCTTGGCCGAGTTGCAGGACGCCGAGTGGATCGCCGGCCCCGACCGGGCGGGCGAACCCGGCATCGGCGTCTGGCCGACGCTGCCCCGGCAGCCGGTCATCCGCCACCGGCCGCGCGACTGGATGTCGAAGCTCCACCTCGTCGCGACCGGCTGCGGCGTGACCACCGTGCCGCCGTCGCTCATCGGCCTCCTGCCGGAGGGCGTACGCCTGGTCCGGGTCATGGACAGCGCCCGGGTGACCCGCCGGGTGCTGCTTGCCAGGCTTCCCGGCGCGCCCGCCGCCGACATCCCCGAACTCACCCGCTGCCTGCACGAGGCCGCCGAGCGCCTGCCGTTGCCCTGAGCGGCACTGCCGTCGGCCGAACCGCGACGGCCCGCTACCGCTCCGTGGGGACCTTGTCGGCCGCGATCCGCGTGTCGAATCCGGTGTCCGGATCCAAGATCCGGCCGTCGGCCCACCAGTTCGCCGACGGCGACTCGACCACGTTGAGGTAGATGTCGCGGGTCTCCAGACCGACACCCTCGACGAGGTTCGCCACCAAGGTCCGGTACAGCGCCTTCAACGTCTCCTCCGGCCGGCGGCCGAAGTACAACTGGATGAACACGGCCTGCGGGCGGCGCTCGAGCCCGAACGCGACCGGAGCCGTGATCAGGTTGTCCGGTTCGAGCTCGTGGAAAACGTGGTACTTGTCGTCGTCAGGAATTCCGAGCACCGCCACCAGCGCGGCGTGGATCGCGTCAGAAACGGCCCGTTTGTGCTCGGCAGAGGTTCCCGTCCGCAGGTAAACCTTCGTCATCGGCATGCGCTTCTCCCTTGTTCGGTGCCCGACTTCTCCGGGCCGCCGACATCAAGTGTGAGCAGTCCGCTCCTACCCCGTCCAACGATCATTCCGCATATACGGTATGCCAATCCCTTATGCCGTCCACTCTCATGAGGAAACGCGATACCCGGCATGCCGGATCGTCATTGACAGTCTGGAGTCGGCCTTGCCCAGCATCACCGCGTGACGAGTTCTGTCCTTCCGGCGACTGGCTGACCCAAGGAATCCAGCCGGTCGGATATCCCGTCCTGGACGGCCGCCACGCCTTCGAAACGGCCACAAGAGGAGCAGGCGGCCGGCGGTATCTCGGCTCTTCGCAGTTGAGGGTGTAGCGCCGAGAATATGGAGCTGTCGGATGGTTGGATGTGAGTCGTCAGGAGGTGCGAGCGTCGTAGTTCTCGCGGTGTGCGAGGACCTCGACCATGTGCGTCTGCGCGCAGTTTCTGAGCCCGCGCGTCATGTGGTGGAGCGAGAGGCCGAGGTCGGTCAGCTCGCAGGAGACGGTGACCGGGACGGTTGGCGTCACGGTACGGGTGAGCAGGCCATCGCGCTCCAGCGACACCGGTCAGCGGCTTGCCCCGGATCGTGCGGTTCTCGCGCGCCGGGTCGCCGAGTCCGATCCGTGGCGCCGCCGTTGCGGTGGTGAAGGCACACTGTGTGACATCGTGACCCGGCGCCTGGCGCACGAGCCACGCAGGGCCCGAGTCCGCGGCCCGGGCGTCGACGAGGGGGCGATGCCGGCTGGGCCGGGTGCGCCCTGCAGGACGACAACCGGGCTGCCCTCTCCCGTCTCCCGCACGGCCACGTCGAGGCCACACCGTACGGGGACGGTACGCAGGACGGGCGCGGCCGTACCTTCCCCAGGATCGCGCGGAAGGCGTCGGTGGCGCTGTCCGCGGCGGTCAATCGGCTGCCGGTCCGGAGGTGAAGAACCGGATCATCTGCTCAAGCCCCCGGTCGTCGAACATCGTCTCCAGGCCGGCGGCGGATTCGGCGGCGGATGCCTCGCTGCGCGGGAAGAGGGCCTTCTCGTAGGCGGTCAGCGCGGCCTCGGTGTCGCCGCGGTGGGCGGCGATCGCCCCGGCGAGTTCGGCACCGTCGAGCAGGGCCAGGTTGGCGCCCTCTCCGGCGAAGGGGGACATCACATGGGCGGCGTCTCCCAGGAGCGTCACGCCCGCGATCCGCTCCCAGCGGTGTCCGACCGGCAGGGCGTGAATGCGGCGTGGGGTGATGGTGTCCGCGTCGGCGATCAGGGCGCGCAGGTCCTCGTGCCAGCCCTCGAAGTGGGCGAGAACGGCGGTCTTGGCGGCAGCGGGATCGGTGAAGTCGATGGTGTCGAGCCAGTCCTCCTCCGCCTTCAGCGCGGCGTAGACGTGGAGGCTGCCGTCGGTCTCGCGGTGCGCGAGGAAGCCGCGCCGGCTGCCCAGGCTGATGAGGAACCCTCCCCCGATGACGGCGGCGCTGCGCGGGTGACGGGCGACGGCGTCGTACAGGTCGGTCTCGGCGAAGGTGATGCCGGTGTAGGCGGGCGTGGCATCCGAGAGCAGCGGCCGCACGCGGGACCAGGCCCCGTCGGCGCCGACCAGAAGGTCGGTGGTGATGACGGAGCCGTCGGCGAATGCCACCTCGTGACGGCCGTCGCCCAGAGCGCGGACGCCGGTGGCCTTCCTGCCCCAGTGGACCGTGCCGTCGGGCAGCGAGTTCAGCAGCAGGTCCCGCAGGTCGCCACGGTCCACCTCCGGGCGGCCGCCGGTGCCGTCGTCCTGCTCGGAGACGTGGACGGTGGCGTCCGGGCCGACCAGGCGCATCGCTTGACCGTCCTTGTGGACGATCTTCAGAAAATCCTCGTAGAGGCCGGCGGCGTGCAGTGCCTTCTGGCCGTTCTCCTCGTGGATGTCGAGCATGCCGCCCTGACTGCGGGCGGCGGCGGACGCTTCCCGTTCGAAGACGGCGGCCTGGATGCCGTTGACGTGCAGGACGCGGGCGGCGGTGAGGCCGCCGAGACCTCCGCCGATGATCGCGATGGGGTGGTGGGTGCTCATGGGGACCTCCAGACGGCCGGCCGGGTGCGCAGAAGCGCGCGACCGGGGAAAAGGTTCGGAGCCGACATGGCCCGTCCCGCCACAGGGCGGCGGGACGGCTCGGTCATGAGATGACCCGGCCGGACACCTCAACCGTAACGAACGCGTTCGTTGCGAACAAGTTCGCGACTGGGTGTCGGCTTCCGGGCAGAGGGGGTGCACCACGGCGGAGCCACCCCGGCAGCGGACGGGCCGGGCCGCCTTCGGCGAGGCAGCCTCAGCCCCTGATACCGGGGACGGGTGTGTGCGTGATGCCGTTGACCAGAACGTCGAAGCTCCAGCTCATGCGGTCGCCGGGCGAGCCGCTGACCAGGGCCGGCATGTGCGCCTTGATGGCCGGGTGGGTGGTCTCATCCACGGCCTGCAGGGCCCGATTGGTGGCGTTCCAGTCGCTTTCGGCCATGGGGTCGTGTTCCTGCGTCGACTGCTCGGCGGCCGTGGCGGTGGCATCCTGGAGCAGTTTGTCCACACCCCAGGCGACCTGCTCACGGGAGGCTCCGCTGCGGGACAGCAGATCCAGGATGCACTCCACCAACCGCAGGTAGTTCTCGCCGCTGGGGCGCGCCACGAGAGCCGACCGGGCAAGCTGTGGATGGTCGAACAGCACGGTGGTGTAGGAGGCCAGTACGGCGCGGAGCCGCTCGCGCCAGCTGTGCCCGGTGCTTCCGCCGGTCAGGTCGACCTCGCCGAGCAGGGCGTCCAGCACGGCCGCATGCAGTTCGGCGGTGTTGGCCACGTACACGTACAGCGACGCCGGACCGGTGTCCAGCTCCTTGGCCAGGCGGCGCATGGTCACCTTCTCCAGCCCCTCGGCGCGCATGACCCGCACGGCGGTGTCCACGATCCACCGCCGTGAAAGGGCGGGCTTCGCCGGACGCTCCCGGCGGCTGATCGGCTCTCTTCCCGAAGTCATACCCCGATCGTAACGAACACGTTCGCGAATCTGCCGTGCGCGCGTCTCGAACCACCTCCGCCTCCGCCTCCGCCTCCGCCTCCGGCCAAGCAACGGCCGGTTCGGTCACGGCACCGGCCGCGCCCTGTCTGCCAACGGATTCACCCCGGCTTCGAACGAGAATGCCGTCGGCAGGACCGGCTCACAGGTCGAGCAGGAAGGTGCCTGCGGCGGCGGTGGCCAGGTCGGGGCCGAACGCGGCTGCCGGGGTGTAGGCGCCGAAGGGCGCTTGGCCATCGGCGAGGCGGATGGCGGTCTCGGTGATGACGTCGGCGGTGTAGTCCATGCCGTCGTCGGCGCGCAGCCAGCCTTCCCGCCGGCTGCCGTCGGGCCAGGTGACCACGGCGTGCCCCCAGGAGTGTGTGCGGGGGCGCGGTGCCGCCGTGATCGGGGCCTTGGCCATCCGGCGTACGGCGGCACGGCGCATCGGCGGGATGGACAGCAGCGCGGCGAACAGGGGTAGGACTGCCCTTGCGAACGGAGACGTGGGGGCAAGGCCGGAGGTGACGGTGACGTTCGGCGCGTCGCTGGCCCGCCGGGCGGCGAGCAGTTCACCGGAGGGGGCGCCCGCGGACTTCGCCGTCTGCCCGTCGGGCAACGCGTGACTCCGGACGTCGGAGCCGAGGCGTGTCTTGACCATCCGGCCGTTCTCGATGCGGCGCCCGCCACTGGTGATGACGTCGACGACGGTGGCGGCGAACGCGGCGCCCATGGTGCCGGCCTCGGTGGCCACCGAGGCAAGAGCGTCGACACGGACCCGGTTCGGGGTGGGTCGGCCCTCGCACAGTTTGACCACCACGGCCTCCGTGGCCAGCACGCCGAAGCCGGCGCCGGTGATCAGGGTGCTGGCGACGTCGGCGGCCTGCCGGTGCAGGCCGAGGAGGCGCGGGACGGCGACCAGATCGGCGGCCAGGTCCACGTAGTGCCCGCCCGGCATGCAGGCCCGCGCGATCCCGACCGCGGTCTCGGCATAGCCGCCGAGGGCATTGACGACCACGGCCGGGCGCCGGCTGGTGATTTCGGCTGCCATGCACTCGACCGAGTCCGTAGCCACGAGATGCGCGCCCGGGCGCCCGGCAGCCGCGGCGACTTCACGGAGGCTTTCGTGACTGCGCCCGATCAGGGCGATGTCCGCGCCGCGGGCCGCCAAGCGTACGGCGACGGCGCGGCCGATCCTGCCCGTCGCCCCGAGGATCCAGATCTCGCCGGTGCGCGTTCCGGGGGTGTCGCGGGTCATCGCGGACTCCTTCCGCTGGGGCCGGTCGCGTCCGACCCAGTCGTGATGTCTCACTGTGTCATCACTCAGGTTAGCCGATGACACAGTGAGACGTCATCCGTTAGACTCAGGCGTGGCCAGATGGGATCCCGGCACCGAGCAACGTCTACGCAAGGCGGCTTTGGAGCTGTTTCAAGAGCACGGATACGACAACGTGACCGTCACTCACATCGCCGAACGGGCCGGTATCACGCGGCGCTCGTACTTCCGGTACTTCTCCGACAAGCGCGAGGTCCTGTTCGCCAACTCCGATCGGCTCCCCACCGCCGTGGGGGAGGCCGTGCTCGCGGCCGACAAGGACACCCCGCCACTGACCGCCGTCCTGGACGCCTTGGCCGAAGTCGGCGTATACCTGGACAAACACGGCGACGGTGCGGCGCAGCGACTTGAGGTGATCAACTCCAGCCCGGAGCTCAGGGAGCGCGAACGCACCAAACTCGCCGCCCTGAGCGCAGCCATCGACCAAGCCGTTCGGCAACGTGGCCTTCGCCCCGATCTCGCCACGTCGACCGCCCAGCTCGCCACGATCGCCTTCGCCAACGCCTACGGACGCTGGGTGCGGGCGAACCGTCAGGAAACCTTCACCGACTGCCTCGCCAGTGCCATCGCCGCGCTCCGCGGCGCACTGGGCACGGTTTCCTGGCCCACCGCAACCGCCGAGCCCGGAGGGACGGCCGCACACGATCCGGCCCCCCGTGCTGAATCGACCGGCTCTTGAACAGCCCGGCAGAGGCCACGAACACGCCGCCCACTGCCCTGCCGCCCACCGTACTGACGCACATTCAGCATCCGTGACCGGCGCCGACGCCCCTTCTTGCCGGGCCGCGCCGCCCGCCATCGCGTCCGCAGCCTCCTCCGCGAGCGCACGCCGCACATCCTTCCGAGCGATGCGCTCGTGGTCAGACGCCGACGAACGACATCACCACGCCTCGCCCTTCCGCAACCCCTCCAACCAGGACTTGAGTTCTTACCCCGCCCGCGTGCCGAGAGGCCACTCAGTGTCCTGGCGGGGGCCTCAGTCGCGATGAGCGACCGGCTCGGGATCGGCGTCGAGCGCTTCGAGCACTGCGTCGCCGTTCTCCCGCGCCCACTCGGTCAGCATGTGGATCGGATCGATCAGCGTCGCCCCGAGCGGGGTGAGCTCGTACTCGACGCGGGGAGGCACCTCGGCATAGGCGTGGCGGCGGACGAGTCCGTGCGCCTCCAGCCGTCGGAGCGTCTGCGTGAGCATCTTGCGGGAGATACCGCCGATCAGCTCGATCAGCTCACCATGGCGCACCGGGCCTTCGCTGAGGCCGTAGAGCACGACCACCGTCCACTTGTCGGCGATGAGCTCGACCGCCAGACGCGCCGGACAGTCGGCGAGAAAGGGACCGCCGGGACCGAAACCGCTCATGGCGCCAAAGGTACCTGCCGGTTCCTGTCGACTTCATAGCCTGGGATCTCTTCTCCCCCCGACAAAGCGCAGGAGAGTCATGCGAGTCATCACCCAGGAGACGCTCGGCGGTCCCGAGGTGCTCACCATCGTGGATGCGCCCGAGCCCCACCCCCTCCCGACCGAGGTTCTCGTCCGCGTCAAGGCGATCGGGCTGAACCCGTTGGAGGCGCGCCTGCGCGCCGGCGAGTTCCCGCTGATCGGCCGGCCGCCGTTCGTCCTCGGCTGGGACATCAGCGGCGTGGTCGGGGAGGGGCCGCAGACCTGGCGGTTGAGGCCCGGCGACGAGGTGTTCGGGATGCCGCTGTTCCCACGGGCGGCGAGCGCGTACGCCGAGGTGGTGTCGGCGCCGGCGGTGCACCTGGTACGCAAGCCGGCGTCGCTTTCTCACGTCGAGGCGGCGGCGCTGCCGCTCGTCGGGCTGACGGCGTGGCAGGGCCTCGTCGACCTCGGCGGCGTCAAGGAGGGCGACCGCGTCCTGGTCCACGGCGGTGGTGGCGGGGTCGGCCACGTCGCGATCCAGATCGCGAAAGCCCTCGGCGCGCACGTGATCACGACCGCCAGCAGGAGCAAGTGGAAGTTCGTCGAGGGGTTCGGCGCCGACGAGGTGATCGACTACACGACGGTCGACTTCACCGAGGCGGTCCGCGATGTCGACGTCGTGCTCGACACGATCGGAGGTAACACCGTCGAACGGTCGCTCGACGTGCTCCGCCCGGGCGGTCACCTGGTGACGGCGGTCGCCGAGGAGGATTCGGAGCTCATCGCCAAGTACGAGGCGGCGGGCATGCGTTTCAGCGGCATCGCGGTCGACCCCGATCCGGTCGGCCTGCGAGGTCTCGTCGAACTCGTCGAACAGGGCAGGCTCCGGGTCCACGTGCAGGAGACGTTCCCGTTCGAGCGGGTCGCCGACGCGCACCGGCTGCTCGACGGCGGGCACCTCCAGGGCAAGCTCGTCCTCACCGTCTGATCCCGCCGTGGGGCCCCGCGTGAGCGAGGCCCCACTGGGCCCCGTACACAATGAATCTGCACGTCAGAAGGCTCTACCTTCTTGATCGGGTTGATCGAGCCATTCGTAGGGTTGGGTCGCCCAGGGGTGCTGGGTGTGGCTATCAGGCGGCTGCCGTCTCGTGGCTTCTCTGGCTTCGCCGCCCAGCACCCCACGACGACTCGGCCGCCGATTAGGAAGTGCGAACAAGTCGCTGTGCAGAGCAATGCCGGCGAGGTCGTCCGTGGCACGAAGAGTCCGAACCCTGCGGCCCGTCCGCCCCGGCGGCGAAGTCGCCATCGAGCTCAAGCTGCTGACCGGACGCCGCGCAGACCTGGTCGAGGACCGCACCCGGGTCGTCAACCGCTTGCGCGGCACTCTGCTGAGCATGTTCCCGGCCCTGGAGCGGGCCCTGGATGTGACCAACACCGGCCCGCTCAGGTTGCTGACGGGATACCAGACCCCTGCCGTGATCCGCCGGACCGGCACCTCGCGGCTGACGACGTGGCTGGCCAACCGCAAGGTCCGCAACGCGAGAGCCCTGGCCGAGGCGGCGGTCGAGGCCGCCGAGCGGCAGCACACCGCGATCCCCGGGGAGAAGACCATCGCGAAGCTGGTCCACACCCTGGCCGGGGAGGTGATGGCCCTCGACGAGCAGATCGCGGAGATGGACAAGCTCATCGAGGGCCGGTTTCGCGAGCACGAGCTCGCCGACATCGTCCTGAGCGTCCCGGGCATCGGCACCGTGCTCGGTGCCGAGTTCCTCGCCGCTGTCGGCGGCAGCCTGGACGAGTTCGACTCCCCGGACGCCCTGGCGGCCTTCGCCGGCGTCGCCCCGGCACCACGCGACTCGGGCAAGGTTAGCGGCAACTTGCACCGGCCCCTGGTCTATCACCGACGTCTCCAGCGCGTGTTCTACACCTCGGCACTGGTCAGCGTCCGCTACGGCCCGAACTCGCCGAAGTTTTACGACCGTAAACGTGCCGAGGGGAAGAAGCACGTCCAAGCCGTGCTCGCCCTCGCCCGCCGACGCGTCAACGTCATCTGGGCCCTGATCCGTGACCGACGGTGCTACGAAGTGGCACTACCGGTCACCACGGCAGCTTGACAACAGCATCAGGAAGCCGGAGCGGCGGCGTACTCGTCGTCGGTGACGGGAGTCAGCCAGTGCACGACGTCGTGGTCGGCATCGCCCTCGTTGATGGCCAGGTGCACCATCAGCCGGTTCGGAGCAGCGCCGTGCCAGTGCTCCTCGTCCGCCTCGAACAGGACGCGGTCACCGGGCCGGATGACCTCGACCGGCCCGCCACGGCGCTGACACAGGCCGACGCCTTCGGTGACGAAGACGGTCTGGCCCAGCGGGTGGCGGTGCCAGTGAGTGCGGGCGCCGGGCATGAAGTGCACCAGGTTCGCGGTGACCCGGGACGGGGCCGGTGCGGCGGCGACGGCGTCGATGTAAACGTCACCGGTGAACCAGTCGGCCGGTCCCTTGGCGGTGTCCATCGAGCTGCGGGTGATCTGCATGATCGCTCCCTTCGAGGGGGTGGATGGGTCAGGGGGTGAGGAGGGTCTTAATGGCGCGGCGCTCGTCCATGGCCTTGTAGCCCTCGGCGACCTGATCGAGGCGGAGGGTGAGGTCGAAGACCTTGCCCGGGTCGATGCGGCGGGTCAGGACGCGATCGATCAGGTCGGGCAGGTAGCGGCGTACGGGGGCGGGCCCGCCACGCAGGCCGACGTGGGAGAAGAACAGCTCCTGGCCGTCGACCGCGACATCGTGGGGGACGCCGACAAAGCCGACGCTGCCGCCGGGGCGGGCCGAGTGCAGCGCCTGGCTCATGGCCTGGGCGGTGCCGACGCACTCCAGCACGCTGTCGGCACCGATCCCGCCGGTCAGCTCCTTGATCCGTTCGACACCTTCCTCGCCGCGTTCGGTGACGACGTCCGTGGCACCGAATTCCAGCGCAAGCTGCTGGCGGGATTCATGCCGCGACATGGCGATGATCCGCTCCGCGCCCATCTCCTTCGCCGCGATCACGCCGCACAGCCCGACCGCGCCGTCACCGACGACCACGGCGGTGGAGCCGGGCCGCACCTCGGCGGCGTCCGCGGCCCACCAGCCGGTGCCCATCACGTCGGACACGGCCAGCAGGCCGGGCCAGAACTCCTCGTCCGGCACCTCGTCGGTGGCGACCAGAGTGCCCTGGGCATTCGGGATGCGGACGTACTCCGCCTGGCAGGTCGACATGAACTCGCGGTGCAGACAGTTCGACGGGAAACCGTTGCGGCAGTTCGCGCAGGTGTTGTCCGAGGTCGCGAACGAGCCGACGACGAACTGTCCAGGCCGGACCGAGGTGACCTCGCTGCCGACCTCCTCGATGAAGCCGACGTACTCGTGCCCCATCGGGTGCGGCTCCCCGATCGGCTCCGCGCCCCGGTAGGGCCACAGATCCGAGCCGCACACGCACGTCACCGCCGTACGGATGATCGCATCGGTGGGATGGAGGATCTGCGGGGCGTTCAGGGGCTCGAAGCGGACGTCGCCGGGGGCGTGGATCATTGCTCCGCGCATGGGAAAGGTTCCTTTACGTGCCGTGGCAGGCGGCCGCCGGGAACCCGGGGCCGTCGCGATGTGCTGGGCCGGGTGCGTGCCCGTCCATGACTGCGGCGGGCGGAGAGCACCACGTCATCCAGGTAACCCGCTTCCGACGCCTGTAGCGAGGCACCATCGAAGGGTGTACTGCCAGTACATCCCTATGGCCGTGCGCGGGACGTACCGTCGAAGGTGTGGACAACCAGGCAGAGGTTCGCGAGTTCCTCACCTCGCGGCGAGCGAAGATCACCCCCGAGCAGGCCGGGCTCCCCGCAGGCCCGCGGCGCCGGGTCCCCGGGCTGCGCCGCAGTGAGGTCGCGGCCCTGGCCGATGTGAGCGTCGAGTACTACGCCAAGCTGGAGCGCGGCAACCTCGCCGGCGTCTCACCGGCCGTCCTGGAGGCCGTCGCCCGCGCACTGCGGCTCGACGAAGCCGAACGCGCCCACCTGCTCCATCTGGCCCAGGCAGCCGACGGCTCCGACGCCCTCGCCCGGCCCCGCCGCCGCGCCACCCGGCAGTGGAAGCCGCATCCGAGCTTGCAGTGGGCCCTGGACGCGGTCACCGAGGGCCCGGCCTTCGTCCGCAACGGCCGCATGGACCTCCTGGCCGTCAACCGGCTCGCCCGCGCCTTCTACGCCGACGTCTACGCCGACCCCCACAATCGGGAGAACCTCGCCCGCTTCACCTTCCTCAGCCCCGACGCCCGCCGCTTCTACCCCGACTGGGACCAGGCCGCCGACATCTCCGTCGCCATCCTGCGTACCGAAGCCGGCCGCAACCCCCACGACAAGGAACTTCACGACCTCGTCGGTGAGTTGTCCACCCGCAGCGACGCCTTCCGCACCCGCTGGGGCGCCCACGACGTCCGTCACCACGGCACCGGCTTCAAGCGCTACCACCACGCGGCCGTCGGCGATCTCACCCTCGCGTACGAGGGGCTGGAGATGGCCGCTGAGCCCGGCCTCACCCTCACTATCTACACCGCCGAACCCGCCTCCCCCTCCGAACAGGGCCTCCGCCTGCTCGCCTCCTGGGCCGCCACGCCCCAGCCCCCGAACCTGCACCACACCAGTGATTGAGGACTTCGTCCGGTCGCGAGGATCTCACCCAACGTCGGCGAGGTCATCTGCGGGTGTGATGTGACGATGAGCTTGCGGAGGAGAGCCTGCCTGAGGTCCGGGCCGGGGGTACCTCGGGAAGGAACAGCACCACTACGTGGTGGGCAACGCCGAGGGCGGACGGCCTCGGTCGCGTCGGGCCCTGAACGTCGAAGGCGACCCGGCCCGGCGCACCCTGAGCAATCGGGTAGGAGGGCCGGGTCGCCCGGCCCTCCTCCCACACCACCGGACATGCGGGTCACGCATCCGGCGGTTCATCGGGCTGATCTCAACCGTTGCCAGGTTGGCTTGAGCATCTTCAGGCCCAGGTCGTCCCAGTAGGAGTTGGGCAGCCCCCGCTGAAGGACGGCAGACCCCGCCATCCGCCAGTAGCCTTTGCTGCTGCCCGCCCGTTCACGGGCGGCGCGCTCGGGGATCCCGAGTGCGAGCAGGTTCCGGCGCCTGGCCGCGAAGCGTTTCCATTCCTTCCAGCGGATCTGCCGCATCCTGCGGCGGAGCCATTCCTCCAGGTCCCGGAACGCCCTGGAGGCGTCCGAGAGCTGGAAGTAGCCCATCCATCCGGCCATGTACCGGTTGATCTTCGCGATACGTTCGTCCATCGCGATGCTCCACCGGCGTGAGGTCAGCTCCCGGATGCGGACCTTCCAGCGCGCCAGCGCCTTCGGATCGACCCGGATCTTCCCGCTCCGGGTGAAGTACAAGCCGAACCCCAGCAGCGTGGCGGCGGAGGCCCGGACCACCTTCGACTTCTCCCGGTTGACCTTCAGTTTCAGCCGCTGCTCGACCACGGCCGTAACCGAGGCGAGCACTCTGCGGGCGGCCCGTTCGCTCCCCACGAAGATCCGCAGATCGTCGGCGTAACGCACGAACCTGTGACCGCGCTTGAACAGTTCCCGGTCCAGGTCGTCGAGCATGATGTTCGACAACACGGGCGACAACGGGGAGTGAAGCTTCCCCTTGATCGTGGACACCTGGAGACTGGGATCTTGAGGTTCCAGAGGAAGTAGCACCAGGTGGGAAGCAAGTACACGAAGCGGTACACCGAGGAGTTCAAGCGGGACGCCATCGCGCTCGTCGATTCCTCGGGCAAGACGGTCACCGCCGTCGCCCGGGAACTCGGCATCAGTTCCGAGTCCCTGCGCGGCTGGTACCGCAAGGCCAAGGCCGACCGGGGCAACGGCGAGTCCGGTGAGCTGACCAGTGCCGAGCGTGAGGAGCTCAAGCGGCTGCGCAAGGAGGTCCGCGAACAGCAGCAGACGATCGAGATCCTGAAAAAGCGACGGCCTTCTTCGTGTAGGAGAACGACCGGTGAGCGAGCTGTACCGGTTGATCCATGCGGAGAAGGCGAACCATCCGATCACGCTGCTGTGCCGGGTGCTGCATGTGGCCCGCTCCTCCTACTACGCCTGGCGCGAGGGCGAGACCGCCCGCCGCAAGCGCCAGGCCGCCGACGACGCACTCGCCCACGAGATCACCGTGCTGCACATCGCCTCCCGCCGCACCTACGGTGTCCCGCGCATCCACGCCGAACTGCGCCGCCTGGGCCGGTGAGTGAACCGCAAACGCGTCGCCCGTGTGATGCGTGAACGCGACATCCGCGGTGTAACCCGGCGCAAGCACCGCTCGCCGACCCGGCCTGATATGAAGGCGAAGCCGGCCCCGGACCTGATCGGCCGCGACTTCCATGCCGAGCGCCCCGGCACCAAGCCGGTCGGCGACATCACCTACCTGCCCACCGCCGAGGGCTGGCTCTACCTCGCCTGTTGGCTGGACCTGGCCACCCGCGAGATCGTCGGCTATGCCATGGCCGACCACCACCGCGCCGACCTCGTCGTCGACGCCCTCGACATGGCCCACGGCCGAGGCGGACTGGAACCCGGTTGCGTGATCCACAGCGATCGCGGCAGCGAATACACGTCGACCCAATTCCGGGCACGAATAGGGAAGTTCGGACTGCAGCAGAGCTGCGGGCGCACCGGATCATGCTTCGACAACGCCGCCGCGGAGAGCTTCTGGGCCCTGCTCAAAGAAGAGACAGGCACCCGCACCTGGCCCGACCGCGCCACCGCCCGCGCGGAGGTCTTCACCTTCATCGAAAGACCCTGTTGCCCAATTACTCAT
>NZ_LBDA02000058.1 GCF_000980885.2 Streptomyces malaysiense | reverse complement strand
CGGAACCGGACTGAGCCGGGGGACGGGAACCGGACTGAGCCGGGCGGGCCCCGGCACGGGCCGGCTACAACAGCCCTGCCGCGGCGAGGTACTTGGCGACCTTCTCCGTCTCCTCGCCCGACAGCGGCACCTGCGGCTCCGCGGTGACCGCGCAGTCGATCACGCCCCGCAGGCGCAGGGCCGCCTTGAACGCGCCCAGCGCCGAGGAGCTGCCGCCCATCCGCGCCGGATCGCCCGCCCCGGTCAGCCCGAACAGCGCGCACAGCCGGTCCTGTTCGGCCCGCGCCCCCTCCCAGTCGCCCGCCCGGCACTGCCGGTAGAGCCGCACGTACCCGTGCGGATCGACGTTGGCCAGCCCCGGCACCGCCCCGTCCGCGCCGAGCGCGAGCGCGGCGTCGGCGATCAGCTCGGAGCCGGTCAGCACGGCGAAGCCGGGGTGGGCGCGGGCCCCGGTGACCAGCTCACGGAAGGCCGCCAGATCCCCGCTGGAGTCCTTGACGCCCGCCAGCACCCCGTCCCCGGCGAGCCCGAGCACCAGTTCGGGGGGCAGTTTGGTGTGCACGGCGACCGGGATGTCGTAGGCGATCACCGGCACCGGGCTCAGGGCCGCGATCCGGCGGTAGTGGTGGACGATCTCCGAGGGATGGGTACGGGCGTAGAACGGCGCGGTGACCACGACCGCCTCCGCCCCGGCCGCCGTGACCGCCCGGACGTGCTCCAGGACCCTCGGGGTCGTCATGTCGATCGCCCCGGCCAGCACCGGCAGCCGCCCGCCCACGTGCCCCGCGACCGCCTCCACCACCAGGCGCCGCTGGGCGTCCGTGAGGAAGGCCGACTCCGAGGTCGAGCCGAGCACGAACAGCCCGTGCACGCCCGCGCCCACGAGATGGTCCACCAGCCGCAGCAGCGAGGGCACATCGACCTCGCGTCCGGGCGTCAGTGGCGTGCAGACGGGCGGGACGACTCCGGTGAGCGGGGCGGGGAAGGTCATGCACGGCTCCTGTGGGCTGGGTCGCGGGCCGACGGGACCCTCAGGCGTACACCAGCAGGTAGTCGCACGTGCTGGTGCCGTCGTGCAGGGACGTGTCGCTGTTGAGGACGTAGAAGGAACCGGCGAAGGATCCGGCGGCCGTCGTCTTCGGGACCACGATGATGGTCTGGTCCGCCATGTTCAGCGAGTTCGGGACCACCACGTTCCGGTACAGCAGCGTGAAGAGGTTCTGCTGGAGGTCCTGGAGCTTGAGGATGCGGTAGACCCGGTCGCCGGTACCCGCGGGCCCCGAGACGGGCGCCTGGTTGCCCGGGGCGGCCCACTGGGAGGGCTGGGTGGCCATACGGCCCTGGGATTCGAGCTCCTGGAGCCGCCGCTGCGTGCTCGCCCTGATCCCGGCCATGTGGATGTGCAGCTGGTCGTAGCGGCGGGCGTGCTGCGAGTTGATCCCCAGCCCGATGTCCGGGTACTGCACGGGGACACTGCCGCCGCTTCTCGCGTTCTCCCACGCCTCGTGCCAGTAGTTCGCCGCCGAGTCCATGTGGACGAACGGGCACTCGATGCCGGTGATCCGGCACGAGGGGAGGAGGAGGTAGTTGTGCGTGTTCTCCGGCTTCCCGTGCAGGATGACGTAGTTCGGGGTCACCTTCAGGCAGTCGGGCTTGGGCTGCGGAGGCGGCGGGGTGACGCCCTGCGTGCAGTACTTGACGTCGTTCCACAGCGGGTCGTCGTCGGTGGGCCTGCCGCACAGGGGCTGGAGCTGAGCGGGCGGACAGGGGTTCGCCCCGCCGGGCGGAGGGGTCGTGGGACACCACGGGTCGGGCGTGGGCCCGCCGTGCGCCGTGTCCGCCGCGGCGGTCGTGCCCGCCATGACTCCCGCACCGGTCAGCAGCGCCGCGCCGCCGACGGTGCCCGAGAGCACGACGAATCGCCGCCGGGGAAGTTCGTTCGCGTTCGTCTGGTCGCTCATGGGTGTGCTCTCCGAGTGAGAGGGGCTCTCGGCCCGTTTCCACCCCCCGCTGATGCGTCCACAGAATAGGGACGGGAGATCGGATTTCCCGGCGACCGAACCGGTCGGCTCGGCGCGTTCCGCCATTGGGAGGGGGGTTACGCGGTCCCCGGCCCCGCGGTGAAGAAGGCGAGCATCCGCTCCATGCCGTCGTCGGCGAACATCGTGTCCAGGCTGGCCGCGGACTCCGTGGCGCAGGCGTGGGCGCGGGGGAAGAGGGCGGACTCGTAGGCGGTCAGGGCGGCCTCGGTGTCGCCCGGGTGGGCGGCCACGGCCTCGGCGAGTTCCGCGCCGTCGTACATGGCCAGGTTGGCGCCCTCGCCGGCGAAGGGGGACATCAGGTGGGCGGCGTCGCCCAGCAGGGTCACCCCGGGGACCCGGTCCCAGCGGTGGCCGACGGGCAGGGCGTGGACACGGCGCGGGGTGAGCGGGCCGTCGGCGTCCGCGACCAGCCCCCGCAGGCCCTCGTGCCAGCCCGCGAAGCCCGCGAGGACCGCCGCCTTCGCCGACGCCGTGTCGCCGAAGTCGATCGTGTCCAGCCAGCCCTCGTCCGCCTTCATCGCGGTGTAGACGTGCAGGCTGCCGTCGGTCTCCCGATGGGCCAGGAAGCCGCGTCCGCCGCCCAGGCTGATGAAGAACCCGCCGCCGATCAGCTCCGCGCCGCCCGGATGGCGGGCGTCGGCGTCCAGCAGGTCCGTCTCCACCAGGGAGATCCCGGTGTACGCGGGCCGCGCGGACGAGACCAGCGGCCGGATCCGCGACCACGCGCCGTCCGCGCCGATCAGCAGACCGGTCGTGACGGCCGAACCGTCGGCGAACGTCACCTCGTGCCGGCCGCCGCCGAGACCCCGTGCCCCGGTCACCTTGGCGCTCCAGCGGACCGTGCCCGCCGGCAGCGAGTCCAGCAGCAGGTCGCGCAGGTCACCGCGGTCCACCTCCGGGCGGCCGCCCTCGCCGTCGTCCGCCCGGGAGACGTGCACGGTGCCGTCCGGGCCGACCAGCCGCATCGCCTGGCCGCCCGCGTGGACCAGCTTCCGGAAGGCGTCGTGGAGACCGGCGGAGCGCAGCGCCCGCTGCCCGTTCTCCTCGTGGATGTCGAGCATGCCGCCCTGCGTCCGGGCCGCCGCGGACGCCTCCGCCTCGAAGACCGTCGCCTCGATCCCGTGCACGCGCAGGACCCGGGCGGCCGTCAGACCGCCGAGTCCCGCGCCGACGATCGCTATGGGGACGTGGTTGCCGTGCGTCACAGGGGCCTCCCGGCCGAGGGGTCTCTACCGAACACCTCCACCGTAGCGAACATGTTCGTAACGAACAAGTTCGTCCATGGGTACGAGAAGACCGGGGCAGGGGTGCGGGGACGTGTCCGCTCAGTCCGCCGTGGTCGGGACCGGGGTCCGCGTGATGCCGTTGACCAGCACGTCGAAGCTCCAGCGCATGCGGTCCTCCACCGCGCCGGCGAGCAGTGCCGGCATGTGCGCCTCGATCGCCGGGTGCGTCGTCCCGCTCACCGAGTGCAGGGCGCGGGCGAGGGCGTCCCAGTCGTCCGCGTTCGCCGGGTCGTTCGCCTGCGTGGCGTGCTCGGCGGCGGCCGCCGTGGCGTCCTGGAGCAGCTTGTCGACACCCCAGGCGACCTGCTCGCGCGCGGCGCCGCTGCGGGAGAGCAGGTCCAGGACCCGTTCCACCAGCCGCAGGTAGTTCTCGCCGCTGGGCCGTGCGACGAGGGCCGACCGGGCGAGCTGCGGGTGCGCGAACAGGACGCGGGTGTACGACGCGAGCACGGCCCGAAGCCGCTCCCGCCAGTCCTCCCCGGCGCCCTCGGCCGCCAGGTCGACCTCGCCGAGCAGCGCGTCCAGCACGGCCGCGTGCAGCTCGGCGGTGTTGGCCACGTACACGTACAGCGAGGCCGGGCCGGTGTCCAGCTCCTGCGCCAGCCGGCGCATGGTGACCTTCTCCAGCCCCTCGGCACGCATGAGCCGTACGGCGGTGTCCACGATGCCCTGCCGGGTCAGCGCGGGCTTCGCGGGACGTTCCCTACGGCTGGCCGGCTCTCTTCTCGCTGTCATGCCGTGATCGTAGCGAACGCGTTCGTGGCGCCGGCCGCCTAGAAGCGGGCGGCTCCGGTGGCGCTGATGAACGCCGACCAGGCGGCCGGGCCGACGAGGAGGACGGGTCCGGTCGTCGTCTTGCTGTCGCGGACGGGTACGACGCCGGGGACTCCGTCGGCGACCTCGACGCACTCGTTCGAGCTGTCGCCGCTGCTGTAGGTGCTCTTGCGCCAGTGGGCGTTGCTCAGGTCGTGCTCGCGCATCGTCTGTAGTCCTCCGCCGCCGATTCGAGCAGGGCCAGGGACGCCTCCGGCGACAGCGCGGCGGCCCTGAGGAGATCGTAGGACGCCCACTTCCGCTTTGCTACCGCCGGTTCGTCCAGCAGACTCCCCGAAGACACGCCTTCTGTATAGACAGTTGGCGGGGCATCCTCGAACTCCATGAGTGTCATCAGTTTGCCCATCTCAGGATGCGCGCCGGCGGAGAACGGCAGTACCTGCAGCACCATCTTGCGCCCCCGTGTCAGCGTCGCGATGTGCTCCAGCTGGCGGGCCATGACTGCCGGGCCGCCCACGGGGATGCGCAAGGTCGTCTCGTGGAGGAGCGTCCAATACACGGGCCGTGTAGCGTCTTTGAGGATCTTCGTTCGGTCCATGCGCGCGCTGACCAGCTCCTCGATGTACTCATCGTTGGCGAGTGGATTACCGGCCAGGAACATTGCCTGTGCGTACTCCCGTGTCTGAAGGAGCCCCGGTACCACCGACGGCGCCCACTGGTAGATCGCCGTCGCGAGCCGCTCCAGTTCCACGACATGCGCGAAGTAAGCGTCATAGGGCTGTTCCTTGATGAGCTTCTTCCACAGCCGTTCGAAAAAGCCGTCGGTTTGTAGGACGGTGTCGAGCCGTTGCGCCACATCCGCCTGCGGCTTTCGGATCGCCTGCTCGAACTGGCCGATGTAGCCGCCGGAAACGAATACCAAGATGCCCAGCTCGGACTGGGTGAGCGCCGCGTTCTCCCGGCGGCGTTTCAGTTCGGCTCCGAAGAACTCCCACGCCGCCTGACGTGAACCGTTGGCCATGGCCAACCCCCTTGATGTTTCTTGTTGTTGTAGTGCTCAGGGTGCTGCCGAGTGTAGAGGCGGAGGGTCATCATGGGAGTGCGAAGCGGAAAACCCGGAAAGGAAAACCGACGATGGCGGACAAGCACTCCGTGCTCTGTGTCGAAGAGGCGGACGACGTGGTGCGGGAATTGCGGGAGGCGTTGGGAAAGGCGGGGGTCGTGTTGCCCTCGCTGCGGATCGATCTGGCGAGCATTGCCAGGGAGAAACCCTGCCCGCACGTGGAATTGGGCGGGTGTTCCGTGGACGTCGCGCGCAGGCTCGCCCGGGTGGTCGCCGGAGCGGTGCGGTGACGCTGCCACCGGTCGGGAGCCATGCCGTGGACACGGAGACCGGGCGGGTCGGGATCGTGATGGCGTACGAGGGGGCCGCCGTGTGGATGCGGCCGTACGGGGGCGGCCGGGAATGGGAGGCCGATCCGGTGGCCGTGCGGGCGGCCGCCGTCACCGAGCGGATCCGCGCGGAGACGGCGTACGCCAACGCCCGCAGCCGGGGCGAGGTGCTCTAGCCGCGCCGCCGTCGCGCGCAACGGCCGGCCGGCCCCATGGGGGAGAATGGGGGCATGAGTCTGTTCCGCGACGACGGCATCGTGCTGCGCACCCAGAAGCTGGGCGAGGCGGACCGGATCATCACCCTGCTCACCCGGGGGCACGGCCGGGTCCGGGCCGTGGCGCGGGGCGTGCGGCGCACCAAGTCGAAGTTCGGGGCCCGGCTGGAGCCCTTCTCCCACGTGGACGTGCAGTTCTTCGCGCGCGGCAGCGAACTGATCGGCCGCGGGCTGCCGCTGTGCACACAGAGTGAGACGATCGCGCCGTACGGTGGCGGCATCGTGACCGACTACGCGCGCTACACCGCCGGTACGGCCATGCTGGAGACCGCCGAGCGGTTCACCGACCACGAGGGCGAGCCGGCCGTGCAGCAGTACCTGCTGCTGGTCGGCGCCCTGCGGACGCTGGCCCGGGGGGAGCACGCCCCGAACCTGGTGCTGGACGCGTTCCTGCTGCGCTCGCTCGCCGTCAACGGGTACGCGCCCAGCTTCGGTGACTGCGCCAGGTGCGGGATGCCCGGCCCCAACCGGTTCTTCTCCGTCGCCTCCGGCGGCTCCGTGTGCGTCGACTGCCGGGTGCCCGGCAGCGTCGTGCCGTCCCCGGGGACCCTGGTACTGCTGGGCGCGCTGCTTACGGGAGACTGGGAGACGGCGGACGCCTGCGAGGCGCGGTTCGTCCGGGAGGGCAGTGGGCTGGTCTCCGCCTATCTGCACTGGCATCTGGAACGCGGGCTGCGGTCGCTGCGGTACGTGGAAAAGTCCTAGCCGGGCCCGGGGAACCGGCCCGGAGAAGTCGTAGAGGGAGTCGGAGCACATGGTGGTACGCGGGATCCTGGGGCGCCAGCGGCGCGAGTACACGGCGCCGGAGCCGCACCCCTCCGGTGCCCGTCCGCCGAAGCTGCCCGGTGAGCTGGTCCCGAACCACGTGGCGATCGTCATGGACGGCAACGGGCGGTGGGCCAAGGAGCGGGGGCTGCCGCGGACCGAGGGGCACAAGGTCGGCGCCGAGCAGGTGCTCGACGTGCTCCAGGGGGCGATCGAGATGGGCGTGCGCAACATCTCGCTGTACGCCTTCTCCACCGAGAACTGGAAGCGCTCCCCCGAGGAGGTGCGCTTCCTCATGAACTTCAACCGCGACTTCATCCGCAAGAGCCGGGACCAGCTGGACGCGCTGGGCGTGCGGGTGCGCTGGGCCGGGCGGATGCCCCGGCTGTGGAAGTCGGTCGCCAAGGAGCTGCAGGTCGCGCAGGAGCAGACCAAGGACAACGACCGGCTCACCCTGTACTTCTGCATGAACTACGGCGGCCGGGCCGAACTCGCCGACGCGGCGAAGGCGTTGGCGGAGGATGTGCGGGCCGGGCGGCTGGACCCGTCGAAGGTGTCCGAGAAGACGATCCAGAAGTACCTGTACTACCCGGACATGCCGGACGTCGACATGTTCCTGCGGCCCAGCGGGGAACAGCGGACGTCCAACTACCTGCTCTGGCAGAGCGCCTACGCCGAGCTGGTCTTCCAGGACGTGCTGTGGCCGGACTTCGACCGGCGCGACCTGTGGCGGGCGTGCGTGGAATTCGCCTCCCGCGACCGGCGGTTCGGCGGCGCCATCCCGAACGAGGAGCTGCTGGCGGCGGAGGGTGACGACTGAGGGCTTTTCTCAGTCGCTGCGCGTGGCGCACTCCGCGCACGTACCGAAGATCTCCACGGTGTGCGCCACGTTGACGTAGCCGTGCTCCGCCGCGATCGCCTCCGCCCACCTCTCCACGGCCGGGCCCTCCACCTCCACCGCCTTGCCGCAGCCGCGGCAGACGAGATGGTGGTGGTGCTCGCCGGTCGAGCAGCGGCGGTAGACGGACTCGCCCTCGGACGTGCGCAGCACGTCGACCTCGCCGGCGTCGGCGAGGGACTGGAGCGTGCGGTAGACGGTGGTGAGCCCGACGGAGTCGCCCTTGTGTTTGAGCATGTCGTGGAGCTCCTGCGCGCTGCGGAACTCGTCGACCTCGTCCAGCGCGGCCGCCACAGCTGCCCGCTGACGGGTCGCGCGGCCCTTCACGGGCGGTCCAGCGGTCGTCACTGCTGCCTCCTCACTTCTCACCCCTGACCCGGGCCATTGTGCCAGCCCGGTGCCCCCGAGGTCAGGCGTTGATCTCCTCTTCCGTCCCGCGGGCGGCCGGAATCACGCATTCCGCCGGGTTCCGGCCGGACCCCGCCGCCGCGGCCGCGCGGGCGCGGCGGCGGGCCAGCCGGGCGGCCAGCGCGGTCAGGACGACGAACGCGGCGATGGTGAGCAGGACGATCGTCGCGCCGGGCGGCACGTCCTGGTAGAACGAGGCGATCGTGCCGCTGACGGTCACGGTGATGCCGAGCGCCACCGCGATCGCGAACGTCATGGCGAAGCTGCGGGTGAGCTGCTGGGCCGCCGCCACCGGCACCACCATCAGAGCGGAGACCAGCAGCAGCCCGACGACGCGCATGGCGACCGTCACCGTCACCGCCGCCGTGACCGCCGTCAGCAGGTTCAGGGCGCGCACCGGCAGGCCCGTCACCCGCGCGAACTCCTCGTCATGGCTGACCGCGAACAACTGACGGCGCAGGCCGAGGGTGACCAGCACCACGAACCCGGCCAGCAGGCAGATCGCGAGGACGTCGGAGGGGGAGACCGTGGACAGGGAGCCGAACAGATAGGTCATCAGGTTGGCGTTGGAGCCCGTCGGCGCCATGTTGATGAACATCACGCCGCCCGCCATGCCGCCGTAGAAGAGCATGGCCAGCGCGATGTCGCCGCGCGTCCTGCCGTACCAGCGGATCAGCTCCATCAGGAGGGCGCCGAGCACGGAGACCGCCGTCGCCATCCAGACCGGGGAGGAGGACAGCAGGAAGCCGAGGCCGACGCCGGTCATGGCGACGTGTCCGATGCCGTCGCCCATCAGGGCCTGGCGGCGCTGGACCAGGTAGATGCCGATGGCGGGGGCGGTGACGCCGACCAGGACGGCGGCGAGCAGGGCCCGCTGCATGAAGGCGTAGTTCAGGAAGTCCATCAGCTCAGCAGTCCCGTGCGGATCGGTTCGGTGGCCCCGGCATGGGGATGTACGTGGTCGTGGCCGGGCCGGAGAGTGCCGGCCGCGGCTCTCGGGGGCGGTCCGTCGTGCACCACGCAGCCGTCGCGCAGCACGACCGCGCGGTCGATCAGCGGCTCCAGGGGGCCCAGTTCGTGCAGCACGAGCAGGACCGTCGTACCCGCCTCCACCTGGGTCCTCAGCGTCCGGGCCAGGATCTCCTGGCTGACCAGGTCGACGCCGGCCATCGGCTCGTCCATGATCAGCAGTTCGGGACGGGCGACGAGCGCGCGGGCGATCAGCACGCGCTGGTGCTGGCCACCCGACAGGGCGTTCACCGAGTCCTTGGCGCGGTCCGCCATGCCGACCTGCTCCAGGGCGTCCCGCACGGCGTCCCGGTCGTCCTTGCGGAAGAGGCCGAAACGGGTGCGGGCGAGACGGCCGGAGGAGACGATCTCGGCGACCGTCGCCGGGACGCCGCCCCCGGCCGTGGTGCGCTGCGGCACATAGCCCACGCGGGCCCAGCCGCGGAAGGCGCGCCGGGGGGTGCCGAACAGTTCGATACCGCCGTCGGCGACCGGCACCTGGCCGATGACCGTACGGATCGCCGTGGACTTGCCGGAGCCGTTGGCGCCGAGGAGGGCGACGACCTCGCCCTGCCCGACGGCCAGGTCGATGCCGCGCAGGACCGGTCGGCCGCCGAGGTCGGCCCGTACGCCGCGCAGGGATATGACGGGCTCGCCGTGTGTCTCCATGCTGACTCCTGTCACTTGGTGCCCAGCGCCTGCTGGAGCGCCTTGAGGTTGGCGTTCTGGACGGAGAAGTAGTCCTTGCCGCGGGACTCGGCGGTGATCCCCTCGATGGGGTCGAGGACGTCGGTCCTCAGGTGCGCGTCGTGCGCGATGGTCTTCGCGGTCTTGTCGCTGACGAGCGTCTCGTAGAAGACGGTCGAGACGTGGTCGGCCCTCGCCATCCGCTCCAGGTCCCGCACCCGCGCGGCGCTCGGCTCCGACTCGGGGTCGAGGCCGTTGATCGCCTCCTCGGTGAGCCCGTAGCGCTCGGCGAGGTAGCCGAAGGCCGCGTGGGTGGTGATGAAGACCTTGGACCTGGTGTGCGCGAGACCGGTGCGGAAGCGTTGGTCCAGGTCGTTCAACTGCTTGACCAGGGCCGCGGTGTTCTTCTCGTAGGCGGCCGCGTGCTTGGGGTCGGCCTTCTCCAGGGCCTTGCCGACGCCCTGTGCGACCTGCGCGTAGCGCACCGGGTCGAGCCAGATGTGCGGGTCCTTGCCCGCGGACTCCTCGCCCTTGGTGGTGTCGTGCGCGGCGGCGTGCCCGCCGACCTCGTTGCCGTGCGCCTCCAGGGAGACCAGGGAGCCGGCGTCGACCTTCGTCCGCACCGAGGACTGCGCGACCGCGGCGTCCACCGAGGGCTGGAGGTTCTTGAGGTAGAGGACGGCGTCGGCGTCGTCGATCGCGGCGATCTGCTTGGGGCTGATCTCCAGGTCGTGCGGCTCCTGGCCGGGTGTGGTGAGACTGGTGACGTGGACGTGGTCGCCGCCGATCCGCTCGGCGAGGAAGGACATCGGATAGAAGGACGCGATGACGTCGAGCCTGCCGTCGGCCCTCGCCGCGGTGTCACTCCCGGAGCAGCCGGAGAGCGTGCCGAGACCGAGGGCGGTGACGGCGGTCAGGGCGGCGACGGGTATGAGGCGTCCACGTATGTTCATGACAGTCATTTTCAACAAAAATGGAAACCGTTGTCAACAACGCCCTCGGGATGCCCGTGGACAGGGGCCGATTTGGTCGTGGGGGAGCATGCGCCGGTAACCTGAAGCATTCGCTGGAAGCATCTCGCTTCAACGCCCGTCGTCGTAATGAAGAGAGCACCGTGGCCGCCGACAAGATCGACACCATCGTCAGCCTGAGCAAGCGCCGTGGCTTCGTTTTCCCGTGCAGTGAGATCTACGGCGGTCAGCGTGCCGCCTGGGACTACGGACCGCTGGGTGTCGAGCTCAAGGAGAACATCAAGCGCCAGTGGTGGCGCTACATGGTGACGTCCCGCGAGGACGTGGTCGGTATCGACTCGTCCGTCATCCTGGCCCCCGAGGTCTGGGTCGCGTCCGGCCACGTCGCCACCTTCACGGACCCGCTGACCGAGTGCACCGCGTGCCACAAGCGGTTCCGTGCCGACCACCTCGAAGAGTCCTACGAGGAGAAGAAGGGCCACGCCCCGGCGAACGGCCTGGCCGACATCAACTGCCCGAACTGCGGCAACAAGGGCCAGTTCACCGAGCCCAAGCAGTTCTCCGGCCTGCTGTCGACGCACCTCGGCCCCACCCAGGACTCCGGCTCGGTCGCCTACCTGCGCCCCGAGACCGCCCAGGGCATCTTCACCAACTTCGCCCAGGTGCAGACCACTTCGCGCCGCAAGCCGCCGTTCGGCATCGCCCAGATGGGCAAGTCGTTCCGCAACGAGATCACGCCGGGCAACTTCATCTTCCGCACCCGTGAGTTCGAGCAGATGGAGATGGAGTTCTTCGTCAAGCCGGGCGAGGACGAGCAGTGGCAGGAATACTGGATGGAGCAGCGCTGGAACTGGTACACGGGCCTCGGCCTGCGCACCGAGAACATGCGCTGGTACGAGCACCCGAAGGAGAAGCTCTCCCACTACTCGAAGCGGACCGCGGACATCGAGTACCGCTTCCAGTTCGGTGGCAGTGAGTGGGGCGAGCTGGAGGGCGTCGCCAACCGCACGGACTACGACCTCGGCGCGCACTCCAAGGCATCCGGCCAGGACCTCTCCTACTTCGACCAGGAGGCCGGGGAGCGCTGGACGCCGTACGTCATCGAGCCGGCGGCGGGTGTCGGCCGCACCATGCTGGCCTTCCTGCTCGACGCGTACGTCGAGGACGAGGCGCCCAACGCCAAGGGCAAGATGGAGAAGCGCACGGTGCTGCGCCTCGACCACCGTCTCGCCCCGGTGAAGGTGGCCGTGCTGCCGCTGTCCCGCAACCCCGAGCTGTCGCCGAAGGCCAAGGGCCTCGCGCAGGCGCTGCGGCAGAACTGGAACATCGACTTCGACGACGCGGGCGCCATCGGCCGCCGCTACCGCCGTCAGGACGAGATCGGCACGCCGTTCTGCGTGACCGTCGACTTCGACACCCTCGAGGACAACGCGGTCACCGTGCGCGAGCGCGACACGATGAAGCAGGAGCGCGTGTCCCTCGACCAGATCGAGGGCTACCTGGGCCAGCGTCTGCTGGGCTGCTGACCCCGGCCCCCGTCGCCGCCCCGGGGGCTCCGCCCCCGGATTCCCGGCCCACGCCCGCCCACCAGCCGATCCCGTCGGCCGGTGGGCGGGCGCTTTCGTGCCGGCGGCACCTCAACGGCCTTGCGGCGACCCGACGTTGCATGCCGTCCTCCACGGCGCCGCGCCGTCGGCAGAACATGTCATGTGCATGACGTACTGGCCCGCGAGGGGGTTCGAGTGACAGCTGACAAATATTGAAATCTGTCAGCTGTCATGCCATGCTGGATGCATGACGACGACACCGCACACCCGAAACCTCGGCACCACCGGCCCCCGGGTCTCCGCCCTCGGCCTCGGCTGCATGGGCATGTCCGCTCTGTACGGGGACGCCGACCGCGCCGAGTCCGTCGCGACCGTCCACGCCGCCCTGGAGGCGGGCGTGACCCTGCTGGACACCGGCGACTTCTACGCCATGGGGCACAACGAGATGCTGATCGGCGAGGCCCTGCGCACCGCGCCCGCCGCGCTGCGCGAACAGGCCCTGGTCAGCGTGAAGTTCGGCGCCCTGCGCGACCCGGAGGGCAACTGGAGCGGCTACGACGGCCGGCCCGCCGCCGTGAAGAACTTCGCCGCCTACTCCCTCCAGCGACTGGGCGTCGACCACATCGACGTCTACCGGATCGCCCGCCTCGACCCGGACGTCCCGATCGAGGAGACCGTCGGCGCCATCGCCGAACTGATCGAGAAGGGGTACGTCCGCCACGTCGGCCTCAGCGAGGTCGGCGCCGAGACGATCCGCCGGGCCGCCGCCACCGCGCCGGTCTGCGACCTCCAGATCGAGTACTCGCTCATCTCCCGGGGCATCGAGCGGGACATCCTGCCGACCACCCGCGAACTGGGCATCGGCATCACCGCCTACGGCGTGCTCTCCCGGGGTCTGATCTCCGGCCACTTCACCCGGGACCGGCAGCTCGCGGCCAACGACTTCCGCGCCCACTCGCCCCGCTTCCAGGGCGAGAACCTCCAGCACAACCTGGACCTGGTCGACGCGCTGCGCGAGATCGCCGAGCGCAAGGGCGCCACCGTGGCGCAGACCGCCATCGCCTGGGTGCTGTCGCGCGGTGAGGACATCGTGCCGCTGGTCGGCGCCCGCACCCGGCAGCGGCTGACCGAGGCGCTCGGCGCCCTCGACATGACGCTGGACGCGGCCGACCTGGCGGCGATCGAGGAGGCCGTACCCGCGGACGCGGCGGCCGGTGACCGGTACCCGAGCGCGCAGATGGCACACCTGGACAGCGAGCGCTGATCCGGATGCCGGGTACGGTCTAGGCATGGCACCGACCAGCGAGACCCTGACCGCCGAGCGCATCCTGGCGGCGACCGAGGAAGTGCTGCGCCGGCACGGACCGGCCAAGGCCACCGTGGTGGACGTGGCCCGCGCGCTCGGTGTCAGCCACGGCAGTGTCTACCGGCACTTCCGTACCAAGGCCGCGCTGCGCGAGGCGGTCACCAAGCGCTGGCTGGACCGGACCTCCCAGAAGCTCGCCGAGATCGCCGCCGCGAGCGGGCGGGACCCCGAGGCCCGGCTGCGGGACTGGCTCGCCGCGCTGTTCGAGGCCAAGCGGCACAAGGCGGGCGACGACCCGGAGCTGTTCGCCACGTACACCGTGCTGACGGACGAGAACGGCGCGGTCGTCGGCGAGCACATAGCCGACCTGACCGCGCAGCTGACCCGGATCATCACGCAAGGGGCCGGGTCGGGCACCTTCTCGGTGCCCGACCCGGCCGCCGCGGCCCGAGCCGTCTTCCAGGCCACCGGCCGGTTCCACGATCCCTGTTATGCCAGGGAGTGGACCCTGCCCGGCGTCGGCGAGGAGTTCACGGCCGTCGTGGACCTGCTGGTGCGGGGTCTTCGCTGACGGCGGGCGTCAGCTGACCTTCACGCTGACCGGCGAGGACATGACCTTGCCGTCCCTGGTCACCACGCGCACCGTCTCGTTGCCCTTGGCGGTGAAGGCGCGGCGGATGCTGAAGTTGCCGTTCCGGTTGACGACGGTCGTGGTCCGCAGCGTGGTCCACTTGCCGTTCATCCGGTGCTGGAGGACCAGCGTCGTGCCGGCCTTCACGCCCTTGACATGACCGGCGAAGGTCACGGACTGGCCGTGCCGGACGGTCTTGTGGTCGGCCGAGACGGTGATGGAGCCCACCATGGTCGACGCCGCCGCGTTCTTCGGCGTCGTCTTCTTGGTCGTCGACCGCGTCGGCATCGGTTTCGGCTTCATCGTCGCCGTGCGCGTGGGCATCGGCTTCTTGGTCGGCATCATCCCCATGGACGCGCTCGCCTTGGGGCTGGGGCTGGTCGCGGCGTAGGCTCCGGCCGTACCGCCGGAAAGCAGCGCCACGGACAGTACACCGGCGCCCAGAGCACGGCCGTAGCGGTGGTGGCGGAGTACGGAGGTCATGGTTGTCTCCTGTCGCTCGATCGTTCGCTCGATCGGACGTCTCCCAGGCTGACCCGACTTCGCTCCGTCGGCCACTCGAAGCGCTGTGTAACCGGGCGGTGGAGCCCGTGGAAGCGCAGGTCAGAGGCGCTTGACGGGGATTTCCGGCCCTCTTCGCCGGCCTCTCTCACGCGCGTCGGGAAGGAGCGCCGGGAACCGCGCGAGCACCGCCGAACGGCCGTACCCGACCCCGGCGCTCAGCCGGCCCTCCTCGGCAGCCGAAGCCCCAGCACCCCCGTCAGCACGATCCCGCCCAACTGCGTGAGCAACGTGACGGCCAGCGCCTCCCGCATCCCCACGTGCGGCACGAGCGTGAGGAACAGCGTCCCCAGCGTCGCCACCCCGAGCGCCAGCCCCGCCTGCTGCGTGGTGACCAGCACCCCGCCGCCCACACCGGCCCGCGCCGCCGGCACCTCGGACAGCACCAGCCGCATCACATTGGGGAGTTGGAGCGCCTGCCCGGCACCGGCCACGGCCACCCCCGGCAGCAGCGCGGCGACACTCACCTGCGGCCAGTCCCGCCAGACGGTCGCCGCGATCAGCAGCACACCGACGCCCTGGACGGCGGATCCGGCCGGGATCACCCGTGTGCCGAACCGCCCCATCAGCCGCGGTCCCGCGAGCGACACGAAGAGGAACACCACGGCCATCGGCGCGAGCGCGAGCCCGGCCGGCACCGGGCCGAGGTGCGCCCCCTGCTGGAGCGCCAGCGCGATCACGAACATGAACCCGCTGAAGCCGACCGAGAACGGCACGATCAGCACGAGCCCGCGCCGCAGGGAGGCCAGCCGCAGCAGGCTCGGCGGCACCAGGGGGGTGCGCCCCGCCCGGTCCGCCCGCCGTTCCACCAGCCAGAACCCGGCCGCCACGAACGGGAAGGCGGCCAGCGACAGCCACGTCCACAGCGGCCAGGCGGCCGCCCGGCCCTCGGTGAGCGGCGCGAGCAGCGTCAGCAGGGACACCGCGAGCAGCGCGGTGCCGGGGCCGTCGACGGGTTCCGGATGCTGTGAGCGGGTCTCGGGGACGAGCCGTACGGCCAGCACCAGACCCAGCACGACCACCGGCACGTTGACCAGGAACACCGACCGCCAGCCGCTCCCGGCGATGTCGGCGGCGACCAGGACCCCGCCGAGCACCTGGCCGGCCACCATGGACAGGCCGGCCGTGGCGCCGTACAGGCTCATCGCCCTGGCGCGGCGCGCGCCCTCGGTGGCGGACTGGATGGTGGCGAGCACCTGCGGGAGCATCGCGGCGGCCGCGGCGCCCTGCGCCACCCGCGCCGCCACCAGGCTCCACGCGTCGGGCGCCAGTCCGCAGGCCAGCGAGGTCAGGCCGAAGGCCGCCATGCCGCCGAGGAACAGCCGGCGGCGCCCGAACAGGTCCCCGAGCCGCCCGCCGAGCACGAGCAGCACGGCATAGGCGACGCCGTACCCCGCGACCACCAGCTCCAGTACGGCCTCGCTCGCGTGCAGATCGGCGCCCATGGTGGGCAGGGCGACATTGACGATGAAGAAGTCGACCAGCGGCAGCGCCGCGGCCAGCAGAACGGTGAACAGCCCGGGGCCACCGAGCACGGGCGCTGCGGCGGCCGCCCGGCGGACGACGGGGGCGGTGACGGTCTCACTCATGCCATCGAGCCTGCGACGCGGCTCAGACGGGTACCAGAGTGTCCTCATCCTGGTACCAGGAGTACCTGGAAACAGGATGGCCGGCGCGGCACCCTGGAGGGCATGGCCACCATGACGACCATCGCACCGGAACCGGGGCGCGCCGCGGGCGGCGCGGAGATCCGGCGCCACGAACTGGCCGCCTTCCTGCGCAGCCGGCGAGAGCGCATCACCCCCGAGCAGGTCGGCCTGCCGCGCGGCCCGCGCCGCCGTACGCCGGGACTGCGCCGCGAGGAGGTGGCACACCTGTCCGCGGTCGGCGTCACCTGGTACACGTGGCTGGAACAGGCCCGCGCCATCCAGGTCTCCGTACAGGTCCTGGACGCCCTCGCGCGCACCCTGCGGCTCGACGCCAGCGAGCGCGCCCATCTGTTCCAGCTGGCCGGCGCCAACGACCCGACACCGGGGGCCCGTTGCCCGAGCGTGACGCCCGCGCTGCGGGAGATGCTGGACCGGCTCGGGCCGATCCCCGCCTCCGTGCAGAACAGCCGGTACGACATCCTCGCCTACAACCGCACCTACGCCCTCCTCATGGGCGCCGACCTGGACGAGATCCCGCCGGAGGACCGCAACTGCGTCCTGCTCGCCTACACCGACCCCCACTGGCGGGCCGCGATCGTGCACCTGGAGGAGACCCAGCGGCTGATGGCCGCCCGGCTGCGCGCGGCGCTCGCCGGCCATCTCGGCGAGCCCGCCTGGAAGATGCTGCTCAAACGCCTTGAGCAATCACCCGAGTTCCGGGAGAACTGGGAGCGCTACGAGGTGGTCGGGCACCGCTCCAAGACCAAGGAGTTCGTCAACCCCCTTGTGGGACACCTGACGCTGGAGCACACCGACCTGTGGCTGGCCCCCGAGCTGGGCGGCCGGATGGTGACGTACACGCCGAAGAACGAGGAGACGCGCGAGCGCCTGGAGCGGCTCCACCGGCTGGCGCGACCAAGCCCGGCACAGGGGAGCTGATCAGTCCGCCGGGTACTGGTGCGGTTTCGGTAAAAGATTCGAAATCTACAGTTCAACAGGGTTGTCCTGTGCATGACTCGCTCGATGGGATGCGCGAGACCACTTCGGTCGACACCAGACCACTCAGGGGATTTCATGCACATATCCCGTACCGGGCGAGGCATCGCGGCGGCCACCACCGGGGCCGCCGCTCTCGTCGCCGCCGCGCTGGCGACCGCGACCCCCGGGGCTGTCGCCACCGCGACCCCCGCGGCCGTGCCGCACACCTTCGCGACCCCGGCCATCGCCGGGCACGCCCTCGCCCACGACGTGGACAGCCCGATCTCCATCGCCCAGTGCCAGGCCAAGTGGCACATCAACTGCTACACACCGCTCCAGTACCGCACCGCGTACAACCTGAACTCGCTGTACCGCAAGGGCATCACGGGCAAGGGCCGCACGATCGTCATCGTGGACTCGTTCGGCTCCCCGACGATCCAGCACGACCTCGACGTGTACAGCAAGCAGTTCGGCATGGCGAGCACCAAGGTCTCGGTCGTCAAGTGGGGCAAGGTGCCGCCCTTCGACCCGAAGAACGGTGACATGACGGGCTGGGCGGGCGAGTCCACCCTGGACGTCGAGATGGCCCACGCCGCCGCTCCCGGAGCCAGGATCGTGCTGGTCGAGACGGGCGTCGCGGAGACCGAGGGCGTCACCGGTCTGCCGGAGATGATGAACGCCGAGAAGTTCCTGATCGACCACGGGGTCGGCGACGTCATCACGCAGAGCTTCGACGCGACCGAGAACACCTTCCCGGGCGTCGACCAGGGCGACTCCTCCAGCATCCAGAACCTGCGGTACGCGTTCAAGGACGCGGCCCGCAGGGGCGTGACCGTCCTCGCCTCCTCCGGCGACGACGGCCCCACCAACGGCACGTTGGACGGCTCGGGCGACTACACCAAGCAGGTCAACTCCTGGCCGTCCGCCGACCCGTTGGTCACCTCGGTCGGCGGCACCCAGCTGCACCTGGACGACCAGGGCAACCGCGTCAAGCCCGACAGCGTCTACAACGACTACGGCGCGGGCGGCGGCGGCATCTCCCACGTGTTCTCCCGGCCCGCCTTCCAGAACGGCGTGAAGAAGATCGTCGGCAACCACCGCGGAACCCCGGACATCTCGATGTCCGCCGCCGTCAACGGCGGTGCCTGGGTGTACTCCAGCTACGACCCGACGGCCGTCGGCTGGGACGTCTACGGCGGAACCAGCGAGTCCAGCCCGCTCTTCTCGGGCATCGTCGCGCTCGCCGACCAGGTCGCCGGGCACCGTCTGGGCAACGTCAACGCCGCGCTCTACCGCCTCGCCAGGCACAAGGGCACCGGCATCGTGGACGTCAACGACGGCACGGACAACACCTACGGCGGTGTCACCGGCTACAAGGCCGTCGACGGCTACGACATGGCCACCGGCGTCGGCACGCCGGACGCGCCGAGCTTCGTCAGGTCGCTGGCGAGGGCCGCGCGCCGCTGACCCGGACAGCCGGACGGGAGAGGGAGCCGGCCCGGTGTCGTACCGGGCCGGCTCTCACCTGGTCCGCGTGGCGTCAGACGCGCCCGGCGGCGCCCACGGCCTGCCGGATCTCCGTGCTCTCCAGCCGCCGCGCCGCCTGCTCGGCCGTACGGCGGGCCCAGAGGCCGCTGCTGAGCAGGCCCAGGGCGAGCACCGCGAGACCGCAGGCGGTGATGATCCACCAGCCGGGACGGGCGGCGTCGACGAAGGTGTCGCGGTACGAGGTCGAGCCGATGCCGGCGGCGAGCACCGCGCCGATCACCGCGACCCCGAGGGTCTGGCCCAGCTGCCGGCTGGTGGAGGCGACGGCCGCGGCGACCCCGGCCTGGGCGCGGGGCATGCCGGAGACCGCCGTGTTGGTGATCGGCGCGTTGACGAAGCCGAAGCCGATGCCGAACAGGACGTAGCCGAGGAGCAGGGTGGTGTTCGAGGTCTCGGCCTCGAACAGCGCGAACATCAGGCCGCTGGCCGTCATCGCCGCACCGGCGATCAGGAGTGGCAGCCGGGGGCCGCGGGTGCCGACCAGGCGGCCGGACAGGGGGGCGCACAGGAAGGTCGGCGCGGCCATGGGGAGCATCCACAGGCCGGCGTGCAGAGCGTCCAGGCCGCGCACGTTCTGGAGGTACAGCGTCGACATGAACAGGAAGCCGCCGAGCGCGGCGAAGGCGCTGATCGCGATCACGGTCGCCCCGCTGAACGGCGCGGAGCGGAAGAAGCGCAGGTCGATGAGGGGTTCGTCACGCCGGGGCTCGTACCAGAGCAGGGCGCCCAGGGCGACGGCGGCGATCACGAAGTACGGCGCGACCGCGGCGAGGCCGGAGCCGGGTGCCTGGATGATGCCGTAGGTCAGCGCGCCGAACAGGGCGATCACCAGCACCTGGCCCACCGGGTCGGGGCGGCGGCCCTTGGGGGCCCGGGACTCCGGGACGAAGCGCAGGGTCAGCAGCAGCGCCGCGAGGCCGATCGGCAGATTGATCCAGAAGATCGCGCGCCAGCTCACGGACTGCACCAGCAGGCCGCCGACCAGCGGGCCGAGCGCCATGGATATGCCGACCACCGCGCCCCAGACGCCGATGGCGCGGGCGCGCTCCCGGGCGTCGGTGAAGGTGTTGGTGATGATCGACATGGCGACCGGGTTGAGCATCGAGCCGCCGACCGCCTGGACCATGCGGAAGACGACGAGCAGGGACAGGCTGGGGGCGAGCGAGCACAGCACCGAACCGGTGGTGAACACCACGAGACCGGCCATGAAGACGCGCTTGCGGCCGATCCGGTCGGCCGTGGACCCGGCCAGCATCAGCAGCGAGGCCAGGACCAGGGTGTAGGCGTCGATGGTCCACTGCAGACCGGAGGTGGTGGCGTGCAGATCGCGCTGCATCGAGGGCAGCGCCACGTTCAGCACGGTGTTGTCGAGGCTCACGATCAGCAGGCTCATACAGCAGATCGCAAGCACGAGCATGCGCCTGCGGGGACTCAACTCTGGCATGCGTGCAATCGTACGCCGATTTCGATAGTGCGTCTAACTAATGACTATTACACGGGCCCGGGGGGAACGGCGGCGGGCGGGGCGCCTCGCACGCCGGCCGGTGAGGGACAATGGTTCCTCACCCACGCTGTCCTTCCGTCGTACATCCGTCCCGGAGCCGTCTGATGACCCACCCGCTCTCCATCGGCCCGCACACCGTGACTCCGCCCGTCGTGCTCGCACCCATGGCGGGGATCACGAACGCGCCCTTCCGCACGCTGTGCCGTGAGTTCAGCGAGGGCAAGGGGCTGTACGTCAGCGAGATGATCACGACCCGGGCACTGGTCGAGCGCAACGAGAAGACCATGCAGCTGATCAGGTTCGACGCGAGCGAGACGCCGCGGTCGATCCAGCTGTACGGCGTCGACCCCGCGACCGTCGGCAAGGCCGTCCGCATGATCGCGGAGGAGGACCTGGCCGATCACATCGACCTGAACTTCGGCTGCCCGGTCCCCAAGGTCACTCGCAAGGGCGGCGGCTCGGCGCTGCCGTACAAGCGGAACCTGCTGCGGGCGATCCTGCGCGAGGCGGTGTCCGGGGCGGGCGACCTGCCCGTGACGATGAAGATGCGCAAGGGCATCGACGACGATCACATCACCTACCTCGACGCCGGGCGGATCGCCGTCGAGGAGGGCGTGACGGCGATCGCGCTGCACGGCCGCACGGCGGCGCAGCACTACGGCGGCACCGCCGACTGGTCCGCGATCGCACGGCTGAAGGAGCACGTGCCGGAGATCCCGGTGCTCGGCAACGGGGACATCTGGTCGGCGCAGGACGCGCTGCGGATGGTCCGGGAGACCGGGTGCGACGGCGTCGTCGTGGGCCGCAGCTGCCTGGGCCGCCCCTGGCTCTTCGCCGACCTCGTGGCCGCCTTCGAGGGCCGCTCCGACTTCCGGCGGCCCACGCTGCGGGAGGTCGCCGACGTGATGGTGCGGCACGCCCGGCTCCTCGGCGAGTGGCTGGGCGACGAGTCCAAGGGCGTGATCGACTTCCGCAAGCACGTCGCGTGGTACCTGAAGGGCTTCGCGGTGGGCTCGGAGATGCGCAAGCGCCTCGCGATCACCTCCTCCCTCTCGGAACTGCGGGCCGGCCTCGACGAACTCGACCTCTCCCAGCCCTGGCCCGCCGGCGCCGACGGCCCCCGGGGCCGCACCTCCGGCAACAACCGCGTGGTCCTCCCGGACGGCTGGCTGAAGGACCCGTACGACTGCGCGGGCGTGACGGAGGACGCGGAACTGGACACGTCGGGCGGCTGACCCGGCTCCCAGCACCTCGGGGCGCGCCCCGAGGTGCCCGGTACCTCCTCGGTGCTCCTAGGCTCCGCCCACCGCCGTCAGCAGGGCCAGCGCCGCCGCCGCCGAGCGGGATTCACGGGTGCAGGCGTGGGGGTAGGGGACCGGTTCCGGGTGGGTGGTGCGGGGATAGCCGGCCAGGACCTCGGGGAGCCGGTGGGCGGGGGAGAGGGCCGTGGCGTCGATCAGGGCGTGCGCCACCGTGCGGGCCTCGTCGTGCAGGCCGTAGCGAGCCAGGCCCAGGGCGATCAGCGCGTTGTCGTGGGGCCAGACGGAGCCGCGGTGCGGGGAGAGGGGATGGTAGGCGGGCTGACCGCAGGCCAGTGTGCGCACCCCCCAGCCGGAGAAGAAGTCGGGCTCCAGCAGCCGCCGCCCCACCACCTCGCCGAACTCCTTGTCCAGGAGGCCCGTCCAGAGCAGATGTCCGGCGTCCGAGGCCAGCGCGTCGATCCGGTGGCCCTCGCCGTCCAGCGCGAGCGCCGGGAAGGCCGCCTCCCGCATCCAGAAGTCCCGCTGGAAGCGGTCGCGCAGATCGGCCGCCGCCTGCTCCAGCAGCGCCGCGTACGTCTCGTCGGCCCACACGGTCCGCGCCACCCACGCCGTGCGCCGCAGCGCGTCGTACGCGTAGCCCTGCGCGCCCGCCGCCATCACCGCCCCGCTCGGCCGCGTACCGTCCGCGCAGCAGATCGCGCCGGGCGAGTCCTTCCAGTTCTGGTTGGCGAGACCGCCCTCGTCGGCGCGGTAGACGAGATAGCCGCGCGAGGTCAGCCCGCCGTGGTCCAGCATCCAGCCGACGGCGGCCCGCGCGTGCGGCTCCAGCCGGCGGGCCGGCGCCGGGTCACCGGTCTGCTCGGTGTACGCGCCGAGCAGCACGAGGAACAGCGGGGTCGCGTCGACCGAGCCGTAGTACCGCGCGTAGGGCACCTGCCCGAAGTGCGCCAGCTCCCCGTGCCGTACCTCGTGCACGATCTTCCCCGGCTCGGCGCCCCGGGCACCCCCGGCACCGGTCGCCTGGGTCGCGGCCAGCGCGAGGAGCGTCGCGGCGGCCGGACGCGGCCGGTAGGGGAGCGCGAACAGCGAGGTGAGCAGGGCGTCCCGGGCGAGCAGCGTCAGGTACCAGGGGGCTCCGCCGGCCGGCACCCGCAGTTCCTCGCCGTCCGGACCCGTCGCCGGGATCTGGAGCGCCGCCAGGTCCGTGAGCCCCCGCGCACAGGCAGCCGACAGCTCCGGCCAGCCGGTCGGGAAGGCCACACCCTCCACGAACTCGGCTTCGAACGCGCTGAGTTGGGCCGTCGTGGCCGAGGGGTCCCGAGGCACGCGCAGCGCGCGCCGGTCGCCGTGCGGCCGGGCCATCACCCGCAGGACCAGCTCCCGCGTCCCGTGCGGGGGCAGCTCCAGCGCCCACACCAGCCGGCGGGCGCCCGTCCCCGTCTCCTCCACCGCCTCCGGCGCCGGATCGGCCGTGATCGTCGTGCACGAACGCCATTCCGCGCGCCGGTACGTGAACTCGATCCCGTCGTCCATCACGATCCGCGAGCGCAGGGCGCCCGCCTTGACGTACGTACGGTGATCGGGGCGCAGCTCGAACTGGTCGGCGAAGTCCGCGTCCGCGGTGATCGCCAGCCGGATGGTCGTCGGCACCGGACGATTGCTCGTCACCCGGACCGTCTCCACGAACGAGCTGTCCCCGACCGCCTGTTCACGGAAGAGCGTGTGCGCGGGCGGCTCCGGACGCGCCCCGCGCGGTACGAGGACACAGCGTGCGGTGCCGTCGTCCGCGACCGGTGTGAGCACCTCGGGCACCGCGCCGTCCACGGTGAGCTGCCAGCGGCTGAGATGCCGGGCGTCGCGCACGAACAACCCGTCCGGGGAGCCGCCGCCCCGGACCCCGCTGATGTCGCCCCGATCGCCCACGGCGGCGAACGTCGCGCCGTGCACGAGCAGATGATGCCGGTCGGTCATCCCCGGTCCCTTCCCTCGTCACTCCTGTCGAACGTGCCGGTGCCCGCCTCGGACACGCCTCGCGACGGGCGCTTGAGCTCTTCATGCAGGTTGCTTGAGACGCCCTTTAGCCGCCTGGGCCGCCCTCCGCGCGCGGCCCGTCACCCGGGCCGGTCGAGCAGTCTCTGGTGCAGATCGAGCGCGAGCGCCGCCGTCCAGCCGAAGCCGGCCGCACCGCACGCCTCGCCCGTGTACGGATCGACGTACTCGGCGAAGCCGGACGCCTCGGCCAGCTCCAGCACCGCCGCCCCGAGCGCGTCGGCCGCCGCCCGCTCGCCGTGCAGCCGCAGCCCCCGCTCCACCAGCCAGCCGGTGTTGAACCAGGCCGGGCCACGCCAGTACCGGTGCGGATCGAACGCCTCCCCGAGCAGGTCGTAACTGGGCACGAGCCGGGTCGCGCCGCCGAGCCCGAAGTGCGGTCCGGTCAGGGTGCGCACGAGCACGGTGACCAACTCGCGCGGCAGCGTGGGGAGGAGAAGGGGGACCAGGCCGGACACGCCGCGTTCGGGGATCAGTTCGCCGCCGCTCACGTCCCGGCACAGGAACATCCCGGACTCCGCGCTCCACAGCCGCTCCACCAGCGCCGAGGTCAGCCGCTCCGCCCGCGCGTGGCGGGCGGCCGCACTGGCGCCCAGCTCGGCGGCGATATGGGCGAGGGCGTGCTCGGAGGCGATGAGCAGGGCGTTGAAGGACGGGTCCTCCACCGCGAACTCCCCGTGCCCGTCGGCATATCGGACATCGCGGTACTCGACGGCCAGCCGCACGTACCGCCCGTAGTCCAGATCCGTCGGCCGGTCCTCCGGCGCGCCGTGGTCCAGGTCGGCCCGGCGGAAGGAGCGGACCGGGGCCGGATCGATCCGCGCGAGCGGCGCGTCCCAGCAGGGGCTGTTGTCCATCCCCTGCTCCCAGGGGTGCACGACCGACACCAGGCCGCCGCCGCCCAGGTCCCGGCAGCGCAGCAGATAGCGGTGCCAGGCCGCCAGCCTCGGGTAGAGCCGGGCCAGGAAGCCCCGGGCGTGCGAGAGCCCGGGATCGGCGCGGTGCACCAGCCAGGCCGCCAGCGCGTGCACCGGTGGCTGCACGATGCCGGACGTCTGTACGGTGCGCGGGGCGCCCGCCGCGTGTCCGGCGGTGGTGGAGCGCCAGAAGTCCGGGCCGGGGAAGTAGGCGTCGAGGGGGACGGAGGGGTTGAAGACGATGTGCGGCACGCGCCCGTCCGCCCACTGGGCGGCCAGCAGCGTCTCCAGCTCGGTCTGGGCCCGCAGCGGCGACAGGTGCCGCAGCCCGATCGCGATGAACGCCGAGTCCCAGGACCACTGGTGGGGATACAGGCTCCGGGAGGGGACCGTCGAGGCACCGGTCCAGTTGGCGTCGAGCACCCGCGCGGCCCGTACCGGCAGGGCGGACGGTGACGCGTACGACAGTGCGCGGGCGGTGAGTTGGGCGGTGCGGTCCACTCGGGGCTCCCCCAAGACGACGACGTCCGGACACACGACCGACGAGGTTCGGTGTCGGCCGCCGTAGAGTTACGTCTATTTAACACGCAAAACCCACTATGTAATGCACGCTTGGGAAACACAAGGGGGTGCGCATGACCGGACGTCCGGGAAGGAACGGAATGAACTCCAGGAGCGGCAGTCAGGCAGGCGCCGGGGATCTGCTCGAACTGGTGCGCAGCGGACGGGCGGTGACCAGAGGTGCGCTCCAGCAGGCGACCGGGCTGTCCCGGGCGACCGTCGGCCAGCGCCTGGACCGGCTGTTCCGGGCCGGCTGGCTGCGCGAGGGCGCCGGCGGGCCGGTCGGCTCTCCGCTCGGCGGACGCCCCTCCATCACCCTGGAGTTCGACGGCGACCACGCGGTCGTCCTCGTCGCCGATCTCGACACCCGGCACGCCCGCGCCGCCGTGCTCTCCCTGACCGGCGAGGTCCTGGCCGAGCACTCCGGCACCCTGGTGATCGAGGAGGGCCCGGACCTGGTTCTGGCCGAACTCGGACGCTGGTTCGGCGAGCTGCTGGAGAAGGCTGGGCAGCGGCCGGCCGAGGTGTGCGGCATCGGGCTCGCGGTCCCGGGCCCGGTGGACACCGCGACCGGCCGGGTGGTGCAGCCCCCGATGATGCCCGGCTGGGACGGCTACGACATAACGGGCCGCCTCTCCCGCGCCCTCACCGAACACACCGGGGCGCCGCCGGTCCCGGTCCTGGTGGACAACGACGCCAACCTCATGGCGTACGGCGAACAGCGCGCCGGGCACCCGGACTGCCGGGCCTTCGTCCTGGTCAAGGTGTCCACCGGCATAGGCGCGGGCGTCGTGGTCGACGGCTCCATATACCGGGGGATCGACGGCGGCGCGGGCGACATCGGGCACATCCGGGTGGGCGCGGACGCGCTCTGCCGGTGCGGTTCGCACGGCTGTCTGGCCGCCGTCGCGAGCGGTGGGGCCGTGGCCCGGCGGCTGGCGGCCTCCGGGGTGCCCGCCGCCTCCGGCTCGGACGTACGGGACCTGCTGGCGGCGGGGCACCCGGAGGCGGCGGCGCTGGCCCGGGAGGCGGGGCGCCGGGTCGGGGACGTCCTGGCGACCGTCGTCACGCTGCTCAACCCGGGCGTGCTGATGATCGCCGGAGATCTGGCCGGAACACCCTTCCTCACCGGCGTACGGGAACTGCTCTACCAGCGGGCGCTGCCGCGCTCCACGGCTCACCTGGACGTGGTCACCTCCCGGCTGGGGGAGCGGGCCGCGCTCATCGGAGCGGGGGCGCTGGTGGTGGAACACCTGTACGCGCCGGAGCGGGTGGAGGAGCGACTGCGGGCGCTGGGGGTGTGACGGGGCCGTGGCGAGGCCGTGGCGAGATCGTGGCAGGGCCCGGAAGCGGGTCCGGATGGTGAAATCCGGGGCTCTGTGACAGCGTGATTCTCGCCACCCCTGATAAGGGTTGCGCTCATATGAGCGAAAAGAGAGTGGCTGCACTTCTCCAAGGGGTGGCACTGGGTGCCATCCCTTGATCGTTCATCGATCGAACTCAACCGTGGCGAGAGGTGCTCATGTGAGCAGTAAATCCACTCATTCGGTGGGTTTGCGTTCAAGAAGTGAACACATGAGCGCGTGTTGTCTTGCCAAGCTTTGACTTTCGATCCGCTGGCGGACGGGTGGTTACATGCGCATGACCCGCAAGTGGACGTACCCATGTGCCTTCGATCTGGGTATGTTCCTGGCCGTCAGGGCAGCCACCGTGGCCTCAAGGAGTCGAGTCCCGTGTCGGAAAACAAAGCACCCCACGTAGCGAAGTTCGTTTACGACTTCACCGAGGGAAACAAGGACCTCAAAGACCTCCTCGGTGGCAAGGGCGCGAACCTCGCCGAGATGACCAACCTGGGTCTTCCGGTTCCTCCCGGTTTCACCATCACCACGGAGGCCTGCAAGGGCTACCTGGAGAACGGCGAGGAGCCGGCGGCACTGCGTGACGAGGTGAGTGCGCACCTCGACGCCCTCGAAGCCCGCATGGGCAAGAAGCTCGGCCAGGCGGACGACCCGCTGCTGGTGTCGGTGCGCTCGGGCGCCAAGTTCTCCATGCCCGGCATGATGGACACGGTCCTCAACATCGGTCTGTCCGACAAGTCGGTCCAGGGCCTGGCCAAGCAGGCCGGCGACGAGCGCTTCGCGTGGGACTCCTACCGCCGCCTCATCCAGATGTTCGGCAAGACCGTCCTCGGCGTCGAGGGCGACCTCTTCGAGGAGGCCCTGGACAAGGCCAAGGACGCCAAGAAGGTCAAGGTCGACACCGACCTGGAGGCCGCCGACCTCAAGAAGCTGGTCACCGCCTTCAAGAAGATCGTCAAGAAGGAGGCCGGCCGGGACTTCCCGCAGGACCCGCGGGAGCAGATGGACCTCGCGATCAAGGCCGTCTTCGAGTCCTGGAACGGCGACCGCGCCAAGCTCTACCGCCGCCAGGAGCGCATCCCGCACGACCTGGGAACGGCCGTCAACGTCTGCTCCATGGTGTTCGGCAACCTCGGCCCCGACTCCGGCACCGGCGTCGCCTTCACCCGCGACCCCGCCTCCGGCCACCAGGGCGTCTACGGCGACTACCTCCAGAACGCCCAGGGCGAGGACGTGGTGGCGGGCATCCGCAACACCGTCCCGCTGGCGGAGCTGGAGCAGATCGACAAGCAGTCGTACGACCAGCTGATGCAGATCATGGAGACGCTGGAGAACCACTACAAGGACCTCTGCGACATCGAGTTCACGATCGAGCGCGGTCAGCTGTGGATGCTCCAGACCCGGGTCGGCAAGCGCACCGCGGGCGCCGCGTTCCGCATCGCCACCCAGCTGGTCGACCAGGGCCTGATCGACGAGACCGAGGCGCTCCAGCGCGTCACCGGCGCCCAGCTGGCCCAGCTGATGTTCCCGCGCTTCGACGAGAAGGCGAAGGTCGAGCAGGTCGGGCGCGGCATCGCGGCGTCGCCGGGCGCGGCGGTCGGCAAGGCGGTCTTCGACTCGTACACGGCCGTCAAGTGGTCGCGCTCCGGTGAGAAGGTCATCCTGGTCCGCCGGGAGACCAACCCCGACGACCTCGACGGCATGATCGCGGCCGAGGGCATCCTGACCTCGCGCGGCGGCAAGACCTCCCACGCGGCCGTGGTCGCGCGCGGCATGGGCAAGACCTGTGTCTGTGGCGCGGAGGAGCTGGAGGTCGACACCAAGCGGCGCCGCATGACGGTCCCCGGCGGCCACGTGGTCGAGGAGGGCGACGTCATCTCCATCGACGGCTCCACCGGCAAGGTCTACCTGGGCGAGGTCCCGGTGGTCCCCTCCCCGGTCGTGGAGTACTTCGAGGGCCGGATGCACCCGGGCGCGGACGACGCGGACGAGCTGGTCGAGGCCGTGCACCGGATGATGGCCTTCGCCGACCGCAAGCGCCGGCTGCGGGTGCGCGCCAACGCGGACAACGCCGAGGACGCGCTGCGCGCCCGTCGCTTCGGCGCCCAGGGCATCGGCCTGTGCCGCACCGAGCACATGTTCCTCGGTGAGCGCCGCGAGATGGTCGAGAAGCTGATCCTCGCGGACACCGGGGAGGAGCGCGAGGCCGCCCTGACCGAGCTGCTCCCGCTCCAGAAGAAGGACTTCGTCGAGCTGTTCGAGGCGATGGACGGCCTGCCCGTCACCGTCCGCCTCCTCGACCCGCCGCTGCACGAGTTCCTGCCCGACATCACGGAACTCTCCGTCCGGGTGGCCCTCGCCGAGTCCCGCCAGGAGCCGCACGAGAACGACCTGCGGCTGCTCCAGGCGGTCCACCGGCTGCACGAGCAGAACCCCATGCTCGGCCTGCGCGGCGTCCGCCTCGGGCTGGTCATCCCCGGTCTGTTCGCCATGCAGGTCCGCGCGATCGCCGAGGCGGCCGCGGAACGCAAGACGGCGAAGGGCGACCCGCGTGCCGAGATCATGATCCCGCTCGTCGGCACGGTCCAGGAACTGGAGATCGTCCGCGAGGAGGCCGACAAGGTCATCGCGGAGGTCCAGGCGGCCACCGGCACGGAGCTGAAGCTGGCGATCGGCACGATGATCGAGCTGCCGCGCGCCGCGCTGACCGCCGGTCAGATCGCGGAAGCGGCGGAGTTCTTCTCCTTCGGCACCAACGACCTCACGCAGACGGTCTGGGGCTTCAGCCGGGACGACGTGGAGGCCTCCTTCTTCACGGCCTACCTGGAGAAGGGCATCTTCGGCGTGTCCCCCTTCGAGACGATCGACAAGGACGGCGTGGGCTCCCTGGTCAAGCTGGCCGTGGAGGCCGGCCGGCGCACCCGCCCCGACCTCAAGCTCGGTGTCTGCGGCGAGCACGGCGGCGACCCCGAGTCGGTCCACTTCTTCCACGAGGCCGGCCTGGACTACGTCTCCTGCTCCCCGTTCCGCATCCCGGTCGCCCGCCTCGAAGCGGGCCGCGCGGCCACCCAGTCCACGGGCAGCGACCACCGCTGACCCCGGCCGGACCCCGGGTCCGCCGTCGGTCCCCGACCCTCATCCGATCGACGGCGGCCCCGGCGCACGAAAGAGGCGGCACCCTGTGCGGGGGTGCCGCCTCTCGGCGCGTCCACCGCACGGTCGGTGAGGCTGAGCCGCTGACGGCAAGGGGGGTGACACATCACTGCCTCGTGCCCGGACGAACAGGCGGCCGTTGCTGGAGGGGGTTGTCGGTGGCAGGTACTAACGTGCCCGAACGGCCGTCGACTTTTGCACGCTGGAGGAGCCATGATGCCCGGAGACACACCCGAGTTGCCCGCGAAGGACCTGCGCACACTGATACCGGAGTACGTGGGCCTCGCCCGGGAGACGACCCTCCTCAACCCGCAGCCCGGCGACCCTGGCATGCGTGAGAGCTCGCTGGGAGGCGAGTTGCTGTGGCCCGCGGACGAGCTGTGGCCGTACTGCGCGCAGGAAGACCACTGGACGTATGGGGCCGATTGGCGCAACCGCACCGAGATTGTCCCGGGGGCGGTGCCGATGGTGCCGATCCTCCAGCTGTTCGCCCGGGATGTGCCGGGGTTGGAGTTCCCGGAGGGGAAGGATCTGCTACAGCTGGTGTGGTGCGCGCTGGTACATGACCAGGATCCCGGGCCGGTGATGCCGCGGCTGTACTGGCGCAACGAGGCGGAGGTTGTGGCTGGAGGGCTGCTGACCGAGATCCCCATGGTGCGCGAGGGGGAGTACGACGAGGACCACATGCCGGCACCGTCCACGTTGTCCCCCACCACCGCGGAGGATTGCCCGAGGTGGCTCGATCTGCCCAAGGACATGTGGGAGACCTGGGAACCTCGTCTCCGGTTGCCGACGGGTGGCTCCATGTGGCCACCCGACTCCAACATCATCGGGACGAAGGTCGGCGGCTGGCCCGCCTGGACGCAGCCTGCCGACTGGCCGAACTGCGAGAGCGGACACCGTATGGAGCATCTTCTGACCATCACCGGTGACATACAGTTGGGCGACTGCGGTGGCGTCTACTTCTTCCATTGCCGCCAGTGCCCCGGCCTCCCGTGGGACTGGCGCTTCGACTGCCCCTGACGGCTGAGAGCAGTGGAGCGGCTCCGCAAAGCCGTGGAGCCGAGCACCCCACCTCGACGTACCCTTTCTCCGACGTCAGCTGGCTGATCGCTGTGCGCGCGGCACGGCCGCCAGGTGGGCATCCGCATGGACGGCGCGACGCGGTCATTCTTCGACCTGTGGTCGCGGGAACTGCTGCGGTGCGGCCCAGCCCGCTGACCAGTGAGGAATTCCGCAGGCTGCGGGGCCTGCGGTCGGTCGGACCGGCGCCGCGTCTGGGTGTCGAGCCCGTGCGGGTGCAGCGACGGGTCAGTGCGGTGAGCACAGCATGGTCTGTCGTCAGGTTGTCTCCCCCGGTCGCCCCGACGTGAGACAGACCGTGACCGCGCACGTGTCGGACACGACGATCAGCGCCTACTCGGACGGCCAGATCTCGAAAGTCCGAGCATCATGACGTCGTGCAGGTCGGCCCCGTCCCACGGGCGAGTCTCCCCGACCTTGCGGTAGCCCCATGACCGGTAGGCCGCCAGAGCCGCCTCGCTCGCAGTATGCACGTCGAGCAGCACGCGCTCGGCAGTGATGCCGTTGAGAAGCGTGTCGTGCAGGCGGTGCGCGATGCCATGCCGCCGCCGTACCGGTCGGACCGCCAGCTCCATCAGCCCGAAGGTGCGGCGGCCGTCCTCGCGGCGCATGTCGTCCGGTACGGGCTGGGTGAGCGCGTCCCACCAGCCGGTCTGCGGGCCCAGGGAATAGCCGTAGGCCATGCCGACCGGAGTGCCGTCCGTCGTGTGGGCGAGCGCGGCCCGGAACGTGGGTTTCCGTGTCTGGGAGCGGAAGCGACGGAAGGTGGCCGCGACGTCGTCCTCGGTCTCGCGGTAGGGCGGCTCGGCGAATGCCTCGGCGTAGACGAGCTTGAAGTCGGCCTCGCGTCGCTCTGCGGTCGGGCCGTCCAGCTGTACGACCTCGATGGCTTTGGGGTGTGGCATGTGGCGCTCCTCAGAGGGTCTCGCGGATGCAGGCTTCGCACTCGCGGGCGGCCGTGGTGTCGACTCCGGCGACGGCGCGCTCGAACTTGCGGATCTCGCCCAGCAGACGTGGCGACGAGATTCCTCCGCACGCCGCGAGTGTGGAGGTCATCTCCGCGCAAACCTCCTCGGCTTCCCCCGCTTCGAGAAGTACGCCGGCGAGCTTCACGCGGTACAGGCACTGTTGCGGAGCAGGTCACCACCGATACCGCGCAGAGCGGCACGCAGAAAGGGCACCGCACGTTTGGGCTGTTCGGCCCGTACGTACATGTCCGCCGTGGCGTAGTCCACTTCGAACGGCCCGACGAACCGGGCCCAGTCGGGCACCTCGGGGTCCGCGTCGGCCCGGCTCTGGTGGCTGAGAGCACGACTCAGGGCACGACGCACGCCGGGGAAGTCTCCCACATGGGTGGCCACGTTGGCATCGCGCAGCGCGATGACCAGGTGGACGGTGTGACCGGCCCCCGCGCGGCAGGCGAGACGGTGAGCATTTTCCACTGCGCTCGCGGCCTCCCACGCTCGTTGACTGCCGATCGCAAGCAGCACAAGTGTTTCCAGTACGGAGACTTGCAGGAGGTGATCGTGGACGAGTTGGGCCGCGGCGAGTGCTTCCACGCAGGCCGCGCGGCCTGCGGCGATGCACCCGCCGTCATAGCCGTACCACGCGCGGTGTCCATGCAACTCGGCCAGCATCGACTGAAGTTCGCAACCGACGCGACCGGTGTGCGAAGCCGTGCCGAGCGTGTGTGTGATCTCGTTCCCGATCCGGCCATGGCCGGCACGCTGCCCCTGCTGTGGTCCGTCCGGTACAGGCCGTCGAGTCGTACGCGCAATCGGCCGAGGTCGCCGAGGCCGATGCGCGGCCCCGTGCGGGCAGGGACCAGAGCTGTCGCGGCGAGCACACCGGCGTCGGCGACGAACGTCCTGCGGTTCACCCCCTCAGGGTCGCCTACGGGTGCGGACTCCGACGCGCGATGTTCCGGTACGTCGAATCCCATCTCACGGAGAGGGAGCCAGAACATCACTTCCAGGACGTTCTGTTGGCCTGGGTGCGGCAGCGAGGGAGGGGCTTCGCACTCCCAGCGGCGCAGCTGCCGAACGCTCAGCGAAGCGTCCGTGCGCGGACGCAGGGCTTCCCGCCGGAACGCCAGAACGAACGATGCTTCCTGCCGGGACGGATCAAGGCCGATGCGGACTTCGCCCTCGCCCTGGCGGCGGTGCGCGGCAGTCTCCCCACGAGCGAGGTGCACTTCACGGGCGGAGAGCCGACTTTGCATCCCGAGCTGACCGCTCTCGTCCGCATCGCCCGCCGGATCGGTCTGACGGTGGGGCTCACCAGCAACGGTGAGAACGGGGCCGCCGTTCTCCCCGAGTGCGCGGCGGCCGGCCTCGACCGGATCAACCTGTCCGTGTTCGGCACCACCCCCGAGGAACTCGCCGCGGTCCAGGCGACCCGTCTCGCCTCGCCGAAACTGGCCGCGCGAAAGCTGGACGCCCTCACCGCCACGATCGAAACCGCGTCCCGGTGCGGCGTGACGGTCTCGGCGAACATCGTGATCCCTGACCGCGACCACGTGACACGGGTGCTCCGCGTCATGGCGGAACACGGGCGGGCCGTCACCGTACGGATGCTCGTGAACCTTGAGGACGGCGGTGCGTCACTCGCCGCCATGAAAGAGGTCGTGGACCGGCTCGAAGCGGTTCCGGTGCGCCGGGTCGTCACCGCCGGCGCCTCCGACCAACGCGTCCGCTACCGGCTCCCCGACGGCCGACCCCTCCTCGCCAAGAGCATCCGGCCCGTCCGCCTCCCGGACACCTGCGCGGGGTGCCGCTTCGACAACGAGCGGGACTGTCAGGAGGGGTACTACGGAGTGCGCATGTACCGGGCGCGGAGCGGGCCCTTCGTGGTCGGCGTGTGCATTCAGCGCATGGATCTGTGCCTGACGCTGGGTGAGTTCGTGATGAGCAAGCGTTGCGCCGAAGTCCGGGGCTCCCGGGAGGAGGAGACGGCGCGGCTCGTGGCCCGCTACGAGGGGGCGCGGACGGAAGGCGGGGAAAACCCCTCACCCGCTGTCCGTGCGCGGTGACGCACCGCCGCACTCCCTCTTTCGTAATCGCCCCGCATGGTTGATCGTTGGGCCGTGCGTTGAGGACCGACGTCAGGGGGAGAACATGACGATCAGCCGTAGGACGCTGCTGGGCGCCGGTGCGGGGATCGGGGCCGGGGTACTCGGTGGCTGTGGGTCCAATACCGGGCGCGGGGGCGGGAGTTCCGGGGGGACGAGGCTCACGCAGTGGTACCACCAGTACGGGGAGGCCGGGACCGAGCAGGCGGTGGAGCGGTATGCCGCCGCCTACGAGAAGGCGCACGTCACCGTGCAGTGGCGGCCCGGGAACTACGACCAGCAGACGGCCGCGGCGCTGCTCACGGATTCCGGGCCCGACGTGTTCGAGGTCAACGGGCCCTCGCTGGACCAGATCCAGGGCGGGCAGGTGGAGGATCTGACCGCGTTGCTGGACGGGGTCAGGGACGACTTCAATCCGGCGGTGCTGGCGCCGAAGACGTACCGGGGGAAGGTCTACGGCATTCCGCAGACCATCGACATGCAGATGCTCTACTACCGGAAGAGCATGCTGCGGGACGCCGGGGTGCGGCCTCCGCGGACACTCGACGAACTCGTGGACGCCGCGAAGGAATTGACCAGGAACAAGGTCAAGGGGCTGTTCCTCGGGAACGACGGCGGTGCCGGGGTTCTCGGCGGGACGCCCCTGTACGCGGCGGGGCTTCGGCTGGTCACGGACGACGGGAAGGCCGGGTTCGACGACCCGGCGGCGGCGCGGACGCTCGGGAAACTGAGGGAGCTGTACGCGGGCAAGACGCTGCTCCTCGGCGCGCCCACCGACTGGTCCGACCCCTCGGCCTTCCTCCAGGGGCTCACCGCGATGCAGTGGTCCGGGCTCTGGGCGTTGCCGCAGGTGCGGAAGGAACTCGGGGACGATTTCGGGGTGTTGCCGTTCCCGGGGGACGGGAGTCACGGGAAGCCGACCGTTCCCGTCGGGGCGTACGGGGCCGCCGTCAGTGCGCGGAGCAAGGAGAAGGAAGCGGCCAAGGCGTACGTGAAGTGGCTCTGGGTGGAACGGACCGACTACCAGGAGGACTTCGCGCTCGGGTACGGGTTCCACATTCCGGCGCGGATCTCGCTCGCGAAGAAGGCCGCCAAGCTGAGGACGGGCGCCGCCGCCGACGCCGTAGGGTTCGCCACCGAGCACGGGTACGCCCAGCCGCTGCTGTGGACCCCCGCCGCCCAGACCGCCTACCAGGACGCGCTGAGCCGGATCATCAAGGACGGGGCGAGTCCGGAGAGCGAACTGCGGGGGGTCGTACGGAAGGTGTCCGCGGAACTCGACCGGGTCCAGCACAAGTCGTGAGGCGCCGCAGGGCTTTCTGGTTCTGGGTGTTCGTCGGGCCCTTCGCGGCCGGGCTCGCGCTGTTCACGTACGTTCCGCTGGTGTGGAGCGTCGGCCTGAGCTTCTTCGACGCGCACAACACCGTGACCCCCACGGACTTCGTCGGCCTGGACAACTACAGGGCGATGCTGAGGGACAGCGCGTTCACCGGGAGCCTGCGCACCTTCCTCGTGTTCACCGCCTTCATCGTGCCCGTCACCTTCGCCCTCTCCCTGGCCCTCGCGCTGATGGTCAACCGGGTGCGGCGGGCCCAGGCGTTCTTCCGGTCGGTCTTCTTCCTCCCGGCGGCGTGCAGTTACGTCGTGGCCGCCCTGATCTGGAAGATGTCCCTGTTCAACGGGGTGCGCTTCGGACTCGCCAACACGGTGCTCGGCTGGTTCGGCACCGACCCCGTGGCCTGGCTGTCGACCACCCGTCCGCCCTGGTACTGGCTGGTCATCGTGACCGTACGTCTGTGGCTCCAGGCCGGGTTCTACATGATCCTGTTCCTCGCCGGGCTCCAGCGGATCGATCCGGTGCTGTACGAGGCCGCCGCCGTGGACGGGGCCCGCCCCGGCTGGACGGTGCTGCGGCACATCACCCTGCCCCAACTGCGCGCCACCTCGGTCGCGGTGGTGCTGCTGCTCGTCATCAACGCCTTCCAGGCCTTCGACGAGTTCTACAACCTGCTGTCGGACGCGCGGGGATATCCGCCGTACGCCCGCCCGCCGCTCGTCTACCTCTACTACACCGCCCTCGGCCAGGGGCAGAACCTGGGGCTCGGCAGCGCGGGCGCCGTGATCCTCGCGCTGATCATCGCGATCGTCACGGTGGGGCAGGCGCGGTGGCTCGGGCTCGGGAGGAGTGCGGCCGATGGATGACGCGCTGGTGAGGGCCGGGAGGGCGCTGCGGACCGTGCTGCTCGTCGTGCTCGCGCTGCTCTTCCTCGTCCCCTTCTACCTGCTGGTGCGCAACGGTCTGTCCAGCGAGCGGGACATCACCTCGCCCGCGTGGACCTTCTTCCCGGCCGAGCTGCGGTGGGCAAACGTACGGGAGCTGTTCGCCGACCCCTCCGTGCCGTTCGCCCGCTCGCTCCTCAACTCCGCGCTGATCGCCGTAGCCACCACCCTCGGCACCCTGCTGCTCGCCTCCCTCGCGGGATACGGCCTCGCCCGCATCCCGTACCGGCACGCGAACAAGGTCTTCTACGGCATCCTGGGCACCCTGCTGGTCCCGGCCGCCGTCACCTTCGTACCGAGCTTCGTGCTGGTGTCGTCCCTCGGCTGGGTCTCCACGCTGCGCGGGCTGATCGTGCCGACCCTGTTCCCGGCGTTCGCCTGTTTCGTCTTCCGGCAGTACTTCCTCGGATTCCCGAAGGAACTGGAGGACGCGGCCCAGGTCGACGGGCTCGGCTACTGGCGGACGTACTGGCTGGTGGTCGTGCCCAACGCGCGGCCGGTGTTCGCGGCGGTCGGCACCATCGTCTTCCTCGGCGCCTGGAACTCCTTCCTGTGGCCGCTGGTGATCGGGCAGGACCAGAGCGCCTGGACGGTCCAGGTGGCGCTGTCCTCCTTCACCACCGCCCAGGTGGTGCGCCTGCACGAGCTGTTCATCGCGGCGGCGGTGTCGATCCTGCCGCTGCTGGTGGTGTTCCTGTGCTTCCAGCGGTGGATCGTGGCGGGGGTGGAGCGGTCGGGCATCGACTGAGGCCGGTCGCGGCGGCTCAGCGGCTGCCGGTCAGATGGGCGAAGACGACCACGTTGCCCTGGTAGCCGGTGGTATTCGAGTAGCCGCCGCCGCAGGTGATCACGCGCAGCTCCGGGCGGGGTGCGGCGCCGTAGACCTTCTGGTCGGGGAAGTCGCTGGCGGCGTAGACCTCGACGGCGTCCACGGTGAACTCGGCCACCGTGCCGTCCTGGCGGTCCACCTCGATCCGGGCGCCCCGCTTGAGCGCGCCCAGGTCGTAGAAGACGGCCGGGCCCTCCGTGTTGTCCACGTGCCCGGCGACGATCGCGGTCCCCCGCTCGCCGGGCATGGTCCCGGCCTCGTACCAGCCGGCCAGGTTCTTGTTCCGCGCGGGCGGCACGTCCAGGCTGCCGGAGGAGGTGAGGGCGAGACCCATCAGCGGGGCGTTCACGCGGATGGCCGGGATGCGGATGCGCAGCGGCGGGGACGGCGGCAGGGAGGGCGCGGACAGGCGCTCCTCGCCGGGGTCGGGGCGGCCCTCGGCGGCCGTCGGCTGCGGGGGAGCGTGCGACTGGCCGCCCAGCAGCCAGACCCCCGAGGCGAGGGCCACGACGGTGACCGCGGCTATCGCGGTGTCCCCGAGCCGGCGCCCGCGACGGCCGCGGACCCCGCGGACGCAACGGGCACGGCTCCCGGGCAGACGTGTGCTGCGCATACGGACCCCTCTCCCGGGGGGCGTACCCCCGAACTGGACCTGGGGCGGACCGATCCGGCGGTGGAGCGGCCCTGCTGACCTGGAGCGGTCCGGAACGGACCCGGGCGGTCCGGCCCGCTGTGGCTGTGGCGGACCCCCTCCCCCTCCGGGCCGCGAGGGGCATCGGACCCGGAGGGGGCGGGACTTGCGGTACCGGCGGACGGACAGCGGAGGGTGTCCGTCAGATCCCGTCGCCTCTCGCCCGGCGATGCAGGAGCCAGGTACCGCCCGCGGCGGCGACGGCCAGCGCCGTCACGCCCGCCGCGGTCTGCACGGGGTCGGGACCGAGCGCGCCGCCGACCCCCGTCTTCAGGCTTCCCCGCGGCTGCACCTGCTCGTGCGCCGCGCCGAGGGCCACCACCAGGTCGCCCGTCACCTGTCTGCTGCCCTCCGCACACTTCGCGACGATCTCGTACGTCCCCGGCTGCGCGCTCGGCGGCACCTGGAACTGACCGATCGCCTCGCCCTGGTGCGTGGTGGGCGCCAGGGTGAAGACACCGGCGCCGACCGCGCCCGCGTCCCCGGTCGCGCCGCCCTTGTCGCCGCAGGCGGCGGTGTTCACGGTGACCTGTCCGCCGGGGATCGCGGTGGACGGGTACACCTGCAGGCTGCCGGTGGGGGCGCGCACGGGCCGCGCGGCCGCGGCACCGCCGTAGGCGGGCGCGGCGGCGAGCGCCGCCGTTCCCACGGCGAGCGCGGTACCGGTCAGCAGACGGGCGGTGCGTCGCATGGTGCTCCCCAGAGCTTGTCGAGCTTGTCCGACTGGTGTGTCCCCTGCCCTTCGAGGTAAAGGGCTCGCGCCTCGATCCGCTTGCCGGGAGATCGGCCGGACTGCGGTGAACGGGTGGCGGGCCCGGCGGCCATACGGCTGAGCCGTGGCGGAGTCGGGGCAGGTCAGAGGTGGTGTGCCGGGGAGCACGAGAAGAAAAGACGAAGAACACACGAATGGAGCGACGAGGGGCCGTTGAACGGGTGACGGAGGTGACGGGCCGTCATCCGGGCCCGGGGGAGCGCGCCCCCGGGCCCGTGCCGTGACCGGTCAGTTCACGTTGACGGCGCTCCAGGCCGCCGCCACCGCGTCGTACTCCGTGCTGCCCGCGCCGTAGAGGTCCTTGGCCGCGTCGAGGGTGGCCGTGCGGGCGCCCGCGTAGTTGGTGGAGGACGTCATGTAGGCCGTCAGCGCCCGGTACCAGATCCTGCCGACCTTGTCGTGGCCGATGCCGGTGACCGTGGAGCCGTTGTACGTGGGCGAGTCGTAGCTGACGCCGTTGATGGTCTTGGGCCCGCTGCCCTCCGCGAGGAGGTAGGCGAAGTGGTTGGCGACGCCGGAGGAGTAGTGGACGTCGAGGTTGCCGACCGAGCTGCTCCAGTAGTCCGCCGAGCTGCCGTCCCTGGAGGGCTTGTCCATGTAGCGCAGCGCGGTGCCCCCGAAGCCGGGGCGGACGATCTCCTCGCCGATGAGGTAGTCGCCGGGGTCGGACGGGTTGTTCGCGTACCACTCGACCATGGTGCCGAGGATGTCGGAGGTGGCCTCGTTCAGACCGCCGGACTCGCCCGAGTAGGTCAGGCCGGCGGTCTTGGAGGTGACGCCGTGCGTCATCTCGTGCCCGGCGACGTCCAGCGCGACCAGCGGCCCGAAGGTGGTCCCGTCACCGTCGCCGTACGTCATGCAGAAGCAACTGTCGTCCCAGAAGGCGTTGTTGTAGTTCTTGCCGTAATGGACGCGGTTGTACGAGCCCTTGCCGTCGCCCGCGATGCCGTTGCGGCCGTGGACGTTCTTGTAGTAGTCCCAGGTCTCGTTCGTGCCGTACTGCGCGTCGACCGCGGCCGAGGAGCGGTCGGCGGTGGCGCCCGTGCCCCAGTGGTTGTCGGCGTCCGTGAACACGGTCGAGGGCGCCCGGCTGATGCAGATGCCGAAGATGCACAGGTCGGTCTTGTTCGCGGCGTCCCCGGTGTAGGTGTTGCCCCGGGTCGGGTCCTTGAGCTGGTACGACGATCCGGACTGGGTCGTCTCCAGCGGCACCGTTCCGCCGTACAGCGAGCGGCCGTCGCCGGCGGCGGTCTCGATGCTGTCCCAGGCGTCGATCCGGGCGCCGGTGCGGGCGTCGGTCAGCACTGTGCGCGCGACCGGGTTGCCGAGCGAGTCCAGGCCGGCCGCGTCGGTCCGCCAGGCGAGCCTGGGGGTCCCGTGCAGCGCGTCCACGATCAGCCGCGGCTTGGCCTCGACCCGCCGCAGTCCGCCGCCGGGGTGGGCCGCGCGCAGGGCCTTCGTCGCGAGGCCGGCGGCCTCGGGGGCGGACACCCTGGGCGTGGTCGTAGGCAACGCGATCGTGGCGCGACTGGCCCGGTCGGCACCCCGGTAGCCGCCGTCGGCACCGATGTGGACGACGAAGTCGCCGCCGAGCACGGGGAGATGGTGATAGGTGCGGTCGTAGCGGACGTGCTGGGTGCCGTCCTTGTCCACGATCACGTCCCGGACGCTCGTGGCCTCGCCGGAGTCGAGCCCCAGGCTCGACCGGTGCGCCAGGAGCGCCGCCGCCGCGTGCTGCACGGCGGCGGACCGGCTGGGTCTGGCCGCGGCGTGGGCGGCGGGGGAGAGGGTGACGGCCAGCAGGGTCGCGCTGCTGACGGCGACACCGGTGGTGGCGAGACGACGGGATCCTCGGACGTGCTGCCGTGTTCGGCTCATCTGTCTCCTCGGAACGGGCGCCATCCAGGCATGGGGGGATGGCGCTGGACGCCCTGAGATTTAAGGGGGCATGACAATTGATGTCCATAGGGAGTCCACAGGAAGGGGAGAAGGGCGCCCTGTCCGGCTTGTTTCAACCGCCTCTCGGTCACTGCCGGTTGAGGGAGCGGGTGACGCCCGCCGCGATCGTCGTCGCCAGCACCCAGCCCATCGCGATCAGCAGGTACGACAGCCACTGGAAGCCGCCGCGCGGGGCGTACGCGCCCTCCTGGCCGAAGTCGATGATCGGGAGGAGCAGGTCCAGGGTGTAGAAGAGCGGGTTGAAGGCGGGGGCCTCGGAGGGCTTGAGGGCGGGCGGGTGGTGCAGGGCGAAGACGAGGGTGCCCGTGCACAGCAGCAGGAGGAGCCAGAGCCCGGCGCGCATCGGGCGGAAGCCGTAGCCGACGGCGGCGTCCTGGAGGCAGCCCCACAGCCGGGCGTACGCCGGCAGGGTGCGACGGTGGCGGCGGAGCTTGGCCAGTTGCACGGTGCGGGCGGCGCCGTCGTCGCCCACCGTGCGGTAGGCGGCGGTCAACTGCTCGTAGGGGTGCGGGAGATAGCCGCCGTCCGGTTCGCGCTCCAGTAGCGGCAGGCGCTGTTCGGCGGGCAGGTGCGGGGTCAGCACGCGGTAGGCGAGACCGTCGAGCTGCACCTTCCCGGGCCACACCCGCGGCGGTACGTGCAGCAGGTCGAGCTGGGCGCGGCGCAGATTGACGGCGCCCTCGACCGGCGCGGCCTCCCGCAGCCACAGTTCGCCGACCACCGCGCTGCTGGCCCGCAGGGCGACGCCGCCGGGGTTGGACAACCGGGCGTAGGCGAGGTTCAGCTGGCGGGGGATACGGGCGCCGCTCAGATTGACCCGGCCCCTCGCGCGCAGCCGCATCGCGTGCAGATCGGTGCCGACCGCGAGCACCTCGGCGTGCAGCGCGGTGCCGCCGGGGGCGTCGAGCACCGCGTCGTCGAGGTTCACCTGCCCGCCGACGACGGCCCCGTTCAACTGCACCGTGCCGTGCGCGACCAGCCCCGGCGCCCACACGTCCGTGGCCACCTGGGCGTGGTTGAGCTGGAGCACGGCCTCCTCCGGGTCCTCCCCGGGCGTGCCGAGCCATGCCCCGTTCGCGAAGAGCGCCCCGGACAGCCTGGAGCCCTGGAGCCGTACCGGGCCCCTGACGCGGCAGCAGGTGATCCGCACGACCCCGTCGGCGCGCAGCTGCCCGGCCGTCAGCCCCGGCAGCACCGAGTCGCTGAGGACCAGGGCGCCGGTCCGCGCCCCGTACAGGTCGGGTGCCTGCTCGAAGTGGCAGCCGCGCAGCCGGACCGCGCAGGTGACGGTGGCGTACTTCAGGTCGAGCCGCCCGGTGACCCGTGCGCCCGCCACCTTCAGGCCCGCCGTACGGCCCTCCGCCAAAGGGCCCGCTAGCAGCAACTCCCGCAGGAACTCGGCCCGTACGGTGCGTTCCGGTCCCCAGTCGGCGCCCCGCTCGGGATCGTCGTCGACCGCCCGCAGGTCGACCCCCTCGCCGAGCGGAAAGGCGTCCCGGACACGGCGCTCGGCGGGCGTCAGGTCGGTGAGGTCCATGCGCTCAGCCCTTTTCGTGGCGGGCCTGGCCACCGGCCTCGGCGAGCGCGTCGGCGATCCCCCGCTCGCGGGGCCCCAGGAACGTCGGGTCCGGGCGGAAGACCGCCTCCAGCAGCGCCTTGCCCGCCGCGAACACCTCGCGCGTGCCGCCGTAGTACCAGGTGACGTCGTGCGGCTCGTCGACCCCGACACCGTACGAGTCGATGCCCGCCGCCTCGCACAGCGCGACCGCCCGCCGGATGTGGAAGCCCTGGCTGACCAGGACGGCACGGCGCACGCCGAAGATCTTCCTCGCCCGTACGCAGGAGTCCCAGGTGTCGAAGCCGGCGTAGTCGCGCACGATCCGCCCGCCCGGCACCCCGTGCCCGGTCAGATAGGTGCGCATGGCGTCCGGCTCGTCGTAGTCCGTGCGGCTGTTGTCGCCGGTGACCAGGACGACCTTGACCCGGCCCGCGCGGTACAGCGCCGCCGTCGCGTCCAGGCGGCGCGCGAGGTACGGCGACGGCTCCCCGTTCCACAGCCCGGCCCCGAACACCACCGCGACCGGCGCGGGCGGCGCGTCCGCGACCGTGCGCAGCCGGTCCGCCGTGGACGTGAACAGCCAGGCCCCCGGCAGCAGCGCCAGCGTGCAGACGGCCACCACGGCCCGCACCAGCCGCCGCTGACCGGCGCGGGTGCGCGGCAGCCGCGGTCTTCGGATCCTCATACGGTCCCCCTCGGTGCGAGGCTCTCTGCCCGGCCCCGGTGCTCGGTCCCGGTGCTCCGCCCCCGGTCATGGAGGACGCCACCGCCGGTCATCCGGTTCGCCCCTGTGTGCGAATCCGCCCGCCGGGACGGCCGAATTCCCGCTCCCGCCATACGACTGGGCCACCCGGTACCCCCCATTCGTCACCCCGTGCGTCTACTGTCGGATCATGGAAGGCAGCGCACCCCCCGGCCCCCGCGGCCCTGACCCCTACCACCCCGCGGACCTGGAGCGCTTCGCGCCCGAACCCGACAAACGCCCCGGCCGCACCGCCTTCCAGCGCGACCGGGCCCGCATCCTGCACTCCGCCGCGCTGCGCCGCCTCGCGGGCAAGACCCAGGTCGTCACGCCGGGCAGCCGCAGCCAGGTCTGGGACGCCAGCCCCCGCACCCGGCTCACCCACTCCCTGGAGTGCGCCCAGGTCGGCCGGGAGCTGGGCGCGGCCCTCGGCTGCGACCCCGACCTCGTCGAGGCCGCCTGCCTCTCCCACGACCTGGGTCACCCGCCCTTCGGCCACAACGGCGAACAGGCGCTCAACGCGTTCGCGGACGACTGCGGCGGCTTCGAGGGCAACGCCCAGTCGCTGCGGCTGCTCACCCGGATCGAGCCCAAACGGTTCACCGAGGAGGGCTCCGTCGGCCTCAACCTCACCCGCGCCGCGCTCGACGCCGCCACCAAGTACCCCTGGCCGCGCGGCGCCCATCCCACCGACCCCGCCTCGGGGAAGTTCGGCGTGTACGAGGACGACCGCCCGGTGTTCGACTGGGTCAGGGCCGGCGCCCCCGGCACCCGCACCTGCTTCGAGGCCCAGGTCATGGACTGGTCCGACGACGTGGCCTACTCGGTGCACGACATCGAGGACGGCCTGCACGCCGGTCACATCGACCCCAACTGCCTGCACGCCGAGCCCGAACGGCAGGCCGTGTTCGAGGTGGCCGTCGGCCGCTACGTCCCCGCCGGCACCGAACCGGCCGAACTCGCGGACGCCCTCGACCGCCTCCAGGACGAGGAGTGGTGGCCGCACGGCTACGACGGCACCGCGGCCGCCCAGGCCCGCCTGAAGGACGCCACCAGTCAGCTCATCGGACGGTTCTGCCTGGCCGCTGAGGGCGCCACCCGCGCCGGCCACGGGAACGGCCGGCTCACCCGCTACGGCGCCCGTCTCGTCGTGCCCCGCGGGACCCGGATGGAGTGCGCGGTGCTGAAGGCGGTCGCCGACCGGTACGTGATGCAGCGGGCCGAGCAGGAGCGGCTGCGGGCCGATCAGCGGGTGATCGTGGCGGAGCTGGCCGAGGCGCTCACCGCCCGCGCGCCGGACGGCCTGGATCCGCAGTTTCGGGCCCTGTTCGACGGGGCATCCGACGACCACGCGCGCAAGCGGGTGATCGTCGACCAGATCGCATCCCTCACCGACGCCTCCGCGCTCTCGCTGCACGCGAGACTGACCGGGCATATGTGAGAGGAACGTGCACCGGGTGGCCTGATCGGGTCACTCCCCCTTCCCGCAGCGCGCCGCGTGCGGGACGCTCGCGGGTGGCGGCACCCTTACGAGGAGGCATACAAGTGGTCGACGCGGATCAGACATTCGTCATCGTCGGAGGCGGCCTCGCCGGCGCGAAGGCGGCGGAGACGCTCCGCGCGGAGGGCTTCACCGGCAGGGTGATACTGATCTGCGACGAACGCGACCACCCGTACGAGCGACCGCCGCTGTCCAAGGGCTTCCTGCTCGGCAAGGAGGAGCGGGACAGCGTCTTCGTGCACGAGCCCGCCTGGTACGCGCGCAACGACATCGAGCTGCACCTCGGCCAGAGCGTCGACCACGTCGACCGTACGGCCAGGACCGTGCGCTACGGCGACGACGGCACCCTCGTCCGCTACGACAAGCTGCTGCTGTGCACCGGCGCCGAGCCGCGCCGCCTGGACATCCCCGGCACCGGTCTCGCGGGCGTCCACCATCTGCGCCGGCTCGCGCACGCCGAGCGGCTCAAGGGCGTGCTGGCCTCCCTCGGCCGGGACAACGGGCACCTCGTGATCGCGGGCGCCGGGTGGATCGGCCTGGAGGTCGCGGCGGCGGCGCGCGAGTACGGCGCGGAGGTCACCGTGATCGAGCCGGAGCCGACCCCGCTGCACGGCGTGCTCGGCCCCGAGCTGGGCAACGTCTTCGCCCAGCTGCACAGCGGCCGCGGGGTGCGCTTCCACTTCGGGCGGCGGCTCACCGAGATCATCGGCCAGGACGGCATGGTCCTCGCGGTACGCACCGACGACGGCGAGGAGCACCCGGCGCACGGTGTCCTGGCGGCGATCGGCGCGGTGCCGCGGGTGGCGCTCGCGGAGGCGGCGGGCCTGGAGATCGCCGACCGGGCGCACGGGGGCGGGATCGTGGTGGACGAGCGGCTGCGCACGTCCGACCCCGACATCTACGCCGCCGGTGACGTCGCGGCGTTCCCGCTGGAGCTGTTCGGCACCCGGATCCGCGTCGAGCACTGGGCCAACGCGCTCAACGGGGGACCGGCGGCGGCGCGCTCGATGCTCGGGCAGGACGCCGTGTACGACCGGGTGCCGTACTTCTTCACCGACCAGTACGACCTCGGGATGGAGTACAGCGGGTGGGCCCCGCCGGGGTCGTACGACCAGGTGGTCATCCGGGGCGACATGGGCAAGCGGGAGTTCATCGCCTTCTGGGTGGGCGAGGGGAGGGTGCTCGCGGGCATGAACGTGAATGTGTGGAACGTCACGGAACACATCCAACGGCTGATCCGCTCCCGTGCGCGGGTGGACACGGACGCGCTGGCCGACCCGCACGTGCCCCTGGACCGTCTCGTCCCCTGATCCCCGGGAGCCCCCGGGTGCTCCTTCCGCCCCCGTAGAATTCACGCGTGGCAGGACGGATCAACGACGAGGACGTGAAGGCGGTACGGGACGCGGTCCCGATCGACGCCGTGGTCTCCGAGTACCTCCAGCTGCGCAACGCGGGCGGCGGCAACCTCAAGGGGCTGTGCCCGTTCCACGACGAGAAGTCGCCGTCCTTCCAGGTCAGCCCCGGCAAGGGTCTCTTCCACTGCTTCGGGTGCCAGGAGGGCGGCGACACCATCACCTTCGTGATGAAGGTGGACCACCTCTCCTTCTCGGAGGCGGTGGAGCGGCTCGCCGCCCAGGCCGGGATCACGCTGCGGTACGAGGAGGGCGGGTACAACCCGGCCCACCAGCGCGGCGAACGCATCCGGCTGGTCGAGGCGCACAAGATCGCCGCGCAGTGGTACGCCGAGCAGCTGGCGAGCAGCCCGGAGGCGGAGACCGGCCGGGTCTTCCTCGCCGAGCGCGGCTTCGACCAGGACGCGGCGGTGCACTTCGGCGTCGGCTACAGCCCCCAGGGCTGGGACCACCTCACCCGCTATCTGCGCGGCAAGGGCTTCAGCGACAAGGAGCTGGTCCTCTCCGGGCTCTCCCAGGACGGCCGGCGCGGACCGATCGACCGCTTCCGGGGCCGGCTGATGTGGCCGATCCGGGACATCGGCGGAGAGGTCGTCGGCTTTGGCGCGCGCAAGCTGTACGAGTCCGACAACGGGCCCAAGTACCTCAACACCCCCGAGACCGCGATCTACAAGAAGTCGCAGGTCCTCTACGGCATCGACCTGGCGAAGAAGGAGATCGCGAAGTCCAGCCGGGCGGTCGTGGTCGAGGGCTACACCGACGTCATGGCCTGCCATCTCGCCGGGGTGCGGACGGCCATCGCGACCTGCGGTACGGCCTTCGGCGGCGAGCACATCAAGATCCTGCGCCGGCTGCTGATGGACAACGGCTCGGCCCGGGTGATCTTCACCTTCGACGGCGACGCGGCGGGCCAGAAGGCGGCGCTGCGGGCGTTCGAGGACGACCAGAAGTTCGCCGCCGAGACGTACATCGCGATCGCGCCGGACGGCATGGACCCGTGCGAGCTGCGGCTCGCCAAGGGCGACGAGGCGGTGGCCGACCTGGCCGAACCCCGCACCCCGCTCTTCGAGTTCGCGCTGCGTCAGGTGGTGAGCCGGTACGACCTGGACACCTCGGGGGGCCGCGCCGCCGCGCTGGACGAGGCCGCGCCGATCGTGGCCCGGATCAAGAACAGCGGCGCGCAGCACGAGGTCGCGGTCGAGCTGGCCGGACTGCTCGGCATCCTCGACACGCAGTTCGTGGTGCGGCGGGTGGCCCAGCTGGCCCGCTGGGCGCGGGACCGGGGCGGCCGGGGCCCGGCACAGGACCGGCCGCGCGGCGCCGACCAGCAGTGGGCGCAGGCCCCGCGGACCGCGAACTCCGGCCCCGCCCTCACCCTGCGCAACCCGGTGTACGCGGCGGAGCGTGAACTCCTCAAACTCGCGCTCCAGCGCCCCGAGTTGGTCTCACCCGCCTTCGACGCGTACGGGGTGGACGAGTTCACCGCCCCGCCCTACGCCGCCGTACGGCAGACCATCGCGGAGGCGGGCGGCGCCGAGTTCGGCGTGTCCGACCCGCAGGAGTACCTGGTCCGCGTCCGCGAGGCCGCACCGGACGACGCCGCCCGCGCCATGGTCACCGAGCTGGCCGTCGAACCGATCCTGCGCCGTACCGTCGACGAGACCTACGCCGGTACCGTCCTGGTCCAGATCCGCCGCCGCGCCGTCGAGCGCCGCATCCGCGACATCGAGTTCCAGATGACCCGCCTCTCCTCCGGCGGCGACCCGGGCCAACTGGCCGCCGTCCAGAACGAGATGTGGGTCCTCCAGCAGTACGACCAGTCCCTGCGCGAGAGGGGCGCCGCGGCGCTGTGAGGGCCGGCCCTCGCCGCGGGGGCGCCCCGTCGGCGTGACGCCGGGGTCCCCCGTCCTGCCACGGGCCGGTGCGGACCGTCCTCCGCATATGCCAGACGCACAATCCGACGAGCTGGGTAACCACCGGGTGACGGATCGGACGCAAAAAGTCACCGCACACCCCTCGTGGCAGCGATGTGTCGTACCCCACACTGTTGGGGATGCCGAGTCCGGCGAACATTTCTGGAGGTCGCCCTCGTGCAGACCCAGACCCTCACCCCTACTGCCAAGAGCACCGGTGCCGGCGTGGACGAGACGGACGCTGAGCCGGACGGCGTCGCGGCCGTCCCGCCGCAGGGGCGTGCCCCCCTGCATCCGGAGACGGGCGCCGAGGAGGCGCCGGCCGCGGCGAGGAGCGAGAGCGGCGGGCCGTCCGCCGATCTGTTCCGGCAGTACCTGCGCGAGATCGGCCGCATCCCGCTGCTCACCGCCGCCGAGGAGGTCGAGCTCGCCCGCCGGGTCGAGGCCGGGCTGTTCGCGGAGGAGAAACTGAGCAACACCCCCGACCTGGACAGCCGGCTGGCGCAGGACCTGGACCAGCTGGTGGTCATGGGACGGGTGGCCAAGAGAAAGCTGATCGAGGCCAACCTGCGGCTCGTCGTCTCCGTCGCCAAGCGCTACGTCGGGCGCGGGCTCACCATGCTCGACCTCGTGCAGGAGGGCAACCTCGGGCTGATCCGCGCCGTGGAGAAGTTCGACTACGCGCGCGGCTACAAGTTCTCCACGTACGCCACCTGGTGGATCCGCCAGGCGATGTCCCGCGCCCTCGCGGACCAGGCCCGCACCATCCGCGTCCCGGTGCACGTGGTGGAGCTGATCAACCGGGTCGTACGGGTGCAGCGCCGCATGCTCCAGGAGCGCGGGTACGAGCCGACGCCCGAGGAGGTCGCCGCCCATCTCGACCTCCCGCCCGAGCGGGTCGGCGAGGTGCTGCGGCTCGCCCAGGAACCCATCTCGCTGCACGCCCCCGTCGGCGAGGAGGACGATGTGGCGCTCGGCGACCTCATAGAGGACGGCGACGCCGCGAGCCCCGTGGAGTCCGCCGCGTTCCTGCTGCTCAAGCAGCACCTGGAGGCCGTGCTGTCCACACTGGGCGAGCGCGAGCGCAAGGTCGTACAGCTGCGCTACGGCCTCCTCGACGGCCGCCCCCGCACCCTGGAGGAGATCGGCCGCCTCTTCGGCGTCACCCGCGAACGGATACGCCAGATCGAGTCCAAGACGCTGAACAAGCTCAGGGACCACGCGTACGCGGACCAGCTGAGGGGCTACCTGGACTGAAGGCGGAGCGGGGGGAGGGGGCCGCCCGGAGCCGGTCCGGAAGCGGCCCCCTCCCGCCCGCTCAGTCCACCTCCGCCACCGCCTGCGCGAACTGCGCCTTGTACAGCCGGGCGTACGCCCCGTCCGCCGCCAGCAGCTCGGTGTGCGCGCCCTGCTCGACGATGGAGCCGTTCTCCATGACGAGGATCGTGTCCGCGTCCCGGATGGTCGACAACCGGTGCGCGATCACGAACGACGTGCGCCCGGCGGCGAGTTTGGCCATGCCCTTCTGGATCAGCACCTCGGTCCGCGTGTCCACGGAACTCGTCGCCTCGTCCAGGACCAGGATCACCGGGTCGGACAGGAACGCCCTCGCGATGGTGATGAGCTGCTTCTCGCCGGCGCTCACCCCCGTGCCCTCGTCGTCGATCACGGTGTCGTACCCCTCGGGCAGCGTCCGGACGAACCGGTCGGCGTGCGCGGCCCGCGCGGCCTCCTCGATCTCGCCCCGGGTGACCTCCCGCGAGGCGCCGTACGCGATGTTCTCCGCGATGGTGCCGCCGAACAGCCAGGTGTCCTGGAGAACCATGCCGATCCCGGACCGCAGTTCGTCCCGGGTCATGCTCCGTACGTCCACCCCGTCCAGGGTGATCCGCCCGCCGGAGACGTCGTAGAACCGCATGAGCAGGTTGACCAGCGTGGTCTTGCCCGCGCCCGTGGGGCCGACGATGGCCACCGTGTGACCGGGCTCCACCGTGAGCGAGAGATCCTCGATCAGCGGCTTCTCCGGCTCGTACCGGAAGGACACGTGCTCCAGCCGCACCCGCCCGCGCAGCTCCGCGGGCCGCTCGCCCGGCACCGGGTCCGCCTCCTGCTCCTCGGCGTCGAGGAGTTCGAAGACCCGCTCGGCCGAGGCCACACCGGACTGCACCAGGTTGGCCATGGAGGCCACCTGCGTCAGCGGCATGGAGAACTGCCGGGAGTACTGGATGAACGCCTGCACGTCACCGATGGACAGCGCGCCGGACGCGACCCGCAGGCCACCGACGACCGCCACCAGCACATAGTTCAGGTTCGACACGAACATCATCAGCGGCTGCATCACACCGCTGTTGAACTGCGCCTTGAACGCGGCCTCGTAGAGCGCCTCGTTCTGCTCCGCGAACTGCTTCGCCGACTCCTCCTGCCGCCCGAACACCTTCACCAGCGTGTGCCCGGTGTACATCTCCTCCACGTGCGCGTTGAGCTTGCCCGTGGAGCGCCACTGCTGCACGAAGTGCGGCTGCGAACGCTTGCCGACCCGGGTGGCGACGAGGAACGACAGCGGCACCGTGACCAGCGCGACCAGCGCCAGGATCCAGGAGACCCAGAACATCATCGCCAGCACACCGACGATGGTCAGCACCGAGTTGATCAGCTGGCCCATCGACTGCTGGAGCGTCTGCCCGATGTTGTCGATGTCGTTGGTCGCCCGCGAGAGCACCTCACCGCGCTGGCGCTTGTCGAAGTACGACAGCGGCAGCCGGGACAGCTTCGCCTGCACGGACTCGCGCAGCCGGTACATCGTGCGGTTCACCGACCGGTTGACCAGCCGCGTCGCCACCGCCATCAGCAGTCCGGCGACCGCGAAGGTGACGAGCGCGAGCAGCAGTACGTCGCCGACCGCGCCGAAGTCGATGCCCTTGCCCGGGGTGAAGTCGGTGCTCTGGAGCATGTCCGCGACGGCGCCCTTGCCGTGCGCCCGCATCTGCTCCAGCACCTGTGCCTTGGTGGCCCCGGCGGGCATCTGCCGGCCGATGATGCCGGAGAAGACCAGGTCGGTGGCGCGGCCGAGGATCTTCGGGCCGACCACGCTGAGGGCCACGCTGACCACCACGCAGGCCAGCAGGCCGTACACGGTGAGCCGTTCGGGCCGGAACTGGGCGACCAGCCGTTTGCCCGACCCCTTGAAGTCCATCGACCGCTGGTCGGGGCCGCCCCCGGCCATCATGCGTCCCATGGGCCCGGACATCAGGCGGCCTCCGCTTCCGTCAGCTGGGAGAGCACGATCTCCCGGTAGGTGTCGTTGCCCGCCATCAGTTCCTGGTGCCGGCCGGAGCCGACCACCCGGCCCTCGTCGAGGACGATGATCCGGTCGGCGTCCCGGATGGTCGCCACCCGCTGGGCGACGATGACGACGGTCGCCTCGGCGGTCTCCTGCGCCAGCGCGGCGCGCAGGGCCGCGTCGGTGGCGTAGTCGAGTGCCGAGAAGGAGTCGTCGAACAGGTAGATCTCCGGGCGCTGCACCAGCGTGCGCGCGATCGCGAGCCGCTGGCGCTGTCCGCCCGACACATTGGTGCCGCCCTGGGCGATCGGCGCGTCCAGACCGCCCTCCAGCCCGGTCACGAACTCCTTGGCCTGCGCCACCTCCAGCGCGTGCCACAGCTCCTCGTCGGTGGCGTCCGGATTGCCGTAGCGCAGGTTGGTGGCGACGGTGCCCGCGAAGAGGTACGGCTTCTGCGGCACGAGTCCGACCGTCCGTGCCAGCAGCTCGGGGTCGACCTCGCGGACGTTCACGCCGTTCACCAGGACCTCGCCCTCGGTGGCGTCGAACAGCCGCGGGACCAGCCCGAGCAGGGTCGACTTGCCGCTGCCGGTGGACCCGATCACGGCCGTGGTCTCGCCGGGCCGGGCCGTCAGTTCGACGGAGCGCAGCACCGGCTCCTCGGCGCCCGGATAGCGGAAGCCGGCCTCGCGGATCTCCAGATGCCCGTGCCGCCGCAGCTCGGTGACCGGCGCGAGCGGGGGCAGCACGCTGGTACCGGTGTCCAGGACCTCCTGGACGCGCTCGGCGCACACCTCCGCGCGCGGCACCATCATGAACATGAAGGTGGCCATCATCACGGACATCACGATCTGCATCAGATAGGCGAGGAACGCCGTCAGGTCGCCGATCTGCATACCGCCGCTGTCGATGCGGTGCGCGCCGAACCACACCACCGCGATGGAGGACACGTTCACCACGGTCATCACCATCGGGAACATCAGGGACAGCAGCCGCCCGGTGGCCAGCTGCATCTCGGTCAGCTCGCCGTTGACCCGGCCGAAGCGGGCCTGCTCGTACTCGTCGCGGACGAAGGCGCGGATCACCCGGTTGCCCGTGATCTGCTCGCGCAGCACCTGGTTCACCTTGTCCAGGCGGGTCTGCATGGTGCGGAACAGCGGCCGCAGCTTGCGCACGATCAGCGTCACGCAGATGGCCAGCACCGGGACGACCGCGATCAGCACCCCGGACAGCGGCACGTCCAGGCCGAGCGCCAGCACGATGCCGCCGACGCACATGATCGGCGCCGACACCATCAGCGTGAACGTCATCAGGACCAGCATCTGGACCTGCTGGACGTCGTTAGTCGTCCGGGTGATGAGCGAGGGCGCGCCGAAGTGACCCACCTCACGGGAGGAGAAGGACTGCACCCGGTCGAAGACGGCGGCGCGCATGTCCCGGCCGAGCGCCGAGGCGGTGCGGGCACCCAGGTAGACGGCGCCGATGTTGCACACGACCTGCACCAGCGAGATGCCGATCATCAGGGCGCCGAAGGACAGGATGTAGCCCGTGTCGCCCTTCACGACGCCGTTGTCGATGATGTGGGCGTTCAGGGTGGGCAGGTACAGGGTGGCGCAGGTCTGCAGGAACTGGAGCAGGACCTGAACGGTGATGGGTTTCTTGTAGGGCCTGAGATAGGTCCGTAGAAGTCGTATGAGCACGCTACGTCTCTCGGAGTGGGCGGCAGGGGGCGGGTCGGTCTGCCCTTGGCCCCTATCGTCCGACACTCCACCCGCGTTACCTCAACTGATTAACCCGACAGCGGATTTCCGTGCGGCCTTCCGGGTGTCGGGTGTCGCGGGACGGTTTGAGGCGTTCCGTGCGGCTTACTGGAACGCTCCCGGGTGCGTCTGCTCCCGCACCGCCGTGAACTGCTGCCGTACCGCCTGCCCGGCCGCCAGCTCGTCGCCCGGCTCCAGGACCTGCGCCGCCGCGCCCTGCCAGGCCGGCGGGGTGCGCGGGTCCAGTGTGCCCTGCGAGACCCCCAGTGCCCAGGCCGCCTGCCGGGCCGCGCCGATCGCCGTGTAGTCCGCGGGCTGCGGTACGACGACCTGCGCGCCGAACAGCGAGGGCGCCGCGGCCTGCACGGCGGGCAGCTCGGCGGCCGGGCCCAGCAGGAAGATCCGGCGCACCTCCACCCCCCGCCCGCGCAGCACGTCCAGCGCGTCCGCGAGCCCGCACAGCATGCCCTCGAACGCGGCCCGCGCCAGGTGCTCCGGCTTCATCGACTCGCGCCGCAGCCCGGTGAGGGTGCCCGCGGTGTGTGGCAGGTTCGGGGTGCGCTCGCCCTCCAGGTAGGGGAGCAGTACGAGGCCGTGCGCGCCCGGTGTGGACTTCATCGCCAGCTCGGACAGGCTCTCCAGGTCGGGCAGCCCGAGCAGTTCGGCGGTGCCGCGCAGGGTGCGCACGGCGTTCAGGGTGGTGACCACCGGCAGGTGCATGCCGGTGGCGTCGGCGAGCGAGGTGATCATCCCGGACTGGTCGGCCAGTGCCTCGGGGTGCACGGCCATCACTGAACCGGACGCGCCGAGGGACACCACCGCGTCCCCGAGCCCGATGCCGAGCCCGAACGCGGCCGCCATGGTCTCCCCGGTGCCCGCCGAGATCAGCAGCCCCTCCGGAGTCGTACCGGCCGCCTCGGAGGGACCGATCACCTCCGGCAGCATCGCCTGGTGGCCGAGCGCCAGCTCGACCAGGTCGGGGCGGTAGACGCCGGTGGCCGCGGACCAGTACCCGGTGCCGGAGGCCCCGCCGCGGTCGGTGGTACGGCGCGCCGGGCGCCCGAGCAGCTGCCAGACCAGCCAGTCGTGGGCCTGGAGCAGGGCGGCGGTGCGCTGGGCGTTCTCGGGCTCGTTCCTGGCGAGCCAGCGCAGCTTGGTGACCGGCTGCGCGGCCCCCGGCACACAGCCGACGGCGTCCGCCCAGGCCTCCCGGGAGCCGACGGCGTCCACGAGATCGGCGGCGGCGACCTGCGCGCGCCGGTCACCGCCGACGAGGGCCGGGCGCACCGTGTTGCCGTGGGCGTCCAGGGGGATCAGCGCGTGCTGCTGGGCGGAGACGCCGATGGCCTGGACACCCTCCAGCAGGCCGCCGCCGGCGGCCTCCCCGAGGGAGAGCAGCCAGGCCTGGGGGTCGATGTCGCTCGGGCGGCCGCCCTCCGGGGAATCGACCGGATGGGCGGCGTACCCCTGCCTGAGCACGGCACCGGTGTCCGTGTCGCAGACCACGATGCGGGTGAAATCAGGTGAGCTGTCCAAGCCGGCGACTATCCCCATGCGGAGAATATTGCCCCATCCGTGCGGGGCTAGGTGTTGCTGGTGCCCCAGTCGTCGCCGGCCGGGCCGCCCGCCGAGCGGTCACGCAGGGAGCGGACCCGCTGGGCCACGGAGGAGGGCACGTGGTCGCCCACCTTGTCCGTGACCGTGTGCACGGCCTTGCCGGCGTACGCGCGGCCCTGCTGGGCCGCGGTCTCGGCGGTGTTGCGGACGGCCGGGTTCTGGGCGAACTGACGAGCGGACTTCTTCAGCTGCTCGTAGCGCTCGCGTCCGGCCCGTGTGCCGAGTACGTAACCGACGGCCAGTCCGGCGATGAACGTGAGCCGGTAGCGCATGGCTGCCACCCTTCCCGTGTGTAGGTGTCTGGTGCGGCGCAGGATCCGGGGGGTACCGATTGGCGGAGCACCCCCCTGCTTGCGCTAATGTATGTGTCGCAGCGAGCGACCGCCCCCCGGCGAATACCCAGGGAGGCGCGTTCGATGCAATCGAGGCGATCCTCCGTAGCTCAATTGGCAGAGCAGCCGGCTGTTAACCGGCAGGTTACTGGTTCGAGTCCAGTCGGGGGAGCTTCGGTCCTCCGTAGCTCAATTGGCAGAGCAGCCGGCTGTTAACCGGCAGGTTACTGGTTCGAGTCCAGTCGGGGGAGCACGCTGAACGAGGACCCCTCAGGGGTCCTTTTTCATGTCCGCGGGAACCGCCGAGCCTGCGCGGATGTCCTCAACGTCGTGAGCAGAGCGGAAGCCGACCATCCGAAGCAGGAGATCGTATGAGCGGCTATGCTGCGGCAGACGGCGCGCACACTTGTACGCGACACGCCGCTATGGGGCGGTAGCTCAGCCGGTTAGAGCAGCGGACTCATAATCCGTCGGCCGTGGGTTCGAGTCCCACCCGCCCCACTCCAAGGTTCTCCCGGAGAGCCGTTTCCGCCTGAGGGTACGCGAGAGCGGGGGTCGCCACTCCAGGGTGGGGACCCCCGCGACGGTCTGCGAACGGAACTGAGGCGCAGGCGGAAGCTGATGAGCGTCCTTGACCGGCACGGGCTGTGAAAGGGCTCCGGCAGAGGTTTCATCGGAGGAACGGCAGGGACAGGGGCCGGCTCCCCGCCGGAAGGCAATTCCGCTGTCGGATGACCGCCGCCTGACGGGGTGGTCTCGCTGCTCGTGACGACGCGCCGCTGCCCGGCGAGGCATGTTCCGGGCGGCGGCGCCGGTCAGCTGGGCGAGGGATCCGGGACGAGTTTCTCCCGGCCGATGGTGCTGCCGTCCCGGGTGATGACGACCTCGCCGTCATGGATCGTGTAGCGGTAGGGGCCGTTCCGCGCCACGTAGCCGTCGTCCGTCTTCTCCGCCTCCATCGCGAGGCCCGTACTCGGGCGTCCGGTGAACTCCCCGTAGTAGTACAGCCGGTCGTCGTCCGTACGGCACAGGGTGATCTGCTTGTTGCTCGTGCGGTAGGCGCGTACCAGAGATGCCTCGCCGTCCGCGCCCGGCAGCTTCCGCGCGACCCGTGAGGGACAGGAGGGCCCGGTCGGACCGGCGGTCGGGCTGGGGCCCGCGCCGAGAGACGAGTCCAGGACGGACATGCAGCCGTCCAGTGCCCTCGGGCCGAAGTACAGGACGAGGGCCGCGACGAGACAGCCCTTGAGCCAGCGGCGGCGAGTGCGTCCACCGCCGGTGGGCCGGCGTGCCGGTGTCCCGTGGGGGCGCGGGTGTGCGGAGCGTGATGGGGCGGTGGGCCGGGGGACGGTGGTCGTCCTGGGCGGCTCGGGCTCCCGCACGGGCTCCGGTGCGGTGGGCGGCGGGAAGAACAGGGGCGGAGGGGCGGACGTCCTGCTCCTGCCCGAGGCGGCGGAGGAGGCCGCCGTACTGGCCGACGCACTCCTCGGGCGGGTCGTGCCGGAGGCCGGCCCCTTCGTGCCCGAGCCCGCCCCGGCCGTGCCCGAGCCCGGTTTCCTCGGGGCGGCCGGACGGGACGGTGACGGCTTCGGAGACGGTTTCGGGGCCGCTTTCGGGGTCGGTTTCGGGGTCGGTTTCCGGGTCGGTCCAGGGGCCGGTTCCGGGCCGTCCCCGGCCGGGCGGGACGCGGTCTTCCAGGAGGCGTCGCACACCACGCAGGCGAGGCTGTCGCGGCCGTTGTGGGTGCCGCATTCGACGCACTCCCAGGCCCGCGCCGGACCGCCGGGCCGACCGGTCCCGCCGCGTGCGGCGGGCCGGGCCTCGTCACAGATCAGGCAGGTGCGCCGACTGCGCGTGTTGTGGGTGCCGCAGGCCGCGCAGAGCCAGGTGGGGGAAGCCGCCATGCCCGCCTCAGCCCTCCCGGGTCCCGGCCGACCGGCGCAGGACGTCCTCGTAGAACGCCTCCGTCGCCGCGCCCGGCAGGGAGACGACCCAGCCGGGGTCCGCACGCGGGACGAGCCGCAACCGGGGCTCCGCGGGCGGGAGTTCCCCGGGCAGCCCCAGCTCCCTGCTGAGGATCTCCGCGAACTCCCGTGCCGGGAGGGAGTCGTCGGGCTCCGTGTGCAGGCGTACGACCATCAGGGAGGTACCCGGGTTCCCCCGCACCGGGACGAGGCGCAGGACGATCTGGACGCCTCCTTCGTCCGTCCGGTCGGCCCGGATGTCCCGGCACCAGGAGACGGGCGCGGTGAGGGCGCCGCCGTCGTGCCAGCTGATCGTGAGTTTGTCCCCGTGGCGGCACAGGAGGGCGTCGGAACAGCGCAGGGTGGCCGTACGGTGGTCGGTCGCGGACATGGTCAGAGACTGTTCGCGATCGTGTCGATGATCTCGTCCATCTCGAACTCCTCAAGGCCGTGACCGGCCTTGGACGGGAAGTGGAGCGTCATGTCCCAGTCCTCCTGCATCTCGTTCCAGGGCTCCTCGTCCGGGGCGAAGAGCACGAGGCGCTTGGCGGACTGCTCCATGACGGCTTCCTGGCTGCCGGCGTACCCCCACCGCTCGAAGAGTTCGTCCGCGCTGCGCGGGACCGCTGCGGGGTAGCGCTGGAGGGCTGAGTGCGGGCCGCCGAGCGGGTGGGCGGGAGCGTCGGTGAACATGACGATCACATGACGGCGGCGGTCGAGTCCGGACTCCCAGGGGGAGCCGACGGCCAGGGCGAGGGCCTCCAGACCGGACTCGGGACGGTCACCGCCGCCCCGGGCCTGGATCCCGCCGAGAAAGCCGCGGAACTCCTCGGCCTGCTCCGGCAGGGTGAGGAACCCCGTCTGCTCGATGGCGTCGTCCTCGTTGTCGCCGAAGTCGCGGAAGGCGACCGTGCGGACGCGTAGCTGGCTGATGGCCTTCCCCTTGTCCCGCATGACCGCTTCCAGCCGCTGCTGGAAGGTGAGGGCGCTCTCCTTGACCGAGCCGAGGACGGGGTTCATGCTGCCGGTCGCGTCGATGCACAGCACGATGTCGACCGCGTACTGGAGGTTGCCCTGGTAGGGGGCGGCAGCCGGGTTCATGTGGTCGTGTCCTCCTGGTCGTTCCTGGTGTCCAGCGGGCGTGCCGTGCCCGTGGGCTTCGTGCGGGGGCCGGCGCCGCGCCGGTCCCCGAGGTTGATGCGGACGCGAGAGACCCGCGTCGCGTCGCCCGCCGGTGGACCGGCGGACGGCTTGTCGGTGGTGGTGCGCGGCCGGGTGGGTCCGGGCACGTTGGTGCGCAGCCGGCTGGTGCGGGGCGGACCGTCGGGCGCGCCGTCCGCGCGGGGAGCGGCGGCGGCGTCCGGGCGGCCGGAGCCCGTCGAGCCCCTGGAGGTGCTCCCGGAGGTGCCGTCGGCCGTGCCTGGACGGCGGTGCTGGAGGGCGCACACGTTCGGGTCCTTGAGAGCGGAGATGACCCCGGAGGCGCGCGGCCTGCTGGAGGGGGCGCGGGAGAGCATCCTGCGCAGGAGGTTCTGCATGGGGTCTGTCAGCCGGGGGTCCAGCCGCAGGTCCGCGCGGGCGTTGACGGCGTCGGCGGGCGAGCCGAAGCGGTCGTCGTACCGGGGCAGGGAGCCGGTGAGGTAGTGATGGGTCATCAGCCCGAGCGCGAAGATGTCCACGGCGGTGGTCAGCTGCCGCGGCTGTACGGACTCGTCGCCCTGGACGTACCCGCGCCACTCCGGGGCGCCGTAGAGCGAGTCGCCCGCGATGTCGTCCCGGCCCGGCGGACTGCCCGAGAGATAGGAGTCGTCGAAGTCGATCAGCTTGGCCACGTGGAAGGAGTTGCCGCCGTACCGCTGCACGAGGACGTTGGCCGGCTTGAGGTCCCCGTGCACGATGTCGATGCCGTGCAGCAGATTCAGGCTCACGGCAAGGGTCTTGAGCAGGACGGCCTTGTGCCGGGGTTCCAGCAGCTGCGGCTTCTCCAGGGTGGAGGTGTCGATACGGGCCGTCACCTTGTAGTAGGTGCTGCCGTGTGCGAAGAAGTCCGTGGCCAGCACCAGATGGCCGGCGCCGTGCACATCTGGCTTGAGCCGGCCCATGATCGAACGGTGCCGCTCCTCGAACTCCTCGCACAGCCGGAGCCGGGCCAGCCTGCTCCGCTCGCTGCCGCCCCCGCCGGGGCGCGGCAGCTTGGGCGCGAGGAACTGTTTGACGAAGTACTCCTCGCCGCCCCTCTCGCCGTCCTTCTCGGCGAACGCCCACATGCACTTCCCGCCGCCCGCGTTGGTCGGTTGTGTGGTGATGCGGTAGCCGCCCACGATGTCGCCCAGCTTCACTTCCCGCCGCCTTCCGTGCGAGGTTCCTCATCCGGCCCGGACTCCGTCGGCGCGCCGGGAAGAGGCGGCATCCACGCCTCGTACTCCTCGCGATAGCGGTCCCAGCTCGCCGCCCGCCAGCGGCGCATGGCCTCGCCGTCACGCGGGTCCGGCATCGCCGAGGTCCACTGGTGCAGCTCGGCGAAGCGTGGCGCCATGTGCCGGCGAACCTCCGCGAAGTCCTGGTAGCCGAGCGCGACCACGGCCAGGGAGGCATCGTCGCCCGTGTACGCGGAGACGGTCGCGGCCAGGTCGTCGGCCCAGGCCGCCGCGGACCCGGCCCGGGACAGCGTGGAGAGCAGGACGTGCTCGAAGTCGCCGGGGGTGTGCACGTAGCCGAAGAACCCGTCGGTCGCGCACACCAGCACGTACCGTCCGCCGGTGAAGTCCCGGCGGTGGAAATCCACCTGGAACTCCCGGTCCGCGCAGATCACGTTGGTCATCTGCGGGTCCTGGACGAGCTGGGCCAGGGCGTCCGTCTCGTCGGTGTGGTCGCGAGTGACCGCGCGCAGTCCGGCGTCGGAGGTGAGGAGATAAGCGCGGGAGTCGCCGGCCCACATCGCCTCGCACTCCAGTCTGCCCTCCCGTACCGCGTAACGCAGCGCGGCCAGGGTGGTGGGCAGCTGCCGCCGCATCGAGCCGACCACCTTGCTGCGGCGGGCGGTCGGCTCGAAGGCGCGGAACAGCCATCGCAGGTGCCCGGGGAGCGTGGAGACCCGTGGGTCCCGCGCGCGGTGTTCCTCGTACTGCCCCGCGAACCACGACTCCGTGCCGAGGCGTGCCAGCCGGGAGGCCACCCAGGCGCTCGACCGTGGCTCGCCGAGGCCGTCGTGCCAGGCGGTGGCGGAGCCGGAGCCGCCCAGCCCGTCGAAGACGGCGAGCAGCCCGTGCGCGGTGTCCTGGTGGTGGATGAGCAGGGGCTCGGCGTCCTCTCCCTGGCCGGGGCGGCGTTCCGTCCACACGCTGAGGGTCAGCAGACCCGGCTCGTCGTGCGCGTGGGCAGCGTGGGCGGCGCGGCCCGGGACCGGGTCCGAGGCCGGTTCGGTGGGCAGGGTCATCGTGTACCGCCCCGCAGGCCGCGGACCCGGCTGGCCTTCCGAGGTTCCCCGGCGGCAGGCTTGTCCGCCGCCGAGGGGGCGTGCGGGCGGGGGTCGTACCGGCGGGAGGACGCGGGTGGGGCGGTCGTACCGTCGTCGCCGGGTCCGAGAGGCTCGTCCTCCGGCGGCCCGTCGGTGAACGACACGGGCGGTGCGGACGTTTCCGAGGGCGGCACCGGAGCCGGCACGGGGGCGGCCTCGATGCCCTCGGGGGTCTCGTACGCCGGCTTCCCGGCGGCCGGCGCGGCCGGCAGCGCGGAACCCCGCAGTCGGCTCCCGCGCATACCCCCGAAGGGAGCGGCCGAGCCGCCGAGCACGCGGTGGAGCACCGCCCGCTCCGCCTCGGCGATCTCGAACGGTTCGCGGTCCTTGTCGCCGCGCTTGAGGATCATCTCCAGGGTCGCGCGCAACTCGGCCCGTTCGGCCTCCTCGGCCTTCTCGATGTACTTCCAGGCGGCGGCCGGCCCCTCCCGCTCCAGGATCTCGGCGATCAGTCCTTCCGCTCCGTCGGCGCGGAGCATGTCCAGATGGCGCCGGCGGCGCAGGTCGGCGAGCCGGGTCTCTCGTACGACGTCACGGAACTGCCGCCCGCTGGTGGCGACTTCCTCGGCGTCGACGAGCAACTCCACCTGTATGCCCGACAGGTGGATCGCGTCGTCCCCGACGATGTCGTGCACGGCGTCGTTCAGTGCCTGCTCGGCCTCGTGGAACTCGGCGATGTCGTACCAGCGCGACGTCTGCCGCAGGATGCGCCGCAGTGGATCCGCGAGGGCCGCGGCCATGTCCCGGATACCCCGGTCCACGACCGCGGCCGGGTCGGTGACACGGCAGGTCAGCGCCAGGGAGCTCTGGAAGGCGAAGGTGGCGTCCCGGCTCAGCAGCGGCAGCGTCAGGATCAGGCGGTGATCGCCGGTGTCGACGGTGAAGACCTTCTGCCAGGCGCCGAAACGCGCGGAGGGGATGGCGTCGCCCGGCCACACGGTGACCGCGGCGCCTTCGTACGGCACGAGAACCAGCGCCCGGCCCGGCACCGGCGGGCGAAGCGGGCTGAGCAGCCTGAGCGGCGAGAGGTCCTGTACCTCCAACACAGGGTTGTACGTGGTCTGTTGCACGGTTTCGTCGTCCTTTGGGCGTGGCGGCTTGGGACTGTCAGGGGAGTTCACGTACGGCGTGCAGGAGCCGCGCCGCCGTCGGCGACGGCCTGGCCGGGTCCGCGGCCCACCTGGCGAGCCAGTAGTCGAGCCGCTGGCGGTGTTTGCCGGGCCGGCGGGCGATTTTGGTCAACAGCACTCGCAGCGACTCGAATGCGGCGCGGTCCCGGCTCGCGTACTGGTCGATCCAGACCCGCAGCGCCTCCAGGGCGCGATCCTGCACGGGTTTGCGGGCCAGGGCGCGCGCCCACAGCTCCTCCAGCTCCGGGCCGAGCCCGGGTGCGGCGGTCAGCAGGCGCGGCGGCCTGCCGGCCGGCGGCCCCGCGGCGCCGTCACCGCCGTACGGCTGGAGCACTGTGAACAGGAACACCGACAGGGTCTTCGCCACCATGGGGGAGAGGTCCTGCGGGGCGGACCAGGCGAGCAGCGCGGCGAGTACCTCTCGTTCCGCCCCTTGGTCGATCAGATGGGCGGAGCTCCAGGCGACCGGTGCCAGATGCCCCCAGTCGTCCCCCCAGTCGAGCGCGGCACGCAGCACGGCCAGGGCTCGACGGGGGTCCTGCCGGCCGAGCAGGCCGCGCACCGCGGTGGCGGCGGTCTTGGCGAGGCGACGGTCCAGGGCCGAGCCGCCCGTGCCCACCCACTGTTCCAGCAACGCCCACACCCAGGCGGTGTGCTCGGCACGCTGGGCGACCACGGCGAGCGCGGTGGCCGCTCCCTGCCGGATCGGCACCGACTTGCTGCCGGCCCATGCCTTCAGGAACCGGTGCAGCGCGTGGTGCGGGTCGCTCCAGGCGAGGATGCCCGCCGCCACGGCCGCCTGGGCCCGTACGGCCGGGTCCGGGGCGCGCCACAGGCTCACCCGCAGCCAGTCGACCAGCGGCGCGCGAAAGCCGTCCAGGTGGGTCCAGGCGTAGGACAGGACCGCCTGTGGGAGCAGCGGGTTGCGGAACCGGAGGCGGGGCGCGGCATTCGGACTGCCGTCCGGCGAGGCCATGGTCAGCCACGGCTGCTCCTGGGCGAGCCGTGCCGCGAACCGGATCGCGGCCGGATCCGGTGCGGGGTCCACGACGGCCGTGTGCAGTTTCAGCGCGGCGTCGGCCACGGTGAGGTAGGTCATTCCGTCGTGCACGGCGGCGGCGAGCGCGAAGCAGATGGCGGCGGCGTCCCCCTGGCCCTCGCGGCCCTCGTTCCGCAGGAACCACTGGTGCACCTGCCCGCTCGGGTCACGCAGCCGCGCCACCTCGGCTGCCAGGTCCCGTCCGGTGCGCAGTGCCCGCGCGATGCGCACGGCGACCTCCAGCCGCGGCTGCTCGCGCAGGGCGTCCAGGGCGCGGCAAGCGGACAGTTCCCGTTCGAGGCGGGCGGCCCGCACGGGCTCGGGAGCGGGTCCGAGCACCCGGTGTCGCACCACCTCGACCAGGTCGAGGTCACCCAACTCGACGCACACGTAGGGCGATTCCTCAGCCGCGCGGGCCAGCGCGCCCCGTGGTGCGCCGGTGACGACGACCATGAAGGAGTGGGTCTTTGCGACCTTGGCGGCCGTCGCGCGCAGCCAGCTCAGGTCGATGTCACGGACGATGTCCTGCGCGGCCTCCTCCAGTGTCAGGAGGTAGCCCGCGTTCTCGTGCGGCGGGACCCAGTCGTGCGCGGTGGCCGCACCCAGGTCGGTGACCTCGTGGCAGCCGCCGGGCGGGCCGTCCGCCACATGCAGGGCCAGTGCCTCGGCGAGGAGGTTGACCGCGGTGGCGTAGCGCCCGGAACCGGGTCCGACGGCCAGCACCACCAGGCGGTGTTCCCCGAGGGCGTCCAGGATCTCCGGGTAGCGGCTCGGCGCTACGAAGTGCTCGACCTGCGCGTTCCGTACGTCCTCCGTGATCGGTACGAGGCCGCTCCCGGCGCGGCCGGCCCTGCCCGCCGCGCCGCCGAAGGCGAGACCGCCGCGGAAGGACACCGTGTCGTTGAAGAGGGTGAGGTTGTGGATGCTCAGCCCTGGCGCCTGCTCCCGCAGCCGTTCGGCGATCCGGTCCGCGATCGAGGCCGCGTGATCGGCCTCGGCCCGCTCCTGTGCCTCCTGTCCGCCCAGAGTGAGCAGGCGCAGGGCCTCGGTCTCGTTGACCGGGCCGTCCCCGTCGGGCACGGCCGGGCCACCCGCGGAATCGGGCGGGGGCGGGTCCTCGCCGGTGGCGTCCTCGGTCCAGGGATCGTCGGCGGTCTCGGACCCGGTGATGTCGGACAAAGGGCGTGGCCTTTCGGGAGCACGGCGACACGGGCGGAACCGGGCGCGAAGGCCGGTGCGGGCATGGCTGAAAGAGCCACCCGGGGGCAGGTGGCCGCCACCAGGGACGGAGGCGCGCCCTTGCACGCCGGCCGGGCGGGCGTCAGTTGATGTTCAGGCCACCTTGGAAAGTGACCTGTTCGTTGAACGTCGTCGCGTTCTTGATGACCGTGGCGTTCACGTTGCCGCGCCCACCGTTCGATGCGCCCGCTTCCGCGACCAGCGTGCCCAGGTCGGCCTCGAAGCGCGGGTCGCGCAGGGCGTAGGAGTGGATGAACCGCTGGAGCGTGGTGACCGCGGCCTCGTCGGCCGGGCGCCGGTGCACCTGGTCGAGCGCGGCCGTCGCCTCGTCGTCGCCGCCGAATCGGGCCCGCAGCCGGTCGGTCAGCCGGGTGAAGCCGGCCCATGACGAGCGCCCGGCCTCGCCGCCCGCGGACTCCAGGGCGCCCTTGGCCACAAGTGCCGCGGCCGCGACCGCGGTTGCCGTGATCGGATCCATGAGTGCTCTCGTCCCCCCGTAGGCACCGGGACTCATGCGGCTTCACATGAGTCCCGGTCGATTTTAGGCAAGAGCACCGGAGACCCGGACTGAGTGCCGGGAGGCGTGGCCGGAATGGCGCCGTTGACGATCCGGGAGTAGCGGATCAACTGGGCATTCCGGGTGAGAGTCGACGGGTGCGCCGCGAAGTCTTGGCTGGTTTCCAGCCTTTGGCCTTCGGTGGCCCGGTGGAGATCCCACCCGCTCCGGGGGCTTGAAGTCCTGCCCGCGTGGGCACGGACCTCCTACCGATGTCGGCAGGAGGAGGCGTCATGGACCGTCGGATCCGGGTACGTGTCAGCCGGCGGCCCGTCGCGCCGCGGGAGCAGGAGATCGATCGCAGGACGCCGTCGGGGCGCGTGCTGCCGTACTGAAGTCGCCCGCGTCTCAGGGGATGTGACGGGCCGCGGCCGTGCGCAGGGCGCGGCGCAGGGGTTCCGGTGGGGGTGGCCCGCCGGGGGCCGCGCTCGCGGTGATGGCGGCGGCGATGCGGTGGAGTTTGGTGTTGGAGTTCTGGGAGGCCTCGCGCAGGACCTCCCAGGCCTGTTCGGGGGTGCAGCCGTGGGCGGCCATCAGGACGCCGCGCGCCTGGTCGATCACCGGGCGGGAGTCCAGGGCCTGGCGCAGCTGGGCTATCTCCAGGCGCAGCAGGTCCAGTTGCTCGGCGCGTTCCCGGGCGACCGCCGAGGCGGTGCGGACCGGGAGGTCGGGGCATGCGGTGGCCCCGTCGGCCCGCAGCGGGTCCGTCGTGTCCAGGCCCACCAGTTCGAGGACGCGGCGCGGCTGGCCCCGCCAGCCGTGCGTGGTGACCCGTACACCGTGGTGACGGCCGTACTCGCGCAGCAGGTCCAGGCAGGCGAGCCCCGCCGTGTCCAGGAAGGACACCCCGGCCAGGTCAAGTTCGACCGCGGTGGTGCCCGGCGGCAGGGCGGCCAGGGCGTCGCCCAGGGTGTCCGTGCCGCCGTGGACCAGTTCCCCACGGGCCGTCAGAAGGGCACGCCCGTTCTTCCGCCGGGTATCGATCACCAGGGCGTTCAGTCGCACGGTGTGGGCTGCGAGTCCCGCTGAGGTCATGTCTCCCCTCCCGCTCGGTCCATGGGCACCATGCGGTCGCCTGCCCTGCGTGCGGACGCCTACACCCCCCGTGTCCGAAAGGGGGCCCGGACCGCGCGCGAGACGGGCCGCATGGTTCGTGCCGCCGGGGGAAGGCGCGGGCGTGGCGCACACCGCCGGGAAACGAGGTGCCTCATGAGCGGCGAGCCCTTGGCGCACCCCGCGCTCTTCTACGGCGGACCGCGTGCCTACCTCGACGGCACCGTGCCCTTCGTCCGCGCCGCGCTGGCCGCCGGTGAGCCGGTCGCCGTCGTCGTGCCCGGGGAGAAGCTGGAGCTGATCCGGGACGCGCTGGGCGCCGAGAGGGAAGGGGTGCGGTTCCTCGACATGCGGGAGGCCGGGCGCAACCCCGGCCGGATCATCCCCGGTGTGCTGTGCGCCTTCGCCGACGCCCAGCCGCCCGGACGGCGTACCCGGATCATCGGCGAGCCGGTCTGGGCGGGGCGCGGCCCGGCCGAGTACCCCGCGTGCGTGCAGCACGAGGCGCTGATCAACGCCGCGTTCCGGGGGCGGGAGATCACCATCCTGTGCCCGTACGACACCGCCGCGCTGGACCCGCGGGCGCTGGCCGAGGCATGGACCACCCATCCCGTCGTCATCGAGGGCGCCGAGGAGCGGCCCAGCCCGGTCTACGACCCGGAGGGCGCCGTCGCCCGGCACAACGTCCCGCTGCCGCCCGCCCCGGACGCCGGTCCCGGGGTGCTCCACGCCGCCTTCGACGCCGAACGGCTCTCCTTGGTGCGGCACTTGGCCGCGGACCACGGCGCGGGGCTCGGGCTCGCCGGTGAGGCGCTGGAGAATCTCGCGCTGGTCACCGCCGAGCTGACCACCAACAGCGTGGTGCACGGCGGCGGCCGGGGCACGCTGACCGTGTGGGCGTCGCGGGGCGGCCGGGTGCTGTGCGAGGTGCGCGACGGGGGCCGGCTGACCGATCCGCTGGCCGGGCGCCGCCCCGCGATCCCGGGCCGGAGCGGCGGCCGCGGCCTGCTCCTGGTCAACCTGGTGGCCGACCTGGTGCGCACGCACACGAGCCCTGCCGGTACGACGGTCCGCTGCCGTCTCGGCGCATGAGTCCTGCCGGTACGGCGGCGCCGCCGCCTCAGCGCATGAGTCCGATCCCCGTCAGGACCACCGCCCCGGCCACCAGCCGCAGCCGTCCGAACGGCTCCCGGAAGAGCAGTGTCGCGATGATCGCGGCGACCAGGATGCCCGTCTCCCGCAGCGCCGCGACCGCCGCGACCTCGCCGTGCGCCTGGGCCCAGACGACCAGGCCGTACGCCGTCATGGACAGCACCCCGCCCAGCAGCCCGGTGCCGAGGACCGGCCGCACCTGGGCGAGCAGCTTCCCCCGGCGCCTGGCCAGCGCGATCAGTGGCATGAGCGGGCCCTGGAGCAGGAAGAGCCAGGCGGTGTAGGCGAGGGCGTCGGGCGAGTGCCGTACGCCCAGGCTGTCGACCAGGGTGTACGACGCGATGATCGTGCCCGAGCCGAGCGCGGCACCGAGGGCCGGCAACTGGGCGCGGCGGATGCGGCCGGAGGCGAGGGCGAGGGTGGCGAGGCCTCCGGAGACCAGGAGGACGCCGGCCGCCTGGAGCATCGTCAGCGCGCCGCCGAGCAGGGTCACCGAGGCGATGGCCACGAGCAGCGGGGCGACCCCGCGGGCCAGCGGGTACATCTGCCCGAAGTCGCCCAGCTGGTAGGCGCGCAGCAGGAACAGCTGCGAGGTGACCTGGAGCGCGGCCGAGGCCGCGAGGAACGGCCAGGCGCCCGCCGGGGGCAACGGGGCGAGGCAGACCAGGACGGCCGCGCATCCGGTGCACGCGACGCTGATCAGCGTGAAACCGGTGAGCTTGTCCGGTATCCGGTGGGCGATCGAGTTCCAGACGGCGTGCAGCACCGCGGCCGTCAGCACGGTGGTGAGCACGGGGGCGGACATGGTTCCTGGCATGGCCGGAGCGACTCCTGGCGGGGAGGTGCGAGCGAGCGGAGGGAGAGGGGG